>CAVRRI010000015.1:0-116284 GCA_963723525.1 uncultured Alphaproteobacteria bacterium
GCGACTGGTAGATGGAGTGGTTCTTGTTGTTGCCGTTGCCATCCTCGTCCACAAACGTGTTCTGCCCATCCGTCATCAGGATCATGAACTTCGAGACGTTGGGAGTCCCGTAGGGAACACCCTTGGGCGGCGCTGAAAGGGGCCTATCCGGTCTATTGTATGCCAGCCCCAGGCGGCTGGCCTAAGGGAATATTGGTGTAGCCGGTCGCAACCATCCGCCTCGATGGAGTTCCTTCAGGAGCTGGAAATCCTCCCGTCAGGGGGATGATGGTCTGCATGCCGCAACCCTGGTTGGTGCCGGTTCCCGGTGGCGCGATCGAGTGGTACTCGTCGCGTGTTTCTAAGATCGAAGTTTGTCTTGGTGTACTTGGCAACGTTGCCCTGCCACCTTCATCCAATTGGAGTCGCAATGTTGTCGTAGAGGTAGTCGTTCGGATTACCAGCTCTCGAGGCGCCACTGGCCGTCTTTCTTGACCGAGTGCTCAGGGCATTCATCATCCGGTTCGCCTCGGGCGCGAAATGCGGGACGAAGAGCGTTGCGGGTGTCGAGGGATCCGTCTTTTCTGTTCTCCTGGATGTCGTTAAGGCTGTCGGTCGTGTCCTCGACCCACCCATCCGGCCCAGGGAATTCTGAAGGTTCGTTTGAAGGAGCGTGAACCGGTTGGGGATTCGCCCCCCGAAAACTCGGCGTTCACTCGGCGAGAGGCCCTGTCGATCCAGTTTTTCTTCGTTTCCTTGTGTATGGGGTCGACCCGCGCACTGCCTGGGAGAACGGCACGAGAGAGATCTTCACTTGGCCGGGCTTGGTCTTCGCCTTTCTCGAGGAGCTCGACGAGTTGCCTCGACGGTCCGTCTTAAGGTTCGCGAGCTTCGTCCCTGCCATCGAGCCAGTTATTGTCCAAGCACGAGCGTCGACTTCGACATTGCCCAAGCTCCAGTCGACCTCGTTCGAGGCAGCAACCGTCATCGCCCGGGAGGCTGATGGATCCTCATGCTTCGCAACGACATTGAACAAGGTGATCCCCACGTCCAGGCTCCGCCTGGATATATGTAGCCCGAGTTGCTCCGGGCTTCCGTGCCGTCCGTCAGGGTGAGGGCTATTGCTGACGATCGCTGGTGGATCGACGCCCTTGCTGACGAGGGAGGCGGCGACCCACTTTTTTCGCTTCGGCCTGAATGTCGGCGATCGGCGTGTCTCGGGGCATCTGCGCGACGGCTGTAGGCCTGCCGAGTTGACGGCGTTCTGGAACTTGGGCGCGGGCGAGCTTGACCACGGAGAATCGAGCGCCAGGCCCATTAGGCCGGCCACGGGCACAAGAGCGAGGCCGAACAACAGAGCGACGGCACTCAGACTGCTCGCCCGGGGCGAACCGGACGATTGCGGCTCGGATGCTTCTGCGAGTTCCATCGGCAAGTATTGTCGCGAGGCATTTTTGCTGCGCCGGGCCATGACGGCTTCCCTTCCCTGGATTGATCATCGATCCCCGCGATGATGACCTCGAAGGTTTTCAGGAAGTCTTTACTCAGTAGACCCGACAATTTTAGTTATTCCAACGACATTATATTACTTGCCGCCGGCCAACTTGTTGCGTCGCGTCGGTCTGAGCGCCCACCTGATCGAAGTACTTCGCCGTGCTCGCCAAGAAGCATCGACGGCTGGCAATGGAGGTGTGCAGGAATAGGACTTCCCTATCGAGCCCCCGCTGGACGGTGGATAACGGCATCCTCGGGAGCCCGAACGCTCACCGACTGACTTCGCCAGCAAATGCCCCGCTCCCCATCGAGCGCCGAATGAGGTTCTGTTCGCCCGAAGCTCTTACCCGTCAGGACTGAGAACGCTCGTTCTTCTGGACCGCGACGCCCCGCGAATGGCCGGGTTGCCGACAATGACGGTGAGCGTGCGGTCCGGAAGGCGCAGGACTTTCGCATGATCAATCTCCACCGTGGACAGGCTCCGCGAAGGTGGAAGCTCTCGGCCTTTGGCCTGTCCGAATGCGGACATGAAGGTCAGAGCGCAGAGGAGTACGAGACGCATGTGCGGGGCCCACCAACAACACGCCGACAGTCTTGGCGCCCCTTCAGCCTGAGAGCGGGAATGGTGAAGGAAGAGGTAACGCGTCGGCGGCTTCCTGGACCCGTCGCTAGGAATGGAATGAGCAACAGAGTTGCGTCGAGAATCCCCGCCGTCGACTATATGACGTAAGCCGATCGATGGGACTTACTTGGTTCACTATGGATTTAAATCTACTACAAAACACGTTCCAATGCTATAACCATCTTACGGATTTCTCGGATGTATAACAAATTTTAATGTCCCCGACTTAACGTGACCGAAAAACAAGGCGGCTTTGGAGGGTCGGCTTATGACGGTTCCCGATTTCCTTCCGGCTTCAACAAATCCGGTCGTTTCGGACAAGTGAGGCAACCAAGTAAGGATTACTCTCATGAAGACGATCTTCAACCGCTTTATCAAGGACTGAGTTGGGCGCCACAGCCATTGAGTAACGGTTTGATCGCGGCTCTCATCGCCGTCGCCATCATCACCGTTCTGGGCCTTGTCGGGGACTAACCTGAATACCAAGTTCGGCGAAGTCGCAACGGGCTCTCGGGAACCAATCGACTTCGCGGATTATTGGGCGGCCTCGGATTTCACCGAGGCCGCCGCGCTCGATAAGCGCCAAACCATGGCACGGCCCTTTAGTTCAACGAAGACATTACGGATGTTCAGCATTCTTGTTGCTCGGGGTTTTTCCAGCGTCTCGTCGCCTTTATGCGGCTGCGAGTGGACCTGCTGACGATGACCACCCCATACAAGCTCTTCCTTGGCCCTGTGTCGTTGGCTTTCTTGCAACCGCGTTCGCGATGGGCCTTCCGCTGTCCCAGATCGTCTGTCACACACGCCGCTGCCGGGGGACTTGTCCTTGCCGTGGGGATTGGCTTCTTCGCACTGGGGCTGGATCGGCGGAGGCGACGCCAAATTCGCAGCCGCAGTTTGCTCCTCTGGTTCGGGTTTGCGCTGCTGCTCGACTTCGTCACTCTCTCGGCACTGATGGGTGGAGCCTCAACGCTGCTCACTCGTCGAGGAACACTACCGTTGCCACCATTCGTTACCGGCTGGCGGTGGCTCATTCGATTGCACGACTTCAAGATGGGGATCCCGTACGGAATTGCGCTCGCGGCAGCGGCGCTGTTCATATCTTCCCCGCACGCCGATCTGGCTATCCCTGATCCCGTAAGGGCTATCGGTGTGGCATGTCCTCGAACGTCGCTTACCCGGGTCTGGTATCCCATGAAGACCTTTTTCGTCGGACGAATCTCGGCGCAACTTCTATCGAATACGCCCTTTATCGCGGGAGCGATCTTTATGGCGATTTGTGACCACCCTCGCCTTCGATCCGGACCACTGCTGGACCAGGGGAAATATGCGGCCGTCCTTCCGGGCCTGCAGCGCTTAGACGGGAGCGAAGGCTCAGGTTACGAGTGCCATGCACAATTCTGACGAATTAGGCCTTTCGGCTTCATGCGCTCAACTGGGAATTTTTCTTCGCAGTCGCGGGCGTATGGCTTCCCTGCTACGGAATCTCGCCTTCTCTGTGGCTCTCCTACGCCTGGGTGGCGCTTCAGTCGGACGGCTTCCGAGGCTGAGAACGAACTACCTTCGCCATCGCTGCCCACGGCGCAAAATCATCCTGACGACTCGTCATATTCGCCCCCGCCACCTATATCGCGGCGTCCTATGGATGGATCCGCTCCCAAGATGGGACCTCTCTATGCTCGCCGATCCAAGCTCTCGGACTGCATCTGGCGCTGCCTATCTCTGTATTTCGTCAACAATCACTCTCGGAGTTCGGGACGACTTCAAGCTTCGGCTACCGCATGATCCGGTGGCCGATCTTCGCGATCCCTTCTCGTTCTGGGGCTGTGCGGCCACTGGATTGCGCCTTAACCAGTTCGTCCTCGCCTGACACTCTGGCCCTTGCTCATAACGTACTGTTGTGTCCGCGTTCGTTCCGGCAGTTGCCGCCTATGCGTATCTCGGCCTGACGCCTGCCGACTACGCAAACATTCGCCCGCTCGCTGATAGTCGAACACCTGAGCTGATTCTTTTACCCGGCTGCGGAAGGTCACAGAATTTGGACCATGCCTGGACCTGAGGCACGTGCTCGGGATTAGTGACCTTTCCTAGTTTCCACGTCAGATCGTGCCTTCTATTCGCCTGGGCGTTCTGGCCAGTCTGGTGGATGCGTCCCGGTGGCCTCTTGGTCGCGAACGGGCTGGATGCTTGGCCTTCGACTCCGATAAGATGGCTGGGCCATTTATTTCGTTCGACGTTCTTGCAGGGTTGGGGCCTGGGCTGCCGTTTCTATCTGGGTGGCCTGTCTGATCGGCCACAAAAAAGGCTCGCCACGTACGCGGGGACCGGTCCCATCCTTCGATTTGGCACTTGCGGGAGGTGGTGCGTGGTTCTTTCCACGACAGCCGCTCCCGCGGACTTAAAGGCTCGATTAGACCATAATTTGACGATTCCCTGCTTGAACAGAGGGGGCGGCAGCAGGTCCGCCGCGTTCGGTTCAGGTGCGATGAAGGTTGCCCGTATCATTGTCCTTGGAGTTGCCCTAGCGGCAGGTGGTGCCGCCGCTCTCATGTGCGCGGGGTCGAAGCCGGCACCCGTCGCGGTGCTTCACACCTCCTCCTCCCAAGGTGGAGGTTCTCGTCGCGGCGACGGACCTGCCCTTGGGACAAGCCTGAAGGCGGATGATCTCCGCTGGCAGACCTGGCCGGCGGAATCCGCGGACGTTCTCATCAAGCGGTCGGAAGCGGCCGGAGCGTCGAGGAGATCTCGGGCTGGATCGTGCGCAATCCGATCCTCGCGGGCGAGCCGATCCGGCGCGAGAAGCTTCTCAAGGGGAGCGGCGGCTACATGTCGGCCATCCTCCCCGCCGGAATGCGCGCTGTCGCGATCTCGATCGACAACAGAGGTGCGACCTCCGCAGGCGGCTTCATCCTTCCAAACGATCGCGTCGACGTGATCAAGACGGTCCAGTCGAGCTCGGACAAGGGTGCGGGACCGGCCACCTCCGAAATCATCCTGACCAACATCCGTGTGCTCGCCATCGGGCAGACCATTCAGGAACGAAACGGCGAGAAGGTGGTGACCGGGGAGACCGCCACCCTGGAGCTGACGCCCGCTCAAGACGGAAATGGTCGATGCTCGCCCAGAAGGTCGGCCAGCTCTCCCTGGCGCTTCGCAGCATCGCGGACGTCAATGAAACCGGCACGCCCGCGCGGCGAGGAGCGCAGCGCCCTCCAGATCATCCGCTTCGGCGTTCAACAACAGGCACTCGCGACATGATGCGTTCCGCTTCAAATCAGTCCCGTCGGCCTCATTCCGCATTCGCGGTAGCGCTGCCATGCGGCGCCGCCGCAGCCGGCGCCTCGCGAACGGTCTTCGCGGGTCGACGAGCGATGCCCCGGTCCTGGCCATCTCCTCCGCCGAGCAGGCGCTGGCCCGCAAGGTCGACCTCTCCATCGGCCGGTCCCTGATCATCGATCTGCCGCGAGATGCGAAGGAGGTCTTCGTCGCCAATCCAAAGGTCGCCAACGCCGTCGTCCGCTCGACGCGGAAGCTCTTCATCATCGGCATGGACAACGGCGCAACGTCCATCTTCGTGATGGATGCCGAGGGCCGGCAGATCGCGACGCTCGAGGTGAATGTCGGGCGAGACCTCAACGTCCTCCGCCAGACCCTTCGCACCGCGATGCCGCAGGCGCAGATCGAGGTGCGCCCGGCCGGCGACTCCGTGCTCCTGACCGGCCTGGTCGCGTCCGCCGTCGGAGGCGCAGCAGGCGGTCGACATCGCGAACGCGTTCGTCGGCGTTTCCGGCGAGGGCGGCGTCGCCACGAAGGGAGCCGTGATCAACGCGCTCACGATCCGCGGCAAGGACCAGGTGATGCTGCAGGTCACCGTGGTCGAGGTCGCGCGCACGGTCCTGAAGCAGTTCGGGATCAACACTTCCGGTAGCTGGTGACCCTGGGAAGCGGCGTTCTCGGCGAAACTTCAGAACGTGCAATCCGTTTCCCGTCAGCACCCGACGCCAATCCCGGCAACTTTCTGAGCGGCACCTTCTCGCGCGGCGGGTTCACCGCGAGTGCGACCTTGCAGGCCTTCGAACGGGCGGGCGTTTCACGCGTCCTCGCGGAGCCGACCCTGACGGCGATCTCGGGCGAGATCGGCGAAGTTCACGGCGGGCGGCGAGATCCCGATCCCGAAGAGCGAGGAATGCGACGATGTCGGCGGGTCCGACTGCACGATCGGCGTCGAGTACAAGCCCTACGGCGTGACGCTGAGCTTCACGCCGATCGTGCTCGCCGAAGAACCGCATCAGCCTCCGGGTCTCGACCGAGGTGACCGAGGTCGATCCGGAGAGCCAGCTGCGCATCGGCAGCATCTCCGTTCCCGCCATGAAGGTGCGCAAGTCGGAGACCACCGTCGAGCTGCCGTCCGGTGCCGTGATGATGACGGCGGGCCTGATCCAGCAGATGCAACAACCAGGCGATCAACGGCGCTCCCCGGCCTCCTCAACCTGCCGGTCCTCGGCGCGCTGTTCCGCTCCCGCGACTACCAGCGCAAGGAGACGGAGCTGATGATCATGGTGACGCCGTTCATCGCCAAGCCCATGGAGCCGGGCGCAGGTGGCGCGGCCCGACGACGGCTTCGTCGATTCCCATGACGGGCAGGCGCTTCTGCTCGGGCGCCTCAACCGCCTCTACGGGGTGCGCCGGCGCCGCGCTCGCCAAGGCGAGCATCAAGGGCCGTTCGGCTTCATCACGGATTGACGGCAGGCACCGATGACACGCACCACTGCCAGCGACCTCTGCGACCCTGGCGCTCCTCGCGCTGCCGCTCGGCGCCTGCGCGCCCGACCGGGTCGTGACCGGCTCGACCTATCCGATGGATTACCGCGAGCGGCATCCGATCGTCCTCGCCCACGCGCCGAGGACACTCGACGTCTTCGTCGCGCCGGCGGCCTCGACCCGCGCCAGCGCGACGACGTCGCGAGACTTCGCGCCGAGTACCGTCGGTCACGGCGAGGGCCGCGTCACCGCCCAGGTGCCGGACCGGCGCCAGGGCCGGCACGCCGCAACGGCCTCGCGGCTCGTGCGCGCCGCCCTCGCGGAAGCGGGGTGCCCGGCGCTCGCGTGGTCGTCGCCTCCTATCCCGTCGTCCGATCCGCTCTCGCCGCGCCGATCCGCCTCTCGTTCCGGCGCCTGCAGGCGAAGGTCGGCGAGCCGATGCGGATTATGGCCGCAGGATCTCGGCGTCAGCGACGTCGAAGCTTCAACGCCGCGCAACGAGCCCTACTGGAATCTCGGCTGCGCGATGCAGTCGAATGTCGCGGCGCAGGTCGCCGACCCGGTCGATCTGGTGCGCGGCCGGGCCGAGGCCGCGTCGATACGATCCGGCGCATGAGCAACATCGAGAAGCTGCGCCAGGCGTCAGGATCCCTCGACGGAGTACACGGGCGGAGGACGACAAGATCAGCAAGGCAGTCGGCAACTGAGGCGAAGGCACATGCAGTCATGAGTCAGCTTCCGAACCGGAAAACCGCATCATCGCGCCGGTCCCGCGCGTCACAATCCACGCATTCTGCGAGACGGCGAGGCGGTCGCCGAGGCGATCGAGGCGCGGCGCAGCGACCGGCGCATGCAGAAGGCGCAGGTCAGGTCGTCGATGGGCGGCGCCGCGGCGGCGGTGGCGACTTACAAGGACCAGCCGACGCCGAACGTGCTGATCCTGCTGAATCGGAGCACGACCGGGAGGCGCTCCTCGCCCACCTCGACCGCCTGGCCGAGGTCTGCGACGCGGGCACGAAGGTGCTCGTCGTCGGCCACGTCAACGACGTGCTGCTCTACCGCGAACTCACGCGCCGCGGCGTGAGCGACTACCTGATCGCGCCCGTCGACCCCTTGGACGTCATCCAGGCGGTCTCGGACCTGTTTAACTCGCCGGGCGCGGAGCCGATCGGCCGCACCATCGCGGTCGTCGGCGCCAAGGGCGGCGTCGGCGCATCGACCATCGCGCACAACCTCGCCTGGGCGATCGCGCGCAAGCTCTCGACGGCAACGGTCATCGTCGATCTCGACATCGCCTTCGGAACGGCCGGCCTCGACTTCAACCAGGATCCGCCGCAGGGCATCGCCGAGGCGGTCTTCTCGCCGGACCGGCTCGACGGCAATCTCGTCGACCGCCTGCTCTCGAAATGCGGCGACAATCTGAGCCTGCTCGCCGCGTCGGCCATGCTCGACCGCACGATCGATCTCACCGAGACGGCGCTCGACCAGCTTCTCGACATCCTGCGCGCGTCGACGCCGAGCGTCGTCCTCGACATTCCGCATACCTGGACGGGCTGGACGCGCCGCACGCTGATCAGCGCGGACGACGTCGTGGTCGTCGCGGCGCCGGAGCTCGCTTCGCTGCGCAACGCCAAGAACCTGATCGACGTGCTGCGAGCGGCCCGCCCGAACGACCGCAAGCCGAAGGTCGTCCTGAACATGACCGGCATGCCGAAGCGGCCGGAGATCCCCGCGGCGGAGTTCGCCAAGGCGCTCGAGATCGAGCTCTCGGCCGTCGTCCCGTTCGACGCGCAGCTCTTCGGCACGGCCGCCAACAACGGCCAGATGATCGCGGAGGTGCAGCCAGGCGGCAAGGTGAACGACCTGTTCGTCGAGCTCGCCGCCTCGATGACCGGCCGGCCGGAGCCACGCCGGGGCGCGCTCAGCCTTCTGCAAGCCCATTATCGCAAAGTTCACCCGTCGCAAGGCATCCTGACGGCGGAGAGGACGAGGCGGCATGTTCGGGAAGCGATCAGGAACTGCAGCGGCGTCCGGCGCGCGAGCCCGCACGCGCGAACGCTGCTGCCCCGCCGCCGCCGGCACCGAACCTCGCGGCGAGCCAGGCGATCCGCGCCCTCGACGTGCCCGAACCGGCACCGAAGTCGAGGCGCGCAAGTCCGACGAATACTATCAGACCAAGAGCATGATCTTCGGCGCGCTGATCGAGGCGATCGATCTGGCGCAGCTCTCGCGCCTCGAACCGGAAGCGGCGCGCGAGGAGATCCGCGACATCGTCAGCGAGATCATCGCGCTCAAGAACGTCGTGATGTCGATCTCCGAGCAGGAGGAGCTCCTCGACGACATCTGCAACGACGTGCTCGGCTACGGCCCGCTCGAGCCGCTTCTCGCGCGCGACGACATCGCCGACATCATGGTCAACGGCGCCGGACGGACCTTCATCGAGGTCAGCGGCAAGATCCAGCTCACCAGCGTCCGCTTCCGCGACAACCAGCAGCTGATGAACATCTGCCAGCGCATCGTCAGCCAGGTCGGACGCCGCGTCGACGAATCCTCGCCGATCTGCGACGCGCGCCTGCCCGACGGCTCGCGCGTCAACGTGATCGCGCCGCCGCTCTCCATCGACGGGCCGACGCTCACGATCCGCAAGTTCAAGAAGGACAAGCTCACCCTCGAGCAGCTCGTGAAATTCGGCGCCATCTCGCCCGAGGGCGCGGAGATCCTCAAGATCATCGGGCGGGTTCGCTGCAACGTCGTCATCTCCGGCGGCACCGGCTCGGGCAAGACGACGCTGCTGAACTGCCTGACGCGCTTCATCGACGAGGACGAGCGCATCATCACCTGCGAGGACGCGGCCGAGCTGCAACTGCAGCAGCCGCATGTCGTGCGCCTGGAAACCCGGCCGCCCAACCTCGAGGGCCAGGGCCAGATCACGATGCGCGACCTCGTCCGCAACTGCCTGCGCATGCGGCCCGAACGCATCATCGTCGGCGAGGTGCGCGGACCGGAGGCCTTCGACCTTCTGCAGGCCATGAACACGGGCCACGACGGCTCGATGGGCACGCTGCACGCCAACTCGCCGCGCGAATGCCTGTCGCGTATCGAGTCCATGATCACCATGGGCGGCTTCTCGCTGCCCTCGCGCACGATCCGCGAGATGATCTGCTCGTCCGTCGACGTGATCGTCCAGGCGCAGCGCCTGCGCGACGGCTCGCGCCGCATCACCCACATCACCGAAGTGATGGGCATGGAAGGCGACGTGATCATCACGCAGGACCTCGTGCTCTACGACATCGTCGGCGAGGATGCGGGCGGCCGCCTCATCGGGCGCCACCGTTCGACCGGCATCGGCCGCCCGCGCTTCTGGGAGCGCGCCCGCTACTACGGCGAGGAGGCGAAGCTCGCTGCGGCCCTCGACGCCATGGAGGCCAAGGGCGGACCGGCGAATTGAGTACGCTCGCGACGAGTGGTGTTGCGTATGCTCGACAGCCAGTTTGCCGCCATCGTCCTCGCCGCCATCGCCGCGGGCGGGGTCGCCTACGTGTTCCTCTATCCCCTCCTTTCGGGCGAGGCGCGCGCCGAGAAGCGGCAGAAGGCCCTCGTCGCCCGAGCGCCGACCGGCGGGAGCGGATCGCCGACGGTCAACCGCAAGGACCAGGTCGCGCAGAGCCTGAAGGAACTCGAGGCGAAGCAGAAGGCGCAAGGACAAGCTCACGCTCGAGACGCGGATCGCGCAGGCGGGCCTCGCCTGGACGAGAACAGACCTACTACATCTTCAGCGCGTGGCGGCGGCTGTGCTCGGCGTCGTGGTCCTCGTACCACGCGAGAAGCCTCTCGGCGCCGCCGGGGCCGCCTTCGCGGGCGGCATCGGCTTGCCGCGCTGGGTGCTGGGCTATCTCAGGAAGCGCCGCATCAACAAGTTCATCCTCGAGCTGCCGAACGCCGTCGACGTCATCGTGCGCGGCATCCGCTCCGGCCTGCCGCTCGGCGATTGCCTGCGCATCGTCGCAAGCGAGGCGCAGCGAGCCGTTGAAGTCGGAGTTCCGCATCATCATCGAGGCGCAGGCCGTCGGCCTGACGGTCGGCGAGGCCGTGGCCAAGCTCTACGAGCGGGTGCCGATCGCCGAGGCCAACTTCTTCGCGCATCGTCATCACGATCCAGCAGAAGTCGGGCGGCAATCTCTCCGAGGCGCTCGGCAATCTCTCCAAGGTCCTGCGCGAGCGGCGCAAGATGGGCGACAAGATCAAGGCGATGAGCATGGAGGCCAAGGCCTCGGCCGGCATCATCGGCGCGCTTCCGCTTCGATCGTCGCGATGCTGACCTATCTCTCGAGCCCGGAATACATCTCGCTGCTGTGGACGACGCAGACCGGCAAGATTCGCGCTGTCTGGCGGGCGCTTCTGGATGTCGATCGGCATCTTCGCGATGAAGAAGATGATCAGCTTCAAGTTCTGACGGGATCACGGCGATGTTCGTACCTCTCGCAGGACGAAGCTCCTCGACCCGCAGATCATGGCGATGATGCTCGTCGCGGTCGCGACGGCCGCGACGGTGTGGACGCTCGCGATGCCGCTGGTCGGAGGGCAGCGGCCTCGAGAAGCGCATGAAGGCGGTCGCGACGCGAGCGCGAGCGCATCCGCGCGCGCGAGCGAGAACGCCTCGCAAAGGCGCAGCAGAGGCCTTCGCTGCGGCAGGAGCCCAAAGTCTACATGCGGCAGATCGTCGACCGCTTCAAGCTGTCGAACTGGCTCGGCACCGAGACCGCCAAGCTGAAGCTCACGATGGCCGGCTACCGCGGCCAGCACGCGGAGATCGCCTTCCTGTTCTTCCGTCTCGTGACGCCCGATCGGCTTCTTCCTCGGCGTCGAGCTTCTACCTGTTCGTCCTCGAAGGTGCTCGAGCGGCCGACCGATGATCCTCGTCGGCATCGTCATCGCCGCGATCTTCGCCGGCGTCAAGGCGCCGGAGACTGTTCTCTGTCGAACACGATCTCGAAGCGCCAGGCGTCGGTCCGTGCCGCGTGGCCGGACGCTCTCGATCTTCTCCTGATCTGCGTCGAATCCGGCATGTCGATCGAGGCCGCCTTCCGGCGGGTCAGCGCGGAAATCGGCTCGCAATCCGTGCCGCTCGCCGAGGAGCTGACGCTGACGACGGCGGAACTGTCCTACCTGCCGGATCGGCGCGCGGCCTACGAAAACTTGTCGCATGCGGACCGGGCTCGAACCCGTGAAGGCCGTCGCGACGGCCCTCGATGCAGGCGGAGCGCTACGGCACGCCGCTCGGGCAGGCGCTCCGCGTGCTGGCGCAGGAAAGCCGCGACATCCGCATGAACGAAGCCGAGAAGAAGGCGGCCGCGCTGCCGCCTAAGCTCACGGTGCCGATGATCCTGTTCTTCCTGCCGGTGCTCTTCGTCGTCATTCTGACGCCGGCCATCATCCAGGTCAGGGATGGAAACCTGAAGACGTCAGCTGCCCGGGCTCTGGAACCCTCGGCTCGTGCGCTTGGCATCTTGTCTTGCGGATGGCGCTCCAGGCGTTGGGCTGGGCGACGAGACCGCGGAGATCCGCCATGGTGGCGGCTGCCTCGTCGGCGGGAGATCCTGCTTCAGCACGGCTTCAGCGTCGCCGAACTTGCCCTGAGGCTCAGGACGAGCGCCAGGTTGTGGCGCACGCGCGCATCGGCCTTCGGGCTCTCCGAGGCCTGCCTCAGCGTGCGCTCCGCGTCCGGCAGACGTTTCGCTCAGGGCGTAGGACAGGCCGAGGTTGGACAGGACGCTCGGCTCGTCCGGAACCAGCTTCAGGGCCGACTCGTAGTATTTCTGCGCGAGCGCATGATCGCCCATCTGGTCGGCGACCGCGCCTTGCGCCGAGAGGACCCGCCAGTCGGGCCGCTCGGGAGTATGGGCGCGGTTGAGCACCTCCGCCGCCTCCTTGTAGCGTCCGACGTCCGCAGAGGGTTTTGCCGTAGGCGGCCAGCAGTTCGGCGTTATAGGGATTGCGGATCGCCGCCTGCTGCAGCACGGCGAGCGCCTGCGGCTTCTGATCGAGGGCGCGGAGCGCCTGGGCGTAGTGCAACGCCGCCGTCGCATCGCCCGGGTTGGCCTCGAAGCGCGGGGCCCAGGTTTCGGCGTGCCGCGCCAGGCTTCCAGGGAGTGCCTGCTGCGGGCCGGGGATCGAACCCGTGATGTCCGCGTCCCCCTTCTTCAGACAGCCGGAAAGGAACAGAGCCGTCAGGCTCGCAGCCACGAGCGCGGCCCACATGCGTCGGCCCTGGCGTATGGGGGGCTTGCGGTGCGTGGGGCGTCATGACACGAGGTTCCGGAGGCGGCTCCGCCGCCCGACACGTTCTCTCCATAATTGTTAACCCTAATGGAGCGTTAACCGGCCTGGCCCCACGCTCCCGGTCCCGAGCATCCATGCCCATCCTCTTCTCGCCCCCGCCTCCGAGCCCGCCCGACCGGTCCGATTCGTCGACGAGGAGGCATGGCCGCGCGTCGCCGAAGACCTGCCCGCGCCCGCCCGCACCTTCGCGAAGGCACAAGGCTTTCGAGGGCAAGGCCGGCACCCATTGCCTGCTGCCGGACGCACACGGCGAGCTCGACCGGGTGCTGTTCGGGCTCGACGGGTCCAAGGCGAAGCGAGCGATCCTTTCCTGCCCGGCAAGCTCGCGGCCCTCCTGCCCGACGGCGCCTATCGCTTCGAAACGGATCCGCCGGATCCGACGCTCGCCACCCTGGCGTGGATTCTCGGCGCCTACCGTTTCGACCGATACAAGCAAGCGCCCGGCGAAGGCGGCTCGGCTCGTGCCGCCGGAGGGCGTCGACGCGGGCGAGGTGAGCCGCATCGCTGATGCGGTCGCGGCGAGCCGCGACCTCATCAATACGCCGGCCAACGATCTCGGCCCCGACGGGATCGAGGCCGCGGCGCGCATGTTGCCGAACGGCACGGAGCGGCCTTCACCAGCATCGTCGGGGACGATCTCCTCAAGCGCAACTTTCCCGATGATCCACGCCGTCGGCCGGGCCTCCGCCACGCCGCCTCGGCTCATCGACTTGACCTGGGGCCGGGACGATCACCCGAAGGTGACGCTCGTCGGCAAGGGCGTGGCGTTCGATACGGGCGGCCTCAACATCAAGCCGGACAGCTCCATGCTCCTGATGAAGAAGGACATGGGCGGCGCCGCCGCTGCCATGGCGCTGGCCGACATGATCATGGGCGCGAACCTTCCCGTGCGCCTGCGCGTTCTCGTCCCGGCGGTCGAGAACGCCATCTCGGGCTCGTCCTTCCGCCCCGGCGACGTGCTCCAGAGCCGGAAGGGCCTGACCGTCGAGATCGGCAACACGGACGCGGAGGGACGCCTCATCCTGGGCGACGCCCTGGCGCTCGCGGACGAGGAGAGCCCCGAGCTCGTGGTGGATTTCGCGACGCTGACCGGTGCGGCCCGCGTGGCGCTCGGCCCGGACCTGCCGGCGTTCTTCACGGAGGACGACGAACTCGCTGCCGCGATCGCGCGCTGCGGGTTTGCCGTGAACGACCCCGTCTGGCGTCTTCCGCTCTGGCCTCCCTATGCCGGCCTGCTCGATTCCAAGATCGCCGACATGAACCATATCGGCGGTCCCATGGCGGGCTCGATCACGGCGGCGCTTTTCCTCCGCCGGTTCGCCACGCAGGCCGCTTCGCACGTGCATTTCGACCTTTTCGCATGGACCCCGAAGGCGAAGCCCGGACGCCCCGAGGGCGGCGAGGTGCAGGCGGCGCGGCTCATGTATCGGCTCCTGTGCGAGCGCTACGGCGCTTGATTCGGAGGTCGCGAGGCACCGATTGCGCCGGGCTGGAGCATTGTGAATAATACGCCTCCGAAACAAACGGGGCGGCCATGCCGGTCGAGTTGCGTGCCCTGCAGGCGTTGAGGCTCTGGCACGACGTGCATCTGGATCGCGTGCGCGACGCGGAGCCTGACCTCTCCTCGCGCCAGATCGCCATCTTGCTGACGATTTATCTGGAGACACCGCCCCATACGGTCCGAGGTCTGGCGAAGAAGCTCGGCGTGACGAAGCCCGTGATCACCCGGGCCCTCGACACGATGGGCAAGCTCGACCTCGTCTCCCGCCGCCGGGACGAGAAGGATCGCCGCAATGTCGTCATCCAGCGCACCGTGGCGGGGGCGCTGGCCATCGAACGCCTGGGCGACACGATCATCGCCCGCGCCAAGGAGTTGCCGCGATGAGTTTCGACAGGCGAATCACGCCCTTTCGCCCCGACCTTGCCGACGAACGCCTCAGGGGCAGGGTGGAGGCGGAACGCTTCTCCGCCGGCAGGCTCCGCCGCGTGACGGCCCCGTCGGCACCGGTGCGCCGCCACCCCGCCCCCGATGCGCCCCTCGACACGGAGGCGCTCATGGGAGAACGCGTGACGGTCTACGACGACCACGAGGGCTGGGCCTGGGGCCAGCTCGAGGCCGACGGCTATGTGGGCTACCTCCCGAGCGCGGCCCTCGACGAGCCGGGGCTGGAGCCGACCCACAAGCTCTGCGCCCTCAGGGGCTTCGTCTTCCCCGGACCGAACCTGAAACTGCCCCATGCGGGCTTCCTCAGCCTCGGCGCGCGGGTCGCGGTGACGGACATCCAGGGCGACTATGCACGCCTCGCGACGGGCGGCTTCGTGTATCGGCCGATTCTCGAAGCGGTCGACGCCCGCGAGCCCGATTTCGTTGCTGTTGCGGAGCGCTTCCTCCACACCCCCTATCTGTGGGGCGGCAAGACGAGCCTGGGGCTCGACTGCTCGGGTCTCGTGCAAACCGCCCTCGGGGCCGCCGGCATCGCCTCGCCGCGGGACAGCGACATGCAGGAGAAGGCGCTCGGAGAGCCCGTCGAGATAAGGCCGGACCTGTCCGGGCTCCGCCGCGGCGACCTCGTCTTCTGGAATGGCCACGTGGGCATCATGGTGGACGCCTCGCACCTCATCCACGCCAACGGCCATCATATGACGACGTTCATCGAGCCGCTGGCTGTCGCCGAGGAGCGGATCCGCACCCGGATCTACGGCCCGATCACGTCGGTCAAGCGCTTCTCCCGCTGAGGCGGGCGAGGAGCAACGCTCCTCATCCCTTTCAAGCCTAGAGCATCGGACCCAAAAGTGGACTCCACTTTTGGGATCCATCCGATGCTCTCCCTTTTGCAAGCAGCGCATCGCTCAGTGCGGAAAACCGGGTCCACTTTTCCGCACGATGCGCTACACGGCGACTGCGAGCCTCGTTCCCACCGCTTCGAGGATCATCCGGTGCGCGCGTTCGACGATCTCGTCGAGGGAGCGCGTCTTCACGAACATGGTCGTGGCCCGCGCCCAGATCTCGTCCCGCGTCGGGAGGTGCGGCAGGTGGACGGAAGCGAGCACGTCGTAGCGCCCTGTGCTGGGCTTCCGTGATCCTGTCCCTGAGATCGGCAAGACTCGGGGTCGTGGCGAGCGCGAGGCTGAGCTTCGCGGTGATGCCCTCGATGTTGAAGGAGGCCGCGAGGTCCGCCGCCGCGCGGTCGATGACGCGCGAACCGAGCTTTTGCTCGTTCCGCAGAACGGCCTCCGGGGGGCTCTTCAGATCCCACACGACGCCCACCCAGGATAGCGCCTTCAGGATGTAGAAAGTCGGGTCGATCTCCCACCAGCGGAACCCCTGGCGGACGCTCGCCTGGAAGGCATGATGGTTGTTGTGCCAGCCCTCGCCCATGGTGAAGAAGGCCAGGACCCAGTTGTTGCGGGAATCGTCGCCCGTCACGTAGCGCTTCCTGCCGCGCACGTGGGCGAGAGAGTTGATGCAGAAGGTCGCGTGATAGACCGCGACCGTGCTCCAGAAGAAGCCGACCACGAGGCCGGACCAGCCGGCGAGCAGGAAGGTGATCGCCGCGAGCACCACGGCCGGCGCGAGTTCGAACCGGTGGAGCCACATGAGCTCCGGATACCGGCTGAAGTCGCCGACCTTCACGAGATCGGCGTCGTCATGCTTCCGCGCAAAGATCCAGCCCACATGGGCATACAGGAAGCCCGTATGGCGCGGCGAATGGACGTCGTGCTCGGTGTCCGAGAAGAGGTGATGGTGTCGATGCTTCGACGCCCACCACAGCACGCTCTTCTGGGCCGTGCTCTGGGCCAGGCAGGCGAGGATGAACTGGAACACCCGGCTCGTGGAAAAGGCCCGGTGCGAGAAATAGCGATGATAGCCGGCCCCGATGGCGAAGATGCGCAGCCAGTAGAGCGCCACCGCGATGGCGGCGGCCTCCAAGGTCACGCCCGTCCAGATCGCCGCGAAGCAGGCCAGATGGACGAGGAGGAAGGGGATCGTCTGGGGGTAGACGATGTCGCCGTGGTCATCGTGCGGCTCGACCGTCGTATTATGGGAAGTCATAAAGCCCCTTCGGTTGAGGAGCCGGGCCAGGACCGGGCTCCGAAGTTCAATTGATAACGCATGAACGCGGCTCGCGCGCCCTGCGGCTAGTAGCCTCGCATCCTGTCCACCACGTTCCGCAGAGGTTCGCCCCGCTCGTAACGGCGGATCTGCTCGACGATGTAGGTTGCCGTCGCTTCCGGTTCGCTCACGGCCGCATTGTGCGGCGAGATCGTGACGGCCGGGATGGGTCCAGAGCGGCGATTCGGCCGTCAGCGGCTCGGTCTCGAAGACGTCGAGCACGGCCGCCTTGAGGGTGCCATCGTCGAGGCAGGCGAGGATGTCGGCCTCGACCTGCAGGCCCCCGCGTCCGGCATTGATGAGGACCGGGCCGCCGAGCGGGCCGTCGCGCGCAAGCTTCCGGAAGAGCGTCCGGCCGAGAATGCCGCGCGTATCCGGGGTGAGCGGAACGAGGCTGACGAGGATGTCGGTGCGCGCGAGGAAGTCATCGAGTTCGCCGCCGGCGTAGACGCGGAAACCCTCGACCTTCTTCGCCGACCGGCTGTAGCCCGCCACCTCGAAGCCCATGGCCTTGAGCTTCAGGGCGGCGTCCTGCCCGAGGACGCCGAACCCGAACATCCCGACGCGGACCTCGCTCGCTTTCGGAGGGTGTCGGTCGTCGGCCCATATCTTCTGTCTCTGCTGTGCGTCGTAGCGGCGCTGGTCGCGGAGATGCATGAGGCAATGCATCACCACGTATTCGCTCATGCGGTCGGTGAGATCGTCCTGAGCCACCCGCACGATCGGCACGTCCGGGAGATCGGGGTATTGCATGAGGTGATCGACGCCGGCGCCGAGCGAGAAGATCACGTCGAGGTTCGGCAGCCCGTCGAGGCTGCCGGGTTTGGGTCCCCAGGTCGCGACGTAAGCGACCGACCGCAGGTCGAACGGCTCGCCCGGCACCACGGTCGGACGCTCGGGCATGAGGCGGCGGAATCGCTCGAGCCACGGCACGGGATTCCATGTCAGCGCGACGAGAAGGGTCACGCCGCTGCTCCGATGCGTTGCAGGACCACGGGTCTCGGTTCGACCCTGCCGTCGCCGATCTCGTAGGCGGCGCGAAGGGCGCGCGCCGCAGCCTCTGCGGCGGCCTCGCTTTGCGCATGGACGAAGCCGAGGGGGCGCTCGCCGTCGACGCGCTCGCCGATCCCGGCGAGACGGGTGAGGCCGACCGCATGGTCGACCGGGTCGTGAGGGCGGGTGCGGCCGCCGCCCAGCGCCACGACGGCGATTCCCACGTCGCGGGTGGCGACGCGCTGCACGTGACCCGCCCTTTCCGGATGAACGGCGCGGATCACCGGCGCACCCCTGAGATGCCGGTCCGGCCGCTCCACGAGATCCGTTCGGCCCGCCGAGAGCCACGATCATGCGCTGAAACGTCTCGGCCGCGCGGCCCGACGCGATGGCCTCTTCGATTCTGGTCCGCGCCTCGGCATGGTCTGCGGCAAGCCCGCCGAGCACGAGCATCTCGGCGGAGAGCATCACGGTGACCTCGTGGAAGCGAGGGTGACGGTGACGACCCGTCAGGTAATCCACCGCGTAAGAGATTTCGACCGCGTTGCCGGCCGCCGAGGCGAGCGGCTCGTGCATGTCGGTAAGCACCGCGCTCGTGGGCAGCCCGGCCCCGTTCGCAACCTGGACCAGACTGTCCGCGAGCGCGCGCGCCTCCTGCGGTGTTGCCATGAAGGCGCCGGAACCGAACTTCACGTCCATGACGAGGCCCTGCAGGCCGGCCGCAAGCTTCTTCGACAGGATGGATGCCGTGATGAGGTCGATGGACTCGACCGTCGCCGTGACGTCGCGAATGGCGTAGAGCCGCTTGTCGGCAGGAGCAAGATCGGCCGTCTGGCCGATGATGGCGCAGCCGACCTCCCGCGTCACCCGCCGGAAGGTGTCGATGTCCGGCTGCGAGACGTAGCCGGGGATCGCATCGAGCTTGTCGAGGGTGCCGCCCGTATGGCCGAGCCCCCGTCCGGAGATCATCGGCACGTAGCCGCCGCAGGCGGCGACCGCCGGAGCGAGCGCGAGGCTGACCGTATCGCCGACGCCGCCCGTCGAATGCTTGTCGAGAACCGGGCCGGGCAGGTCCCAGCGCAGGACCTCGCCCGACCGGGTCATGGCGCGGGTGAGCGCCACGCGCTCCGGCACGGAGAGGCCGCGGAAGAACACCGCCATGGCGAAGGCAGCCGCCTGTCCCTCGGACACGCGTCCCGTCGTGAGACCTTCGATGAAGCTCTCGATGAGTTCGGGCGCGAGCACGCCGCCGTCGCGCTTCAGGCGGATGATTTCCTGAGGCAGCAGCGTCATCTCAGTAGACCCCGGTGGCCGGCGAGCTCGCGCGGCCCTCGATGGCGGCGATGAGCGCGTCGTAGACGCTGCTCGCTCCGATGCGGAAGGTCTTGGGCGTCGCCCAACCCGGCCCCATGATTCGGTCGGCGAGGTCGAGATAGAGCTTCGCGTCCGCCAGCGTGCGGATGCCGCCGGAGGGCTTCAGGCCGACGTTGCGCCCCGACGTCTTGATGACGTTGAGCATGATTTCGGCGGCTTCGGGCGTGGCGGAGGTGGCGGTCTTGCCGGTCGACGTCTTGATGAAGTCGGCGCCGGCCTCGATGGCGAGGCGGCTGGCAGTCTCGATCTGCCCTGCGTCCGCAAGCTGGCCGGTCTCGAGGATCACCTTGAGGAGGCGGCCCTGGTCGACCACGTCCCGCACCGCCGCCGCCATCTCGGCGGCCTTGTCGAGATCGCCCCGCATCAGCGCCCGGTAGGGCAGGACGAGATCGATCTCGTTGGCGCCGTCGCCGAGGGCCTCGTTCGTGTCGTCGACGACCCGATCGACGTCCTCGCCCCCCGCCGGAAAGTTCACCACCGTCGCGATGCGGACGGACGACCCCTTCAGGGCATCGCGCGCGCTCGACACGTATTGCGGCCAGATGCAGACGGCGGCGACGGGGCCGCGCGGATCGAGCGCCTTGGCGCAGAGCTTGTCGATGGCCGGCTCGGAGCAGTTGTCCGTCAGGTCGGTGAGGTCGAGGCAACGGAGCGCGCGCTGCGCGGTGGCGGCCTCGGGATCCGGAATGTCAGCCATGGGGCAATTCCGCAACGAAGGAGCGAATGAGACGCTTGAAGTTGTCCGCCGCCTCCGCCGCCGTGTCCTTCGTCTCCTGGTGCGAGGGCGAGGCGCCCTCGATCCCGGCGGCGAGATTCGTGACGACGGAGACCGCCGCAACCTTGAGCCCATGATAGCGCGCCAGGATCGCTTCGGGCACCGTGGACATGCCGACGAGATCGGCGCCGAGGACCTGCAGCATGCGGATTTCGGCCGGGGTCTCGAAGCTCGGGCCCGAGAGCCAGGCATAGACGCCCTCCGGCAAGGCGATGCCGGCTTTTCCGGCCGCCTCCCGGAGCAGGGCCCGCAGAGCCGGATCGTAGGCGTCGGTGAGCGACACGAAGCGGCCTTCGGAGCGGTCGCCGAGGAGAGGGTTCGAGCCCGAGAGGTTGAGGTGGTCGGCGATGGCGACGAGGCCGCCGGGGCGGATCTCCGCGCGGAGGGAACCGGCGGCGTTGGTGAGGACGAGCACCGGGATGCCGAGTTCCGCCACGACGCCTACGGGCACCCGCATCGCGCCCGCATCGCCGGTCTCGTAATAGTGGGAGCGGCCCTGGAAGAGCAGCACGCGCCGTCCTTCGAGGGTGCCGGCGACGAGCCGGCCCGCATGGCCCGAGACGCCGCTTCTCGGGAAATGCGGAATTGCCGAGTAGGCGAGGCCGGCCGGGTCCCCGATCTCGTCGGCGAGGGATCCGAGGCCGGTGCCGAGCACGAACGCGGCGTCGAAACGACCGTCGAAGCCGCGGGCTCGCACATACTCGGCCGCTTCCTGAATGGGAGAATCCATGGCGTCCGTCAGGCGGTGAGGTGATCGGGTCCGAACGAGAAGGGCAGCAGCTCGTCCAGGGTGAAGCGGCGGCGGATGCCGTCCGGACCCGCGACGTGGATCGGGGTGCCGGGCGATGCGAACTCGCGGATCCGCTGGCGGCAGCCTCCGCACGGGGTGCAGAGCCGGTCCCCGTTCCCGATCACGAGGATCTCGGCGATCCGGCTCTCTCCGCCGGCCAGCATGGCCGAGATGGCGCCGGTCTCCGCGCAGGCTCCTTGCGGATAGGCCGCGTTCTCCACATTGCAGCCGACGAAGACCCGGCCGCCCGCGGTGCGGATCGCGGCGCCGACCGGGAAGCCCGAATAGGGCGCATAGGCCCTCGCCTGGACGGCCTTGGCGGCCTCGAAAAGCGCCTCGAGGGAGGTCATCTCAGCGCTCCTTCACGTAGGGAATCCCGGAGGCGCGCGGCGGGATGGCGGTGCCGATGACCCCGGCCAGCAGAACGACCGTCATGAGATAGGGCAGCGCCTGGATGGCCTGGACGGGCACCTGGCCGATGCCCGGGAGCGAGATCCCCTGGAGGCGGATCGCCACGGCGTCGAGGAGCCCGAACAGGAAGCAGGCTCCGAGCGCCGGCCAGGCGCGCCACTTGGCGAAGATGAGCGCCGCCAGCGCGATGAAGCCCTTTCCCGCCGTCATGTTGGTCAGGAAGCCCGCCGATTGTGCCAGCGAGAGATAGGTGCCGGCCAGCCCGCACAGGATCCCGGCGATGACGATGGCGGCGTAGCGCAGGCCGGTGACGGAAATACCCGCCGTGTCGACGGCCGCCGGGTTCTCGCCGACAGCCCTGAGGCGCAGCCCGAAGCGGGTCTTCGACAGGACGAACCAGGTGAGCGGGACGGCGAGCAGCGCGAGATAGACCAGGATCGAGTGGCCGAACAGCACGTCGCCGAAGCGCTGCGCCCCCTCGAGAGGCGGCGTGCGCCCGCCCTCGCCGTACCAGGCATTGCCGACGATCGCCGTGAGGCCGGCCGCGAGCATGTTGATGGCGACGCCCGACACGATCTGGTTGCCGCGCTGGCTGATCGACGCGAATCCGTGCACGAGCGAAAACGCGACGGACGCCGCGATGCCGGCCGCCAGCCCGATCCAGGCTGAGCCCGTCGCGTAGGACGCCACGGCGGCCGCGAAGGCGGCGATGAGCATCTTGCCTTCGAGCCCGATATCCACGACGCCGGAGCGCTCGGACCACAGCCCGGCGAGACAGGCGGCGAGCAGCGGGATGGACAGGCGCAGCGCCGAATCGAGGACGATGACGACGGTGCCGAGATCCATGGCGTCAGGCCCTCGCCAGGCGCGGCCGCGCCATGAAGCTCGCGACGAGCCGGCGGAAGAGGCCGTCGAGCGCCCCGGCGAACAGGATGATGATGCCGCCGATCACCACCACCATGTCGCGGGTGATGGCCGGCTGCTCGAAGGCGAGCTCGGCGCCGCCCTGGTAGAGCATGCCGAACAGGAGCGACGCGAGGACGATGCCGACCGGATGCGCTCTGCCCATGAGCGCGACGGCGATGCCGACGAAGCCGTAGCCGGAAGTGAATTCGAGGAGCAGCCGGTGCTGGTAGCCCATGAGCTCGTTGACTGCGAGTCCGCCGGCGAGCGCGCCGGAGAGGACCATGGCGATGATCTGGATCCGGGCCGGCGAAATGCCCGCATAGACGGCGCCGGTCGGGTTGGCGCCGACGACGCGGATGGCGTAGCCGAGGCGGGAGCGGTAGATGAGGAGCCAGATCGCGTAGCACGCCGCAAGCGCCAGCACGAAGGTGAAGTTGAGCTGCGAGGGCGGGATCTTCATGCCGAAGGACGCGAGCACGTCATGCATGAACGGGATGTGCGAGCCATGGGGAAACTCCCGGGTTTCCGGGTTCATGGAGTTCGGCACGCGCAGCACGTTCACGAGGAGGTAGACGAGGAGCACGCTGGCGAGCCAGTTGAACATGATCGTCGTGATGACGATGTGGCTGCCGCGCCTCGCCTGCAGATAGCCCGGAACGGCCGCCCAGGCGGCGCCGAACGCGGCGGCGCCGAGGATGCCCAGGGGCAGGATCAGGAACCCCGGCAGGAAATCGAAGGTGAGCACCGCAAGCGCCACGCCGAGACCCGCGACCGCAGCCTGCCCTTCCCCGCCGATGTTGAACAGGCCCGCATGATAGGCGACCGCGACCGCGAGCCCCGCGAAGATGAAGTTCGTCGCATAGAAGAGCGTGAAACCGAGACCCTCGCCCGAGCCGAGGGATCCCTGGATCAGCCAGCGCGTCGCCGTGAGCGGGTTCTCGCCGATGCCGATGACCACGAGCCCGGCCACCAGAAAGGCCGCAACGACGGAGAGTGCCGGCACGAGGACCGTGTCGGCCCATTTCGGCAAGTCGAGGGGTGCGCTCAAGGGGTCGAATCCGGGAGGTGCAAGTGGCCCCGCTCGTCGAGCGGGAAGAACGGATTCCAGGCGATCTCCCAGATGTGACCGTCGGGGTCCGCGATGTAGCCCGAATAGCCGCCCCAGATCACGTCCTGCAGGGGCTTCAGCGCGCGAGCGCCCGCCGCGACGGCACGCGCGAAGACCTCGTCCGCCTCGTCCTTCGAGCGGCAATTGTAGGCGAGCGTGATGGCGGAGAAGCCGGTGGGCCTGTCTTCCACGCAGGCATCCTCGGCGAGCGCGGCCCGGCCGTAGAGCCCGAGCGCCAGGCCGTTGGCCTGAAAGAACACGACCGTGGGCTGGCTCGCGCTCGACGCCTTCCAGCCCCACGCCTCGTAGAAGCGCCGCGCCCGGTCGAGATCGGTCACGCCGAGGGTCACCAGGCTGAGACGCGGGGGTGTCATGCTGCCTTCTCCGTCACGCCGGCCATGAGAAGCCCGAGGTCCTGCTCGTTCGTCTCGCCCGGCCTGCGCTCGCCGGTGATATGGCCGCCGCACATGGTCAGGATCCGGTCCGAGAGCGCCATGATCTCGTCGAGCTCGACCGACACGAGGAGGATGCCGACGCCCGCATCGCGAAGCGCGATGAGACGGCGGTGGATGAACTCGATGGCGCCGATGTCGACGCCGCGGGTCGGCTGGCCCACGAGCAGCACCCTCGGCTCGCGCTCGATCTCGCGCGCGAGCACGATCTTCTGCTGGTTGCCGCCGGAGAACTTCGATGTCTTCAGCCGCGGCGCCTGCGGGCGCACGTCGTACTGCTCCATGAGCTTGCCGAGGTGCCGGATCATGCGTCCGTGGTCGAGGAACGGGCCGTGCCCCAGGCGCGGGTCGTCCGTGAAGCCGAGCACCGCGCTTTCGAACGCCTCGAACGATGGCACGAGCCCCATCCGCAGGCGGTCCTCCGGGACGTGCAGCAGCCCGAGCCGACGCAGGCGATGGGGATTGTGCTCGTCGAACCCGATGGGGCGGCCTTCCAGCCTCATGGTGCCCACGGCCGGCCGGCGCATGCCGGCGAGCGCCTCCAGGAGCTCGCTCTGCCCGTTGCCGGCGACCCCTGCGATGCCGACGATCTCGCCGGAATGAACCGTGAAGGAGGCGTTCGCGACGCGCAGCACGCCGCGGTGGTCGACGACCGAAAAGTCGTCCACCTCGAGCACGGGAGCGCCCGGCTCCCGCTCGGCCTTCTCGACGCGCAGCAGCACGCGACGGCCCACCATCATCTCGGCGAGTTGCGGAGGCGAGGTCTCGGCCGTGACGACCGTCGCCACCATCTCGCCCCGGCGCATCACCGAGACCCGGTCCGTGACCGCCATGATCTCCTTGAGCTTATGGGTGATGAGGATGACGGTCTTGCCTTGCGCCTTCAAGGACCGGAGCAGCCCGAACAGGGCATCCGCCTCGGGCGGCGTGAGCACCGCGGTCGGCTCGTCGAGGATGAGGATGTCGGCGCCGCGATAAAGCGCCTTGAGGATTTCGACGCGCTGCTGGAGGCCGACGGACAGCTCGCCGACGGTGGCGTCGACGTCGATCTCGAGGCCGTAATTCTTCGACAGCCTGGCGAGTTCGGCCCGGACCTTGGCCTCGCCCCGCCGGAGCAGCGCGCCGCCTTCCGCGCCGAGCATCACGTTCTCCACGACGGTCAGCGGCTCGACCAGCATGAAGTGCTGATGGACCATGCCGATGCCGACCCGGATGGCATCCGCCGAGGAGGCGATCGAAACGGGCTTGCCGTTCACGCGGATCTCGCCGGAATCGGCCTCGTAGAAGCCGTAGAGGATCGACATCAGGGTCGACTTGCCCGCGCCGTTCTCGCCGACGATGCCGTGGATCGTACCCCTTTCGACCTTCAGGCTCACGTCCTTGTTGGCCCGGACCTCGCCGAAGCTCTTGTTGATGTCGATCAGTTCGATGGCGGGCGACAAGGTCTTCTCACAACGTCATCCCGGAGGAGCGAGCATCCGGATCCGGGGCGTACGGATCAGACGGCGAAGAGCGCCGCAGGCGGTTGGGGCGCCGGCTCGACCGGCGCCCGAAAGATCAGCTCAGACCGGACACTTCGAGTCCGACATGTAATCGTGCACCTTGAGAGCGCCCGACTTGATATCGGCGGCGGCCTTCTCGGCGGCGGCCTTCATCTCGGGGGTCACGAGGTTCTTGTTGTTGTCGTCCATGGCATAGCCGACGCCGTCCTCGGTGAGGCCGAGCACGGAGACGCCCGCCTTCCAGGTGTTGTCCTTCGCCTGCTTGAACGTGTTGTAGGTGGCCGTGTCCACGCGCTTGAGCATGGAGGTGAGGACCTTCCCGGGGAACATGCCGTTCTGGTTCGAGTCGACGCCGATGCCGAGCTTGCCCGCATCCGCCGCCGCACGGAGGACTCCGATGCCGGTCCCGCCCGCCGCGTGGTAGACCACGTCGGCGCCGCGGTCGATCTGGCTCTTGGCGAGTTCGCCGCCCTTCACCGGATCGGTCCAGGCGGCGCCCGTGGTGCCGGTCATGTTCTGGAACACCTCCGCATCCTTCTTGGCGTGCTTCACGCCCTGGACGTAGCCGCAGGCGAACTTGCGGATGAGCGGGATGTCCATGCCGCCTACGAAGCCGACCTTGTTGGTCTTGGAAGCCTGCGCGGCGAGCAGCCCGACGAGGAACGAGCCTTCATGCTCCTTGAACACGATCGACTGGACGTTCGGCTTCTCGACGACGGAGTCGATGATCGCGAATTTCGTGTTCGGGAACTCTTCGGCCACCTTCTTCAGCGCGGTCTCCTGGCTGAAGCCGACGGCGACGATCGGCGAGAACCCCTCGCGGGCGAAGCGGCGCATGGCCTGCTCGCGCTGCGCGTCGTTCTGGGGTTCGAAATCGCGGTACTCCGTGCCGGTTTCCTTCTTGAACTTCTCGGCGCCCATGTAGACGCCCTCGTTGAACGACTTGTCGAACTTTCCGCCGAGATCGTAGATGATCGCGGGCTTGAGCGCCGGCTGCTGGGCAAAGGCCGCCGTCGCGGAGAAGGCGAGCCCCGCCAGCGCATAGCCGAATTTCGAGATGGTCATGAGGTCGTGTTCCCCTATCGAACTCGCCCGGGCTTCCGACGAGCCCGGTTGCGGGAGTGACGATGACATGGGAAGGGCCATGACGCAAAGCGCCCTGTCAAGGTGCCCGAAACCTCGTCCTCTCGGCCCGCGGGGTTGAGCAGGGCCGCCATGGGGATAAGCTGCCGGCCATGAGCCTGTCGCACGAGGAGATCGACCGCTACGCCCGCCATCTCGTGCTCCGCGACGTGGGCGGACCGGGCCAGGCGAAGCTCAAGCGGGCTCGCGTGCTCGTGATCGGGGCGGGCGGGCTCGGGGCGCCGCTGATCCAGTATCTCGCGGCGGCAGGGGTCGGGACGATCGGAATCGTGGACGACGACGACGTCTCCCTCTCGAACCTGCAGCGGCAAGTGATCCACGGGACGCCGGACGTGGGGCGCCCGAAGGTGGACAGCGCCTCCGCCGCGGTGGCGCGGCTCAACCCGCATGTGGGGGTCGAGGCCCATGCCTGCCGGCTGACCGCGGAGAACGCGGGGACCCTGATCCGCGGCTACGACGTCGTCGCCGACGGCTCCGACAATTTCGAGACGCGCTATGCGGTGTCGGATTCCTGCTTCCGCGAAGGCAGGCCCCTGGTGACGGCGGCGCTCGGCCAGTTCGACGGCTCGCTCACCACGATCCGGGCGCACGAGACGGGTCCGGACGGGCATCCCAACCCGACCTATCGGTGCCTCTTCCCCTCCCCGCCCCCGCCCGGCGCCGTCCCCGCCTGCGCGGAGGCCGGCGTGCTCGGCGCGCTGGCCGGCGTGATGGGAAGCCTCATGGCGCTGGAGGTGATCCGCGAGATCGTCGGTTTCGGCGAAGGCCTCGTCGGGCGCCTGCTGATGGTCGACGCGCGCGGCCTGCGTTTCGACGTGATGCACTACGGATGGGATCCCGCAAATCCCCTGAGCGGCCGCCCGTCGACCGCCGACCCGGCTGGATGACGGACCGCCGGCGGCTGCGATCGGCCTCACGGGCCGGCGGGGCTGCGGCCGCTCCAGGGCAGGATGGTCAGTTCCGGCCACAGCGCCTTCGCCCGTGCCGCCTTCTCGGTGTACGAGCCCTCGTTCGCCAAGACCGGGTTGGGCCTCACGACGAACGAGAACAGGTCGTCGAGCCCGAAGGGCGCCGCCAGCGAGATCTCGCCGTCGGCCTCGAGCCGGACGCCGATCGCGTGGACCTTCGCGGCGTATCGCGCAAGGCCCTCGTCGGTCGAACGCAGCGGCTCGTAAGGCACGCCGAACCGCCCTTCGAACCAGAGGTGCACGCGGGCCTGATTGCGGGTTTCGACAGGCAGTCCCAGGGGGCCAGTCGCCGCCGCGACCTGCCGGATGATCCGGTCTTCGGCTTCGTACGACACGTCGCCGTCGAAGGAGCAGACGTCGTAGTCCTTGATGCCGTGCCCCGGAGCACGGCCCGTCAGCGCGTTCCAGACGCTTTGATAGACGGCTCCCGAGACGAGACGCCATTGCGGAAGGGCGAGCGGCCGCAGGGCCAGGAGCAGAGCCATGAGGGTCGGATCGGCCCGGAGGATGCCGATGAGCGCCGCCTGCTGCGCGGCGGGCGGCGCTCCGGCATGGGCGAGATGGCGTGCTGCCCTCACCCGCGCAGCACCGCCCCCGTCTTCTTCGCCACTTCGCCGACGATCCTCGCGCTGACCGCATCGATCTCGGCATCGGTCAACGTCTTCTCGGTCGGCTGCAACGTCACGGCGACGGCCACGGACTTGTTCCCGTCCCCGATGCCCGGTCCCTCGTAGACGTCGAACACGTCGACCGCCGTCACGAGCTGCCGTTCGGCTCCTTGAGCCGCCCTCACGATGTCCCCGGCCTGGACCGTCCGCGGCACCACGAAGGCGAAGTCGCGGATAACGGGCTGGAACTCGGAAAGGACGAGCCTCGGCTTGGTCTTCGTCGGCTTCGTCTTGGGCTGCGGCAGCGTGTCGAGCGTGATCTCGAAGGCGACCAGCGGGCCTTTCACGTCGAGCGCCCTCAGGATCCTCGGATGGAGTTCGCCGAAGACGCCGACGACGCCCTTCGGTCCGAACCGAAGCGTGCCGGACCGTCCCGGGTGAAGCCAGTCGGGACCGCCCGCCACGACCTGAAGGCCGCCGGTCGGAACGCCGAGCGAGGTCATAAGGGCGAGCGCGTCGGCCTTGGCGTCGAACGCGTCGACCGCAATGCCGCCGTTCCAGTGGCGGCCGACGCCCTCCGCGCGCGCCGTGCCGCGGCGGATTCCGGCCGCCTTGATGGTCTGTCCTTCGGGTTCGTCCGACGCGAAGCATTGGCCGACCTCGAAGAGCGCCACGTCGCCGAGGCCGCGATCGGCATTGCGCTGCACCGCTCTCATCAGGCCCGGGACAAGGCTTGGACGCATGTCGGAGAGGTCCGAGGCGATGGGGTTGGCGAGCGCGAGACCGGGAGCGCCCCCGCCGAAGAGCTCCGCCTCCCGCCTGGCGATGAAGGACCAGGTGACCGCCTCCACGAGGCCGCGGGCGGCGAGCGTCCGCTTGGCGAGCCGGGTGCGCTTCTGGATCGGGGTGAGGATCGGCTTCGCCACGCTGGCCTCGATGCGCGGCAGCGGCTTCGGCTCGATGTTGTCGACGCCGTGGATGCGGATGATCTCCTCCACGAGGTCGGCCTTGCCCTCGATGTCCGGGCGCCAGGACGGCGGCGCGACCTTCACCCTCTCGCCCGTGCCGGAAACATGGAAACCGAGCTGCTCCAGGATCACCTTGGCCTCCGGGCGCGGCACGTCGTGGCCCGACAGGCGCCGGGTTTCGGTCCAGGGAAAGTCGATGACCCGGTCGGTGTCCGGCAATTCGCCCGCGACCACCGCTTCCGTCGGCTCGCCGCCGCAAAGATCGATCACCATGCGGGTCGCGAGGTCGAGGCCGGGGCGGGTGAAGAGCGGATCGACCCCGCGCTCGAAGCGATAGCGGGCGTCGGTGATGATGCCGAGCCTGCGGCCGGTCTGCGCGATGTTGAGCGGGTCCCACAGGGCCGACTCGATGAGCACGTCGGTCGTCGTCTCGTCGCAGCCCGAATGCTCGCCGCCCATGATGCCGGCGATCGATTCGACTCCGGCCTCGTCGGCGATCACGACGGTGCTCTCGTCGAGCGCGTAGGTGCGCCCGTCGAGCGCCAGGATCTCCTCGCCTTTGCGCGACCGGCGGACCGTGAGATCGCCCTTCACCTTCCGGGCGTCGAAGACGTGGAGCGGACGGCCGCGGTCGAAGGTGACGAAGTTGGTGATGTCGACGAGCGCATTGATCGGACGGAGCCCGATCGCCATCAGGCGCCTCTGCATCCACTCCGGCGACGGGCCGTTCTTGACCCCGCGCACGAGGCGCAGCGCGAACATCGGACAGAGCCTTCGATCGTCGCCCTGGAAATCGAGCGTCACGGAGACCGGGCACGGGCCGGATCCCTTCAGCGGAGGCACGTGATCGGTCTTCAGCATGCCGAGGCCCGCCGCCGCGAGGTCGCGGGCGATGCCATGGATCGACGTGCAGTCGGGACGGTTCGGGGTGAGGTTGATCTCGATCACCGGATCGTCGAGGCCCGCATAGGCCGCGTAGGGCGCGCCGACCGGCGCATCGGCCGGCAGGTCGATGATGCCCTCGTGATCGTCCGAGATCTCGAGCTCGGCGGCGGAGCATAGCATGCCGCGGCTCTCGACGCCCCGGATGGTGCCGATGCCCAGCGTGATGCTCTTGCCGGGGATATAGGTGCCGGGCGGCGCGAAGACGCTCTTCATGCCTGTGCGGGCATTGGGCGCGCCGCACACCACCTGGACCGGCGCCCCCGACCCCGTGTCGACCAGGCAGACGCGCAGGCGGTCCGCGTTGGGGTGCTGCTCGGCGGAGACCACCTGGGCGACGCTGTACGCCGACAAGGCCTTCGCCCTGTCCTCCACGCTTTCCACCTCGAGACCGATCCGTGTGAGCGTCGCGACGATCTCGTCGAGCGAGGCGTTGGTGTCGAGGTGGTCCTTCAACCACGAGAGGGTGAGTTTCATCATCTCGGTTCTCCGCTTACGACGTCAGGCCGCCGACGAGCGACGGGATGTCGAGGGGTCGGAAACCGTAGTGGTTGAGCCAGCGGATATCGGCCTCGAAGAAGGGACGCAGGTCGGGCATGCCGTATTTGAGCATGGCGATCCGGTCGATCCCCATGCCCCAGGCGAAGCCCTGGAACTCGTCGGGATCGAGCCCGCAATTGCGCAGAACGTTCGGATGCACCATTCCGCAGCCCAGGATCTCGAGCCAGTCGCTGCCCTCGCCGAAGCGGATCTCGCCGCCCTGGCGCGAGCACTGGATGTCGACCTCCGCGGAGGGCTCCGTGAACGGGAAGAAGCTGGGGCGAAAGCGCATCTTCACGTGGTCGACCTCGAAGAAGGCCTTGCAGAACTCCTCCAGGATCCACTTCATGTGCGCGATGTTGGCCTGCCGGTCGATGACGAGGCCCTCGACCTGATGGAACATCGGCGTATGGGTCTGGTCGGAGTCGTGCCGGTAGGTGCGGCCAGGGATGATCACCCGGATCGGCGGCTCCTGCGCCCTCATCGTGCGGATCTGCACCGGCGACGTGTGGGTCCGAAGCACCTTGCGCTCGCCCCGGGCGTCGGGGGCGAGGAAGAACGTGTCGTGCATCTCGCGCGCGGGATGGCCCTCGGGGAAGTTGAGCGCCGTGAAATTGAGCTCGTCGGTCTCGATGTCGGGCCCTTCGGCAACCGAGAAGCCCATATCGGCGAAGATGACGGTCAGTTCATCGATCACCTGGGTGATCGGATGAATGCGTCCGCGGGTTTCGGGGCCCTCCTGGACGGGCAGCGTCACGTCGATGCGCTCGGCCGAGAGGCGCTGTTCGAGCACAGCCTCGGCGAGCGCCTCCCTCTTGGTGGCGATCGCCGCCTGGACGACGTCGCGAAGCCCGTTGATGCGGGGGCCGCGGTCCTTGCGCTCGTCCGGCGTCATCGCGCCCAGAGTCTTCAGGAGCTCCGACACGGAGCCTTTCTTGCCGAGCGCCGAGACGCGCACGGCTTCGAGGGCTGCTTCGTCGGAAGCGGCTTCGACCTGGCCCATCAGGTCGCGTTCGAGTTGATCGAGATCGGTCATGGTCCCTGCTCGGAAGTCGGCGCTTTGGTGAGGCGCGGAGCGGGACGAAGTCAAGCCTTCCGCTCCGCGGGTGACGGGCAGCCGGGGCTGCCCCGGCGGGGAAGGTCTCGGGGAGGCGGGGTGGCGCGGCTCACGTGAAGAGCCGCACCGAAGAGGGTCCGAAGCGTTTACGCGGCCTGCTGCGGCAGCGAAGCCTTGGCGCGCTCCACATAGGCGGCGAAGGCCGCCGGCTCGTGAATGGCCATCTCGGACAGGACCTTGCGATCGACCTCGATCCCAGCCTTGCCGAGACCGTCGATAAATCGGGAATAGGTCAGGCCGTGCTCGCGGACGGCCGCGTTGAGGCGCTGGATCCAGAGCGCGCGGAACGTGCGCTTCCTGTTCTTACGGTCGCGATAGGCATATTGCATGCTCTTCTCGACCGCCTGCTTGGCGATGCGGATGGTGTTCTTGCGGCGGCCGTAGAAGCCCTTGGCGGCCTTCAGAACCTTCTTGTGCTTGGCGTGGGCGGTAACGCCCCGTTTGACGCGGGCCATGGTTTCGGTCCTTCAAGATTCCGGGATGGTTTCAGAAGCGTTGCTCAGCCGTTCGGCAGGTAATACTTCTTGACGTTGTACGCGTCGCCCTCGAACAGGGTCGTGGTGCCGCGCAGGTTGCGGATCTGCTTGTTGGTCCGCTTGATCATCCCGTGGCGCTTGCCGGACTGGGCGTACATGACCTTTCCGGTGCCGGTGATCTTGAAGCGCTTCTTCGCGCCCGACTTGGTCTTCAGCTTGGGCATTTGGCTCTCCGTTGAAAGGCTTCTCGGGGCGTCAAAAACGCCCGGAAGGCCCCGATTTGCTGCTTGAGCAACATGAAACCGCCACGGCAGCCCTGACAGCCGGGCGGTTCGATGAGGGGCGCTCTATGGCAGAAACGCCCTTGAAAAGCAATGGCGCGGTCCGCGAACGGTGCGGATCGGATCGCGGGCGAGGCCCGCCGGGGGCGACCGATTCCCCATCATGTTTCCGGACCCGGCCGGACGGAAAAAAGGCCGCAGCGAGCGGCGGCCCTCCTCGCGAACGTCCCTCCCGGATCAGCGCGGCGCCAGCACCATCACGACCTGCCGGCCCTCGAAGTTCGGCTCCATCTCGACCTTGGCGAGGTCGGCCACGTCGCTCTTCACGCGGTCGAGGACCTTGAGGCCGAGCCCCTGGTGAGCCATCTCGCGGCCGCGGAAGCGCAGCGTGATCTTCACCTTGTTGCCTTCCTCGAAGAAGCCCTTCATGGCCTTCATCTTCACGTCGTAATCGTGGTCGTCGATGCCGGGCCGGAGCTTGATCTCCTTGACCTCGACCGTCTTCTGCTTCTTGCGCGCTTCCGCCGCCTTCTTCTGCTCGAGGAAGCGGTACTTGCCGTAATCGAGGATCTTGCAGACGGGAGGCGTGGAGTTCGGGGCGATCTCGACGAGATCGAGGCCTGCATCCTCTGCCGTGCGCAGGGCGTCCAAGAAGGGCACCACGCCCCGGTTCTGTCCGTCCTGATCGATCAATTGCACTTCGCGGACGCCGCGAATGTCTCGGTTGGCGCGCGGTCCTTCCTTCACGGGGACCGGCAGGGCTCTCATGGGTCGACGAATGGCTCGTATCTCCTATTTCGGGTTCGCTCAAAGGGGCCGGCCCGCTCGGTCTTCCGGCGGCGGCTTACCTTGAGGAACCACTTGTGGCGAACAACTGACATTTCGTGGATTTGCGCGCGAAGTCAACTCATCGCGCGCCGGAACGCCTGTCCAGCAAGGAGGAATAGACGTCCAGGGTGGAGGCCACCATGCGCTCGAGGGAGAAGTGACGCTCCACATGCGCCCTTGCGCGGGCGCACAGGCCCGAGCGCGAGGTGGCGCCGAGCGCCAGCGCAGCGCCGATCGCCTGGGCGAGCATGGCGGCGTCGCCGGGAGGCACGCGCCACCCGGTCCGCTCCTGCGGCGGCACGGCGGGCGGGGCGAGAACCGTCTCGGGCACGGCGCCCAGGTCCGACACCACGACCGGGGTGCCCATCGCCTGCGCCTCGACCGCCGAGCGGCCGAAGGCCTCGGGCTCGGTCGAGGGGACCGTGACGACGGACGCCGCCAGGAAGGCGGCCGGCATGTCGGTGCAATGGCCGACCCGGCGGACGACGCCCTTCAGGTTCTTCGCCGCGATGAGTCCGTCGAGCTCCTTGACATAGGCGTCCCGGCCCTGCGGATCCCCGGCGAGCACGAAGGTCACGTCCGAAAGCCCCGCCGCCCTGAGCGTCGCGGCGGCTTCGACGAGCAGCTTCTGGCCCTTCCAGGCCGTCAGCCGGGCGGCGAGCAGCACCACCCGCTCGTGCGGCGCGACCCCCCAGCTCCGGCGCAGGACCTCCACCCGCTCCGGCGGGACGGCCTGCGGCGAGAAGATCCCGAAATCCGTGCCGCGATGGACGACGCGGATCCGGCCGCCCGCCTGGGGATGCATGGTGCGGACGAGGTCGGCGGTGTAGTGCGAGTTGGCGATGACCGCGTCGCCTCGCGCCATCACGGAATTGTACAGGATCTTCACCGAGGACCGGCCCGAATAGGCTCCGTGATAGGTGGTCACGAAGGGCAGTTCGAGCGCCCTCGCGGCGCCGAGCGCGACCCAGGCGGGCGCGCGCGAGCGGGCGTGGAGGAGTTCGACACCTTCGGCGTGGCACACCCGGGCGAGGCGGCGGACGTTGAAGAGCATCGCGGCGGGGTTCTTGGTCGCCGCCGGGAACGGAACCCAGGAGCCGCCCTTCGCCTGCAATTCGCCGACGAGGCGCCCCCCCTCCGTGGCGACGAGCGCGCGGGCGCCGGCGGCGGCCAGGCCCGCCGCGATGTCGACCGCCGTGCGCTCGGCGCCGCCGGCTTCGAGCTCGGGAATGATCTGCAGGATCGTCCGGCCTGCCAGCGGATGAGCCGAGGAGGACGGAAAAGCCGCCCCAGGGCCGGGTCGCGCCGCGAAGGTCACCGGGTTAATACCTTGAGCAAAGAATCACGAGCCTTACCGTCTCCCGCAGCTCTTGAGGACTGGTTAACCATGACGCAAGTCATTTCCGTCGGCCAGGGCGCCGCCGCGCGCGGCATCGCCGTGCTGGCGCGCGAGGGCGGCGGTCCGCCCGTGGTGTGGCTCTGCGGGTTCCGGTCGGAGATGCGCTCCATCAAGGCGACGGCCCTCGACCGGTGGGCGGAGGCCCGCGGCCGGGCGCTGGTGCGCTTCGACTACACGGGCCACGGGGAGTCGGGAGGCGCCTTCGAGACGAGCGGGATCTCGCAGTGGATCGAGGATACGCTGGCGGTGCTCGCGCATTTCGTCCCGGAACGCCCGATCCTCGTCGGCTCTTCCATGGGCGGATGGATCGCCCTCCTCGCCACGCGCGAACTCCTGAGGAACGCATCCGGGCGCGCTCCCGCCGGGCTCGTCCTCATCGCGCCCGCGGTGGACTTCACGGAGCGCCTGATGTGGCATCAATTTCCGGAGGACATCCGGCGCGCCATCACGGCGAACGGCGTCTATCACCGCCCCTCCGCCTACGGGGACGCGCCCTACCCGATCACCAGGGCCCTGATCGAGGACGGCCGGCGGCACCTCCTCTACGGCGCTCCCGTCGCGACCGGCTGCCCGGTCCACATCCTGCAGGGCATGCAGGATCCCGACGTTCCCTGGAGCCACGCGATGGAACTGGTCGAGCACCTGCCGGGCGACAACGTCTCGCTCACGCTCGTCAAGGACGGCGACCATCGCCTCTCCCGGCCCGAGGACCTGGAACGCCTGACGGCGGCGATCGAGGGGATCGTCTGAGGGAACGGACGGCGACCGCCGCCTCGCGCGGGACCGAAAGCCGGTGCGCCTGCGTCGAGGAGAACGTCCGAGGGACGGCGAGCCTCAGTGCAGGCTCACCGTCTGGAGGTCGTGCGCCCGGGCGTTCGCGACGGCCACGTCGCGGCTGTCGGTGAGCATGATCGGGTTACCGCTCGCCGAGAGCAGAGCGAAGAGCTGGAGCCCTTTGCGGATCTCCGGCGCCTGCGGGAACAGGCGATGCACGTCGTCCGAAAGCAGCGGCTTCACGTAGGCCACTTCGCCCTCGCCCAGCGCTGCGAGTTCCGCAGGGTCGACCTTCATGTCGATCGTCTTGAAATCGTGGTCCATGTGTGTCTCCTTCGCAGGCGCCGATCCGCCTCAGGCCTTGTCCTTGGCCAGGATGTCGATCTTGCGGACGATCCGTTCCGGTTCGGGCCGGGCGAGATCGATCGACAGGAGGCCGTTGGACAGGTCCGCGCCCAGGACCTCCATGCCGTCGGCGAGGAGGAAGGTGCGCTGGAACTGGCGGGCGGCGATGCCGCGGTGCAGGAAATGCCGCGTCTTGTCGTCGTTCTGACGACCGCGGATCACGAGCTGGCTTTCCTCGAGCGTCACTTCGAGCTGGTCGCGGGTGAACCCTGCGACCGCAAGGGTGATGCGGAGGCGCTCGGGATCGCGCTCGGTCCGGCTCAGGCGCTCGATGTTGTAGGGGGGATATCCGTCTCCGGCGGCCTTGGCGACGCGGTCGAGCGCCTGCTCGATCTCGTCGAAGCCGAGGAGGAAAGGATGCCCGAACGGCGACTGACGCGACATGAACGAAGCCCAGGGTTGGCGGCACTTCGGTGAATGGAGCCCGCTGGCGCGGCGCCCCGTTGATCGGAATATGGAGGCTCGTCCGGGCCGCATCAAGGTCCGGCGCGGGCGCCTCGGGTCGGGCGTCTCAGGAAGGCGGGGACCTCCAGGGCCATGCCCTCCGCGAGGCCGGACATACGAGGCGCGTCCCGGCCCCCGGAACCCGAGAACGATCTCGCGGGAACAATGGCCCTTACAGGTGGGCTTTCCACCACGCCGCCTGCTCGGCCACCCGCTGGGGGGCCGTGCCGCCGAAGCTCGTGCGGGAGGCGACCGAGTTCTCGACCCCGAGCACTGCGTAGACGGCATCCGCGATGCGGGGCTCCACCGCCTGCATGGCGTCGAGCGGCAGGGTTTCGAGCCCGCAGCCGCGGCGCTCCGCCTCCGCCACGAGGCGGCCGGTGACGTGGTGGGCGTCGCGGAAGGGCATACCGAGGCTGCGCACGAGCCAGTCGGCGAGATCGGTCGCCGTCGAGAACCCGGCGCCCGCGAGCGCCTTCATGCGCTCCGCCACCGGCTCGAGATCCTCCACCATCCCGGCCATGGCGGCGAGCACCAGTTCGAGCGTGTCGGCGGCATCGAAGAGCTGTTCCTTGTCCTCCTGCATGTCCTTCGAATAGGTCAGCGGCAGGCCCTTCATCACCGAGAGCACGGCCACGAAGGCGCCGAAGATGCGGCCCGTCTTTCCGCGCACGAGCTCGGCGGCGTCGGGGTTGCGCTTCTGCGGCATGATGCTGGAGCCCGTCGTCCAGCGGTCCGGAAGGCGGATGAAGCCGAAAGGCGCCGACATCCAGATGACGATCTCCTCCGCCAGCCGCGACAGGTGCATGGCGCAGATCGAGGCGGCCGCCAGGAATTCGAGCACGCCGTCGCGGTCGGAGACGGAATCGAGCGAGTTGCGGGTCGGCCGGTCGAACCCGAGCGCCCGGGCGGTCATCTCCCGGTCGATCGGGAACGAGGTGCCGGCGAGCGCCGCCGCTCCGAGCGGGCACTCGTTCAGCCGCTTGCGGGAGTCCCGGATCCGGCTCCGGTCGCGCCCGAACATCTCCACATAGGCCAGCATGTGGTGGCCGAAGGTGACGGGCTGCGCGCTCTGCAGATGCGTGAACCCGGGCATGATCGTGCCGGTGTGACGTTCGGCCTGCGCCACGAGGGCGCGCATGAGCTGGGTGAGCTGCGCCTCTGTCCGGTCGTGGGCGTCGCGGACCCAGAGGCGCACGTCGAGCGCCACCTGATCGTTCCGGCTCCGCGCCGTGTGGAGACGCCCGGCCGGCTCGCCGATGATCTCCTTCAGACGGTTCTCCACGTTCATGTGAATGTCTTCCAGCGCGGTCGAGAACGAGAACGTCCCGCCCTCGATCTCGGCCAGCACCTGCCGGAGCCCGCGATGGATGGCATCCCGGTCCTCCGCCGCGATGATCCCCTGCTCGGCCAGCATCGCGCTATGGGCGATCGACCCTTCGATGTCCTGCTTCGCCATGCGCCGGTCGAACCCGATCGAGGCGTTGATCGCCTCCATCAGGGCGGAGGGCGAGGCGGAGAAGCGCCCGCCCCACATGGCATTGGCTTGGTTCGAGGGTTCGTCGGCCACGGGTCCGGTCCTTGGGCTGTCACGCCAGCCTTTGCCACAACCGGGCCAGGGAGGCCAAGACGGGACTCCAAGCGAATCAGCCCGGGAACCCGATTTCGAAGTCGGCCCAACCCCGACCGCATCTACTGGGCACGTTCGGGCTCTCGGAAGACTCGACAGCCCGCCTGCCGGCTTGCCATTGTAGCGGCTCATCCGCGCGGGCGCATCCGCGCGAGGGAGGGAAGCCACCAAATGAAACGCTTTACGAAATTCGCCCTCGCAGCCGCCATGACGACCACGATGGCCACGTCGTTCTCGGCCGTGAAGGCCGCCACGCCGCCCGATACGCTGGTCATGGCCTGGCAGATCGACGACATCATCTCGCTCGATCCGGCGGAAGTGTTTGAGTTCTCGTCCTCCGAGATCATGGGCAACACCTACGAGCGCCTGATCAACTACGACTTGAAAGACGTGTCCAAGATCTACGGCGAGGTCGCCGAGTCCTGGAGTGTGTCGCCCGACGGCAAGACCTTCACGTTCAAGATTCGTCCGAACAAGAAGTTCGCCTCCGGGAACCCTGTCGCCGCCGAGGACGCGGTGTTCTCGCTGCAGCGGGCGGTGATCCTCGACAAGTCCCCGGCCTTCATCCTGGGCCAGTTCGGCCTCACGAAGGACAACGTGAAGGACAAGATCAAGCAGACGGGGCCCATGGAGTTCACCATGGAGGTGGACAAGCCCTACGCTCCGACCTTCGTGCTCTACTGCCTCACGGCGACCGTCGCCTCCGTGGTCGACAAGAAGCTCGCCCTGCAGAACGAGAAGGACGGCGATCTCGGCTACAGCTGGCTGAAGACCAGGTACGCCGGTTCCGGCCCCTTTACCATCCGCGACTGGAGGGCCAACGAGGTCGTGGTGCTCGAGCGCAACCCGAACTACGACAGGAAGGCTCCGCTCGCCCGCGTCGTCTACCGCCACCTGAAGGAGACGTCGACGCAGCGTCTGCTCCTTGAAAAGGGCGACGTGGACATCGCCCGCAACCTCGGCCCGGAAGAGCTCGATGCCGTCTCCAAGAATCCGGACATCAAGATCGACTCCGGACCGAAGGGGACCGTCTGGTATCTCGGCCTCAACCAGAAGAACCCGAACCTGGCGAAACCCGAGGTGCGGCAGGCCCTGAAGCATCTCGTCGACTACCAGACGATTGCCGATACGGTCATGAAGTACCAGGCGGAGGTCCACCAAGGCTTCCTGCCGAAGGGCTTCCTCGGGGCCCTGAAGGACAATCCCTACAAGCTCGATGCCGCCAAGGCGAAGGATCTACTCGCCAAGGCCGGACTGCCGAACGGCTTTTCGGTGACGATGGACACCACAAGCGCGCCTCATGTCATGGGCATGGCGCAGGCGATCCAGAACACGTTCGGGCAGGCCGGCGTGAAGCTCGAGATCATCCCCGGCGACAACAAGCAGACGCTGACGAAATATCGGGCGCGGCAGCACGACATCTATATCGGCCGCTGGGGCGCGGATTATCAGGATCCCAACTCCAACGCCGATACCTTCGCGGCGAATGACGACAACTCGGACGAAGCGAAGGCGAAGCCGCTCGCGTGGCGCAACGCCTGGGATCCAGGCCCCCTAACCCAGAAGACCCGGGATGCCCTCCTCGAGCGGGATCCGGAGAAGCGCGCCCAGATGTATCTAGACCTCCAGAAGGCGGTCCTGGAGCAGGGTCCCTTCGTCGTCATGTTCCAGCAGACGGAAATCGCCGCCCATCGTAAGAACGTGAGCGGCTTCGTCATCGGGCCGTCCTTCGACACGAACAGCGTCGCGCAGGCCCGCAAGAACTGAGCGATGGCATCTACCGCTATGATGTCCGGAGGGCGCCTCGGCGCCCTCCCCTCGATTCTGGGACCGGTTCTCCGCTTCCTCGGGATGATGGCGGCGACCCTGATCGGGCTCCTCGCCGTCACGTTCTTCATCGGGCGCGTGGTGCCGATCGACCCGGTCATCGCCATCGTGGGCGATCGCGCTTCGCCCCAGGTCTATGAGCGGGTCTACAGGGAGCTCGGCCTCGATCTTCCTCTGATCCAGCAATTCTGGATCTACTGCAGGAAGGCCGTCACGGGCGATTTCGGCAACTCGGTCCTCACCACTCAACCCGGTGATGCAGGATATCGCCAACGTCTTTCCAGCGACTCTCGAACTCGCGACCCTCGGCACCCTCATAGGAACGCTCCTCGGCGTGCCTTTCGGTGTCCTGGCGGCGGTGAAACGCGGCAGCCTCGTCGACCAGCTGGTGCGGATCCTGGGACTCGTCGGGTATTCTTTGCCGGTCTTCTGGCTCGGCCTGATGGCGCTCCTCCTCTTCTACGCCAAGCTCGGCTGGGTCGAGGGGCCGGGACGGATCGACATCGCCTATGCCTACAACTTCACCGACGTGACGGGCAGCGTGCTCCTCGATACGCTGATGCAGCGTCAGACGGACGCGTTCTGGAACGCCGTGTCCCACGTGATCCTGCCCGCCTCGATCCTCGGCTATTTCTCGCTCGCCTATATCAGCCGCATGACGCGCTCCTTCATGCTTCACGAGCTCGCGCAGGAATACGTCGTCGTAGCACGGGTGAAGGGCCTCTCCGAAGCGCGGGTGATCTGGCGTCACGCCCTGCGCAATGCGGCAGTTCCGATGCTCACCGTCATCGTGCTGTCCTATGTGAACCTCCTCGAAGGTTCGGTGCTCACCGAGACGGTGTTCGCCTGGCCGGGGCTTGGGCAATACATCACCAACTCGCTGCAGAACGCCGACATGAACGCGGTGCTCGGCGGAACGCTGGTGATCGGGACGGTCTTCGTTCTGCTCAATCTCGTCTCCGATCTCCTCTACCGACTGCTCGACCCGAGGACCCACTGATGGCCGGCTCGCCCCTCACGCTCCCGACGGCGGGACTTCGCGGCTGGCTCGTGTCGGCCGAGCCCGCCTCGCCCTGGCAGGCCCGCCTCGGGCGGCTCTATCTCGGCTGGCTCGTCTTCTCCCGCAACCCGCTCGCGGTGCTCGGCCTTTCAATCGTCCTGCTCCTCGTCCTCGTCGGCATCTTCGCGGACGCATTGGCTCCCTATGACCCGGTCGTCGGCGGCGACCTCAGAACGGCGCGCCTGCTGCCGCCGAGCGCCGCCTATTGGTTCGGTACCGACGATCAGGCCCGTGACATCCTCTCGCGGCTCATTCACGGCGCCCGCATCACGCTCGGGATCGTGGCCCTCGTGGCGGCGATCGCGACTCCCGTCGGCCTTCTCGTCGGAACGGTCGCGGGCTATATGGGCGGCTTTGTCGATGCGGTGCTCATGCGGATCACCGACATTTTTCTCGCGTTCCCGCGGCTCATCCTGGCGCTCGCCTTCGTGGCGGCGCTCGGACCCGGCATCGAGAACGCCGTCATTGCGATCTCGATCACGATCTGGCCGCCTTACGCCCGTCTCGCCCGCGCCGAGACGCTGACCATCCGCAATTCGGACTTCATCGCCGCGGTGAAGCTCCAGGGCGCCTCGACGGCGCGCATCATCGGGCGGCACGTGATGCCGCTGTGCATCTCGTCGCTCATCGTGCGCGTCACCCTCGACATGGCCGGCATCATCCTGACGGCCGCGGGGCTCGGCTTCCTCGGCCTCGGAGCCCAGCCCCCGCAACCGGAATGGGGGGCGATGATCGCGACGGGACGCAACTATCTCATCGACCAATGGTGGGTCGCGGCGGTGCCGGGCCTCGCGATCTTCGTCGTGAGCCTCGGCTTCAACCTTCTGGGCGACGGCCTGCGCGACGTTCTCGATCCGAAAGCCGCGAGATGAACGATCTGCTCCACGTCCAGGATCTCCGGGTGCGCTTCCACCTGCGCACCGGCACGGTGGAAGCGGTGCGCGGCGTCTCCTTCCGGCTCGGCCGCGAGCGGCTCGGCATCGTCGGCGAATCCGGATCCGGCAAGTCGCAGACCGGACGGGCGCTGCTCGGCCTCACGCCGCCGCCCGGCGAGGTCTCGGCCCGGACGCTCAGCTTCGACGGAGTCGATCTTCTGTCGATCTCGAAGCGCCGGCTCAGGGCGCTCCGCGGCGGGCGCATGACGATGGTCATGCAGGATCCGAAATACTCCCTGAACCCGGTGATGACGGTCGGCGAGCAGATCGTGGAAGCCTATCGGGCGCACGCGAGGGCGAGCCGGTCCGAGGCACGCGACAAGGCGTTCGCCATGCTCGAAGCCGTGAAGATGAGGGATCCCGGGCGGGTCTTCGCACTCTACCCGCACGAAGTCTCCGGCGGCATGGGACAGCGTGCGATGATCGCCATGATGCTGGTCACCGACCCGGACCTCCTCATCGCCGATGAGCCGACCTCCGCGCTCGACGTGACGGTGCAGATGGAGGTGCTGCGCATTCTCGACGAACTCGTCTCCGAGCGTGGCATGGGGCTCATCTTCATCTCGCACGACCTCAAGCTCGTCTCCTCCTTCTGCAATCGCGTGCTCGTGATGTATGCCGGCAAGGTGGTGGAGGAAATGGAGGCACGGCATCTGAAAGAGGCCCGGCACCCCTACACGCAGGGGCTCATGCGCTGCCTTCCCGTGCTCGCCCGTGACGTACGCCCCCTCCCGACGCTCGATCGCGATCCGGCCTGGGCGCTTTGATGCTCGACATCTTGAACCTCCACGTTGTCTACGGGACCCGTCACCTCAGGGTGGACGCGGTGCGGGACTTGAGCTTCCGGGTGGAGCCGGGCGGGTCTTACGGGCTCGTCGGTGAGTCCGGGTCCGGCAAGTCGACCGTGCTGCGGGCGATCTGCGGCCTCGCCCCGGTCGCGAGCGGCCGAATCCTGGTGGACGGCCGCCCGGCGCCGACCCCGCGGGACAAGGCTTTCTACCGGACCGTCCAGATGGTGTTCCAGGACCCCTATGCGTCGCTGCACCCGCGCCACACGGTCGATGGGACGTTGTCCGAGCCGCTCGCCATCCACGGTGAGCGGGATGCCGAGGCGCGCATCCTGCAGTCCTTGCGGGAGGTGGGACTGGGCCCCTCCTTCCGCTTCCGTTACCCCCACCAGCTCTCGGGCGGCCAGCGCCAGCGCATCGCCGTCGCACGGGCGCTGATCCTGCAACCCAAGGTTCTGCTCCTTGATGAGCCGACTTCGGCGCTCGATGCCTCGGTCCAGGCCGAGATCCTGAACCTGCTCGACGATCTCCGCAGGCGTCTCGGGCTCACCACCGTCCTGGTCAGCCACGACCTCGCCGTCGTGGCCCATCTGTGCGATCGCCTGCTCGTGATGCGCAACGGCGAGGCCGTGGAAGAGACGAGCACGGCGAGCCTGAGAGCCGGCGAGGCGGCAAGCGACTATACGCGGGCACTCATTCGTGCGAGCGAGGGATTCGTCCGCTCCGACGGGATTCCCGTCCCGGCTTTCACCCGCTAGGTTCGTTCAAGACAGGAGCCCGACCTCAACCAGCCATGGCCTCCCCATCGCTCATCCCGGTCTTCGACGGCCACAACGACGTGCTGCTCCGCCTCATGCGCCGCCCGGGGCCGAACCCGGAACGGGCCTTTCTCGAGGGCGAGAACGTCGGACACCTCGACTGGCCGCGCATGCGCGCCGGCGGCTTCGCGGGCGGGTTCTTCGCGATCTTCGTGCCTTCCGAGGAAGAGCCGGGACTCGACATCGACGCCATGATGGCGAAGACGCGCTACGACGTGCCACTGCCGCCGGAGCTGCAGCTCACCGTCGCCCAGAAGGTGACGCTCCAGATGGCCTCGCTTCTGATGCGCATCGAACGTGCCTCCGACGGCCAGGTGGAGATTTGCCGCTCGGCGGGTCAGATCCGCCGCTGCATCGATTCGGGCGTGCTCGCCGCAATCCTCCACATCGAGGGGGCGGAAGCGCTCGATCCGAACCTGAACATGCTCGACGTGCTCCACGAGGCCGGGCTGGGCTCGATCGGACCGGTCTGGAGCCGGTCGAACATATTCGGCCACGGCGTCCCGTTCCGGTATCCGTCGAGCCCCGACACCGGTCCCGGCCTGACGGATCACGGGCGCGAACTGGTCCGCGCCTGCAACCGCCTCAGGGTGATGATCGACCTCTCGCACTTGAACGAAAAGGGCTTCTGGGACGTCGCGAAGCTCTCGGATGCGCCGCTCGTGGCCACGCATTCCAACGCGCACGCGATTTGCCCACACTCACGCAATCTCACGGACGGGCAGCTTTCCGCGATCGCCGAGAGCCGGGGCATGGTCGGCGTCAATTTCGCCACTGCGTTCATCCGCCGGGACGGGCGCCGCGACCCCAATACGACCCTCCAGGACATGATCCGGCACATCGATCACCTGATCGGCCAGGTGGGCGTCGGCGGCGTGGGCCTCGGATCGGATTTCGACGGCGCGACGATCCCCGTCGCCATCGGCGACGTCCGCGGCCTGCCGCGGCTCGTGGACGCCATGCGCAAGCACGGCTACGACGAGGCGACCCTGCGCAGAATCTGCTTCGAGAACTGGATCGACGTGCTGGAACGGACCTGGGGCGCATGAGCGGGGGCCCGAGCGCCCTTCGCGGCCTGAGATCCTCGGGTCTTGCTACCGCTCGCGCGAGGATGACGCCTTTATGTCGATGGCGCGGGAGAGTGCGGCGGCGTAGCCGTTCGCGGCGGCCCGGAGGCGCCCGGCCTCTTCTCCCTCGTGGGCTTCCGCCGCGAGCGTGCAGGCGCCCAGCCGGAAGGCCGGATAGCAGATCCCGTAAAAGGCCACGAGCTCGGAATGGACCGGGCGGCCGGCTTTCTCCGCCACCAGGCGCGCGAGCATGGCCGTGTCTTCTGCGGAGAGGCCGAATTCGACGACCGCGCCGGCTACGTCCCAGGCCATGTCCTGGCAGCCGACGAGATCATGCGCCGCGCTGTGGTCGAGAGCGTCGCTCTTCAGCAAATCGCCGTCGGGCGTGACGAGCCATTCGTGAGGCAGCATGCGGTTGTCCGTTGCGACGCGGCGGACGAGGGCGTCGAGCGCGGCCGGCTCCGCGCTAATCCGGCGCGACGCATCTTCGCCGAGCGCAAGCGACGCGTTGTGCCGCGCCATCTCGAGCAGGCGGGTTGCGCCGGCTCCTTCGTCGTCGGCCGGGAAGCGGCGAGCCCGGAAGCCGAGATAGGCTGCCACGCGACGGATCAGCGCGCGCCGGTCGACATCGACCACGTCGAGGGGGCGTGCGTCGCCAAGCCAGCGTTCGACGTGGAAGCCGTAGCGCTGGCCTGCGGACGGTGCCGAAAAGCCGGCGGCGCTCATGGCGTCCGCGTACTCGGCCTTCCGAGCGCCGGCGGTGCCGAGACCGGCGAACTTGACAAGCCACGCGACGCCGTTTGCGCGCGCGATGAACTTCCGGCGCTCCTGCTGCAGGTTCACGGCCGGCCACGCGGCCTTTTCGCGTCGGTGGAATTCGCGCCAGGCTCCGGCCCGAATCTCCTCGAGCGGCGCGTCGAGGGGTCCGAGACGCTCTTCCAGCCACGTGCGGAGCCGCCCGGTCTCCAGGAGCAGTTCATCGCAATCCAGGCAATGTCGCGGGGCACGGGCCCAGCGCGCCCGATGGGCGCCGACGGCCATCGGGCCGAGACCGCCGCGATGGCTCGGAAAGAAATGGATCCTCTGCGGCGCGACGCCGTACTCTTCGAGCCAGTCGGCCACGGCTCCGAACGAGCTGCCGGAGAGGCCCGGCCCCTCGTCCACGACGGCGAAGGTGCGGGCTCCGTCGAGCAGCGTGCGAGCGAGCGCCGGGTCGACGGCGACTTCGCGCCGGAAGGGATGCCCCACGGGCCGCAATGTCGTCGGCGGAGGACTTCCGATGGCTGCGGCGACGAGCGCCGAAAGTCCGGTGCCGATGCTGCGAATGCCGATCACGCGTGTCTCCGGCCCGAGTCCGGAGCGCCGAGCCGCTTCCCAGTAACTTTCCGGGTAGAGTGCGTAATGGGCGTAGCCCTCGGCGCGCTTCGTCGTGATGGTCGATGGCCCTTCAAGCCGGCGAATCTTGTCGAGGACGCCGTCCGGCAGCGACAGGCGCGCGAACCCGCTCGCCCATGAACGGCCGACGGCGGTCGCAACCTCCATCAGGGTCCGCATGGCGGATTGCTGAACCGGCGAGGAGCGGTCGCAGCCGTTCGCCGCGAACTCGGCATCGGCGAGGCCCTGGGTGAGTTCGCTCAGGTCGATGAATGCGGTGACGAGAGCCGCATGGCGGTCGAGTTCAGGCTCCATGCGGGAGAGGGCTTCGAGGGCGGCGGCGATCCCCTCCCGCTTGTCCCGAACGGTTTCCATGCGCTCCATGTCGCCATAGACGAGCATCAGCCGGTCCCGCGCAGATGCCTGTACGCGATGGCCTTGAACGCGTCGAAATCGGGGATCGGCCAGGACGCAGCCTGCACCTCGCGTCGGCGTTCGAGCCATTGGATCCAGGCTTCGTATTGCACCGGACTGGGCGAGACGAGCGGCCGCTTCGCCTTCGCGATCTCGAGCGCGCGCAGCGGTTCGAGGCCTTCACCGACCAGGATGCAAAGCGCCAGCAGGGCGGAGCGGCCGATCCCGTGCTCGCAGTGGACGAGCACTCGTTCGCCGCGATCCAAGTGCCGTTTGGCGAAAGCAACGCCGGCATCGAGCATCGCCTGCGAGACGGCGCAGTCGTCGTCGGTCGGCAAATGGAGGAACGCCACGCCATGCCGCAGCAGAATCGCTTCCTCGTCGCGCGCCTCCGACCGGAGGTCCACGATCGCACGGATCCCGAGGTCCCGCGCAAGATCCTCCGCGAGCACGGTCGGAAAGCGTCCACCCACCGCGAGCTGCGGCGTGACGAAGGTGAGGTTCGGTTCCCACACGGCAGCCTCGCCCCATGCGAGGGTCGGGTCAGACGGCCGCAGCCTTCTCGCACGGCACCAGCTTGCGCGCTTTGCCGTCTCCGCGCGCGTGCTCGTCGGCGAACCAGGCGACGGTCGCCCCGAGCCCGGTTTCGAGCGGTGTGCGAGGCCGCCAACCCAGAAGCTTGGCGGCGCGGGTGATATCGGGCTTGCGGCGCCGCGGATCGTCGGGCGGCAGGGGCCGGGTCACGACCCTGGAGCGGGAACCGGTGAGGGCGATCACGCGATTCACGAGATCGCCGATGGTGAGTTCGTTCGGATTGCCGAGATTGACCGCGCCGGGCAGCTTCCCCTCGTAGGCCATCAGGCGCAGGAACCCGTCGATGAGGTCCGGCACGTAGCAGAAGGAGCGTGTCTGGCTGCCGTCGCCGTAGATCGTGATGTCGTCGCCGGAGAGGGCCTGGCAGATCACGTTCGAGACCACGCGGCCGTCGTCGGCGCGCATGCGGGGACCGTAGGTGTTGAAGATCCGCGCGACGCGTATGTCGGCACGGCCGGACCGCTCGAAATCGAAGGTCAGGGTCTCGGCGGCGCGCTTGCCCTCGTCGTAGCAGGCGCGCGGTCCGGTGGGATTGACGTTGCCCCAATAGGTTTCCGTCTGCGGATGGACCTCGGGATCGCCGTAGATCTCGCTGGTCGAGGCGAGGCAGAAGCGGGCGCCTGTCTTCGCTGCGAAGGTCAGGAGATTGTGGGTGCCGACGACGCTCGTCAGCATCGTGTGCTCCGGGTCCGCCTGATAGTGCGGCGGCGAGGCTGCGCAGGCGAGATTGAAGATCTCGTCGATCTTCATGCGGCCGGAGCGCAGGCGCGGCGGGATCGGGTTGATGATGTCGGCATCGACCAGGTCGAAGCGCGGTTCGCACTCGAGATGCCTCAGGTTCGGCTTTCGACCGGTCTGGAAGTTGTCGAGCGCGACGACGTGGTTGCCTTCGCTGAGGAGCGCGTCGCACAGATGGGAGCCGAGAAATCCGGCTCCTCCCGCTACGACGACAAGCTTGCTCTTCCCATTCTTCATGAGATCTGTCCCTACAAAGGCAAAGACGCCAAGCTACAAACCCTTTGTTCCTAGAACGTCCGGAGCTTGACGATGGTTCACCGAGAAAGCTCCCGATTCGCCCTCGTCAAAGACCCAGCTCCATGGCCGGACGCCGTACCGAATGCCGCCGCCTCGCCGCGGCGGCCGCTAAACCCGTCTCGAGGGTCCGCGCCCGTATCTCGGCGCTGTGCTCCGCCAGCACCCGTGCGCGCGCGGCGTCCGCCACGGCGAGGCGGCGGCCTTCGCTCCAGCCCGAGAGGACTGCGAGAACGTCTGCCGGGTCCGCGGCGAGAACGATCTCGCGATCCGGCCTGAAGAGAGTCTCGAGTCCGTCCCAGATGTCGGAAATGATCGGCGTGCCCGAGGCGGCGGCCTCGAAGAGGCGCACGCTCGGCGAATAACCGGCCGCGATCATGTCGGCGCGGGTGACGTTCAGGGTGAACCGGCTCGCCGCGTAGAAGGACGGGTGGCGGTTGGGCGGCACATGGTCGATGCGCTGCACATTGGCCGGCCAGTCGAGGCCCGCGGGGTATTGCGGCCCCGCCACCACGAACGAGAGATCGGGCGCCCGGCGCGCCACTTCGACGAGAAGGCGGCCGAGGGTCGGCTGACGGTCGGGGCTGTAGGTTCCGAGATAGCTCAGGTCCCACCGCTTCGGCGTTTCGAGCGCCGGATAGGCCTGCGGGTCGACCGAGCAGTAGAGCGCGCGGGCCGAGGGCGAGCCGTATCGGCGCATCAGCCGGTCGAGAATCGGCCCGCCCGTGAACGAGAAATAGACGTCGTAACCGGGAATGAGGTCGGGACTGAGATATTCGTAGTCGCCCCGCTCCAGCTTCGCGAGAGTGACCGGCGTGTCGATATCGTAGAAGGCCGTGACGCCCTGCGCCTCGGCCCGCACCCAGCGGCCGACCGCGACGCCTTCCGGCACGTAGGAGCCCACGATCACCGCATCCGCAGCGGCGACGGCCGGGCGGTAGCGTGCGAGACCCTGAAGGTTTTCGTAGAATTCGAGCCGGCAGAAATCCGGGTCGGCAAGATCGCGGTGGGAAGCGTACCACGGCACGTCGCGTTCGAGGAACAGCACGCCGTGGCCGCGTGCGGCGAAGGCCTTGAGGAGCGCACGGAATGTGGTCGCGTGGCCGTTGCCCCAAGAGGACGAAAGGCTCAATCCCAGGACGACCACATTGAGGCGGCCGCTCGTCACGCCACGTTCCTTTCCCGTTTCGAGGAGGCTTCCTGCTTCAGGATCGCGTCGACCTCCGCGCCGCGCCGCTCATAGGTGTGCTCGGCGAGGATGCGAATCCGGGCGGCCCTCCCGATCGCTTTCGCCCGCTCGGGCGTCAGCGTCTCCAGGTGGGCGGCCACGTCCTGCCCGTCCCGGGCGACCAGAATCTCCTCCCCGTCCGCGAGGAACAGGTCGAGCCCGAACCAGGCATCCGTGATCAGGCAGGCCCCGGCGCCCGCCGCCTCGAAGACCCGCGTCGCGGGCGAGAATCCGGTCGTCGCCATCGAGTCGCGGGCGATGTTGAGAACCGCGAGCGGGCTCGTGTTGAAAGCATTGTGATCGCGCGTGTAGACATGCCCGACATGGCGCACGTTCGGCGGCGTGGCCTTCGTCTCCCAGCCGTTCCCGCCGATCAGGAAGGAACGGTCAGGAAGCTTCGCAGCCGCCTCAAGGAAGAACTGCTCTACCCGCGCCTCGCGATCGGGGAGGCGGTTGCCCAGGAAGGAGAGATCCGAGCGGAAACGCTCCTCGGGCGGGACCGGATGGTGCGTCGAGGGATCGAGCCCGTTGTAGATCGGCACGCAGCGGCGCGCGCCGAGGCTCTCGTAGGCTTCGACGACCGGCGGACCGCCGCCGTAAGTGAGGACGACGTCGAGCGCCGGCAACGTGCGGCGGAGCGCATGATCGGGATGGGCGCGCAGCGCCGCGAGGGTCGCGGGCGCGTCGACGTCCCAGAAAATCCGGATGGCGTCCGGCCTCGAAGACGCGACGATGCCTTCGAGCAGTTCGTCGTCGAAGACCCCGACGCCCGAGGCCTTCACGACGACATCGGCCTTCGCGGCTTCCGCCATGACGGCGCGCGCAGCGTCCTCGGTGGCGGGATAGACCTTCACGTCCACCCAGTCCGGCGGGTCGATGTCGCGATGCTTCTGCCGGTCGAACGCGTCGGGTTCGTAGAACGTGATCCGGTAGCCGCGGCGCGCCAGGTCGGCGAGCAGGCCGCGATAATAGGTCGCCGCTCCGTTCCAATAGGAGGACAGCAGGCTCGAACCGTAGAAGGCGACCTTCATGCGGACATCTCCAGGGGCGCGCCTGCGCCGAGGCGGGCGAGAATGGCGAGGAGCTGGTCGGCACGGTGCGCGCACGAATGGCGGCAGCGCACGGTCGCGAGCCCGTTCGCCGCGAGCGCGCGCCGCAGATCCGGATCGTGGGCGAGCGCCCTGAGGTGACGTTCCATCTCCGCTCCATCCTTCGCGACAAGGAAGTCATGGCCGGGGCGGAAGAGCCCCTCGCTGTCCGTCCAGGGCGCGGAGACGAGCGGGATGCCGCACGCGAGCGCCTCGAAGACCCGGATCGTGGGGATGCCCGGCAGCAAGGTGGCATAGAAGCGGCGCGGCACGTGCACCGTGGCGAGATGACGAGCGAACACCTCCGGGGCCCGGGCGTTCGGGAGCCATCCGCGGTAGGTCACGCCATGGCGCCTGAGCGTGTCGAGGGCGTCGTCGGGATAGCGCACGCCGTAGACGTCGAGGGACAGTCCCGTGCGCCTCGACGGCTCGAAGAGATAGGTTTCGAGCTCCGCGCCGCGCTCGCCGTCGCCCCAATTGCCGATCCAGACGAGGCCGCTCCGTTCGCCCTCCTCCGCGGGAGGAGCGAAGACCCGAAGATCGGCCGCCTCGTGCCACACGAAGACCCGGTCTCCCCAGCCCCAGCGGCGATAGACCTCGGCGAGCGTTTCGCCGAAGGCCAGCACGCCGTCATAGCCGCTAAGATCGAAGGCGCGGATGGCGTCGGGCTCGCTCACCGCCCGGTGATGGGTGTCATGGAACAGGAGCGTGAACCGGGCGCCGCGCCCACGCAGGCCGCCGATCGCCGCGACGAGCGCAGGCTCGTTCCATTCGTGGACGATGACCGCATCGGCATCGGACAGTTGGATGGCGAGATCCGTGTCGGGCGCGAACCGGCGCGACGAGAGTTCGGGATAGCGCTCGCGGTAGGCGGCGAGGCCCGCAGGGCCGTGGTCGGACAGAAGGTTCTCGAGGCTCCAGGCCCCCTCGGGCTCGAACGCGTCGACACGGTGCCCGCGATGGATCAGCTCGCGCAGGACGCCGCGGAGGAAATGCGCGTTGCCATGGTTCCAGCACGAGGCGAGCGAATGGGTGAAATAGACGAACTTCATGCCGCCGCCTCCGCCGGATCGCAGGCATCCCCGGCCGCCGGAAGCAGCGAGCGGTAGAGTATCAGCATGCCGGAGCTCATGGCTTCGACCGTGTAGGCCTCGGACCTGTCGCGCGCCCTCCGCCCAAAGCGCGTACGGGCGTCGGCGTCGTTCAGGACTTGCAGGACAGCATGGGCGAGCGCCTCGTCGTCGTCCGCCGGCACGAAGACGGCGGCACCGTCCCACAGCTCACGGAAGGTCGGGATGTCGGAGAGGACGAGCGCGCATCCGGCCTGCGCCGCCTCCAGGACGGCGAGACCGAAGGGCTCGTAGCGGGCCGCCGACACGAAGATCGGCCGGGCGCGGAGGCGCCGCTCGATCGCCGCCTGGTCCAGGCGGCCAAGCGCCTCCACATGGCGGAGCGCGATCGTCGCGCCGTTCGGCCCAGCGAGCGGACCGGCGGCGCGCACCGGAACCGGCAGACGGGCGGCCGCACGATCGAGGGTCGGGAGATTCTTGCCTTCGTCCCACAACCGGCCGGCGGTGAAGACCGAGTTCTCCGGCGGGGCGTCGCAAGGTCCGAGGGACGCGTTCGCACGCCCGTTGCGGACCACGTTCGGCGCGCGCGAGAGGCCATAGAGGTGCGCGGTCGCATCGGCGAAGGCTGCCGTGGGCGCCACGAGCGCGTCGGCCGCGCGGCAGCCGCGGCGGACGAGTTCAGCGCGCCATGCGAAGTCTTCCGGCAGCGGGCCCGAGCGCACGGCGTTCCACCAGGTGGCGACGCAGGAATGGCAGGCGGCGAGGACCGCCGCCGGGAAGACGGCGTTCGCGGCGAGGGCAGGGCTGTTGAGGTGTACGACGTCGGGTTCGAGCTCCGTGGCGATCCGGGCCAGCGCCCAACTCGCCTCCTCGACCTCCTTCGGCCCTGCGGCCGTCCACTCGAGCGCCAGGTCCGTCACCACGAGTTCGACGCCTGCAGCTTCTGCGGCCGCTTCCTGCTCGGGCGATGGACGCGGCCCCAGCACGGCGAGCGTGAATTCGATACCGAGCGGCGCGAGGCCCGCCGCGAGGTCGAGGGCATAAGGCCAGACCCCGCCGACCGCATCGGCGGTCATGAGAACGCGACGCAGATCGGCCGCTTTCGAGCGCAGGCCTACCAACGCCGACACGCGATCACCCGTTGGCTTGGTGCGCGATCCCGCTTGCGGCGGTCGAACATGACGGCTCGCCTCATGACAGGACCTCCGCGGTTTGCGGCAAAGCGGCGTATTTCGCCGCAAGCCCCCTCTCCTCCTTCAGCCAGCGCGCGAGCGCGGCGACGCCGCGACGCCATTGCACCGGCGGACGAAGCCCAAGTTCGCGCGCGGCGAGTCTCGTATCGGACACGTAGTAGCGCTGGTCGCCCGCGCGCCAATCGGAGAAGACCGTTTCGACGGGACGGCCCACCAGGTTCTCGATATGGGCCACGAGCTGCCTGAGGCTGATCGCGTTCGCGGGTCCGCCGCCGAGGTTGAAGGCGCGACCCTGCACCTTGCCGATGTGCTTCCAGGCCGCCGCATAGGCCTCGACCGCGTCGGAGATGTCGAGCACGTCGCGCACCTGGCAGCCGTCGCCGTAGATCGAGATCGGCTCGTCCTGCAGCGCGCGGATGAGGAAATGGGCGACCCAGCCCTGATCCTCGGTGCCCATCTGCCGTTGGCCGTAGATGCAGCTCATGCGCATCACGACGGTCGGCACGCCGAAGGAGCGCCCATACTCGAGGACGTATTGATCCGCCGCGCCCTTCGAGCACCCGTATGGCGTGTGGAAATCGAGGTTCCGCGTCTCGCCGATGCCGGTCCTGCGGATGTCGGGATCGCGAGGGACATAGGCATCGTTCGTCCTGTCGAGGACGATATCGGCGAGGTCGCCGTAGACCTTGTTGGTGGAGGCGAAGATCAGAGGAACGTTGCCGCCGCGCCGGCGCAGCGCGTCGAGCAGGTTCAGCGTGCCCCGCACGTTGATGTCGAAATCCTCGCGAGGCTGGACGAGGCTCGTGGTGACGGCAACCTGCGCGGCCATGTGGAACAAGGCCTTTGCATCCGCCGCAGCGTCGGCGGCACCCGTCTCGTCGCGGATGTCGCCGATGACGGCCGAGACCTTGTCGGGGTGACGCCTCTTCAGCCAGGCGAGATTCGTCTCGACGCCGGGTCGCGCCAGGGCGTCGTAGACGAGGACGTCATGGCCCTCGCCGGCGAAACGGTCGGCGAGGTTCGATCCGATGAAGCCTGCACCGCCTGTGATGAGGACGGGGCGCCGACGGAGGACTGCCGGAGCCCTCTTTGTCGCGTCGCGCTCCATCATGCCACGAGACCCCGCGCTTCGAGTTCCCGACGCGCCTCGTGGACGCGATCCAGCGCTTCCTGGCTCGCAACCCATTCGGCGAGTTCCGCGAGGCCCTCGGAGAAGTCGCAGCGCGGCCCATAACCCAGTTCGTCCCGGATCTTCGCGATGTCGGGAATGCAGTGGCGGATGTCGCCGAGGCGCGCCTTTCCGGTGATCTCGGGCGCGATGTCCTTGCCCATGGCCTGGGCCAGCAGCCGCGCCACTTCGGACACCGAGCGGTCCTCGCCGCTGCCGACATTGAAGACGCCGCCCGGCGCCTTCTCGTGGTCGAGCGCCAGGACGAAGGCTTGGGCGACGTCCTCCGCGTGCACGAAGTCACGGCGCTGCCGTCCGTCCTCGAAGATCATCGGCGGCTGGCCGTTGTGCAGCCGCGAGGAGAAGATGGCCAGAACGCCCGTATAGGGGTTCGACAGCGCCTGGCCGGGACCGTAGACGTTCCACAGGCGCAGAGCGACGCCTTCCATGCCGTAGGCGGGAGCGAGCGTGAGCGTCAGGCGTTCCTGCACGTATTTCGTCAGCGCATAGACCGAGGCGAGGGTCGGACGTTTCCATTCGGGGGTCGGCACGGGCGTGAGCGCCCGCCCGTGTGGGTCGAGCGGATCCCAGGGATCACCCGGGCCGGCCCGCGGCCGCCGCACGACGTCGTCGACCCATCGGCCCTCGGCGTCGCGATAGAGCCCCTCGCCGTAGATGCTCATGGACGAGGCGACGACGACGCGCTTCACCGGATTGTCGATGAGTTGCTGGAACAGGACCGCGGTGCCGTAATCGTTGACCGAAACGTAGCGGTCGACCGCGTACATGCTCTGCCCCACCCCAACCTCGGCCGCGAGGTGGACCACCTTCGCGACGCCTTTGAGCGCGCGCAGAACCACGGTCCCGTCGCGGACGTCGCCGACCACGACCTCGACCTCCGGGTCGAGATGGTCGACCGTCGTCCTGTCGCCGTGAACCTGCTCGATCAGGCTGTCGAGAACGCGGACCCGATAGCCGCGTGCGAGGCAAGCCTTGGCAATATAGCGACCGATGAAGCCTGCGCCGCCGGTAATCAACACAATGTCCTGGCTCATCGGGTACCCTAGGACGCTTAACCTACGGGGCTACAAACGTTGCAGGTTCATCTTTGTTCCCGAGACGTGGGGTAAGGATCGGGCGGCATCCTGAAAAAACAAGAGTCGGTTCAAGGTGTTGCTCGAAGTTGCCATTGGAAGGAACTCACAACCTTCTTCGAACGTTGATGGCCGCGCTTCAGGCGACGCATGTGCGCGTACGCCCGTTCGATGCCCGATCGCAGCGGAGACGGCATTGGACGGCGAACGGTGGAGTTGGCTTATGGGCTCGGCGAAGGTTCGTGTCGGGATCGTCGGCGTCGGCAATTGCGCCTCATCCTTCGTTCAAGGGCTCTCCTATTACCGCGGCGCCGACGGCAACGAGCCTGTGCCCGGACTGATGAACGTGGAACTCGGCGGATATCACGTCTCCGATGTGGAAATATCGGCTGCCTTCGACGTGAATGCCCGCAAGGTCGGGCGCGACGTGTCCGAGGGGATCTTCGCCGCCCCCAACAACACGCAGCTCTTTGCGGGCGTGCCGCCCTGCGGCATCCCCATCCGTCGCGGTCCGACGCTCGACGGGCTCGGCAAGTATCTTCGGGCCGAGATCGACGAGTCGGACGAGGAGGAGGCGGACGTCGCGGACGTGCTGCGGACGTCGCGCACGGACGTTCTCGTGTCCTACCTGCCCGTGGGATCCCAACGGGCCACGGAATTCTACGCCGATAAGGCTCTCGAAGCCGGCTGCGCGTTCGTCAATTGCATCCCCGTCTTCATCGCCTCGAACGCCGGTTGGAGGAAGCGCTTCGAGGAGCGCGGGCTCCCCCTCGTCGGCGACGACATCAAGAGCCAGGTCGGCGCCACCATCGTGCACCGGGTCCTCGCCAATCTTTTCCGCGAGCGCGGCGTGCGGCTCGACCGCACCTACCAGCTCAATTTCGGCGGCAACACCGATTTTCAGAACATGCTGGAGCGGGAGAGACTGGAATCGAAGAAGATTTCCAAGACGCAGGCGGTCTCGAGCCAGCTCGACGTTCCGCTGCCGACCTCCGACATCCATGTCGGCCCGAGCGATCACGTGCCATGGCTCACGGACCGCAAATGGGCCTATATCCGCCTGGAAGGCACGACTTTCGGCGGCGTGCCGCTCAATCTCGAACTGAAGCTCGAAGTGTGGGATTCGCCCAACTCGGCCGGCATCGTCATCGATGCGGTCCGCTGCGCGAAATTGGCCCTCGACCGCAAGATCGGCGGGGCGCTCGCCGGCCCTTCGAGCTATTTCATGAAGTCGCCGCCGCAGCAGTTCACCGATCACGAGGCGCGGGAACGAACGAAGCGCTTCATCGGCGGCGGCGACTAGCATCCGAGGATGCGGCCGTGACGACCACTTTCCTCCTCGTGCGCCATGCCGCTCATGACCGGGTCGGCACGGTGTTGTGCGGCCGCATGCCGGGCATCCACCTCGGCGAGGCCGGCCGCGAGCAGGCGAGGCGCCTGGCGGAGCGGTTCACGAACGAGACCGTCGCGTCCGTGCAGTCGAGCCCGTTGGAGCGGGCGCTCGAGACGGCGGAACCCATCGCCGCCGCCGCCGGCCGGAGCGTCGAGGTGAACGACGGGATCGTCGAGATCGACTTCGGCCCCTGGACGGGCCAGACCTTCGCGGCGCTGAACGGCGATCCGCAATGGGCAGGCTGGAACGGCGCCCGCAGCGTCAGCCGCGCGCCCGGCGGCGAGAGCATGCTGGAGGCCCAGGTGCGAATCGTCGCCGCCATGGAGGCGCTGCGGAGCGCCTATGGCGGCCGGAAGGTCGTGCTCGTGAGCCACCAGGACGTCATCAAGGCCGCCCTGCTCTATCATCTCGGGCTGCCCATCGACGCCTACGCCCGCATCGACATCGACCCCGCTTCCGTCTCGACTCTCGCAGTGGGCGATTGGGGCGCGAAGGTCATCCGCATGAACGAGGCGGCCGCAGCATGAAGATCGTCGTGTTCGGCCTCACCGTTTCGTCGTCCTGGGGCAACGGCCACGCCACCCTCTGGCGAGGCCTGTGCCGGGCGCTCGCCCGGCGCGGGCATCGCGTCGTGTTCTTCGAGTACGACGTGCCCTATTACGCCGCCAACCGCGACCTCTTCGAAGTGCCGGGCGGCGAACTCGTCCTCTACGCGGATTGGGAGGCGGTGCGCCGGCGCGCCGCCGAGGACGTCGCAGACGCGGACGTGGCCATGGTCACGTCCTATTGCCCCCACGGGATCGACGCGACGGAACTCGTGCTCGATGCCGCGCGCGGCGCTCGTCTCTTCTACGATCTCGACACGCCCGTGACGCTTTCCCGCGTGAAGGCCGGCGAGGCCACGACTTACATCGGCCCGCACGGCTTTTCCGGTTTCGATCTCGTCCTGAGCTATTCGGGCGGCGCGGCCTTGGACATGCTGCAGGCCGAACTCGGCGCCCGCCGCGTGGCGCCGCTCTACGGGCATGTGGATCCCGAGGTTCATCGGCCCGTGGCGCCGCTTGATCGTTACCGGTCCGATCTCTCCTATCTCGGCACCTACGCGGCGGACCGGCAGGCCTCGCTCGAGGCCCTGTTCGTCGAGCCGGCACGGCGGCGTCCGGGCCAGCGCTTCCTCATCGGCGGGGCGCAATACCCGCAGGATTTTCCCTGGGCGTCGAACATCAATTTCGTGCGCCACCTGCCGCCTCCGGAGCACCCGGCTTTCTTCTCCTCCTCGCGCCTGACCCTCAACGTGACACGCCAGGCGATGGCGGAGATGGGCTGGTGCCCCTCGGGCCGGCTTTTCGAGGCCTCCGCCTGCGGCGTGCCGATCCTGACGGATTCGTGGGAGGGACTCGACGCATTCTTCGAGCCGGACCGTGAGATCGTCGTGGCGCGGACCACCGAGGAGGCCGTCGCCGCGCTCGATCTCGACGATGCGGAGCTGCGGCGCATCGCCGAGGCCAGCCGCGAGCGAACGCTCGAGGAGCACACGTCGGACCGCCGGGCGGCGCAATTCGAGGCGCTGCTCGCGGAAATCGACCGGGAGCAGTCGCGGCTCTTCGAGATGGAGGCTTGAGAGCATGTGGGGAATCGTGCCCGCGGCCGGCGTCGGCAGCCGTATTCAGCCTCTGGCTTTTTCGAAGGAGTTGCTGCCCGTCGGCAGCCGCCTGTCGAACGGCGTCGAGCGCCCGTGCGCGGTGAGCGAGTACCTGGTCGAGCGCATGATCCGGGGCGGGGCCGACAAGATCTGCTTCGTCATCTCGCCGGGCAAGTCCGACATCATGGCGTATTACGGCGCCGGCTACGGAGACGCGGCGATCGCCTACGTGGTGCAGCCCCAGGCAACCGGGCTGTGCGATGCGATTTTCCGCGCGGCGCCGCTCATCCCGCCTGACGAACCGGTCATGGTGGGTCTGCCCGACACCGTATGGTTTCCCGAGACGGCGCTGGCGGAACTGCCGGACGACCGGCTCTCGTTCCTGCTCTTCCCAGTCGACCACCCCGAGTTCTTCGACGCCGTCGTGCTCGACGAGGCGGACTGCGTCCTGGAGATCCAGGTGAAGCAGCGCGAGCCGACGTCGCGCTGGATCTGGGGGGCGTTCAAGATGCCGGGCCTCGTGCTGCACGATCTGCACCGGCTCTGGCTCGGGCGCGACGGCAGGGACGAGTATTTCGGCACTCTCGTCAACGCCTTCCTGGCCGAAGGCGGCGAAGCAGCCGGCGTGAAGGCGGGCCGCTCCTACGTGGATGTGGGCACGCTCAACGGCTATCGCTCCGCCATCGCCCTGCTGAGTCAGGCGATAGACGGCGACGATGCGGCCGGGGCACGCGTCGCGCTCGGCTGGCCCGCAGGCCGCACCGCCCAGGGGCTTCACGACCTGATCGGGGAGCAGGACCGGCGATGAACGCGCTCGACCGCTTCACCGAGGAGGAGATCCGCCGTCGGGCGGAGGCGCTCGGGCCCTGGTTCCACAACATCGAGCTCGGAGGCGTGTGGACGGCCCCGAACCACTTTCTCGGCAACTACCCGGCCGTGAAGTGGCGGAGCTTCGCCGAATCGATCCCGCAGGATCTGACCGGCAGGAGCGTGCTCGACATCGGGTGCAACGGCGGCTTCTACTCGATCGAGATGAAGAAGCGGGGCGCCGAGCGCGTGCTCGGCATCGACTTCGACGACGATTACCTGGCGCAGGCCCGCTTCGCCGCCCAGGTGACCGGCCACGACATCGAGTTCCGAAAGCTCTCCGTCTACGATGTCGGCGTGCTCGCGGAGCGCTTCGACGTGGTGCTCTTCATGGGTGTTTTCTATCACCTGCGCCACCCGCTCCTGGCGCTCGATCTGATCCGCGAGCACGTGGCGGCGGACCTCTTCGTCTTCCAGTCGATGCAGCGCGGCTCCGCGGAGATCGATCCGATCCGGGAGAACTACACCTTCTGGCAGACCGAGCATTTCGACAGCCCCGGCTACCCGAAGATGCATTTCATCGAACGCCTCTATGCGGACGATCCGACGAACTGGTGGGCGCCGAATGCCGCTTGCGTCGAGGCGATGCTCCGCAGCAGCGGCTTCGCGATCATCCAGCACCCCGAAGCCGAGGTTTACATCTGCCGCCGCGCCGAACCCCCGTTCGGGCCCGGCGCCGTCTATCCGGCAAGGAGACCGTCGAGCCGATGATCGAAGCCGCGATGATCTGGAACGAGCCGAACAACAAGTCCCACTGGGATCCGGAGATCGATCCAGGTTGGAACCGTTTCTCCGCGATGGCGATCGCCGCGGGCCAGGCGATCAAGGCCGAGAACCCGAATCTGCCCCGGGTTCTCGGCGGCATGTCGCCCATCGATCCGGGTTTCCTGCGAAATCTCGAGGACAAGGGCGTGCTCGACCATGTGGACGTGGTCGCAGTGCACGGCTTCCCCCTCGACTGGAATCTCTGGCAGATCCACGAATGGCCAGCGAAGGTCGACGAGATCGGCGCCGTGACGAACAAGCCGGTCTGGGTGACGGAGGTCGGCGTCTCCAGCTTCGGCGCCGAGGAGGTGCAGGCCTGGGGCCTCCGGCGTACCGCCGAACTCCTGGTCGGCAAGGTGCCGAGAATCCATTGGTACTCTCTCTACGATCTCCCGCGCGCCTGGGAGGCGACCACCCGTCACAAGGAGGCGGAGGGTTCCTCCTACTACCGGCATTTCTACATGGGCGTGCTTCGCGAGGACGGCACGCCGAAGCCGGCGATGGAGGAGTATGCCCGGGTCGCCGGCGAAATGGGACTTTGCCAGTGGTTCCACTTCGAGGACCACCGGCTCGACGAGGCCGTCGCATGGATGAAACGCCTCGGCGTTCGCCGTCTCCGCACGGGTCTCTCCTGGGCCGACAGTTTCCGGCCCAACGCCCTCGACTGGTTCGACCGTCAGATGGAGGCACTGGATGATTTCCATGTCACCGTGACGTTCTGCTTCACGCCGGAACATCGCGGAATCCAGCCGCACCATACCAGCGCGCCTCGGGTGAACGAGGAATTCGCGGAGTTCTGCGCCCGCATGATCCGGCGCTATGCTCCGGGAAGGCCGTCCGATCGCGCGAGGCGGCTCCGCGAGATCGCGGCCGAGTGACCGAAGGAGGCGCGCGGAGGTGAGCGATCCGGAGCTCAGATCGTCCTTCCTGGCACGGCTTGCCGGAGGCGAGGTCATCCCCGGCGACCGCATCGTCGCGGTCGTGGCCCATGCGGACGACGAGACGATCGGGCTCGGTGCGCAGTTGCCGCGGATGCCCGGCATCAGGATCGTGCACGTGACGGACGGCGCGCCCCGCAATCTCGTCGATGCGCGCCGGAAGGGCTTTGCGACGGCGGAAGAGTACGCGGCCGCACGCCGGCGCGAGCTCGAGGCCGCGGCGGCGCTGGCCGGCGTTCCGCGCATCCGTCTCATCAGCCTCGGAGTTGCCGACCAGGATGCCGCGTTCAATCTCGTGCCCCTCGCCCGACGGATCGCCGAACTGATCGAGCGCGAGGGCTTCGAGGTCGTCCTGACCCACGCCTACGAAGGCGGACATCCCGATCACGATGCGACGGCTTTCGCGGCGAACGCGGCGGCGCGGATCTCGCGCGCGCGCACCGGAGCGGCCCCTCGTCGTCGAGATGCCGTTCTATCGCGCCGGTCCGGAGGGGCTCGTCAACCAGATGCTTCCTCTCCGGAGCCGGAACGCCCGAACTCGCCCTCTGGCTCGATCGCGGCGAGCGGGCGTTGAAGCGGCGCCTCTATGAGGCTCATGCCAGCCAGCAGGACGTGCTCGCGCGCTTTCCCATCGGCGTCGAACGCTTCCGGCTCGCGCCGGAGCGTGACTTCCGAGCCCTGCCGAACGGCGGCCGTCTCCATTACGAGACGCCAGGACTGGGGCCTCTCCGGAGAGCGCTGGCTCGCCCTTGCGGCGGAAGCACGCTCGGCTCTGGCGGAGGCTTGAGGCTTTGCGTCTGACGATCCTCAGCGTCGCCTATCCGCTGGCGCCCGTAAGCCCCGACGCAGTCGGCGGCGCTGAACAGATCCTCAGCCGGCTCGATGCCGCGCTCGGGCAGAGGGGCCATCGTTCCATCGTCGTCGCCTGCGAAGGGTCGCGGGTGGAAGGCACGCTCGTCCCGGTGCCGCTGCCGAAGGGCGTCTACGACGACGCGGCCCGATCGGGCGCCCACGCGGGTCTTCGATCGGCCATCGCCAAGGTCCTGGCCCGCCATTCCGTCGATGTCGTGCATCTTCACGGCGTCGACTTTCATGCCTATCTGCCCGCGCCCGGCGTGCCGGTTCTCGCGACCTTGCACCTGCCGCCGTCCTGGTACCCGCTGGAGGCCCTGCGGCCGTCCCGTCCCGACACCTGGCTCCACGCGGTGAGCGAGGCGCAGCATGCGGCCTGCCCGCCAGGTCCGCATCTGCTGCCGCCGATTCCCGAACGGCGTCGCCCTCGCGGCCGCGCGCCACGCGAAGCGCCCGTTCGCACTGACGCTCGGGCGCATCTGCCCCGAAAAGGGCGTTCACCTTGCCATCGAGGCGGCGAAGCGGGCCGGCATCCCGCTTCTCATCGCCGGCGAGGTGTTTCCCTACGAGGCGCACAGACGCTACTTTGCCGAGGAGGTTCAGCCGCGCCTCGACGCGGCAGCGCCGCTTCGTTGGCCCGATTGGCCTCGTGCGCAAGCGCCGCCTTCTCGGCGCCGCGCGATGTCTCCTCGTGCCGTCGCTGGCCCCTGAGACGAGTTCGCTCGCCGCGCGCGAAGCCATCGCATGCGGCACGCCGGTGATCGCCTTCCCGAACGGGGCGCTGCCCGAAACCGTCGATCACGGGCGCACCGGCTTTCTGGTCGAGGACGTGGACGCCATGGCGGCGGCGATCGGGCGGGCTCGGGAGATCGACGCGGAGCATTGCCGGCGGATCGCCCGCGAGCGCTTTTCGCTCGACGTGATGGTGGCGCGCTACCTTGCCGTCTACGAACGCCTTTCGGGCAGTCGGCGGGCCCCCGCCGTGCTGGAGGGCGTCGCATGATCGCGGCCCGGATCGTCCGCGATGCCGGTGCGCTCGAAGCGCTCGTCCCGGCCTGGTGGGATTTGTGGCGCCGGACGGCCGCGACACCCTTCCAATCGCCCGCATGGCTCCTGCCGTGGTGGCGGATCTTCGCGCCGGGACATCTCCTCACGATCGCGGCCGAGGCGCAGGGTCGCCTCGTCGGACTTGCGCCGTGCTATGTGGAGGACGGCGCGCTCGGCCGGCGTCTCCTGCCGCTCGGGATCGGCATCAGCGACTATCTCGACGTGCTGCTCGATCCGCGCTGCGCGGCGGAAGCGGGCCGCGCGATCGTCGAGCGCGGCCGAAGCGGGCGGCGGCTGGGATTGCTGGGAATGGGAGCAGCTGAGGCCCGGTGCCGCCGCGCTCGGCCTTCCCGGCCCGGCGGGAGCCGATGAGGTGCTCGTCGCGCAGGTCCCCTGCCCGACCCTTTCCCTGAACTCCGAAGGACTCGGCGCGATCTTGCCGAAGACGGAACGGCGCAAGTCAACCTCGCACGAAACCGGTCGGAGAGGCGCGGGGGCTTCATCGTCGAGCGCGCCTGCGCCGACACCGTGCAGGACGGTCTCGATCATCTCGTCCGGCTCCACGGGCTGCGCTGGCGAAGCCGCGGCGAGGATGGCGTTCTTGTGGGCGATCGGGTCCAGAACTTCCATCGGCTTTCAGGGCCGGCGCTGCAGGATTCGGGCCTCCTGCGCCTCTACACGCTCCGTTTCGGCCGAGACGTCGTCGCCGCCTATTATGGCTTCCATTGCCGCGACAGCGCCTTTGCCTACCTGACAGGCTTCGACTCCGCCTGCACCTTCGAAAGCCCCGGCATGCTGCTGACCGCGCATGCGATCGCGCGAGGCGATCGCCGAGGGCGCCCGCGAGTTCCATTTCCTGCGTGGCGGCGAAGCCTACAAGTACGGCTGGGGCGCCGAGGATCGCTGGAACCAGCGCCGCTCGTTCAGACGGCGGGGCGCGCACCATGCGGCGGCGTGAGGCGATGGCGCTCGATAAGTTCCGCGCGGCACTCGCAGCCTGCGCATCGGGGGCCGTACCGGCGAATGTCGCCCTGCTGCGCCTGGTGATCGATGCGGCAGGCCCGGACGAAGTGGCCGACGCCATCGAGGCTGCCAGCGGAATGGCGGAGGATCCGGAGGCTCGGGAGCGGCTCGTGACCGCGCGGCGCCTCCTTGCCGGCAATCCGCAGGCCTTCCGTTTGATCAAGACCGTGCTGGGCGACGTGGAGCATGGTGGAACGGCATCGGGCGTGTGCGAAGGCCTCGGGCATTGGGCGGCGGCCTTCGACCGCATGGCGCGGGCTTCACCCGAGGGCGCCGTGGCGCTTTATGCCCTCGGCAATGCCGACCTGCTGCGACAGGCGACCGACGAGGTCGTGCGGTACCTGGGAAGGAAGGACTGACCGGTCCGCGCGTCCGCGTGCTGGAGATCGGCTGCGGCATCGGGCGTTTCGTCCGTGCGCTCTCGCCCGCAGCGGCGAGCGTCACGGGGATCGACATCGCCCCCGTGATGATCGCCGAGGCGCGCCGGCGCTGCGCCGGTCTCGGCAACGTGAGGCTCGAAGTCTCGTCGGGCCGGGATCTCGCGGCGTTCGAGGATGCGGCCGTCGACCTCATTCTGGCGGCGGACGTCGTTCCATATCTCGTGCAGACGGGCCTACGCCCTGGTCGACGACCATGTGCGTGAGGCGCGGCGGGTCCTCGCCCCGGCGGGTCGCTGGTGATTCTCAACTTCTCCTATCGCGGCGACCCGGACCGCGATGCCGGGCGGACGTGCGGCGGCTTGCGGCAGCGCACCGCCTTGCCGTAGCGGCTATCGGAAGAGCGACCGTTCTCGTCGTGGGATGCGAGCGTCTTTCGCTTGACGAAGATCGCCTGACGCCGCCGGACGTGTCCCTGGCCGAAACTGCTGTCGAGGCGTGCCGTCAGGAGCCCGCCATGCCTTCGCTCTACCCCGAGATCGAACCCAGCGAATCCGGACTCCTCGACGTCGGCGACGGCCATCGGATCTATTGGGAGACCTGCGGCCATCGGAGCGGCAAACCCGCCGTGTTCCTGCACGGGGGACCCGGCGGAGGCTGTTCGCCGCTCCACCGGCGGTTCTTCAATCCGGAGCGGTACCGCGTGCTGCTCTTCGATCAGCGCGGCTGCGGGCGCTCGAGCCCCGCATGCCGAAATCGCCGCCAATACGACATGGCACCTCGTCGCCGACATCGAGCGGCTGCGAACCCTGATGGGCGTCGAGCGATGGCTCGTATTCGGGGGCTCGTGGGGCAGCGCGCTGGCGCTCGCCTATGCGCAGGCCCATGTGGATCGCGTGAGCGAGCTGGTCCTGCGGGGCATTTTCACCTTAAGGCGCTCGGAGCTCCTCTGGTACTATCAGGCGGGGGCATCCTGGCTCTTCCCCGACCAATGGGAGCGCTTCCTGGCGCCGATCGCGCCCGAGGAGCGGAACGATCTGATGGCGGCCTACCATCGGCGTCTCAACGATCCGGACCGGAGGGTGCAGGTCGAGGCCGCGAAGGCCTGGAGCCTGTGGGAAGGCGAGACCATCACGCTCTTGCCCAACGAGCGCTATTTGGCGCAGTTCAGCGACGAGCACTACGCGCTCGCCTTTGCGCGCATCGAGAATCACTACTTCGTCAACGGCGGCTTTTTCGAGGAGGGCCAGCTCCTGCGGGACGCCGGCCGGCTTGCCGGGATTCCCGGCGTGATCGTGCAGGGACGGTACGACGTGGCCACGCCCCCGGTCACCGCCTGGCAGCTGCACAAGGCCTGGCCCGAAAGCCGACTGATCATCGTTCCCGATGCGGGCCATGCAGCGAGCGAGCCCGGCATCAGGCATCATCTCATCAAAGCGACGGACGGCTTCGCCCGTGGCCTGAGTTCCGGTCAGCGCAGGTCGCTCAAGGAAAAGACCGGACCCGGCTTCGGCTCGTCGAGGGCGCCGGTCGTGTCGACCACTTTCGCCGGCGTCGCGAGCCGAGGCGTAGCGCTCGGCAGCGGGCTTGGTCAGGCCCATCCGCTTGGCGGCGTAGTAGTACCCGCTCGCGTAGAAGGAGACGGCGCGGTTCTGATTGCCGCCGGCTACCCGGTAGGCGCCCGCAAGGTAGGGCACCGCGTAGGACAGGTTGGTTTCCGCATCGAGCAGGCCGGAGGCCGGTCCCGCATAGCCCATGCCGCGCGCGGTCGCATGCTTGATCTGCATCAGACCCAAAGCCCCGCCGCGGCCGACCGCCTTCGGGTTGTAGTTGCTCTCGCGCCGGACGACGCGATGAACGAGTTCGGGGGGAACGTCGTGGGCCGCGGCGTGCTTGTCGATGAGGTTGTAGAGCGCGAACTGATCCGCCTCCGCCGCAGGGGCCGACAGAAGGAATGCGGCCAAGGTGACTAGGATATTTTTCTTATTCATGGCATTCCCTTAAGGAAAACTCAAGGAACATGCCTAACAGACAATGAGGCGAAAATCGGGCGTCTGACTATATGCCTATATCGAAGGTTAACTCGTACGCGCAATACGTTGATTTAGTTCGCTTTCGTCAGGTGGACTGGCTGGAGCCTCAATAGATCACGACGGAGCGAATCGATTTGCCTTCGTGCATCATGTCGAAGGCGGTGTTGATCTCGTCGAGCGGCATGGTGTGCGTGATGAGATCGTCGATATTGATCTTCCCTTCCATGTACCAGTCGACGATCTTCGGCACGTCCGTGCGTCCCCTCGCCCCTCCGAAGGCTGTGCCCCTCCACACGCGGCCCGTCACCAGTTGGAAGGGGCGCGTCGCGATCTCCTTCCCGGCCTCCGCTACCCCGATGACGATGCTTTCGCCCCAACCGCGGTGACAGCATTCGAGGGCCTGGCGCATGACGTTCACGTTGCCGGTGGCGTCGAAGGAGAAGTCCGCGCCTCCGCCCGTGAGGTCGACGATGGCCTCGACCACCTTGTCGGCGCCGATCTCGTTCGGGTCGATGAAATGGGTCATGCCGAACGTCTCGGCCATGCCCCGCTTGCCGGGATTGACGTCGATGCCGATGATCTTGTCGGCACCGACCATGCGCGCGCCCTGGATCACGTTCAGCCCGATGCCGCCGAGGCCGAAGACCGCGACGTTCGCGCCCGGCCACACCTTCGCGGTGTAGATCACCGCTCCGATGCCGGTGGTCACGCCGCATCCGATGTAGCAGATCTTGTCGAAGGGGGCGTCCTCCCGGACCTTGGCGATGGCGATCTCCGGCAGCACCGTGAAGTTCGCGAAGGTCGAGCAGCCCATATAGTGGAAGAGGGTGTTGGAGCCGGGCCGGTCCGCCGCCTCGCACCGGAACCGGCTCGTGCCGTCCGGCATGACGCCCTTGCCCTGGGTGGCCCGAATGGCCGTGCAGAGATTGGTCCGGCGCGAGAGGCAGGATTTGCAATTGCGGCACTCCGGCGTGTAGAGCGGAATGACGTGGTCACCCGGCTTCAGCGTCGTCACCCCCGCTCCGACCTCGCGCACGATGCCCGCGCCCTCGTGGCCCAGGATCGCCGGGAACAGTCCCTCCGGATCCGCCCCCGAGAGGGTGTAGGAATCCGTGTGGCAGATCCCCGTGGCCATGACCTCGACGAGAACCTCGCCCGCCTTCGGCCCCTCGAGGGCGACGCTTTCGATCGTCAGGGGCTGCCCCGCACCCCAAGCCACCGCCGCGCGTGTCTGCATCTCCCGCCTCTCCGATGGACGATCCGGAGGGGAATTATGGGTCAGGCCCGGCGTTCGACAATTCGGTCGGTCCCGCGCAAGGCGAGGGAGCGCCCGCGCACGGACGACAAGAGCGAAGCCGCATCGGCTCCCCACCGAGCGACGGCCCCGGCGATCCCGACCGTAGGGTATCGTCCCCGGGACCGCGAAACCGGCTCCGCGACCGGGCTCGACGGCAGCCGTTTCAGCCCATAGGCTGCCGGCACAGGACGGACCCATGCGATCGACCTATCCGGCAGCGGCGGCGCTGCTCACCTTCCTCCTCATGCTTACCGCTCCGACGCAGGCCGCGACGGAGGTGGACCTCGCCCTCGTTCTCGCGGTGGACATCTCGAATTCCATGGACCGGGAGGAGCAGGAGCTGCAGCGTCAGGGATTCGTCGAAGCCTTCAGGTCGCCCCCCGTCCACGACGCGATCGCCGGGGGCGCGCTGGGCCGCATCGCGGTCGTCTACATGGAATGGGCGGCGAACTACCGGCGCAACGTCGTCGTGCCGTGGACCGTGATCGAAGGGCCGGAATCGGCGGCGGATTTCGCGAGCCGGCTGGATCAGGCGCCCATCGACAGGGGGACCCCGCACATCGATCTCCGGCGCCATCGATTTCGCCGCCGAACTGCTGCGCAGCAGCGGCGTCGAGGCCATCCGGCAAGTCATCGACGTGTCGGGGGACGGAGCCAACAACCAGGGCCGGACGGTCGTGCAGGCCCGCGACGAGGCTCTGGCCAAGGGCATCACCATCAACGGCCTGCCGATCATGCTGAAGCGCGCCGTCGGCTATTGGGACGTGGCGGAGCTCGATCGCTACTACCGGGACTGCGTGATCGGAGGCGCAGGCGCCTTTCTCGATGCCGGTTCGGGAAAGACACCACTTCGCGGAAGCCATCCGCACCAAGATCCTCCGGGAGATCGCAGGTTACGGCGACCCGCTGATCAAGACGGCCCAAGCCGATACGCGCATGAATTGCACGGCCGGCGAGTCAAGGGATTGGGAGAGCCGCTGACCGGCCGCCCGGCGGGCGAACCTGATGCCGTGCTTCGGCAAGCCCGTCGAGCCGCATGCGATTCGCATCGCTTCTCCCCGCGAGGCGGAGCCGTTCCTCGTCGTCACGACGGGGCTTGAATCATCCGATGGAGGGTCGGCGCGAGATATTCGAGCAGGTTCGGCTTGTTGATGAAGACGGCGCCGTCCGGAAGGCGCCCCGATTGCGCGTCCGAATGCCCGGAGGTCATGACGAGCGCGAGATGCGGCCAGCGCATGCGGATCATCTGCGCGAGCTCGACTCCGTCGATCCGTCCCGGCACATGGGCGTCCGTCACGACGGCCCGGAGGTCGGAGCGGGTTTCGACCTGCTCCATGGCTTCGTCCGAAGTCGAGCTCCCGACGACTGCAAAGCCTTCACTCTCGAGGTAGGCCTTGATCGCGTCGAGCTCATGGGTTTCCTCCTCGACGAGGAGAACCACCGGACGGGCCGTCTCATGCCGTTCGCTCATCGCCACCTCCGCTTCGCGCCCGATAGTAACGCGCAAAGAGGAAAGATCGAAGCGACACGGGTCGAAAGCGGACGCCGCATTCAGCACGCTCCGAATGGCAAGTCGGGCCGTGTTCGGAAAATCGGAACGCCGCTCAGGCGATAAAGCGGACGCCGCATTCCATGCCGCGCCGCCAGACGATTTCCGCCTGATGGCGGCGGCTGCGGAGCGGAAGGCTGAGCTCGAACACCGGCGGGAGCATCTCGCCGCCTGCGAGCTGGAGGCGGGCCCCGATCGGCGAAATATCGCGCACGACGCAATCCATCGTGCTGAAGCGGTTGTTGAAGACGATCCGGCCTCGGAGGACCGCGCGCGAACGCGCGATTCCCCGCAGTTCATTCGGCCCCGCCTCGGTGCCGGGGGCCGGAGGCTCCCCGGCGGCTTGGAATCCGACATCCGATTCATCGACGGCAGCGTCCGGCTCGCGCTCCGCCGCCGCACGGGAGACGATGGAGAGGGCCTCGCCGGCGGAGCCTCCCTCGGCCCCACGGCTCAAATCGCGAAAGATCTCAACCACATGCTGCGGGCTGTACGGTTTCGAGAGACAGATCGTCCCCGCCGCCCGGGCGAGCGAATCCTTGGCGAAAGTCGAGGCGTAGACGACCGGCCGCAGGGGATAGCTCAGATGGAACTCCGCGCCGACCACCCATCCGTCGACGGTGCCCGGGAGTTCGATGTCCGCAAACAGCCAGTCGATCGCATGCCCCTCGCTGCGAAGGAGCGCAAGGGCTTCCTCGCCTGTCCGGGCGGTGAGGACGGTGAAGTCCGCCCGCCTCAGATAGCGGGTGAGGATTTCGAGGGTCACGGGCTCGTCCTCGACGACGAGGACGGTGATCGGCTTGTTCATGGCGGGCCTTCGCTTTCCCGCAAGGAAGCAGAGAGACTTTAATGAAAAGTTTGCCGAATCGTCGAAACCCCGCGGCGCGCCGCGAACATCGGACGGCCGAGGCTCGCAACCGCGCCCCGCGTTCGATTAAGGTTACGAACGCGCACAAATTGGGCCGCCACCGTCCCGTTCCCGCTAGCAGCGCTCGATGCGCCAATGCTCCACGGGGAGATTGTCGAAGCGGAGATCGCGGTGCGGACAGGCGGGCAACTCCGTTCGGACCTCGACATCGGCCTGCAGACCGACTGCTCCGGTCACAGCCGGATCGGCCGGCGGTTCGAACTTGCGGGACCATCTGTGGTGCTGCGCGAAGGTGTCGGCGGCGAGCGAACCGATTTGCGGGCCCGCGGATCCGGCAGCGATCACGAGCATCATCATCATGAGCGTCGTGGCCAAGGTGCGCATGGCATCCTCCTCAGCCGCGATCGTGCACCTGCCCGCCTGACCGGCCCGTGAGCGCTTTGTTGCCGGCCGTTCAGCCGAGCGTAGCCTTTTTGCAAACAGCGCATCGTTCGGCGCGGAGAACCGGATCCGCTTGTCCGCACGATGCGCTAGGAAGTCAGGACCATGAAGAGCGTCGAGCCGACGTAGAGAGCGGCGATCAGACTCCCGAGGAGGATGGTCGGCGAGGGACCTGCCTCTTCTCCGGCTTCAGCCGATTTAGCCCCATCCCGCATGAACAAGCCCTCCTGTCGGAGGTCAGATGACCGGGTGGAACAGGCCTGTCGCCTGCTCAAGCTCGCAGACCCGCGCCTGAGTGTGGACGTAGCTAATGGCAGTATAGCTCTTCCGGTCAATTCATCTTCGATTGCAAGCTGAACCGGAGCCGATCCGAACCGGCATGCACCGCATGGGCGGCTAAGCCTTCGTGCCCCTGTAGAAGTCATGGAACTCTTCTGACGTTCGGCTGCGTTTCTACTCCGTCTGGTCTGGTTCCGGAGCCCAAGGGGAGCACACCATGCTGCTGCGAAGCTTGATCGGCGTGAGCTTTGCTTTGCTGTCCGTCGGCGGCACCTCGACCGCATGGTCGCAGGGCGGGTCCTGGATCGATCCTCCGGCTCAAATCCCGCCCCGCACGAGTCCGCCATCCGAACAAGGGGTTGTGCCGACGCCTTCGACCCCTCCGCCGAGCCAGGCGAGGCCTCAACCGCCTGCGGCGGCACGGAGGCTCCCCGACCGGGCTCCCCAGACGCGAGCGGCCGAGCCGCGACAGGAGCGTCCCCACAAGACACGTCCTCCGGACGAGATCCGCCGGTCGGCCGAGCCGAGAGCGGCGCCGGAGCGAAGGGGCGCCGCCGTGAAGGTCGAGGCCGCGGAAGCCCTGGCCACCGAGTACCTGGATACCTGGTCGGCTCCGAACGGGCCTGCCCTCGAGAGCACGACCGCCTTTTACGCACCGCAGGTTCGTTTCCATGGGCGCGTGATGAGCGCCCGTGCGCTGCTCGAGGAGAAGCGCCGGTTCGTGCGGCGCTGGCCGGAGCGGTCCTACAGGCCCCGCCTCGCCACGATGGGCACGGCCTGCGCACCCAACGGCCGAACCTGCACCGTGCGCTCGATCTTCGATTTCGCTGCGGCCGACCCGGCATCCGGACGGCGGTCGGAAGGGATCGGGACCATCGAACTCGTGGTGAGCTTTGCCGGCGAACGGCCCGTCATCGCGGCGGAAAACAGCTCCGTGCTCGGCCGCCTTCGCGGTGAGCAGCGATCTGCCCTGGAGGAGGACGACGATGAATAGGAACGGCGGGGCTCACGCCGGCGCGGCGGCGGCTCCGGCTTCCCGAGACGGCCGGCCGGGCACGTCCCTGCGCGACTGCGTCCGTGCGCTGATCCGTGCGGAAGTCTCCCGCGCGGAACCGATCGACAACGCACGCCGCTCGTTGGAACTCATCGTCGAGTCGTCCGTCCGGTACAGGGAGACGAACGGCGAGCTCGAGGTCACGGTCGTCGGGGACGACGGCCAGGCTCGCACCCGTCCCGGCGAGGGCGGGAGGGTCCCTCTCTCGATCGCCGACTATGTCGAGGAGTTGCGCCGTAAGCATCCGACCCTTTTCAGGTTTCGAGGATCGAGCGCACCGAGCCTTCCCGCGCGCGAGGCTTCGTTCGACGTCTCGGCTGCGGACGAGGCGAAGGGCCGGCCGGCGGAGCCGAAATCCGACGGGCCGGAAGGCAGTCAACCGGGGCGGGACTGGCTCGAGATCGCCTCGGATCGGGAGGCCGATGCCCGCGAAGGGTCCACCGGCGGAGCCATAGACGTTCGAGCCGCGGGCGGTCCAAGCAGGACGGGCCAAGCCTCGGCCGGACACCTTCGCTCCGCATGGACATCCGTGGCCCGGGCCGGGGCATCGGTCGCGGCGCGGGCCGACGCTCGTCTTCGGAGCGCCGTCGGCGCCTTGCGCGACACTCTCGGCGCCCGAATCGACCGGGCCGCGGCGAGACGCTCTCTCGGGGTTGAACCGGCTTCGGCCCTGTCGCGCTTCCTGTTGCCGGCCGCGGGTGCAGCGGCCGCCTTCGCGGCGCTCCTCGTGGGAAGCGCGCTCCTCGTCCCGCGCCTCGTGAATCCGTCCGACGCGCCGGTCCAAGTCGCCGGACCTGCTGCACCATCGCCCCGCGAGCCTGCCGCCACCGGGACCGTGGAACAGGCACCCCGGCCGACCGCTCCGCCGGAGGCTGCCGGACCGATTCGAGGCGTTCCGGAAGTGCTCGACACCTCTACGTTACGCCTCCAGGACCGCGTCGTGCGATTGTTCGGCGTCGAATGGGCGCGCGGGGGCGGCGATCCGGACGATCTCGTGAAATACCTTCGTAACCGGGAAGTCTCCTGCGAGCCCTCGGGCTCCGCCGACAGCTATCGCTGCCAGGTCGATGGGCAGGACCTCTCGCGTGTGGTGCTGTTCAACGGCGGCGGCCGCACGACCTCCGACGCGTCGCCGGAACTCCGCGCGGCCGAAGATCACGCCCGGTCGTCGCGAATTGGCGTGTGGAAGGACCAGCGCCCCGCGGCACCGTAGTCCGGAGCGCTGCACCCGCCGCCGGCGCACCGAGCCGATGGGCTCCCGCGTACGCCCAGGCTAATAACCGTGTAGCTACGCAATTTTTCGATCTTCTTCAACATAGAAGCGGATCGAATTTGCATCATCATCGTTCTACATCCGAACAGGCTTCAGATCAGCGGACTTGTCTCGGTGGCGTGGAGTAGCCTTATTCTTGCCTCATCCGTCACCTTTTTGCGCGCCCTTCAAAAACAACAAGGGAATGCGTAATGTCTCGACGGAAGACAAAGTTATTTGCTTGGCTTTTCGGTTCGGTAATCTTGAGCACGAACGCGATGGCGGAATCGCCCGAACGGAGCGGCGGACAGCCCCAGCAGGGAAAGGCGTCCTGGTATGGCCCGGGTTTTCATGGGCGGCCGACCGCCAGCGGCGAGATCTTCAATACCCGCGACATGACTGCAGCCCATCGCACGCTGCCGTTCGGCACTCTGGTGCGCGTGGTCAATCCGCGGACCGGGCGCTCGACGGTCGTCCGGATCAATGACCGGGGGCCTTATGCCCGCGGACGGATCATCGACCTCTCGCAAGCATCCGCCGAGGCACTCGGCATCTCGGGCGTAGCCCCTGTCGAGCTGGTCAAGCTCTGATCGGTTCCGTGAGCCGGCAGGCCGCCGAACTTTGTTTCGGACCTGCCGGCCACTTTCATCAGGACTTGTTCACCCCAATCCCTCGAAACAGAACCCTCTTCGGCCCTCTCGGAAGGCCGATCGGCGGTGTCGGGTATTGCCTTAACGTTATGTTCGCCCGGGCGACGCAGATTTTAGCCGTTTTCTGCTCTTCGGTGCTGTCTTGCCGCTTTCAAGGTCAAAGCGTTTCCTCGCGAAGAACGTCCCGCGACTCCGAATCCCGCTGGCGATTTGGCTGGGCGCCAGCCTGATCGTCGTCCTCATTCTGACGCAAACGTATTGGGTTGCCGCGCAGCCGCGTGGCCTGCCGAGCGGCCTGATGATCTTGTTGGTGCTGGCCTCCGGCGGCTGGCTCGTCGCTTTCGTGCGCAGGCAGGAACGGATGGCGGCGACGCTGACGGCGACCCTCGACGCCATGGACCAGGGCCTCGTCATGGTCGACCGGCAAGGCATCGTTCAGGTCCATAATCGGCGCGTGGCCGAGCTCCTGGATCTGCCGGAGAATCTGCTGCGATCCGGGCCGAGCATGGACCAGATCCGCGCCTACCAGATCGAGCAGGGCGATTTCACGAAGACGAGCGACGTCGAGCGCCGCTGGGCTCCGAACGCCCTCCGAAGCGGGCCGCATTCCTACGAGCGGGAGCGATCGAGCGGGACCGTGCTCGAGATCCGGACCATGCCGCTCCCGGACGGAGGCGTCGTCCGCACCTATACCGACGTGACGAGCCGCCGGAAGACCGAAGCCGCCATCGCCGACAGCGAGCAACGCTACCGGCTCCTCGCCGACAGTTCGTCCGACGTCATCGTCGTCCGGCGCCTCTCCGGAGAATGGAGCTACGTCTCGCCGGCCTGCCGGGCGGTCCTCGGCTACGAACCCGAGGAACTGCAGGAGCGCGCGACGGAAGATCTCGTCCATCCCGACGACCGGGCGGACGTGTCCGCCTTCTACGGCGGGCTCGGCGCGCTCGACATCCCGGCGATCCACCTGCACCGGCTGAGGCACAAGGGCGGACATTTCGTCTGGATCGAACTCGTCGTGAGTCTGATCCACGGCGCGGACGGCAGGTCCATTTTCCTCGGCTCCATGCGGGACGTATCCGAGCGCCACAGGCAAGCGGAGGAGTTGAGGGTCGCAAAAGAGCTTGCAGAGCAGGCCAGCCGGGCGAAATCGGACTTCCTGGCCTCCATGAGCCACGAGATCCGCACGCCGCTCAACAGCATCATCGGCTTCACCGGCGTGCTCCTCGACCGGCCGAACGTCCCGCCCGACGAGCGCCGGTACGTCCAGCTCATCCAGGGCTCCGGCTCCGCCCTCCTCACCCTCGTGAACGACATTCTGGACTTCTCGAAGATCGAGGCCGGACGGGTGGAGCTCGATCCGCAGCCCTTCTCGCTGCCGGGCCTCCTCGAAGACACGGTCGCCATCATCGGGGGAATGGCGGCCGAGAAGGAGATCGAGATCAGCATCTCGGCGGCGCCCGAGGTGCCCCGCCTCGTCGTGGGCGACAGCGACCGTCTCAGGCAGATCCTTCTCAACTTCCTCAACAACGCGGTGAAGTTCACCCGCAAGGGCTATGTGGGGCTCCGGGTCGAGCCTTGCGGCACGACGGGTTCGGGCGACTGCTTCCGGTTCAGCGTCACCGATACGGGCATCGGCATTCCGAAGGACAAGCAGGGCCGCCTGTTCGAGCACTTCAGCCAGGTCGACGGCTCGATCCGCCGCGAGTTCGGCGGGACCGGGCTCGGACTTGCCATCAGCAAGCGTCTCGTCGAACTCATGGGAGGGACGGTCGGCGTGCAGAGCGAGCCCGGCGTCGGCTCGACCTTCTGGTTCGAAGTGTCGCTCCCGCTCGGCGAAAGTCTGCAGTTCCTGCAGGCGGGCGCACCGGTCCTCACAGGCCCGTGCGGAATGCCGGCGCGGGTACTTCTGGCGGAGGACCTCGACCTCAACCAGGAACTCGCCCAGCTCATCCTGTCCCAGGCGGGCCATCGCGTGGACATCGCCGGCAACGGCGCTGAGGCGCTGCAGGCCGTCCAGCGCGGCCATTACGACATGGTGCTCATGGATGTGCAGATGCCCGTCATGGACGGCGTGACGGCAACGGAGATGATCCGGGCCCTGCCCGGCCTCGTACGCCACATCCCCATCATCGCGCTGACCGCCAACGTCCTCCCCGACCAGATCGCGAGGTTCAAGGCCGCGGGAATGAACGATCATGTGGGCAAGCCGTTCCGCCCGCACGAGCTGCTCGCGGCCGTGCGGCGATGGATGCCCGAGATCGTCCTCGAAAGGCCGGCGCCTCCGCAGCAGGACGCAGGCTGACGTCCCCTCGCGCCGAGGCCGGGGCCGCTCAACACCGTGCGACGACAAAACGGCCCCGGCTCCAACGCCGAGGCCGCTCGAGTTCAGAGGGAGAATGCCCAGCCCGCCGCCGAACAATGTCAGACTGGCATGATCCGCGCCGGCGCGGCTGTCGCCGAAAAGACACACCGCCCCCTCGTCGTTCTCGCGCCGCTGGAGCATCGGACCCGAAAGTGGATTCCCCTTTTGGGATCTCTCCGATGCTCAACTTTTGAGAACAGCTCATCGTTCGGCGCGGAAAACCGGGTCCACTTCTTCGCACGATGCGCTGAGAGCATCGTGCGAAGAAGTGGACCCGGTTCTTGCCCAAAGGCTCTACCGGAGGCGCGCCCGCTCCGCCGCGCGGATGCGCTCCCGGTGCGCCGTGTAGAGCCCGCTCGCGGCGATGATCCCGGCGCCGACGAAGGTCCATCGGTCGGGCAAGTTCGAGAAGACGAGATAGCCGAGACCGGCCGACCAGATGAGCTGGGTATAGAAGAAGGGCGCCAGGAGCGAGGCACCCGCTTGCCGGAAGGCCAGCACGATGAGGCCCTGCGCGATGGCCGAGGTCAGGCCCGTGACGATGCCGATGAGGATCTCGAAGCCGCCCATCCTGGTCCAGCTGAAGGGAAGGAAAAGGCTCGATGCCGCGAAGCCGATGCACGCTGCGTATAGGAGCGTCGTCAGCGGGCTCTCCGCATCGCTCATCTTGCGCGTGATCACGAGGGCGACCGCCCAGCTCAGCGCCGACAGGATCGGGAAGGCCGCGGCAGGGTCGAATGCGTCGGTCCCCGGGCGGACGATGACGAGAACTCCGAGCAGGCCGACAAAGACGGCTGTCCAGCGGCGCAATCCCACCTGCTCGCGGAGGATCGGGATGGAGAGCGCCGTCACGAAGACCGGGGACACGAAAGCCATGGCGGTCGCCTCGGCCATCGGGAGAAAGCGCAGGCCGCTGATGAATAGGAGAGCGGAGCCCAGCACGCCGATGCTCCGGAGAACCTGCAGCCCCGGCCTGGTCGACACGAAGGCGCGCCGGCCGCCCCAGATCCAGGCGGCCGGCACCATGACCAGGGCGAATACCGCGAAGCGCAGCCACGTCACCTGCACGGCCGGCAAGGACGCCGTGAGATATTTCGAGGCCGCATCCGAACAGGAGAAGAAGAGAAGGGCGGCGATCACGTAGGCAATCGCGCGCCAGGGCTCTTCCCGAGGGACGGCCGGCGACTGCGCGGCGGTCGCACGGGAGGGCGCAGCCGGAATGGGAGCGGTCACAGGTGCCGCGTCGCGGGCAATGATCAAGGTCAAGGGGATGCCTTCGGGTCGGTCCGAGTCGGCGCAGCTTAACACCTCCGGCGCGCCGGGAAGCCGCGCGAAAACCGCGGGCTGCCCATGTGCCCGGCGGGACCTTCGCGGCGGGCCCGGGGGCGAATCACCGGCCGCTTGCCGAGAAGGCGTCTTGCGAGGATGATGAGGTATGAAGAACATTCTCGTCCCGCTCGAAGAACACAGCCTCCTGCCTCAGGTCCTGGAGACGGCCGTGCTTCTGGGACGGGACTTCGAGAGCTACATCGAAGGGCTCGCGATCACGCTCGATCTGCCCGTGGCGATGCCGGTCGACATGGCGATCGGTGCGCCGTCGGTCCTCGATCCGGCGACCCGCCGCGAGATGGCGGCAGCCTGCTACCACCATTTCGAGACCTTCATGACGGGTCGGGGCGTGCCTCGCGCCGCCGACGGTTCGACAGGCCCGAGCTTCAGCCGGTACGAGGGCGATCTCGCGAACGACGCATTCCTCGGCGCCTATGCCCGTTCGTTCGACATTACTGTCGTCGGGCGCCCGAGCACCCGCGCGAACCACGCGCGTCTCGCCACCGTCGAGGCGGCCCTGTTCGAGAGCGGCAGGCCCGTTCTCGTCGTTCCGCCGAGAGCACCGGTGACTCTCGGCCGCCGGGTGGTGATCGCCTGGAACAGGAGTCCGGAGACGGCCCGCACGGTCGCCTTCGCCATGCCCCTCCTGGCGAAGGCCGAGACGGTGACCGTGCTCGAGGTGGAAGGTTGGGCGTCCGGCCCCCCGACGGGAGCCGACCTCGCCCGCTCGCTGCGGCGGCATGGGATCCGCGCGGAGGCCCAGACGAGCAGCGGAGGCGGGGCCCCCGGACAGGTCGTGCTCGCCACGGCGGCATCGATGGGTTGCGACCTCCTGCTGAAGGGCGCCTATACGCAAAGCCGCATTCGTCAGATGATCTTCGGCGGCGCGACGAGCCACATCCTGGGCAATACCGAGCTTCCGGTCTTCATGGCGCATTGAGGGGCCGGTCTCGCGCCGGGGACCGGGCCCCCGTGGAAAGCGCGAGAGCACGGCATCCCTCCCAAATCTTTCCCATGCAGCGCCTCCTTTCCTGCCTCGTACTCGCCTTCGCCCTGCCGACGGCGCCCGCCCCGGCGGCCGCGCCCGGCCGCGCCGACACCCTCGACGGGCGGCAGGCGGTGGTGATCGACGGGGATACGGTCGCGTTCGGAGCCGAGCGCGTGCGCATCATCAACATCGAGGCGCCCGGCATTTCCGAACCCGATTGCGAGCGGGAAGAGATCTTCGCACTCAGATCCCGCCAGCGCCTCGCCGAGCTGGTCGCAGCCGGACCCGTCCGCATCGAGCGCAATGGACGCGATCATCTCGGACGAACGCTCGGCCGCCTCATTCTCCAGGACGGGCGCGACGTGGCGGCGATCCTCGTCGACGAGGGACTCGCCCTGCGGTGGTTCGAGGGTCTCGAGGCAAGAGAGTCACGCCGCCGGCATTGGTGCGGGTGAATGCACCTTCCATGTGGATGTGTGACGACAAATCTCTTGTCTTCCTCCCCTTCCTCGCGGCAACAAAGATGACATTAAAAAAAATGATTCGTCGTCGGGGGCAACATGTCTTTGAACGGGCAACTCGCTCACCAGCTCGCCGCGGGCTTTCTGGAGCAAGCCTCGCTTTATGCCGAGAAGGTCGGTCAGGAAAACATCGAGAGCGCCATGAAGACGGCCATCGCCAATCTCATGGCGGAGGTGCGCCAGGGCGCGTCGCTCGTCCCCGGCATCGACTTTTCGGAAGCCAGCGCGACGCGCGAGGCGGTGCTGCTCGCCTGCCAGCTCGTGACCGCGACGCTCACCGCCGACACGCGCACCGTCAACTGACGTCGCCCGCCCGAATGGCGAGCCGCCGGGTTGGTGCCGGCGGCGGCCGCCAGGACAGGCGCCTCCTTCAGTCGGCGACACCCCGGGTCACGACCTCCACATCCGACAGGACGATCGTCGTCTCGTAGCCTTGCGGATCGACGACGGTCCATTCCTTCAGCCGATTGCGCCGCGCGTCGAAATGAAGGGTCACCTTCGATGTGCCGCCGAACGTCGCGCTGTCGTCGAAACGCACGACGATCGTGCCGTCGGGGTTCGTCTGGACGTTCCGGATCTTGGTGTCGCGCGCAAGATCGAACTGGTCCTTCAGAAGGAACTTCAATGGCGTCTGCCCGATGGGGTAGACGTCGTTGGTGCCGAGCTTGCTGTCGCGGATCGCGACCGAGCGGCCGTCCGACACGATCTCCAGCGTGCTCGGAGGCGCGTAGGCGAACCGCATCTGGCCCGGACGCTTCAGCGACAACGTTCCCTGGCTGCGCCGACCGCCCGCCGTCTGCACGAAGGTCGCGGTGAGCGCATCGATACGGTTGAAATGGGCGTTCAGGCGCTCGATCGCCGCCTCGGGCGTGGTCGGAAGCGGCGCCGGCTGCTGCGACGCGACGGCCGGAACGACGGGCAGCGTCGGAGGAGCCGGCGGGGGCGGCACGGCGACCGTCGGAGCATTCGGCGCAATCGGCTTGCGCCTCTCGATCGGTCTCGGCGCGGGTGCGGCGAGCACTTCTCCCGGACCGGATGACGCAGGCTCGGGCGGCACGACCGGCTTCGCGGCGCGACTCCGGCTCGCCGACGATCCCGACCGGCTCGGATTCTGCGGCGCGGCCTGAGCTTTGTCGTCCCCGGACGCGGATTCGGCCTTGTCTGCATCAGTCTTGAGAAGGCCGTTGAGGAAGCGCGTGAGCGGATCGTTTCCCTGCGCGGCGAGCGGGCTCGACCAGGCGAGGCCGATCGAGAGAACGAGAAGACCGAGACGGGAGCGAGAATGCATGAAGACGACTCGCGAGGGTCGTGCTCCTGGGGAGCACCGGTTGATCGTCATCCCGACCGCGCCGGAACGAACTCTTCGGAACGCCGCACTCAGCGGCGGTTACGCGATCCCATGACGGCGTTTCCGACGGGAGCCTTGGCGGCGACGTGCGACTGCCCCCAGCTGCCGCCCGGGTCCCTGCAGGCAGGCGCGCTCAGCCGCGGCGCGGCACGAGCGTCTCGGTCATCCAGCGCAGGACGCTGCTCACCGCGAGGCGAACGACGGGGCCGGCCTCGTAGGGCTTCTCCCGGTCCGCAGCGAGCGAATGCGTCTGCCGCCGTCCCTGCAGACGCCCCTGCCGGATTTCCCAATCGACCTGCTCCTGCAGGACGCGCATGCGCTCGACGATCCCCTCGCATAATTGCAGCTTGCGCTCCAGCTCCGGAGGGAGCGGCGTCCGAGTTCGGGTCTGATCGGGTCGATCGCAAGGCACCATCGCGCGGCCCTCGACTGGCGGCCAAGATTTCACCACTGAACAAAGTTCACCTCAATGATCGACTTCCATCTTCCTTAACGGCAGTACGTCGGTGGTCAAAAGCCGTTCCACGGACAGCGGCTCTGCACCTGCGCCGTCCGGCCGGGTGCGGCGCCTCTCGTCGGCTCCCGCCGGAGCAAAAGCTGCGCTCCGGCTGAATTCGGACGAAGGAGCGAGATCGGGAATGTAGCTTCAGGCAATACATTCGGACTCGGGACGGATCGACGCATCATCGAGGCAAGTTGATTATTGAATCGAGCGAGTTCTTCCGAACGGCGGCGTCTCGCCGTTCTCCGGCGCTGCTTCTTGTCTTCTTACGCAAGACAGAATATTCCCTTGAGGCACAATCAACCGGCGCGGGCGATCGCCCGGCAAGACCGCTGAGGCCCGGTTCCGCCGGGACTGTTTGTCGGGCCCGGCGCGGGACTATCGGATCAACCGAGCGCACTGCGCCGGTCGGAGGGCAACTGGTCCATGCGAGCCAAGATCTGCATCCAAGCCGCTTTCGTCGCGGCCATCCTTGGCGCCGGACCGGGCGATCCTTTCCCGGCCCTGGTCGGGATCGGGTCGGCCGAGGCGAAAGACTACTACACGCGCAAGCGCGTGAACGGCCGTTGGGTGACGGGGCGCTTCCCGAAGCGGAGCACCGAAGCCGCCAAGGCTCCGGCCGACACCCCGCGAACCGGCATGGCCGAATCGGCACCGGCGCCCCTGCCTGCTGCAGCGGCACTGCCGCAGGAGGCCCCTGCGCCCGCCGGCGCTCCGTCGCTTCAGGATGAGACCCGCCTGCTGCCTCTGCAGAGGGCCTTGGAACAGAGGGCAAGGTCCATGGCCACGAGCGAGCCCCGGATCGGACCGAACATCAAGTCGGTGACCTATGATTTCGACAAGGGCCGCAAGACGATCACGTTCCTGGATGGGACCGTCACCGAGGAGCCCTTGGATCCGGTCGCCACCGGGCAGACCGATCTCCGGCGATAGCCGGCGCTCAGGCCCCGACCAGGGCGAGGGCGCCGGAGCACAGACCGGACAGAACGAGGCAGCAGCAGACGGCGCGCAGGCTCAAGCGATGGGTGCGGTGGACGCGCGCGGCAACACGATCCCTCATGGTCATCTCCTGGCGAGCGAAACGGGCGGGCGAGGCTGCGGCCGAGCCGGTCTCGAAGCGCCTAGGAGGCCAGATCATGGTTAATGGGTGGTTAAGCAGCCGCTGAATCTCGTCCGGTGCAAGTTGCGCTCCGAACGCATCCTGGAGAGCGAAGAACCGGTGTCCATTCTTCGCACGATGCGCCTTGTTCTCGCATCGCTTGAGCGAAGAACCGGTGTCCACTTCTTCGCACGATGCGCCTTGTTCTCGCATCGCTTTGGGCGAAGAACCGGTGTCCACTTCTTCGCACGATGCTCTCTGTTCTCGCATCGCTCTGGCGCCAGGCCGTGGCCGAGCCCGCTCCCGACGCGGCGCGGGGGACCGGGTCATGGCCGGGTCTTGGTCAAGCGGCGGTCGGGACGCCCGACGGCCGTGGGAGCCGAGGTCTCAGCGTCCACCCGTGAAGGCGGGCCCACCCGGCCGCCAGAGGGGCTTCGCCTCGCCTCCCGTCTCGATCAACACCTCGGCCTTGATCTCGTGCGAGGTAAATCGGGAGGCGGTCTTGATGGCCTTGCGGATTGCTCTGGACGCGGTCGGCAACCGCTGCAGAACCACCCCGCGGGTTGTCACGAGCCACTGTCCGTTCTTCGGAGTCACGACGATCTGTTCGGGCATTCGCCACCTCGCCTCGCGGCCGACCTCGGATGGCAACCGAACGGCCCAACTGGGTTCCGCCGACGCCTATGCATCGACCTTGTCAACAAAAAGCCTGGTCGTGGCGAAGAGATGGCCGCAGCGTGGCCGGTTTGTCGACCCGCCGCGGAGCGACTCTCGACGAGGCACGCTGCGCCGGGCGGTGGACCGATGCCTCAGAAGGGTCCCGGGCTCAGCTCCGATCACCCGGAGTCCGGCCGTCGAACGCGCTCGGCGGGTTCTCGTCCCATGCGGCCGCGGCCCTCCGCTGCAATGTCTCGGCGGCGGCTCGCTGGCCCGGGTCCGGCGAAAACGCTCGGAGGCTTTCCAGGTACATGCTGACGCGACGGCGGTAGCGACGCGGCAGCGCCGCAAGGGTCTCGTCGATGCCGAGCCGCGACTGCCCGACGATTCCCGCCTGATCGGCGATCTCGTCGATGCGGTTCTGGATGACGGCCAGGAAGGAGTTCACGCCGGTTCCGGACATTGCAGTCGGGCCCTCGCTCACGATCAGCACAGCGCGCTGATCCTCGGAATCCGGCGCGAGCCCGACATTCCGTAAGGTCAAATCTTGCCGCGGCTGATTAATGGGAAGCAGAGTTGATGCAAACCCCTCCAGGATTCTTTCGCCGGTGCGATGCCTTCGGCCGGCGCTTTCTCGGCCGGACGGCCTGCGCCTTAGCGTTGCCATAATTCTTGAACGAGTCTTGGCCGCGGCGAAAAAGACCAAGGTATGAATATGTTAAGAGTTCCTCCGGTCGCCCGGGCGGCAGCGCTCATGACTCTCGCGGCGATGACCGGCACCGCCGAAGCCAGGATGGTCACCTACGAGGTGAATGGGCAGCAATATTCCTACAGCACCAACAACAACGCACAGAAAGCCGCCGCCCGCCGTCACATGGAGGCGGCGAGCACCGCGGCCGCCGCCAAGGCGAAGGCCGATGCCGAGCGTGCTTCCAATCCCCTCGTTGCTGTGTTCGGCTCGCCGGTTCAGAGGGAAGCGAGCCGGGCGCAAGCTGTGCTCGAACAGGCGCGCCCCGGAAACGCTGTGGCCTCTGGGGGTCAGGTGGTGACGACCGGCGCCGAGCCGCGGCGCGCTGCCGGGAAACCAGAGACGCTCCAGCCGAACGGATCCCCGGCGCGGATCGGCGGGCCGTTTGCGCTCGACGTGGATCGGGTGGTTCCGGAACAGCGGTTGAACCCTGCCGTCGCCGAGCCGGCTTCGGCCTCCCGCAGTCGCGTGAGGTCGGTTTCCTTCGACGCCACGTCCGGGATCAAGACGACCTTCATGGCCGACGGCTCGATCCACGAGGAGCCGTTCGACGGGAGCATGCTGCCGGCCATCGCTTCCGATCCGTCGGGCAGCAGGAGCCTGGGCGCCTTCGTGGAGCAGATGAGGTCCGTCGCACCCGTAGAGACCACGGGTTCGACCTGGACGGCAGCGCGCCCGGATACGTCTCTCAAGGGGCCGGCGGCGCGTCCCTGAAGGAGGCGGTCGGCTGGGGACGGGCGCTGCGTCGGGTGAAGCTCACGTAGGTCCTGTCCGTTCCGATGAAGATCACGCCGCACCGCCGCCAATCGCCGAGGGTAATCGCGGCTTTCTTCTTGTCCGACAGGGATGCGAGCGCTCGGAATGCGATTTCGAACTGCGCCCGGGTGAGAACCTCGACTTCGCCGGCAGCCAAGCCTTCCAAACGTTCGCTCAATTGATCGACGGTCATCGGACATCCGCCAGTGTGAGGTTACGTTAGGGAACGTTCTACCGCCGGAGAAATCACGAGGCAAATCACGAGAAAAGCCCGGCAAGAGCGGGTTTCGGCGCTGCTGGATGGTTCATGCACGGCTCTTCGGACGATCCCGCAAAGCGACGGAGGCTGCCGTCGATCCAGACAATTTGAAGAAAAATGATAGTAATTCGATGTCTCCATGGAGCCTTGTATCTGCTCTCCTGGTCGTTCATGTTAACTATTGCTTAATATTCCGTTTGGGCATGCAAAAGCGATCGTTTAGCGTCGTCGTCGGCAAACTTCTGAGAGGAGCCCGATGTCCAACCCTGAATTGCTCGCGGCTTACGGCGTCGCCGGTTCGGTAATTGCCGTCATCATGCTGACGGCGCTGCGAATCATCCGGAGTGCGGGCACTGCACCGGCAGGGCAGCACCCAAGAGAAAATCGCGTGGCGAAGACCTTCTGGCCGCCCCTCGCCCCGACCCGGCGCTGAGACGGAACCCTTTCGAGGTGAAGCGGTTCCGGCCGGAGAGCGCCCACCCGATGAGCTGCGGGCGCGCCGGCGGCCGTGCGCTCCCGAATTCTCATCGGCCGTAGATCCGGTCCAGCACGCGCGCCACGTCGGTCAGCCGTTCCGCCTCGGGATCGAAGCGCTCTCCTGCCGCGAGTCGCGTGGCCCAAGCCGCGGCGGCCCGCCCGCCCCACGCGTCCGGCGGGTTCGTCAGCACCTCCCGAGCCGTACCGCGATAGCGCTCCGCGACGAAGTCGAAGAACGAGCCATCCACGTTCCTGAACGCGGCGCCGCCTTCCGTCCCGTAGAACGTCGCCGCGATGACGGCGTCGCACCCCGCCTGAAGTCGCCAGGAGCAGGCGAGTCGCACCGCGGCGCCGGTCTCCATTTCCAGAGTGGCGACCGCGTAATCCTCCACGCGCGCGCGGTGATGCTCAAGCGGCTCGCCGCCGGCGAACAGCCTGCTGGAGACGCCGGAGACCTGCGGCGCGTCGAGCACCCAGAGCGCAAGGTCGACCAGATGCACGCCGAGGTCCATCACGCATCCGCCTCCGGCGAGCGCGGGATCGTAGAACCAGGGCTTGTCCGGCCCGTAGGCGTTATGAAAGACGAGGTCCGCCGCGTAGACCCGACCGAGTTCTCCGGAGCGGATCACGTCGCGCACCCGCCGCATCCCTTCGGTGAAGCGATAGGACAGGTCCACGGCGAGGAGCCGGTCCGCCCGGCGCGCGGCGTCGACGGCGGCCCGCACCTCGCCTTCCGTCCGCCCCAGCGGTTTCTGGCAGAAGACCGCGGCACCCCGTTCGAGCGACCTGATCGACTGCTCCGCATGCATCGCGCTCGGCGTTGCGATCACCACGCCGTCGAGGCCCGCGCCCAGGAGGCCGTCCAAAGTCCCGACCTGCTCCGCGCGGGGCGCCAGTCGCCCCGCTTCGGCCGCCATCTCGGGCGACGGGTCGGCGATGGCGGCGACGTCTACGGCGCCGGTCTCGAGGATCGCCTGCAGACGATGGCGTCCGATCCATCCGACCCCCAGGAAGCCGATGCGCGGGCGAGCGCGGGGCACACCCGGCTCCGGCTCGTGCGGAGCCTGCATCATCAGGGCGTCACCAGAGCCTTGAGGAACCCCTCCGGCCGGTCGCGGGTGGCGTCGAGGGCGTCGCCGAGACGCTCGAGCGGGAAGGTGTTCGTGCAGAGCGGGCGCGGATCGAGGCGTCCGGAGGCGACGGCGGCGACCGCCTCGCGCATGCCCTGGATGTAGATTTCGGGATCCCGCTCGTGGGCGTTGATCACGTCGAGGCCGCGCCAGTTCCACAACCACATGTCGACCGTTCGCGGACCGTCCTGGTGGTAGCCGGCCACGATGAGCTTCCCGCGCTCGCGCGTGAGTTCCGCCGCGAGATCCAGGGGCCACTGCTTGCCGACGGCTTCGATCACCCGGTCGCAGAAGCCGCCGCCCGTCAGTTCCCGCACCTGCCCGATGATCCCGTGATGATCCTCCATCGGGATCGTCTCCGCCGCGCCGAACGCGCGCGCGACATCGAGCGAACAGGCGCGCCGGGAGATTGCGATCACGCGCGCTCCGGCGTCCGAGGCGAGCCGGGTCAGGACGGCGCCGAGAAAACCGATCCCGACGATGGCGACCGTCTGCCCCGGCCCGATATCGCTCCGGCGAAGGATGTTCATGGCGCATCCGAGGGGCTCGCCCGGAAACGGCTGTCCGTCGAGGGAGGCGGGAAGACGGACCACCCTCCCCGCAGCGGCGATGTCGTATTCCGCATAGGCCTTGTAGGACAGAGCAGCGACCCGGTCGCCCACCGTCAGCCCCTCCACACCTGCGCCGACCGAGTCGACGATTCCCCAGCCTTCGTGCCCGAGAGCGCCGGGTTCGGTCGGAAACCGCATCCATTCGGGACCGGCCCACGGCGTCAGGTTGGAAGCGCAGACGCCGCAGCCTTCGAGGCGAACCCGCACCTCGCCAGGACCCGGCTCGGGGCGTGCGACCTTCTCGACCCGTATCCGGCCCGGACCGTCGAGGACGGCGGCCCGCATGGTCTTCGCCGCGGCGACCGGCCCGCTCACTCCCCCTCCCCGTGCTTGCCTCGTCGGGGGGGGCACGGCCGTGCCGCCCGCATCGTACTCCCGTCGGAAGACTTCACCCGCATGTCAGGATAACGAGCTTGACCGTGATCGGTTTCCGATCGCCGGGCGCTTGTGGGCCGAAAACCGGGGCAGAAGCCTCCTCCCGCCCTCTCTTCCCCGGATGTTCGGTTCAATTCGAGCGATCGGGGTAGCGCTCGGTCAACGGGATCGTGGTCGGTTGGCTTCCATGAACAGCTCTCTTTCCATCTCGGCATCCGGCCTCCGGGCGAGCGTCGTTCGCCTTACGGCGAGCGCATCGAACGTCGCGAATGCGAGAAGCACCGGAAGGCCCGAAGCTCCGCCGGCAGAGGGCCGGGAGGCATATCGGCCCATCGATACGGTTCAGCGGGACACGGCCGGCGGCGGAACGGTCGCAAGCGTCCGCGAGAGGGTGCCGGCGTTCGTGCCGGAATACGATCCCTCGTCGCCGCACGCGAACGAGGCCGGAATGGTGTCGGCGCCGAATGTCGATTTCGCCCGGGAGGCCGTCAGCCAGATCGAGGCGTCCTGGAACTTCAAGGTGAACCTCGCCGCCTTCCGGACGTCCGCCCGGATGCTGGACAGGCTTCTGGACATCGAGGTCTGACCGCCCACCCGGCGCCGGGAGCTTCGTCGCGACCGGACCGCCGAGCCGATCGAGCGGCGGTTTTTCCCGTCCCGGCCATCTCGAGGACCACGACCTCCGCCTCGGCCTCCTCCGACCAGGCGATCCCCAGACGGACCGTCCCGAGGTGCGGCTCGGTCATCATCCAGGAGACCGAGATCCTTGGCGGGTCTCGAAAACCTCGCCGAAACTGCTCAGGTCGACGAGGCGCGAAGCGTCTCCGTGCAGACCTGCATGGCGATGGCCGGAGTGAGGGCCATCGGCCGGGACCGCCGCGCCCGATGGCTCAACCGTAGAGATCGGCCCGCGACGCCGGCATCCCGGACGCCCCCCTCGTCCGTTTCGAAGCGAGGATCTGATTGACCCCGATGACGCCGCGCTCGAACGCCAGGGACACGCCCGCCAGATAGAGCAGCCATGAGCGGGTCTTTTCCGGCCCCACCTCCGCCTCCGCTTCCGTACGGCGGGCGTTCAGATTCTCCCACCACAAGCGCGTGGTCCGCTGGTAATGCTCTCGCCACGCCTCGACGTCGTGCACTTCGAAACCGAAGCGTTCGAGATTCGCCACCGACATGCCGAGGTGATCGAGCTCCGCGCCCGGAAAGATATGGCGCAGGATCGCCCGCGCCTCCGGCCTCGTCCGCCGGAACGCCTTTTCGGAACGCTTGGCGCGTCGGGCGATCGCGTGATGGAGGTAGAGGCCTCGCGGCCGCAGGAGACGATGGACCGTCCGAAAGTACGCGGGGTGATTGGCGATGCCGACGTGCTCGAACATGCCGATCGAGGCGACCTTGTCGAATTCGCCCTCGGTCTGCGTGTAGTCCTGAAGCACCACCCGAACCCGATCGTCCAGTCCGAGTTTTCCGATCTTCTCTCGTGCGAGCGCCGCCTGTTCCTCGGCGAGGGTGATGCCCACCGCCGTGACGCCGTAGTTCTGCGCCGCATGGCAGATGAGCGCGCCCCAGCCGCAGCCGATGTCCAGGAGCCGCTCGCCGGGTCGGAGCCGGAGCTTGCGGCAGATCATGTCGAGCTTGTCCCGCTGTGCGCGGGCGAGGTCATGATGCCAGTCGGGCTGAAAGTACGCGCAGGTGTAGACCATCTCCGGGTCGAGGAAGAGCCGGTAGAAGGCGTTCGAGACGTCGTAGTGGAAGGCGATGTTGTCCCTGTTGGTGTCGGGCCGGCCGTCCCTCGAGCCGGACCCTCTCCGCGCCGCGTCCAGTGGACGCGGCATGTCGGAGGGTGCCCTGAGGAAACGAGCCGCAACAGCGAGCGCCTTGAGCTTGCCGACATCTCTCAACCGGCGACCGAGCCTGCCCTGAGGCCGTTCTGCGGCGAGGTCGAACAGAGTGCCGTTCTTCAGGTCGAGGAGACCGGCTACGTGAGCATTGAGGAGCGTGTCGAGGGTCGGCCGGCGAACGAGTGCCGCGACGACGCTTTCCCGCGCGATGAGAAGCCGCATGGCGTCCGCCGGACAATCGCTCGGGACGACGGAACCGTCCCAGAGTTCGAAGCCGAAGGGCAATTCCAGCGCCCTGTGCACCTCGCCCAGCAGCTCTCGAAGAGCCTGCACCCGCTTCGCCCCGCTCATTGCAAGATGCTCGCCGCCTTCGACCTGATCGTCTTGGCAGCATAGGCCGGGCCGCGACGGCGGGTCCAGCACGGTGCCCCAGGACGGTGTCGTCGGCAGGGAACGCCACTCTGCGCGCTCCCCGGCCGACCTCCGTCGCGCTCAGGCGGCGCTTGAAGCGCTGCGTTCGACCCAGCGCGCGACCGCAGCCAGCAGGTCGTCGCGTTTGAACGGCTTGCCGACATGGTCGTCCATGCCGGCTGCCCGGAAGGCCTGGATCTGCTGCGGCAGGACATTCGCCGTCATCGCAATGATCGGGACGTTGCGCGCTGAGTGATTCAAGCCGCGGATCCTCTGCGTCGCGGTCATGCCGTCCATGACCGGCATCTGAATGTCCATCAGGACCACGTCGTAGGGCTTTGAATGGGCGGCCTTGACCGCCGCAGCCCCGTCCGCACGACCGTGTCCGACTTCCTATCCGCTTCCCGCAGGACGGCGCGGGCGATGTCCTGATTGATCTCGTTGTCCTCGACGCAGAAGAATGCGCGCGAAGGACGGCTGCAGAGGTTTCGGCTTCGCTCCGCACCTCGACGCGATGACCCGCTCGCTCGCGGCAGCGTGACGGTGAACCGGAACGTCGAACCGTGCCCGAGTTCGCTCTCGAACCCGATTTCGCCGCCCATGAGTTCGACGAGGCGCTTCGATATCGCGAGCCCGAGGCCGGTCCCCCCGAATTCCCGCCGGATCGAGCCGTCCACCTGGCTGAACCGCTCGAAAAGCTGGCTTCGTTTGTCGTGCGGGATGCCGATCCCGGTATCCTCCACCTCGAAGCGGACCGACACCCCGCCGTCTCGCGAGGGGCGCGTCGCCAACCGGAGGGTGACCCGGCCCGAGGGGGTGAACTTGACGGCATTGTTCAGCAGGTTCAGCAGCACCTGCCGGAGCCGGTCCTCGTCGCCCATGACCAGCGGCGGTGGAGCGGCCGGATGAGCTCGAAGGTAAGGCGAGCACTTTCCGCTCCGCCCCGCTGCTCACGATCGACAATGCATTTCGCGCCAGGGACCCGAGAGAGAAGGGCTGCTGATCGAGTTCGACCTGGCCGGCCTCGACCTTCGAGAAATCGAGGACGTCGTTGACGATGGTCAGCAGGGCCGCACCCGGCTGCCTGGATCCGCTCGAGATAATTCTGGTCGCTGTTCCGCGTCGCGGGACCGATCGAGGAGCAGGTCCGTATAGCCGAGAATGCCGTTGAGCGGGGTTCTGATCTCGTGGCTCATCGTGGCCAGGAAATCCGACTTGGCTCGGCTTGCGTGCTCCGCGACGTCTTTCGCCTGCTGCAGACTGCTCGCGTAGCGGTTTCGCTCGGTCACGTCCGTGAGGGCGACGAGCACAGCGCTCCGGCCCTGGAAGGTGATCGGCCGGGCCCGGCCGATCACGTCGATGAGGTCGCCGTCCGCTTTGACGTGCCGCCACGTGCTGTCGACAACGGCCGGCAAGCCGTGCGGCTCCAGGGCCGACCGGAGTGCCGCCCGGTCCTCCGGCGGGCAGATTTCGACCACGTTCATCGCGAGAAACCGCTCGCGGCTATAGCCGTAATGGCCGATGGCGGCCACGACGGCCAATTCGAACTGAACTACCCCACGCCGGCGCGAAACGATTCCGCTCGCCGGCGACGCGCTCGCGCGTCACCCGGGCGTCGACAAGATCACCTTCACGGGTTCGAGACCCGTCGGGGAGCATCTGATGGCCGTCGCCGCCAAGGGCATCAAGGGGGTGACGCTCGAGCTCGGCGGCAAGAGCGCAGCCATCGTCTTTCCCGACGCCGGAAGCGTCGAACACGCGGCGACCTCCCTCATGAGCCTCTGCTCGACCTTCCTCTCCGGCCAGGTCTGCTCGACGCCGACGCGCGCCGTCGTTCATCGTTCCGTCTACGACGAGTTCCTCCATCACGCCCGCCGCCAGGTCGAAAGCGTCCGATTCGGCGATCCCTTCGAACTGGACACGACCTCTGCCCCGCTCATCTCCCGCCGCCAGGTGGACCGGGTCGCGCATTATATCGGGAAGGGCCGCAAGGAAGGAGCGCGGCTCGTCTTCGGCGGCGATCGTCCGGGCGGCGATCTCCGCGACGGGAACTAGGTCAACCCGACGCTGTTCGCCGAAGTCGACAACAGGATGACTATCGCGCAGGAGGAGATCTTCGGGCCCGTGCTGGCGGTCATCCCTTTCGAGACCGAAGAGGAGGCCGTGGCCATTGCCAACGATACCGAATACGGCCTCTCGGGCGGAATATACACGACGAACCTCGCCCGGGCGTTTCGGGTCGCCAAGGCGATGCGCACCGGCTCCGTCGGAATCAACGGCTATACGGTGATGCCGAACTCTCCGGCCGGCGGCGTCAAGGCCTCGGGCGTCGGACGGGAGGGTGGCTACGCGACGATCGAGTCCTTCACGGAAACCAAGACGGTGATCCTGAACCTCGATCCCTGACCATGCGCCGCTTCCATCCCGGAGGTGCGGGCGCGGCGACCCCGTCCCGGCGCGGGCCTCCGCGATCTCAGTCGATAAGGCTCGGAAGGAAGGTGCTGATTTCGGGGAACGCGATGATCAGCGCCATGATGAAGATCTCGGCGCCCAGGAACCACAACAGGCCCCGGAAGATCGTGGTGAGCGGGACCTCGTCGCCGACGACGCTCTTGACCACGAAAGCCTGGATCCCGATCGGCGGATGCAGCAGCCCGATCATGATCAGCTTGACGACGATGACGCCGACCCAGATCAGGTCGACGCCGAGCGTACGGCAGATCGGGACGATGATCGGAAGGACGAGGAGCATGATGCTGATCCCTTCCAGGAACATGCCGAGCAGGACGATGACGCCGCTCATCATCAGGATGAACGCGAGCTGCGACGGCGCATGCTGCCTGATGAGTTCTCCGACCTGGTCCGGAAGGCCCGAGACGGCCATGAAGCGGGTGAAGAACGCGGCGCCGATGACGATGAAGAAGATGCGAGGACGTGGTAAGCGCAGTCTCGATCGAGGCTCTTCTGCATGACTCCCACGTCATCTCGCGGCGGAGCAGGGCGATGAGCAGGGCCAGCGCGGCGCTCCCGGCAGCCGCCTCGGTCGGCGTCATGACGCCGGTGTAGAGGCCGGCGAAGATCCCGACGAAGAGCACCGGCAGCGGCCATGCGTCGATCATCGCCTCGCGCCGTTCCTCCCGGTGAATGTCGCGTCCCGCGCGGCGCGAGCGCCGGATTGATCAGCGCTCGCGCAATGATCATCACCATGTAGACGACGCCGGTCAGGAGGCCCGGAAGGACGCCGGCCAGAAAGAGCGTCGGTGATCGGCACCTCGGCACTCACCCGTAGATCACGAAGGCGATGCTGGGCGGGATCATCGAGTCGATCGTCCCGGAGGCCGCGACCACGCTGGTGGCCAGCGACTTGTCGTAGCTGGACTTGCAGCATCTCCGGGATCGCGATCCTGCGCCATGACCGCGGTCACGGCCATGCTCGAACCCGAGATCGCGCCGAACATGGCGCTTGCCCAGTTCGTCGCGATGGCGAGTCCGCCGGGGACCCACCAGAACCACATCCGGCAGACCTTGTAGACCGATGCGTCATCCCGGAGTTGAACGCGAAGGCTCCCATCAGCAGGAACATCGGGACGGCCGAGAGCGTCCAGCTCGACGCGAAGTCGAAGGGAAGGACGCCGAGCTGGCCGTACGCCGCCCGCGGGCCTCTGATCGCCAGAATGCCGGCAAAGGACACGATGCTCAGGGCGATGGCGATGGGGAACCGCAGGGCCAGGAGAACGAAAAGCGAGCCGAGCGCATAAAGGCCGATTTCGAAGTTCGTCACGGTTCGAGCCCTCAGGCGATGGGAATGTCGGAGCCCACCGCAAGCTCAGGACGGGCCTGCATGTCGGCACCTCGCGTGGCTTCGAGCAGATCGCGCACGGCCTGGACGACGAGGTAGAGAGTGACCGCTCCGGTGCCGAGAACGACGAACCACCGGGCCGGCCAGATCTCGAGGTAGAGCTGCGGCGAGGGAATGACCTCGCGCAGTTGCGTCTTGGCGGTCGCGTGGAGCGCGCCGTGATAGGTGAGCAGGCCGGCGAAGCCGGCGCTGACGAGCGACACGACTCCGTCGAGGTAGAGGAGAGCCCGGCGCGGCAGGAGGTGCGTGAAGACCTCGACGACGATCTGCGCGCGCTTGCGCTGCACCATGGCGAGCGGCAGGAACACGCAGCCGACCATGTAGTAGTAGGTCACCACCTCCAGGGTCCCGTTGATGGGGTGGTTGAAAAGCACCTTGCCGAGCACGTCCGCCGTGACGTGAAGCATCATCGCGAGGGTGACGGCGCAACCGGCGATCACCAGCAGATCAGCGATCCTGTCGAGAGCCTTGAGGAGCCGGGTCATGGCCTTTGCTCGTTGCCGGAGTGCTGGAGGGCCGCTCCGCGCGGCGGCGCGGCCCGATGCGACTCGCCCGCGGCAGCCGGCCCCACGGGCCGTCAGCTGGCCGGTTGGAACTTGGCGTAGATTTCGCGCCGCAGGGCCCTCCTCGTACCGGTTCCAATCGTCCCCGGTCTCGGCGACGATCCTTGTCCATTTGGCGAGGTTCTCGTCGAACTTCTTGTAGATCGCCTCCGCGTTCGGAATTCCCTTGTCGGTCGCCGCCTTGATCACGCGGGGGCGCTCGCCCTCGCGGAACTTGGCGAAGACGGCATTGAACTCCGCCGATGGCTGCGCCCAGGCCACTCCCTTGGCCTTGGAAGCCTCGCGCGCCTCGCGATCCTGCTCGATGTTCGCCTGGGCGGCACGGCGCAGAAGGAACGGCATGTCCTCGAGGATGGCCCGCTTGTGCTCGGCCGAGAGGCCCTTCCAGACGCCTTGATTGATCGTCAGGACGGAGCCGTTGTTGTACTGGCCGAGAGGACGGTCGACCACGTACTTGGCCACATCCGCCAGACCGTACTGCTTCAGCCAGAAGCCGCCGCCCACGAAGCACGTCACGGCGCCCCGCTGCATGGCCTCATAAGTCTCGCTCGGCGCCGTCGTCACCGGGACCGCGTCGATCGCCTTGGCGAAGATCTGAAACGCGCCGACGGAGCGGACCTGTTGCTTTCACGTCCTGCAGGCTCGGAACGGCTTCGGATGCAGGTAGAATGGCGCTTCGGACATGTAGCCGAGCACCACGGCCCCGGTCTTCTCCACCTCCTGCCTGCATTGCGGGCAGTTGAGCAGCATCGTCTCCGAGAACGCCGCCGTGAGAGCGCGTACATCGCCCTGTACGGAAGCGTCGTCGTTGAGCATGTGGTCGGTACGCCACTCGTTCGGAAAGATGGAACCGGTGACGTAGGCGGCATCCACGAGTCCGTCCTTCACGCCCGGGAGGGTGGTCCGAATGTTGACCAGCTTTCCGTCGTACTGGGTGACGAAACTCAAGCTTCCGTTCGTCTGCTTGGTCACCTTCTCGAAGAAGGCGTTGGCGGCGATTGCGGCGGGCCCGTTCTCGGGGGCCCAGCTGCCGTAGGTGATCTTCGTCTGTGCTCCGGCGGAGCAGACCAAGCCGGCCGAAACGAGGGCGGCTGTCGAAAGCGTTTGGATCGATCGCATTGTTTGCTTCCTCCCTTCGCCACTGTTCTACAATTTTTTATCCTTGTCAACATTTAGAACACGCATTTTCAGCGCGCAAGCCGCCGGGGGCCCGCGGCGGCGGAGCTTGGTCGTCAGGCGGATATTGCGATTGGGGGCTCGAGGCGGTTCGCTCAGCGGCGGCCTGGAGGACCGGCATTCTCGAGCGCGGGGGTGTCGCTTTGAACGTCGGATTGCGGCAACGGCAGAATGAGTTCGTCGGCCGGAATGTGCGAGAAGGGGACTTGGCTCAGGGCGGCGTCTTCGAGGACCTGCCGCTGGAGGTCGGCCGCGACCGCGAGGACATCCTGCATGGCGCCGTCGGGCGCTTTCCGGCGCGAGGTCCGGGTCTCCGGGAGCACGACCGAGATGGCCGCGAAGGGCGCTCCGGTGCTGTCGCTCAAGGGCACGCCTGCCCAGGAGCGGTCGGGACGTTCGCGATCGGGGCGCACCACGTAGCCCCGCTCGCGCGCGTCGGTGATGATGCGGTCGAGGCTCGGAGACAGCGCCTCGTGAATCCGCGAAGGCATCCGCCGCGCGATGAAGGCCCGGTAGTCGGCGACGGCACGATCGCTCAAGGCGGAGAGCATCGAGAGCGGGGCGACGTCCTCGTGCAGCAGACGCGCCTCGCCGACGCGACGTCCCTGATAGTAGTCGATCCGTCCTTCGGCGGAAGCGACGCGCAGCGAGAACCAGCCGAGTCGCACGTTCAAGGTCGCGGAGCCCTCGGTGACGGCGGCGAGCGCCCTCAGGGTCGGAAGCGCCGCTTTCCGGATCTGAAAGCGGTTGACCAGGGCGCGCACGAGATGAAAGCACATCGGGCCCGGGACGAATTTAGCCGTGCCTTCATACCGCACGGCGTAATGGGCTTCCTCGAGGGTGGCGAGCGCACGATGAATGCTGGAGATCGGCTCGCCGAGGGAGCGCTGCAGTTCGGAGATGCCGATCGGATGCGGCGTGCGCGCGAGTTCCCCCAGGGCTTCGAAGATCGTCTCGGACGATGTGTTGATATGGCTCTCGCCGTCGGCGTTGCGCATGCTTTCGCTCAGCTCACTTCATAGAGGGCCGCCTGACGCCGCAGGTCGTTCACCGCCGCCACGAACTCCGGCATGAGTTCCTTCATGCGCTCCGGGGTGAAGCGGCTCTTCGGTCCGCCGACCGTCACGGCCCCATGCGGCAGCCCGTCCGCGCCGAGCACGTAGAACGAGACCGAGTGGCCGCCTCGGCTGTGATCCTCGAGGCCTTCCGCGCAGCCGCGCGCGCGGATCGCGCGGACCTCCTTCCAGATCTGGGCCGGTTCGGTCAGCGTGTTCTCGGTGAAGCGCTTCAGCGGCGCGTTGCGCTTCAAGTAGGCTTCGATCTCCTGGTCGGGCAGCGCGGACAGGATGGCCCGCGATGCCGCCGAGGCGTGCAGCGGCATCAGCACGCCGATCTTGGTCCGGATCGCCATGACGCCGAAGCCCTCGACCCCGTCGATGACGACCTGAAAATCGCCCGCGCGAACCGAAAGCTGCGCCGTTCCCCCGCTGATCTCGTGCAGGCGACGAAGGCATGGTCCTGCGAGGGTCCGGAAGTCGGGCGCCGGAAAGTACGGGTTCTGCAGCGCAAGGACCCCGAAGCCGAGTTCATATCGCGTGCCGCTCGCGTCGCGCACGAGAAATCCCTGATCCACCAGGGTGGCGAGCGCACGATGAACCATGTTTTTCGTCATGCCGAGGTGGCCTGCGAGATCCGTGACGCCGAAGCTCGGACGTTCGAAGGCGAAGGCCGAAAGAACGTTGAGCACGCGCAGCGTGGCGATGTTGCGCGAGCGGGCGGCTTCGTTCGCTTCGGTTTCCGGTCCGCCGCCCTGTCTCGCCTTCCGTACGCCGAGATCGTCGTCCATCTTCATTCCGCCACCCGTCCCAAGGTCTCGAATGCCCGCGACGCGGTTCCTGTTAGCACGGCGTCGTTGCCGGTGAACACATCCCCCGCTGTCGGATCGTTCAACGGCCGCATTGCTCAGCTTCCCCATGGGCAGGTTACCAAACCATGGAAGATCCGCTAAGTAGTAGTACATTGGTCCTTGGTCGATCAGGGGCATTCCACAATGCTGCCCGTCACGGGAGCCACCGGCCCGACCGGAACCGCTCTCCTCGGCGCTCTCTTCGCCGACCGGCCCCGAAGGGCCGGCGTCGGCCCAGGCGATCTCTATTGCGATCTCACGGACGGGTTCGTGAGCGACGGCGTGCGGCGGCTCTCGGGACGGGAGCCGTCGACGCTCACCTCATTCCTGCAGCGCCACCGAGAGGATTTCGCGGGGCAGGGCGCGCCGGTGCTCAGCCGGTCAGGTCCTTGCCGAAGATCGCGCGCGCGACGATCCACTTCTGGATTTCGTTCGCGCCCTCGTAGATCTCCGCGATCTTCGAGTCGCGGTAGATCTCCTCGACCTTGTAGCGGCTGCCGTCGTGGGACAGCTCCCTCATGAAGCCGTAGCCGCCGAAGATCTGGACGCCCTCGCGGGCGAATTCTCCGGCCAGGTTCGTGGCGTACCATTTCGCCATGCCGGCCTCCGGCTCGGGGAAGGCGACGCCCGCATCCATCCGCAGGGCTGCCTTCATGTAGAGGTTGCGCGCGTTCTCGATCTCGGTGGCCCGTTCGGCCATCCTGAACTGCCAGTGCTGGAACTGCGCGAGCGCCTTGCCGAAGACGCGGCGGGACTTGAGGCGGTGGACGCATTGGTCGAACACGGCCTGCGCCATGCCGACGCCCGAAGCGGCGATGCCGATGCGGCCGTAGGTCAATGTCTGCAGCGCGATCCGCAGGCCGTCTCCCCTTCGCCCGATCACGTTTGTGCGCGGAACGCGGACCCGGTCGAGATAGATGTCGGCGGTCAATTGGCCGTGGTTACCGATCTTGCGGTCCGGCCGGCCGACCCTGACGCCCTCGGCGTCGAGGTCGACGACGACCTCCGTCATACGCTCGCCGTCCCTGCACAGGAGCACGACGAAACCGGCCACGGGCGAGTTGGTGATCCAGCGCTTGTGCCCGCTCACGGCGAGGTACTCACCGTCCTCCTCGAGCCAGGTCCCCATGGCGCCCACGGAGAGATCCGTGCTGGCCTCCGGTTCGGTCGTCGCGAAGCAGCCCACCACGTCGCCGGCGATGAGGGGTTCGAGGTAGCGCAGGCGCAGCTCGGGGGAGGCCTGCTCGAGGGCGTGGCCGGCAAGAATGCAATGGACGTCGTAGACGGCCGCGATGCTGTTCGAAACGTAAGCGAGTTCCTCGATGGCGACCGCGGTCGCGGCCGTGCGGAAGGCCAGCCCTCGTCCGCCCTGTTCGGCGGCGAAGGGGATCTCGAACAGGCCGGCCTTGCCCATGGCGCGGAACACATCCCACGCAAAGGCGTCTTGCGCTTCCTCCGTGTGGCCGATGTCCCAGGCCCGCGGCGCGACGTGCGCCTGCGCGAAGGCCCGAACCTCGGCGCGGACGCGCGCGACCTCGTCGGGCGCGAGAAGATCGTGGTAGAGGCGCTCCTGCATGCGCTCCGGCCCCTGTGCGGCCTCGTTGAAGACAGGATTGGCGGCGTCCATGAGGTCCTCACGATCTGAGTGTTATTCGATCTTCGCGTTCGGTAGGGTCTTCTCGGCGATCCACGCCGCCACCCGGGCGACGCTGTCGTTCGCCTCCGGCAGCTTCGGTGCGAACCGCTGCCAGACGTGGAACATCCCCGGCCAGGTCTCGAGTGCGACATCGACCCCCTGGTGCGTGGCCCGTTCGGCCAGCATGGCCGAATCCGCGCGGCAGTAATCTTCGCTTCCGGTCTGGATGAGAAGCGGCGGAAGCCCGCGCAGGTCCGCCGAGACGGGCGACAGCAACGGATCGGCGAGGTCGTCGAGCGACGCGACCGCCAGGCGGATGGTGTCGCGGCTGCGCTGGCTCGCCTGAAGAAAGGGCGAGGTCCGCTCGTCGGCATTGAGCATGCCGCACAAGGAGAAGCCCGCATCGGGCTGCCGGCCGCCGGCGTCGCGGGATTTGACGAGCATGGCGAGCGCGATCGCGCCCCCTGCCGAATCCCCGCCGATCACCATGGTCGAGGCGGCGGTGGCGCGTCGGCGCGGACCCTGTTGCCGGACGTACGACAGCGCGCTCCAGCCGTCCTCGATCCAGGCGGGAAAGCGGTGCTCCGGCGCCCGCCGGTACTCGACGAAGAGCACGGCCGCACCGGCCGCGAGGGCCAGCGCGCCCGCGAGCGACCGATGAGAGTGGAAATCCCCCGTGACGTAGCCGCCCCCATGGAAGTAGACGATGCGTCGGTCGGGATCGGTTCCCGGCGCACTGACCCAGTAGCAGGGAACCCCGCCCGCCAGCACGAACTCGACTTCGGTCCCCTGCGGCATCGGCAGGTCGGTCGGCGGCAGGGAGGCCCGCGACGCCCGCACGTCGAAGGTCTCCGCGGACAGGCCGGCCCGCGTGCGGTCCGCGGCGATCCGCTCGAGCGCCCATCGCGTCTCGGGAGACACCACGGATCGGCCCTCGCGCGCCGCCATCGCCTACTCGGCCGCAATCGGGATCGTCGGAGCCGTCGGGTAGCGCTCGTCGAGTCGAGGCGCGACCTTCTCTCCGAACAGACGGATGTTGTCGAGCGTCTCCGCATGACCAAGCTCGCCGCCGTGCAGCATGGTCACGAAGGTTCCGACGCCGCCGACGTAGTCGTTGAACTCGCAGAACTGGTCGTAGACCTGGTCCGGGGTGCCGGCGAACACGATGTTCGCGTCGATGAGGTCGGGGATCGATGCCGTGCCCTGGTTGATGACGGTCCCGTCCTTCCTGGCGGCGGCAAAATGGTTGCCGGCACGGCCACGGTTGATGCCGAGGCGCAGCCATTTCATGTTGCCTTCGACGCTCATGTAGCCCGGCGGATTCATGAAGGCTTCGCCCACGATCGTGGTCGTGCGCAGGTAGCCCTGAATCGCGTGGGCGCGGCGATGCCCCTCCTCTTCCGTGCGTCCGACGCCGACGAGGCACAGATAGCCGAACTTCTCGGGGCCCGCCTCGGGACGCCCGAGCTCCCGGGTCCGCTGCCTGTAGAGGTCCATGAGCTTCTTGAGGTTCCGTCCCGCGAGGAACACCGCGAGGTTGTGGCCGCGGGTCGCGATCTCGAGGGTCGATTCGGGGCTGCCCGCCGTGATCCAGACCGGCGGGTGCGGCTGCTGATAGGGTGGCGGCCAGGTATTGACCTGGCGGTAGTGGTGGAACTCGCCCTCGAAATTGAAGGGGCCGTCGCGCGTGGCGAGGGCCTTCAGGATGAGGTCGTGCGCCTCCCAGAACCGGTCCATGTAGCGGGTCGGATTGGCATTGTTGGGCGAGATCTCGAAGGGCGACGCCTTGACGAGCCCCACCTCGAGCCGTCCGCCGGAGATGCAATCGATCATGGCGATCTCTTCGGCGACGCGCACGGGATCCGGCCGGAGGGCGATCGGAATGCCGAGCGGCAGGATCCGCGCCTTTTTCGTCGTGCGGGCGACGATGGCGGCGTGCAGCGTCGGGGATTCGGACAGGCACGTGGCGGAGGAATGGTGCTCGTTGAAGGCGACGTTCAGGCCGAGTTCGTCGCAGGATTCGTATTCGGTCAGACGCTCGTTGTAGATCCGGTGGGCGATCTTCGGATCGCAATAGGAGTTCGGGATGGTATTGCGCAGGGATTCCAGCCCGAACTTCCATGCGTCCGGATACGGCTGTTCGGAGAAGTGGAAAAATCGCATCGCGCTCTCCTGTCGTGAGGTCAGGCGCTCCGGCGCATCGGGCTCGGGCCGTTGACGAATTCGAGAATTGCGCTCACGAAGGCATCCGGTTGCTCGAGATGCGGGTAGTGTCCGGCCTGGGGCATCGCCCTGAAGGCCGCGCCCGGAATGTGCCCGGCGAAGGCACGGCCGTATTCCGTGCTCACCACGCCGTCGCTCTCGCCCCAGAGAACGAGGGCCGGCACGCCGATGCGTCTCAACCAGCGCTTCAGGGACGGCGTATGCATGTAGGGTTTCCACCCGAACATGCACATCGCCTCGCGGGCGCGGGCGATCGAGCGCAGAACATGGTCCGGCAAGCGGGTGATGTCGCGGCGGTTGGCGTCCGGGTCGTGATAGAAGAGACGCGCGACTTCGGATTGCGGCAGCGCGTAGATGTCCGTGATGTCCCGGTCCTCCCGTCCGCCGACCTTGATGCCGAGGGAGTCGACGAGGACCAGCGCGGCGAGGCGATCCGTGGAGCGGACGGCGAGTTCCGCAGCCACCCAGCCTCCGAACGACGAGCCGACGAGGACGACGTCGTTCAGGCCGAGTTCCTCGAGGAAGGTGAGATAGAACAGCGCCAGATCCCCGACCGTCGCGAACTCGCGCGGAAGCTCGGATTGCCCGAATCCGGGATGAGCCGGCGCCAGCACGTCGAAGTCTCGGGCGAGCAGGTCGAAATAGCGATCGTCGCGGATCCAGCCCTCGAGCCCCTGGAGGAACAGAAGCGGCCGCCCCGATCCCTTGCGCCGGAGGTCGATCCTGATGCCGTCGACGGTGATCTGCGGATCGGGCGCGTAGGGCTCACCCATGACGCATATCCCCTTTCGTTCTATAATTCGAACTTAGATCCATAATATAGAAACAACATGTCCGCGTCAATGGACGCCGGAGCGGTCGATGCGTGCGCCGACGCTGCCGCGCACCTTCCTGTCTCGAATCGGGACATCCAACCGGCGGCCTTACGCCCCCGATCGCGGTCCGCCGGCCTCCAGGGTCTACGGGATCATTGCCGCGGCGACGACGGCAACACGGATTCGATGGTCTCGTCGGACCGGGCGGCCGATAACGCCTGTATCGCTTCCGTACGGTCGCGTGAAAGGCGCTCGGCGCGAGCTTCCTCCGAGGGGAAGGGCACATCCCCTCTGATCCAGGCGACGAATTCGACCGTGACCGTTCCGTTGCCGAGATCCTCGGCCCCATCGAGCAACGTGAGGGAGAGCACGGCCGCCCCGTCCTCCGAGGCAGGCGAGCGCGTCGCCACGGCGTCGCGGACCTGCCCCTGAGCGGCCACTCTGACCGCATAGAGCCCGTAGGCGACCGTGCATGCGGGATTGATCGCAATCCGCGGCGGCTCGCCCGGGCCGGACACGACAGGGCCGCCGACGAACCAATAGTGCCCGAGCATGGCCGCCGCCTTCTCGACCCGACCGACCATGATGTCGGACCTGATGGCGGAGGAGGACATTCGCGTCCCGCCGACCACGAGCGACGGCAACACGGCGGTTTCGAAGCCCAATTCCGCGCCTCTGCGGGCCAGATATGCGGCGTTGCCGACCCGGTCCTGGCCGAAACGGAAGTCCTCCCCGACGGCGACGCCCGACACGTCGAGACGGCCGACGAGAACTGACTCGACGAACGCGGCGGCGCTCAGGCCGGCGAGGGCGGCATTGAAGCCGAGGATGACGACTCCATCGAGTTCTTCGCGCGCCAGCAGCTTCAGCTTGTCGGCGAGCGAGCACAGCGGAAACAGTTGCTCGTCGGCGCGGATATAGGCGCGCGAATGCGGCTCGAAGGTGAGGACGCCCCATGGCTTCGCCAGCCTTCGAGCCAGCGAGCGGGCGACCCCCATGAGCTTCCGGTGGCCGCGATGAACGCCGTCGAAGTTCCCGATCGCCAGGACGGGTCGTTCCAGCGGCGCTCTCAAGCGGTCCGGATCCCGAAACACCGGGGGCGTCGGATCGAAGGTCATTGTTCCTCGCTCATGTTGACATTCGGAATTATATCTGACATATAGAACAAGCGGAGAGACCGGCGATGCATGCGATCGTCACTGCCCATTCCCCCGACGGCCCGACACTCCGCCTCGTCGAACTTGCGGACCCGGTGCCCGGACCGACCGAAATCCTCGTCCGCGTTCGCACCGCGGGATTGAACCGCGCGGATCTCAGGCGGAGCCAACAGCACTTCGCGAGCCCCACGGATGCACCGGACGTTGCCGGCCTCGAAATGGCCGGTGAAGTCGTAGGCGTCGGTGCGAAGGTGGACGATTTCCGGGTCGGCGACCGCGTCATGGGAATGACCAAGGGCTGCTACGCGGAATTGACCACGATCGACGCCCGGCTCGCAATGCCGGTTCCGGGCGAGGTCGACTGGGTGCCCGCGGCGGCGCTGCCCGTCTGGTTCATGACGGCGCACGACGCGCTCGTGACCGCCGGACGATTCACGGCCGGCGGCAGCGTCCTGATCCAGGGCGCCTCCTCGGGCATCGGTCTCGCCACCCTGGCGGTCGCAAAGCTTCTTCGGGCCAATCGGGTCCTCGGCACTTCGACGTCCCGCACGAAGCTCGACCGCCTGCTCGCCCTCGGGCTCGACGAAGGGATCCTCATCGGCGAGGAGGACGTGGGCCAGGCCGTGCGGGCTGCAACGGACGCCCGAGGAGTCGACGTCGTCGTCGACATGATCGGCGGCGGTCAGCTCGCCGCTTCCGTGAGCGCCTGCGCGATCGGGGGCCGCATCGTGACCGTCGGGCGGCTGGGCGGCTTCACCGATACGATCGACCTCGACCAGATCGCCCTGAAGCGCCTTCACCTCGTCGGCGTGACGTTCCGGACGCGCTCGCTCGCGGAAAAGCGCGCCGTGATCGAGGCGATGATGCGTGATCTCTGGCCTGCCCTCGCGGAGCGCCGGCTCGAGCCGATCGTCGACCGCGTCTTCCCGCTCGAGGCGGCCTTCGATGCGCAGGAATTCATGAAGACGAACAATCATCTGGGCAAGCTGGTCCTGAGAGTCTGACATCGGGCCGGTCCGCCCCGACAGGGAGGGTGCCATGTTCATGCGGATCAGCTGGGGTCGGTTGCGGCCAGGGCGCTGGGACGAGTACGAGAGCCACTATCAGCGCCTCTCGACGGGAGACATGCCCGGTCCGAAGCCGCGGCGCCGCTGGCTCCTGCGCGACCTCGAATCGCCCGACGCCGGGTACACGGTCAGCCTTTGGGACAGCGAGACGGACATGCGCTCGTACTCCACCGATCCGGCGGTGCGGGCGCGCATCGAAGCCGAGTTCAGGGACCTCTTCACGGGCGAATATACGACGAGGCTCTGCGAAGTCCGACGGGACCACGCGCAGGATTCTTGAGGGACGGGATCCGTCATGTTTCCGATCGACTTTCTCCGGCGCGCGGCCGAGCGCTTCCCCGACCGGATCGCCGCAGGGGACGGCGCTCGGCAGGTGACCTTCGCCGAGCTCATGGAACGGGCCGATGCCCTTGCCGCCTGGTTCCAGGCGAGCGCGGGAAAGGACCGGGTGACTGTGGGCGCATGCGCTCCCAACACGCTCGAACACCTCGTCGCCATCGTTGCGGTGCATGCGGCGGGTGGAGTGCTGGTCCCTCTCAACTACCGCAACTCCGCCGCGGAAATCGCGGACCTCATCGCAGCCGCAAAGCCCGACCTCGTCTTCGCCGACGTGAGCACCGAGGAGAAGGTCGGAAGCTTCGGGAACGTGGTGATCGGCGGAAAGATCTGGCCCTTCTACGGGGCGGACTACCACACGATCGTGGAGAAGTGGCGGGGCGAACGGCCCCAATGGCCCGCCGTCGCGCCGGAGGATGCGAGCGCGATCAAGTTCACCGGCGGATCGTCTAGCCGGCCGAAGGGCGTCGTGCAGTCCTTCCGCTGCATCTCGACCCTCATCGCCAACATGATGACGACGTTCCGGTTCGACGCCGACGACGTCCATTTCTGCGTCGCCCCGATCGGCCACGGGGCGGGGACCTTCATGGTTCCGGTCCTGGCGGCAGGCGGGAGCAACCGGCTCCTGAAGGAGCCCAAGGCGGTCGGCGTCCTCGACGGCCTCGAACGCGAGGGGGTCACGACCCTGTTCGCGCCTCCGACGCTGATCTATTCCGTCGTCGAGGCGGCCGGGGACCGTCGACCCGAGTTTCCGGCTTTGCGCCGCGTCATCTACGGCGCCGCACCGATGCCGCCTGAACGGGTCGCGGAGGCCCGATCCTTCTTCCGGGGCAAGCTCGCCTCGGTCTACGGGCAGACGGAGATGCCCGCACTGATGACGGTCCTGCGCGCGGAGGAACTCGCGGACGATCGGAACCTCGCTTCCGCGGGGCGCGCGTCGCCGTTCGTGCGTCTCGGCATCATGGATCCGCAGGGAAAAGTCCTCGGTCCGGGCGACATGGGCGAGATCGTCGCGCGCTCCGACATGATGATGACGGGCTATCTCGAGATGCCGGAGAAGACGGCGGACACCATCGTCGACGGCTGGCTGCATACGGGGGATATCGGCTACCTCGACGAGCGCGGCTTTCTCTTCATCAAGGATCGCCTTCGGGACGTCATCATCACGGGCGGTTTCAACGTCTACCCGTCGGACGTGGAAGCCGCGCTCGCCAGGCACCCGGCCGTCTACGAGTGCGTGGTCTTCGGCGTGCCCGATACGCGATGGGGCGAACGCGTCGAGGCCGTCGTCCAGATCCATCCGAACCGGAGCGCCTCGGCAGAAGAGCTCATCGCGCATGTCAAGACCCTGATCGGGTCCCTCAAGGCTCCGAAGCTCGTCCATGTCGTGCGTGAATTGCCCCGCAGCGCAGCCGGCAAGGTGCTTCGCCGGGAGGCGCGCGAGGAGGTTCTGCGGTTGCGATCCGAGGCGACTGTCGAGACGCACGCATGACCGGGGTCTACGTCGTCGGCGCGAGGAGCCGGAATTCGAGATGCCGGAGGAGGCGACCCTGTATCGCTTCGTCCGCCAATGCCTTGCGACGAACCGGGTCGACTCCCACGCTTTCGAGCACTTCCTGACGGCCTTCGGCGAGCGGAGCGTCGTCGAGGCGACCGCCATCATGGGGTACTACGCTCTGGGGGCTTATCTGCTCAACGCCGTCGAGCTTCTTCCCGACGAGCCCGCCTGGGTAGAGAGGCAGGAGCCGCCGGCTGGCCCTTGACGCTCGCAGGTGTTTTCTATATTTTAGAATGCATGCCGCAATTTGGAACGAGAGCGATCATGTCGCCCTTCTCGCACTTCGCCTCCCGGCCCTTCATCGTCGGGATCGGCGGCACGGCCCGGCCCAACTCCTCCTCCGAGCTCGCGGTTCGGGTTGCTCTCCAAGCCGCCGAGACGGCCGGCGCGGAAACCGTCATGTTCGACGGTCCGGCCCTGCTCCTGCCGCTCTACGACCCCACCGATTCCACCCGGACCGAAGGGGCGATGCGTCTCGTGTCGGCCCTGCGGTCCGCACACGGCATCATCATCGGCTCTCCCGGATATCACGGCTCCATGTCGGGCCTCATCAAGAACGCCCTCGACTACACCGAGGACATGCGGGACGACGACGCCTCCTATTTCGACGGACGCGCCGTCGGGTGCATCGCGACCGCCGCGGGCTGGCAGGCGACCGGCACGACGCTGTCCGCCATGCGTTCGGTGGTCCATGCCCTGCGCGGCTGGAACACGCCTCTCGGCGTCGCGATCAACTCCGCGCAGAAGGTGTTCGAGGCGGGAGTGTGCGTCGACGAGGCAGTGGCGCGAAGCCTGACCGTCATGGCCCATCAGGTCGTCGAGTTCGCACACATGCGGCGCGACGCCGCCGCCTTGCGGAGGAGCTTCATTTCGGACGAAAGCGCCCTCCTGCTCGAGACCGCCTGACCCCTGATCCTCGGATAGCCGAGGAATTTCTGGCGTCATCCCGAGGGAAGTGCGTCATCCTCGGGCGAGCGGCAGCGAGACCTTAAGGACCGCAGGCCGGGAAGGGCGCCCATAGCGGCACCCGATCCTTAAGATCTCGAGCCGCGAAGGGCGCCCCCACGCGATCTTCTGATCGCCGCAGCGGCTCGCGTCAGGCGGCCGGCGGGATGCGCAGCACCCAGCCCGGCTGGATCAGGTCCGGGTTCCTCACGGGAGGCGTGTTCGCCTTCACGATCTCGGTATATCGCGCGCCCTGCCCTTTTCCGTAATGCAGCTCGGCGATCTTCCAGAGCGTATCGCCCTTCCTGACGGTGTACATCTTCGCTTCGGGCGCCGGCGCCTGCACCTTCAGGTCGCTCGTGTCCACTTCCGCCACGCCGACCGTGTTGCCGAGCGCAAGGATGATCTTCTCGGCTTCCTCCTGCGTCTTCGCTTCGCCCGTGAGCTTCACGCGGTCTCCCTGGACGTCGATGCCGAGCTTGCCGGCGTCGAATCCGTGTTCGCTCACCTCCTTCTTGAGAGCCTCGGGCGTAGCGGCCTTGGCCTCCCCTCCGCCGAACAGCTTGGCACCGGCGTCCCGCATGAACTTGAACAGGCCCATGGCTCCCTCCTGCTGCTGAATGGGCTGATCGCCCCCATCCCGCATAGTTCAAGATTGTGTCAGGCGTCGGGAGCCCCTGAACCGGCTGGCCGCGGCGGCGCGCCGAAGTTCAGGCGCTCGGCCTCGGCGACGAGCGCTTCCGTGGCGGCGCCGGCACCCAGCAGGTCCTGGCAGCCGACGCTATCGAGCACGCGCCCGGCAACCCGATCATAGAGTTCGATCCACAGCGGTGCGACCTCCGGCGGCGGTCGGAACACCGGCATTTCGATCAGCCGCACGTCGTACGCCCCGAAGTCGGCGATGATGGTGAGCTTGGAGCCGTCGGGGCGCTCGGGAAGCAGAAACAGGCGCGTATAGGCGAGGATGAGCAGACGCATCGGGGAGTCGGGCGGGACATCCGGCTTATCGGCCTCGGTGTCATCGTTGCGTGACGTCATAAGCATGCCTCGCCGCCTCTCGGCGGTCGAACTCCGATGGTGCCGGGCAGGACGAATGCCGCCGCCTGGTGGCCGGCGCTCGAGGGCAGCCTTCCAGGCGGGCGGCGGGCCCGGCGATGACGCATGACACGCCCCCACATCCGGGCAGGGCGGCTTGATAGCCGGGACACGAGCGGGCGGTCTTGCTATCCTCGGCCAGAGATTTGCTGATCTTGGTCTCGACAGAGTTCGGCCTGCACCGGACACGCGAATGGCTCAAGCGGCGCCGCTCATGCTCCCGACCGCCTACGGCGGGATCGCCCGCCTCGCCGTCGCGCGCTGCCGCGACGCGGACGTCGATCCCTTGCCGCTCCTGAACCGGGTCGGCCTGACGCCCGACGCCATCGATGACCCGCGCATCCGCCTGTCGGTCGAATGCCAGGTCATGTTGCTCGACCTTGCGGCGGACGCCCTTTCGGACGACGTGCTCGGCTTCCACCTCGCCCAGAGCTTCGAGCTGCGGGAAGCTGGACTGGTCTATTTCGTGCTCGCCTCTTCGGCGACGCTCGGCGACGCCCTGAAGCGGGCAGAGCGCTACAGCACGATCGCGAACGAGGGGCTCCGGCTGCAAACCTTGCCGGGTGCCGATGTCGGAATCCGGCTCGCGGCCGCGGGGATTCCGCGCTACACGGACCGCCATCAGTTCGAGTTCTGGGTAACGGCGGTGGTCCGGATGGCCGGCCATCTGACCGGGAGGAAACTCCGGCCCACCCGAGCCGTTCTGGCGCATCCGCGCTGCGGGTCGTCCGGCGAACTGGAAGCCTTCTTCGGGTGCTCCGTCAGCTTCGGGGCGGGAGAGGATGTGATCGCCTACGATCCGGAAGCCGCCGCCCTGCCGCTGACCGATGCCGACCCATACCTCAACGACCTCCTGGTGACATATTGCGAGGAGGCGCTCGCCCACCGCCGATGCCCGCCCGAGGCCCTGCGGACGCGGGTCGAGAACGCGATCACGACGCTCCTGCCGCACGGCAAGGCCCGCGCCGACGCCGTAGCGCGGGCTCTCGGCATGAGCCAGCGCACGCTCGCCCGCCGGCTCACTGCGGAAGGCCTGTCCTTCGCCGATGTTCTCGGCACGATGCGCGCGGATCTCGCAATGCATTACCTCGGCGAGCAGGACCTGTCGGTGTCGGAAATCGCATGGCTTGTCGGTTTCCAGGAAGTCAGCGCCTTCACGCATGCGTTCAAGCGGTGGACCGGGAGGACACCGACGCAGGTGCGCGCCGGCCGCTGACCATGGCGGGCACCATCGGATCGCCCTTATCGGCCTGAGGTCCTCAAGGTCTCGCTCCGCGCCCGGATGACGAGAAGCTCGAGGCGTCATACGCTCGACCTGGAGCCCATCTCCTCCGATAATGGCGTTGTCTGCAGCCCAACGCTCCTGGAGCATGCTGCCATGCCGATCGATCTTCGTTCCGAGTTGCAGCGCCCGATCGCAATCGCGCTGGCCGGCGTCGCGCTCGTCGGCTGGCTTCTGTTCCTGATCGTGCTCGTGAACCTGTCGCAGGAGAACCGCCAGGCCCGCGATCAGGTCGTTCAGCTGCAATCGTCGGAGACGCGGCTTCGAAGCGAGCTGGAGTCCCAGCGAAGGGCCGCGGGCTCGCTCGCCGACCTGCAGGCCCGGATTGCGGCGGCGGATCAGACGTCGAGCCAAGCGAGCCGGGCCCGCGACGAAGCCCAGGCGCAGCTCGCCTCCGTCCAGCAGAACCTGCAGGCCGGCCAGCAGCGGGCCGCCGAGGCGTCCCGGACCGCCGATGCGGCGGCGCAGCGGCTCGGAGAACTGCAGCGGCAGGGGCAGGAGACCGAGCAGCGCCTGGCCGCGCTCCGGGGCGAGATCACGTCAGGCGAGCAGGGCATTGCCGGGCGTGCCCGGGAACTCGCGGAGGTCGGCCGGCGCCTGGAAGAGGCCCGCCAGCAGGAGGCGAAGCTCAGGGACGATCTCGCGCGCATCACGCAGGAGACGGGGACCAAGTCGGCCGAACTCGCCGATGCGGAGCGCCGCCTGCAGCAGGCCCGCGACGCCGAGGCCTCGGCCCAGACGGAATTGGCCGCCGTGCGCTCCGAGCGCGAGCGGCTCCACCAGGAACGGGGCCACATCGAACAGACGATCGCGGCTCTCACGAGCGACCGCGATCGCCTGACAACGGAAAGCGAAGACCTCAGGCGCCGTCAGTCCGGGCTGCAGGGCCAGCTTGGTCGGGCGACCGACGATCTCGCCGCCCGGAACAAGGAAATCGCCGAGGTGGAAGGGCGCCTGCAGGCGACGCGGCAGGAACTCTCGGACGTGCAGGCGAAACTGGCGGAGGAGCGCCAGCGGCTTGCCGCTCCGCCCGCGATCCCGGCACCGGCTCAGAGCCTTCCGGAGGCGCCGCCGTGAGCGGAAGACGGCGCAAGACTCCCGCTTGACGCGGAGCGATGAAGACCGACTGCGAAGCTCCCCGAGGGGCGGACCGGTCGAGGGATCGAATCTGGAGGAAACGACGATCGATGAACGACTATGCTCCCCTGACCCTCCATGTCCCCGAACCGGCCGTTCGGCCCGGCGATACCCCTGATTTTTCGAACGTTCAGATCCCGAAAGCAGGTTCCGTGGCCCGCCCGGAGGTGGACGCCGACCCGGAAGCGATCCGCGATCTCGCCTTTTCGGTGATCCGCGTCCTCAACAGAACCGGAGAGGCGGTGGGTCCCTGGTCCGGGCTCCTCAGCGACGACGAGCTGCTCGCCGGATTGCGGGACATGATGACGTTGCGCTCGTTCGACGCGAGAATGCAGATGGCGCAGCGGCAGGGGAAGACGTCCTTCTACATGCAGCACATGGGCGAGGAGGCGATCAGCTGCGCGTTCCGCAAGGCCCTTCTGCCCGGCGACATGAATTTCCCGACCTACCGCCAGGCCGGATTGCTGATCGCGGGCGGCTATCCGCTCGTCGAGATGATGTGCCAGATCTACTCGAACGAGCGGGACCCGCTGAAGGGCCGTCAGCTTCCGGTCCTCTACTCCGCGAAGGACCATGGCTTCTTCTCCGTCTCCGGGAACCTGACGACGCAGTACATCCAGGCCGTCGGCTGGGCGATGGCTTCGGCCATCAAGAACGACACGAAGATCGCCGTCGGCTGGGTCGGCGACGGCTCGACGGCGGAGAGCGACTTCCACGCCGCGCTGGTCTTCGCCTCGACCTACAAGGCGCCGGTCGTCCTCAATATCGTCAACAATCAGTGGGCGATCTCGACGTTTCAGGGCATCGCCCGGGGCGGCTCCGGCACATTCGCGGCCCGCGGCCTCGGCTTCGGCATTGCGTCCCTGCGGGTCGACGGCAACGATTATCTGGCCGTCCATGCGGTCGCCAAATGGGCGGCGGAGCGCGCACGCCGCAATCTCGGCCCGACGCTGATCGAGCACGTGACCTACCGGGTCGGCGCTCATTCCACGTCCGACGACCCTTCCGCCTACCGCCCCAAGGCGGAATCCGATGTCTGGCCGCTCGGAGACCCGGTCATCCGGCTGAAGAACCACCTCATCGTGCGCGGCGCCTGGTCGGAGGAGCGCCACAAGCAGGCGGAAGCGGAAATCGCGGATGCGGTGATCGCCGCCCAGAAGGAGGCCGAGAAGCACGGCACCCTGCATTCTGGCGGCAAGCCCTCGGTCCGGGACATGTTCGAGGGCGTCTTCGCGGACATGCCGCCGCACCTGCGCCGGCAGCGGCAGCAGGCGGAGTCTAGCCATGCCGCGCAAGACGATGATCGAAGCGGTCCGCGACGCCATGGACCTGATGATGGGCCGCGACGACGACGTCGTCGTGATGGGCGAGGACGTCGGGTACTTCGGTGGGGTCTTTCGGGCCACCCAGGGCCTTCAGGCGAAATACGGCAGCACCCGCTGCTTCGATACGCCGATCAGCGAGCTCGGGATCGTGGGCGCGGCCGTGGGGATGGCGGCCTACGGGTTGCGCCCCTGCGTCGAGATCCAGTTCGCCGACTACATGTATCCCGCCTACGATCAGTTGGTCTCCGAGGCGGCGCGCCTGCGCTATCGCTCGAACGGCCAGTTCACCTGCCCGATGGTGGTGAGAATGCCGACCGGCGGCGGGATCTTCGGCGGCCAGACCCACAGCCAGAGCCCGGAGGCGCTGTTCACGCACGTGTGCGGTCTCAAGACGGTGGTGCCGTCCAACCCGATCGACGCCAAAGGCCTGCTCATCGCCTCGATCGAGGACCCGGATCCCGTCATCTTCCTCGAGCCGAAGCGCCTCTACAACGGACCTTTCGACGGGCACCACGAGCGGCCCATCATGCCGTGGTCGAAACATGACCTCGGCGAAGTCCCGGACGGCTACTATCAGGTCCCCTTGGGCAAGGCGGCGATCCGGCGTCCCGGAACGGCGCTCACGGTACTCGCCTACGGCACGATGGTTCATGTCGCCGAAGCGGCGGCGGCGGAGACCGGCATCGACGCGGAAGTGATCGACCTTCGCACGCTGCTGCCGCTGGATCTCGATGCGATCGTCGCTTCGGTCCGGAAGACGGGCCGGTGCGTCGTCGTTCACGAGGCGACGCTGACGTCGGGCTTCGGCGCGGAGCTCTGTGCGCTCGTGCAGGAAGCGTGCTTCTATCATCTGGAAGCGCCCATTGCGCGCGTTGCCGGCTGGGACACGCCCTATCCGCACGCACAGGAATGGGACTACTTCCCCGGCCCTGCCCGCGTCGGCCGAGCCATGCTTGAAACCCTGGATCAGTGAGATGGCGGAGCATGTCGTCAGACTTCCCGATGTCGGCGAAGGCGTCGCGGAAGCCGAACTCGTCGAATGGCACGTCAAGGTGGGCGACCTGGTGCGGGAGGACGCGCTCCTCGGAGCGGTGATGACCGACAAGGCGACGGTCGAGATCCCGTCGCCGGTGGAAGGCGAAGTCCTCTGGCTCGGCGCCCACGTGGGCGACGTCGTGGCAGTCGGTTCCGAGCTCGTGCGCCTGAAGATTCCCGGCGACGACAAGGCAGCTGCGACGCCGGACCTGGAGCCGTCGCGGCCCGCCGCCGGTCCGGCCGAAGCCGCCGGACCGGTTCCGTCGCCGGCGGCGCCCGCCTCGGAGACCGGAAGCGGAGCCCCGGCGCCGAAGGCTCGGCCGGCCGCGACCGTAGAGCGGCCGGCCCGGAGCATGGCGAAGCCGAGCGCCCTCGGGGCACCCCGGCCGGAGGGCGAGAGGCCCCTCGCCTCGCCGGCGGTTCGCCTCAGGGCGCGGGAGGCCGGGATCGACCTGCGGCAGGTCGCGGGGACCGGCCCTGCGGGACGCATCACCCATGAGGATCTCGATGCCTTCCTCGCCCGGGGCCCCGGGGAGGCCAGGACACCGGGCCTTCGACCGCGGACGGCCGTGGAGGACATCAAGGTCGTCGGCCTGCGCCGCCGGATCGCCGAGAAGATGGCGGTCTCGCACGCGCGCATTCCGCACATCACCTATGTGGAGGAAGTCGACGTCACCGCCCTCGAGGACCTCCGCGAAATCGCTCAACAGCCGGAAGCGGGCCGAGCAGCCGAAGCTGACCCTCTTGCCGTTCCTGATGCGCGCGATGGTGCGGGCCGCGGCGGAGCAGCCCCACCTGAACGCCCTCTTCGACGACGAGGCCGGCGTACTGCATCAGCATGCCGGAATCCACATCGGGATCGCGACGCAGACGCCCTCGGGTCTCATGGTGCCCGTCGTCAAGCATGCGGAAGCCCTCGATCTCTGGGCCTCGGCCGCCGAGCTCGCGCGGCTCGCCGACGCGACACGCTCCGGGGCCGCTTCTCGCGACGAACTGACCGGCTCCACCATCACGATCACCTCGCTGGGCGCCATGGGCGGCGTGGTCACGACCCCTCTCATCAATCATCCCGAGGTCGCGATCGTCGGCGTCAACAAGATCATGGTGCGCCCGGTCTGGAACGGATCGACCTTCGTGCCGCGCAAGATGATGAACCTGTCGTCGAGCTTCGACCACCGGGTGGTCGACGGCTGGGACGCCGCGGTCTTCGTCCAGCGCATCAAGGCGCTGCTCGAAACGCCGGCGCTGATCTTCATCGAAGGCACGAGCCGATGAAAGAGATCTCCTGCAAGCTACTGGTCGTCGGCGCGGCCCGGGCGGCTATGCCTGCGCGATCCGGGCCGGCCAGCTCGGCATCGACACGACGATCGTCGAGGCGAAGAAGCCCGGCGGAACCTGCCTCAACGTCGGTGCATTCCCTCCAAGGCCCTGATCCATGCGGCCGATGAGTTCCACAAGATCGGCGGCGTGGCGGCCGGCGAGAGCCGGCTCGGCATTACGGTGAGCAAGCCCGAGCTCGATCTCGCGAAGACGGTCGCCTGGAAGGACCGCATCGTCGGGCGCCTCAACGGCGGCGTCTCGGGCCTGTTGAAACGGGCCGGCGTCAAGGTCGTCGCCGGGTGGGCGCGGTTTCGCGACGGCAAGACCGTGGAAGTCGAGACGGAACTCGGCACGCAGGTGATCCGGGCCGAACAGGTCGTCATCGCCACCGGATCGGATTCCGTCGCGTTGCCGATGCTTCCTTTCGGCGGCCCGATCATCTCGTCGACCGAGGCCCTGGAGCTGCCCGAGGTGCCGGGCAGGCTGGCGGTCGTCGGGGCGGGGTATATCGGGCTGGAGCTCGGCACGGCCTTCGCGAAGCTCGGAGCCGCCGTCACCATCGTCGAAGCCCAGGCCGACATCCTCCCGCAATACGACGCCGAGCTGACCCGGCCGGTGGCCAAGCGCCTGCGCGATCTCGGGATCGAGGTCCTCACGGGGGCGAAGGTGAAGGGGCTCGGCAAGGGCAATGCCCTCTCGATCGAGAGCCAGGACGGCGCGCCCGGCACGCTCGCCGCCGACACAATTCTCGTCACGGTCGGGCGCAGGCCGGCGACCGAAGGCTGAGGTATCGAGGAGATCGATCTCGACCGAGATGGGCACTTCATCCGCATCGACGACCAATGCCGGACCTCGATGCGCGGCGTCTACGCCATCGGGGACGTGACGGGCGAGCCGATGCTGGCCCACCGGGCGATCGCGCAAGGGGAGATGGTCGCCGAGATCATCGCCGGCCACAGGCGCGTCTGGGACAAGGTCTTCATCCCGGCCGTCTGCTTCACGGATCCCGAGATCGTGACGGCCGGCCTGTCGCCGGGCGAAGCCAAGGAAGCGATACAACATCAAGACCGGCGTCTTCCCGTTCCAGGCCAATGGCCGCGCCATGACGCTGGAGCGGGAGGACGAATTCGTCCGGGCGGTGGCCCGGGCCGACAACCACCTCCTGCTCGGCCTCCAGGGCGTCGGGGCGGGGATATCGGAATTATCGGCGAGCTTCAGCCTGGCCCTCGAAATGGGGGCGCGGCTCGAGGACGTCGCCGGAACGATCCACGCCCACCCCAACCAGAGCGAAGGTCTTCTCGAAGCCGCTCTCAAGGCCTTGGGGCATGCGATCCATATCTGACCGCGGGGGCTTCGGTCAGCAGGGACCGGTGTGTCCGGTCTCCAGGGCAACCGCCCCGCAGTCGCCATCGACCGTCCTTTCAAGGAGAGCAGGACCGTGATCTGGGAAGTCGCATCGATCGCCGTGAAGGCGGGCATGGAACGGGAATTCGAGGCGGGCGTGGCCAAGGCCGCGCCGCTCTTCCGGCGTGCCCGCGGTTGCAGGAGCATGAAGCTCGAGAGATCCATCGAGAACCCGACAACCTATCGGCTGATCGTCGGCTGGGACACGGTCGAGGACCATATGGTGCGATTTCCGCAATTCGGACGATTTTGGAGAGTGGCGAAAGTTCGTCTCGCACTGCTTTGCGGGTGCCCCGGCCGTGGAGCACACGTCCGACGTGCTCGCGGCCTTCTGAAGCCGGGGGGTCCCCGATGTCGCGAAGCCCGGACGCCGAAGGTCAGGCCACGAGGAGCTTTTGCTCTCGCATTGTCTCGTCGGCCGCGGCTGCGAACATCTTGCGGGCCTGATCCCCCGGCATCGGCGCGCCGAACAGGTAGCCTTGTCCGAAGCTGCAGCCCTGCTCGGCGAGCCACACCGAGCTGATCTCGGTCTCGATGCCCTCGGCCGTCGTCGACAGCCCCAGGCTCTTGCCGAGCCCGAGGATGGCATCCACGATCTTCGTGCTTTCGGCGCTCCCCGGCAGCGCTGTACGTAGCTGCGGTCGATCTTGATCTTGTCGAAGCGCAATTCGCGCAGGTGGTACAGGCTCGAATAGCCGGTTCCGAAGTCGTCCAGCGCCACACGGATGCCTACGTTGCGTAGCGAGTTCAGGATGACGCGGGCCGCCTCGATGTCGTTGACCAGGGCCGTCTCGGTGATCTCCACCTCCAGCCTCCCGGGCGCGAAGCCGGTCTCGGTCAGATTGCGAGAATCCGCTCGGGCAACCCGCGGTCCGTCAGCTGGTGCGGCGAGACGTTGACGGCGAGCTGCAGGTGGGCCGGCCAATCCCTGGCTTCGAGGCAGGCCTGCCGCCACACGGAGTAGCCAGCTCGGAGATCAGCCCGCTATCCTCCGCCAGCTGGATGAATTGCACCGGCGAGATCAGGCCGCGCGTCGGATGGTTCCAACGCGCAAGAACTTCAAACCCCAACAGTTCACGATTGCGCAGGGACACGAGAGGTTCAAAGAAGGGCTGGATTTCCCCGCTCGCCACCGCGGCCCGCAGTTCCTGCTCCATCTGCGCCCGCGCCTTGAGCTCGCTGTCCATGGCGGGCTCGAAGAAACGGAACGTTCCCCGCCCCTCCTTCTTGCCGCGGTACATGGCGACGTCGGCCGCGTGCAGAAGAGCTTCGGCATCCGCTCCGTCGAGGGGCGACACGGCGATGCCCACCGTGGCGCCGACTTCGACATGGGTTTCACCCCAGGGCGTCGGCCGCGCAGACCGGCCACGATGGTCTCGCCCAGCCGGACGAGTTCGTCGCTGCCGAGCCGATACCGCACGAGGAGCGCAAACTCGTCTCCCCCGAGCCGCGCGGCCACGGCCCCCCGCGGATGAGGCCGCTAGAGCCGCTCGCGGCCGCGCCAGCACCGCGTCTCCGGCCGCGTGCCCGTACAGATCGTTCACGGCCTTGAACCGGTCGAGGTCGACCACCATAACCGCGTGCGCGTGGTCCAATTCTGCTGCCCGCAGAGCCTGTTCGATCCGCTCCTTCAGCAGCCGGCGGTTCGCCAAGCCGGTCAGACTGTCGTGGCGGGCGAGTTCGTCTGCGTGCGCTTCGGCCCTGATGCGCGCCTGCATCTCACGCCTCAGCTTGAGCGACTTGTGAACGCTGGCCGCAAGGACGCCGAAGCTCATGCAGAAGCCGAACATGACGAGGTTCGACAGGCCGTA
>CAVRRI010000016.1:0-30916 GCA_963723525.1 uncultured Alphaproteobacteria bacterium
AATCCTCCATCAGGGTTGTGGCCGGCTCTCGCTCTTGCGAAGATCGGTCAGGCGACCGGCGTTCCCCTCGGGAACTCGCCCGGTTCGATGCTCACGGGCCAGGAGCGCATCATGGCTGACGTCTCGCTCCACAACGTCCACAAGTCGTTCGGCCCGGTCCATGTGTTGCGCGACATCAATCTCGAGGTCGGCGACGGGGAGTTCGTCGTGTTCGTGGGCCCGTCGGGCTGCGGCAAGTCCACCCTGCTGCGCGTGATCGCCGGGCTCGAATCGATCGGCCAAGGCGAATTGCGCATCGGCGGACGGCGCGTGAACGACGCGCCGCCCGCGGAGCGCGGGATTGCGATGGTGTTCCAATCCTATGCGCTCTACCCCCACATGAACGTCTACAGGAACATGGCCTTCGGCCTGAAGTTCGCGCGCGCCGACAAGGCCGAGATCGACCGGCGGGTGCGCCAGGCCGCGGAGATCCTGAAACTGTCGCAGCTACTCGACCGCAAGCCCCGGGAATTGTCGGGCGGCCAGCGCCAGCGGGTGGCGATCGGGCGTGCGATCGTGCGCAATCCCAGCGTCTTCCTGTTCGACGAGCCGTTGTCGAACCTCGACGCGGCCCTGCGGGTGAACACCCGCATCGAAATCGCGAAGCTGCACCGCGACCTCAATGCGACAATGATCTACGTCACCCATGACCAGGTCGAGGCGATGACGCTCGCCTCCAAGATCGTGGTGCTGAACCAGGGCCGGATCGAGCAGGTCGGCGTGCCGCTCGAACTCTATCACCGGCCCAAGAACCTGTTCGTCGCAGGATTCATCGGTTCGCCGCGCATGAATTTCATCGGGGGCAGGATCGCCGAGGCGGGGCCGCAGGGAGTCGCGGTCGCCTTCGCGGGATCGCGGATCGTCGTGCCGGTCGCTCCCGGTGACGCGAAAGCTGGCGATGAGGTCACGCTCGGCATCCGGCCCGAGCATATGGACGGAACGCCGGGAGAGACGAACGTCGCCGGGACGGTCGACGTCGTGGAGCGGCTGGGCGAGTCGAGCTACGTCTACATGCGCATCGAAAGCGGGGACCCGGTCGTGATCCGGGTGCCGGGCGACCTCTCGGTCTCGCCCGGCGAGGCGTTCACGGCCCCGGTGCCGCCGCAGCACAGCCATCTCTTCGACGCTGACGGCATCGCCTTCGCGCGCCTTCGGGCCTGATCCGAATTCGCCGTTTGTCCCGAGACGAGCCAGAGGACGCACTCTGCGACGAAGAAAAGGCGCCGGGCGCAGAGGCCCGGCGCGAGTGGCCGGCGGCCAGGGGAGAGACCGGCACAACAGGCGGAAAGCCGGTCGTGATGTTCCGCCGGGTCGATGAGTCGAAGCCTTCCTTGCTCCCGATGCGCCGGCTGCGGCGTCGTCGACGCCGAGAGTGTGGAGGGCCGGACAGGTCGCCGAAGGGATCGCCATGGATTCCCCTATAATCCAACTATTATGGATATTCAAGTATCATGTTTTTCGCGATGGTCAATCCAAAGAAATTTGATGCAAGTTCAAGGGATGGCGAAGGTCCCAACTCGCACCGAGCAATACGCCGCAATCGGGCGGCGCTTGGCCCTTTTGCGCCTGACGCGGGGCTACGAGAGCCAGAAGGAGTTCGCCGACGCCTTCGATTTCAACTACACGCAATGGAATAATTACGAACGCGGCTCGAGCCGTCCGAACCCGGACGATGCCTTGCGGTTGAAGCGTCGATTCGGCGTTACGACCGACTGGATCTACGATGGCGACGAGTCCCACCTCTCCGTCGAAATGCTCCGTCGCTTGGAGGAGGCGAGCGCCAAGCTCGCAGCGCAGGAAACCGCGACCGCCCGCCGAAAACCGGGTAGACCGCGGAAGTAGGTTTCAGAGCGGCTGCTCGTAAGCGAGCCGCAGGACAACGGCCGTTTCGCGCCGAGGATCCGGGCGGTCGATGAATTCCACGAGTTCCTGAAGATACTCCACGACGAGCCGGGCATCCTCCGGTTTGGGCGGCAATTGCGACGCGATGGCGATCGCCTCGCGCCGCAGGAATTTCTCCCGCTCAGGATCGATTTCAACATGCTTCGAGAGAGCCATGGCAAAAAGCCTTCCTATGAATGTTCCTATTTTGTTCTAGTTTTCCAGGCCTGTCCAGTCTAGGAAGACTAACCTCGGCGACCGTGTGAACAAGTTGCATTCGATGCAATCAAGGTTCCGTTAGGCAATGTTCTCCCCTGTCCGCGCAGCAATGTAATACCAAATATTTTGGATAACGTTGTTGTATCTCCAAGTTTTTTGGATTATGCTCACGCTGTCGTCATTGAGATGTGAGCGCGATGTGCAGCGAAACCGAAGTCGATAGCCGCCTCGACGAAATTCCCTTCTCCATCTCGACCATCCAGCGGCACGTCGGCGATCTCGTCCGAATGGAGAAACGCGGGGAACTCGACCTGACGGAGCTGCAGAGAGCCCGCCTCCGCTCCTTCTCCAACGACATCGCGGATCTCGTCACCGATCTCGAGGCCTTGGAAGCCGCCGAGCCCATCCGGTCGGACGACCTCAGCCCGCGCGAGGACATGCAGGTCTACTGGGCCGAGATCGAACGGGGAGCCCAATGAGCGGGCACCATCTCGAGCCGACGCGGCGAGACCACGCCGGACGCCTCGGTCCTCGCGGACTTTCATCGAATCGGAGCTTGGCATGACCGACTTTCACGTATCGGCCTTCTACTGGGTCGCCGCCGTCGTGCAGCTCTTCATGGCCGGGGGCATTCTCTGGCTTGCGAGGCGCCGCAGCCCCAAGAGCTTGCTGGACGAGTTCGAGGCGGCCGGCGACTGGCCCCATCAGGCCCCGCCTGCCGTCCGGGACGACGGCTCCGACGGCATCTCCGGCTGATGGCGCCTTGCCGCGGCGCGGCGTTCCTGCAGACCAGGCCGCCTCTTCCATTTCGGCACAGCGGCCGATGCGATCCTTTACGATCTCCTTACCGTACGGACCGCCTTCTCTTGCCTCGAAGGCTCGCATTGGCGAGTTTTGAGGCGGTTATTTTCATGAGGTGTTCACCATGAGCGGACCGGGTGGCGTGGCCGGCAACCAATTGCGGGCCTTTGTCGAGCGGATCGAGCATATCGAGGAGGAGATCAAGGCGCTTGGCGAGGACAAGAAGGAGATCTTCGACGAGGCCAAGAACGAGGGCTACGACGTCAAGATCCTCAAGGAGGTTATCCGTTTGAGGAAACAGGACCAGAAGGAACGGGACGAGCACGAGTCCCTCCTGGAGACCTATATGCATGCGATCGAGACGGCCGAGCCTTACCTCGAAGCCGCCGAGTAACGGCGAGACACAGAGGCTTCGACGGGCCGCCGGCTGGCGGCCCTTTTTTCTTGGGAGTCACGGAGCGCGACTGGACACCGGGACCCCGGCGGCCGACCGATGGGCACCTCGGCGCTAGCCCAGGAGATCGTGATGTTCCTTGTGGCGGCGGATCCAGGCGTGCGCATAGGAGCACATGGGTGCGATCCTCCGCCCTTCGGCCCTTGCGAGTTCGACGATGCCCTGCATCAGACGACCGGCGGCCCCCGTGCCGCGGAGCGGGACCGGAGCTTCCACATGCTGAATGACGAGCACCGAGCCCTGACGCCGATAATTCGCGAAGGCAACCTGTCCGTCGACGTCCAGCTCGAAGCGGCTTCGGTCGACGTTGTCATGGACGCGACTGTTCATAGGTCTCTACTCACGCTGATCTATCCCGCAAAACGCAGAGCCCCAGGCCCCGTTCCTTCCCCGCGACCATGGGGACGATCGCGGTGGCGAACGGCCACGGCATCTCCCCTTCGCCGTGGCTGCCGGGGACGGGGGAATGTTTCGGCCGCGACCGAACCGTGACATGAAAATAGCGGCCATGGTGGAGGCGGCCGCTGCTGCGGCTCGCCGGTGAGGAGGTCTCCCGTGACGACAACCTCCAGGTTCGCGGAGATCGCATCGCTCGCAGGGGATCCTGCACGGGCTGCGATGCTCGATGCCCTGATGGATGGGCGTGCGTTGACGGCGACCGAACTTGCCCAGGTCGCCGGCGTGACGCCTCAAACCGCCAGCGGGCATCTCGCGCGCTTGACAAGCGGCGGCTTGCTCAGCATCGAGAGGCAGGGACGGCACCGCTATCACCGCATCGCTTCGCCGGCGGTGGCGCGCATGATCGAAAGCATCATGCAGGTCGCATCCCTCGCGGTCGTTCCAAGAATGACATTGACGACCGGTCCTCGCGACTTGGCGCTTCGGACCGCAAGGACCTGTTACGATCATCTCGCCGGACGCCTCGGCGTCGCGATGGCAGATGCCCTGGTGGAGGCCGGGCATGCCGAACTCGATCAGGATGCCGGCACCATCACCGACAGCGGACTCGCTCTCTTCGGCCGCATCGGCATCGACATCGACACGCTCTCGCCCGATTCGCGCCGACGGACGAACCGCGTCCTTTGCCGTCCGTGTCTCGATTGGAGCGAGCGTCGGCCTCATCTCGCCGGCGCCGTCGGCGCCGCCCTGTGCCGCCATTGCTTCGAGCGTGGATGGATCCGCCGCATCGAGGGAACGCGCGCGGTCGCGATCACCCGCAAGGGCGAGCGGGCGCTCCGGGAGCGCTTGGGCGTCAATCTTGATCCGTAGTCCGCCTCTGCGACGTTCGGGACGAACCGACGGCAGCATGACGCCTGCGTCGTAGGGGCGTCACTCTCGGGCCTGGTGCAGGGCTTCACCCTCTGGAGCGCGCAGCGAGACCCGAGGATCGCGTGAAGAGACGCCTTTGCCGGCACCCGATCTTCTGACCTGCGCTGCGCTCCGTCGGAGGACGACGGTGAGCGCGCATTCGCGGCATGAATCCGCCAAATCGCTAAAAATCGACCGATCCGCGAAACGTTCCGTCAGCTCGATTAATCGAAACTCATGCGTGCTGGAGCAAGCCATCAATGCCGATCCGCTCCAGTAAACTCGGGAGAAGCCGGCGTGTACCGCGTTGAGGCTTCTCCCGTCCTTTCCTTCGAAACCGCGAGCGAAGACCGTTACCGGGGGCTCGTCCAGGCTGCCATTCGCGCCCGTTCCTCGGCCTCGGCCGCGCATTTCTCGACGTGAGCCGCGCGGTTGATGACCTGCAGGTTCGGCCATCCCCAGAACTTGAGAAGATCGGGCCAGGGCGTGCGGCGGTGATCCCGCCAGACGCGGTAGAGGGGCAGGCGGTGGTCGACCTGCGCGGTTCGAAGAAGCCGCTTGCCCGTCAGGGCGCAGCGCCGCTGCTGTGCGGCCTTGAGCGGCTTGATGCACTCGCCGGGGACAGTCCAGAGCTGCCAAGCCGTCACGCAGGCGCTGTGCCAACCGGCATTGTCGTTCGGGCGGCCATCGCCCCAAAGATCCCGGTGCCAGCCGAGACGATAGACCGGCTGGCCGCACACACAGCAGCGGCCGCGGCCCAACGCAAAGGCCTTCTCGCGGAAAGGCGCCGGCGGCGCCCGGAAGCTCGCCGACGACCCGTCTCCGCGCGTGGCGCCCGGGCGCCAGATCCAGCCCTCGGGAGGTCCCGACAGGGCTGCCAGGCCGCGGGCGAGCCGATCGGCGCGGATCGGATGGCTGCGCCAGTAGCTCTCGACCGCAAGGCGCGGCGTCGGCGGAATGAGGGAACGCGAAAGGGCATGGGCCAGCACCGGCGCGGGAAAGACGGCCGGCATGGCCCGACGGAGCCGCGCCAGGGACTGCTCGTTGCGCTCATCCCGCCAACGCGACATGCCTCACCGGCCCTGCCGGGAGATCGCGGGCGCCGGGAAACGCGGAAGGGAAAGCGCGACGAGGTTCGGCAACGGCTGCTTCGGATCCGAGGGTCGCTCCCCGACTACCTGAGTCTCGCGCGACGGAAAACAGTGCCGCGCGAGACCGGCAGAGTACGCCGAATGGGGGACCAAACACGCGCTGCCGGCCGCCGCAGCGGAAAGACGCCCCTCGAAAAAGATCGATGATCAGGACCAATCCTTGTCGGACCGCATCTGCATGCGCTCCGCCGCAGCCTTGATGTCCTCCAGATCGACGGGATCGCTGAAGGGATCATCGTCGAGTACCGTCACCCGGTTGAGTTCCTTCTGCCATCGCCGCAACTCGTCGATATAGGGGCCAAACGGCACACGCCTCAGGCGGCCGTTCTCCTCGACGAGATCGCAGAGGCCGTTGTGAAGCCACTCTCCGGTGTGCCAGTTCGGCATGTCGACGGCCGGGAACAGGCAGACGCCGTGCAGGTCGATGCCTTTCACGACGGCGGCCAGGGATTCCTCGACGATATCGCACAGCCAGGCCGGGCGCCCTTCTCCCAGACCGCTGGTCTCACCGACGATCATCGGTCGGCGGTACCGTTCCCAGGCGTAGGCGAGGAGATCGCCCAAGGGCCGGATCCTGTCGTCGTGCGGCTCGAGCGAAGCGTGCGGGCCCTTCTCTCGATACTCCATCTGCCCGAACGAGTAGCAGTTGACCCCGACGATATCGAGCACTTCCGCCGAGCCGCCGAGATCGGGATGGCGGATTCCGGCGAGCACATCCCAGGCGTAGAACGTGTCCTCGTATGTCTCGTGCTCGGCCTCGTCCGCGAGGTCCGGCCTGTCCCGGGGCGGAACCACGAGGATCAAGGGATCGATGTGGACCATCCGGGCGGCGGGATCGACCTTTCGGATGGCACGGACGGCTGCGATGTCGGCCCTGCACAGGGCCAGGCGAAGTTCGCGCCGCTTCTCGTCCGTATTGTGGAACGGCGCCGTCCAGGCCCACTCGCCACCCATGAACGCGAAGAACGTGATTTCGTTGATCGGCGTGAAGAAATGCGGCCCGCGCAGGCGCGGCACCACATATTCCGCCGCCGCCCTTGCAAAGGCCGCAAAGCGCTCGGCGAAGGCCGGAGAGAAGGGATCGAGATCGTCCGGATAGCCGTAATGGCACAGGTCCCAGATCGGCAGGATCTGGTTGCGGTTCATGGCCGCGATGAGCGGGTCGAGCGAGGAGAAGTCGCACTCCCCGCCCCTGTCCACGATCGGCCAGGGAATGCCCTCGCGCGCGACGGCGATGCCGACGGAGCGGAGGAATGCAAAGTCCTCCTCCAGATGCTCCCGGTGCTGCGTCTCGGCGACGAGGTCGCGGCGGCCCTGGTCTCTCCAGAGAAAGGTCGAACATTCGAAGCCGGAGAGAAAGAATGTCGGAAAGAGGCCGGCGTGGCCGGGCCGTCTCTTCGGGGGCCGCTCGCGGTTCAGCTCATGCAAGGCTCGATCCCCTCCACGGGTGATGGAAGGGTATTTAGGACGCCCACCCGACCGGAAAACGGCCCCGCTCGACCCAAGGATTCAACCAACGGGTCCGTCGCTCTCAGAGGTGAATGACCCCGAGCCGGGCCGCCTGTGCCACGGCATCCGTACGCCCGACGGCGTCGAGCTTGTCCAGGACCGAACCGACGTGGAACTTTGCCGTGTGGACCGAGATGCCGAGCCGCCGGGCAATCTCCTTGTTCGACGCGCCCTCGGCCATGAGGTTCAGCACCTCGGTCTCGCGCGAAGTCAGCAATGCGTCCGGATTGGCGGGAGAACCCTCGTCGGCCGGAAGAACTAGGACGGCATCCGGCATCTCGCCTGGTTCCACGAGTCTCACGGCAGGAAGACCTGCCAAGGCGGCGGCAAGCCGATCGGCAAGCGCGGGATCGGAAATATCGAGCGCAAGCCGGATCGGCTCGGTCTCGGCCGATGCATCGCTCAAGGCGGTGGCCTCTCGCCGATGGTCAGGCTCACCTCGCTCGGCTCCTCGCCCCGGCGGATGCCGAATGTGACGGTCCTACCGACGCTCTCCGGACCGAGCATGCGCACGAGAGCATGCACGCTGCGCACCGGCTCACCGTCGCAGGTCACGAGGACGTCGCCCTGGCGGAGCCCTGCGGCCGCGCCCGGACCCTTCGGATCGACACTCATCACCATGACTCCTGTTTCGCCCCCTTCCTGGAGGGCGACTTGCTGCAAGCCAAGGCCGACATAGCCGCGGGCGACGCGCCCGTGCCTTTCCAGCATGGCGGCGACGCGCTCGATCGTCGGCGCCGGGATCACCAGCACGCGCTGCCGCGGGCCGAACACCGCCATGCCGAACCCCCGGCCGGTGGTATCGACGGCAAGCCCGCCCTCGGCCCTTCGCCGCAAGCCGATGCCGAGTTCGACCCGTGCATCGATTTCGCCGCCCCGCAGGCTCCGCCAGGAGCCACCGACCCGCGACACGACGCCGAGGGCCGCCGTCGGATCACCGTCCTCGGCGCCGACGACTAGAGCCAATGCACCGGGCGCCAACGCAACGCGCTCCAGGGTGGCGGGCTTGAGGTCGGACGGATCGATTCGCAGCAGCGCGATGTCGGTCGTCGGATCGCGTCCGACCAGCGCGGCCGGACGAGTGCCGCCGCCCGGGAGCGCGACCGTCGCTTCCCCCTCGTCGGCCAGCGCCTCGTCGGCCGTGACGACGAGACCCGGCCGCCAGAGAAATCCGCTCGACCGCGATCGTCGGGAATGGACGGCAACGACGGAGGACGCGGCTTCGGCGACCAGGGCCGTGAAGCCGGCCGAAAGGTCCTGCAGCGGAGTCGGAGCGTCGGTCATCGGGAGCCTCCTCGACGGGTGTGTTCAGGATGGCCGCACGGGGCTCGCCTGCCCACTGCCCGCATGGTTAGGCCGCCTCCCCTTTCATCGGCCGGGGTGGCTCTCCACATCATGCGCAACATTTTTTCAGATCACGTGCCCCATGCTCGACCTCGGTCCCATCCTGATCCTCGACCCCGACGCGGACGCCTCGCGGCCGGCCGCTCCCGCTCCGCCCTCCTCATCGGACACGGCGCTGCTCGACGCCTATTCGGAGGCGGTGGCCGGCGTGGTCGATCAGGTGGGCGCCGCAGTGGCGAGAGTCGAGCCGCGGGCGGACGGCCGGCCTGCCGGGGTCGGCTCCGGCGTGATCATCACGCCCGACGGGCTCGTTCTCACCAACAGTCACGTCATGCAGGGTCGCCGGGACGCTCGCCTGTCCCTCGCCGACGGTCGCATGGTCGACGCCCGCGTGCTGGGTGACGACCCGGATACGGATCTTGCTCTCTTGCGGGCAACGAGCGACGGACTCCCGTTCGCCCGGCTCGGCAATTCCAAGCAATTGCGCCGGGGCCAGATCGCGGTGGCGATCGGCAATCCGCTCGGCTTCGAGTCGACCGTCACCGCCGGCGTGGTCTCGGCGCTGGGCCGCTCCCTGCGCGGGAGAACGGGCCGCCTCATCGACGACGTGATCCAGACGGATGCGGCACTCAACCCGGGCAATTCCGGCGGGCCGCTCGTCTCCACCCGATGCGAGGTCATCGGGATCAACACCGCCATCATCATGGGAGCGCAGGGCATCTGCTTCGCTGTGGCGAGCAATACGGCGAGTTTCGTGGTCTCCGAAATCATCCGGCACGGAAGGGTCAGGCGCGCCTCGATCGGGGTGGCGGGCCATACCGCGCCCCTCCCGCGGCGCGTGGCCCATGCGGCCGGGCTCGCCAACCGGTCCGGAGTGGTCGTGATTGCGGTCGAGGCCCGCTCGCCCGCGTCGCGCGCCGGCATCGCGCAGGGCGACGTCATCCTGGCGCTTGATGAGCAGGCGATCACGGGGGTCGACGATCTCGTGCGTCTCCTTGACGGCAGCCGCATCGGGCAGCCGTCCAGGCTGCGGCTGCTGCGGCAGGGCGAGGTGCGCGACGTCGAGGTCACGCCGGTGGAGCGGAAGGCGGCGCCCGATCGGTGAGCGAATCGATGGCGTCGAGGTTCGGTCGCCCTTCGCGGCCTTGGATCCTCAAGGTCGCGCTGCGCGCGCAAGTGGTTCTCCGGCGCCGACCGGCTGGGGGATGACACGGCGGCGGCTTGGCCCGCCGCCGGTCGTTTCTCAGACCGAGCCCGCCCGGGCCTGGCGGCCCGGGCGGCGGCACGCTCCTCAAGTTTCGTCCCCATACCCGAGCTCCGAGGCGACCGCGCGCGCCGTCTTGACCAGCTCGCGCAGGCTCGGCACGCGTCCGAAGTCGGAGGGCGTCAGCCATCGCTCGATTTCGGCCGCCTGGGCCACGATCGAAAGCAGCTTGAAGTCCACGAACTCGGATCTCGGCAGGGGCAGTACCGGCTCGAACTCCGTCGAGGAGACTTCCTCGGCAAGACGCTCGATCATCAAGCCACCTCGCGCATCGTGCGGCGGGGGGCTGGCGCGTCGTCCCAGACCAGCAGCGACTCAGACCAGCCCGTCGCCGCACGTGCGCCGGCAAGCGCCTCTGGCGATACGTCCATGAAGGCTGCGAGGGTCATCGATCCTGCGACCTCCTGCGGCAGTCCGAGGGGGCGCACCGTCCAGCCGAACTCCTGCCATCGCGGCAGCCAGTAGGTCTCCTGAACTCCCCCGACGCGCCGCGCTCCCACGGCACAGCAGTGATCCATCACGCCGCAGAGGAGCGCCCCGCCCACGGACCGGGTTCGCCGTCCGAGCCGATGGGCCGGCACGACGAACATCCGTGTCCATTCGACGCTCGTGCTGTCGGTCGGCATGGCGCCGTGTTCGACGAGGTGCGGGAACACCGTCGCGAGGAGAGTCGGCTTCGACATGGGGATCAGCCGGGAGCCGCCGACCACCTCGCCGTCGAGAACGGCGATGAGGTGGACCGCGTCCTCGGTGTCGAACTGATCGCGCTCGCGGCCGTTCTCGGTCTTGAGGTCCGTCCAGCCTCGCTCCTCGATGTAGATGAGGTGGCGCCAGCGGTGATAGTCGTCGAGAAGGGAAGCGTGACGAACTGCATTGCGCGCTTCGACGACGTGGATTTCGAGCATGATTGCCTCCTGTGTTGGCGGAGGCAGGATCGGCAATGCACCGAAGTGCGCCTATCGGCAGATCTGCCGATAGGCGCGAGGAGGCCGAAGACGAAGGCCGTTTCAATAGGGCTGGAGTTCGCCGGACCGGAGGGCGCTCGCAACAGCCTGCGTGATGCTCGCCACGTTGAGCTTCTGGCGGATACTCTCCAGGTGCGCCCGCACGGTCTTTTCGGCAACGTGCAGGATGCAGCTTGTCTCCCAGGCCGTCTTTCCGGCCGCCACCCAGGCGAGCACCTCGCGCTCGCGGGGCGTCAGCCTTGGAGCCGGAAGGTCCGGCTCACCGTGCAGGGCCCGCATCCGTCCGTGAGCCGAAATGGCGATGAGGTGCAGGGCGGCGAGCTGCCTGCGGCTGAGGTCGACGGCGCGATCCGTTCCGAAGCTCAGCCCGGCCTGCCAGCCGGTGATGCCGTAGAGAGGCACGCAGAAGCCGTCGACGAGGCCGAACTCTCGCGCCTCTCCCATGAGCTCGACGGCTTCGCGGGCCGCACTGAAGACGGGCGAGACATCCCGCCAGATGAAAGGCGAACTGGTGACGAGCGCCTGCTGAGATACCGGATCCTTGCGGAAGTAGTCGCGCTTCATGTAGCGCTCGAACCACTCGGGCGGCCAGGCGCTCAGCATCACGAGAGGCTCGAGGGGCCGATGCGGGAGCGGCAGGCCCGTGACGATGAAGGACGCAAAGCCAAGCCGCTCGACGACGTTCTTGAGCTCCGCCAGGACCTCGTCCGCCGTCCCGAAACTGTCGATTCGCTCAACGAAATCGAAAGCGATCCTATCGAAACGTTGATGTTCTCTCATCGCGCCTCTTTACGCCCCAATACGCACATCAGGCGACCCGTCCGCAACAGGATCGCAACTCTCGCCTACGTAGTCAAAGGCATGCGCAGCAACCAGAGCTTTGTACGGGCTCTTGCGAAGCGGGCCTCGCCGTGGGGGCTTTCGCCGAATCGCGATCGCCCGCCCGGAAAACAACAGGCATTTGGCGTGCCGCGAAGCCGGACATCCTCACACAGGAGGGACAGTCCTGCGAAGCCGCTTGCCGGCGGCTCCAAAACTGCGCCCGCCCGACGGGTCGTCCGGGAGGGGCGCATTGCAGTAAAGTGGTCGTTTCCATCGAGAGAGAGTTCGAGCCCATGACTCATCCCGCATTCGCACCGGCACGCACGGCCGTCGTCACGGGCGGTGCGTCCGGGATCGGGCTGGCGGCGGCGGAGCTTTTCGCCGCGCTCGGCCTGAAGGTCTGCATCGCCGACCTGGACGGGGATCGCCTGCACCAGGCCGCCAGGGCCGTCTCCGCCGCAGGCCCGCAAGGCTCGGCCGGCGTGCTGGCCGTTCCGACCGACGTCGCGCGCATGGACAGCCTACGCGAGCTCGAACAAGCGGTCCTGGATGCATTCGGACCCGTGCATGTGCTCATGAACAATGCAGGCATCCAGCCCGGGAGCGGCATATTCGGACCGGACGAGAACTGGGAGCGAACCCTCCGGGTGAATCTCTGGGGCGTGATTCACGGAACCCAGGTGTTCGCCCCCGGGATGATCGCCCACGGGGAGCCGGGCGTCATCGTCAACACCGGCTCGAAGCAGGGGATCACCACGCCCCCGGGGGATCCGGCCTACAATGTCGCAAAGGCCGGCGTGAAGGCCTTCACGGAGGCGCTGCAGCATGAATTGCGCAATACGGCCGGGTGCCGTGTGTCGGCGCACCTTCTGATCCCGGGCTTCGTATTCACGGGCCTGACCGCCAGGGGGCGGACCGAGAAGCCGGCCGGCGCCTGGACGCCACAGCAGACGGTCGCGTTCATGATGGAGCGGCTCGTGGCGGGCGACTTCTATATCCTCTGCCCCGACAACGAAGTGACGCGCGAGGTGGACGAGAAGCGCATCCTGTGGGCGGCCGGCGACATCGTCGAGAACCGCCCTCCCCTGTCCCGCTGGCACCCGGACTATCGGGAGCGGTTCAGCGCCTTCCTGCTCGGCAAAGGCTGACGGAGCATCACGCCGCCCTCCGGGGAAGCGAGTCAATGCGGCCATGTACGTGCGGACGGCGGAGATCTTCAAGGAATTGAAGTCCGAGACGCGTCCACGCGATCTCGTCCGCCAGATGTCCGGCGGGCAGCGGCAGGCGGTCGCCATCGCGTGATCGCTTCGCTCCACGCCTGGAGCATCGCCTCGGTTCGCAACAGAATCGCAATTCCCGTCTACGTCGTCAAAGCCATCAACAGCAACCACAATGCCTTACGGATTTCTACGAGGACAGCGGCGCCGTATCGACTTCATCGTCCCGGGAATCGGTGAACGGCCAGCCGAGCCAGTGAGCCGCAAGGAGATGACCTCAAGTCGGCTGACATCGAGGCGGCCCATCCCGAAGGAGTTCCTGCCGTGGGAGACACCTCGCGGGAGATGCAAGTCAATAGCGTACTTGGCTCGTCAGATCGGGGACTCGACTGGAATAACATTATCTTAACGAGTCAAATCTTACAATAATTGCATCCATCGTAACTGCCGAGACCCAAAACAGCGGCAGAGCGCCTTCCGGCGACATCGCCCTGTGCCGTCGCACGCCATGAGCTTTGGCCGGAGCGATACAAGCCGGGGGGAAGAATGAAGTTCAAGGTCGTCGCTGCAGTAGGATGCCTTGCTGCGCTGGTCGGTTCGGCACTTGCTGCCGGCCCGGATCTCGCCGCACTCAAAGAGAAATACCGGCGCCCAACCGCCATTCCCTTCCCCGACAAGGCACCGTATTCGCCGCAACTCGCAACGCTCGGCAAGATGCTCTTCTTCGATCCGCGACTGAGCGCAGCGCAGAATCTGAGCTGCGCCAGCTGCCACAATCCCTCGTTTGGCTATGAGGTGCCGGTCGCCGGTGCTGTCGGTGCTGCTAACAAGCCGCTGGGTCGGCACGCCCCCACTGTACTGAACGCCGCCTGGACGCCCCACTTCTTCTGGGATGGCCGCGCCAAGGATCTGGAGGAGCAAGCCGCGGGGCCACTCACGGCGCCAGTGGAGATGAACGCGACGTTTCCGGAGGTCGTCGCAAGATTGAAGAACGTCCCGGAGTACAAGACGTGGTTCGAGCGCCTTTTTCCCGGGACAGGCGTGACCCGCGAAACGATTCTGACGGCCATCGCCACCTACGAGCGCACCGTCGTGAGTGGGTGGGCGCCTTTCGACCGCTGGGTTGAAGGCGATGACGAAGCCCTGACTGACGCGGCCAAGCGTGGGTTTGCGCTATTTACCGGTAAGGCGCAGTGCTCCAACTGCCATACAGGCTGGAACTTTACAGACAACAAGTTTCACGACATCGGCATTCGGACCGACGACATTGGCCGGGCAAAGTATGAGCCCGATAATCCTTACGCGAAACACGCCTTCAAAACGCCAGGTCTTCGGAATCTGACCTACCGTGCTCCCTTCGGTCACCACGGCCAGTTTGCGGATCTTGCCTCCATTGTGGCGTTCTATGAAACCGGCGGGACGTCGCGGCCCTCGCTGTCGCCGCTCATGCGTCCAATCTCCCTAACCGATGGCGAACGCGCGGATCTCCTGGAATTTCTCAAGTCGCTTACTGCCGAAAAGACCGAAACGGCACTCCCGAACCTGCCGAACTGAGAGAATGCGTCGCGCATGTCAATTCGATGGAAGATCCTGCTCCCGCTGCTCGCCATCCTCGCACTCGCTGTGACTTTGGCGGGTATCATCGGGTGGCAGAGCATCTCTGCCCATGCGGAATTGGCGCTGTTGTCGGACAAGGCTGTGGCGGCGAATGATGCGAGCCGAGATGCGCGCGATCGATTCGAGAAGGCCGAGCAACTCATTGCCCAGGTTCTCTCGATGACGACGTTGATCGAGCCCGGAACGATCGAGAGCCGCTTCAAGGCAGCAAGTTCCGGGATTGGGAGCGACCTCACCAAGCTCAAAGGGATCGCGCTTTCCCAAGACATGGGGGAGACGACCACCCGGGCGATCAGCTCCTTCGAACGTTGGAAGGCGGATGCCGAAGTGCTGCTCGGCCTGCACCAAGCGCGGGAAATCCCGACTGTTGAACTGATGAACCAACACAGCAAAGGGCTGCGAGTGCTGCTCGATCAAGTCGTTGTTTCGGCCGGCGCGGAAGCAAGAGGTCAAATTGCGGCCGCCGGCGACCGCCTGAAAGCGCAGATCTGGACGGTGTTCTCTGTGGTGGGAATCGTCTCGCTCGCCGGTGCGTTTGGTGCATTCGCGGTGTCGAGGAATCTCGCACGACCGCTTGTCCGGTTGGTGGCGGACGCCGAGAAACTTGCGTCAGGGGACGTAACGGTTCGATTCGTTGGCCTCGACAGGAAGGATGAGCTCGGAGGCGTCGTTCGTGCGATTGCGGGCTTCCGCGACGGGATGGTCGAACGGGCCCGGCTCAGCGAGCAATCCATGTCAGAGCATACGAACCGGCTCGCCCGCAGCCAACGCATCAGCGAGATTACGCAGAAGTTCGAAGCAAAGGTGTCGACTCTGATCCAGAGTCTGTCCGCCTCGGCGTCGGCAATGGAGACGACAGCGACGTCCGTGTCCGCGATCGCCGGCCAGACCACTCAGCAGTCGGTGAGCGTGGCGTCTGCCGCCGAGGAGACCGCCAACAATGTGAGGATGGTGGCGGCGGCTGCAGAGGAACTGACGATCTCGATCCGCGATATCGCGCAGCAGGTAGTACAGTCGTCGCAAATCGCCGAGCGGGCCGCGGCCGATGCCCAGCGGACCAACGCCACTGTCCAGGCGCTGGCGTCCACAGCCGAGAGGATTGGCACCGTGGTGCAGCTCATCAACACGATTGCGGGCCAGACCAATCTCCTGGCACTGAACGCGACGATCGAGGCAGCTCGCGCCGGCGAAGCGGGCCGTGGGTTCGCGGTTGTTGCCTCTGAGGTGAAGGAGCTTGCCTCGCAAACTGCTAAGGCTACCGAGGAGATCGGATCGCAGATTGCCGATGTGCAGCTGAGGACTCGGGAAGCAGTCACTGCCATTCAGGCGATTGCCAAGACCATCACAGACATGAGTCAGATCTCGACGACCATTGCGACCGCCATGGAGCAGCAGGGGGCAGCCACGGGCGAGATCTCGCGCAATGTGCAGCAAGCTGCCCGCGGAACCGATAAGGTGACAGGCAGCATCGGAGACATGCGCCAAGGTGCCGGCGAGACGGGAGCGGCCGCGTCGCAGGTGCTCGCCGCGGCTCGAGAACTGGCCCGCCATTCCGAGAGCCTCGGCGCTGAAGTCGGCGAGTTCCTCTCCCGCGTGAAAGCCGCATAGAAACGACGCTCATCACCCCGCGAGCAGACCTGTGCACGGGAGCGTGGCCGTGGCCTTGACCACGACTGATGACGACCAAGGCTGGCGGCGGCGGGCAGACCGCACCGAACAGATGGGCCCAGGCATGACGGCGGCCGCGCGAGTTCTGGTTCGCGTCCTGCGCTTGGCCCAGATCCGGGTCGGTGTGCCCTGCTGGCCAGCCTGCGCCTCGTCCCGAACCGAAGGGCAGCGAAGCAAGACCAGAACTCACGCGGCTCGGCTCGGGCTGGCGCAGGCAGTGCCGCCCTCCCCTGTCCCTTCGGCATCCGGACTATCAGGAACGGTTCAACGCCTCCCGGCACGATAAGGACTGACGGACCCTCGCTACGGACTGGCGGTGGAGGTGCCGTCCGAGGCCTCTCGCTCGCCTGCCCGCAATCGTGCCCGGGAATTCCCGGTGGCCTTGCGGCACCCTGCTCAACGCGGAATTCTCGAAACGGGGTCTTGGCGGCGTTGCGCTCAGAAAGCCGTGCGAGAGCTGCCGTATCCCTGCAGGGCAGGGATACGGCACCATACAGTGATCGCCTTAGATCATGACTGCCCTAGGGAAATTTCACAATTTCCTATGAATCATCAAGTGTAAATCTGAAAATCACGAAGAGGAAGGGCTTTACCGGCGCGCATCAACCTGCAATCCTTCCCTTGAGATATGCCCAAGATACGAGAGCCGGATCCGAGCCGGCCCGCCCAAGGGAGGAAGCATGGCGCTTCTGGAGCTTCAGGGCATCGCCAAGCACTTCGGCGCGATCGAGGCGCTGAAGGGCATCGATCTTTCCATGCAGGCCGGGGAGGTCGTCGGCCTCATGGGCGACAACGGCGCCGGCAAGTCCACGCTGGTGCGCATCGTCGCCGGCAATTTCCGGCCCTCGGACGGCGAGATCCGGATCTCCGGCGAACCGAAGCACTTCCACAAGCCGGTGGACGCCCGCGCCGAAGGCATCGAGGTCGTCTATCAGGATCTCGCGCTCTGCGACAATCTCACGGCTGCCGGGAACGTGTTCCTCGGTCGCGAGATGAAGCGGAGCGTCGGACCGCTCAAAATTCTCGACTATGCGGCCATGTACGCACGGTCGGCGGAGATCTTCAAGGAACTGAAGTCCGAAACCCGTCCGCGCGATCTCGTCCGCCAGATGTCCGGCGGGCAGCGGCAGGCGGTCGCCATCGCGCGGACCCGGCTCTCCGACGCGCGAATCGTGCTGATGGACGAGCCCACCGCCGCCATCAGCGTAAGGCAGGTCGCAGAGGTCCTCGACCTCATCAGGCGGCTGCGCGACCGCGGCATCGCCGTGATGCTCATCAGCCACCGCATGCCGGACGTCTTTGCGGTCTGCGACCGCATCGTGGTGATGCGCCGCGGCACGAAGGTCGCCGACAAGCCCGTCGACCGCACGTCCCCCGAGGAGGTGACCGGTCTCATCACGGGGGCCATCCATGCCGCTTGATCAGCCGCGGACGAAAGGGCGGCCACCCTAGCGAACTCACCCGGGCGATATCGAGGACTTGATCGCAACGAGGGCCCATGACGACCGTTCCCACACCGCCGATCCATAGCACAGTCGCCATCGAGGACGTGACCGGCCTGAAGGAGAGCAGTCTCGGCCGCCGGCTGTTCTCCAGCCAGCCCTTCTGGGTCACCGTCGCGCTGATCATCATGTGCGCGGTGATGAGCGTCTACCAGCCCCAGGCGTTCGCCAGCTCCGACAATTTCTTCAACATCACCCGCAACTTCGCTTTCATCGGCCTCATGGCGGTGGGCATGACGGCAGTGATCCTCACCGGCGGGATCGACCTCTCGGTCGGCTCCATCATGGGCCTGGTGGGCGTGGTCTGCGGGCTCGTGCTCCAGGCGGAAAACCACTGGGCCCTGGCGGTCGTCGCCGGTCTCGCCGCCGGAGCGCTGGCCGGCGCGGTCAACGGGGTGCTCATCGCCTATGTGGGCCTGCCGGCCTTCGTCGTGACGCTCGGCATGCTCTCGGTCGCGCGATCGCTCGCGATCGTGCTGTCCGAGAACAAGATGATCTACGAGTTCGGCCCCTACGGCGACACCTTCAACGCCCTCGGCGGCGGATCGGTCTTCGGGATCGCAAATCCGGTCTGGACGCTGATCGTGCTCGCCCTCGTCTTCGGCTTCGTCTTCAACTTTACCGCCTGGGGCAAGTATCTCTATGCCATCGGCTCCAACGAGAATGCGGCCCGGCTCACCGGCGTGCCGGTGCGGCGCGTCAAGCTGCAGGCCTATGTCGTGTCGGGTCTCACGGCTGCGCTGGCTTCCGTCATGATCGTCGGCTGGCAGGGTTCGGCCATCAATGCCCTGGGCCAGGGCTACGAGCTGCGCGTGATCGCCTCGACGGTGATCGGCGGTGCGGATCTCATGGGCGGCGCCGGCGGCGCCTACGGCGCTGTGGTGGGCGCAGCCCTCATCGAAGTCATCCGCAATTCCCTCTTGATGGCCGGCGTCGACGCCAACTGGCAGGGCGCCTTCGTCGGCCTCTTCATCGTGTTGGCGGTTCTGCTCCAGCGGATCCGCGGCAAACGCTCGGCCTAGGACCGGTCGGGCGAATAACCTGCAGGAGGAAACCATGAAGGCACTGACACTTGGCGTCGCGGCTGCGGCACTCCTCGCGGCGGGCGCGGGCGCCCAGGCACAAGGCAAGAAATACACCTTCGCGCTCGTCCCGAAGAACATGAACAACCCGTTCTTCGACCAGGCCCGCGACGGCTGCAAGAAAGCCGAGAAGGAACTCAACGGCGCGATCGAATGCATGTATATCGGCCCCGGCGAGCACGGCGGCGGCGACGAGCAGGTTCAGGTGGTGAACGACCTGATCGCCAAGAAGGTCGACGGGATCGCGGTCTCGCCGTCCAATGCGGCCGCCATGGGTAAGGCGCTCGAAGCAGCCAAGAGGGCCAATATCCCGGTCCTCACATGGGATTCCGACCTCCTCGAGAAGGACAAGGGGTTCCGCCTCGCCTATGTGGGCACCTACAACTACGACATCGGCGTGAACCTCGCAAAGCTCGCCATGGCGCAAAAGCCCAAAGGCGGCGCGATCTGCATCCAGTCCGGCGGTGCCGCCGCGGCCAACCACAATGAGCGCATGCAGGGCATCCGCGACACGATCGCGGGCAAGAAATCCGCCTCGGCGCCGGGCGATAGGCTCAATAATACCAACGGCTGGACCGAGATCGCCGGCTGCCCGCTCTACACCGACGACGATTTCCCGCGCGCGGTGCAGCAGATGGAAGACATCCTGAACAAGAACCCGCAGCTCGATGCCTTCATCCCGACAGGCGGCTTCCCGCAATTCATTCCGCAGGCCTATCGGAGAGTCGCCGAGAAGTACAAGGCGCGCCTCGACGACAACTCGCTGGCTCTCATCGTCGCCGATACCCTGCCGGTGCAGATGGAGCTGATGAAAGCCGGTCTGTCGAAAGGCCAGGTGGGCCAGCGTCCGTTCGAGATGGGGTACAAGACCATGTTCTTCCTGAAGGACGTCAAGGACGGCAAGGCGCCCCCGACGGATCCCACCTATACGGGCCTCGACGTCTGCACGCCGCAGAACGCCGCAACCTGCGTCGGCGGCTCCGGGGCCTGAGCGGAGCCGGTTTGCGAGGAACAGCGCTCCCGGATCCCGGATCCGGGAGCTTCTTGTTTGCGGGTCCCTGCCGGCGTTTCCCTGCAAGCTCGCGATCGCCGACGCGAACAGAAGGTGATGATGGAGATCGGGGTCGGCATCGTCGGGACAGGGATCATGGGCGGCGACCATGCTCAAGCCCTGGCGGGCTCGATCAAGGGCGCGGCCCTCGTCGCCGTCCACGACAAGGACCCGAAGAGGGCCTCGTCCCTCGCCGCTGCGATGGGGACCGTCCGCGTCCATGCGGACGCCGCCGCGCTGATCGGCGATCCCGACGTCGCAGCGGTCGTGATCGCCTCGCCGGATCCGTCTCACGAAGAGCTTGTGCTGGCCTGCCTTGCCGCCCGCAAGCCCGTGCTCTGCGAAAAGCCCCTGGCACCCAGCATCGACGGCTGCCTACACATCCTCGCAGCGGAAACGGCGCTCGGCCGGCGGCTCGTCCAGGTCGGATTCATGCGGCGCTTCGATCCGGGATACCGCGCCGTGCAGCGGGCCCTTGCGGCAGGTGGAATCGGTGCTCCCCTCCTCCTGCATTGCACGCACCGCAACGCAAGCGTACCGCCGTCGTTCGACTCCACCATGCTCATCGGCAATTCGGCAGTCCACGAGATCGATGCCGCCCGCTGGCTCCTGGCCGACGAGTTTGCATTCGCGACGGTATTCAGCCCCGCCGATCGAAGACTTGCGGCCTTGCGGGATCCGCAGTTCATCGTCCTCGAAACGCGGCGGGGCGTGCTCGTCGACATCGAGGTGTTCGTGACCGCACGCTACGGCTACGACGTCCGCGCGGAACTCGTCTGCGAAGCCGGCACCTTGACGCTCGCGCCGCAGGCGCCCGTGCGCACGCGCTTTGCCGGACAGCAATTGTCACCCTTTGCCGTGGACTGGCGGGCCCACTTTGCTGAAGCCTATCGGAACCAACTCCAAGCCTGGATCCGCGCGATCAGGAGCGGAAACCCGACGGGTGCGAGTGCCTGGGACGGCTACGCGGCGACCGCGACGGCCACCGCCTGCCTCGAAGCGCTCCGAACCGGAACGAGGACGCGCGTGGAGCTCGCGGATCGTCCGGACTTGTACGGCGACGACGAGCGGCGGTGACTCCGGACGACCGTGCCGATGCGGGGATCCGGCCCGAGCTTTTCGAACGGTGCGGCAGGTCCGCGACGCATCGGGTATACTCGACCCCAAACCGGGAGGAGACGATGAAAGCCGACACCATCGAGCAGGTGCGGAGGGGCCGGGTCTGGCTCACGGCGGACGAGTGCGACCTCGACGACTTCGCCGCGCTCGTGGAGCGCACGACGGATCCCGCCGACTATCCCTTCGCCGAAGAAATGATCTCCAACGTCCTCGTCTACGACGGGGCGGCCGTGCGAGAGGCGGCGACATCACCGGACACCCGCAGGGCCCTTCTGGCCGAGTGGGTCGAGGCGATGACCGGCGGGCCGGGAATCGTGGTCTTTCGCAACGCGTTCGACGACACGGCCGCCGTCGATGCCGCGTCCGACCACTTCTGGGCCATGATCGACGAGCAGCGGACGTGCCGTACGGGCGGCGGCGATCACTTCGCGAAACCCGGCGCCAACGACCGCGTCTGGAATGCTCTCGAGAAGCTCTGCCTGCGCGACCCTGCGGTGTTCGCCGCCTATTACGGCAACGAGATCGTCGCGCTCGTGAGCGAGGCGTGGCTCGGCCCCGGCTACCAGATCACCTCGCAGATCAACGTGGTCAATCCGGGAGGAGACGCGCAGTCGCCGCACCGCGACTACCACCTCGGCTTCCAGGCACCGGAGGTGATCGAGCGCTATCCGGCCCACGTGCATCGGCTCTCGCCGGTCCTGACGCTCCAGGGCGCGGTCGCCCATTGCGACATGCCGGTCGAGACAGGCCCGACCCTCTATCTGCCCTACTCGCAAACATACCTTCCGGGCTATCTCGCCACCGGGAGGCCGGAGTTCCGCGACTATTTCGACCGGCACCACGTACAGCTCTCCCTCGCCAAGGGCGACGCGGCGTTTTTCAATCCGGCCCTCTTCCATGCCGCCGGCAACAATCGTTCGAAGGACGTCCGGCGCATGGCGAACCTGCTCCAGGTATCCTCGGCATACGGCCGGGCGATGGAGAGCGTCGACCGCACTCGGATGAGCGCAGCTCTCTATCGGGCGCTCCTCGCCCTGCGGGCGGAGGGCAAGCTGACCCTCGAGCAGAGCGGATGCGCCGTGGCGGCCTGCGCGGAAGGCTATTCCTTTCCGACGAATCTCGACCGGGATCCGCCGATCGGCGGACTCGCTCCGCAGACGCAGCAGGCCCTCATGTTGCAGGCGCTGGCGGAACGATGGGAACCGGAGACGCTCGTCGAAGCCCTCGAGGCCCAGGCCTGGCGCCGGATGACCTGAACTCCGCTGGCCTCAGCCAGCTTTCAGGGGGGCTTGCCACCGCAACCGAGCCCAACCGGCTAGAGCATCGGACCCAAAAGTGGAATCCGCTTTTGGGATCCATCCGATGCTCACCTTTTGAGAACAGCGCATCGTTCGGCGCGGACAACCGGGTCCACTTTTCCGCACGATGCGCTAGTTCGGCCCGCTCGGCATCTCGGCTGCCTCGAGGAATGCAAACTCGAACACGATCTCCCCGGCCTCGTCGGTGACCTCGAAGGTGCTTTCGAGCCAGGACCCGCGGCCGTCGGGTTCGCTGTCCATGAGGTCCAGAGCGGCGGCCTTGGCTGCCTCCCATGCCTGGTCGGCGTTCCCGAATTCCTGGCCGTCTTCGTCGACGAAGCGGCGGCGATTGCGGCAGAGGTGAAAGAAAAAGCGCGGCACCGCCCTGCTCCGGTCGGATACCCCCAACGTCAAGACCTAGCATGCCTCGCCGTCGGGTTGAACCCGAGGTTCACCGGTCGATCACCGAGACCTCGACTGGGCCGACCCGGTTGCCGTCGACGACGAGCTCGTATCCTTCCAGGTTCCCCCGCATGACGATGGCTTCAGGATCCCCGAGAAGACCCCTGACGAGAAGCAGACCTCGGCCTGGGTTCGGATAGACTTCTCGGATCACGGTGGTGAATTTCAGGCTGAACGAAGCAGCGATGAAGGGCCGATGGAGCCGCCCCGCTTTCCAGGCTTCGTACTGCTCCGCGGTGGCGACCCTGTAGAGCGTCAACGGGAAGGGAAGAATGCCGCGCAATGCTCTGGCGTAGCTCGGGTATTCGGGCAGCGTCCTGATCTCCCGGACCGCCGCCTCGTCACGCTGGAACGGGGCTCCCCAGGCCCGCTCGCAAGCCCTGATCTCCTCGCTCACGGAACCTGATCTGGACAGGGCCGTGTAGGCCCTGAACCAGTCGTACCCGGTCATGGAAAAAGTCGCGTGGTTCATCGGCCGCACATAATCGCCCGGCCCGCTGATTCCATCTGGACCTCTACCTATGCGGCGCATCGAGTGGGCCACCGGCGGAGGAGCCGACCCACAGGGATAGAAGTCCCTAGGCGCACATTCCTCACAAGGCGTCATCCTCATGAGAGACGACGGCGGGTGACGCGAGCGAAGGGCCCCTCCCCAGGCGTCATCCTTGGGGGCCCAGCCCCTGAGCCCGCCGCCGGTCGTTTCTCATGACGCCTTCGAATGATCGTCATGACGCTCCTGCCTCCACAGGCGTGGAACCGGCGTCTCCCCGTCCCCGCTCAGTTCCTCCGTTCCACCGCGATCGCCGTGGCCTCGCCGCCACCGATGCAGAGGGACGCGACGCCGCGGGTCAGGCCCCGCTGCTCGAGCGCGTACAGGAGCGTGACGATGAGGCGGGCACCGGTCGCCCCGATCGGGTGGCCGAGCGCGCAGGCGCCCCCATTGACGTTCAGCTTGTCGCGCGGGATGCCGAGATCGCGCTGTGCCGCCATGGCAACCGCCGCGAAGGCCTCGTTGATCTCGAAGAGGTCGACGTCGCCGACGCTCCACGCGACCTTGTCGAGCAGCTTGCGGATGGCCGGGATCGGCGCCGTCGTGAACCAGGCCGGATCCTGCGAATGGGTCGAATGGCCCTTGATCTCGGCAAAAATCGGCAGGCCCTCGCGTTCGGCGATGGAGCGCCGGGTGAGCACCAGGGCCGCCGCACCGTCGGCGTTCGCGGAGGAACTCGCGGCCGTGATCGTGCCGTCCTGCCGGAATGCCGGCCTGAGCGAGGGGATCTTGTCGGGCGAGAGCTTCAGCGGATTCTCGTCCGTGTCGACGACCTTGGGGCCGGCTTTCGACGGGATCGTGATCGGAGCGACTTCCCTGGCGAAGCTGCCCTCCGCGATCGCCGCCTTCGCGCGGCTGAGCGTCTCGACGGCATAAGCGTCCTGGTCGGCGCGGCTGAATTGATAGGCTTGCGCCGTCGCTTCGCCGAAGTCCCCCATGGCTCGTCCGCCCTCGTAGGCATCCTCGAGCCCATCGAGCATCATGTGGTCGAAGATACGATCATGCCCCACTCGGTAGCCGCTCCGCGCCTTCGACAGGAGATACGGCGCGTTCGACATGGACTCCATGCCGCCGGCGACCACGATGCCGGCCGAGCCCGCCAGGATGAGGTCGTGCGCCAGCATCGTGGCCTTCATGCCGGATCCGCAGACCTTGTTGACCGTGGTCGCGCCGGTAGCATCCGGCAGACCCGCCCCGCGGGCCGCCTGCCGGGCGGGCGCCTGTCCCTGCCCGGCAGGCAGGACACACCCCATCAGCGCTTCGTCGGCCCGGTCCGGCGCCAGGCCCGCGCGGTCGAGCGCGGCGCGGATGGCGTGGCTGCCGAGGGCGGGCGCTGGAATTCCCGCAAGCTCGCCTTGGAAACGACCGAGCGGGGTTCGCGCCGCCGAAACGATCACGACCGGATCATGAGTCATCTGCACCTCCTTGAGATGATGATTGACATATAATATGGTGACCGTCATGTAAAGAGCGAGTTCGGATCGGAGACGGCACGTGCGGTACGAGAAGGGGCGCAAGGAGGAGACCCGGCGGCGGGTCGTCGAGGCCGCGTCGCGCCGGTTTCGCAGGGACGGGATCGAGGGGACGGGAGTCGCCGGCCTTATGGCCGATGCCGGCCTCACTCATGGCGGCTTCTATGCTCACTTCCCGTCGAAGGACGACCTTCTGCGGGAGACGCTTGCCGCGGCGCTCACGGAAACGTGGACCCATCTCGCGTCGGAAGCGAAGCGCGCGCGCGCACGCGGCGAAGACGGGCTGGAGGCGATCGTACGCCGCTATCTGCGAGCGGCGCATCGCGACAGACCTGAAGCGGGTTGCGCGGTGGCGGCGCTCGCATCCGAGATTTCCCGGCACGACGCGAATACACGGGATGTCCTGGCCAAGGCCATCCGGACGATCGTCTCGGTGATCGCGGACGAACTGCCGGCCGCTCGGACCCGGCAGGAAGCCGAGGAGACGGCCCACGCCATCTTCGGCCTCATGGTCGGGACCCTGCAGATCGCCCGCATCACAAGGAGACCGGCGGAATCCGAAGCGATTCTCGCGGCCGGCCGGGAGGCCGCGTTAGGTCTGTCGCGACGGCTGTCCGGCTGAGGTCGGCGCGCCGAGAACCGTCGTCGATCGTCAGTGTCCCGGTCGCGGTATGGACGGCGATGTTCGGCAGTTCGGGATTTCCGCACTCGCTTCATCGTTGCCGCGGGCGCCCGAGCGTGTTGACGACGATCACGCCCGCGAGGGTCAGCGCTCCGCCGGCAAGCGTTGCGACGGCCGGTACTTCGCCGATCCAAAAAAAGGCGATCAGAAGCGTTGCTGGAATACCGAGGTAGAGAAACGTGGCCGCTCGGCCGACGGGGAAGCGAGCCCGTGCATAGGCCATACGACAAGCTCATGCGCGGCGCGGCGCGCGCGTTTCGCCAAGGCATCATAGAGATCGCGGGCATGACCCCGCCCCCGCGCCGCGGCGGCGGTCACGACCCGGTCGACGTACACGAATCGGCCGTATCGCGCCCTGAACCAGGAGAAGTTGGGGTTCGCATACTCCGCATTCTGATCAAGAGCGATGATGAACGCCTCCGTGCCGGTGCCGGCCCGCGCGGCAATAAACGCGATGGACACCAGCGCCCGCAGACCCTGTTCGTCGAGCCACGAGGTCTTTACCGCGTTGGCGTTGTTGAGCGTGAGAACGCCCGTTCGTCGGCGGCCGTCAGGGTCGTTACTGCAGCCCGCGTCAATGGATTGTTCCCCGGCCTGCGTCACTTGTTCGGACCGCGGCAAGATTGCGGCCGTCCCGAACCTTGCGTTGGGCAGGACGACCGCCGCAATGGAGCTGTCTTGTCGACATGCAACGTTCAGTAGGACGAAAGAACGCCGATCAGCATCTCCAATGTGAACGGCTTCGAGAGGAACCGGCCGGAGGGCATGACGCGGGCGTGTTTCCAACCCCGGCCCGACGCATAGACGATGGGTTTGTTCGGCCACTTCCGATAGAAGGCCTCGCCGACATCCCAGCCGTCCTTCAGTCCGGAAAACTGAATGCCGGTATAGAGTCCATCGAGCGTGGAGTGAGTCCCGATCAGCGAAATCGCTTCCTCGCCGGAACGCGCATGGAGGAGTTCGGAACCTTCGCCCGACAGGACAAGCGAAACGGCGTCCCGGACGAAATCGTCGTCGTCCACGACGAGAATGGTGGGCGCCCTGATCTCGTCCTCGAGGGCCGTGAATTCGCTTCTCTCGGAATGCTCGATCCAGTGAGACGAGCTTGTGACCTCCATAGCCCTCGCTCCCTAGCCTTACGCTCTTGCGGGAGTTCCGAGCGGATTACTCCCCGCCGGCAGCCTTGCCAGTTGGACCAGGGCCGTGACGTGGAGCATCAACAGGATCGGAACGATGAAGGCCGGAATGAGCATCCAGGGGAGCGTGATCATCATCGTCGTATCAGGCCCGCCGGTGAACAGCCGGATGGGCAGGTCCGGAGCCGACAGGACACCGAGCGTCACGGCCGTGACGAGGTCGAGCGCGCCGAACGCGCTGAAGATCACAGCGAGCGGCCGCCATCCTGCCATCTCTGTCTTGATCGCCCAGGCCACCGGCAGAGCGGCCAAGCCGACCAGGATATCGCCCCAACCCGCCGTCGGCGCGAAGGGCGCAGGCAGGCGCCCCGCATCCTGGAGAAGCAGGAAGTTGATGCCGAACACCCTGACCCAGTGAACGGCGATGATCACCGTGAGCGGCATCGACAGAACGGCCGAGAAACGCTCTGCGCTCCCGCGGGCCAGAAGGACCATCGCGAGCAGCGGAAGCGCGAACGCCAGTCCCAGTCCGATGGTGCCGATCCCCTTGTCGGGATGGAACGCCTCGTAACCCGCCAGCGCCGCGACGAGGATCGCCCAGGCCACGAACCCGAAGGCAAGGCGCCAACGTGTCGCCGGGCCGCCCGGATACGCCAGCACCGTCGTCGTCACGATCACCGCGGCGCTCGCGGTGATCTCGATGGACCCTAAGATATCCAGCATGGCCATGGGATGGAACTCCTTGCGACGTTGCTCACGCGCTCTTGCCCGCGACCGTGCCCCAGCTCGGTGACAGGACCGCGCCGATGCAGATGAGGCCGAACAGCACGAAGGACGTCGCCACGATGCCGAAGAGCCCGCCCATTCCGATCCCGAGGGACCTCACCGCGAACCAGCCGATGAACCCGGCCACCGTGAGGCGGACGGCTCCCGCGATGATCGGAACGACCACGCGCCGAGCGCCCTGGCTTGCGAAGAACAGCATCATGCCGACCCCAAACAGGACGTAGAACGGCGCAACGGTCCGCAGGTACTGATCGGCGACCGCCCAGACGGCCGGAGAGGCATCGAAGAGCTTCGTCCATACGCTCGGCGCGAGTGCGGCCACGAGCCCGATCAGTCCCGTGACGCCGCCGCCGATCACCGCCCCGGTCCACGCGATCTGCCGCGCGCGGGCAGGCTGATTGGCTCCGACATTGGCCCCGACCATGGTGACGGCTGCAGTGCCGAGACCGAACAGGATCGGAATGAGGAGATAATCGAGCCGCGATGCGATGCCGTAGCCGGCAATGGCCTCGGCGCCGAACAGGCCGACCGCGCCGGTCACGCAGGCCACGGTCAGATTGGCCATGATGGTGCCGAGCGCCGACAGGGTCCCCACGCCCATGATGCTGCTCAGGAGCCGCTTGTCGAGCGAGAGGAGCGACAGCTTCAGGGGCGCGCGGCCGCTCGCCAGATAGCGGATCAGGAAGAAGGCGGCACCCAAGTAGTAGATGAAGATCGCGATGCCCGCCCCGGCGATGCCGAGTTGCGGGAGGAATCCCCACCCGAAGATCAGCGCCGGCGACAGGGGAACCATCACCATCGCTCCCGCGAAGGTGATGACGGCCGGCGTCTTCACGTCTCCCGCTCCGCGAAGACCCGCGGAGAGAAGCGCGGTCACCCACAGCGGCACCGAAGCCAGGAAAGTCCAGTTCGAATAGGTGACGGCCGCCTTCAGCGACTCACCCGTGCCTCCCATCGCCGCGTAGAGAATGGGAGCGGCGAGCCATGTCAGGATGTTGAACACCACGCCGAAACCGAGCCCGAGCGCCAGGGCCTGGAACAGCACGCCTTCGGCATCTTTCGACTCGCCGGCGCCGAGAGCCCGCGCCATCGCGGCCGCGACGCCTCCGCCGATCCCCCCGTTCGCCATCATCTGCATCAGCATGAGGACCGGGAAAACGAGGCTGGCCCCGGCCAGGCTGTCGGTGCCGAGCTTGCTGACGAAGTACTGCTCCATCACGCCGACCAGGACTTGGACGATGAGGACGATGAGCGTCGGCAGGGCGAGGCGGATCATCACGGGGGCGATCGCGCCATCGAGGGACGCCCGAAGCGCCTTCGCACGCGGATCGGGCGCAGGTGAACTCGCCGCCCGCTGATTGGAGATCCCCGAACTTGCAGTCATAACCCTAGCCCTCATTTCGTTGCATGTATAATCATTATATGCATATACAGTCAATCGGTTGCCCAAGTGACCCGGTCGCGCTGGGCCAAGCCGTTTCGAAGGGCAATGCCCACCCCTATCCCGCAATGTCCCCGCCCACGAGCGGATCAACCACGAGCGGCCGATGAAGAGCCTTCCTGCACGCGTCGCCTTTCTCTTCCTTTTCTCACTCGCGCTGGGGATCGGTTCGGCCGCGACAGCAGGGTTCGGAGCGGCCGAGGCATCCGCCGCCGGCGAGCGGGGAGCGCCGCGCCGCCTCGGCAGGGCTCGTGCGGCTCGCCGCCGGTCCGGAGCAAGACGACATGCGGCGGCAGGACGCCGACAGCTACACGCGAGGCTGGAGCCCCGACGGGAAGATCAGGTTCATCACCCTCCCCGACGGAACGCGCCTGCGGTATTTCAAGACCGGAGCCGGTCCGGCGCTTCTCCTCCTCCATCCCTTGCGGGCGCAACTCGACTATTTCCAGCGCCTCGTCCCGCGGCTCGCCGCCCGCTTCACGGTCTATGCGGTCGACCTTCCGGGTCTCGGCTGGTCGGACATCCGCGCGGACGCCAGCTATGAGGAAGCGGCGCTCCGTCGGGTGGTGATCGCGTTCGCAAAGGCACTGAACCTCGCCGACCTGACGATCGTGGGCGAATCCATGGGCGCCACGCTCGCCTTGACCGCGTCGACCGAGATGCGGGACCGCGTCCGGCATGTCGTCGCCTTGAACACGTATGATTACGCTCCGGGCATCGAGCGAGCGAACTTCCTCGCTTCGGTGATCGTCAAGGCCATGCGGGTGCCGGGCGTCGGGTCGCTTTTTGCCGAGTTCGAGAACGAGTCGATCCTGTCCGGGATCATGGAGGGTGGCTTCTTCGATCCCGCGAAGCTTCCCGCGGACTTTGTCCAGGAGCAGCTGAAGAGCGGCAGGAGGCCGGGTTACGCGGCCGTCGCGACAGGCTATTTCGGCGCGCTCGAGAGCTATGTGGCGGCCCGCCGTCTGTACGGCCGCGTCAAGGTTCCGGTCACGCTCGTCTATGGCGACCACGACTGGTCGACGCCGGAGGAGCGTCGCGAGGTGGCGCAACTCATCCCCGGCAGCCGGCTGATCACCCTGGACCGTTCAGGCCATTTCGGGGCTCTCGAACGGCCCGACGAGATCGCCCGGATCGTTATCGGCGCCGCTCGCGATGCGGGTCGCTGCGCCTCGGGCTCCGGCGTTCGAGCAGTTCAGCCACGGTGCCGGTGAACCGGCCGCGGCACGGCCGGCTCGAAGCGGTCAGTGCTGGAGGAGCCGAGTCATGGATGACTGCAAGCTCGTCCCGAGCCTGGCGGTCTCGTCCCGGCCTAGAAGGCGGGCAACCTCGGACACGGCCTGCCGCCAGATGGGGAGGGCGCGGGAGAACGTAGCCCGGCCCCGTTTTGTCAGCACGATGATGCGCTGGCGACGGTCGGACCGCGACTCGCGGAGTTCCAGAAACCCATCCCTTTCGAGCGGCCGCAGAACCCGCGTCACGGTCGTAGGGTCCATCACGAGTGCGCCCGCGAGCTGTCCCACCGTGAAATCCGGCTTCAACTTGAGGTAGGCGAGGACGCTGAACTGCGTGCAGGTCAGTCCGACCGAGCTCAACCGCTCGTCATAGATCTGCGTCACCAGCCGCGTCAGCTTCCTCAGCTGGAGGCACGTGCACCCGGTCAGCTCGTCCTTGGTCGGCTCGTCGGTCAAGATTTCGCTCATCACGTCGAAAGATCTACCGCAGTCCATATTCCATGTATATGCATGATACATGACTGGGACAACATGACCGCTCCATGTCCACGCGGTTGCGGCAATTCGCATGCTCTACGGCAGTCGGATGCGGATTGCCGCGTGTCGACGCTCGCATCGAGGGAGAGCCGGCAGAAATGACTCCGCCGTCGATCATCAAGCGGTCGGAGGCTCCGAAGATGGCTGAATCGAGCATCGAATGGACTGATGCGACCTGGAATCCCGGCGCCGGGTGCACCATCATCTACCGTAGACGCCGCTCCGCTGTCTTGGCGCCATACACCTGCAGCACGTTTCAGTTCGCAGGTCTCGAATTGTGCCTGATCGGCGTCACGACGGGTTC
>CAVRRI010000017.1:0-243399 GCA_963723525.1 uncultured Alphaproteobacteria bacterium
GCGGCCGGATCCATGAGGGTCGTTCGTTCGGGGTCGGGGGTGGCTGGAGTTGCAAAGCCGACCAAGCCTGGCCGAAGCACCCGAATGAACGTGCTCCACCAGGCCCGCACAATGAAACTTGAGTATCGGTGACTACGCTTCCCTATCCAACCAAAAGATTTCTTCTTGCGGAATACGGAATATATGGACCGGCGACGCGATGTTTTTCAGTTGCCTCCTCCCTAGCGATTGGCAGTGGAGTAATAGCTCGCCACGAGCCTGATCCAAAGCCGCTTCGGACAAGTAGATGTCGCCTGGTGCCGCAAGCGCCTGGAGGCGAGCCGCAACGTTCACGCTCGTGCCGTGCAAATCGCCGTCAACGTAAAATACGTGCCCAGAGCTGATACCGATGCGGAGTCGAATCCGACGTTCCTGTGGTATGTGTTTCTCAACCTCTGGCAATCCGCGTTGGATTTCGATCGCGCAGGTTATTGCGCTGATGGCACGCGGGAACTCGGCCAGGATACTGTCTCCGGCGTAGCGGACTAAAGAGGCCGCATAGTTCTTAGCGACTGGCTCTATCAACTCGCGCCGCATGGCTCTCAGCCGAAGGATGCTATCGCAGGCGTCAAGCTCTATCATCCGGCTGTAGTCGGCAATGTCAGCCGCGAGGACTGCCGAAAGGTGAGGTATCATGTCGACGCTTCGATCGGCTGGGTGGGCCCAGGCTTTCGAGCTGCTTGCAGCAGGGACGTGCAGAGCGCGGTTGGAAATATATGGAAAGTGGAGCAGCCGGCCCTGCGATGTTGCATCGCCTACTTCCGACGACGCGCCCGCGTCGGGTTTACGGCCATGAAGACGGCGCTCGACTGAGCCTGCTGCTCGGCCTGCCGCAGGGCCTCGAAGGCCAGCCTATTGGCTTGACCATCGGCAATCGCCTTCTCCCAGCGGCCGTCACGCTGCATCGCTTCCACTTCACGCAGCACTTTGGGCAGATCCGTGCCACTGCCCGGGCCACCTCCGCGTTGGGCAACAGCGAGACTGGGGAGTAGCACGAGAGGCACAGCAAGCAGCAGCTTCTTCATCATGACACCCTCCGCAAGCCACGGCGTAGTGCGCTGGTGCACTCGCACCCCTACCTGCTAAACTGAGTGTCTCACCCTCTGGACTGGTATGCTGTGAACTGCATCACAGCTTTGGACACGGCCCCTGAATGGCCGCTGGGACTCACCCACGCCGTTCCAGGCCCTCGCCGCTCTCGGTCTCGGCAATCTCACCGATGTTGCTAAGCCCTTCCACGCGCTGCGAACGGCGGATCGGTAGACGATCCGGTTAGCGGCAGGTCAATGTTAAGCGAAGGTGACTGTTGCTTGCTACCGCCCTGTCAATTTGAACTGGATTGACAGGGATTGGTAATGGCAACGCGGACCGACTTCCCGGAATTCCGTTGCGATGTTTGCGGCTCGGTCAGCATCGTGATCGAGGGGCCTTTGACCGACACCGCGCCCGTGAAGTGCTGCGGCTGTGGGGCTGACCTCGGCCCCTGGGATCTCTTCCTCGACGACCTTCAGTGGCGGCTCGCAGAGCACGGCATACCACACGTGTGGCACGATCCCCGGAAGCGGACGCGGGCTCGGAACTGAGCTCCATGAAGTCAGCCACCATGACCTCAAGAGCACCAGAGATGGCGAGCCTCGGTATGCTGGTGCGCCCAGCAATCGGTTTTGTCCTGTCGAACGCCGTGCTGCTCGCAATTCTGGTCGCTTTGGCTGCTACTTAGTCTCAGTGGGGCCCAAGGGCAGCGCGAGAGCCCTTGGACCGCTCACATCCGGCAGGCGATTTACAAAAAAAAGAGGATCAGGTGGGGGATCCTGGTCCTCTTCAAGGGTCCGGAGTTTTGGAGAACAGACCGCATATCTCACAGGATCCCGGCCGCGCGTGGGTCACATTTCATTAACCATTCTTAACAGGCCGTTGCCTGCACCATTCCAAGGAGCAATGGCGCGTTAAAAAGAGGTTAACTGAAGGCCATCACAATCCACCATACGTGACCCCCGCACTTGGCTCAAAACAAGGATTTCCGCGGGCGGAAAGGTACAAAAACCTCAAAGTGCGCGGAGCAAAAATCAAACGGAGACCATAAAATCTCTGGATGAGACCCGTGCGGTTGGGCGAGCGGCGCTTCCGTAGAGATCCGAGCCCCCCGGGGGCTCCCCTTTTATACGCGGGAAAAACGCCGAGCGCTGCGTAGTGCGGCCCGGCGGCGTGGCCGGCGCGGCCGTTTGGGACGTGGCGCGCAACACCACCTCCATCGCCTGAGGTTGTCATGGACTTGCACGGTTCAGCACGGTCGACAATTGATCTTTGTGAAGAGCTACAAAATGCCGGAGCGTGGTCAGCAATTCGCGTGCATGAGCTCGATCGTGTCGTTTCAAGGCGCCGCGGAAATCCGCAACAATCATCCGGCGGATTCGGTCGGGACCCCCTGGCTCACTCATGAACTGTTGGGCGAGGGCTGCAGCCCCGATGTCACTGATATGCTCGTGTTCCGCGATCGCGAGAACCTGATCCTCTTCCAGGCCGCACATCCCAATGCAGTCCTCTCGGGTGATATTCATACCGGCCTCCAAGATGTGAAGTTCGATCCACACCCTACTCCTTTTCGTGGGTAGAGGTCTGAGAAGTGTCGCCTCTGCCGGAATTCGGCGGGCTTCGTACGCTTTCGTCGTGATATCCGTTGATTTCTGAATCGAAATCGCTTGGCTAAAGCCCCCATTTCATCAATCGAGCAAGGGCCAGCGCGCACTGCTGTTCAAGCTGGTCTTCCGCCCGGTCGTACTGGGCCTCCCAGCGCTCGTACGTGCTCTGTCGCATGCGTTTGGGCCTCGGCGGCAGATCCCACTCGTCCGGATCAGCCTCACCCAAGAGCCGTGCCTTGACCTTCGCCTTCGTGCGCCAGGCCCGTCCGCTCGGGTCCAGGAACTGCGAGGCGTAGGCCGCCCGACGGCCCCACGCGTGGCGGCTGGCGAACCAGGTAGCCCCATTCGGCCGAAACAGAACCCGGACGCGCCGACCGGTCCGGGGGCAGATCACGTACCATTGCCGTCCCCCGAGGTGGCGCTCCGAGAACACGAGCGACAGGCTCTGGTGCCGTCCGCCGTAGAGAGATTGCGATTTCCAGGAGGCGCTCTCGGCCTTGCTCGGCAAGGATGCCCGGAACCTCTCGCCTGCGGCGATCACCCGGCTCACCGGCGATTGGCAGGCCGAGTATGAGCGCTGGCAGGCCCGGGATCTCTCGGCCCGGCGCTACGTCTATGTCTGGGCGGATGGCATCTACCTGCAGGCCCGCATGGAGGATCAGGCTGAGTGCCTGCTGGTGCTGATCGGCGCCACGCCGGAGGGCAAGAAGGAGCTGGTCGGCTTCCAGGCCGGCGTGCGCGAGAGTGCCCAGAGCTGGCGCGAGCTTCTCGTCGAGATCAAACGGCGGGGCCTGTCCATTCCGCCCCGGCTTGCCGTGGGTGACGGGGCACTCGGCTTCTGGAAGGCGCTCGACGAGCTCTTCCCCGGCACGCATCATCAGCGCTGCTGGCTGCATAAGGCCGCCAACGTGCTCAACAAGGTGCCGCAGTCCGTGCAGCCGGGCCTGAAGGCCGCCCTGCGGGAGATCTCTCTCGCACCCACACGCGCGCAGGCCGAGGTCGCCATTGATCTATTCGAGGAAGCCTACGGGGCGCGTTATCCCAAGGCCGTGGAGTGCATCCGCAAGGACCAGCGGGCGCTGCTGGCCTTCTATGATTGGCCGGCCGAGCACTGGATCCATCTGCGGACGACCAACCCGATCGAGAGCGTGTTCGCGACGGTGCGGCACCGGACCGTGCGCACCAAGGGCTCGCTATCGCCGACGACGGCCCGGCTGATGGTGTTCAAGCTCGTCATGGCGGCCTCGAAAACTTGGCGACGGCTGATGGGCGAAAACCAACCGTGAAGAGATCGAGTAGACCCCCGTAGTCCATGAGCTTCAGCTCGGCCCGGATCGTCTCACCCGAGGCGTAGGTCAGAGTGCAACGGATGAACGCACCTGGCCGTCCGGCTCCCCGCGGGATGAGTCGCGCCAAGTCGAGCACTGGCCCGCTCTCAAGAGTCACCCGCTGGCGGTCACGTGGCATGCGCAACCCCCACAGCGGAGGAGAGGGGGCATGTTGCCCCCTCGTTCTGGTTCTGACCTCGCTCCGCCCTTCCTAGGAGCAGGGGGGCGATAACATCGATAACCGCGATAACCAGCATGGTGCGGGAGGAATGGGCTTCAGTCACCGCGGCCCTCCTCGCCGGTTACCGGGTTATCGATGTTATCGGCTCCGGCTTCGCCCGAGAGGGCACTCCGGTCGGGGTGAACATACTTGCCCCGGCCTTTGAGCTTGCTGACCTCACCCGACTTCGCCATCTTGAACAGCAACTGCTTGACGTTGTTTGTCTTCTCCCCAGTCGCACCCGCAATGTCCGCCGGAGACATCGGCTCGTCCGCCTCTGCGAGGACGTCGAGAATGGCTGTGCGCTCGTCCGTGCGTCTGACGTCCGAGGCTGTGCCCAACACACCCCATCTGCCGGTCAGCTTGTCGAACGAGACGGAGGTCTCAATCTCCTCGATATCCCGACCGCGCCCGTAGAGGGTCGTACCTTGGCTATCGCGAGCCAGCACCAAGACCGTATCAGCCGCGCCCGTGAAGCCGGTCGTGCCGGAAACGGTGTCGAAGGGGTCCTCGGCCTCCATTTTGCGGGTGTGATGAACGATGATGATGGCAATGCCTTTCTCGTCCGCAAGTTCCTTGAGCGGCGCCAATGCCCGGTAATCCGCCTCATAGGGGTTCTCGCCGCGCTGAGTTGCCGGACGGACCTTGTTGAAGACGTCCACCACGATCAAACGCGGGTTTTCCACCTGTTCGACCCAGCCTCGGATCAGTTCGATCCCACCTTCGTTTAGACGAGGGCACTGGGTGTCGATGAACAGTCGTTCGGGCAGAGAGGAGGGTGGCAGCAGCAGTGTCAGTCGCTTCTGCAGCCGGCGCTCGTTGTCCTCGAGAGCGAGGTAGAGCACGTCCCCTTGCTCAACCCGCACAGACGCAAGGGCCGGGGCACCTATAGCCACTGCGATCGCGAGATCCAGGGCGAGCCAGCTCTTGCCGAGTTTCGGCCGACCAGCCAGTACTGTGAGTCCTTCTGCCAGATAGCCCGGCACGACATAGCGCACGGGAGGGAGTTTCTTTTGCATGAGAGACCCCGCAGTCAGGGTGCCCAGCGCGCGAGGAGTTACTGCCCTCGACTGAATTGGGGACGGTGCATTTTGCACGAAGCCGCCATGGCGGGGATCGGTGATCGGAGCATAGTGGACGTTCATCAGGCAGCCTCCGCCAGAGGGGCCACGATCCTGGAAGGATCAACATAAGGGTGAAGGAGGTGAGCGATCTCACGCGCGTGGGCGAGGTCTTCGCCTGCGATCAAGCCGGGTGCTGAGGCCAGCCAGCTGATGGCTGATTGGGGCTCGACGACGACTGCACCGGAGCATCCCGCCTTGAGCCAAGAAAGGGGCGTCCGCCACAGCTGAAGGGGTCGGCCATTGAAGTACGTGGCGCGATTGCGAGCCTGCCAGGGTCCCAGGCCGCGAGCACATCCCAGGGCCGAGGCGAAGGCAGCAGGCTGGTTCACTGCCCAGGCGAGGAGATCGACGGTGGTCTCGCCATCCTCGTCCAGCACCTCGATCACAGCCGAAAGCACACCCTCGTCGCTGAAATCGAAGCGGCGCCCTGGCAGAAACTCGACAGGGCATAGTCCTAAGACGCCTGCGTGTGCCTCAACGAGAGCGGGGCTGAGGTGATTTTCCCGCATGTAGTCGAGCCATTGCAGGGATGGCACTGCTCGCTCGTAGAACTCGGCTCTCAAGTCCTGCAGCGGGGTCGGGAGATAGCTCCACTCCGTTGCGGTGAACCCGGTACCATAGTAAAGAGGAGATCCCAACTGAGCCGCATTGCCAGCGCGGTTTTGATCAGCCCCGTTCGAGGTGCCAGCCTCGGCGGGGCTTTCTCGTTCAGGGTCGGGCGGTGCCGCGTTTTGGTTTGCAGCGCACGAGCTAACCCTTTGATTTTCAATGGGCCGATATGGGATCGGTTTGCAGAAACTCTGTGGGAAATCAGCGGCCAGCGAAAGACTACGAATCTGGGGGTCAGAGGTTCGAATCCTTTCGGGCGCGCCATTTTTATGAGCAATAACAATGAGTTACTCGGCGGCTCGCTTAGGCTTGCGGTAGGTCATGCGGCCCGGGGTTTCGCCGGGGTTTCGCCCCCGACTGGTCCGCACCCGGCGCACCCGCAGTCCGACGAAGCGCCCCGTAGCAGTGGCGCGTCCGCGTCGCTCAGGCCGTGCTCGCGCAAGAAGCGCGGATCGGTCACCTGTCCAGTGCCTTAAGGGCCGCAGCGGCGGCAGCGGCGCCAGTGGCGTAGGCACCGTGGGCCGTCGAGTGAACTGCCCCCCGTTTCGACCGGACCCTGGCGTAAGCAGGAAGGCTCAAGGATATCCTTGAGGATAGGCTTATGTCGGAGGAGGATCAGCGGATCGAGTTGATCACGGGGGCGGCCCGTCGGCGGCACTGGTCGACGGAGCAGAAGCTACGGATCATCGAGGAGAGTTTCGCGCCCGGGGAGACGGTGTCGTCGGTGGCCCGGCGCCATGGCGTGGCGCCCAACCTGCTGTTTCGCTGGCGGCGCCTGATGAGTGAAGGAGGCGTGACGGCGGTGGGATCGGATGAGCCGGTGGTCGGCACTTCGGCGGTGCGCAAGCTCGAGGAGCGGGTGCGCGAACTGGAGCGCCTGCTGGGCCGCAAGACCCTGGAGAACGAGATCCTCCGCGAGGCGCTGGCCAAGGCCCAGGCAAAAAAACCGACCTTGCGGCCGCTGTTGTTGTCGAAGGACGGTTTGCGATGAAACCTATCGCCGAAGCGCTCGGCGTCTCCCGCTCCCATCTCGCCGAGAGAGCCCGGGGCCAGGCGCCGCCGCGCGGTCCCTACGTGAAGGCCGGGGATGAGGTCCTGCTGCCGCTGATCCGCCGCTTCGTCGACGCGCGGCCGACCTATGGCTATCGCCGGATCACGGCGCTGGTGAACCGGGAACTGGCGAAGGACGATCAGGCGCCGGTCAACCGCAAGCGGGTCCACCGGATCATGCAGCGTCACGCGCTGCTGCTCGAGCGCCACACGGGACGGCGCGGGGCCGGACCCACGATGGCACGATCATGGTCATGGGCTCGAACCTGCGCTGGTGCTCCGACGGGCTGGAGTTCACCTGCTGGAACGGCGACGTCGTCCGCATGGCCTTCATCATCGATGCCTTCGACCGCGAGGTCCTCGCCTGGACCGCCGTCTGCAGGGCCGGGATCAGCGGCGCGGACGTGCGCGATCTGATGCTGGCGGCCGTCGAACGGCGCTTCGCGGCCGTGGGGCGCCCCACCCGATCGAGCACCTGTCCGACAACGGCAGCCCCTACACCGCAAAGGACACGCGCGACTTCGCCGCCGCTCTGAACCTGGTGCCGTGCTTCACGCCCGTGCGCAGCCCGGAATCGAACGGCCTGGCGGAGGCCTTCGTCAAAACCTTCAAGCGCGACTATGTTCGCGTCAGTCCCTTGCCGGACGCCCAGGCGGCGCTCCGGCAGATCGCCGGATGGATCGACGACTACAATGAGATCCATCCTCACTCAGCGCTCAAGATGCGCTCCCCACGGGAGTTCATCCGAGCTCAGGCCCAATAGCCAGCGTGTCCGGTGAAACGGGGGGCACTCCATCGAGAAATCCTCGCGTGAGCACGCCTCGCCGGCCACGAAGGCCTGCTGATCTGGAACGCTGTCCAAACAAAAACCACCCGGGGAGGGGCGGCTGCAGATAAGAGTTAGGCTCAAGCGCCACAGCATGTGCCGCTTCAGGATACGAATGCCTCCAGACCCGTGGCGAGAACCGCACAACGGGACAGCTCGCGCATTTCACAGATCTGGCTGTGGATTGTGCAGAGGTGCCCATCTGCAGAGGTGCCAGCATCTAAGGCGCCACCCCATGCAGTCCGTGTCGCAACGGCCTCTCGCAGATCATCAGGGCCAAGGAACGGGACGCCCTGTCCTGTGCACCACCTCAGTAGCCGTACTCGTAGCCCGGATCGCGGTAGCCGTAACCCGGATCATGGTAGACCGGCGCCGCGGGCTGCGCGGCAATCGCGGCGCCCGCAAGGGCTCCAGCCATGATTCCGAGTCCGATGGCCGCCCCAGTGTTGCGGCGCTGGCGGTAGACATAGACCGGGCGCGGCGGCGGGCGATAATAGCGGCGCTCCACATAGACGGCGCGCGGCGGAGCGGGGCGATAATAATCGCGCTCCACGTAGACCGTCCGCGGCGAGCCGTAGCCGCGATAATAGTCCCCGGCCTCGGCAGAGATCGGGGCGAGGGCGAGAAGCGCGGCTCCGGCCAGTATCAACAAACGCATTATGATTCTCCTTATTCTAAGCTTGACAGTAGCACGGAACAGTGCGTTCGCAACCAATCGCCGTCCCTGAGCCTCATTTTCAACCGGCCCAGCGCACGGCTTGCAGGCGGCCCAGCGGACTGTAGGGGCTCCGCTGCCGCTCCGGCGGCCCGGCACCTTTTCACCCCCGTCCAAGTGGCCCGTGGGCTTGCAGCCCTTTGGCCGGCCGGATGCCTGGTGCACTGGGGCGCTAGTCCGCCGTTCCGGCCGTGACGCCTGTAAGCCGGTCCGGCGGTCCGCCGAGACTGCCGCCGCGACGGCGCAGCGCCGGTCAAAGAGGGCAGCAGAGGCAGTCAGACGAGAACGCAAGCGGAACTGTTTTGCGGCGGCGCAGTTCACGCCAAGGAAGGCCCGATTGGCCAGTCGTGAGGGAGGCGGAATATGACAAGCGCGTTTCTCTTGGCGGGTGCTGTTGTTGTGCTCTTGGCTCCCTCTTTGAGCTATGCTCAGTCGAGTAGCGGTTCGGCTGCTGGAGCGGCGGCGGGCGCAATCGGCGGTGCTGTCGTCGGGGGTCCGGTTGGTGCAGTCGTTGGCGGCGTCGCAGGCGCAATGGTGGGTGGTCTCGCGGGACCGAAGGAGCATGAGTTTCGTGCGTACGTCGCACCTCAGAATGTGCATCGCTATCCCAAGGATGTGCGGGTGGGAGCCGTTCTCGTGAGCTATCGTCACGTTCCCGCGCCGTACGGCGTCAGGAAATATCGCCGCAACGTGGTCAACGATGTCCCCGTTCTCGTCGACCCGAGGACCCGCAGGATCGTGCAAGTCATTCGCTGACTGGATTTCGCGAAGCGCGCCTTTCCTTTCCCGGGCTGGCCGACAAAAGCAGTGATCCGTTGTCAGGAGCTGGGTCGACCCAAAGCGGCCGTCCCATTGCGACGCAGCTCGGCACTCTCTTGGAGGGGGCTACTCGACCCGTCCTCACGCCAAAGGCCTAGCTTTCTTCTTGGGCTCCTCCTCTCCGCTCTTCGAGCTCCGGTCATCGCCAAGATGTCATGCGGCGGGTATGATCCAATTGTGCTGACAAGGCGGTCGGCCGATGTGTTTGTGCACGCGCCGACCCATTATCTACCCGGGAGGGCGCCCATGGCACCAGGGGTCGAACGTCGGCTGGCGGCGATCCTTGCGGCGGACGTCGTCGGGTACTCTCGCCTCGTCGAACAGGACGAAGCCGGGACACTTGCCACTCTGAAAACACTGCGGCGCGAGGTCATCGATCCGCTCCTGGCCGAGCACCATGGCCGGACCGTTAAACTGATGGGCGATGGAGCTATTGTAGAGTTCGGCTCCGTAGTCGACGCGGTGGCATGCGCAAATGCCATCCAGAAGGGCGTTGCTCGTTACGCCACCGATCTCCCGGCAGAGCGCCGCATCGTCTTCCGTATCGGCATCAACCTTGGCGACGTGGTTGTCGAAGGCAACGACCTTCTGGGCGATGGCGTGAACATCGCGGCGCGGTTGGAGCAGATCTGCCCGCCCGGAGGGGTGATGATCTCCGGTACCGCCTACGATCACCTGCAGGGCAAACTCGACATTTCCCTTGCGTTCGCTGGCGAGCAGCGGGTCAAGAACATCGACCGGCCAATCCGAACGTATCGGATCGATCCTGGTAGGATTGAGGCGGGGTCGTCACCTGGGCAACGCCGCAGACTGTTGCGCGCGATGGCACTGGCTGTCCTGCTCATGTTCGCCCTCGCCGCAGGTGTCTGGCTCTGGCTGCGCCCGAACGGCCCCACGGTTTCCCAGCGCCCCTCGATCGCCGTCCTTCCGTTCGTGACCTTTGCCGCCGACGAGGCGACGAACCGCTTTGCAGACGGCCTGACCGAGGACATCATCGCTGATCTGTCCCGCCAAACCGGCTTCGATGTCATCGCCCGCGCGTCGACCGAGGTCTATAAGGGCCGTCCTACGGATGTGCGGCAGATCGGGCGCGATCTGGACGTTCGCTTCGTCCTCGAAGGCTCGATCCAGCGCGAGAGGGATCAGTTCCGCGCAACGGCTCGTCTCAGCGACACGACGACTGGCGCCCATGTGTGGTCCAACCGATGGGAACGACCGGCGGCGGATGTGTTCGCTGTCCAGACGGAAATTGCCGAGCAGGTGATCGGCCAGTTCGAGATGTTGACCGGTCCGGTCAAAGCGCCAGACGTGACGGCTGCCAAACGCAAACGACCGGAGAGCCTCACCGCCTATGAACTCACGCTCCTAGGAGTGGAGAAGCACCTGAGCCCGACCCGGGAGAGCATTGCCGAGTCCATCACGATCCTGAAACGAGCCATTGAAGTCGACCCGAATTACGCGCGGGCGTGGGTCAACCTTGCCTGGGCATACTCGTCCACAAGTGGCTATGGAGCCGACCGGGAGGAGGCAAGCCGAGCCGCCTTGAGTGCTGCGAGACGAGCCGTCGAGTTGGATCCGAACGACGCCGAAGCGCACTCGGCGCTCGGTCACGTCCTTGGGCAGAGGGGAGAGTTCGAGCAAGCGAAATCCGAGTTCGAGACATCGCTTCGTCTCAGCCCGAGTTCGTTCTCGATCCTGATCTACTATGTCGGTTGGGCAAGCACCTTCGGCGAGCCCGAACGTGGAGCCCAGTTGGCAGATCGAGCGATCAGACTGAACCCGAACTACCGGCCATGGGCGAGTGGCTTCCTTCGCTACGCCTATTTCATGGCTCGGCGATACAAGGATGCCCTCCATGTGATGGAACGGCAGACCCCTGACAACTACACCAGGGGCGCCTGGGTTCAACGAACGGCCAGCTTTGCAATGCTCGGTCGGGTGGAGGAGGCACGAGCAATGCTTGATGAGACGATGAAGCGTTACCCCAATCTCTCGATCGAGGAGATTATCAACAACCCAGAGCTCAATGACACCGAGCGCGAACATCTCGTGAGGACGATGAAGCTTGCGGGCTTCCCTGTCTGTTCAAAGCCCGAGGTGAAGCCCAAGCGCCGTCTTCCCGAGTGCGCGTCGGGGTGAAGTAGGACGTGACCCATGAAGGTGCCGGCCGACCTGCGTGAGGCCCTCCTCCGGTGCCCCGTGGGTCAATACAGCGATCGGCCCCAAGCTGACCGCTCACCGCGGAAGAGGTGCGTTGCGGACGCGGCGCGGAACAAATCTTTGGCGGACCAAAGCAAGACAGCGCGGCGGCCTTTCCGCGTAACTCGGCCCTCCGCGTGCACCGGGGCCGGACGACACCGGTTCGAGGTGCTGCGTGCACCGAAGCCAGACGACACCGGTTCGAGATGCACGACGGGCGCCGCCGCCTGCTCAGTTGCCTCTCCAAGGGCCGCAGCAGGCGGCGTGCTGCGTATACGCGATACAAACGACACCAAATCGACAGGCAAGCAACATCGGCAACATCAGCTCGAAACGCTGCCTATCGTTTAATCCGCTTGTCAGCATGTACCGGGGCCGGCCGGCACCGGTTCGAGGTGCAAAGCAGACCCGCCGCCTGCGTAGAAGAGGAGACGACGCCAGCAGGGGCGGTTGAATCGACGGCACGACCAGTCCACCTGTGACCTCCAAGGCCTCCCTCTGGGCGGCCAGAGGGAGGCCCTTTTTTTGTCGAAGGGCCGACACGCAGCCTCGCCAAGCTGTGATTGGATCGACTCGGCAATCGGCGCGATCCTGGAGGGGCCTATCGCGTTAGCTTAGCTCGGAGGCTCTAGGAGCACGTTTTGTGGGTACAGCCGGATCGGCGCTCGCCGCATTGCGGGCAGGTGGCGGGAAGGTCCTCCTCGACCTCGTCGCGATCGGCGTCCGACGCCACGATAAGGGTCGAGGAGGAACGTCTCGGGGACCTGCGTCGGGCCGCTCGAAAACCGCGTCGGCGATGAGCTGGCCGCGCTCGACTCGCCTCCTGGGTTCGGGCGAGCAGCGAGCGCGACAATCGCATCACGGGCATGGACGCGGCGCGTGTCTTCCCTCTCCGGGAGCGCGGTCCCTGAGCGACTCCATTCCACCCGGACTTGAGCTGCCATCATGCCTGAAGTGAGTCGTATCCGGTCGCCGCGAGTCAGCCGACGAACTCCGTCTCCGGTTTCGCGGTGAGCCATTTCTTGATCTTGGCGAAAACCGGCATGTCGGGAATGGAGGTGGGTGTGGTCGCCTGCGCCCGGACCCGGTCCATCCGGGTGTTCACCTCCTCCAACGGGAACAGGTCGGCCGGCCGCCCGATCGCCAATGCCCCCTCGAAGACCGCGAGAGCCTTCTCGAACGGCAGATAGCGGCCCGCATGGGAGACGATGTAGGCCTCGCGTGCCCGCTCGACTGGTTCGGTATCGGCGCAAGCCAGGCGGGTCACGAACGGCAGAAGACGCTGCCGCTCCGCATCGCTGGCTGTGTCGTTCAAAAACATCGCGAAGCGGCAGATCGGCCGCGAGAAACACGCCGGCAGGTCCTCGGCGGATCGAATCGGCCTGTAGTCGAAGCCAGCGGCGACCAGCGCCGCCTCATTGATGCAGGTGCCGCCGTCCTGGCCCGGAAACGGATGCGAGCCCTGCTTCAGGGTCCAGTTCAGGAGGTGATCGAAACGGTCCATGGCGGCCATCCTGTGGGCATGCCCCCTGACGGAGAGGGTGCTCGTCCAGGGCGACGGCTGTCAATCGGTGGCGGTACCGCGGAACTCAATGGATCCATCTTGACGAACGCCACGTTCGATATATCGTACGAATCTGCATCCCGAGAGGGTCGCGAGACCGAGCCAACCAGCCCGAGACCGGCAACGGTGCAATGACGTTGACCGAGCCTCGATCGGGCTTAGAGGCCCAGGGACAGCTGCCGGAGGTCAAGCTCGCGCTCGGTGTTCAGCGACGCCAGGGTCACCCCGAGAAGGCGGACGCCTTTTGGGATCGGGAACAGGCCCGACAGCAGCTCCAGGCTGACCTGTTCGAGAACGGATCGGCTCTCGACCTCACCGCTCAGCGAGCGGCTGCGTGTGATCTGCTCGAAATCGGCGTACTTCACCTTCAGGGTGACGGTGCGGCCACGAGTGCCCGTCTGCTCGCAATGGCGCCAGACCTTGTCGAGGATCGGCTGGAGCTCGGCCTTCATCTCCTCGAAGCCGGTCAGGTCCTTCTCAAAGGTGTTCTCGGCCCCGATGGACTTGCGGATGCGATCGGCGCGGACCGAGCGGTGGTCGATGCCGCGAGCAATCGAATGATAGTAGCTCCCGGCCTTGCCGAACCGCTCCTGGAGGAAGGCGAGGGACTGCGCCTTCAGGTCGAGTCCGGTGACGATGCCGAGCTGGTTCATCTTGGCGGCGGTGGCCGGACCGATGCCGTGGAACTTGCCGACCGGCAGGGTCTCGACGAAGCCCGGCCCCATGGCCGGGGTGATCACGAACAGGCCGTCGGGCTTGCGCTGGTCGGAGGCCATCTTGGCGAGGAACTTGTTGTAGGACACGCCGGCCGAGGCGGTCAGGCCAGTCTCTTGCCGGATCCGGGCCCGGATCTCCTGGGCGATCTGGGTGGCGGAGGGAATGCCCTTCAGGTTCTCGGTTACGTCGAGATAGGCCTCGTCGAGCGACAGCGGTTCGACGAGCGGGGTGTATTCGGCGAAGATCGCCCGGATCTGCTGCGAGACCGCCCGGTAGACGTCGAAGCGAGGCGGGACGAAGACGAGGTCCGGACATTTCCGCCGTGCCGTGATGGATGCCATTGCCGAATGGATCCCGAAGCGACGCGCTTCGTAGCTGGCGGCGGCCACCACGCCACGTTCGCGGGATCCGCCGACGGCGACGGGCTTGCCCCGCAGCTCCGGATTGTCGCGCTGCTCGACCGAGGCATAGAAGGCGTCCATGTCGATGTGGATGATCTTGCGGGGCCCTTCCGGCCCGCCGGAATCCTCACGTGCGGCCAGGTCACCGGTTTCTCGGATATGAGCGTGATCGGTCTCCGACATGGCACTGTGAGGCGCGGCTAACCATCGGCATCTCTCGCTGCGGCCGGCAGGTTAGGCCTATGCCGCGCCGCGGTCGAGCCGCTTGCGATGAACATGGCCCCGGCTGCGATGCCAGGGCCAAAGGCGGTATCAGGCGGCCTTCTTGCGGGCGCGCTTCTTGGTATTGAGGCCTTCCTTCATGGCCCTGGCGGCTTCGAACTTGAGCACCTTCTTGGCGGCGATCTTCACGGCCTCACCGGTCCGGGGATTGCGCCCCTTGCGGGCCTGACGCTCGACCACCTTGAACTTGCCGAAGCCGAAGAGGCCGACCTCTTCGCCGTTGTGGGCCGCCTCGGTGATCTTTTCAAACACCCGGTCGACCAGCTCGCGGGCATAGGACTTCGTCAGTTCGAACTCTTCGGCCAGGGACTCGATCAGATCATTCTTGTTCATGAGGTCCTCACGGGTTGGGAAACGCGGCTCAAACACAGGAATTGATCTGTCCGTCAAGCGTGTCTAGCAGGTTGCGGAAAAAGGCGCGTCGACGGCAGTTCTGGCGTGGCTTTGCGTCTGAACGACGTCGCCAGTCGGTCTGCGCGCCGGCTCGCGCGGTGTGCTGCCGCGGTCTTGCGGCTCGGAGCGCCCGGTTCGGCGCGCGGCGGGCGGACGCCGGCCCTCATGCCGGCGCTCCCAACAGCTTCGGCAGACGGATCAGGTTGGAGGCGGCCGCCGTGAAGACGAACTGCCAGCCGACCCGCTCCTGGCCGCGATGGCGGGTCTTGCGCAGCGGCGCCACCGCTTTCATCCATCCGAACACTTCCTCGATCCGCTTCCTGATCCGCTGGCTGAGGGCATAGCCTGGATGGCGGGTCGTGCGCCCGTCGATCGCCGAGCGTCGGCCGGGAGGTGTTCTGCGTCACGTGCGGCGTCACCGTGCGGCGGCGCATCTCGGCCACAAAGCCCTTCGTGTCGTCGTTCTTGTCGCCGCCGAGCGTGATCCGGGATGGCCCCCCGCGCGCGCGCCGATCATCGCCACCGCCGCCTCGCGTTCGGCTCTTGGGTGAGAGAGTGCGGCATCGACGACCAGCCCGTGGCGGTTCTCCATCAGCACATGGCCCGAGATAGCCCAGCTTGGCCTCCTTGCCGGATCCCTTGCGGTAGAGCCGCGCGTCGGGATCGGTGGTCGAGGCATGGGTCTCGTTGCGAGCGCTTCTCGCCGTGAAAGTCGCGCTCGCCATTGCGGCCGCCGCCGCTCGCTCGCCGCCGTCGCCGGCCCGCTCATCGCCCACGCCCTCTGGGCCGGAAGCTCTTCATCGACGCCCACGCCTCGATCAGCGTGCCGTCGACCGAGAAGTGATCGTCCGACAGAAGCGCCCGCACCCGCGGCTGCGCCAGCACCGCAGCCAAGGAAGCGCGACATTGCACGCCAACAGCCGCTCGCGGTTCTTGGTGAACACCGTCACGTCCCAGACCGGCGCTCCAGCGCCAGACCGACGAACCAGCGAAACAGCAAGTTGTCGTCGAGCTGCTCCATCAGCTGGCGCTCCGAGCGCACCGAGTAGAATGCCTGCAGCAACAGCGCCCGCAGCAGCTTCTCGGGCGCGATCGAGGGCCGGCCGGTCCTCGCGTAAAGCGGCGCCAACTCCGCCCGAAAGCACCTCCAGCGCCTCGTCGACGATCCCCGGATCGACCGCAGCGGATGATCCGCCGGCACCCGTGCCTCGCAGCTCACATACGAAAACAGGCTCTCCGTCCGCTCATCCGACCCGCGCATTCCAAAACTCCCCGGCCCGCAACCAGGCTCAAGGAATCATGAAGCCGCTCCGCGCGAAAGACCGCGTCGGAGTTTTTCCGCAACCTGCTAGTCTTACTGAGTCAGAAAGCCGCCATGTGAGATCGGTCTAGAGTTGATAGAACCAGTTTCGGCGTGACAGCGACGGATGGCGGCGATGGCGAAGCGCTCCGCGGAGAGCAGTGAAGCGCGCTTTGCGGCTTATGTCGAGGCGCTGACTGGCGTGATCGGCCATGCGGATCGGGCGGCGCCACTGCGGGACTACTGCACGGGCCTTCTCTTGCCCGCCGAGCGCAAGAGCGTCGAGCCAATGGCGGCGGTGACGGCGCCGGCCCGGGTCGCCGCGCAACACCAGTCGCTGCTGCACTTCGTGGCGAATGCGCCTTGGTCAGACGCGGCGGTGCTGGCGCGGGTGCGCGAGATCGTCTTGCCCGAGATCACGCGTGCGGGACCGATCGAGGCCTGGATCATCGATGACACCAGCTTTCCCAAGAAGGGCCGCCACTCGGTCGGGGTGGCGCGTCAGCACTGTGGCCAGCTCGGCAAACAGGACAACTGCCAGGTCGCGGTGAGCCTCTCGCTCGCCACCCACGCGGCCAGTCTGCCGGTCTTCTATCGCCTGTATCTGCCTGACGACTGGGCCGCGGATCGTGTGTGCCGCAGGAAGGCGGGCGTGCCCGAGGAGATCACGTTCCAGAGCCAGCCCGAGATCGCGCTCGATCAGATCCGTCAGGCGGTCGCAGCCGGCCTGCCACGCGGCAGCGTGGTGATGGATGTCGGCGATGGCAACGACACGCAGCTGCGCGCCGGCGTCAGCCAATTGGGCCTGAGCTACTGGCCGGGATCCAGGCGAACACCTCGGTGTGGGCGCAGGGCGCCCTGCCGCGGCCGCCCAAAGCCTGGTCGGGTCGGGGGCGGCCGCCCAAGTTGAGCGGCTTCCATCACCACGCCACCTTGTGCATCGCGGCTTACAGTTTCCTGATCGCCGAGCGGGCGAGGCTTCCCCCCTCGGGATCGCGTCGCGCCGCGAAGGTCAAAGCGCCTCACCTACCCGCGCCTGACCGACCCCGCGGCGCCGCCGATCCGACCCGAGCGGCACGTGCCCAACTCGATCACGACAGTGCGACGATGCCTCACCGTAGCGCTCGCGCGAAGTCTCGAACGATGTCCGTGCTGTGCACTCCGCAATCAGAGCCCGCCCATTCTCCACCGTCGCTTGTGACGCAGTAGTACTAGAAGCGTGGTGCCAAATTGCCAATAGTGCCAAATGCCCCGGCGCGTGTACCCCATCGAATAGAACCGTGCCCGCCGCCGTAGTCTCGGGGATAACGTCCGATAAGCAACGCCCGAGGTAAGGGACATAGTCCGGGGTAGCTATACAAAACACGCGCATCTGAGGAAGACAATCGTTCCTATGACGAGAGCATCAAACTGGAATGAGGCCCTCACATCACCTTCTGTGGCGCGAAACCGGGGCCCGATCCTAACCATACTCCAACGGATCCTGCCGCAGGCTGGGATGGTCCTAGAGATCGCGAGTGGGACCGGCGAGCATGCTGTGCACTTCGCGTCTGCACTGCCGCACCTCACCTGGCTACCCACCGACTGTGACGAGCGGGCCCTCAAAAGCATCGCTGCCCATCGTGCTGCATCGGGCTTAACGAACCTTCTCGCGCCTCTTGCGCTTGACGCATCTGCCCCAAACTGGCCTGTGAAACAGGCCGATGCGATCGTAGCGATCAATATGATTCATATTAGCCCTTGGCGGGCAACGCAGGGGCTGATGGCTGAAGCAGGGCGGATCCTGCCGCTTGGTGGCGCGCTCTACCTCTACGGTGCTTATAAGGAAAGCGGCGCCCACATTGCCCCGAGCAACGCCGTCTTCGACCAGGATCTGAGACGGCGCAATCCGGAGTGGGGCGTGCGCGACCTCGAGGAGGTGGCGAAGCTTGCCCAGAACCACGGATTGGAGCTTGTCGAGCGGATCGCCATGCCCGCCAACAACTTGAGCATCGTCTTCCGGCGCTAGCGAATGAGGCCTGTCGAATGAGGGGCCCGGCCAGTGGCCCCTGTCGGTGTTAGAAGCCATGCCACCAGACGAGGACCTGTTGCGGAAGCCGGGCCGACGACCGCTCTTCGGCGGAGGCAGTTGACTTCGGAAGCGGACTAAGGCGGAACGGCCTTCATTGCGGCCGGGGCCGCCCCCCGGCGCGCTGCTACTTCAGGGGAATCGCTTCAGGTTAACGTCGGACCTTAAGGCTGTGGTTGTCCTTCGGGTTTCGCACGAGGTTCATGGCCATGTGTTTGACGACGGCCATGTTCTGCGGCCCGTTGCCGGTTCTGCGGCGGGCGAGGGCGTCATGGAAGACGACGTCGAGCACCCAGTGCAAACGGTTCTCGACATGCCAATGGGTGCGCACGGCATGGGCGAATGTCTGGGCGTCGAGCCGGGCGGAGGAGAGATAGTAGCGCCGCTCGTGCTCGGTCTTGCTGTTGCGCTCGACCCGGGTTTCGACCCTGCCGATCATGGCCAGATGCGGAAAGCGCGGCTCGCCGGGATAGCGGCGGTCGGAGACCAGCCAGCCCATGTCATGGCAGATGCTGTGACGGCGGATTGCGAGGCGGCCATGGTCGTTATCGACGGTCTCGAAGGGGGCCTGGCGCAACTCGGCCGGCGGATCGGCAAAGAAGCGCTCGACCTCGGCGAAGGTGGCCGGCCGGTTGGCCTTGAGCGCCAGCAGATAGTCGCCGCCGCGCTCGACGATGGTCTCGGCGATCTCCGTGTGGGCGCCCATGGCATCGATGGTGACCAGCGCGCCGGTCAGTTCGAGACGCTCGAGCAGAAGCGGGATGGCCGTGATTTCGTTGGATTTGGCGTCCGTCGCCGCCTGCCCGAGCACGAGCCTCTGGCGCGCGGCCCAGGCCGAGACCAGGTGCAGCGGCTCGCGGCCCTGGCCGCGCGCGTGGCTGCGCCGCGAGGTCTTGCCATCGACGGCGATGAGGTCGGGGGCACCGTCGCGCAAGGCCTCGACCCAGTTCGTGAAGCAGGTCTTGAACAGCTCCGCATCGAGCCCGTTGATCACGTCGTTGAGCGTGTCGTGGGCCGGGATGCCGCGCTCATAGGGCAGGAAGCGGCGCAGGAAGTCGAGCCGCTGCTTGCCCCACAGCCGCGTTTCGACGAAATCCTCCATCCCGCACAGCGTCGCGCACAGCACCAGGAGCAGGATCTCCGGCAACGGATCGATCACCCGCCAGCGCTGGCGCGGGTCCGAAAGGGCGGAAAAATGATCAAGGAGCGAAACCGATCGCGCAGGCTGTCGGGACATGGGAGCCTTCGATTAGGTGAAGCTCCCCGTGAATCATATTCGCGCGCCGCACGCACCACCCGTTAACCTGAAGCGATTGCCCTGGCTGCTACTTACCTGCAGCTTTCCGGAGAGCGGTATTGATCCGCTCCTGCCAGCCTGGCCCCGTCTGCTGAAAGTATTCCAGCACGTCACGATCGATGCGGAGCGACACGAGTTCTTTCCCGGCCGGAACAGCGGGCTTGCTCGTCGACGTCGGTGGCACGGGCTCGGCGGGCTTGGTCGTTGCCTTCTTGAACACGGCTTCCGCTGCACTGCGCGGATCGCTTGTCCGGCGAGGAGGGGGCTTGGACATAGGCGTGCTCGGTCAGAGGTCAATCGGAGATGGAACGGCCCTCAGCCGCCGCTTTTTGGCGGCTGTCTTTTGAACTACGAGGGTCATCGATTCCGGGTGGGCGCGCAAGGCACCAGCGCAAAAGCAACTGCCCTCCTCAGCCGCTGCGCTACGTGCCGCTCGCGAGAGTCTCAATAGCGTCGTCGGACACGATCAATGGCGCTCCGATGCTCTGCGGCATCAACGCCAAACTCCGCGGCCAGGCGCTCGACCGCCGCATCCCATTCCTCCGGCGAAAGCTTCGGGCTCAGATTCGCCACCTCGGCCAGAAAGGTAGCCGCGGCCAGCACGGGATCGGCGCGGACCTTGCTCCGCTCCCGGTCCTTCTTGGAGGCAGCCTGCCGCTCCCGGTAGGTCTCCAGCGGACCGAATACCCGAACGGCGCGGTTTCGCAGGGCGTGCGCGGCGAGGCTGTGTTCGTCCGCAATCTCGGTCACAGCGCGCTCGGGATCCTCGCCGCCTGAGAGGGCCTCCGCCAGCTCTTCAAGGGCCGAACTAAACGGGTCCATGATCGATCCTCGTGAGGGACATTGTCCAAAGCGCAGGAGATGGGATGAAGCGTCAGCCGATCCTTGTCCAAACTTCTCGAAATTGTCTGCAATCCGGGATCGTCGCACCACGACACGTGCGCCGGGCGGAGCCCGGTATGTGGTTCTCAAGCAGCGCGAACTATCCAGTGACGGACCTCAACGCACGTTCATTGGCCAACATTATTGCCCGGGACGGAGCGCTCGGCCTAGCTCTCGGACGAGCTCGTCGCCCGCACTTGTGACTATCGGACCAAGGCTCCCGTTGGTGGCCGGTGGCGGCTTGCTGGGTCGGGTAATCTGACGCTCCCTTGGCAAGGCTGCCTCATACCCCTGAGCCGGCCGGATCCGGTTCTCCAGAGCATCCAACAAGCTATCCAGGGCCGCATTCGAGAGGGCGACCTCGGGCACCTTCGGGACACCCTCCAGCGCGATGGCTCGGTTCTGGAAGGCGGGCTCTTCGGTCACCTCCGGCCCAAACCACGAGGGCGCAGCAAACGCCGAGGCCTCCCCGTCACTCGCAAACTCCACGGAGAGGATATCGAGCGCGCCTGGCGTGACAAAGCGATCGAGTGAGATGTCCCGCCCGCCGACCGACAACTGCGATCTGGCGTAATCCACTTTGCGCGCGACGACATCCAGCAGCGCCGCCGCATGAGCGCGGGGGACCTCCGTTCGCTCCTCGACAGTCGCTCCACCGGGCGCCGTCGTTGTGAGGATGAGGCTTCCCTTATCGCGCGCGACATGGACGTGCGTGCTGCGGCCGGCCTGGTTGGGGAAATAACCCTCGGTGACCCGATCGCCGCTCCGCTCCTTGCGGATGAGGCGGGCCAGAGCGGGGGCGATCAGGAACCGGCGCGTGCTCGACATGCGAATCCCTCGGAGGCGTCAGATCCATCCAGGTAACCCGCATCCTACTCATTGCCAATCACGTGTGGCAAAGCGCTCGTTCTCCGGCACAGCGGTCGTATCAGACCGCTCGGAGGGGCGATCGATCGGGATCCGGATCCGGCATCGCGGAGAGCAGAAGACGTGCATAGTCGCTCTCCGGCCGCTCGAAGATCTTATCGACCGATCCTTCTTCCGCGATCTCTCCCCGGTGAATCAGTGCAACGCGGTCGCAAACGTAACGAACGACTCCGAGATCGTGGGAGATGAACAGATACGTGAGGCCGAGACGGACCTGCAAGTCGTGCAGGAGATTCAGCACCTGGGCCTGCACGGACACGTCGAGCGCGGAAGTCGGCTCGTCGAGGATAAGGAACTCGGGGTTCACGGCGAGGGCGCGGGCGATGCCGACGCGCTGGCGCTGCCCTCCTGAGAACTCGTGCGGATAGCGGAAGACGTGCTGCGGTCCAAGTCCGACCAGCTCGAGCAGTTCGACGACGCGGTCGGTCCTCCGGCGCGCGTTGAGACCGAGCTCCTCCTGGTGGATCTCCATCGGTTCCGCGACGATGTCGTGAATCGTCATGCGCGGGTTGAGCGAGGCATAGGGGTCCTGGAACACGATCTGGATCCGCGAGCGCATCCGCCGCATCTCCGCGGGCGACAGGCTCGCGAGGTCGACGCCGTCGAACACGATCCGCCCGGAGGTGATTTCTTCCAGCCGCAGGATGCAGCGCGTCAGCGTGGTCTTGCCGGATCCCGATTCGCCGACGAGGCCGAAGCTCTCGCCCTTTCCGACCGAGAGGTTGACATCCTTCAGCGCCGTGAACTCGGAGCGTTCCCGAACAGTCCCCTGCCGCGGACCGGGAAGGTCTTGGTGACATGTTCGATGCTCAGGATCATGCCGCTTCGCTCGCCTGAGGGTGCGCCAGCACGCAGGCAACCCGATGATCGCTCCCGATCTCGACCGTGGCCGGGAAGCCGCCGGAGCAGCGCGCCTGCCGCGTGGGGACAGCGGGGCGCGAAGCGGCAGCCCGGCGGCGGCGTGAACAGGTTCGGGACCGAGCCCGGCAGGGACCGCAGTTCGCCGCGCTTGTGCGCGACCGTCGGCACCGCGTCGAGCAGCGCGCGCGTGTAGGGGTGGGTGGGCTGCTTGAAGACCGCGCGGACCGTGCCGGATTCGATGATATTGCCGGCATACATGACGGCAACATGCGTGCAGAGCTGCGCGACCACGCCGAGATTATGCGTGATGAGCAGCACCGCCAGCTCGTACTCCTGCACGAGGTGGTGGATCAGGCGCAGGATCTGCGCCTGCACCGAGACGTCGAGGGCGGTGGTCGGCTCGTCGGCGATCAGGAGCTCCGGCTTGCCGATCAGCGCCATGGCGATCAGGACGCGCTGGCGCATGCCGCCCGAGAATTGGTGCGGATAGTCGTCGATGCGCGAGCTAGGCATTCGGGATGCCGACCTTGTCGAGCATCTCGACGGCGAGGCGGCGGGCCGCTACCTTGCGCCGGCGCCGCGATGCCGACGGCTCGACGCCGAGGATCGACGGGTCCACTGCCCCGGCATGGAGTGCGACGTCGATCATCTGGTCGCCGATGCGGAAGACCGGGTTCAGGTTCGTGGTCGGGTCCTGGAAGATCATGCCGATGTGCCGCCCCCGCAGGCGGCGCATCTCGTCTTCCGAAGCCTGCAGGAGGTCGCGGCCGTCCAGGCGGATCGAGCCGCGCAGGTAGCGGCCCGGCGGCGTCGGCACGAGCCGCGAGATCGACAGGCCCGTCAGCGACTTGCCGCATCCCGTCTCGCCGACGAGGCCCCAGATCTCGCCGCGCTCGACGGACAGATCGATGCCGTTGAGCACGTGGGCGTCGCCATCGAAGGTGCTCATCGCGAGATGAAGATCGCGGATGTCGAGAAGCGCCATGCCGTCGTCTCCTCAGCGCCGAGCCTTGGGGTCGAGGACGTCGCGCAGGCCGTCCCCGAGGAGGTTGAAGCCGAACACGGCGAGGAAGATCGCAAGTCCCGGAAAGATCGCCGTCCACCAGAAATCCGGCATGTAGCTGCGTGCGACGGAGAGCAACGAGCCCCATTCCGGCGTCGGGGGCTTGACGCCGATGCCGATGAAGCCGAGCGACGCGACGGTGAGAATCGCGAAGCCCATGTCGAGAGACATCTTGACGATGATCGGCGACATGATGTTCGGCAGGATGTGCCGCCGCAGGATGCGGCTCGTGTCGGCGCCGAGGGCCCGGGCTGCCTGGACGAACATCTCCTCCTTCTTGGCGATGACCTCGCCGCGCACGAGCCGCGCGTAGCCCGGCCACCAGGACAGTGCGATGGCGAAGATCATGTTGAACAGGCCGGCTCCGAGGGCGGCCGCGACGGCCATCGCCAGGATCAGGCCGGGCAGGGTGAGCTTGAGATCGGCGATGCGCATCAGGATCTCGTCGATCCAGCCGCCGAAATAGCCGGCGACGGCGCCCACGATCGTCCCGACGAGGGCACCGATGACCACGACGGCGAGCCCGGCCAGAAGCGAGATGCGCGCGCCGGCTACCACGAGCGAGAAGACGTCCTGGCCGAGCTCGTTCGTTCCGAACAGAAACTGCGCCGAGGGCGGCTGGAAGCGGGCCGCGGTCGCGACGCCGCCCACCACATGGTCCGGGTAGGGAACGACAAAGGGTCCAGCGATGGCCGCGACGAGCAGCACGGCGACGATCGCCAGCCCGACGACCGAGAGCCAGCTCTGCCGGAAGCGGTAGACGGCGCGCCGCCAGTTCTGCCGGCGCGCGGAGAGGAAGGCTGCCAGGGTCGCTTGTGCTGGCATGCTCATTCGTATCGGACCTTCGGGTTGAGGACTCCGTAGAGCAGATCGACGACGAGGTTGGCGCAGACGAACAGGATGCCGATCACGAGCGTGACCCCCATAACCGGCATGAAGTCCTGCGTCACGATGGCTTTCGTGGCGTAGAGGCCGATGCCGGGCCAGTCGAAGACCGTCTCGACCAGCACCGTTCCGCCGAGCAGCCATCCGAAATAGAGACCGATGACCGTCAGCGTCGCCGACATGGCGTTCTTCAGCACGTACTTGAACAGGATCAGACGCTGCGAGAGGCCGAGCGCCCGTTCGGTCAGCACGTAATCCTGCTGGAGAACCTCCAGGGTCGTTGCCCGCATCATCCGGGTGATGGTCGCGAGCGGCGACAGACAGGTGGCGAAGGCCGGCAGCGCCAGATAGGTGAGGGCGACGCCGAAGGCGTGCAGATCGCCCGCGGCGAGACTGTCGATGGTCAGAAATCCGGTGATGAAAGGCGGCGGATCCTCTGCCAGGGGAAAACGTCCGCCGAGCGGCAGCCAGCCGAGCCACATGGCAAGAGAAAGCTGCAGCAGCAGCCCGAGGAAGAAGCGCGGCATCGAGATGGCGCCGAGCGAGACTGCGCGGGACATGTAATCCGGCCAGCGGTCCCGATGGACGGCGGCCATCAGGCCTGCGGGGATCCCGATCAGGACGGCGAGCAGCATCGCCGCGATCACGAGTTCGAGCGTCGCGGGCAGATAGGCCCGAAGGTCTTCGACGACGGGCCGGCGCGTGAAGATCGACTGGCCCCAGTCGCCGGTCAGAAGACCGGTCGCGTAGTTCCAGTATTGGACGGGCAGGGGCTTGTCGAGGCCGAACTCCATTGCGAGATCCGCGATCTCCGAGGCGGATGCGTTGGGGCCGGCGGCGAGCTGCACCGGATCGCCCGGCAGGAGCCGGGAGATCGCGAAGACGAGCAGCGAAAGCCCGAACAGGACCGGAATCAGGAGGATGATGCGCCGCAGGACGAATCTGAGCATCGGATCTCCCGAGGTTCAAGAAGGGGGCGCGGCTCCGGAAAGCCGCGCCCGATACAGTCACTTCAGCGACAGCGGCAGCAGCTCGATCGCGTTCGACGCCATCGGGGTGAACTGGAAGTTCTGGACTTCCGACCGCAGGGCGAGCTTGCGGTTCTCCAGGACGCCGAAGATATCGGGAGCGTCGTCGACTACGATTCTCTGGAATTCGCCGTAGAGCGCCTTCCGCTTTTCCTCGTTCGTCTCGGCGCGCGCCCGCATGATCAGATCGTCTACCGCCGGATTGGCGTAGACCGGGTTCTGCCAATTGCCATTGCGCGAGGAATGATAGGCCGCGAAGGCGATGTTGTCCGGGTCGCCGTAGTTGGCGGTCTGGTAGACGGGGAAGAAGTCCGGACAGGTCTCAGGCGAGCGCGTTGAGGCCACCATGTCCGGCCAGATCATCGGCTTGATCTCGAGGTCGATGTTCAGCTTCTTGAGGCTGTCGAGCAGGACGAGCCCCCAGCGCCGCTGCTGGTCGAGGCCCGACACGTGGAACATCACGAGCTTGATCCCGCCGTCCGCGTATTGCGACTTCGCGAGATGCTCCTTCGCCTTGTCGAGGTCGGTCCGGTAGACCTCGAGCGAGGGATCGTGCCCGAAATGCCGTCCGGAAGCGGGCCGGTCATCAGCTTCGCGTAGCCCGCCGCATCGAGCATCGCCTGATAGTTGAAGGCGTACGAGATGGCCTTGCGCAGGTTCACATCCGCGAGCGGGCCGTGCTTCGTGTTCATCTTGATCGAGAAGGTGCGGTACTCGGGCTCGATGACCAGGACGACGCCCGGGCGCCCCTTGAACGCGTCCATGTCCTCGCTCGTCAGGTCGACCGCGATATGGGCCTCGCCGCGCCCGACCATCAGCCGCTGCGTGGCCGTCTCGCGGGTGATCTTCCAGATCGCGCCGGTGAGGTTGCCGCCGCCCTGCTTCCAGGCTTTGGGGACGCGCTCGAACTCGTAGAGGTTGCCGGCTTCGGCGCGCCGCACGCGGAATGCGCCCGACCCCGCGATCGTCGAGCGCAGATAGGTCTGCCCGTCGTCGGCGCCCTTGTTGGCCTCGACCTCCTTCGGGTTCACGACCCAGATCCAGGGCAGGACCTGGAGGAAGGCGACGAACGGCTTGACAAGCTTGATCCGCACGGTCTGCGCATCGACGGGCTGCACGCTGGATCTCGTCGAGGATGCCCGCCACCATCCACGCGTTGCCCTTGTTGAGCCGCAGGAGGCGGTTGAACGAATACTGCACGGCTTCGGCCGTGACCGGCGACCCGTCGTGGAACTTCGCGGCCGGATCGAGCTTGAAGACGTACTCGGTCCCGTCCTCCGAGACGGTCCAGGACGCCGCCAGGTGAGGAACGGGTTTCGGCGGCGTGCCCTCGACCCGCAGAAGTGAATCGTAGGTGTTGCGCAGGAGCATGCTCGCCGAATAGCCCGTCGCGATATGCGGGTCGAAATTCGGGATGTCCTGGTTGCTCGCGATGATCAGGACGCGCCGCGCCTGCGCGTCGGCCGGTACGCCCAGCTCGCGGCCGCCAGGGAAGCTGCCGTGCCCGCCATCAATTGCCGTTTCGTCAAGCTCGTCATGGTCATCCCTCCGAGTTCTCCGGTTCTGCCTCAAATGCATGTTCCGGGCCGCGGCATGGCGCTGCGGCTCAGGCCGTCAACACCTGTTCGCGGGCCGGCGCCGCGTCGCTGGCGACGTGATGATCGAGATCGACGCCATAGTCGCGAAGCGCTCGCGCGCGCGTCACGAGGCCCATGCGGACGTCCTGCTCGACCGCCTCGCGGGGACGCCGGCGCGGGTCGCCGTAGCCGGCTCCGCCGGCGAGCACGATCTCGACGACTTCGTCCGTATGTCTGATCTGTACGAGATCACCAGTGCCGCAATCCTGCAAGACGTGACCGTTCGCATCGACGACGCGGCCATGCGCCTCGCCGCCCGCGAGACCGCCGAAGAGACCGGGCGTGCGATTGCCCACCCCCTCGGGGTAGACCGAGACCAGAGTCGTCATCTCGTCGTCGTCGAGCTTCCGCAGCCGGACCCGTTGGCCGAGGCCGCCGCGGAAGCGACCGGGTCCGCCGGAATCCGGCACGTAGGTCTTCTCGATCACCAGGACCGGCACGCGCGCCTCGAACAGCTCGATCGATGTGTTGGCGGCCGACGTCGGCCAGAGGAGGCCCGACTTGCCGTCTCCGGCGGCCCAGGCGCCTTGGCCGCCTCCCATGAACAGAAGGTCGGAGTAGGTCCGGCCGGCGGCGTCCTTCCCGTAGATGTTCGCCGCCACCGGCAGGCCGGTGAAGGCCTGCACCTTGTCGGGGGCGGCATCCGACAGGGCGCGGAAGATGTTGGGCGCGAGATACCAGCCGGTGCGCGTGCGCAGGTTCACGGCGGCCGGGCGCTGCGCATTCAGGATCGAGCCTTCCGGTGCCTTGACCGTGAACGGCCGATAGCAGCCCGCATTGCCGCGCACGGACGGCGTCAGCATGCATTTGAGCGGGTAGGTCGCATGGGCCGCGGTGTAGTTGAGCGTCGAGTTCAGGCCGCCCTGCGGGAGCTGGGGCGGGGCGCCCGCGAAATCGATTTCGATGCGGTCGCCCGTGACCGTCAGCTTGACCGGGTAGCGCATCGGGTCGCCGAGCGGGTTGTTCCAGATCTCCGACGTATAGGTGCCGTCCGGAATCGCCGCGATAGCGTCGCGCATCGCCTTCTCCGAGCGGCCCTGCACGACGCCCGCGAGGGCCCGCAGGTCGGCCATGCCGTAGTCGGCCATGAAGGCCAGAAGCCGCTCCGCCCCGATGGCGTTGGCCGCCACGAAGGAGTGGAGGTCGCCCAGGACCTGATCCGCGTTGCGGACGTTCTCAGCGAGGAGCCGGAAGAGCGTCTCGTTGGGCCGGCCCTCCTCGTAGAGCTTCATCGGCGGGATCTGGAAGCCCTCCTCGTAGATCTCCCGCGCGCGGAGCGAATCCTTCGTGCCGCCGATGTCGGACACATGGCCGACCGTGCCCATGAGCCCCACGACCTTGCCGTCCCGGAAGACGGGCGTGACGATGGCGATGTCGAAGAGATGCCCGGCGCAGAGCCACGGATCGTTGGTGATCAGCACGTCGCCGGGCTTGAGCGTATGGGCCGGATATCGGGCGAGCAGCGCCTTCACGGCCCGCGGCAGGGTCAGGTTGAAGACCGGCATCGCACGCGGCGAATGCGCCAGCGTCTCGCCCTCCGGATCGAGGAGCTCGCAGGCGAAATCCTGCGCCTCGGAGATGACGAGCGAGAACGCCGTGCGGCAGACCGTCAGCCACATCTCCTCGACGACCGTGACGAGGCGGCTCCACATGATCTCGAGCGAGATCGGATCCGCCTCGATCCGAGCCATGGCTTCGGCGACGGGCATGTCGGCCGAGATGCCGATATCCGCTGCTGCGCCGGCGCCGATCGAGATCCGCAGATTCAGGCTGCCGTCGACGACTGCTTGGTCGCCCGGCGGCACGATCGTCGTCGATTCCCGCTCCTCGACAATGGCGGGTCCCTCGATGCGGTCGCCCGGTCTCAAGGGCATAGCGGTCATAAACCGTGGCCTGCGCAAAGCCGATGCTCGAACCAGACGCGCCGGGTGCCTTTGACCTTGCCCTTGCCGCCGCCGCCGGTGGCTCCTTTGAGAGACAGTTCCGGCGTCGGGCCGGCGCAGCGAACGCGGAAGTTGATGGCTTCGAGGCGGGCGCCCTCGTAGACCGACGTGTACCGGGCCGAGTAGACCTTCGTGAAGGAAGCCCTGATCTGCTCAAAGCTTCCGCGCGTCGATAGGCCCGGAGGGCAGAGGCACCGAGATGTCGTGCATCTGACCGACAAGGCGCATGTCGGCCGTGCGCTCGACGACCACGTCCCGGTCGGCGATGCCGGCCTCCCGCAGGTGCTTGCGACCTTCGGCTTCGAGCTCGGCGAGGACCGCGTTCGACCGCGTCTTCGTCGAAGGTGCTTGCGAGACTCGACCGGATGGGAGCGAACGAGCTCGAAGGACAGCGGCGCGGCCAGGAAGCCGAGCGCCGATGCCGCGCCGGAGGCAGGCGGAACGATGACTTCGCGAACGCCGAGCACCCGGGCCACGTCGGCAGCATGAGCCGGTCCGGCGCCGCCGAAGCCGACCATGGCATAGTTGCGCGGATCCTTGCCCTTTCTCGACGAGATGGACGCGGGCAGCCGCAGCCATGCTCTCCGTCACGACCTTGTGGATGCCCCAGGCCGCCTGCTCGACCGAGAGGCCGAGCGGCTCCGCAACGGTCGCGACGGCGCGCGCGGCCGCCTTCCTGTCGAGCTTCATGCGGCCGCCGAGGAAGAAGTCGGGGTCGTAGTAGCCGAGCACAAGGTTGGCGTCGGTCACGGTTGGCTTCGTGCCGCCCATGCCGTAACAGGCCGGGCCGGGATCGGAGCCTGCCGAGTGAGGACCGACCTTGAGCAGACCTACCTCATCGATGGCGGCGATCGATCCGCCGCCGGCACCGATCTCGATCATGTCGATGACGGGTGCCTTGATGGGCAGGCCGGAGCCCTTCTTGAAGCGGTGGACACGCCCGGCTTCGAGCATCGGGGCGACCTCGACGCGGCCGTCCTCGACCATGCAGGCCTTCGCGGTCGTGCCGCCCATGTCGAAGGAGATCACATCCTTCTTGCCCGCCAGCGCACCGAACAGGGCGGTCGCAAGGCCGCCGCCGGCGGGGCCGGATTCCAGGAGACGGATCGGAAACGCGCGCGCGGTGTCCGGCGATACGAGGCCGCCGGCGGAATGCATCAGGCGCAGCGCGCCGCGGAAACCGCGCAGGGAAAGTTCGAGCTCGAGCCGCTTCAGGTAGCGGTCCAACAGCGGCTGGACGTAAGCGTTCGCGCAGGTGGTGACGAAGCGCTGATATTCCCAGAGCTCGGCGACGACCTCCGACGAGAGGGAGACGGCGAGCTCGGGAAACTCCTTGGATGCGATCTGTCCGACGATCCGCTCATGGTCAGGGTTGCGGTAGGCATTGAGGAAGCAGACGGCAACCGCCTCGACGCCCATATCCAGGAAGGCGCGAAGGGCTTTCCGCACGGCCTCGCGGTCGATCGCCTTGACGATATTGCCGTCGCGGTCGATGCGCTCGGTGACCTCGAGGCGCCGGTCGCGGGGCACGAACGGTTCCGGGAAGGCCAGGAACAGATCGTAGATGTCGTAGCGCTGCTCGGTTCCCATCTCCAGGATGTCGCGGAAGCCCGATGTCGTGATCGAGCCCAAGCGTCGCGCCCTTGCGCTCGATGATGGCGTTCGTCACGAGCGTCGTGCCATGCACGATCTCACCGACGTCGGCGAGGGAGATTCCTGCCATTTCGACGAGCTCGCCGAGGCCGATCAGGGCAGCCTCGGACGGATCATGAGGAGTGGTCAGCCGTTTGTGCAGCCGAACGGTACCCTCGACGTCATCGTAGAGGATGAAGTCCGTAAAGGTGCCTCCGATGTCGAAACCGATGCGCCAGCGCGTCGTACCCAGGCGTGTCATGCGCCGTATCTCCGTCAAGCCGCTTTGAGGCGGGCGAACAGCGGATCGCCCACGAGTCCCGCAATCTCACGCGCTCCTTGCACGAGGCCGTTGATGATGGTCTCGTGTTCGGAGTCCGTGATGGTCGCGACTGGGAAGGTGATGCACAGGCTGACCTCCTCACCTGTCTCGGGATCGCCGACTGCGACCGCGATGCCGCCCACGCCTCGGTTCGACTCGTCGTTGGACTCGGCGTAGCCGTCGCGGCGGATCTGCGAGAGACGGACGAGAAGTTCGTCCAGGTTTTGGGGCGCGGTCGGAGACGGGGGTACGAAAGGCCTCGCATAGAGCTGGCGCACCTCGTCGTCGCTGAGCCGCGCCAGAAGAGCACGCCCTGTCGCGCTCGCAAAGGCCTCGAGGCGCCGCCCGATCGTGCTCGCCACGCGCAGAACATTGCTTCCGGCGTGGTCGGTAAGCGCCATGACCTCGAGGCCGACACGAACGCTAACATAGCCTGTGTGGCCGACATCGGCGGATATGCGGGCGACCACGGCATCGGCACGATCGAGGAGCGACGAGGCCCGACGGTAAACCTGGCCGAGCTCGACCATGAGAGCGCCCGGCCGATAGCGCTTGGAGGTGCCGACGATCTCGAGAAAGCCGGCATCGCGCATGGCGCGGAGCAGCCGCGAGACGTTGCTCTTGGGCAGACCCAGCAAGTTGGAGACCTCGGTGACGGTCAGCTCGGGACGATCGGCCGAGAAGCATCTGAGAGCATCGGCGGCGCTATTCAGCATAGCCATGGGCTAATTCGATCTGTTCCGCAAAATGGAACTTGAGTTCCGTAAAAAGGAACTTTACGGTCGATGCGGGCTGAACGCAAGTGGTGCTCGAGGCCACAAGATGGACGCGAGAGGGATCAATGGGCTTAACGGAGCATGAAGTGGCGGTGACCGAGTGGCTGGCGGCCCGACGTGACGAGATCTTGGCCCTGCTGGTCGAGCTCGTGAACATCGATTCCCACACCTACGACAAAGCCGGTGTCGATGCAGTGGGCGAGGTCCTGGCGGCGTTCTTTAGAGCCCGCGGGCTTCCGGTTGACACGATCCCTCGCGAGGCCTTCGGCGACGTGATCCGGGCGACGCTCAGGCACGATACCGCCGGCGATAAGCGTCCGATCGTGCTGATGGGACATCGCGACACGGTCTTTCCGAAAGGAGAGGCGGCACGCCGTCCGTTCCGCATCGAGAACGGCCGCGCTTATGGTCCGGGCGTCGCCGACATGAAGTCAGGGCTCGTGATGAATGCCTTCGTGCTGGCGGTCCTTGCGGAATGCGGGGGGCATCCTGGCCCGGTTGTGGCGCTCGTGACCGGCGACGAAGAGATCGCGTCGCCGGCATCCCGCAGCGTGATCGAGGCTGAAGCACGCGGTGCGCGCGCGGTGTTCAACTCCGAGCCGAGCCGGGCCCCTCATGTGGTCGTCCGCGGCCGCAAGGGCGGCGTTTTCCTCGTCTGCGATGTCTACGGAAAGGCGGCGCATTCCGGCGCGCACTACGAGCGCGGCATCTCCGCCATCGAGGAACTCGCCCGCAAGATCCCCGCTCTTCATCGGCTAACCGAACAGGACAAAGGGATCACCGTCAATGTCGGGACTTATCAGTGGGGGGCTGACCGTCAACACCATCGCGCCGCACGCCCATTGCGAGATTGACGTGCGCTATGTGCGCGCCGAGGATCGGCAGAGGATGATCTCCGCCATCGGAAAAGTGGTCGAGACATGCTCGCTTCCGGGCACCCGCGCGACGCTCACGATAAAGGGTGAGTTCCTGCCGCTCGAGGAGAGCTCCGGTGGCCGGGCCTTGCTCGACCTTTACCAAGGTGCCGCGCGATCGCTCGGCTTCGCCGTCGAGGCGGAGTTCACGGGAGGCTGCGCCGACTCGGGTCTCACCGCAGCACAGGGCTGTCCGACACTCTGCAGCATCGGCCCGATCGGCGACAACGGTCACACGGACGACGAGTATGTGCTGGTCGACAGCCTTGTCCCGTGCGCTCAAGCCCTCGCGGTCTCCGTCATGAGGCTGCGGGAGCCATAATCGAGCTCGTTCTTGTCCGGACCGATCGGCATCTGATCGACTTGAGATCCCGCGTCGATAACCAAGCAGACTGCCTGCCCGTAGAGGCGCGCGGCCCGCTCGTCGGGCCATAAAAGAGTGCCTCTCGACGCGCCCTGAGTGGTAGACTACGTCTCTCACGCGGATATCTGGCGAGATGAGATGAGCGACGCGGTAGCTCATGCGCGACGGCATCGCGGCCGAGAGAGCGGCTGCGGCGGTCAGCAGTTTCGGCACGTGTTCCGCCGTGAGGGCGAGCGGCATAAACCCGGTCAGGGAATTAGTGACTCTGGATGGCCTTGGCGGGGGGTTTCTGATTCAGTGCCGGTCGGGGGCGCTGCCACAGGGCGTTGCCATGACCGCGCTGCCGATCCGCCAGGACTACTCGCCCTCCGAGCTGCGCCGGCTGGCGGGGCGCGAACCGGACCGCCGGGCCGCCCTGCGGCTCCTCGCCGTTGCCAACGCGCTCGAAGGCATGCCTCGCGCCGAGGCGGCCCGCCTGGCCGGGATGGAGCGGCAGGCGCTGCGCGATGCGGTGTTGCGCTTCAACGCGGCGGGCCCCGCGGGGCTTCACGACAAGCCTCGCTCGGGGCGCCCCGAGCGGTTGAGCGCGGGGCAACAGGCCGCGCTCAAGGCGCACGTTCTGCGCGGGCCTGCGCCGGAGCGCGACGGGGTTAGCGCCTGGCGTCTGGTCGATCTGTGCGCGCACGTCGAGCGCCGGTATGGCGTGCACTACAGCCTGTGGGGGCTGTCGGGCCTGCTTGGGCGCCTGCACCTCTCGCGCCAGAAGGCCCGCCCCTCGCACCCGAAGGGCGATCCGGCCGCGCAAGCGGCCTTCAAAAAAGCAGCTCCCCGCGCGGCTGCAGGCCATCGCCGCGCAGCATCCTGACGCGCAGCTCCAACTCTGGTGCGAGGACGAGGCGCGCATCGGCCAGAAAGGGCGGACCACGCGCATCTGGTACGAGCGCGGGATGCGCCCGCCCGGCGTGGTCGATCAGCGCTACACGAGCTTGTACCTGTTCGCCGCCTGCCGGCCGGGCACGGACGAGACCTTCGCGCTGGCGCTGCCGCGGGCGGATGCGGGCACAATGGGGGTGTTCCTGGAGCACTTGGCGCGGCACCTCGCGCCGCAGGTGCACGCCGTCCTCATCCTCGATCAAGCGGGCTGGCATGACGAGCGGGCCCTGAGCGTGCCTGGTCATATCACGCTGCTGCCGCTGCCCACCGCTTCGCCAGAATTGAACCCTGTCGAGCGGGTCTGGCTGTACCTGCGCGAACGGTATCTCTCGCATCGCGTCCTGGACGACTACAAAGCCGTGCTGGAGGCCGCCTGCCGCGCCTGGAACAAGCTCCTCGACGAGACAGGTCGCCTCACAACCCTCACAGCCTATCCATATCTCATGAGATCAGAAATTCCCTGAACGGGTATAATCCGCCCGTTCGGGAGCGCGAAGACGAATACCCCGCCACCCTCTTCGGTGACCCCGTAGCCCAGAGTCAAACCACACAAAAAGAGTCCGGCATCGCCCGGAACCCTCCCATAACTTGTACTCGGAACTCCAACGGTTCGTCAGGCTGCTTGTGCTCGCTTCGCGAAGTTGGTCTCCCCAAGCTAGCGCACTGTTTCGGATGGCCTGTGCCATGTGCCTCGAGGGGATCATCTCCAAGCGGATGGACACGCCGTATCAGTCAGGGCCGTTTCTCGGATGGCGCAAGATCACCCGCCCCGGAGTCGGGCCGTGAGCACAGCACCGCAGGCAGGTGGTGGGGTAAGCCCTTGTACATTGGAGATCGCGACGCGGTGGGTGTCGCGCGACAGATAGGCCAGCACGGCCTCGGGTCCCGCGAAGGGCGGCTTGGCAGAGACGAACCAGCTCTTCTGGCGCAGCGGCGTCAGGTAGGCAGCAAAGGTGCGGCGGTCACCGCGGCCGGCAAGGTCGCCGAAGAAGGTCAGCCGGCCGGCGGCATGGGCCGCGGCGAGCTGATCGAGGAAGAGCCGCCGGAACAGCCGCGAGAGCACGCGCACGGGCAGGAGGAAGCCGGGCCGGCAGGCCACCCACCGCGCGCCATCCAGCGAGAGGCTGCCACCGGGCATAATCATATGAGCATGCGGGTGGTGGGTCATCGCCGAGCCCCAAGTATGGAGCACGGCGGGGATCCCGATGCGGGCGCCGAGGTGCTTGGGATCGGCGGCGATCGTGAGCATCGTCGCAGACGCGGCGCGGAATAAGAGATCATAAAGCGCGGCCTTGTTCTGATCAGCGATGTCGGCGATCTCGGCCGGCAGCGTGAACACGCCATCGAAGGAGCCGACCCTCCTGCGGCGAGCCAGTCCCGTGCCGCCGCGCCCTGGCCTTTGGGGCCATGCCGGTTGCGGCAGGAGTTGTCGGCGATGCCGCGATGGCCGCAGGCCTCGACATGGCCGCCGCGGGCGGCGGTGCGGCAGGTCTCGAGTACAACAATTCAATCCCCGTCCTCTATGCAGCACGAAGCGGACGGAGGTGCGAATGACCGGCGCCGTCCCGCCGGGCACGTCAGATTAACATGACCGCCTCGCCCTGATTGGCAGCGCTTATCATCGCGGCGACCGTGCGAGTGTTGTCGAGCCCCTCGCGGCCGGTCGCAAGCACCGGTTTGCCCTCAGTGACAGCCTCCACGAAGTGTGCCACCGCGTCGAGCACGAAGCCCGTGAGCCGCGGCCCGAACGGTGGCACCATCATGTCAGGGAATGTACCCTTGTCGGCCGTGTAGAGCTCGAACGTCCGGTTGTGCGAACCATCAATGTAAAGAGCGCCAGCACTACCGAGGACTTCGATTTTGAGATCCTTCACCGTTGAATGACTGCGCGGCAGGATCCAGGCATGCTCATAAACCACGACGGTGCCCTTGGCGTATTCGACAGTGGCGACGTGAAAGTCGGGCGCATCAATCCCCTTGGATTTCAGCACACCCTCCCGCGTAACAACGTAGCAGCGCGTTGGTCGATCATCGAGGATCCAGCCGATGACGTCGATCATGTGGCTGCCGAGAAACCACAGGCCTGACGAACGACTCGACCAGCGCAGCATGTCCTGGGGCACCGCTATTGTATTGCTGAGCCGCGCGTAGACGTAGGTCGGCGCGCCGATCTCGCCGCGTTCGATCGCCTGGCGAGCGGCCACCATCGGCGGATTGAGCCGGTTGTGAAAGTCCACCATCAGCGTGACGCCCGCCGCCTCGGCGGCTGCCACGATCGCTGCCGCATCATCGACAGTAGTGGCGAGCGGCTTCTCGACGAGGATGTGCTTGCCGGCGGCCGCCGCAGCGACGGCGACCGCGCGATGCTCATGATCGGGCGTCGCGACCGACACAGCGTGCACCGAGGGATCGTCGAGAACGCGTCTCAGGTCGGCGGTCCAGCGCTGCGCGCCGTAGGTCTCAGCGAGTCGATGCGCCCGCGACTCGTCGAGATCGCAGACCGCCACGAAGTCGGCTGCCGGATGGCGTTGATAGGCTTGAGCATGACGCTCGCCGAAGAGACCAGCCCCAACGATGGCAAAACCACGCTTCACGGTCACGCCGAGAGGTACGTGTTCCAGAAGAAGGGCCATACTGCCGGCGTTAGACCCTGAAGGCGCTGGGCGCGCGCGGCCAGCATGTTGAAATTTCCAATGCGCATGACCGGCACTTCCTCATAGATCGCCAGCTGCACGTCGGCCCACAGCTTCGCGCGCTTCACCGGATCCGCCTCGGAATTGAAAGCGTTGATCACAGCATCGCGTCTCGGCGTAGCCCACCAGCCTGGCGCGGTCGGCGTCATGAAGCTGAAGAGTGTTGGTTCGGGCAGGATCGGCCCGTGAGTGATGAAGATTTCATAGAGGCTCGCATCGTTGCGTCGCGTCAGTAGCGTCGCCCAGTCGACCACAATGAGATCTGCAGCCAGCCCGGCGGCGCGTAGATACTCCGCCGCGACCTGCGCCATTTTGTAGTGGAAGTCAAATTGCCGGCTCGTCAGGATGCGGATTGGCTCACCCTTGTAACCCGCTTCCTGGGCCATCTTCTTTGCGCGGTCGGAGTCGCCCGCTTTGGTGTAGTTGTCAGCCCCTGCGTTCGAATGCATGGCGAAACCTGGCGGATACCATGCGGGATCGACGGAGTAGAAATCAGTTGACCCGAAGGCGGCGGCGAGCATGTCCTCGAAATTCAACGCGGCGAGGACCGCGCGACGGAGCGTAACATTTGTCAGCGGACCCTGTTTCGCGTTGATGAAGAAGAAGGGCCATCCGAAAGACCTAAAGATGACTGCCTCTGCCTTGCTCCCTTTGAGTTGGGGCGCGTTCTCGACGGGCAGTGCGTCGACATAATCAAATTGGCCGGCGATAGCCCCCTGGAGCCTCGTGGAGGCGTCGGGCACCGGCACGAAACGCAATTCGTCGAGATAGGCGACGCGGCGCCCGCCGTAGTTATCCGCCTGCTCCTCACGCAGCGTATATTCCTCGAACCGGCGAAGCTGGACGTAACGGTCTGGCACGCGTTCCACGAACCGGAACGTGCCCGTGCCGACAAAATTCGTCATCGGATGGGCCTGGTTGTTGGCCGGAATGATGATAGCCGCGCTCGTCTGCAGCGAGAGGAAGGAGAGGAGCGGCGCGAAGGGCTTAACGAGCGCGATGCGGATCGTCGCCCCGTCGGGTGCCGTGATTGACTCGACGTATTCCTTGGTCTGCTTGCCGCGTTGGGCGAACGTCATCCACCGATTGAGCGAGGCCAGCACGTCGGCCGAGGTCATCGGCGTGCCGTCATGGAAGTGGACGCCCTGACGCACACGGATCGTATAGACGCGGCCGTCGCCGGATATCTCGGGATCGGCGGCGGCAAGAAGCGGCCGAATGCGCCAGCCTTCGCCCCAGGTGTAGAGAGTCTCGAACATGTGCTGGCTGATCATGCCGACGACATCGGCTGGACTGTCCATCGGGTCGAGGGTCGGCGGCTCGCCGATCGTCGCGATGTTGGCGGCGCCACCGCGCCTGGCCTGCGCCAAGGCCGGGCCGACCGCGAAAGAGGCCGAGGCAGCACCGGCGAGGATACCGAGATCGCGGCGCGTAAGACCCGCGCCAAGCGAACCGTGGAACGTCTGCTTCGCTTCGATCATAGAATTTCTCCGCACCACACGAGGAATGCCGCCTAAAGATAGACTTTAGGCAATTTTGCCTCCCAGCCAAGGGTTCATGTCACGGACACTCAACTGGCCCGGCTCATCCTTCAGCGTCCGCTCGGCTGCGGCTGGCCTTCCAGACGACCACCTATGCAGCCGCAGCCGGGGCCGGCGGCTGGGATCGCGCCGCGCTGGGTCGGCCCCTTGGTGTTCTGGGGCAACTTTGCCCGCTTTAGCTTTTTCTTCAAGGCAACGCACGCCCGTGCGTGGAGCGGAGCTGAAGCCGGCCGAATTCCGCAAGGCAGCGGTTAACCGACCCTCGGCTGGCATCCTCTCTAGAGAGCTCTTCGGGCGCGGCCCGCTGACATTGACCCGATAACGAAGATGTTCAGGCCATCCGCCTGAGCGGAAGCATTCGAGCCTGTCCCTCGGATGCGAAATCTTCCCCTCCGGTTGACGCCACAACGCGCATCCGGCACGCTCACACAATAAGGTCTTATATGCCAGAATTATGGAAGGAGGCGACCCGTGAGACCCATGAGAGTGTGCAAGTCCCTGCTGCTGGTCGGAGCGCTTGCGCTCGGCGCCATCCCCTCCTTGGCGCAGCAAAAGGGCGGGGTGGTCAACGTGGCGACGGTCGGTGAGCCGCCGACCCTCGATCCCATGGTTTCCACGGCGGACCTGGTCGGAATTATCACGCAGCATTTCTTTGAGACGCTCTTCACGTTCGACAAAAACTGGAAGGTGACGCCGCTGCTGGCCGAAGGCATGCCCGACATATCGCCGGACGGGAAGGTCTACACGATCAAGCTCCGTCAGGGTGTGGCCTTCCATGATGGCTCGCCCATGACCTCGGAGGACGTTGTCGCTTCCCTGAAGCGCTGGTTCGAGCTCGCTTCGCGGGGCAAGCAGACTGCGACCTATGTCGACACGGTCGAGGCCGTCGATCCTTCGACGATCCGCATCATTTTGAAGACATCCTATGCGCCGCTCCTGGCGCTCCTGTCCTTCAACAACGCCGCCGCGGTGATCATGCCGGCGAAGAAGATGGAGAACCCGCTGAAGGAGCCGGTCGGCACCGGCCCGTACCGGCTCAAGGAGCGCAGGCCGGATCAGTTCATCCAGCTCGTGCGCTTCGACGGCTACAAGTCGCGGCCAGGCGAACCGGACGGGTATGGCGGCGCCCGCAAGCAGTTGCTCGACGAGATCCGCTTCGTGCCGGTACCGGACCCCAACACCCGCATCGAAGGTGCGATCTCCGGCCAGTACGACTATGTCGACGCGCTCCCGGTGGAAGCCTTCGATCGGCTCAAGAACCAGAAGACAACCAAGCCGGTTCTGATGAAGCCGTTCGGGTGGCCCGTTTTCGTGATGAACTCGAAGGAAGGATTGATGGCCAGCCAGGATGCCCGCACCGCCGTGCGCATGGCGCTCAGCATGGAGGACATGCTCACGGCGGCCTTCGGCAATCCCGAGTTCTTCGCGCTGAACGCATCCATGTATCCGAAGGACTACGCTTGGTACTCGCTCACCGGGACCGAAGGCCGGTACAACGTCGCCGATCCCGAGAAGGCGAGAACGCTTCTCAAGAAAGCGAATTACGACGGCAAGCCGCTGCGGATCCTCACGAGTCGTCAGTACGAGTTCCACTACAAGATGGCGCAGGTCGCCTCCGAGTACCTGAAGCAGGCAGGTTTCACGGTCGACATGCAGGTGGTCGATTGGGCGACGCTCACCCAGCGCCGCGGTGACCCGGCCCTTTGGGACATCTACATCACCCACAGTCCGTTCCTGCCCGAACCGGCCCTCATCGGCCTCCTCTCTGAGAGCGCCCCCGGCTGGTGGTCGACACCCACCCGAAAGCAGGCCGTCGACGCCTTCAATTCCGAGAGCGACGCTCAGAAGCGCGTTGCTTTGTGGGCCAATGTCCAGAAGGCGATCTATGACGAGACGCCGAGCATCAAGATCGGTGACTTCAACGCCCTCGCGGCGCAGTCGCCCAAGCTCGACGGCGTGGTTCCTGCTCCCTGGCCGTATTTCTGGAACGCGTCTATCAAGCCTTAGTCCGATTTCAGAGGCCGGCGCTTGCGCGTGGAAGCGCCGGCTGTTTACCCTCATTCGGTCGTTGACCCATGGGCCGCTACATTCTCCATCGCGTGCTCGGCATGCTCGCCGTGATGTTCGTGGTCGTCACGATCGTGTTCGTCATCGTGAGGATCGCGCCGGGGGATCCCGCCGCCGTGATGCTGGGGCCCGAAGCTACGCCGCAGGATGTGGCCGCGCTCAGAGCGCGACTCGGTCTCGACCGGCCGCTCCTCGTTCAGTACGCGCTCTTCCTGAGCCAGCTCGTCCGCGGCGATCTGGGCGATTCGATCTTCCTCAACCGCCCGGTTCTCACGACGCTCGCCGAGCGGGTGGAACCGACTTTCTTTCTCACCCTCTTCTCGCTCCTGATCGCGAGCGTGATCGCCATTCCCATCGGCATCCTGTCGGCGTATCGCCGCGGATCGTTGTTCGACCAGGCGACCACCACCCTGGCGATGCTGGCAGCCTCGATCCCGAGCTTCTGGCTCGGTCTGCTGCTGATTCAGATCGTCGCCGTACGCTGGGGCATCCTGCCGGTCTCCGGCTATGGCGGGCCGGGCGCCGGCATCATGGTCCGGCTCTCGCACTTAATCCTGCCGTCCCTGGCGCTCGGGATCGTGTCCTCGGCGCTGATCCTGCGATTCACGCGGGCGAGCATGCTCGACGTGCTGGGGGACGACTACGTCCGGACCGCCCGCTCGAAAGGCCTGGGCGAGTTCAAGGTCGTGATGAAGCACGCCTTCAAGAACGCGCTGATCCCAATCCTCACAGTGCTCGGATTGACGGCGGCGCTTCTCGTCTCCGGCGCCGTGGTGACCGAGACGGTGTTCAGCCTTCCCGGCATCGGGAGTCTGGTGGTCTCGGCCGTGTTGCGGCGGGACTATCCGGTAATCCAGGGCGCTCTCCTGGTGATTGCCGCCCTTTACGTCCTTATCAACTTCCTGATCGACATGCTCTACCTCGCCGTCGACCCGCGGGTGCGCTACTGATGGCTGCCGTCGCGACCATTCCGGAACGCGTCGGCTTCGCTACGCTGGTGCTGCGCCGACGAACCATCCCGCTCGGCCTCGCCGTGTTCGCAGTCATCCTGGCGCTGGCGTTGTTGGCGCCTCTGGTCGCTCCCTATGCGCCGAACCGGCTGTCGATCGTCAACCGGCTGAAGCCGCCGAGCGGCACCTATTGGTTCGGCACCGACGAGTTCGGACGTGATGTGTTCAGCCGGACGATCTATGCGGGCCGCCTCTCGCTCCTCGTCGGCGCGTCGGTCGTGACCTTTGCGGCCCTTGTCGGCGTGACCCTCGGGCTGGTCGCAGGCTTTTTCCGGCGCGTGGATACGCCGCTCGCTCGCATCATCGACGCAATGATGGCGTTCCCGGATATTCTCCTGGCGATCGCGCTCGTCGCCGCCCTCGGGCCGTCTCTCGCCACGGTGATCGTCGCGCTCGGCATCGTCTATGCGCCGCGCCTCGCCCGGATCGTGCGCGCGTCGACGCTCGTGATCCGCGAGCTGCCCTATGTGGAGGCGGCACGGGCGCTCGGCGTGCCGACCTGGCGGATCATGACCCGGCACGTGCTGCGCAATCTCGTCTCGCCCATTCTCGTGCAGGCGACCTTCATCTTTGCCTATGCCATGCTGGCCGAGGCCGGCCTGTCGTTCCTCGGCGTCGGCGTGAGCCCTGAAATTCCCACCTGGGGCACCATGATCGCCGCCGGCCGGCAGTATGTCGGCCAGGCGGATTGGATGACCCTCTTTCCGGGAATCGCCATCGTACTCGCCGTGCTCTCTCTGCAGATGGTGGGCGACGGCCTGCGCGACCTCCTGGACCCCCGCCTCAGAAAGGATCTTTAGCTCATGTTGTCCGCAGCTTCCGCGGCGCCGCTCCTTTTGTCCGGCGTCAGGCCCGTGGCGTTTGGGCGAGCCCAACCCTCCGGCCCGGTCGATATCCTGATCGACGCGACGGGCGCCATCGAAGCGGTCGGGAGAGGCCTGCAGGCCCCCGCCGGCGCGCAGATGGTCGACGGAAAGGGGGCGTTCGTCTCGCCGGGCTGGACGGATCTACACGCGCATGTCTGGCACGGCGGAACCGACATTTCGATCCGTCCGTCCGTCTGCGGTCTCGAACGCGGCGTCACCACGATCGTGGATGCGGGCTCCGCCGGCGAAGCCAATTTCCACGGCTTCCGCGAATTCGTCATCGAGCCGGCTCGCGAGCGTATCCGCGCCTTTCTGAACATCGGCTCGATCGGCCTCGTCGCCTGCAATCGCGTGAGCGAGCTCATCGATATCCGCTCTATCGACATCGACCGGACCATTGCCTGCGTGGAGGCGAACCGGGATGTCATCGTCGGAATCAAGGTCAGGGCCAGCCATGTCATCCTTGGCTCTTGGGGCATCACCCCCGTCAAGGTGGCGAAGAAGGTGGCGAAGATCCTCAGGCTGCCGCTGATGGTCCATGTAGGCGAACCGCCGCCGCTCTTCGACGAGGTGCTCGAGATCCTCACCTCGGGCGACGTGGTCACCCATTGCTTCAATGGCAAGGCCGGCGGCAGCCTCGTCGAAGACGAGGATGTTTTCGCCTTCGCACAGCGTTGCGCCTCGGAGGGGATCCGTCTCGATGTGGGTCATGGCGGCGCCTCGTTTTCGTTCAAGGTTGCGGAGATCGCCATCGAGCGCGGCCTCCTGCCGTTCTCGATCTCGACGGATCTCCACAACCGCTCCCTCGACACTCCCGTCTGGGATCTCGGCACGACCCTGTCGAAGCTCCTGGCGGTCGGGATGCCGTTCGAAGCGGTCATCGAAGCGGCGACGGTGGCTCCCAACGCGGTGATCGGATTGCCGACTGACAATCTCCTCGCGCCCGGAACGCCCGCCGAGTTCACCGTGTTCGAGCTCTCCGATGTCGATCTTGCCCTCACCGATTCCATGGGGCACCAGGCTCATCTAAAACAGCTCATCGAGCCCCGTTGGACAATCGTGGGCGCCCAGGCGGTCCGGGCCGGCCGCTACGTGCCGGACCGGGCTTCGGCACTGAGCGCAGGCTGTCCTCATTGCGGCTGGATCTCTGGCCGATGACGCATCCGCGCAGCGAGATTGTCCTCGACGTCGAGGAACTCCGGACTCACTTCGAGTTCGGCAATCGCGTCGCAAAGTCCGTCGACGGCGTCAGCTTCCGCGTGAACCGCGGCGAGACGGTCGCCGTCGTCGGCGAATCCGGGTCGGGCAAGTCAGTGACGAGCTTGTCGATCATGGGCCTTCTCGCGCCGCCCGGCCGCATCGTCGGGGGGCGTATCCGCTACCGCACCGTGGACGGAACGATCCTCGATCTGGCCACACTCGGGCGAAAGGCGATGCGGGAGATCCGGGGTCGGGAGATCGCCATGATCTTCCAGGAGCCGATGACGAGCCTCAACCCGCTCTTCACGGTTGGGGATCAGATTGTCGAGATGATCCGTCTGCATGAGCTCCTTTCGCGGAGGGAAGCCCGCCAGCGCGCCCGCAGGATGCTCGAACTGGTCGAGATCCCCGCCGCAGAACGGCGGCTCGACGACTACCCGCACCAAATGTCGGGCGGCATGCGGCAGCGGGCGATGATCGCGCTCGCCCTGTCGTGCAACCCACGTCTGCTCATCGCCGACGAACCCACTACCGCGCTTGATGTCACCATCCAGGCGCAAATCCTCGATCTGTTGCAGCGGCTGCAGGCCGAGATCGGGATGAGCATCCTGTTCATCACGCACAATCTCGGCGTGGTGGCGGAAATCGCCCATCAGGTCGTCGTCATGTATGCGGGGCGAGTGGTCGAGCAGGCGGAGGTCGGCCGGATCTTCGAACGCCAGAAGCATCCCTATACGCGGGGACTGCTGGCTTGCATTCCCAATGCCGCCCGCGACCGCGACGACGCCGGCCAGCGACTGCGGCTCAAGCCGATTCCCGGAAACGTTCCGAGCGTAATGGCCCTTCCGGAGGGCTGCAGCTTCGCGCCGCGATGTCCCTACCGCATCCCGAAATGTGAAGAGGCGCCACCGCTCCTCGTCGCGGAGCCAGGGCATCTGAGCCGTTGCTGGAGGCACGAGATCCTATGAGCGGCTCGAACCTCCTCTTGAAGGTTGAGGGCCTGACCAAGCATTTCCCCGCCCGCTCCGGAATCGTGAAGGCGGTCGAGGAGGTCAGCTTCGATATAAGGCGCAGCACCATCGTCGGCCTCGTCGGCGAATCGGGCTCGGGCAAGACCACCGCCGGCCGCTGCACCCTGCGCCTGATCGAACCCTCGGCGGGTCGAATCGTCTTTGACGGCGTCGATCTGCGAACGCTCTCCAACCGGGACATGCGCGGCTATCGCCGACGCATGCAGATTGTCTTCCAGGATCCCTATTCGAGTCTCAACCCGCGATTGCGGGTGGAGGACATCATTGGCGAGGCGATCGACACTCACGGCCTGGCGCGTGGCGCGGCTCGGCGCGAGCGGATCGCCGCCTTGTTGGCTCAGGTCGGGCTCGAGCCCGCCTCTGGCCGCCGTTTTCCGCACGAGTTCTCGGGTGGACAGCGCCAGCGCATCGGCATCGCGCGGGCGCTCGCCGTGGAGCCGGAATTCATCGTCGCTGACGAGCCGGTCTCCGCTCTCGACGTGTCGGTTCAGGCGCAGGTCCTCAACCTCATCCAGGATCTGCAGCAGGCGCTCGGGTTGACCATGCTGTTCATCGCGCATGATCTCTCGGTCGTGGAATATCTCTGCGACGATGTCGTAGTGATGTATCTGGGGCGGGTCATGGAGCGGGGGCCGAGCCGCCGCATCTACGCCGCTCCGCGTCACCCCTACACCCGGGCGCTTCTGTCTGCCGCGCCGGTGCCGGATCCGCACGCCGTCCGGCGGCGCGTAATGCTCCAGGGCGATATCCCGAGTCCGATTAATCCCCCTTCGGGCTGCGTTTTCCGCACGCGCTGCCCGTTCGCGATCGGCGCCTGCGCCGAGATCGTGCCGCCGCTCGAAGCGATCGCGTCCGACCACAGCGTCGCCTGCATCCGCCACATGGAGCTGGGCGCGGCAATGGCGGAGGCCTAAAGCAATGACCCGCCTTGCGCTTTCGCGCTCCGCGCTGCGGTCACCTCCAGCCGAGGATGGTTTCGATACGATCGGCCGCCGCGCGGACAGCCCTGGTATAGCGCTCGCGCGCCCGAGTGACGCGGTGCTCCGGAAGCACGATGGAGATGGTCGCCACGCAGGCTCCGCTCGGATCCTGCACCGGAGACGCCACGCATGCGACGGAGAAATCCGATTCGCTGATCTGTACCGAGAGCCGGTCCCGAAGCGACGCGGCCGCCGCCTCGCTCAGAGCGTTCGCGTCGGTCATCGCTTGCCCGGTCGGCGAGACGCGGGCGGCCTTTCGGAAGGTGGCGAGGCGCTCCTTCTCGGGGAGGTGCCCGACGAGGAGGCGTCCGGAGGCGGTCCAGTTCAGCGGGACGCGCGTCCCGACCCGGGATGTGACCCGGAAATGCCCCGGCCCGTCCGCTATGGCCAGGACCACCATGTGGTCGCCGTCGCGACCACAAATCTGCACCGTTTCCCCGACCTCACGGCAGAGCTCGTGCATCTCGTGGGTGGCCAGGTCGAGAAAGTCGAGGGACCGGGCATAGGCGAGACCGTAATGGTAAAGCCTCGGCCCCAGCCAGAGCGTGCCGTCGTGCCTGCGCTGCAGCAGGTTCTTGGCGACGAGATCGTCGATAATGACGTAGACGGTGGACTGCGGCGCGCCGATCGCCTTCGCGATCGCATATGCACCGGCCGGACTTCCGGTTTCCTGCAGATGATCCAGGACCTGAAGTGCTCGATCGATGCCGCTCGTGCGGGCGCGCCGGTCGGTCTTGGCCGATTCGCCTTTCCGAACGAGCTGCGGTCTTGCAGCCATCGAGCATCCCCCAACGGCAGCTTCAGCCGTCCAGCAGTCTCACATTATAGTATATGCCATTCCAGAATAATCGGTTTCGAGTCAATCCCCTGTAGAGGATCGCCATGAACGAGCAGGATATCCGACAGCATCTCGGGCTGCGTCCCATCATCAACGTGTCGGGCACAATGACCTCGCTCGGCGCCTCGATCGCGCCGCCGGAAGTGGTGGAGGCCGTGGCGGCGATCCTGCCCCAATTCGTCGAGATCGACGACCTCCAAAAGCGCGCCAGCAGGGTTATTGCGCGCCTCTGCGGGACCGAGGCGGGCTTTGTCACTGCCTCCTGCTCGGCCGCAATTACGCTGGCCGTGGCGGGCGCCATGACAGGCTCGGACCTCGCCGCTATCGAGCGCCTACCGGATACGACGAGCCTGAAGAACGAAGTGCTCATCCAGGCGGGGCATATGGTGAGCTATGGCGCCCCGGTAGAGCAAGGCATCCGGCTTGCCGGCGCGCGCGTCGTGCCGGTCGGCCAAGCCACCTCCGCGCGCAAGTATCAGCTCCGCGGCGCCATCACGGAGCGCACGGCGGCGGCACTCTACGTGGTCTCGCACCACACGGTGCAGTACGGGCTCATTCCCCTCGACGAGTTCGTGGAGGTCTGCCATGCGCGGGGCGTGCCGGTGATGGTCGACGCCGCGTCCGAATACGACCTGAAGGGCTTCCTCGCCGTAGGGGCGGATCTCGCCCTCTATTCGTCCCACAAGTTCCTGGGCGGGCCGACCGGCGGCATCGTGGCCGGCCGCACCGAACTCGTGCGCGCTACCTACCTGCAGAATTCCGGCATCGGCCGCGGCATGAAGATCGGCAAGGAAGGCATGGTCGGCACCATTGCGGCGCTCGAAGCCTGGGAGAAGCGGGACCACGAAGGGATCCGCTCCCGCGAAAGAGGCTATCTTGAGCTCTGGCGGAAGACGCTGGCCAACCGCCCCGGGATCACCGCGACGGTCGAGCCCGATCCGACCCGCAATCCGCTCGAGCGTCTCAAGGTCGCGGTCGAGCCGCAGACGGCTCACATCACCGCCTGGGATCTCGCCGACGCCCTGGGGCGCGGGGAGCCGCCGGTCATCGTGCGCGACCATGAGGTCGAGCACGGCTTCTTCTACATGGACCCATGCAACCTGCATTCCGGCGAGGAGCAGATCGTGGCACGCCGCGTCGCCGACGAACTCGACCGCGCCCGCCGCTCCCACGAGGTCATCGCCACCTCGCTGGAGCGCCGGCGGAACCGGCGGGCCGAGGCCCTCATGCGCTGGCCCGCCTGACCGACGTTTCCCCGCGGAGCGTCGCGTTTTCGAAATCGGCGTTCTGCCCATTCCTCGAGGATCACCCCCATGCGTCCCGAAGAGAAGCTGATTAGCCTCGGGCTCGTGCTGCCGCCCGCTCCGCAGCCCGTCGCCACCTATGTGCCGTACCGTCTCGCCGGTGACCTTCTGTTCCTGTCGGGACAGGGACCGGGGCGGCCGGACGGCTCATACAGCGTGGGCTGCCTCGGGCGCGACGTCACGGTCGAGCAGGCGTACGAGGATGCGCGCCTGACGGGGCTCAGGCTGCTCGCCGTCGCGAAGGCGGCGCTCGGGGAGCTCGACCGCATCGAGGCGGTGGTGAAGCTCCTCGGCATGGTCAATGCGGAGCCGGATTTCGCCGACCATCCCAAGGTGATCAACGGATGCTCGGACCTGCTGGTGGAGGTGCTGGGGGATGCCGGGCGGCACGCCCGCTCGGCGGTCGGCATGGGATCCCTGCCGAACCGGATGACTGTTGAGATCGAAGCCATTTTCCAGGTGAGGCCCTGAATGTGAGGCCCTGAGCGGTCAGTTCCGCTCACCTGAGAATGGACTTCTCGGTCGCCGGCCGTTGACCGCGACGGTGAAACGCGACGAAACGCGAGAGAAAGGCCTCGAGCCTTTCGCTCTGCGGGCCGTCGAAGATGTCCGTCGGCGTGCCGGCGGCCTGTATCAGGCCGCCGTCGATGAACACAACGCGGTGGGCGACCTCATGGGCGAACGCCATCTCGTGGGTGACGAGGATCATGGTGCGGCCCTCCTCGGCGAGTTCGACCACCACGTCGAGCACCTCTCCGACGAGTTCGGGATCGAGCGCCGACGTGATCTCGTCGAGGAGCAGGACCTTCGGGTTCATCGCCACTGCCCGCGCGATCCCGACCCTCTGCTGCTGACCACCCGAGAGCTGCGAGGGCAGGCTGTCGAACTTCCCCGCGAGACCCACCCGGTCGAGCCAGCGCGACGCGGCCTCCCGCGCCTGGGCGGCGGATTGCCGGCGGACCTTGCGCAGCCCCAGCATCACGTTCTGGAGCGCGGTGAGGTGCGGGAAGAGGTTGAACATCTGGAATACCATCGCGGTGTCGGCACGCAGCCGGGACAGTTCCGCCTCGGAGCGCCGCCGCCGGGGGGCGACGTTCGGGCCGTCGCGATAGCCGACCTCGACTCCGTCGACCTCGATCGAGCCGCCGTCGTATTCCTCGAGGAAGTTGATGCAGCGCAAAAGCGTGGTCTTGCCGCTACCCGACGGACCGATGACGGCGATCACCTCGCCGCGCCGCACGTCCAGGTCGACGCCCTTGAGGACCTGGTGAGTGCCGAACGACTTGGTAACGCCACGCATGCGGACGATGACGTCGTGTTTGCCGGACATGCCGTCACTCCCGGATATAGGCGAAGCGTGCTTCGAGCAGGCGAGCGAGAAGAGACAGCGAGTAGTTGATCGCGAAGTAGATGAGCGCGCCGAGGACGTAGAGCGGAAGCGGCACGTAGGTCCGGCCGACCACCTGCTGGATGGCCTGCATGAGGTCGACGACACCGAGGAGCGAGATCAGGGCGCTGCCCTTCACGGCATCGACCACGCTGTTGATGAAGGGCGGGATGAAGCGGCGTGCGGCTTGCGGGACGATCACGTAGGTCATCCGCTGCCGGAACACGAGCCCGATGGCCTTCCCGGCCTCCATTTGGCCCTTCGGGATCGACTGGAACGCCCCGCGGGTGATCTCGATCACCTGGGCGGTCTTGAAGACCGTCAGCGCGACGATGGCGGCGACGAGGTTGTCGAGATTGATCTGGATCGCCGGCAGCCCGTAGTAGATCAAGAAGATCAGGACGAGGATCGGGATGCCGCGGATGACGTCGGTGTAGATCCGGATCGGCACGCGGACCAGGAGGGGGCCGAAGGTCAGCGCCGTTCCGAGCAGCACGCCGATGACGAGCGACGACGCCACCACGATGGCGGAGACATAGAGCGTCACCCAGAGCCCCTGGAAGAGAAACGGGAGAGAGTTGAGCGCCGCCTGCATTCCGGTCACCGCGCGATCGCATAGCGCCGTTCGAGCAGACGCAGCAAAAACAGGATGCCATAGCCCGTGACGAGGTACATCGGCGTGGCGACCGCATAGGCTTCGACGATCCGGAAGGTGTTGAGGTTGATCCACTGGGTTGCATAGGCGAGCTCGGGTACCGCGATCACGGAGGCGATCGACGTGTCCTTGAAGAGGGAGACGTAGGTGTTGCTCAAGGCCGGCAGGCTGATCCGCAGCGCCGTCGGAAGGCGGACATGGACGAGGCGCTGCACCGGCGTGAGGCCGATCGCCTTGCCGGCCTCGATAAGGCCCTGCGGCACCGCCTGAAGCCCGGCTCTCAGCACCTCGACCAGGTAGGCCCCGCCATAGACCGAGAGCGTCGCCACGAACGAGGTCATCGGCTCGTATCGGATATCGACGACGGTCGGTATGCCGTAGAACATGAGATAGACGAGGAGGAGGAGCGGCACGTTGCGGATGAATTCCACGTAGGCCGCCACGGCCGACCGGAGCCAGCGGTTTCCGTCCACATACGCGAGCGCCAGAACCAGCCCGATCGCCATGGCGATGGCGATCGACAGGGCGGCGATCTCGAGGCTGAGCAGAAGGCCGTCGACGAGCTTGCCGAAATGGCGCCAGATCAGATTGAAGTTGAGCTGATAGTTCATTCCCGCGCGGACCGAGACGGGGCTCCGGGCACCGCCGGAGCCCCTGGTGACAGGCGGGTCAGAAATTCGGAAGCCCCGGTTCGCGCACCGGCGGCTTCATGCCGAAATACTCCTCCAGGGCCTGGTCGAAGATCTCATTGTAATGGCCGCGCATCGCCACGTCGAAGGTGGTGTTCACGAATTGCAGCCAGTCGAGGTCGCCCTGGCGCACGGCGGCGGAGTACAGCTGAGTGAACCATTTCTTACCCGCGTCGACGTAGCGGTCGGGGTGGCTCTTGGCGAGCCACTGCGCGGTGGAGAGGTCGATCGCTGCTGCGTCGGCGCGCTTGGAATCGAGCGCCTGGATGACGTTCGCCTGCGTATCGAGCTGCATCACGGTGGCCTGCGGGAGCGCCGCCTTAGCGGTCCGGTCCGCGTCCACGTTCTGCAGGATCGAGACCCGCGCCTTCGGGCCCGCCTTCGACAAGGCGTCGAACGTCTTCAGCTCGCTGTCGGGCCGCGTCAGGAGCGCGACACCCTCCACGTAGTAGGGGCGCGAGAAGTTGACGAGTTGCGCCCGCTGCGGGTTCACGGTCATGAACTGGATCACGATATCCACCTTGCCGGTATTGATGTTGGGGATCCGCTGCGCCGGATCCTGGCGCACGAACTCCACCTTGCTGGGGTCCTCGAACAGCCCGTGAGCGAGGATGCGCGCCATCGCGATATCCATGCCGACGAGCTCGCCCTTCTCGTTCTCGAAGTGCCAGGGCGCGTTCGTCGAGCCCGTGCCGACCAGCAAGCGTCCTCGATTGAGCACAGTTCGAAGCTGACTTCCCTGCTGCGCCTGTGCGGCTGCTTTTTGAGCGCCGAGCGTCGCCGCTCCCGTGGCTGCACCGGCGATGCCAAGAGCGGACAGCCGTAGCATGTCGCGCCGTTGTCTCAGGAACTTAATCATGGACGTCCTCCGAAATCAGCGGAAACTCCCTACTGGTCACGGTCGTTGGGCGGACAGGCGTCGTGACCGTACGAATCCGATGATGGGCTTCGTATCCGCCGAGAGATATCTTGCCGCTATGTCACACGCTTGAGAATAGCAAAGTCGGCCCGCCGGCCGTCCGTCGGGCTCGGTTCGGGCATCCGGCCCTCGACGATACGCAGTTGCACGTATCGTCGTCCCCGCTGCGTGTCCAATTCGATCGTGGACGAAGGCTGTGCCCTCGGACAGCTAAAGAGGTCGCGGGCGGGCACCGACTGCCCGGGCTGCCTGTCGACGGGAAGGGAGCATTGAAGGCCGCGATCAACGCATCCCCGACATAGTTCACGACGGCACCACCCTGTCCGATTGCCAGGCGCCAGGGACCGCAAGGGACAAGGAGGGACCATCACCTCCTTGCACCGGGCGCATTCGGGGATTTGGATCGAACGACGTCCTGCCCGACAGAAGACGCGCCTGTCGAACTTTGCAAGGAAGGGAAACCCCATGAAGTGCCCCATCGACGGCTCCGACCTGGTCATGACCGAGCGCCAGGGCATCGAGATTGACTATTGCCCGAAGTGCCGGGGGGTCTGGCTGGACCGTGGCGAACTGGACAAGATCATCGAACGGTCCGCGGCGGCTTCGCCACCGCCCGCGTTCACACCGGCTCAGCCGCAAGCCGCTCTGCCACCCCGTTATCCGCAGCAGCACTACGATCCGGGGCAGCATCACGACCCCCGTCACAAGAAGCGGAAGTCGTCCTTTCTGGGAGAGCTGTTCGACTTCGACTGATCGATGAGTGCTCAAATCCGGGCTCCCAGAACCATGCACGTATCGCCCGCGCTAATCTTGCCTTGAGTGATGCCGGCCGGTTCATTCCACGTGATAGCGAGGGCCGTGATAGCGAGGGGAGGTATCCATGTTATTCATGGATCTGCTGATGCTGGGGCGGACGCGGTGACCCTGGGGATCATCGAAACACCCTGCGGGCCATGGAATCACCCTGATTCGATGGACTCACCTGATTCCATGAGCAACCAAGAGGCAGCCTATCAGTCGCCTTGAGGGCGAGCGCGGCGCCGGCGTTTGGGTTTGCTGCCGTTGTCTTCGAGGCGGCATCCATGCCGCCGCTGGCGACCACGCTAGTCGAATTCTCGTGCCGCTGCGGCTCGCCGAAATGACCTACACGTCGCGCTCCGTCCGATGATGACGCCGGAGGGCACTGCCCTGTGGTATTGAAGGCCATGACCCGGGACGCCGCCATTCACCGCGCCGAGGCTTATTTCGCTTCCGGGGCTTTCCGGGAGGACCTGGGCCGCCGCGTGGCGATACCGACGGAGAGCCAAAACCCCGACCGTGCGCCGCTCCTCGCCCGGTACATCGAAGCAGAGATCAAGCCGACCTTCGAGATGCTCGGCTTCGCGTGCCGCACCCTGTCGGAGGACGGCTGGCCGTTCCTCCTCGCCGAGCGCCTTGAGGATCCCGCCCGGCCGACCGTGCTCGGCTACGGCCATGGCGACGTGATTCGTGGTCTCGACGAGCAATGGGCGGACGGCCTCTCGCCCTGGCGGCTCACCGAGCGGGACGGGCGCTGGTACGGACGCGGCGTTGCCGACAACAAGGGCCAGCACTCGATCAATATCGGCGCGCTGCGCGCCGTCATCGAGACGCGCGGACGGCTCGGGTTCAACGCCAAGTACCTGATCGAGATGGGAGAGGAGGCGGGCTCACCGGGTCTTCGTGCGCTCGCCGCCGCCCATCGGGAGCTATTGCGGGCTGAGGTGCTGATCGGCTCCGATGGGCCAAGGCTCGCTGCGGAGCGACCGACGCTCTTCCTGGGCACGCGCGGCTGCCTCACGTTCGACCTGTCGATCGAGGCGCGGCAGGGCGGCCATCACTCGGGCAACTGGGGCGGCCTCATCTCCGATCCGGCCGTTCAGCTCGCCCATGCGCTCGCGAGCATCGCCGGACCGAAGGGTCAAATCCAGGTTCCGGAATGGCGTCCGGCCGAGATCCCCGAGGGACGAGGGATCCGACGCGCCCTCGCGGATTGCGAACCGGAGAGCGGTCCCGAGGGCCCGACGATCGAGCCACATTGGGGCGAGCCCGGCCTCACGCCGGCCGAAAAGGTCTTCGCCTGGTGCTCGTTCACGATCCTGGCCTTCGAGGCCGGCAACCCGAAGACGCCCACGAACGCCATTCCGCCCCGCGCCTGGGCGCGCTGTCAGCTGCGCACGGTCGTCGGCATCGAAGAGCGAGACGTCTTGCCGGCCCTGCGCCGCCACCTCGACCGCTCCGGCTTTGCGATGGTGCAGATCGCGCCGTCGGACAATGAGGATTTCCGCGCCACGCGGCTCGATCCCGATCACCCTTGGGTCCGGTGGGTCGCCGGCTCGATGGCCCGCACGAGCGGCAAGAAACCGGCCATCCTGCCGAACCTCGGCGGCTCGCTGCCGAACGATATCTTCTCCGAGCTTCTGGAGCTGCCGACCGTCTGGGTGCCGCACTCGTATCCAGCCTGCTCCCAGCACGCGCCGAACGAGCACCTGCCGATGGCTCTCGCCCGCGAAGGCCTCGCCATCATGGCCGGCCTCTACTGGGACCTGGGCGAGCAGGACGTGCCCGAACCTCCCACTTCAACCGGATTGATCCTCCGGCCCATCGCGCCGCCGTGCCGCCGGTCGGCCGGTTCTGGTAGACTGGCCAGACAACCTGGGAGGGCAAACGCAATGACCGCGTTCAATACCGTCCGGTTCCGGGTGAAGCCCGGCCGGGACCAAGAGTTCCTCGATGCGCATGAGAACATTCGTCAGGATTGGCCCGACCTCAAACACGCCAACATCATCAAGACTGGCGAACACAGCTATTGCCTCATCGCCGAGTGGACTGACGTTGAGGCAGTGACACGGGCTCGCCCGAAAATGATTGCGACCCTCAACTCGTTCCGTGACACACTTGAGGACCTCGGCGGAGGATTAGGTGTGACCGACCCGGTGTCAGGTCCGGTTGTTATGATGCTCAAGTAGGCGCTCCTCCGCGAGGCCGCAGAGCGAACCGTCGACGGCCTCTAGGCCACCATTGACGGACGCGACGCCGACGGCGTCGTTCAGGTGCATCTCGATCTCGCCCGGGCCTGCATAATCATCGGCCCCGGCGCGCAGCCCCACGCCGTGCTGCTGGGGGCGGCGGGGCGCGATCTCGGAGCGCGAGAACCTCCGGGAGGCTCTGGCGGAGGAGATCGGTCAGCTCCGGCGTCATGGCGCTCTCCGTGTCATCCGGAGCTGAGGATCTGATGCCACTTATGTTTCACGGATATCGCGTCCGAAGAGGCTATTGTTGCTCCAATGTGACGAGATCGTTCTGGCGTGGCCCGGCGACTCTTACAGGCGAGGCTGTGACCCGGCCGACTCTGCGGCAGGATCGAGATGATTGACATGCGCGGAGGCGGAGCGCTGATCGCCCTCTCGGGAGGCAATCGCTATGGCCGAGAAATCCGAGACCTTATCGCAGGCGCGCTGTCCAGGCCGGGATTGAAGCCCTGGAGAGAGCGCTTAGTACCGCTGATCGATATCAGCCGACTCGTTATTGAGACCGGTGGGCCTAGCTGTCCGTATAGCCACGGGGCGGGCGAGCCGATTCCCGTTTGTCCCGCAACGACCCCGAGAGTAGCGGTGCATACGCACTCGGAACTTCGGCGAAGTCAGTCCGATTGCTGCTTTGCTCGTCCAGGTTAAGGCGACCAGCGAAGGCCTCGCAGCTACCAGCAGTGATGGATCTTGCCTGTCAATGCGTCTCCGGTTCCGCGGGCCAGTAGCGAGGAAGGGGGCTCTTGGGGCCGCCGGGCAGGCTTTCCGGCTCCGGGCTAACGCCGGCGCCCACTACACTACCCTCCGGCCTGGCCGCGACACGTCCGATCCCCGTGGACGTCCACGCCGGCGGGTCGCTCGCGGGAAAGCTCTCCTCGACAGCCTCGTCGACAGCGGCTTCCCGGGCATTGTAACGCGCGTCACCACGCGCTTCCCCTGGCCGTACCTCGCGCCCCGCGATCGCCCAGCGCCTCGACCGGTTTGACGCGAGCGGCGTAACCAGCAGCCCGGGGCCGGCAATCCCGCGTGCAAGCAGGCCGATGCCAACCAGCGCGGTGACCACTCCGGCCGGCCCGCCGCGCCGTAGGCCCCACGACCCAAGCGCCGCGCCCGCCACCACGGACAGGATACGCGGCACGACGCTACCATCCGGGCTGAGGCGCCCGGGAGCTTGGCGCGGGATGAATGCGCGGTGGCGCGTCTCCAGGGTGTGCGGCATGGGCATCCTTCTCCTGCGGAGCCGGGCTGGGATCGGGCTCAACAGTGCGATCCTCGAGATGCTGTGGCGGCGTCGTCGACCCGGCGCGCAACTGGCCAGCATCGACCAGCCATTCCAGCATGATGCCATTATACGCGTCGCCTTGCGCCTTGACGATAACGGGCCATCGTCGCCGCTACAGGCCGGACCCTGAGAAGGGACAACCCGGGGCGAAGTTGCCATCAAAGCACCCGCTGATTGGTCTCGCGCTCTGTCCATTCCTCACCCCGCCGACACATGCGCATGCCCATTGCCGCAATGTTCCTCCACCAGACGGCCTGCTTCGGAAAGAGGAGGACCTCCCGTTTCAGGTCCCGCCTGACCGTGAGATAATCATCAAGCTTACCGAACTCTCCCGGCTCGATACTCATGCCGACAGGGAAGGGGCGGTTGCAGATCTCCATGAAGGGAGAGGGCCGATGGACGACGCGACAACGCAGGCAGAGCGGACTGCCGCCCCGCTGCACGCGGTCATCCAGCTGCATCCGGCTGACAGCGTGGTGATTGCCCGTGGCACACTGCTCCCCGGGACCCCCGTCGCGGATGAGGTGGTCGCGAGACAACGCATCCCGCCCGGGCACAAGGTTGCCGTGCGTGCGATCAAGCCTGGCGAGCCGGTCCGAAAATACAATCAGATCATCGGCTTTGCGATCACGGCCATTGCTCCAGGTGAGCACGTCCATGTCGATAATCTCGGCATGGGCGACTTCGACAAGGACTACGCCTACGGGGTCGACGTCAAACCCACCGCGTACGTTCCGGAACCTGCGCTGTTCCAGGGGATCGTCCGCCCGGACGGCCGCGTCGCGACGCGCAACTACATTGGCCTTCTCACGTCCGTGAACTGCAGCGCCCATGTCGCAGGCTTGATCGCCGACGCGTTCAAGCGCAATCCGTTCACGGGCCAGGACCCGTTGGCCGCGTTCCCCAACGTCGATGGCGTGGTGGCGCTCACGCACAAGACCGGCTGCGGCATGGCGTCCGGCGAGCCGCTGCAGCTGCTGCGCCGAACGCTGGCCGGCTACGCCCGGCACCCCAACTTCTCTCACGTGATCGTGCTCGGGCTCGGGTGCGAGGTGAACCAGATCGGCGAGATGCTGCGGGAGCACAAGCTGACCGGCCGGATCCGCAGCATGGACATCCAGAGCATGGGTGGCACCCGCAAGACGGTCGAGGCAGGGCTCGCCTTCGTGCAGGAGGTCCTGAAGGAGTCGAATGAGATCCGTCGTCAGCCCGTCCCGGCGCAACACCTGATGGTCGCCCTGCAATGCGGGGGGTCGGACGGCTATTCCGGCATCTCGGCCAATCCGGCGCTCGGGGTCGCGAGCGATCTGGTCGTCCGCCATGGTGGCACGGTCATTCTGTCGGAGACCACGGAGACGTATGGCGCCGAGCATCTGTTCACCCGCCGCGCGGTCAGCCGGGAGGTCGGTGAGAAACTTGTCGCACTGATGCACTGGTGGGAGGAGTACACCCACAAGCACGGCGCGGAGATCAACGCCAACCCCTCACCCGGCAACAAGGCCGGAGGGCTCACGACCATTCTCGAGAAATCCCTCGGTGCAATGGCCAAGGCCGGCAGCACGAACCTCGTGGACGTCATCCCGTACGCCGAGCCGGTGACCAAAAGCGGCTTCGTGTTCATGGATACGCCGGGCTACGATCCGGTGGCCGCCACGGGGCAGGTGGCCGGCGGCGCGAACCTCGTCTGCTTCACGACTGGTCGTGGCAGCGTGTTCGGCTGCAAGCCTGCACCTTCGATCAAGATCGCCACCAACTCGGCCCTGTTCCAGCGCATGGAAGACGACATGGACATCAACTGCGGCACGATCCTCGATGGAACCGAGACAGTGCAGGAGGCGGGTGAACGCATTTTCGAGCATATCCTGCGTGTTGCTTCGGGCGAGCGCACCAAAAGCGAGCTGTTCGATTTTGGCTCGGCCGAGTTCGCACCTTGGCCGCTAGGCGCAACCGTTTGAGACGCCCTACGGCATGGGAGAACCTCATGGCTGACCGTGAATTGCCGACAGGGCTGGCTACATCGGCGAAGACGGCGGAGGCCCGCAGCCTTGCAGAGCAAGGCCTGCACGAGCAGGCGGCCGGGCATCTCGACGAGGCCGACCGGCTGCTCAGCCAAGCCCAGGAGTTGGATCCCGATGCAGTCGCGGAGGTCCTGCGCGAGCACGACGCGGGACGGGCCCCCGATGCGCGGCTGCAGGATCTCGCCGATCAGGACGTGGAGAGAGTTCTGCCCAGGATTAGGCCAGGCCCGCCCTAAAATGGCAGCGGCATGGAGCGAAGAGAGCGCGATTAGCCAACCCTGCGATCTCGTCAGTTGGTCTCCACTTCGTAGGTGTAGATCACGGACTTGTCGTCTTCGACGTGCAGGGCAGAAGGAAGCTGTGTCTGGAATGGACTGAGCACGCCGGGCCGCCTGTTCACCCACCTCAGCACGAGGGCTTCGGCTCGACCCTGCTTAACAAGGTGTTGCCAATCCAGGTCAAGGCTGAGGTTGAGGTGCAGTTTGCTCCAGACGGCCTGCGCTGCCGGATCGGGGCCCCGCTCATTGAGCAGCGGCTGGTGCCTGAGTATTAGCTGTACTGGCGGCGCCGGGGGCCGGTAAGGCTCGATAAGGGAGAGGAGCTCGGCTTCTGTCCACAACGAGCGAGCAGGCTCATGCGACAGACCGTGACCTACGAGGTGATGGTTTGCGGATGGTCAGTCACCTCTAACTGCGTGAATCAATCGGCCACCCCGCTCTGTGTGCTCGTCTTTCCGGGCGCGGTTGCTCCGCGGGTGCTGGCCTTATGCGCCCCGGGCGCCGGCTTCATGCTGGGACCGGTACGGCGTCGGGGAGCAAGCCCTCGGCTTTCAGGTCGCTCCAGAGAGCCGCCGGCACGGGGGTCCGTATCGCCTTCACGTTTCGCTCGACCTCCGCGGGAGTCACACCGCCCAGGATAACCGAGGCGACCGCCGGAGCACCCAGCGAGAACTGGAGAGCGGCGACCGCGATCGGCACCCCGTGGCTTTCGCAAACCCGCTCAATCCGGGCGACCTTGTCCAGGATTTCGGGTGGCGCCGGGCGGTAGTTGAAGTGGGCGCCGGGCTGGGCGCCGGTGGCCAGAATGCCGGAATTGAACACGCCGCCGAGGATGACCGAGATCCCCTTCTGCTCGGCCAGCGGAAGGAACTCGTCGAGGGCGTCCTGGTGCAGGAGCGAGTAGCGGCCGGCGAGCAGCACGCAGTCGAAGTCTCCGGCATGAAGGAACCGCACGGCCGTGTCGGCCTCGTTGAGGCCAAGACCCACCGCCTTGATCACGCCCTCGCCCCGGAGTTCGTGCACCGCCCGATAGGCACCCTCCATGGCCTCCCGGAAGCGCTGGTCCGCCATTTCGGGCCCATGGGTCCAGACATCCACGTCGTGCAGGAGCAGGATGTCAATGCGGTCGAGGCCAAGGCGCAGAAGGGACTGCTCGAAGGAGCGCAGGGTGCCGTCATAGGAGTAGTCGACCACCGAGGCATGGGGCACGCCCCCGGCAAAACCTGGGCCTCCGACGCTGCCGCCGGGCATCCGCGGATTCATCCGTCGCCCGACCTTGGTCGAGAGCACGTACGAGTCACGGGGGAACCGGCGCAGGGCAGCGCCAAAGCGCAGCTCCGAGAGACCGTTGCCGTAATGAGGCGAGGTGTCGAACAGGGTCATGCCGGCCCGATGTGCCGCCGCGACCGTCGCGACGGCCGTCCCTTCATCGAGCCGTTCAAAGAGATCTCCGAGCGGCGCTCCGCCGAAGCCGAGGATGGTGACCGGCACGCCGGTGGTTCCAAGCGGGCGGGTGGGCAGCATGGTGTGTCCCTGGGGCTGGAGGGTCCGTCTCGGCATGACTATCAGGCGGCCAGCGAGGCGAGGCAACGTTCCACATCGGCTTCCAATTCTCGGCCGAGGACGGCACCGAGGCCGAGCTCCCCGGCGGCGACAATGCCCAGGGTATGTTGAGCCCGAGCATGTTGCGGAACCGGCCTCTCTTGGACCTTACACAGCCTCTGTGGTGAGCGGTTTCCCCTACCGCGTGAACGGGACGGCCTGTGAACCGCCGACCCCTCCTCTCGCACATGTCTTTCTTCAGTGAGGGTGAATGGCGGGACGAGCACCGTATTACGGATGCCAGTCACCGAGCCTGGTGTGATGCTTGCTGCGACCATTGCGCCACCTCCGCTCGTACCCGGAGCACTTAAATCGGCTTGATGAGTGCTCTGACGAATGCCCGGGTGGGCCCCGATCTGCTCAACTGTCGAAGGTTCCGTTGCGTCACCCACTCCTTTGATGGAGGTGACAGTGAACAAAGCATCAGAGCACCGCCAGCATGCCGATGAGTGCCGATCTCTCGCCAAGCAGATGGAAACACCCGAGGACCGCGAACAGCTGCTACGCATTGCGGACGCTTGGGACAAGCTCGCCGCTGAGGTCGACACAACGGCTTCTCCGCTCACGCCGTTGCAGCTGCCCCCTGGCTCTTCCGCGCCTGCCCCGGGGAGGCCGAACCTGGTGCTTAAGGTCTGAGCGCAAGCTCTGCGCCGGGTTCCACGAGAGCCATCGGCGGTCCATAAATCTTTAGGCTCAATCCCCCACTGAGCGAGAGCTCGCGCCGGAAGGCTCGCTGCCGCTGAGGCCCTTGCGCGCGGCCGCGCCATCCGGACGCGCACTGCCAGGCCAGGGATCGCCTCAGAGTAGACTGGGGCGGGTCCGGTGGCTGGGGCGGACCCGTTCTTTCAGCGCCAGGCCGCCTGTTGCCGAACCGCAACAGGCGTCATGCTCGTGCGCACGGAAAAGCTCATACACCTTCCATTGCGGCAGCAATGCCCCTCAACATTAACGAAGGGGTAACCATTGAGTCGGGGGGCACAATGGCTGACGAGACCTGGACGGATCGCGTGCGCGCGGGCGATTTCTCCGCGCTTCCACTGCCGCTGACCTGGGCGAAGTCCTACGACCTCGCGCGCATGATCGATGGCTATGCCGTGGCGGAAGCGGCCGGGATCGCCGACTTGGCGGAGTTCGCCTACCAGACGCGCCAGCGTGCCGGGACATTAGGGGAGTGGGTGGCCACCGCGACCGAGCTCTGGTGCATCCTGTTCATCGAACATCGCGCGGCGCGGTTCGCGCGCGACGCGTTCGACGCGGATCCCCTCCTGGACTCGCTCTGCCTCACGTTGCGCTTTGCCCTACAGATCGTCCCGGACCACGAGCGAACCGCGCTGGTGCGGTTCATGGAGACCGAGCACAAGCGGGCGGCGAAGGACGCCATCATCGAGTTTTCCGGTCTGATAGCCGCGCCACGACGCTTGGCCGCCTAACCACCTGACTGTTCGAGCCCCTCGCTCTGATCGCGAGCGTCGGGCGGCCGCGTCGCCGCGATACGAGCTGCGCTGGAAGTCCCGCCACTGGCGGCGATGAGACCGGCGCGGGATCCAACAAGCAAGTCGTACCGGTTCGCAGCTGCGATTTTGCGGAGCTTCCCATGGTCCGCTTTAATCCTGGTGGAATGGCACTTGCGCCGTGTTGGCAGGCGCTGAGCTCGAAGGCCTGCCAGGCGGATGGGCGACCCTGGGCTTCAGCGATCCCTGGAGTTTGGCAGCCCGTAATTTCCACGTGCGCCGGATCGCAACGCGGTGCTATCGAGCTCGTATGCGCGTTGCCCTCTCTGCTCTCCTGCTGGTGCTGTCGTCGCCGTGCCTGGCGCAGATGATTGTGGGCCGCGCATCCGTCGTGGATGGCGACACGATCGAGATCCGAGGCCAGAGGATCCGCCTGTTTGGGATCGATGCACCAGAGGGCGGGCAGACCTGCAAGGATGCCCGCGGGCGAACCTATCGCTGCGGACAGCGGGCCGCGCAGGCCCTCGACTACCGGATCAGCGGCAGTGCGGTCTACTGCGATCCGCAGGATACCGACCGCTACGGAAGGGTGGTTGCGATCTGCCAAGCCTGGGGCGAGGACCTGAACGCCTGGATGGTCGGCCTCGGCTGGGCTCTTGCCTATCGGGCATACAGCATGCGCTATGTCCCAGCCGAGGATCTCGCTCGGGCGCGCCACGCCGGCATGTGGGCGGGCGAGTTCATGCCGCCTTGGGAATGGCGGCGGTCTCACTGAGACGCACCGCGGCGCCATACCATATGCATCCTTCCGCGGGCGGAGCGGCCCTCAACAATCCAATCCCAGTCGAGCATGGGCGCCTCGCGCGTGATCCAGCCGACCGAGAGCAGGTCAAACCAGGTCGCGACGACGGCTGGAGCTTTCAGACTGGGTCGCTGGCGGGGCCCCTACGGCCAAAAACCAAAGTGGGGCAGGCGGGAGCGCAGTGTTCTCCCAGGCATAAAAGTAAAAATCACGATAATGGATCAAGGTCGGAGAATCGCAGTACTGAAGAATCGACTCTCATCCTAAGTGTTCGTCCCTCAAGAAGCTGTCGCCGAGGAACGTTCTGTATGGGCGGACCCGGCGTGATGAAGTGCCTGGCGGCGCGGTGCTCGCCTATCCAGGCGAGCACCGCTTCGAGATGATCTCGGGTTCCGCTTTCGGAGATGACGAGCCTGGGCCTGCCGCGCTCGTCGGTCAGAGCCGAGAGTCCTCGCGCGGTCTGTTGCCCGAGATCGAGTTTTAGTGACCGCTGCCCTCGTTTGTGACATTGAGGATGCACACGATGTCGAAGCGCCGACCGCACGCCGCGCGAAGCGGCGGAAGCGGCGTGAAGCGGCGGGCGAATACTCGTTTGTTAAGAGCGACTTCGCCGCTCCGCCGCTTCCGCCGCTTCGCGGGTCAGTTCGGGAGGACGAGGATCTATTCGATACCGCTCGATGTTTCGGCCGCGCCCACCGCGGTACCCGCCGCGTTCTCCCTTTCTCTCTGAGAAGCGGCGGAAGCGGCGGAAGCGGCGAGGTCGTTGCAGCCGAACACTTTTCGGCCGCCGCTTGCCATAAAAGAAGCGGCGGAAGCGGCGCAAGGAATCTCATATCCGAAACGGCCTCCATTCGGTCAGGTCAGGATCCTCCCACCTGGCCGGCATGCTCCTTTCCCAAGCCGCCCGGGCATCCGCGAGGGTCGGAAAGCGCCAGCCGCGTCGATCGTTCACCCACTTGCCAGGTTCAGCACCGCGACTGCGGAGGAATCGGCCAAGGCGATGCTCGGTGATATAGCCGGCTCGCGGGTGCTTCGTCTTGAAGTCCTCAAGGAGGTCACGCATTGGCGCGACGTTCAATGCTCCAAGATCCGCACCCGGGAGCGCGCCCTCCTCGAGAATTGAGAGCCACCACGCATTCGGGTAGTCAAGCGACGAGAGTTGCTGGTCCCTTAACGCATCCGTCTTCACCAATTTGCGCGGATGCCAGCCTTTCAGGTCCAGGTTCAAGAGGTCATACAGCATGGCCTCAAGTCCCCCGTTTTTCCGCTCTTCGTCCAGCGCCTGAAAGTAGGCCGTATCCTGTTTCCTCTCGGATGAGACCTCAAATACGGCGAAGCGCCGGGCATCTGGTCCCGCCGGCACGACCCACTCCTCGTCGAGGCCATGATCACGTGTAGGAAATTAGGACACTTGAACCCGTTCACGCCCTTCGGCTCGATAAACAGTGTGTCTTCTGTCAGGAGCCGCTTAAGAGCTGCCTCGGCCTGAGGGTCCCCAGGCCAGAGCGCCTCGTCGGCGAAGAGAAGGCAGGTATCGCGCAGGTGCGCATTGAAGTTGCCTGCGAGGTGCCTCACGTCGGAGACTTGCAGCCCATGCTGGCCGAAGATGGTTGTCATTGCCCGGCCAAGAAATCCCTTGCCGGTGCCCTCTGCTCCTTTGAAGACAAGTGCGACCTCGGGGACCTTGTCTGGATTCTGCACAGCCCAGGCCAACCACCTGAGAATGTACGTTCCGTGCTCCCTATCGCCGCTCGCAAGTACCTCTCTCACGTGCGCCTTCATGAGCGACCAGTCGCCTTGCCTTGGCTCGATGGCAAATCCTTGCCATAGATTCAGACATCCATTCACCTCAGGCTCACCGTTGGGCTTGAAAACCACGCCGTCATATGTCCGGCGATCAGGGTGATTAAGCCAAAACTGGCCGACCCCCTGCTGCCGGCCATTCACCCACACCTTCTTGTGCATCGTAAAATTGCGGAAATCATCGCAGGACTGGTAGACTGGAATCGCACGACCTTCGCCACGCTGGAAAGACAGTACGCGGGTTTTCCCTCCTTCACGCACGACACAATACGTCTCGTTCATCTCGGCAATCAGGTGGTCGTCAGCCGTTGCGGTCAGTCTGACGTTTCCATTCGCGACTCTGGCCAGCAGCGCGTCTACCTTTATCTCGACGTCTCGAATAGACCACTTGCCGTCGTCCGTTCTTGCCGTCTCCTCGAATCGTGTCCACGCCTTCTCCACTAACTCCGATTTCCGCGCCGCGACGTTCGGGTCAGTTGCGAACATCTCACACGCGACCCGGTATATAAGATCGGTGAGATATCGTTCACGGCCGTTCGTGACGCGCCCGGTAGCATCCCTCTCGATTCTCTCCCCTTCGCCGCGGCGCTCCTTTTTGTCACGAGCCGATGAAGAGGTCAGGTCACAGAACAGTCGGACCTTTTCTAAGAACGCATCTATCTGCTTCTCACTTATTTCCGGCGCGGCCAAAGGCGACGCAGTCAGCGGTTCCTCGTCGCCAATCCAGCGATTTGGCTGACCTGTATCCCGGTGAATGCCGTAAGCTACTAATTGTGAGCCTTCGCCAAGTATATCGATACCGTCATCGGAACCGTCGGACCGCTTGAGGTGTCGCTTGCCCACCGCCTCGGAAGCACGATAAATCAGAGCCACCTTTGGAGCCCGTCCTTGCCGAATAAATGGCGTCGGACCGAACACCTCTATGGCCGTCCCCAAAATTTTCGCGCCAGTCTCGGTGTCTTTGGCGAAATCGATGTCGATCGCGATCACTGAGCCGCAGGCGATTCCCGTGCCGGGGGCGTGGTTCATCTGGGCCCACGTCGAGAGCTCATCGAGTGAGGGACGTGGTCCGCTGAACTCAGCGAACCGCTGCCACCCGGCCACCACCGGACGCTTCCCCCGAGGTTTCAATGGACCGCGATCGTGGGCTTGGATCGGCAGAACTGACCAGCCATTCTCCAACAGTCTCTTCCGGACCTCGCCGGGCTTCAGACCCGGCACACCGGACCGCGGCGCATTGCCAGTCTGGGCACTGCCAGTCTGCCCACAGTCGTGATGCAGGTTTTCAGACTCACGACCGTCGCACCCGGCGCTACGCGCAGGTTCATCCGGGCGCCTTCCGTCCGCTCTGTCGTAGAGGTGCTCGCTCATCGCGTGACCTCCCACGTCCGCCGGCGACGCCACCCGGTCGATTTTTCCCCGGTGCGGTCATGTGCTGCCCAGCCAAGACCCCGCGGGGGGGCAGACTTTGACCATCCGTAGCGCTTTAACGATCCGAGGTCCCGAGCGTAGGTCTCCTCGACCACTGATCCGTCGTCGGCGAGCTCGATGACTTGGACAGAGACAGCCCCGCGAACCCAGTCACCATGGTCCGCACCAATGGAAACCGCCTGTTCCGATCCGTCATCCCACACCCGCAGCCAGTACCTATCTCCGACTTGGACCTCGAGCGGCCTAGAGTCGCGCGAACGCTTGATGTTCCACTCCCTCACGGGATCGTACGTCCAGACTACCGCTCTCTCGAGCGCGCTTCCCGTGGTGCTGGTGTGAGAGGGTAGCGACTGCGTACAGCAACGATCTTCAGCGCTGGAACTCGGTTCTTGATTTGCGGGAAGTTTTTTCTCGCTTCCGGATTGCGAGATAAGATTCTCGTGCTCCGTACCCGGATGCATCCGCAAACCCTGGTAGTCTCCCCCTGCCGGGGCTCCGCTTTCTTGATTGTTCATCTCAGCGGCCCTCCCCACCAACAGAGGACTGCCCGCTGAGAACGCGGATCACCTCCGATCCCGCGCTTTTACCGTCGCAGCGGGTGGGCAAATTGCGCAGGAAATGTTCGATCTCACTGCGCAACCAATACTTTCGCTTGGCGATGTAGCGTGCTTTCGGGAAGCTGGGTTCCGCACCTCTCTCCCACCGGCGGATCGATTCGGGAGTTCGTCGCACCAGCGCGCAGAGTTGTTTTAAGGTGACCAGTTCGTTCCGCGAATGGAATTCGGCGCGGGTAGAATTGGCGTTCTGTTCAGCAGGGAGGTTCTTAGAGTTGAAGTTCGGCATCGGCCGCGATCCTATCTAGCTAGGCGCGGCGGGCTGCAAAAAAGGCAAAAAACCACCGCGCGAGGTTGTCACGCGATGGCCCCTTGCAGCCGATCGTTATGTACACGGTTCTTCGAGGCTTTGGCCCGAACAGCTTGCCGTATGCTCTTATTCTGTTCGCTCGGCAACTATATCTGGACGGTGCGAAGTGTCGCGGGTCGCGGCGGAAGCTCTTTGCGGTTGGCTAATGGTATAAGGCGCTGACTGGAGGCTGAGGACGTAGTTGCGCGATCTACGACGACGCTTGGGGCATGGCGAAGAAAGTAAGGAAGGAAGGGAAGACCGGTATCGCAATCAGTAACGATAGATATCCCGCATCGTCCGCTGTCTTTGACCTGAGTTCTGGAAATCGAGATTTGATCTATCAGACAGCTAGCGAAGGTGGACACGCCCCGCAGCCGTAAGGGAAGGGACGTGACGGCATGGCCCGGCGCTCCATAAGGTTCCCTCCGAACTGTCCTGTCAAATCCAGTTGGACTGCGCCAGACTGCAGCGAATATCTCACCCGCGCATGAGCGCCGCACAGTGACGACCCCAAGCCTCAAGCGCCGCCGCTTTCTCATTAAGATAGCTGTGGCGCTGATAGACCCCAACGATGCCCCCAAACGAACCGCTCTCGTGCGCGAGCACCTTTTCGATCACCGGCAAAGCGATCTCCGAGCCGCGCCATGCCGCTCGCTAGCGTCCGCCGTAGATCGTGGAGCCTCCAAGGGGCACATAGCTCTGCGCCCACTCGACCCCACGCTGTACTCGTCACCGCGTCGCGTGTCGCTTCAACGATCCTTTTTTCCAGGAGAATTTTGGCACGCGAGAAGCCACTGATCGGGGTCCGGCCGGTGGTGGAGAAAACAAGATCCTGTCCAACGATCCTCGGCAGTGTGGCTATGACGGCCCGAGCGGCCGTCGACAGGGGCACATCCTGCACGCGATCCCGCTTCATGCGCCCGCGCGGGATGGTCCAGAGTTCGCCCGCAGGATCCATCTCGCTCCAGCGCATGCCCGCGACCTCATCCCGCCGCTGGCCTGTCAGCGCGCACAGGAGAAAGAACGGACCGAACGGGTAAGGCATGGCTTCGGCCGCCTGCAGCACGCGCCGCAACTCATCGTCGGTGAGCACCCGATCGCGGCTTTCGACGGCGACCGGCTTCTTGATGCCGCTGGCCGGGTTGATCTCGATGAGGCTCTTCTCAACAGCCCAATTGAAGAGCCGCCGGATGCTCGCGAGCGTCGCGTTGGCTGCGGTTCGGGGGCGCGCGTCCATGATGTCATCAAGGAGGTGATTGACGTCGCGCTTGGTGATGTCTTGGATGCGCCGTGTGCCCCAGACCGCCAGCGGGTGTGCGCCGCCGGAAGCCTTGAGATTGGCCGGGGACCAGGGCTTCTGGGGATCGGCGCGACGGAATCCAAGCAGCCGCGCCTGATCGGGCCAGGCCCGGTTTTTCGGCGCCGCGTACCGTTCGATAAAGCGCCGGGCGACAGCTCTCAAAGCTGTCGCGCTCCCGCGCTTCCGGGTGGCGCCGGAAACGGGCGGTCGCCCTTTTCACGCTCGCTGGATCACCTCCTGCGGCGACCGCGGCCATCGCCTCTCTCGCCAGCACCCGCGCGCCGGCAAGGCTCAACGGGCCATTCAGTACGGGTGCCAGTTCGGGCGCGCCAGTCACGGGAGGAGCATAAGGGCCGAGGGTCATCTTGGTGACCCTGCCCGCGCGGTGATACCGGACAGCCCAACTCTTGGCGCCGCTCGGCTGCACGACGAGCCGCAGTCCTGGGACGAGGGCGTCCGTGATCTCGTTGCGCCGCTTCTGGCCGTCTCGACCCATCAGGGGACCTGCGGTCTCCACGTTCTTGACGGTCAGAGTGATCGGGCTGCGGGCTGGCGCGCGACGCTTCGGTTCACGAGCCAGGGTAATCAAGCCGTCCATATGCTAATATTCCTATATGATGACACGCGGGGTTTCGCCGGGGTTTCGGTGGCTGCGTTGCCATTCGTTGCGGGGCGAGCGCTCTTATCGCTCGAAAACGGCAAAAAGCAAAGGATATATAGGAACTTAGTCTTGACCTTCGTTGTCGAACGTTGCCGCTCGTTGCGTCGCGCGCTCAAACTACGAATCTGGGGGTCAGAGGTTCGAATCCTTTCGGGCGCGCCATCTCGCTTTTCCACTGTAGAAGCGTAAGAGGGGCAAAAGTCCGGGCGCTCAGGCGGGAGCGCAACGAGCTCGGACGAGGTCTGGGAGGGAGCCGACGGTCCTGGTATCGGCGGTGCCGAGGCGTGCGCCGAGATAGTCCCAGAACGACAGCCCGAGCTTCTGGCAAGTCTTCATCAGACCGAGGAAGGCGTCGCGGCAGGCGCGGCCCGCATCGGAGCGCGTACCGCCACTGATCTTGCGCTTCGTCACCTGGCAGCGGAGGTCGTTTTCCGAACCGTTGGTGTGCAGCGGCACCTCGGGCCGCTCCAGCACCATCAAGAGCTCGGCCTTATTGGCGTGCAGCCGCGCCAGCAGCCGGTCGAGCATGACGAAGCCGGTCCGGCGTTGGAAGATCCGATCGAATCGCGCCCGCAACTCGGTCCTTCGTCGGGGTGAAGGCTCGCGGCCGTAGGCCTTGAGATCGCGGTAGAACCACCAGATCAGCCCCCGGATGCGCCGTTGCGCCGTGCGCTGTTGATCGGTGAAGGTGTCGAGCTTGTGCACGAGGCGCTCGGCATGCATCCAGCACAGGGCGTGGCGCCCCACCATGAACTGGCCGGCATCATCGGAGACGATCACGGTATCGGGCAGGAAGCCATGGGCCTGAATGGCCCCCCACAGCGCCCCCTCGCTGGCGATGCGGGCCGGATCGGGGTTGACCTTGAGCTCGGGGATGCCGAGCCGCTCGAGATGGCTCATCCACGCCACCTCGTCGGCAAAATGCTGGTCCGCAGGCGAGGCCAGCCCGTCGATGACCGGCCCAGCCAGCGCGCGCTGGCGCATGGAGGAGAGCGCCTCGGCATTGAGGACATAATCGGCATGGCCGGCGCGCAGGAGCTCCAAGAAATTGAGACGGCTCTTCGCAGCGGTGGTGCCAAACCAAGCGAAGTGGTCGTTGCCGATCTGGGTGCAGCTGCCATTCACGCCTTTGTGGCGAGCACCGGTGTCGTCCACCGTGATCCAGGCTGCGCTCGTCAGGCCGGCGCGCAGCACATTGCGGGCCTCGGCCAGGAAGCCGTCCTGGCCCTCGTTCAGCAGCCGCACCACTTGGCGCTTGGAGATCGCAACCCCCAGCGAGCGCAGTTGCTCGACTAAACGCGGCACGGTGACCTGTCCCTGGTGATGCTGGGCGAGCACGAAGCGGCGCAAGCCCGGCCCGAAGTGGCCGATGATCTCTGGCGGCATCGCGGCCATCACGGTCTGCCCGTCAGGCGTGATCCAGCGCTCGCGCCGGATACGCACGACGTGCGGGCGCAGCACAAGATCCTGCACGAGGAAGCTCTCGTAGCCTTTAAACCGCGAGCCGGACGGGACCAGCCCGGCGGTCACGATGCGCTCCTCGTGAATAGTCAGTTCGGCGCTCTTGGCTCTCTTGCGCCAACGCCTGCCCGCGGCTCGCTTGTGGGCCCGGGGCTCGGTGGCCTTCTCCATGCCACTTGGCTTGATGTGCGGCCGCTCGTTGAGCCCCTTGAGACGGGCAATCTCGTCGCGCTGGGCTGCGATCGTCCGCTCCAGCTCCGTCACCTTGCCGATCAGCTCGATCACTAACGCCTTCAGATCGGCGATCGACAGGGCGTCAAGATCAGCAGGCGGCGACATGCCCAGAATGAATCAGAAAGACCGCCTGTCCGGAACCCCCCGCGCCCGGACTTTTCCCCACTAGTAGAAGCCACCTAATGCCCTGAATGGAAAGGCCAAATTAGGTGTTCGAAGTCCCTGATTCCGGCAGTATGCCAGCGGCTCCAAAAACGCCAGCCTGAGCACCATCCGGGAGTTTCAGGGCTTCGACCGGCAGGCGTGGAAGCGCCTCGAAGTCCTAGATACCGCGACGAGTCTGGACGAGCTGCGGGCCTTGCCAAGCAATCGTCTCGAGGCGCTGCGCGGCGACAGGAGCGGCCAGTACAGCATCCGCATTAATATGCAGTGGCGGATTTGCTTTGAATGGCCGCAGGGCGCCGCAGGGCCGTCGAACGTGGAAATCGTGGACTGTCACTAGGAGGCAGGAACAATGGCACGGCCCCCCATCCATCCTGGCGAAATACTCGCCGACGAATTGCAGGAAATCGGCGTGACGCCGACTGAGTTGTCGCGTCAGATCGACGTGCCCGCCAACCGCATCACGCAGATCATTCACGGCCGACGCGGGATCACCGGCGACACGGCCCTCCGCCTTGGGCACTGGTTCGGCACATCGGCGCAATTCTGGCTGAACCTTCAGAGCGCCTATGACATTCGCGTCGCGCAGGAAAAGGCCGGTCGCGAAATTGCCAAACTGCCGGTTCGCGGCGACGCCTCCGGCATCAACACGCCGCATAACGTTTAAGGCGCGGGGCGCACAGATGGGGGACGGGGCCTAAATGAACGCCGTCGAGATCGAGGAAGCCATATCGGCGCTGGCCGAGCAGCCGTTTGCCGGCGGCGAGTTCCCGTTCGCGTTCCTGCAAGCGTTCGGCAACAAGGAAACGACGATCAAGCGGCTGCGCGCGGGCGCGTCGAACAAGTCCGACCTGGGCGGCGTCCTGCGCGGAATGAAGAAGGAGTCGTTGAGGAGCGCGGCGCAGTTTCTTCGGCGTTCGGTCAGCGCGCCGGTAGCGCCGACCCACATCGTGAGGCGCTCTTCCAGCGCCTGCGGGGCGAGCAGGTCACTGCCCTGCGCGTTCATGCCCACGATGCTGACAGTGTCTTCTTCGTAGACCATCAGGCCGTGTGTTTCGGCGCGGAGCTCTCGTCCTGTGCTGGCCGTCATGGCAGCATGGACGTCGGCGCTGAACTGAAGCGTTGACCGGGCTGAAGCCGATGTCGATGCCGAGTTTGGTTACGGCACCGACGACCAGCAGGGCGTCGCCGAGCCGTTGGCCCGCCATCCGCGCCTCTTCTTCGGTCGCGAAGCCGACATTTTGAGGACCGCCCATTTCCCGAACGGGTAGACATCCTGGCTCATTTCGAGTGTCGCTGGCAGGAAGCCGGGGAGAGTGATGGTGAGCGATTGCCCGTCGGGGATTTGCACAGTCGACAGGATTTTGAAGCGGTACCGGGCACGGTAGGTCATGAGTTTTTGCGTCCTCCATCCGGTCTTGGCGGGAACCAGGGCGATGCCTGCAGCGTCGTTCTCAGTGGTGTCTGCACGAACTCCGGGGCGCGCCACACATACTCTGCCGCCCGCGATTTCGCTGCCGGAGGAAGGCGCTGGATATGCCGGGTCGCGGACTCCACTGAAAATGGTTCGCCCACCTTCTCCTGAAAGTTGCCGGGTAGACCGGTCCAGACCACGACATCGAAGTCACGATCGACTGCCCATCCGGCGATGGTTTTAGGCGCCTGCGGAACGCATTGCCTCGATGCATCGCGGAAGTAGAAACCCATGTGTCGCATGATCGTGCCGTCGCGGCACCGCAGGTCGGCAACAGCATCGTCGGGACTGCGGCGTTTGCTGATCGCGTATGCGGTTGGACAAAGCGCCCCGTTGATCGTGTCGATCACGAGTGTGAGGACGCCGTCGCGGGATGACGAGACGCGGCTGAACTCCAGCGGCACTGCAGGGCCGCCCGGCTGCCAGTCTTCGTGTTGTTCGTCGAAATCGGAGCGCTTGTCCCAGAGCAGCGAGCCCCAGCCTAGAATGGCGATGCGCGGGTTCCGTCTTGCCTCAGACATTGGCGGCCGCGGCCAGTGAATCGGCGATGAGCCGGGTGCGGTGGTTGAGGGCTGCCATGGTTGACGTCACCAGCTGGGCGGGGAAACCGTTGGGCAGCGCCGCGATAACGGCCTCTGCCTGCCGTTCGGCGTTCGCTTCGATGTCTTCGAAGATTGCTTTCATGGCTGGGATGCCGACACCGGCGAGGTCCGCCGTTTGCAGGAAATGGCGGGGCACGATGTCATGAATGGCGTAGTGGCGGTTTGTCCCGGCCGACATCGCGAGTTTGAACTTCTTGCGGGGGATTCGTCCTTCATCGAGGCTCGGCTGCGCGGTCAGAACATCGTAGAGCGGCGTCATGCGGAAGCGTCCGCCGGGGCTGAGGAAAATGCTGAAGTTTTTCGCGTGACCATCGGTTGCGCCGAGCAGCCAGAATATGATGCAGGCGCGCATGAATGTTGCAATGTCGGCATCGGGCGTGTCGCTGCCTTTTAGTAGGTTGATGATCTCCCGCATGCCGGGGCCGCCGTCGGACTGGTATTTTTTGGTGGGCGGGATCGACAGGGCCTGGCAGGTGTCCTCTTGCGGTAGTCGGAGCAATCTTCCGTCTTTCGTCCAAAGGCGGTCGAAGCGTTCGACGATCAGTGTGCGGCGTTCCCCGAAATCCGCGGTCTCGGCGTTGGCGGCGGGGACGCCGAAGGCTTGCAGAAGTTTCAGGCAGAAATATTCGTTCTCGACGCTGTTGGAGAGATCGATGCCGTTGGGCAGCTGGCCGATCTGCGGCTTCAGTATGTGGGTGGTGGCGGTGGTGCCGGTGGGTTTGAACCATTGGCCATCCTTGCGCAGCAGGGCGGTCTTCTCCTGAGCCCCGGCAATCGAGATTCGGAAATCTTTGTCCTCGCCCATGCCGAGCGGCGCGGCGGCGAGGTTCTTGATGATGTCGGCGACGTCGTCGTCGCTGACGGGTTTGCCGTCGGTGTCACCGGCGGTGCCGGGATCGACCCCGTCGGGCAGGAATTGCAGGGCGCCGACGCAGTCATGGCCGAGGGCCGCCAGCAGGCTGAAGGCGTCAGTGCCGTCCGCCCCGACGCGCTCGGCGACGCGCTTGCGGATAGGGTCGCTGTCGGGCAGTAGGTTGTCGAACACGTTGATGACCGGGGTGCCGATGTAGCGGTCTTCGCGCAGGGGCAGTGACAGCGACACCGGGAATGTGCCGCGCCAGTCCAGCCAGTCGCGCCCGTACTGAAAGTCGATTGCGCCTGTGGCCTCGCGGCGCAGTACGCCGACATGGCGGCTGTTCAGGAAGACGTTGAGGGGAACGTGAGCCCGCTTCCGTGCCATCAGAACAGGTCCTCGATGTCGGCTGGGCTCCCCTGGCTGCGCGGGCGGACGACCAGTTCGAGATTGAGGGCCGAGAGGGCTTCCATCAGGGTGCGCAGCTGGACGGCGGGCTCCCCGGCTTCGAGGCGCGAGACCGTGCCCTGCCGCAGGTGGATTTGTCCGCCGAGCGCGCCCTGACTCAGCCGCGCCTGTTTGCGGGCGCGGCGCAGGATAGCGCCGAGTTGTTTTTCTGTGCGGGCGATCTGTTCGGTCATGGCAGCCTCCACGTGGTAATATACGCGAGGGCGTATAAATTGGCAATATACGGATTTGCGTATGAAATTGAGATATACGCGATTGCGTATTAAAAAAGAATATACGCTGTTGCGTATGGAATGGTCATTGGTTCAGGTAGCCCCAGTTGAGCGCATTGGCGCGTGAGATAGGCGACTCACCGAGGAGGGGCTGAAGCGCGCAGAAGGGCTCTTCCAGGCCATGTTCACCAAGCCGGACTGATCCCGCTCAAAAGGGTTTGGGCGCTCACTGATAGGGCCCCGCGCGCCGCGTCGGGCCGCTGCCACGCAAGCGCTTGACCCGGTGCTTCTGGTAGGCCGCAATCTCCCGCGCCAGGGGCAGCCTGCGATCAAAGGTCAGATGCGTAATGGACACGAAGAACGCCTTTTCGGCGTCCTCAGTCCCGAAGTCGAGTTTGCAGACGATCCCGCCTTCGTCGCCCGCATAGTAGATTCCGGTGATCTGGCACCGCGACGACAGGTCGAGGCCCGGCGCCTGCTCTTGCACCTGGGCCAGCAAGGGAGGCGTCGCCGTCGCGGGGAGCGGCAAGGACGCTTTGAGCTTGGCGATGAGCAGCTCAACCTGGAGGGGATTGTCGATCACGAACAGCCCTTTCGCCCAGGATCACGCAGCGGCTTGCCGGGTCTGTCCGGCTTTCCAGTTCCAAGGCAAGAGTTCGTGCAGGCGCTGCGCCGGGTGGTCAGGGAGACGATTCAGGACATCTGCCCAGCCAGACGAGGGGATCGACCTCATTGAGTTTCGCCGTGGTGATCAGGGTGGCGATGGCGGCTGCCCGATCGGCGCCCCGCTCCGAGCCGGCAAAGAGCCATGATCGGCGTCCGAGCGCAAATCCTCTCAGGGCTCGTTCGGCGGCGTTGTTCGAGAGACAAACCCGTCCGTCCTGGAGGAAGCGGGTGAAGGACGGCCAGCGTTTGAGCAGGTCGTCGATCGGCCGGGCGACCGAGGCCGAGCGCGACAGGCGCGATCGCTGGTCTCGAAGGACTGAGCAGGCGCCGTCCTGGGTTTCGCCCCATACTTCGCCAATCGACGAAGTATCTTGACGGCTGACAGCCGCTCATGTCATACTTCGCCATATGGAAAACCAACAGCCCCAGCTCGACCGCGCGTTCGCCGCTCTCTCTGATCCGACGCGTCGAGCGGTTGTGGCGCGCTTATGCTTGGGAGAGGCATCGGTGAGCGAACTCGCCGAGCCATTCAGCATCGGCCTGCCAACATTCCTGAAGCACATCCGCGTCCTGGAAGACGGCGGATTTCTTGAGACTCGCAAGGCGGGCCGGGTTCGCGTGTGCGCCCTCAAACCGGAGGCGCTGCGCCAGACGGACACCTGGCTCAGCGAACACCTCCGCATTTGGACCGCACGGCTTGACCGGATGGAAGCCCACATTCAGCGCCGCAAGAAGGAGACCCACAACGATGCGTGATCTGACTCACCTCCGCCAGTCGCCGTGGTCTGAATGGCCCCTTGACCGCGAGATCGTCGTCACCCGCGTCGTCGATGCGCCGCGCAGCCTCGTCTTCGAAGCGTGGACCGATCCAGCGCAGTTGCCGGCATGGTTTGGGCCGGAGGGATTCGCGATCGAGACGAAAGAGATCGACATCCGCGCAGGCGGGCAATGGCGCTTCGACATGATTGCGCCAGACGGAACGCGCTACAGCAACCGCATGTCTTTTCTCCGGTTGGAGGCGCCCGCCTTGATCGAGGTTGATCACGGTTCTGACCAGGATGAAGACCCGTCGGCGTTTCGAATGCTGTTGACCCTCGACGAGCAGGCCAACGGCAAGACAGTCGTCACCTTGCGCCAGATGCATCCGACCAAGGCGCAGCGCGAGGCGACGATTGGATTTGGAGCAGTCGAGTACGGCGGCCAGACGCTCGACAAACTCGCGCGACATGTGCAAGCGCGGCGGCAATGAGGCGCAGCTTTTCGGCCAAATTCAGCGCGCGATTACAATGACATACCGGTTCCCAGTTTCATCCTTTCGGGCGCGCCATATCGTTTCGGTCCATTCCGGACATATAGGTGACGGTTGTACCTGAGACATGGGTGAAAACCTCGGGCCGAACTGGTCGATGTATCCCCAATCGGAGTGCATGAAGGAGGCGAGCCAAATGCCCTCGACGACGTCCTTGATGCCGAGCCGCTGACCGGCAAGCACGGTGGAGATGTTGATCCCTTTGCCGGGCCTCATTTCATCCCGAAGGCTGCGCTCGCCGCCCGCGGTCGCATGGATCGGCGGTCACCGCCCGCGCCCCGTCGGGGGCGAGCAGCGGCAACAACGAACACAGCGACCCTGTAGAAATCCGCATCGGACATTTTGACCCTTACGTTACGTCAGATAGCTGTGCTACGAGGGACGTACCGGCGCAGGTCTGCCCCCACGGCCGGAACCTCAAAGCGCCCATCACCGGGCGCTTTTCTTTTTCGATCAGGAGCCGGAACGAGGGGAGCCGTCAGCCGGGGCGGCCAAGGTCGGTTCCCAAACCAAAGTCCATCGGGATCAGTTCTTTCGGGGACGGAAGGGCACTCGCGTCCCGCCTGCCGGCGCCACAACCCATGAACCTTAACGTTTCGCGACCCGGCTGGGGCTTCGTGGATGTCGGTCGTCCTCGGCATCCGTTCTGCGGGCCCCTCAAGATGCAGCCCGGCGCCTATCGCGCGGTACATGGAAGATCGGCAAGGACTGCCCGCCCCAAGGACTGCCCGCCCCCGGCGGTCGATCCTGCGCTCGCTCACCGCCTGGCGAGCCGGCAGGCCGCGAGGAGACGATGCCGACCTCCACGGGAGCCGCCTGGAGCCTACCCGGCGGCTGCTCTCGGCCTCATGTTGCCGGGCCGCCATGATCACCGTCTGGCGACAGCTTTCCACGGTGTGGTCGGGAGTGCCGGGCGATCGTCCGCAGTGGACGCCGTCGGCCGCGAGCCAGCTCTCTCAGTGCGCCCGCGTCAACGCGACGATCTTGCCTTTGGGGATCAGGCCCCAAGACTGCCCCTCGACCGCAAACGTGTAGGCGCTCGACAGAGATCGTCCTGCGCGCCAGGTATCGCGCGAGTGGGCCGGGATCACGCAATAGGCGGTCCGCCCGTCCTCATACCTGACGATGTAGAGATTGCCGCCCGCGCTGAACGGCTTTCGTTTCGACTTCATCGGTGTGGTCTCCCTCACCGTGGCTCTCTTGGCCTGGCGAGGCTCCGCCATTTCCCGGCCTCCTCGCTAGTCCGCCTGATTACCAAAGCCGAAAGTGGTAGGCGGCAACGCCGCGCTGCGGCCCCCTCGGTCGCCGGACCGGGCCGATCGCAGGACGGTGAAGTCAGCCGAGCATCATGAGCGCGACCAAGACGCCGATCACGTTGAGCCCGCAGAGCACGCAGCCGCAAACCAGAAAAAGCGACACCTTCGGCTCCTCGGACGCGCCGACGGTGAGTTCCTGCTCGATTTTCATGGTGGCCTCCTCACGAGGCATTGAGCGTTGAACCGATGTGAGGGGACCGTAGAGCAACCGGCCGCCGGTGGCTGTGGCGGAATTCACACCAGTCGCGGAGAGAGGTTTTCGTCGGTTCGTCACGCGCATGGAGCTTGCCTTCGATGGCGCGCTTGAAGGCCGGGGTCGAGCCGCTCCGCGTCATGGAGCGGACGGGCCTCGTGCCTTTCGAGGACCGGCGCCGTCAAGGTTCACATAGCGGTCCCCGCACTCCGTTCATCGGTCCTTCCTTGTCACCGCCGTTCCGATCCCGCGCGATTAGGCCGTATCCCGGCCCCGTCTAGATCATGGCGTCGGGACGCCGCTTCTCGGTCTCGACCAACTCCCGCAGGAGCTTCCTTGCCAACGCTTCTGGCGCGGTGCCTCGCACCTGGGCCGCCTTGATCCCGAACGGGGCGTGGACTCTCACGAGCCCATTCCCGATCTGATACCAGCCGCCGTGCTGCACGCCGCCGACTTCGACTTCGATGCTGTGCCGTCTGGATGAGATCATCTCGTACTCCTACTGCTCGGCTCGTCCCGGCGCGTTAAGGTTCTCTCCGGGCGGCAGGAGAAATCTCGCACCTCGAGATGCCGAATTCCTCAAGCGCCCGGTCGTCGAACGCCTGCACGTGCCTGACGGCGGCACCGCGCCCCGGCTCCGAGCGTGTTGCCTTGAGGATCGAGGCCAACGTCACAACCTCCGCGGATTCCCGACATCCCAGGCCGGGCGCACAACCCTCAAGCCGCGTGAACACGATCGAAGCGTAGGCTGGACCGTATCGTCTCCGATGTGATGTGGCGCACACCTCGCGTCTCCTGCTTTCATTGCGGTTCGTCCTGAGGCAGAAGGCTCGCCGGGGCCGGATACCCGTCGGGGGAGCGGACGGTCGAAAAGCGGTTTCGGCAATTCGGCGGGGGTGCGATGAGTTCTCGGGGCATGATGGGAGCGGCGCTTGCCGTGTTCCTCCTTTTTGGGCGCGGTGTGCCGGCGCAGGATCTGCGCGGGATCGGGGTGGTGCTCGTTCACGGCAAAGGGGGTGGACAGGGCCCGCTCCAGCCGCTGGCCGACGCGCTCATGAAGCAGGGTGCGGTCATCGAGATGCCACGCATGTCCTGGACATCCGGCTATCGCACCTATGAACAGACGGTCGGCGAGGTGGCCGCCGCCGTGGCCCGGGTTCGGCAGAGGGGCGCACGCAAGGTCTACCTCGCAGGCCACTCCATGGGTGCGAACGTTTCGCTCGGCTATTCCGCGGCGGGGGGAGAGGCCGATGGCATCATCGCGCTTGCACCGGGTCATCGACCCGACTTCATCGCCACGCGCACGGGAGACAGCGTCGAGCGGGCCAGGGCGATGGTCATGGCGGGGCGCGGGGGAGAGCGGGCACGATTCGAGGATTTCAACGGCCTCACGACATTTCCCATCACCACGACGGCCGAGGCCTACTTGAGCTTCTTCGACCCCGATGGGCCCGCCGGCCGTGCCGCGCGAGCACGCGGCGTCGGAGGGCCGGTGCTCTGGGTCGTGGGGCGGTTCGATCGTCCGGCGATGCGCGACGAAGCAGCCTTCTCGCGCGGCACGCGCATCGAGCTCGATGCCGACCACCAGCAAACCCCTGTCGCCGCGGTGCCGCACGTGCTCGACTGGCTTCGGCGCCGGTAAGGCGGCCTGCAGGCCCGGATAGGCCGGCCGAGGCTTCGCCGCCGTCCGTCAGCGCTCCCCCTGCACGCCCTCGCGAGGCGCTTCGCTGCTCGCTCTGCGCCGTCCCCACCACACCTGAAGGCGCCTCCGGTGGCGACGCACGAGCGCCAGGTCGACCGACAGGACGATCAGGCCGAGAGGCAGCATCCAGAAGCCCAGGACGGGAAGAAATCCGACGAACCCGCCGACGACGAGCCCGACGCCGAGCGCAACCCGGCCCGCCCGGGATCTCGGAAGACTGAACCGACGGCCTGCGATGGTGATGCTGCGCAACGATCGGACTCGCCCTGGACCTCTTGCAAGTAGGTGCGGAGGCCGCCGCATGCCAGTCCCCGCCGGACTAAGCAGCGCATCGTTTTATCCGCACGATGCGCTAGCGAAGCTGCCGGACCGGGATCCCGGTCGGAAAACCCGCGACATACATCATGTGCCCGCCCGCTTCGGGCCTGATCGTGACTTTTGGCTGGTATGCGTAGTCGAAGCGGCGATAGTCGCGCGTTTGCCGCCAGACCTGTCCGTTGACGAGCTCGTATTCGGCATCGGCCTTGGGGCCGAGGAAATTGCCCTTGAGCCGGCTCACGATCTCCGCCATGAATCACTCCGCTGAAGCTTGCGGGGCAATGGCGGCGGAGAAGTCGGCATCATTGCGACATCTCTTGCCCGATCCTGCGGGTCGGCGCATCCTTCGCGCATGGAACCTTATGCCTGTGGCTATCGGGACGCTCTGAGGGCTCAGGAGGAATACCACCAGGGCCAGATCCGGCATTGCCGGAACGCGGTCAGCATGGACCCGGCAGAGCGACATCTCCTTCTCCGCGAGCACACGGCGGAAGTCGAACGGCTCCGAAAGCAGATCGAGGATCTGGAGCGGGCCGCGACGCCCATCCCCATGCCGGGCCCCAGCAAGCCTTCATAGCGCCGCGTGACGGCTCGCTTTCTCTGCCGCCGCAACGGGCCGAGCCGGCTCAAGGGCGAGAGGCGCTGACGGCGAGAGCGCCTGTTTCGCTCACCCCATCGGGTCTTCTCGCCGCTGGGAGAGACAGGGTGTGGGGAGCGGTCCCGGGAGAGGCCTTCGCAGAGCGGGTCGCCGTCAATACGGCGCTGCGGGTGGTCCGGCCCACGAGTTGGGTGGCATGCAGGTCCTCGAAGTCGCTCTCCTTGTGGGTCGAGGATCCTGCGGCGCCTTTGAAGACGCGGGGCCCGTCGGGGAAGACGACGATGTCGCCTCTGCGCAAGGTAGAATCCTTCATGAGGCTCGCCACGATTTCCGAATCCGGCGTGAGCCGAGCCGGCTTGGCTTCGGTCGGCATCACCGGCGCAGTCTCGGCGGGCACCGTCGGCTTCGGCTTCGTCCGTCGCGCAGGCGCGCCGAAGGGACGAAAGAGAGGCTGCATCGAGGGAAAGGGAAACCCGTCGCTGCGGGAGGAGCGAGGGGCCTGCGGCGGGCCGAAAATCGCCTGGAGGAAGCCCTGGGCATCTACTGGGCCCGAGGCGAGCAGAAGGGCGGCGCCGCCGAGGGCAGCCTTGGAGCATCGGACCCAAAAGTGGACCCCACTTTTGGGATGCATCCGATGCTCTTTTTCTTGAGCAGCGCATCGTTCGGCGCGGACAACCGGGTCCACTTTTCCGCACGATGCGATAGCCCGCTTCTTGAGTGTCGACACCGGCGCCTCCGCAAGCTTGTCCGTTCAACAGCAACGTCCCTCGGAGACCTGAGGTTCCTTGGGACCCGGTCAGCACGGTGCAGCAGGTTCCGGAGGCGATATTGCCGAGGCCGCTCCTGCCCTATTTTCTCCCAGTCGCAGGCGGCTCGATCGCGGGCGCGTCTCCGGATCCTACGGCGTGGAGGTCGTGCATGGTCAAGCCTCAAGCGTACTCCGTCATGTTCCAGGGCTACGGCCGTACCGAGGAGGGCGGCGCGGTATTCGTCTTCGCGCTCCCGAACGGGCGCATGATGCCGCTCGCCCTCGCGGCCGATCAGGTGCCGAAACTCCTAGCCGCCGCGGCTGCTGTCGCCGGTCAAGGCAATCCGGCCGGCCGCGACCCATCGCAAGGGGCCGGGATGCCGCCTGAGGGTGCCGGACAACCCGCCGGCATCGGTGGGCAGACGAAAGCCGACGGGGCTCCGGCTCAGACGTCGGGGACCCGGATCTCGAGCGAGGTCTCGGTGGACAAGGGCCGCAGGGAGATCCGGCTGAGCCTCAGCGGCAATCCCTTGTCGGTCGAAGAGGCGGAAAAGCTGGCGTGGGAGCTGTCGCAAGCGCTCGCCGTCTTGCAGTAGGGGCGTCCGCCGGAATCGGTTCCCGGTCTCGCGCGCCGCGGTTTTCCCTCCGTCGAGCGTGATCGGCTCAGGGATCGACGCTATACCCGGTCGGAACCTCGTCGCGATCGTAGTCGGGGAGGGGCGCGAACGGGTCCCGTTTCTGAATCCGGCCCCCGATCTCACCCCGGCAGCCGTTGGCGCAGATGCTTGCGGTCGCGCGCTTGTCCGACCGCTGGATGCGCTGGATGAACTCGTCCTGCTGCTGAACGGCCACCGAGCGGGGTTCGCGTTTCGCGTCGGGACGGGCCTGCTCCGCGGGAGCGCTCTGGATCTGGGGGGCCTGGACCTGAGGTACCGGAACTTGGGGAGCATCCTGGACCTTGGGAACGTCCTGCGCCTCGGGCTGGTCGAAAAGGGATCGCGTCTGCGCTCCGGCCGGAACGGCAACCGACCACGACAGAGCGGCGGCGACAATCAGAGGGACGAGGCGATTCATGCCGATAGGGTAAGCGCGAACGCCCGCCCAATGCAACCGGCAGGTCCTTGGTCCCGGGCGCCGGCACGGTCACGCCGCATTGTGCCGGCTCCGCCGGTCTTGCCATAATAGAGAATCGCATGCCGATCCTCCCGACGACCGGAGACGCCGATGCTTGCCAAAGCTTCCATCATCCTCTGCCTGGCGTGCAGTGCGGCCCAGGCTGCCGAGTGCACGCCGAAACTGATGCAGGAATGGGAGGCTGCCACGAAAGCCGACGAACGAGGGGCCCAGATCATCGCCCGCGAGGTGAAGAAAGGGGCGAAGGCGAACAAGGCGGCCATCTGCAAGATCGCTCAGAGCACCACCTCTCTGCTCAAGGTCGGAGCAGCCTATTACGAAGCCTGCGAGCCGGATCTGATGCAGTCGGGGATCGCCGAACTCAGGCAGCACGCGGAGAAGGCCGCGGAGTTCCACCGGGCGAATTGTCAGCCGCCGACGCCGAATGCGAACGGTCCGGTGAACGTCAAGCCGAAGAGCTGAGCCACGATTCACGGCTCCTCACGCGGCCGGGCGCGGATCCGGAACGGAGCTGGGGACGTTTGGAAACTCCTAAGCTGCGGCGGCGTTGCCCTGACAATCGCCCCATGGTGCTGCCATGCGGATCCTTGCTCCGACCGCTGTCGCGATTCTCTTGGGTCTCTTGGGCTGCTGCGGAGCGGCGGCGTCCCCGTGCCCGGATCTCCTGCAGATGGGCCAGGCGGCAGCCGAACGGATCAACCTCATTCAGGCGGAGCACGATCGGCAACGCGAGCACGTCATCTCGGCTCAAGACCGAAGCCATGCTCGCAACGAAGCAGCCCGCCTGACGGCGGAGCTCGAGCGAGCCCATGCAAAGCTCAAGCAGGTCGTTGCCGCCGCACGGGATGCAGGTTGCGAGGGCATCGACCCGATCGTCGAAGCCGAGAGCCAATCCGAGGAGAACCTCCAGGGTGCTCGCGCCGAACTGGCCGAGATGTCGCAGCCCGATGCGACCGGCGCAGTGAACGGCAGGTAGAAGGCCGGAAACCTGCCGCACCGATCCATCCGATGCTACCGATCCATCCGATGCTCTTGTCTTACGCAGCGCATCGTCCAATTCGGAAAACCGGATCCACGTGTCCGCACGATGCGCTAGTCAGGTCCTTCGAGCAGGCCTGAATGCTCGGGCCGTACGAACGGTTCGACGCCGGCTTCCGCGGCGAGGTGATAGATATCGAGGCAGAAGCTCGTCTCCGGCTCCTTTGCCCGGTCGGGCACCCGCAGGTCCGGCCGAACAGCCGCGGTCGGCAAGGCGAGGCCGTTCAGACCATCGAAGAAGTATTGGATCATTGCGCCCGCAGAGGCTTTGCGGATCTGAAATGGCGTCACGAAATCCCCCAGCGAATTTTTGTTGTGAATAAGAGCTAGCTGAATCGGCCGGGAGGGGATGTGCCCGGCGGGCCACAACGGCTCGGCATGTGCGGACTGGGGCGCCGAGGCTCTCGAGCGTTCCTCGGCCATTCCCTTAGGGCTGCTTGCGGCGCGCTGAAGCAGCATCCGCGGAGAGATACGCACATACGTGTTGCTACTCACGACAGCTACAAAGGTTGCCGGGATTTTTCATTAGGGCGCAAAGACATTCAAGGGGTTATGAAATGCCGACGCGAACCGTTCGTCCGGAGCCTCGCTGGCACCTGCTCGGCCGGGCCGCCATTGTCGCCGCCGTGATGATCGTTCAAGCCGCGGGCTTCTCCGGCGGCGCGAACGCCCAGGCGGCCTCGTCGAAACAAGGTGCCGGCCTAGGAGCGGCGGAGGACCAGGGCCGAACGGGCACGCCAAACCCGGCGGTCATTGATGATGTCGATTACGAACTCCTCCTGGGGAGGCTCCTCTCCAACAGCAAGAGCCGCCAATTTCTTGCAGATCTCGAGGTCCGCATCAGGCGCGGCGATACCGGCGGGGCATCGGGGTTCCTCCTGGAGGCCCTCGAAACCGGGACCATCGCTGCCTTGATCATGGACCGGGTCGAATCGCCCGGCCTGCTCGCGTTCTTGCAGACCCTCGACAAGCCGCAGCCCGGCGCCGGCGCGTCGGCGGGCGCACCGCCCGCCGCGGGCTCGAACGACGATACTCGATTGAAGGAGCTGGAGAGGGTGCTCGAGAGCGAGACGAACCGTGCGAATGCGGCCCAGGGAGAGCTCGATGCCCTGCGGGCCAATCTCGCGGCGCGGGAGGCCAACGACGCCAGCCGAAGCGCGGAACTGCAGGACATCGTTCAGCGAACGAAGGAACGCGTAGCGACGGCAACGCGCGACCGCGACGAGCTGATGGAACAGCTTGCGGCGGCCCGGGCGGATGGCGCGGAAAGAGCTGCTCTGCAGCGCGAGCTTCAGCAGGAGCGGGAGCGCGCGGCGGCAACCGCCAGGGACCGCGATGCGTTGCGGGAACAACTTGCCTCCCTTGGCGACGGCTCCCGGAAAGAGGCGGAACTCGCAGCGTCGGCCGAGAGGGAGAAGGCACGGGCCGAGGCCGCCGGCGCGGCGCTCGAAGCCGAACGCAGCGCCCTCGCTTCGAACGAGGTGAAGCTCATCGAAGCGCATGATGCGCTGGAGCGGGAGCGGAAACAGACAGAGCAGGTCAGGAGCGAACTGGCAGGCGTGAAGAGCGAATTGGCAGGAGCGAAGAGCGAACTGGACGGTCTCAAGACCGAACTTCGCCTGGATGCCGAGAAGTCCAGCGGCCTGCACGAGGCGCTCGCGCGGGAAAAGAGGCGGGCGGATGCGGCGGACCGGGAGCTCGGCCCGCTCAAGGTGCGCGTGGAAGAGCTGCGCCACGGTGAGGCGAAGCTCGCGGAGGTCACCGCCGCCGCGGAAGGCGAGCGCCGGCGCGCCGAAGCTGCCGCCGTCGAACAAGCGGTCCTGAAGGGTGAGCAGGCAAAGCTGCTCTCCAAGGTCGCGGAACTGGAACGGGCCGTGAAGCGCGACAAGCAACGGGCGGACGCGGCACTGCGAGAACTCGCTGCGAGCCAGGCGCGGCTCACCGCGGTCGGCGCCGAGCCGGCGGCATCGCGCACTCAGCCCGCAGTGGGCCACGGCTCAGGTGCCGGGGGAACGGCTCAGCCTCTGTCGGCATCTGCGGCCGCGCCCGCCGACCCTCTCTCGGGACCGGCGGCCGGCCGGAATGCCGGCGCCGAGGCGTCGAGGGCGTCCGTTCCGCTCCCCGCCCCTTCGGATCCGGCGGCATCGCTCGTGCATCGGGCCGAGGCGCTCCTGAAGGGACACGATGTCGTGGGAGCGCGATTGCTCCTCGATCGGGCCGTACAAGCCGGCAGCGCGCGCGCGATGTTCCTGCTCGCGCAGAGCTACGATCCCAAGATGCTGGCGCAATGGCGCATTGCGGGCGGCGTTACGGGCGATGAGGCCAAGGCCCAGGAACTCTACGCCGCCGCGCAGGCCGCAGGCTACCGGGAGCCCGCGGACAAGACGCGCAGGACGCCGAGCGATGCCGGTGCTCCGCTCGACCTCGAAACCGTCAGGAGCGGCAGGACCGGCGTCCCGCCGAAGCCTCGTGCCAAGGAACCGCCTTCGGCTCGTTCAGGCCGGACGAGCGGCATGCTCGAGCGGCCGGGCGGCCGAGACTCCGCCTTGAACCGGGCCCTCAGGCGGCATCTTGCGGAATCGCCCCAGTCGACCGGGGCAATCGGAGGTCCCCCCGAAACAGGCAAACCCGGGACGCCGACGCACGGCGCGCGTTTCCGTCCATCGCCGAGGGCCTCGCGGGAGCCGACAAGAGTCCCGTGCACCTCCCCGCCGGCCTGCTGCCCCTGCCGTGGGCACTCTGACCGTCGCAGCGGGGCCCGCACGGTCCGTCGAGCCGGCAGATTGGTGCCGCATCGTCGCGTGCACGGACTTGCCTCGCCGGTCGGGGCGAGACACTCGGCAGAGAGGTTGCGATGCACGACACCGGCACGTTTGAGCTGCATGTCCGGCCAGGAGACACGGCGGCGCCCGCCCGAGTCACGATCGCCCTCCAGCGTCACGCCGAAGGCGAAGGCGGCCGCCTTCTCGTCACGCCGGAATGCGCGACGCTCGACGAGATCGAGGGGCGGATCAATGCCCTTCAGGATGAACTGGACGAGCTTCGGATAAGGGCGCGCCGGATTTTCCGCAGCGTGGGCCCGCTCGATTGACGGCTTGGAGCATCGGACCCAAAGGGTGCCCCCTTTTGGGATCCATCCGATGCTCACCTTCCGACCCGCCTTCAACCGCGCCGTTGCAGTCTCCGCTCCAGCAGGTGATCCACGGACAACGCGCCTGGTCCGCGAGTCAACAGGAAGAGGAGGATCGAACTCCACATCAGGTGCTCGCTCCAGGCTTGCGGATAGACGAAGGTCTGAATGACGGCGACCATCCCGAGGAGCGGTAGCGTGGCGAGTCGGGTGGCGAGCCCGACGAAAAGAAACAGCGGAAAAGTCAGCTCGACAAGAGCGGCGAGCCTTGCCGCCACCACCGGGTCGAGAAGCGGGACCTTGTACTCGTCCTCGAAGAGCTTCACGGCGAATTCCCACGAGTTGATCTTCAAGAGCCCCGAATTGAAGAACACGGCGCCGATGCCGATCCTCATGGCCAGTTGGATGACGGAAAGCGGGAACCGTTCCAGCCATGCCCGGGCGGCGGCGAACGTCTGCCGGGCCGTCGCGAAGCGTCCGGAGAGAGTCTGCGAGAGGGCGATCATCAGCGCGTTCCCTCGGTCTTGCCGACGACGGTGACGACGAGCCCGTCGGCCACGAGCGTCGCAAGCGCCTGTCCGGGGTCGAAGGCGGGGTCGAGATCCAGCGCCCGCTCGGCCGCTTCTCCGATCGGGAGACCACTCGCAGCCGCTTTCCGGAATGCGAACGTCCCGACATCGAGACGGTCGATCCGGAATCTCCCGCGGGCTCCGCGAACCTGCAGGCGGACCGCGATCTGTTCGATGGTGAATGAATCGGGCGCAGCCTCGCTGAGGTGGAGCTCGAACAACTCGTCGACCGGCCAGGGCGACTCGAGGAAGCACAGGCCAGCCTGCATGCGAAGGACGAGGCGAGGGACGGCATCGAGCCCGAACCCGGAGAGCGCATCGATGCCAATCGGCCGGCGATCCACATCGATCGCTATTCGTCCGACCTGCCATTCGAGTCGGGCGAACCATCCGACGAACGGCATCGTCTCGAGGGTTTCACGTCGGGCGAGGAAGTCCGGAAAGCCCTCGGCATACTCCGCGATGCAGGGCGCGGTCGGAGGGTGCCGGCGCACGAAATCCCGGGCCGCCGCCGACACGAACGGCTCTCCGATCAGCCAGGTCACTCCCGGGAACCGGCGAAGGACGGCCGCGACGAGGCTCGCCTCGTAATGCCGGCGGTGGACGGCGAGCCGGGCTGCCGGGTTCTTTCCGCCGACGATCAGAGGAAGGACTGCGGATGCAGCGCCGAGCACGACGGCATCGCGGAGGCGGGCTTGCACTTCAGCAAGCGGCGGCACGGTCATGCTCCCGACGGAGAGCCTCGCGGGCGACGGCGTCGGCCCGCGCGGCTTCCGCCTGCAGCCTCGCGAAGGGAGGCAGATCGCTGTCCCACTCGATCATCGTCGGCGTCGGCCCGAACCTGCGGACAGCATAGGCGTAAAGGTCCCAGACAGGGTCGGTGATGGGGGACGCATGGGTGTCGATCAGCAGCGTGCTGCCCGGATCGCCCTCGTCCTCCTCCGGCGTGAAGCCGCCGAGGTGGAGCTCCCCGATCGCGCCGGACGGCAGGCCGTCCAGATACGCGCAGGCGTCGTAGCCCATGTTGTGGGCGCTGAGATAGACGTTGCTGACGTCGCACAGCAGCCGGCATCCCGTCCGGCGCACGAGGTCCGACAGGAACTCCGTCTCGGACATGGTCGACATGCCGAAACCGATATACGCCGCCGGATTCTCCACCAGGTAGGGTCGTCCAAGTCCCTCCTGCACCTCGTCGATGTGCCGCGCGAGCGTCGCCAGCGTTCCCTCGTCGTAGGGCAGGGGCAGGAGATCGTTCAGGTATTCGCCCGCATGGGTCGACCACGCAAGGTGGCCGGATACGAGGACCGGATCGACAAGCTCGATCAGATCGCGCACTCGCCTCAAATGATCCCGGTCGATGCCTCGGGCACTGCCGATGGAGACACCGACCGTATGCACCGAAACCGGATAGGCGCGAACGATCTCGCACAACAGCTCGGTCGCGTGCGGGTTGGCCAGGAAGTTCTCCGGATGGATCTCCAGCCAGGCGGCGGCCGGGCGGGTGGCCACGACCTCGGCGAGGTGCGGGAGCCTCAGGCCGACGCCTGTTCCGATGGGGATGCGGTCCGCGGTCGCCGTGGTCATGGCCATACCTCCGTTGCCGGTGCGATCAGGCCTTCGGCGTCTTGCTGGCGTTCATGATGCGGTCGCAGTAGCCGGCCGGGACGTAGACCCAGGCCTTCGGATCGGCGTTGACCTTGGCGGTCCCGGCGCAGGAATTGTTGCCGGTCGACGCGCAATCGTTGTTGCCGGCCTTGGCGATGCCGTAGCACTTCTCCGCCTGAAAGGCGGGAGCGGGGGCAGGCCCCGCGCTGGCGAGGGTCGGGGCGGTCACGGCGGCGGCAAGAGCCGACGCGATCAGGGCACGTTTAGACATCAAGAGTTCCTCCGATGGGTTCGGCAGCCTCGATGGCCTGCCTCCGGGCGAGCCGAACCGGCTCACCTGAGCGTGATTTCGCCGGGGCGGGGCGAAAGGTTACATCTCGTTGCGCGGATCGTTCGGCGGCGCAGCGAACGCCGGCTTGAAAGATCCGCCCGTCGCGGGATCGGCTCCAACGGTTCGGATATGAAGCAGAACGAGGAAACCGAAAGTCGCCTCGCAGGCCTGATGCGGGCCGCCCAAGGCGGCGACGGGGCGGCGTACGCGCGACTGCTCAAGGAGATCACGCCGCTCGTCCGCAAGGCGGTTCGACGGCGGCTTCGCATTCTGCAGCCGCACGATGTCGAGGATCTGGTGCAGGACATCCTCTTGTCCCTGCACACCGTGCGGGCGACCTACGATTCGAAACGGCCCTTCATGCCTTGGCTCTTCGGGATCGTGCAGAATCGCGTGGCCGACGGAGCCAGGCGCCATGCGCGGCGTGCGGTGCACGAAGTCACTGTCGAGCGGTGGCCCGTAACTTCTTGCGAGGATTCCGCGAATTGGGAGGAAGGCTACCGCGATCCGGAGGCGTTGGCGAAGGCGATCCGCTCGTTGCCGCCGGGGGAACGGAAGGCCGTCGAGATGCTGAAGCTGCGTGAGTTGAGCCTGAAGGAGGCTGCCGCCGCGAGCGGCCAGACCATCGGCGCCCTGAAGGTCGCGGTTCACAGGGCCGTCAAGACCCTGCGCCGTGTGTTGGCCGCGGAGGCGTGAGGATGGACACCGCCGGACTGATCGAGGAGCTCGCGGCGCACGCCGGACCGGTGCGCCCGTTACCGCGGCCGTCGATGCGTGCCGTCCTCTGGCTTGCCATAGCGGTCCCTTCCGTTGCGATCGTCGTCGCGTGGATGTCGCCGCGTCCGGACCTCTCGCTTCAATTCTCCGATCCGCGCTTCCTCGTGGAGGAGGCGGCTGCGCTTGCGACGGCGGTTCTGGCCGCGGTCGCGGCATTCTCGTGCACCGTTCCGGGTCGGAGCCGTGCCGTGTGCGCTCTCCCCATGCTGCCCCTGGCCGTCTGGCTCGCCAGCGTCGGAAACGGCTGCATCCAGGATTGGCTGACGCTCGGTCCGGAAGGGTTGAGGCTGCGCTTGGATACGGATTGCGTGCCCGCCGCCGCCCTCGTCGGCATCGTGCCCGGCATCGCCATGGTGGCGATGCTGCGCCGCGGAGCGCCTCTCTATCCGAGGACGACCTTGGCCATGGGTGCGCTGGCCGTCGGATCGCTCGCCAATGCGGGCATGCAACTCTACCACGAGGGCGACGTCAGCATCATGGTGCTGGTCTGGCATCTCGGGAGCGTCGCCGTGCTGTCGGCAGCGGCGGCCGGGATCGCCAGGCACGTCCTTCGCTGGACCGCAGCGGAAGCTTTCGCGGGCTCGCCGGCAAGGCCGATCGGGACGTGACGGTCCGGCCGGCGTCGGCGACCTCCAGCGGAATAGACGGACGCGGCCCCACCCGCCGTAATTCCCTACGAGAATGACGGCGTTCATGTGAGCCTCCGTGTCATCCCCGGAGGTGGCGCGCCGCCGGGGATGTCACGGAGTGTGCAGCACGTCGTCACGGCGGCCGGCGCTCGTTGTAGCGCTCGCGGAGCCGGTCGAGTTCGCGTTGCAGCGTGTCGAGTCCGCGTGCGATTCCCCGAGCCGTATCATCGATCACGCCGGAGTTCGCCTGGGCCGCATCGGGACAATCCACGGTCCCGTCGCGCCGGTAGCGCGGCGCAATACCGCCCTGCGGCGTCAGCAGATAGGCGCAGCCCGTATCGGTATCCCGCCACACGACGGGTTCGTCGAGCGCAAGCACCTCCGTCGCCGATACGACCAGGCAGGTCAGCAGAAGCTGCCGTACCATCGCGGGCCTCCATGGCGTCCCTTGTGAGGGTCAACGGCCGAGGTGGAACGAGGTTCATCCGGCCGCCCATGGTCCGCGCCCGCGGCCGCCGTGGGGCGGCCGGCGGAGCACGCATGCGCGCGAGGGCTCAGGCAGCCATGGGATGCGGCGCGTCCAGGAGCGCCTCGCCCACGAACTCGCAAGCCGCCCGCCAGGCATCGGCGATGCCCGGATCCAGGCGATGCCCCAAGGCCTCTTCGAGGGCATGGATCAGCGCGGCTCCGGCCTCGCAGAAATGGCGGCTGTCGACGCCGTAGCTGACGTGCAGCTGGCAGAGCGCCGACGCGGTATCACTCACGGGATCGGAGGAGGCGAGTGCCTTCACGGCAGACGCAATGGCGCCGATCAGGATGGCTCCCTGCCGGCGCATGTCAGCCCCCGCGAACAGTGGGCGCGCCCTCGGATCGAGCCTGACCAGATGCTCGTGGAAGCACGCGGCCGCAGGCTCCCGGATTGCCAGGAGCGAGGGAGCGCTCCGCAGGAGGATCCTGATTTGCTCGGGGGTCATCATCGCCTCCCAGTCATCGGCACTGCGTAGGAAAGAGGAGGTATGTTGCAGGGGGATTTCGTCCGGTGCGCTCCTGTTTCGTCGAGTGTTTTCGGGGATGAAAAAAGGCCCCCTGGGCGCAGCTCAGGGGGCCGTGAGGGCATTCTGGCGCTGTGCCGTCGCGGGGTGCGAACGGACATCAGCCGGTCCCGGCCGGGCGGGACGGTCGGCGCCGTCAGGCCTTCTGGCGAGACCCGGTGGTCGCGGCGGTGTTCGTCGACTGGGCGGTACTTGCCGCCGTCCCGGTCTGAGTGCCGGGCGCGCCCGTCGCACCGTGCGGCTGGACCCGAAGGTTGTTCTGCACGTGCTTCACCCCGGAAACCCGCTCTGCGCAGTCCTCGGCCCGCCGCTTGGCGTCGCGGCTGTCGACGGTGCCCGTGAGCGTCACCTCGCAGCTCGAGACCTGCACTTCGATGTGCGACGCATCCACGAAGGGGTCATCGCTCAGGCGGTCGTTCACGTCCTCGCGGATCCGGTCGTCGGAACGGGTGTAGTTCTTCGGGCCGCGCCCGCGATGCTCGCCGCGCTGATCCTCCCGGCGGCGGCGCTCGGCGTCCTGATCGCCGAACCAGGAGGATACCTCGTCCGAAGCCCGATCCCAGAAGCCGCGGTCCTCGCCGTGGCGGCCCCAATCGCCGGAGCCCCGGCCGGTGCTTTCGCGGCCGTAGTTCTCGCCGCCGAAACGTCCCTCCCGGTAGCCGGACGAGCCGCGGCCGAACTCCTCGCGGCCATAATCGCCGCGACCCCAGTCGCCGCGGCCATACCCTCCGCCGCGATAGTCACCGTACCCGCCGCCGTAGCGCTCGGCCCCGTAGCCGCCGCCGGCGCCGCTGCCGAAGTCGCGGCGCTCGTCCCGGCCGAAGCCGGAGCCGCCGAAACCGCCGCGCTCACCACCGCCATGGCCGCGCCCGTAGCCTTCGCCGCCCCGATATTCGCCCCACCGGCCGCCTTGGCCATACTCGCTGCCGCCATAGCCGCGGTCTTCGCCACCGTAGCCGCTCGAACGGTTGTCGCCGGAGCGCCCTCCGCGCTCGAAATCGCGGGAGCCACCCTCGTTCCGCCACCGGTCGCGGTCCTCGTCGCGATAGCCGTAACGATCCTGCTCGTTCCTCCACCGATCGCCATTTGCCATCGTTGTGTTCCTTCTGTTGGCAACAGGAATGGCCGTCAGGCGCTGACGGCCAACGGGCGAACGCGAGCGGAGTCGGTCCGTTCCGGTCGCCGGAGGAACAAAATTTAAGCACCGGCCTTGGCCGTGCCGGATGGCCGAGCGGAGAGACGCTAGCGCATCGTGCGGACAAGTGGACCCGGTTTTCCGCACTGAGCGATGCGCTGTTCTCAAAGGGTGAGCATCGGATGGATCCCAAAAGTGGAGTCCACTTTTGGGTTCGATGCTCTAGCGGCGCTCGATGGCGGCAACGAACGCCTTTTCCAGGGGCCACGCCCAGCAAGAACCGTCGTGTCCGCGCACCGCGATGAAGGCCGGCCCGAAACGGTGCACTTCGCCGGGATGGCGCAGCGGCACTGCCCCGAGAGCGGCGGCTGTCCTCGCGTGACATTCCATCAGCGGCGCCCTCACGCGCCTCGTCGTACGCCTATGCATTTCGGATCCCCCAGGCCAGCTTCGGCCAGCCTGTCTCGGCGAAGCAGAAGCCGTGCCAGTTTCGGGCATGGGCGTGGGATCGTTCAAGGAGGCACAACGGTTTGGTGCCCCCGCGCGGTCACGGAGGTAAGTTCCTGTGCCTTCGCCGTAACAGTCAAGCTTGCGCCGACGGCGGGCGTCGGCGGACGCGTGGCCGCCGGCGCCCCGGCCGACTGGTTCAAGTCCTTGCGTACGTAATCCTTCCATCTAGCCGAAAGGTACCGGCGGGCGTTCGATGACGCCCTCGTCGGCGCCCGTTCGGAAGGCCCGGAACCCCGGCGCGAATCCGCTCGTGCGTGCTCGGCTCGAGCCCTCGCTCCTGCCGGTTCCAAGTCAGAGAAAGTGCCATGACGCGACAGGGGCCAGCCGTGCGCGTTCCGTTTCGGCTCCGGCCCGCGCTGGCCGGATGTCTCGGAGTGGCCTGCGCATCGATCGGGTCCTCCATCGCTTCGGAAAGGGTCTTCGGCGAAGTCGTGCTCTCGGCGCCGCAATGCGCCGTCTTCGTCGTCCGTACGGGCCAGGGCGACTCCGTGCTGGAAGCCCAGCAATACTACGCCGTTCTGGAGGGCGACGAGGTTCGCGGGCTCCTGCATGACCGGGGCTTAAAGGAGATCGAGCTGGTGGGCGAAGCCGCGCTTCCGGTGGAGATCAGGGATTGGGGTCTTCCGGCCAGGCAGGCCGCACGGGCGTTCTACCGCGGCTGCAACATTGCGGCTGACGCCCGTGACGACGCGTTGAGCGTTGCGGGACGGTGAATCGGGGGTCCCGCTACCCTTCCCGGTATCGCACCCGCAACTCTGGCGCGGGGAACAAATGGCCACGTTCAGGCGTAGACCCGTGCGCCGCTGGCGCGGCAGACCATTGCGGACGCGGTCCGTTCGGGACACCACATTGGCGAGCATGGGCAGAGAGATGACAAGCACAGGCAGATTGTGTCGCGTTCTGTGTGTGGAAGACGAGGCGCTCGTCTCCATGCTGGTTGAAGACATGCTGTCGGATCTGGGTGTGGAGATCGTCGGCCCGGTCGCAACGCTCGAGGAAGCGCTTGCCTACGCCCGCGAGGCCGACATCGACGCAGCGGTTCTCGATATCAACGTGGGCGGATCGCTGACCTATCCGGTCGCCGAAATCCTGCAGGCGCGCGGCGTGCCCATCGTCTTCTCGACCGGCTACGGCGTTAACGGCCTTCCCGACCGGTTCAAGAACGTCCCGACCCTGCACAAGCCGTTCGACCTGAAGTCCTTCGGGGCCGCCCTGAAGGCGCTGCTCGCGGGCACGTCCTGCGAGCTGAGCGCCGCCTGAAGAGACGCGTGCCCGAGGATGATGCCCCATGAGCTGCGCGCGCCCGCCGCGCCGACGTCTCAGGCGATGGTCACGCCGCCGTCGACCACGATCGTCTGTCCCGTCATGAAGCTCGCGGCCGGGGAGGCCAGGAAGGCCGCGACGGGGCCGATCTCGTCCGGCATGCCGATGCGGCGCAAGGGCGTCTGCCGGTTCCGGCGTTCGAGAGCCTTCTCGTCGTCCCATAGCGCTCTTGCAAATTCGGTTTTCACGAGGCCCGGCGCGATGCAATTCACCCGCACGTTCCGCGGACCCCATTCCACGGCGAGGTTGCGGGCGAGGGCGAGATCCGCCGCCTTCGAGATTCCGTAGGCGCCGATCATCTCCGTGCCGCGAAGGCCTGCGATCGACGAGACGATCACCACGGCGCCGCCGCCGCGCGCCGCCATCCCGGGGATGACGAGATTGCAGAGCCAGAGATTGCTCTTGACGTTCGAGCCCATGACCTTGTCGAACGCTTCGTCGCTGAGGTCTCCGAGTGGTCCGTAGACCGGATTCACGGCGGCGTTGCAGACGAGGATATCGGCCGGCCCGAAGACCTCGGAGGTTTTCGCCACCAGGGTCTCGACCTCGGGTTTGCGGGAGATGTTGCAGGGGATCGCCGCCGCTTGACCGCCCTCCGCCCGGATGAAATCGACCACGGGCTCGCAGGCCGCGAGCGTCCGGCTCGACACCACGACCTTGGCCCCGAGTCGCGCCATGGATTCGGCGACGGCGCGGCCGATGCCGCGGCTCGATCCGGTCACGACGGCGACCTTGCCGGTGAGGTCGAAGGGGTTCGTCATCGGATTGTCCTTCAGGCTGCGGAGGTGGAGCTCCCGGCAACGCGCGGAGCCGCATGCTTGCCGAGTTCGAGCTTGGCGATCGTCTCGCGATGAACCTCGTCCGGGCCGTCGGCGAGGCGCAGAGCGCGCGCCCGTGCGTACGCGTAGGCGAGGTGGAAATCCTGGCTGACGCCGCCGCCGCCGCAGACCTGGATCGCCCGGTCCACGACCCTCTGGGCGACGTTCGGCGCCACCACCTTGATCATCGCGATCTCGGCGCGGGCCGCCTTGTTGCCGACCTCGTCCATCATGCGGGCGGCCTCTAGGGTCAGCAGGCGCGCCTGATCGATCTCCATGCGCGACTCGGCGATCCAGTGGCGCGTCACGCCGTGATCGGCGATCGTCCGGCCGAAGGCCGTGCGGGAGAGCGCGCGCCGGCACAGGGTCTCGAGGGCCCGCTCGGCGAGCCCGATGGACCGCATGCAGTGATGGATGCGGCCGGGTCCGAGCCGCCCCTGCGCGATCTCGAAGCCGCGGCCCTCGCCCAGGAGGATGTTCGAGGCGGGCACGCGCACGTTCTCGAAGACGACTTCGGCGTGCCCGTGCGGTGCGTCGTCGTAGCCGAAGACCATGAGGGGGCGGACGATCGTGATCCCCGGCGTGTCGAAGGGCACAAGGATCATCGATTGCTGCCGGTGCTTCGGCCCGCCGGCATCGGTCCGGCCCATGACGATCGCGATCTTGCAGCGCGGGTCCATCGCCCCCGACGTCCACCATTTGCGCCCGTCGATCACGTACTCGTCGCCCTCGCGCCGGATCTCGGTGCGGATGTTGGTGGCGTCGGACGAGGCCACGTCGGGCTCCGTCATCGCGAAACAGGAACGGATCTCGCCTTCGAGAAGGGGTTTCAGCCAGCGCTCCTTCTGGTCGGGCGTTCCGTAGCGCGCGATGGTCTCCATGTTGCCGGTATCGGGCGCCGAGCAGTTGAAGGGCTCCGCCCCGATGGGCGAGCGGCCCATCTCCTCGCAGATCACCGCGTAGTCGAGGTTGCTCAGGCTGTCCGGAAATTCCCGCTTCGGCAGAAAGAGGTTCCAGAGGCCTTCCGCCCTGGCGCGTGCCTTCAGCTCCTCCATGACGGGAGGAACGCCCCACCGGCTCGGCAGCGCGTCGAGCTGTTTCTCGAACACGGCCTCCGCCGGATAGACGTGCGCCTCCATGAACGCGGCGACCCTGCGGCGCAGGTCCTCGGCGCGCGGGCTGATGGCGAACAGCATCGGACCCTCCCTTTCAGGCGGTGATCAGCCCGTCGGACTCCGCGACGCGGGCGAGGTGGTAATCGGCGTCGCCGAACTGCGTGTCGATCATCGTCGCCCGCTTGAACAGGTGACCGACCTTGAGCTCCATGGTCACGCCGACGCCGCCGTGGAGCTGGACCGCCTGCTGGCCGACGAAGCGCCCGGAGCGGCCGACCTGGACCTTCGCGGCCGAGGCGGCCTTGCGACGCTCCTGCGCATTCTCCTCCTGCGCCATCACGGCGGCGAACATCGCCATGCTGCGCGCCTGTTCGAGGGCCATGAACATTTCCGTCGCACGATGCTGCAGCGCCTGGAAGGATCCGATCGTCGTGCCGAACTGCTTGCGGGTCTTCAGGTAGTCGACGGTGAGCTTCAGCATCTCGTCCATGGTGCCGACCGATTCGGCCGCAAGCGCCGCCATCGCCTCGTCGACGACGCGCTCGACCAGCGGCAAGCGCGTCCTCCGGATTTCCGACGACGTTCTCCGGGCCTACGCGGACACCTTCGAGCGCAAGCTCCGCGGCGCGCTCGGCCGTCCTGGGTCGGATAACCGCGCCGGGAGAGGCCGGCGCGTTCCGGCATCGACCAGGAAGAGGCCGATCCCGCCGCGGTCGCGCCGCGAGCCGGCCGTGCGGGCCGTGACGAGGATCGCGTCGGCGCTGTCGCCGTGGAGGACCACGCTCTTTCGCCCGTCGAGCACGAAGCCCTCCCCGTCGCGCCGTGCCGTCGTCGCCACGTCGTCGAGATCGAAGCGCGACTGACGCTCGGTGTGGGCGAAGGCCAGCAGGGATTCGCCCGCGGCGATGCGCGGAAGATGCGCGGCCTTCTGGTCCGCGCTGCCGCCGTGGCGGAGAAGGCCGCCGCCGAGGATCACCGTCTCGAGGTAGGGTTCGAGCGCGAGCGCGCGGCCGAAGGCCTCCATGACGATCATGATCTCGACAGGCCCGCCGCCGAACCCGCCGTGCTCCTCCGCGAACGGGATCGCGAGCAGTCCGAGTTCGGCGTAGACCGCCCAGAGCGCGCGGCTCCAGCCGTCGGGCTCGCTCGCGTAGCGCTTGCGGCTCTCGAAGTCGTAGCGGTCCGCAACCAGCCGGTCGACGCTGTCCTTGAGGAGCCGCTGCTCCTCGCTCAGATCGAAGTCCATTTCGTTGTGTCCTGTCCATGACTATCCGCGGCGAGCGCAGACCTGGTGTCATCCCCGGCGGCGCGCGCCGCCGGGGATGACACGGTGGCCCTTCTTCAAAACCCGAGGATCGCCTTCGCGATGATGTTCTTCTGGATCTCGTTCGAGCCTCCGTAGATCGAAATCTTGCGCCAGTTGAAATAGGTGGGCGCCGCCGTCGCCGCCCAATCCGGCCCGTCGGCCGGCTCGTTGCGGCCCTCTTCCTCCGGCACGTACGGCATGGCGTAGGGGCCGACCACGTCCATCAGGAGCTCGGTCGTGGCCTGCTGGATCTCGGAGCCCTTGATCTTGAGGATCGAGGAGGCGGGGTCAGGCTTGCCCTTCTCGCGCCGGCCCTCCCCGGCGACGACGCGGAGCTGCGTCATCTCGAGCGCCTTCAGTTCGATCTCGACGGCGGCGAGCTTCTCGCGGAAGCGGGGGGTCTCGATGAGCGGGACGTCGCCGACCCGCTCGAGGCTCGCGAGCTCCCGGATTCGCCGCAGCCGCGCCTTCGAGATGCCGATGCGGGCGATGCCGATGCGCTCGTTGCCGAGGAGAAACTTCGCGTAGTCCCAGCCCTTGTTCACCTGCCCGACGAGGTTCTCGACCGGCACGCGCACATCGTCGAAGAAGACTTCGTTCACCTCGTGACCGCCATCGATGGTCTGGATCGGGCGGACGGTGATCCCGGGCGACTTCATGTCGATCAGCAGGAAGGAGATGCCCTCCTGCTTCTTGGCCGCCATGTCGGTGCGCACGAGGCAGAAGATCCAGTCGGCGTGCTGGGCGAGCGTCGTCCAGGTCTTCTGGCCGTTGACGACGTAGACGTCTCCGTCCCGCCTGGCGGTCGTCTTGAGCGATGCGAGGTCCGAACCGGCCCCCGGCTCGGAGAAGCCCTGGCACCACCAATCGTCCAGATTGGCGATGCGCGGCAGGAACCGGCGCTTCTGCTCCTCGCTGCCGAAGGTATAGATCACCGGGCCCACCATGTTGGCGCCGAAGGGGAGGGGTTCCGGCGCGGGCGCCTGCTGCATCTCGTCCCGGAAGATGTACTGCTGGACCGCGCTCCAGCCCGTGCCGCCCCATTCGACGGGCCAATGGGGGACGGACCAGCCCTTGGCGTTCAGGACCCGCGTCCAGGCGACGAGGTCCTCCTTGCTCGGATGAAGGCCCTCGACCATCTTGCGCCGGATGGAGGCGGGCAGGGACGTGCGGAAGAACTCGCGAACCCCGCTCCGGAAAGCGAGTTCGTCATCGGTGAAGCGCAGGTCCATGGGCGGTCCTCTCGAAAAGGGGGTTCGTGATCACGTCGGGCCGTCGGCGGCTTTGTCCAGTGCGGGCGGATGCGCGTCCCGCAGGCGGCGCTCCTCCTCGCGGAGCGCAAGCTTCGACAGCTTGCCGACAGGCGAGCGGGGAAGGCTCGCCCGTATTTCGAGCGCAGCCGGCATCTCGTGCCGACCGATCTTGTCGGCGAGAAAGGCCTGCAGATCCGCAAGGGTGAAGCCGGGAGCGCCGTCCTTGAGCTTCACGAACACCTTCGCGGCCTCGCCGCGATAGGGGTCCGGGATCCCGATCACGCCGGCCTCTTCGACCTGCGGATGCTCGTAGACCGCCTGCTCGATGACCTGCGGATAGACGTTGAACCCGCCCGATATGATCATGTCCTTGCGGCGGTCGACGATGAAGAAATAACCGTCCTCGTCCATGGTGCCGATGTCGCCGGTCATGAACCATCCGTCGACGAAGGCGGCCGCGGTCTCCTCGGGGCGGTTCCAGTAGCCTCGCGTCACGTTGAGGCCCCGCACGCGGATCTCGCCGACCTCGCGCGGCGCAAGCGGCCGGCGGGGGTCGTCGAGGGGCACGATCCCGAGCTCGACCCCCGGCAGGGGGAGACCGACGGACCCCGGCTTCGAAGGTCCCTCGAGCGGCAGATTCGTGCCGGCGGGCGCGGTCTCCGTCATGCCCCAGCCGCCGCGGAGCTTGCGGCCGGTCAGACGCTCGAATTGCTCGCCCACCTCGACCGGCAGAGGCGCGCCGCCGGAACTGCAATGGACGAGCGAGGAGAAGTCGCGTGTCTCGATTCCGGGGTGGTTCGCCAGCGCGATCCACATGGTCGGCACGCCCGGGAACGAGGTCGCCCGCTTCACCTCGATGTCGCGCAGGATCGTCTCGGGATCGAACCGCGACCGCAGCAGGATCTCGTTGCCGTTGCGGATATGGCGCAGGAGGATCGTCGTGAGCGCGTAGATGTGGAACAACGGCAACGCGCAGATGACCCGCTGGCCGCCGGGCCGAGACTTCAGTTGCGGTCCGAACCATGCCTCGTAGCTCTCGACGGCCGCCGTCAGATTGCCGTGAGTGAGGATGGCGCCTTTCGGTGTGCCGGTGGTGCCGCCGGTATATTGCAGGAGCGCGACGTCCTCGGGTTCGACTCTCGGCCAGGCGGCGGGAGGCTGCGCGCCTGCGACGAAAGCGGCGAGCGTCGTCACGCCGTGGCGTTCCGGCACCGGCATGGGCGACACCGGCGAGGGCCCCCAAGCCCCGTCGTCGCCGACGATCAGGCGGTCGGCATGCCCGCGCTCGAGAAGCTTCAGCGCCATGGGCAGCACGTTGGGCCAGTTCGTCGTGACGAGGACCCGCGCGCCGCTGTCTCCAAGCTTGTGGGCCAGCTCCCGTTCCGCATCGAGCGGGCTCAAATGGACGAGCCGGAGGCCGGCCCTGGCGCCGCCGAAAAACGTGACGGGGTGGTCGGGCGTGTTCGGGAGATAGAGGGCGAGCGCATCGCCCGGGCCGATGCCGGCCGCCAGCAAGGCGGCCGCGAAGGCGTCCGCCCGGCGGCCGAGATCCGCGAAGCTGATCCGCCGGTCGCGATGTTCGATCGACGGATGGGGTCCGAAGGCGGCGACCGCGCCGTCGAGGAGCCGCGGCAGCGTGGAGGGCACGATGGGCGCATCCCACCGCACGGCGGGCGGGTAGGAACGCTCCCACGGATGGGGACGCGCCATCACGCGGCCTCGTCCATGACGACCACGATCTTGCCCATGGCCTTGCGAGCGCCGAGGGCTGCGATGGCCGCGCCGGCACGCGCGAGCGGCACACGCTCGGAGATGGCCGGGCGGATCGCTCCCCGCGCGTAGAGGTCGAAGAGTTCCCGCATGTTCCGCGCGTTGGCCTTCCGGTCGCGTTCCGCGAAGGCGCCCCAGAACACGCCGACGATCTGGCAGGATTTGAGGAGCGGCAGATTGAGCGGGATCTTGGGTATGCCGGCCGGGAAGCCGACGACCAGGAAGCGGCCTTCCCACGCGATCGCCCGCAAGGCCGCTTCCGCGTATTCGCCGCCGACCGGGTCGTAGACCACGTCGGCGCCATTGCGCCCGCAGACCGCCTTGAACCGGTCCGCGAGTTCTCTGGCGCCCTCCTTGCCGCCGAGCTCGGCGGGATAGACGATGCCGTCGAGGGCGCCATGCGCCTTCGCCAGTGCGACCTTCCCGTCGGACGAGGCCGCCGCGATGACCCGCGCCCCCATGGCCTTGCCGAGCTCGACCGCGGCGAGGCCGACGCCGCCCGCGGCGCCCAGGACGAGCAGTGTTTCTCCGGCCTCGAGGGCCGCGCGGTCCTTCAGCGCATGATAGGAGGTACCGTACGTCATGACGAAGGCGGCCGCCTCGTCGAACGGCATGGCGTCCGGCATCCGGATGCAGCGTCCGGCGGAGAGCGCCAGCTTCTCGGCCATGCCGCCCCAGCCGCTCATTCCGATGACGCGGTCGCCGACCTTCAGATCCGCGACGCCTTCGCCGACCTCCTCGACGATTCCGGAGACCTCGCTGCCCGGCGCGAACGGGCGCTCCGGCTTGAACTGATACCGGTCCTCGATGATGAGCAGGTCGGGATAGTTCACCCCGCATGCCTTAACGGCAATGAGAACCTGGCCGGGGCCGGGGCGCGGATCGGGCAACTCCTCGAGCGCCAGCGTATCGGGTCCGCCGGGTTGGCGGCTGAGCAAAGCCAGCATGGATCGCTTCCTCCCGCCGAAAGCGCATTTGTCGTTGTGCGGACAGCCTATCGAGAGTGCGTTTGGACGCAAGCCGGTCTTTCGAAAAAATTCTCTGGTCGACCGATGCTGCCGGCTTTAAAAAGAGTTTCACTGCTCCGGCAACATACCGCTTCTGTCAGAACGGGCCTCTCGCAAGCCGTCAAAAAGGCTCGGGACATTATCCAGGGAGGATTTCCATGCGCGAAGCCGTCATCGTTTCCACGGCCAGGACCCCCATCGGCAAGGCGTTTCGCGGCGCCTTCAACAACACGCAGGCTCAGGCGCTCGGCGGCCACGTCATCGCCGAGGCCGTGAGGCGCGCCGGAATCGACGCCGACGAGGTCGGCGACGTGGTGATGGGCGCAGCCATGCAGCAGGGCTCGCAGGGCTTCAACGTCGCGCGCCAGAGCGCGCTGCATGCAGGGCTCCCGACGAGCGTCGCCGGCATGAGCATGGACCGCCAGTGCGCCTCCGGCCTGATGGCGATCGCGACCGCCGCCAAGGAGATCATGGTCGATGGCCTCGACGTGGCGGTGGGCGGCGGCCTCGAATCGATCTCGCTGGTGCAGAACGAGCATGCGAACCACTTCCGCGCCAGCGACCCCACGCTCGTGGAGCGGATCCCCGCTCTCTACATGACGATGCTGGAAACCGCCGAGATCGTGTCCGAGCGCTACGGCGTCTCCCGGGAGGCGCAGGACGAATTCGCGCTGCAATCCCAGCAGCGCACCGCGCAGGCGCAGTCGGACGGCCGCTTCAAGGATGAGATCGCCCCGATGAGGACGGTGATGACGGCGGTCGACAAAGCCACCGGGGCGGCGACCGAGCGTGAGGTCACGCTGACGCAGGACGAGGGCAACCGTCCGCAGACGCGGCTCGAGGACCTGCAGGCCCTGAAGCCCGTGTTCAAGGACGGCCAACGGAACCGGGAGGGGCGCTTCATCACGGCCGGCAATGCGTCCCAGCTCTCCGACGGCGCCTCGGCGGCGGTCCTGATGGACGCCAAGCAGGCCGAGCGCCGCGGCCTGAAGCCGCTCGGCGCCTACCGGGGCATCGCGGTCGCCGGATGCGATCCGGACGAGATGGGCATCGGCCCGGTCTTCGCCGTGCCGAAGCTCCTGAAGCAGCACGGGCTCAAGGTCGAGGATATCGACCTCTGGGAGCTGAACGAAGCCTTCGCCTGCCAGGTGCTGTATTGCCGCGACCGGCTCGGTATCCCGAACGAGAAGCTGAACGTCAGCGGCGGCGCCATTGCGATCGGCCATCCCTACGGCATGTCGGGGGCCCGCATGGTCGGGCATCTCCTCATCGAGGGAAGGCGCCGGGGCGCCAAGTATGGCGTCGTCACCATGTGCGTCGGCGGCGGCATGGGCGCCGCGGGCCTCTTCGAGATCTTCTAAAGACAACAGGACCGCGCCATGGACGGATCGACCCCCATCAATTCCGTCGTCGAACTGGATCGCGACGGCGAGATCGCCTGCGTGACCATCGACTCCCCGCCCGTGAATGCGCTCTCGGCGCCGGTGCGCGAAGGCATCGTGGAGGGCATGAAGCAGGCCGTCGCCGATCCCGCCGTGAAGGCGATCGTCCTCATCTGCGCCGGCCGGACCTTCATCGCCGGCGCCGACATCGGCGAGTTCGGCAAGCCCACGAAGGGGCCGAACCTTCTCGAAGTCGAGGAGATCATCGAAAGCGCCCCGAAGCCCGTGATCGCCGCGATCCACGGCACCGCGCTCGGCGGCGGCCTCGAGACGGCGCTCGCCTGCCACTACCGAGTGGCGGTGCCCTCGGCGAAATGCGGCACGCCGGAAGTGAAGCTCGGCATCCTGCCCGGGCGCGGGAGGCACGCAGCGCCTGCCGCGCCTCGTCGGACCGGAGCGCGCGCTCGAAATGGTGACGTTCGGCGATCCCGTCGGCGCCAAGGAAGCGCTCGCGCATCGGCATCCTCGACGAACTCGTCGGAGGAGGGCGCCCTGCGCGACGGGCGCCGTCGCATTCGCCCGCAAGGTCGTCGCCCAGAACCACCCCCTGAAGAGGGTGCGCGACCTCGACGAGAAGGTCGCGGCGGCCCGCGGCAAGCCGGAGGTTTTCGAGAGCTTCCGCAAGGCCAACGCCCGCAAGTTCCGCGGCTTCAAGGCGCCCGAATACAACATCCGCTGCATCGAGGCGGCCGTGAACCTGCCCTTCGACGAAGGCATGGCCGTCGAGCGCGCAGCTCTTCACGGAACTCCTCAACGGTCCGCAATCCGCGGCACAGCGCTACGTCTTCTTCGCCGAGCGGCAGGTCTGGAAGGTTCCGGACGTGCCGGAGGACACGCCGACGATCCCGGTCGGCAAGGTCGGCATCGTAGGCGCCGGCACCATGGGCGGCGGCATCGCCATGAACTTCGCCAATGCCGGCATCCCGGTGACCATCGTGGAGACGAAGGCGGAGGCGCTCGACCGGGGCCTCGGCGTCATCCGCCGCAACTACGAGAACACGGCCAGGAAGGGCCGCATGACGGCGGAGGACGTGGAGCGCCGGATGGGCCTTCTCGCGGGCTCCCTCGACCTCGAACAGCTTGCCGATTGCGACCTCGTCATCGAAGCGGTCTTCGAGAACATGGCGATCAAGAAGGAGGTCTTCGCGAAGCTCGACGGCATCGCGAAACAGGGAGCGATCCTCGCCTCGAACACCTCCTACCTGGACATCGACGAGATCGCGTCCGTGACGAAGCGGCCCGAGTTCGTGATCGGGATGCACTTCTTCTCTCCCGCCAACGTGATGCGGCTCCTCGAGGTGGTGCGCGGCGACAGGACGGCGAAACCCGTCGTCGCCACCGCCATGCAGCTCGCGCGCCGGATCGGCAAGATCGGCGTGCTCGTCGGCGTCTGCCACGGCTTCGTGGGCAACCGCATGCTCGCGCCGCGCCAGCGCGAGGCGAACAAGCTCATTCTGGAAGGCGCGATGCCCTGGGACGTGGACCGGGTCCTCTACCGATTTCGGATTTCCGATGGGGCCCTTCGCCATGGCCGACCTCGCCGGGCTCGATATCGGCTGGTCGCGGGAAACATCCAAGGGCGAGACGGTCCGCGAGATCCTCTGCGAGCGCGACCGGCGCGGCCAGAAGACGGGCGCGGGCTTCTACGACTACGACGAGAACCGCAACGCGAAGCCCTCGAAGGACGTCGAGCAGGTCATCCTCGACCTGTCGTCCCGGCACGGGCATCGCGCGGCGGGCCATCCCGGACGAGGAGATCCTCGAGCGCTGCATCTACCGATGATCAACGAGGGCGCGAAGATCCTCGAGGAGGGCAAGGCTCAGCGCGCGTCCGACATCGATATCGTCTGGATCAACGGCTACGGCTGGCCGGTCTATCGCGGCGGACCGATGTTCTACGCCGACCAGCTCGGGCTCCGTCACGTGCGCGACCGGCTCGAGCACTACGAGGCGCAGCGCGGGCCGGACTTCAAGCCGGCGGCGCTGCTGGAGCGCCTCGTCGCCGAGGGCAGGTCCTTCCGCGACCTGTGAGACCGGCGAATGGCCATGGTCGTCGGAGCGAAGTCGGGCGCCCCTGCGGGAGGGTGATCCCGCGCGCCTGCGCCGGGTTCTGCCGCCTGCGTCCCCGCTGGTCGAGATCCCCGAGGCCCGTCATCACGTGATGGTCGATCAGCCGCTCGCCCTCGTCGCCGCCCTGCGGACGCTCCTCGCCGCTCGAGCCTCCCCGGCGGCGACGCCGACGAAGAGGGGTTTGGCAAAGAGCTCGCCGACCGTGTCGATCGTGATGCCCGGGACCCAGCGGCGAACTTCGACGGCGGCATTCACCATGCTGTCGATGAGGCGCGCGGCGACGGCGGGATCGAGCGGACGGATCGAGCCGTCCACCATGCCCTCGACGATGAAGCCCCCCGAAACGCAGTGCGAGCCGGTCCATGGTGCGCTTCATCTCGTGCCTGAGAGCCTCGGGAAGGGCGCTGAAAGCCGAATTCCGCAGGAGCGGCCCCTGTTCGGAGAGCTGGTAGCGGACGAGTTCGTCGGCCGCCGTGCAGAGCCGGTCCCAGCCGGTTTGCCCGGTGGTTTCCGCAGCGCGCTGGACCTGGCGCACCACCGCGAAGGTACGGGCGAAACAATCGGCGACGAGGTCGTCCTTGTTGTCGTTGTGATGATAGAAGGAGCCCTTCGTCACATTCAGCCGGGCCGAGATCTTCTCGACCGACGCGCCGCGATAGCCCTGCTCGTTGATGAGGATCGTCGCCGAACGCAGGAAGGCTTCGGGCGAAACCTCGTCGGCGGACGGCCACTCGATCTGCGGCAGGCGCGCGGGCGACCAGGCCGAGCCCGGAGCCGCCAGGCCATGCAGCAGGATACCGGCGATCTGGTCGCCGATCGCGGGCGTAGTCCTCGGGCTCGTAATGGTCGATCCAGACCCTCGCGCCGTTCATCAGCGAGATCAGGAGATGGGTCCGCGCGTTCTCTTCCGGCCGGCTGAGGGCGTGGCCGCTGCCGTCGCGGAACACCTCGCGCAGGCGGCGGAACATGTTCGTGTAGGTGTCGAAAACGAGCTCCACGTGCGGTGTCGTCAGGGCCCGCATGTCGCTGAAGCTCATGAGCGGAGGCTCGTCCGCGGAATTGCTGGCCGCCAACTTCGCGACGTAAAGGCGAAGGACCGTGCGGATGCGCGCCTCGAGGGTCGGCTCCCGGACCGCCCGCGCAATGATCTCTTCCAGGGCCTCGATCGAGCGCAGGAGGCACGCGGTCGCGAGTTCCTCCTTCTTGCGATAGTAGTAGGTGACGCTGTTGGTGATCAGCCCGACGCTCTGGGCCACGTCGGCCAGCGTCGTGCCCTTGACCCCCTTCTGATTGAACAGGCGCACCGCGGCGTCGAGGATCGCCTGGCGCTTCCGCTCGTATCGTTTGGTCTGACGCTGGAGAGCGTCGGCGGGGGGCGCCATGGATCGTCCTGCGGGCTTCGAGGGTTCCGATCTCACTGTACCGGTTATTCGATTATGGTCCAGCGAAGAAGATCGACCGGGGAACTCCAACCGGCAACCGGCCCCGTTTTCGTCCGTTGACGCTCGCAGCAACCCATGTCAGTGTTCGATTCAAACAACCCGGTGGGGCGATGCAGCGCCGCCGGCGGTACGGAGCGAAGTTCCGTACCGAACATTCGAGAGGAAACGCCAGAGGTTCTCGGCCGGTCGTTGCGGAAGAATGACAGCCCCGTGGTGCGGCGGGCCTTTCGGCCTGCCTGCAGCTCAAGGGCAGTCTCGTGGCCGGCCGGTCTCGGGACCTCGAGTCCCGGAGGAAGCGGCTCGTTGAACATCTTCTTTCAGCAGGTCCTGAACGGGCTGACGCTCGGCAGCGTCTATGCCCTCGTGGCGCTCGGGCTCACGCTCGTCTACGGCATTCTGCACATCCCGAATTTCGCGCACGGCGCGCTCTACATGGTGGGGGCCTACGTGGCCTTCTACCTGGCGCGCACGGCCGGGCTGAACTACTGGGCCGCCATGGCAGGGGCGGCGGCGGCCGTCGCGGTTCTGGCGGTGCTTTCGGACCGTCTGATCTTCCACCAGCTCCGCCACGCACCGCCGCTGCACGACATGATCGCGGCGATCGGCCTGCTGCTGTTTCTGGAGGCCGTGATCCAGGCCATCTGGGGCGCGGAGTTCCACCGTCTCCAGGCGCCCTATCCTCAGATCGTCCGGGTCTTCGACCTGGTCGCGCCCGCGCAGCGCCTCATCATCATCGCGGCGGCTTTCGGGCTGATGGTGCTGCTGCACCTCTTTCTCACCCGCACCATGGTCGGGTCCACCATCATCGCGATGGCGCAGAACCGCGAGGGTGCCGCGCTCGTCGGAATCGACGCCACCAAGGTATCGGTGCTGACTTTCGCCATCTCGGGCGCACTGGCGGCCGTCGCGGCAACGCTCTTCGCTCCCATCAACCTCATCTATCCCGCCATGGGCAACCTCGTGATCACGAAGGCCTTCGTGATCATCATCCTCGGCGGCATGGGCTCGCATTCCGGGCGCCATCGTCGGCGGCATGGTGATCGGCTTCGCGGAGAGCTTCGGCGCCTTCTACGTCTCGACGGACTACAAGGACATCATCGCCTTCGCGCTGCTCGTCCTCATCCTCTCCTTGCGGCCGCAGGGCCTCTTTCCGAGCGGGGCGCGCTGATGACGAACCTGCAGAAGGCACTTCTCGCGGCGCTCGTCGTCGTGGCGCTCGTCTTTCCGTTCCTGGCGGCGAACGACTACTACATCTACGTGATGGCGCTCGCCTACATCATGGCGATCGCGACGATCGGGCTGAACCTCATCCTCGGCTATACGGGCCAGCTCAACCTGGCCCATGCGGGCTTCATGGCGATCGGCGCCTATACGGTCGGCATCCTGACCGTCGACTATGGCGTGCCCTACTGGATCGCCTTCCTGCTCGCCGGCTTCGTCGCCGCCGCGGTCGGATTCGCCGCCGGAATCGTATCGCTCCGCCTCAAGTCGCATTTCTTTGCGATCTTCACCCTCTGCGTGGGCTTCATCATCTACCTCATCATCGAGAAGGCGGATCGGCTGACCCACGGCACCGTCGGCATCGTCGGCCATTCCGGCCCCGGCCGGGATCGGACCGATCCAGTTCACCTCGACGATCCCCCAGTATTATCTCGTCTTCGCGTTCCTGGTTCTGAGCCTCTGGCTGATGAGCCGGATCGTGAACTCCCTCCTCGGCCGCTCCTTCATCGCGATCCGCAACAGCGAGGAACTGGCCGAGACGCTCGGCATCAACCTGATGCGGACCAAGGTTCTCGCCTTCGTCCTGTCCACCTTCTACGCGGGCGTCGCCGGCGCGCTCTACGCCGGCTTCGTCCGCTTCCTCGGGCCGGACCTCGCGCGCGAGCACCACACCTTCGACATGATGGCCTTCATCCTCGTCGGCGGCATCGGCACGCTCTTCGGTCCGGTGCTCGGCGCCGTCCTGCTCACCTGGGTCACCCAGTCCCTGCAGTTCCTGCAGGACTACAGGATGATCGTGTTCGGACCGCTCCTCATCCTGCTCGTCATGTACTTTCCGCAGGGGATCATCGGGTTCTACCGGACGCAGCGGGCGCGCCGCGCAGCCGCCTCGGAGGCCCGTCCGGCCCGCGCTTCGCCCACCCCCGTGCAGGAGGAGGCCAGGGCCAATGCTTGAGGTCCAGTCGCTCACCAAGCGGTTCGGCGGGCTGACGGCCGTCAAGGAGATCACCGCCACCTTCGAGCAGGGCAAGATCAACGCCATCATCGGTCCCAACGGCGCCGGCAAGACGACCTTCTTCAACCTGATCAGCGGCTTTCACCGTCCGACTTCCGGGCGCATCATGCTTGAGGGCCGGGACGTGGCGGGCCTCAGGCCCGACCGGATGGCGAAGCTCGGGATCGGCCGCACCTTTCAGGCGACGAGCCTGTTCGACCAGGCGACGGTCATCGACAACCTCATCGTCGGCCACCGCCTGCGGACGCAATCCACGTTCTGGGACGTGGTGACGAACTCGAGGCGTCTGCAGAAAGACGAACGCGAGTGCCGGTCGAAGGCCGAAGAGGTGCTGGACTTCGTCGGGCTTTCCTCGATCGCGAACCGCCTCGCCGCCGACATCTCGCAGGAGGAGCGCAAGCGCATCGCCTTCGCGCTGGCTCTGGCGACCGAGCCGAAGATCGTCCTCCTCGACGAACCGGCCGGCGGGGTGAATCCGGAGGAGACGCGAGGCCTCGCCGATCTCATCCGGAAGATGGTGCGGTCGGGCGTGACGGTCTGCCTGATCGAGCACAAGATGGACATGATCATGAGCCTCGCCGACAAGATCGTCGTGCTGGATCACGGGGAGAAGATCGCCGAGGGCCCGCCCGCCGGGATCCGGTCCGACCCGCAAGGTCATCGAAGCCTATCTCGGAGCCGACTATGCTGCGGCTTGAAGGGGCACAGCTCAACTACGGCAGCTACCGGGCGCTCGACGAGATCAGCATCCATGCGGACCAGGGCGAGCTCGTCGTCATGCTGGGCGCCAACGGCGCCGGCAAGAGCTCCCTCTTCATGGCGATCAGCGGCCTGCGCAAGCTCGTCCGTGGGAGCATCTGGTTCAAGGGCCGGGATCTCGCCGGGCGCAAACCCTCGCAGATCGTCGAGGCCGGCGTGGTGCATTGCCCGGAAGGCCGCAAGCTGTTCCCGGACATGTCGGTGCGCAAGAACCTTCTTCTCGGGGCCTATGTGCATCGTTTCGACAGGAAGCGGACGGAGGCCGACCTCGAGCGGGTCTACGACATGTTCCCGGTCCTGCGCGAGAAGCGTGGCGACCCGGCGGGTTCGCTCTCCGGCGGACAGCAGCAGATGGTGGCGATCGGTCGGGCGCTCATGGGCCGCCCCGAGATCCTGCTCCTCGACGAGCCGTCCCTCGGCCTCGCGCCGCTCGTGGTGAAGCAGGTGCTCGGCGTCATCAAGGAAATCAACGAGAGCGGCACGACGGTCCTCCTCGCCGAACAGAACGCCTACGCGGCCTTGCAGATCGCGCACCGTGCCTACGTCATCGAGAACGGCCGCATCGTCATGGAGGGCGACAGGGGCACGCTGCTCGGCGACGAGCGGATTCGAAAGGCCTATATCGGCGCCTGAGCGGTGCCGGTGCAGAATCTGCGGTCCCGTCCCGGGGCCGCCAACAGAGGGGCGGGCGGCTCGCCACCCGGCCGGACCACGAAGGAGAGGGAGAAACGAAATGATGCACTACAAACGCCTGATGCGGACAGCGAGCGCCGCGGCCTTCGGCCTCGCATGCGTCTCCGGAGCGCTCGCTCAGGAGACGGTCAATGTCGGCTATACCGGCCCTCTGAGCGGTGGTGCGGCGCTCTACGGCCGCAACACGCTCGTGGGCCTCGAAATGGCCGCGAAGGAAATCAACGACGCCGGCGGCTTCGAGGTCGGGGGCAAGAAATACAAGTTCAACATCGTGGCGCTCGACGACAAGTACTCGCCGAGCGAAGCCGCCGTGAACGCGAAGCGCCTCAGGGCCCAGAGCAACGTGCCCATGGTGCTGACGCCCCATTCCGGCGGCGCGTTCGCCATCCAGGCCTTCAACGAGCAGGACAATTTCATCCTCGGCGCCTATACGAGCGTGCCGACCATCGTCGAGAAGGGCAACAAGCTGACCCTTCGTATTCCGCCGTCCTTCCCCGGCTACATCGAGCCGTTCATCAACGTGCAGATGAAGACCTTCGGCAAGAAGCTCGGCATGGCTCCCGCCGACCACGATTACGCGAAGGCCTGGTCGGGGCTCTTCGCGCCGGCGTGGAAGAAGGCCGGCGGCGAGGTCGTCGCCGAGAACCCGATGTCCTACAACAAGGACACGGACTTCTACTCCGGCGTCAGCCGCGTCGTCGCGGCGAAGCCCGACGTCATGTTCATCGGCGGCGCGTCCGAGCCGACCGCTCTCGTCGTGAAGACCGGCCCGCGAGCTCGGCTTCAAGGGCGGCTTCGCGATCATGGACCAGGCGAAGATCGACGAGATGGCGCTGACCCTGGGCGGCTGGGACATGCTCGAAGGCGCGATCGGCGTGCTGCCGCTCGTGCACGACACCCGCCCCGGCACCGAAGCCTTCGTGGCGGCCTTCCGGAAGGCCTACAACCGCGATCCGGGCTCGGAAGCGTCCTATCACTACTCCACCCTCTACGCGCTCGCCGAAGCCATGAAGCTCGCCGGCACGGTCTCCGACCCGAAGGCGATCCATGCCAAGTTCGGCGCGGCCTTCGCCAAGCTGGAGCCTGCGCGCAACCCGGCTCGCATCACCGGCGTGGACGAACGGGGCGGCAGCAATGCCCAGCTCGTGCTCGGCATGGTGAAGAACGGCAAGGTCGTTCCGGTCGACGCCGCCAGCGTCAGCCAGTAAGGTCGAACCGGCTCCGGGCGGGTGCGAGCCCGCCCGGACGGCCTTGCGAGCCGCCGCAGAGCGGCCGTGCAGAACGGAGGAGGGACATGCTCAAGGGCATGATGATGGATCGACCCTTGTCGATCCCGGCGATCCTGGATTTCGCGGCCGAAGTGCATCCCGGCGGATCGATCGTCTCCGTCGCCACGGAAGGCGGCATCCACCGCACCACCTACAGGGACATCCGGTCGCGTGTGGCGCGGCTCGCCCATGCTCTTCGGGGGCTGGGAATCGAATCCGGCGACCGCGTGGCGACGCTCGCCTGGAACGGCTACCGGCATTTCGAGCTCTACTACGCGATCTCGGGCATCGGGGCGGTCTGCCACACGATCAATCCCCGGCTCTTCCCCGATCAGCTCGCCTATATCGTCAACCATGCGGCGGACCGAATCCTGTTCTTCGACATCACGTTCGCGCCACTCGTGGCGGCGCTGCGCCCGCGTTTCCCGAAGGATCTCGTGCTCGTGGCGATGACCGGCCGCGAGACGATGCCGCACCAGGCCGGCCTCGACGGGCTGCTCTCCTACGAGGAACTCCTTGCCGGTCGGCCCGACACGATCACTTGGCCCGAGTTCGACGAGAACGCCGCGGCGGGCCTCTGCTACACCTCGGGCACGACGGGAGAGCCGAAGGGCGTCCTCTATTCCCACCGCTCAAACGTCCTTCATGCCTTCGGCTGCATCGTCGGCACTCCGACGGCCTTCGGCGACGGCCGCAGCATCCTGCCCGTCGTGCCCCTGTTCCACGTGAACGCGTGGGGGCTTCCGTATTCGGCTCCTCTCTCCGGCACCTCGCTCGTGTTTCCGGGCGCCAAGCTCGACGGGGCGAGCCTGTTCGACCTCATGGAGAGCGAGCGCGTCCACAGCAGCTGGGGCGTGCCGACCGTGTGGCTCGGGCTCCTCAACGAGATGAAGATCCGCGGCCGCAAGCCGGAGGGCCTCGGCCAGGTCATCATCGGCGGCTCGGCGGCGCCGCGCCCGATGATCGAAGCCTTCGAGCGCGAGTTCGGCATCGACGTCCGCCACGGCTGGGGGATGACCGAGATGAGCCCCGTCGGCACGATCGGCACCCTTGCACCCGCCATGGAGAAGCTGCCGCTCGAGGAGCGCATCGACATCAAGGCGCGCCAGGGCCGCAGGATCTTCGGGGTCGAGATGAAGATCGTCGACGAGAACGGCCGCGAACTGCCGAAGGACGGCCAATCCTCCGGGGAGCTGTTCGTGCGGGGACCGGCGATCGCTTCGGGCTACTACAACAACGAGGCGGCCACGGCGGCTGCGCTCGACGCGGACGGATGGTTCGGCACCGGCGACGTGGCGAAGATCACGCCCGACGGCTTCCTCGTCATCGTCGACCGGACGAAGGACCTCGTGAAATCGGGCGGCGAATGGATCTCCTCCATCGACCTCGAGAACACCGCCATCGGCTGCCCCGGCGTCGCGCAATGCGCGGTCATCGCCGTTCCGCATCCGCGCTGGGGCGAGCGACCGCTCCTCGTCGTGGTCCCGGCGGCGGGCGCCGCGCCGAAGAAGGAGGACGTCCTCGCCTTCATCGCCGGCAGGGTCGCCGGCTGGCAGGTGCCGGACGACGTGCTGTTCGTCGAGACCTTGCCGCTGACGGCCACCGGCAAGGTCTCGAAGCTGCAGTTGCGCGAGCAGCTGAAGGACTACGCCCTGCCCGGCGCGGCTTCGGCCGCATGAGTGCTCGTGCGGCCGGGGCCGTTTCGCTCGATTCGCTGAAACGGCGCATCGGCGAGGAGATCGGCGTCTCCTTGTGGCGGACGGTCGATCAGGGTCTGATCGACCGGTTCGCCGCAGCCACCGACGACCACCAATACATCCACGTCGATCCGGTCCGGGCCGCCGCCGAAGCGCCCTTCGGCGGCACCATCGCGCACGGCTTCCTCACGCTCTCGCTCCTCTCGGTCATGGGGCAGGAGGCGCTGCCGCCGATCGAAGGCCGGGCCATGGGGATCAACTACGGGTTCGACCGCATCCGCTTCCTCTCGCCCGTGCCGGCCGGCCGGCGGTTGAGGGCGCGCTTCGTCCTGACGGACTTGAGCATGCGCACGCCACGGGAAGCGATGCTGTGCTACCGTGTGACGGTCGAACTCGAAGGATCCGAGAAGCCGGCGCTCCTCGCCGACTGGATTACGCTCACCGTCCTCGGCTAGCGCATCGGACCCAAAAGTGGATTCCACTTTTGGGATCCATCCGATGCTCACCTGTCGAGAACAGCGCATCGTTTAACGCAGAAGACCGGGTCCACTTTTCCGCACGATGCTATAGAGCATTGTCCGGCGAAGGGGCTTCCCTTCACCGTCGAGATGCGTCGATCGGGAATTCGAAAGCGTCATGGCTCAAGGCATCGCCCACATCGAGACCGAACGTCTCGGACCTTATCTCGCCGACCGCATCGAGGGGTTCGGGCGGTTCGTCCGCGCCGAGAAGTTCGCGGGCGGACAATCGAACCCGACCTTCCTCGTCACCGCGACGGGCGGACGCTACGTCCTGCGCCGCAAGCCGCCGGGCACTCTTCTGAAGTCCGCCCACGCGGTCGACCGCGAGTTCCGCGTCATGGCCGCCCTGGCGAAGACGGGCGTGCCGGTGCCGCGGGTGCTGCACCTGTGCGAGGACGAGGCGGTGATCGGGTCCATGTTCTACGTCATGGATTACGTCGAGGGCCGGATCTTCTGGGACAGCGCCCTGCCTGATCTCGCCCCCGACGAGCGCGGCGCCGTCTACGATGCCATGAACGCGGCGCTCGCGGCCCTTCACCGGGTCGATCCGACCGCGGTGGGACTTGCGGATTTCGGAAAGCCCGGCAGCTATTTCGAGCGCCAGATCGCCCGTTGGACCGGGCAGTACCGGGCCTCGGAGACCAACGCGATCAAGCCCATGGACGACCTCATCGCCTGGCTCCAGCGCGAGACGCCCGCCGACGACGGGAAGGTCAGCCTCGTGCACGGCGATTTCCGCCTCGACAACATGATCTTCGCGCCCGACGAGCCGCGCATCCTCGCGCTGCTCGACTGGGAACTTTCCACGCTCGGGCACCCTTATGCCGATCTCGCCTACCAGTGCATGCAGCTCCGGCTGCCGGGAGAGGGCGTCTTCCGCGGGATCGGCTCCATCGACCGCAAGGCCTACGGCATCCCGCCGGAGGCCGAATACGTCGCCCGCTACTGCGAACGCACCGGCGTCGGCCGCATCGACAACTGGACCTTCTATCTCGCCTTCAGCTTCTTCCGGCTCGCGGCGATCCTGCAGGGCGTCTACAAGCGAGCGCTCGACGGCAACGCCTCCGATCCGGAGCGCGGCCGCCGGCTGGGGGAGGCGGTACCGATGCTGGCCGCGATGGCGGTCGACCTCGTTTCCGCGGATACCCGGCCGTGACGAGGCGCTTCGAGGGTGCGGCCGTCATCGTCACGGGCGCCTGCGGCGGGCTCGGGCGCGCGGCGGCGGAGCGCTTCGCGGCGGAGGGCGCCAGCCTCGTGCTGGGCGACCGCGACGAGGCCGGCCTCGACGCCGCGGCGCATGCCCTGCGGGCCTTGAGCCATCGGGTCGAGATCCTGGCCGGAGACGTCGCCGAGGAAGACACCGCCGCCGCCCTCGTCCGACGGGCGATCGAAGCTTTCGGCCGCCTCGACGTCGCCGTGAACAACGCCGGCGTCGTCCATCCGTTCACGAAGCTCGTCTCGATCGACGGCGCGACCATGCGGCGGATGCTCGACATCAACGTCATGGGCGTGTTCTACGGCCTGAAGCATCAGATCCCCGTGATGGAGCGGGCCTTCGCGGAGACGGGCCGCGTCGGGGCCGTTCTCAACGTCGCTTCCGTCGCAGGGCTTATCGGCGCCCCGCTCCTGTCCGCCTACGCGGCCGCGAAGCATGCGGTGGTGGGGCTGACCCGCAGCGCGGCGGCGGAGACGGCCCGGCGCGGCGTGCGCATCAACGCCCTCTGCCCGGCCTTCACGCGCACCAGCATGGTGACCGGCCCGCTGGCCGGCATGCGGGGCACGCAGGAGGAAGCCATCGACCGGATGGTCTCGACGATGCCGATGCGGCGCCTCGGGGAACCGGCGGAGATCGTCGACGCGATGCTCTGGCTCTGCAGTCCGCAGAACAGCTTCATGACCGGCCAGGCGGTCGCGGTCGACGGCGGCCTGTCGGCCGTTTGACGGGAGGAGACGGGACGATGAGCCAGACGAACCGGCAGTGGATCATGGCCTCGCGCCCGGAGGGCGAGCCGAAGCCGGACAATTTCCGCCTCGAGACGGGTCCCGTGCCGGAGCCGGGACCCGGCCAGGCCCTCCTGCGCAATCGCTGGCTGTCCCTCGATCCCTATATGCGCGGCCGCATGAGCACCGCGCGGTCCTACGCGAAGCCGCTCGAAATCGGCGACGTGATGGTGGGCGGCACGGTGAGCGAGGTCGTCGCCTCGCAGCACCCGAAGTTCAAGGAGGGCGACCTCGTCCTGAGCTACGCCGGCTGGCAGGATTATGCGCTGTCCGACGGCACGGGCCTGCGCAAGCTCGATCCGAGCGTCGCCCCCGTCACCACGGCGCTCGGCGTTCTCGGCATGCCGGGCATGACGGCCTATACGGGTCTTCTCAACATCGGCCAGCCGAAGGGAGGCGAGACCCTGGTGGTCGCCGCGGCTTCCGGACCGGTCGGGTCGGCGGTCGGCCAGATCGGAAAGATCAAGGGTTGCCGCGCGGTGGGCATCGCGGGCGGCACCGACAAGTGCCGCTACCTCGTCGAGGAACTCGGCTTCGATGCGGCGGTCGACCACCGGGCGCCCGATTTCGCTGCGCAGCTCAAGGCAGCCTGCCCCGATGGCATCGACATCTATTTCGAGAATGTCGGCGGCGCCGTGTGGGATGCCGTCTTCCCGCTTCTCAACGCGTTCGCCCGCGTTCCGGTCTGCGGGCTCGTGGCGCTCTACAACGCCACCTCGCCGCCGGAGGGACCTGACCGCACGCCGTCGCTCATGCGCGCCATCCTGACCCGGCGGCTCACGCTCCGCGGCTTCATCGTCGGCGATTTCGCGGCACAGGCACGCGAGTTCGCGCGCGACATGGGCGAATGGGTGCAGGCGGGCAGGATCCGCTACCGCGAGGATGTTGCCGAAGGACTGGAGAACGCGCCGGATGCCTTCATCGGCATGCTGAAGGGGCGCAATTTCGGAAAGACGCTGGTCAAGCTTTGAAACGCAGCGGAACAGGAGCCGCCCGCCGGCCGTTTCCGTCTGCCGAGCCGATCGGCTCGGGCCTCACGTCATGAACGAGCAGGGATGCCGAACCAGCCGGACCTTTCACGACGCCGACCGGCGCAGGGACGGTCGCGATGAACGATGCCGATGCGCCCGCAGAGCTTCTCGACTGCCTCGTCGTCGGGGGCGGTCCGGGCGGCCTCACGGCGGCGATCTATCTCGCCCGCTTCCGCCGCAGCTTCCGGATCTTCGACGCGCGCGAAAGCCGCGCCTCGTGGATCCCGCGGTCTCATAACCATCCCGGCTTCCCCGAGGGTGTCGGCGGGGTCGAGCTCCTGGAGCGCATGCGGGCGCAACTCGCCGTCCATGGCGCCAGCCCCGAGACCGGCACGGTGACGTCCCTCGGCTGCCGGCCCGACGGCTCGTTCCTCGCGAAGGTGGACGGGTCGGCGGTTGCCGCCCGTCACGTCATCCTGGCGACCGGCGTCGTCGACATCGAGCCGCCGCTGCCCAATGCGCTCGAAGCGGTCCGGCGCGGCCTCGTGCGCCAATGTCCGATTTGCGACGGCTACGAGTTGACGGGCCGCAAGCTCGTGGTCATCGGGCGCAACGAAACCGGCCTCGCCGAGGCGCTGTTCCTGCGGACCTACACGTCCGACATCACGCTCGTCACCCTCGGCCAGCCCATCGCGCTCGCCGATGAGAACCGCCGGCGCATGGAAGAGCAGAGCATCCGCACGGTCGAAACGCCGCTCGCCGACATCGTCATGGAGGGTCAGCGGATCGCGCATCTCGTCTTTGCGGACGGCGAGAGGCTGACCGTCGACACGATCTATTCGGCCCTCGGCATCCATCCTCGGGCCGACCTCGCCGCGATGCTCGGCATCAAGCTGCAGCCTGACAACCGCATCGTGACGGACAGCCACCAGCGGACCTCCATCGAGGGATGCTACGCGGCGGGCGATATCGTGACGGGCCTGAACCAGCTCGGCATCGCCATGGCCCACGGCGAGATCGCGGCGGTCGACATCCACAATAGGCTTCGCGCGCGAGAGGGGCTGTGCCTTGCGACGTGACGAGCGGGGCACCCTCCTCGGCACGCGATCCTCGGGCGTGCGCCGGCGCAACCCGAGGACCTCAGGCCGCGAAGGGCGCCTGAACCTGCACCCGGTTCAATTGCCGATCGCGACGCCCTCGCGGCGGCTGTCGGCGCCTCCGACGAGGCCGGCCGGCGTGACCACGATCGCCTGGATGCCGGAGGTCTGGTCGATCACGCGGACCTCGTGGCCCTTCGCTTCGAGCGCCGCTTTCCAGGCTTCGGCCTCCGTGCCCTTCTCGAGCTCCGTCGCGGCGTTGCGGCTGCCGACGTTCGGCAGATCGACCGCGACCTGCGGGTCGAGCTTCCAGTCCAGGATGCCCACGAGCGTCTTGGCGACGTAGTTGATGATCGCGCTGCCTCCCGGGGAGCCCAGCACCGCATGGAGCCTGTTGCCGGCGTCGAGCACGATCGTCGGCGCCATGGAGCTGCGCGGGCGCTTGCCGGGCTCGACCCGGTTGGCCACGGGCTTGCCGTCCTCCGTCGTCGTGAAGGAGAAATCGGTGAGCTCGTTGTTCAGGAGGAAGCCGCCCTTCGCCATCAGGCGGGCGCCGAAGCCGTCCTCGATGGTGGTGGTCATCGAGACCGCATGACCATCCCTGTCCACGACGGCGATGTGGCTCGTGCCGAACTCGATGCCGTCGGAGGCGCCCCACAGGAAGGTCTTCTGGAAGGGCGGATGGCCGGGCGCGGCCTTGCCCATGGACTTGGCCGGATCGACGAGGGCCGCGCGGCTCCTGATGTAGCCGGAATCGGTGAGCCCTTTCACCGGCACGCTCACGAATCGAGGATCGGCGAGGTAGAGCGCGCGGTCCGCGAAGGCGAGGCGGCCGGCTTCCGCGATCCAGTGAACGGCCTCCGGGCCGGGCTTCATCGCCGTCATGTCCCTGGTTTCGAGGATTCCGAGGATCTGCCGGACCGCCACCGCCCCGGAACTCGGCGGGCCCATGCCGCAGATCGTGTAGGTGCGGTACGGACCGCAGACGGGCTCGCGCTCCTCGACCCGATAGGCCTTGAGGTCGTCGAGCGTCATGTCGCCCGGATTGGTCGGATGCCCGGTCACGGTCGAAACGACGTCTCTCGCGATCTCGCCCGCATAGAACGCCTCCGACCCGCGCTCGGCGATGGCGCGCAGGGTCCGCGCGAAGGCCGGATTCTTCAGCACCGTGCCGACCGCCTTCGGCTTGCCGTCGGCTTCGTAGAAATAGGCCCTGGCCAGCGGGTCCTTCGCCAGGTGCTGCTCCTGGGCGAGGAGTCCGTTGAGGCGCGGCGAGATCGCGAAACCTTGGTCCGCCAGCCTGATCGCCGGCTCGGCGAGCTGCCTCCACGGCAGCTTGCCCCATCTCTTGTGGGCGGTCTCGAGGAGGCGCACGGTGCCCGGCACCCCCACCGACCGTCCGCCGACCACGGCGTCGTAGAACTTCATCGGCTGGCCGTCGGGCGTGAGAAAGCGCTCGGGCTTTGCCGCCAGCGGCGCCGTCTCGCGGCCGTCGAGCGTCACGACCTTCTGGTTGTCCCAGTGGAGCAGGAAGGCGCCGCCGCCGATGCCGGAGCTCTGCGGCTCGACGAGATTGAGGACGAACTGCACCGCCACCGCGGCATCGACGGCGCTGCCGCCGGCCGCCAGGATCTGCCGCCCGGCCTCGGCCGCCAGCGGGTTGGCAGCGGCGACCATGTCCCTCGTCGCGGTGCCGGACTTCTTGAACGTGCGCGAGGTCGGAGCCTCCGGCGCCGACGGGGCGAACTGAGCCCGCGCCGCGTCCGCCGCGAAGGGGGCCAGGGCGATCAGACCGATGCCGATCCATCGGCGCCCGTCGTTTCGACCATAAGTCATGCCTGAGTTTCCTTGTCCGGTTCTCGAATCCGGCTCGACACCGGTGTCGGGCGACCGTAGAAACCATCGGGAGCGGACACCACTCCCCGAGCGCGCAGGCAGCACCACAAACCTGCCCAGGTGTGGCGCTAGAAGCGAGATTCGCGCCTACGGACGAGACCCAACGATCGAGGAGGCCAGCATGCCGCCCTTCAACCTGTTTCGAAGCAGGGACCCGAACGGCTTGTTCTGCGCCGTGCCCGAGGAGCGTTCCGTTCCCGCCTTCCTGACCGGGCAGCAATGGACGTTCAGCGGCAGGCTCGACGAGGGCGAAAAGGCGCCGCTCGGCTTCGACGCCAAGGCCGCCGCCGCGGGCGTGCGGTTCAACGGCTTCTATCTGTTCGCGGGGTTCGGTCGCGACGGATAGGCGATCCGGGCGCGGTTCCGTTCCATCGCCGGCATGACGATCCCGCTCCCGAGAGAGCGCGATGCCCCTCCCGTCCGTCGGCCCTCGGACGCGGAATCGCCGCTGACCCGGATACCCATCACCGCCAGATGATCTAAATACGGCAGGTTATTCTTTCCTGCCTTCCCGACATCTCGCCCGTGGGATCCTCTCTCGCCCTCATCTGGAGCATCACGGCCAGCGCGACCCTGCTGCAGGCCGCGAACGGGCTGCTGCTCGCGCTCCTGCCGCTTCGCATGCTGGCGGAAGGACTCTCCATCACCGGCATTGGCGTGGTGACGGCAGCCTACGGGCTCGGCTTTCTGTTCGGCTGCTTCCTGGGTCCGATCGTCATTCGGCAAGTGGGCCACATCCGCGCCTTTGCGAGCCTTGCGGTGACGATATCCGCTCTCGTGCTCGGATTCGCCCTGGCGGATTCCGTCGCAGCGTGGGCCGTCCTGCGGGCGCTGACGGGGGTCGCGATGGCCGGGGTCCTCACCGTCATCGACGGGTGGGTCAGCGCCCGCGCGACGTCGAGCCATCGGGGCCGCCTCATCTCCGTCTACATGGTCTGCACGAAGATCGCGATGATGCTGTCCCCGCTCGGCATCGCGTTCGGAAGCGTCGAAGCGGACGGATTGTTCATGGCCGTCAGCGCCATGATGGGGCTCTCGCTGGTTCCGGTCGCAGCGACCGTGACGGAAGAGCCTCCCGCACCCCGGACGGTCCGAATCGATCCCGGTGGCCTCTTCCGGGTCGCTCCCTCGGCCGTCGTCGGGGCTTTCGTGGTGGGTGCGGTCAATGCCCCCGTCATCGCGCTCGCGCCCGTCTACGGCACCAGGATCGGCCTCGACCCCGACCAGGCGGCCGGGCTTCTCTTCGCGCTGCAGGGCGGGAGCCTGATCCTGCAATGGCCTCTCGGATGGCTGTCGGACCGTTCCGACCGGCGCCGCGTCATCGCAGGCGTCGCCGCGGGTACGGCGCTCGTTTCGCTCTTCATCCCGTTCGCGGGCTCTCTCGGGCCGGCGTTCGTGATCGTCGGATTCGCCCTATGGGGCGGTCTTTCGCTGTGCCTCTATCCGATCTGTGCAGCTCATGCCTGCGACCTCGTCGAGCCGGAGCGGATCGTCCCGACGATTTCGAGCCTGCTCGTCTGCTGGGCGGTCGGGAGCATCCTCGGGCCGCTGCCGGCGACCACCATGATGGGCTGGCTCGGTCCGGCCGGCCTCTTCGTCTATGTGGCCGCCTTGACTCTGCTGCTCACGCTGTTCGTGATCGTCCGGATCGTGAGCCGCTCCCGCCCCGCCGCAAAGGGCGGCTTCGTCGATCTCCCGCCGACGAGTCCGGCAACCGCCTCCCTGAGCCCACGCGCCGAACGGAAACAGCCGTGACAAAGTCCCGGCCTCGAGCATCGGGCCAAAAGTGGACCCCACTTTTGGGATCCATCCGATGCTCACCCTGTGAGAACAGCGCATCGTTCAACGCGGAAAACCGGGTCCACTTTTCCGCACGATGCGCGGCATCGGACCCAAAGTGGACCCCACTTTTGGGATCCATCCGATGCTCACCCTTTGAGAACAGCGCATCGTTCAACGCGGAAAACCGGGTCCACTTTTCCGCACGATGCGCGGCATCGGACCCAAAAGTGGACTCCACTTTTGGGATCCATCCGATGCTCCCTTTTGAAGCAGCGCATCGTTCGACGCGGAAAACCGGGTCCACTTTTCCGCACGATGCGCTAGAGGCCGGTCGTTCGATGGAAGCCTCAGAAGCTCGCGTCCGCCGTCGCGAGCGCAGTGACGTCTTCGTACCGGTCGAGACGCTTGTCGATCATCCGGTCGAGCTTTTCGTAGACCTCGGCCACGGACAAGTGCCGGGTCTTCTTGCCTTTCTTGGCGAAGAACAGGTTCTTGTTGGCCTTCGCGGCCGCCGGGAACACCTTGGGGGCGCTCTGCTTCGGCTTGCCGTCGACGAGCGACATGAACTTGCTCGCGCTGTCGACGCCGAAGAAATGCGCCAGGTAGAACTCGGACCGGGTGATCTCGCGACCGAGTCGCCGCTCGATCTTCGAGCGGTCTCGCTTCATCATTTCGGCGGCCATGAGGGCGGACAGATAGGGATCGCGTCGGAGGCCGAGAACGCGCTCCCTCATCCCGTCGTCCAGGATCGCGAGCTCGCCTTTGACCGTCTCGATCGCTGCCGCCTCGGCCTCGAGGCCGTGGCGGGCGCCGAAGGTCTTCACGACTTCGAGCCAGGTGCTGCTGATGAACTGGAACAGGCCCTCGGCCGAGGAAGAACCCGCCTTGTTGGCCGGGATGAAGCTCGATTCCTTGTCGGCGAGCGCCATCATGTAGACAGGATCGACGCCTGTGTGCTCCGCGGCGCGCAGGATCGTCTCGACGATCCAGCGCGAGACGCGCATCCCGTCGAATTGAATGAGTTCCTGCGGATCGCGCGCGGATTGGTCGGCCTCAAGGGCTTCGACCGCCCCCGTCGAAGCGAGGACGATGGATGCCGCAATTCCGTCCTCGCCGGACGAGATCCGGCCCTCGGCCGGGATGGCGATCGGAGCCGCCGCGACGGTTTCGACCGGGGGGAGCTGACGTTCGATGGCATTGGTCGAGGCGCTCGGCGCCTCCACGTCCTTTGTGCTGGCGGCGGCCGGGGCTACGGCGGTGCCGGCCGACCCGAACGTGAGCAGGGCGCCGAGTCCCAGGCTCACCGTGACCTGGCGGAACGCTTCCCGCGAGCGCGCGTTGAGAGCCGCGCCCTGCTGGGCGCTCCGCGGCTGGAGCCAGTGGACGTCATCCTGGACGTCGCAGGCCTGGATGGCGCCGTGTGGCGCCGTTATCGGGTCGGTCATGAATGCCCCCGCAATGGCCGCGTCGCCTTGGTCGGCGCGCGATCCCCTTGTCGATTCGATTGCTGGAGCCGTTCCTGACGGCGGGGTATGACCAGAATGGGTCAGCTTGGCCATTGGGTGAGCCCGTTTGCGTTCCGTGCGGCGTCCCGCCGCTGCGGTTCGCACGAAGGCTCGGCCCCGATTTCTCAACCGGTCCTTAAGGCTATCCGGAGCCTTTTCCAGGCGCTCGCGGGTGGGTTACCGAAGCGCAAATGGTCAGGGTTGCCGGAGAATTGGCGCGACCAGATGCCTTCTTTCGCTAATTGTTCGAACCGTGCCGGCGCCTCGGGGTGCCGGACGAGGCGGAACAGCCGCGTTCCTCCCACGATGGTGAATCCGGCATTCACCAAGTATCCGTCGAGCTTCGCCGCGGAGGCCGCAAGGAGACCGGACTGGCTGGATAGCCAAGCCGGATTCGCGAGGGCTTGGCCGCCGATCGCGATGGCGGGCCCCGAGACCGGCCAAGGTCCCAGATACTGCCTGATCCGTGCCGAGAGAGCGGGGTTGGCCACCGCGAAGCCGAGCCGCAGGCCCGCCAGGCCGTACGCTTTCCCGAGCGAGCGAAGCACGATGACGCCATCGGCGTGGGCCGAGGCGAGGCTCGCGTCGGGCTCGCAATCGGCGAAGGCTTCGTCGATGACGAACCATCCCCCGCGTTCGGCGAGACGGTTCGCCGCATGCAGCAGATCGGCCCGCGGGAGGAGCCGCCCGTCGGGGTTGTTCGGGTTCACCGCGACGATCACGTCCGGCTCCTCGTCCAGTGCGGCCTCCAGATCGCCCACCCGGCGCAGGTCGAACCCCGCGCGGACCCAGCAGCGCTCGTGCTCGCGGTAGGTCGGGCCGAGGACCGCGACGCGCCCGCGACCGCGCAGCAAGGGCAGGAGCTGGATCAGAGTCTGGGAACCGCTTGCAGCCGCGACGCAGGCAGGGTCGCGCACGCCATAGGCGCGGGCCGCGATCGCCTCCAGCGCCCGCATCTCGCCCGGCGCCGGCAGACGCGCATAGGCCGCGGGCGGCGGAAGGTTGAACGGGTAGGGCGTGGGATTGATCCCGGTCGACAGGTCGATCCAGGGTTCCGGCGCTTCCGGGAATCGAGCTTTTGCGGCTAGGAGGTCGCCGCCGTGCTCCACGGCCTCGAAATTGTCCCTGCCCACGATGTCACTTCCGCCCGACACGTTGTCCCTCGTGCTGATCGCTCTCGCGGTCGATGCGGCCATGGGATACCCGAAGGCGCTGTTTGCCCGGATCGGTCATCCCGTCACGTGGATCGGCGCGGCGATCGACGCGTGCGACCGGCGCCTCAATCGGTCCGATCGGCCCTTCGGCGCCCGGCGGCGGCGCGGCGTCGCCGCCCTGGCGCTCGTCCTTGCGCTCGTCGGCACGGCCGCCTTCCTGACCGGGGAAAGCGCCCGCTGCGCATTCGGGGCGATTTCGGTCGGCCTCGTGGGGATCGTGGCGAGCAGCCTCATCGCGCAACGGAGCCTGCATGAGCATGTCGGGCAAGTCGCGGATCGTCTCGAACTCGGCCTCGCCGAGGGGCGGGCCGCCGTCTCCCGGATCGTCGGACGGGATCCGCAGAGCCTCGACGAGGCGGGCGTCGCCCGGGCCGCCATCGAAAGCCTCGCCGAGAATTTCTCCGACGGCGTCGTCGCGCCAGCTTTCTATACCGCCGTCGCCGGTCTCCCGGGCGGGGTGCTCTACAAGGCCGTGAACACGGCCGACAGCATGGTCGGGCATCGCTCGCCGCGCCACGAGGCCTACGGCTGGGCTGCGGCGCGGCTCGACGATCTCGTCAACCTTCCGGCCTCGCGCCTCTCGGCGCTCTTCATCGTCGCCGCCGCCGCGCTGACGCCGGGCGCCGATCCGCGGGGGGCCGTCCGGGCCGTCGGGCGCGATGCCCGCCGTCACCGCTCGCCCAATGCCGGCTGGCCGGAGGCCGCGATGGCCGGCGCCCTGGGCCTGCGGCTCGCGGGCCCCAGGGTCTATGGCGGCGTCCCCGTCGAGGATCATTGGATGGGGGATGGACGGGCGGAAGCCGGCGCGGCGGATATCCGCCGCGCGCTGCGGGTCTATCGGGCGGCGTGCGCCGTGCAGGCGGCTCTCGTCGCCGCGCTGCTGACCGGGGTCATGTTGCTCTGATCCGCTCACCAGGTGGCGCGGAGGCCGGCATAGAACGAGCGCCCCGCCGTCCCGTAATTGTAGACGTCCTGGTAGGCGGCGTCCGTCAGGTTCTCCGCGCGGAGGTAGGCGCTGAAGGTCTCGTTGATCCGGTAATCGACGAGGAGATCGAGACGCGCATACGGCGCCAGCCGCTCCCGCTCGTTCGACCGGGAGAATCGCTCGCCCACGAAGACGACCGACGGCTCGATCGAGAGCCCTTCGGCGGGCGTCATGACCAGGCCGACCCGGCCTTCGTGCTCGGGCCGACGCTCCAGCCGCTTGTTGAGCGGCAGGCCGGTGAACCGGTTCCGTGTCAGGTCGAGCGCCTGCGTGTAGGTATAGACGGCCCGCAGGCCGAGCCGTTGGGGTATGACGTCGACCGTGCCCGCGAGCTCGACGCCGCTCGTCCGGGCCTCCGCGACGTTGCGATAGCAGCCCTGCGGCTTGCCCGGCGGACAATTGAACGCATTCGTCGGATCGGCCGGGTCGAAGGGATCGAACGTGAACACGATCAGGTTGTCGATCCTGTTGAGGAAGGCCGTGGCCGAGAGTGCCAGCCGGCCGTCCATCAGGCGCTGATCGATACCGGCGTCGAACCCGATCGATTCCTCCGGAACGAGGCCGGGCGTGCCGTAGATCGGATCGAAGCGCTGGAACAGCGTCGGCGCCTTGGCGCCCGTCCCGGCGCTCGCCCTGAGCGTCGTGCCGGACTGCGGGATCTCGTAGGCCGCCGTGGTGCGCCACGTGCCGAAGCGCTCGCCCTCCCGGATGTCGTCGATCCGCCCGCCGAGCGACAGATGCAGGTTCTCGAAGGGGGAGACCTGATGGATGGCATAGACCGACCGCGTGGTCTGCGAGGCGTCGCTGGTCTCGTACCAGGAGGTGAGGGCGGGACGCAGCTCCCGGGCCTCGGCGAAGATGCTCTCCTTCTCGACCTGCGCGCCGAACGTGAGGAGCCCGAACGGGCCGAGCTTCAGATCGCCCTGGTACTCGGCCCCGACACGGTCGCCCACGAACTTGTCCTGGCACCAGTCGGCGTTGGGATCCGTGCCGAAATGGCAGCCTCCGAAGACGTCCTCGTACGCCCGGTCGGACCGTGTCGCCGAGACCAGCACGGAGTGGCGCAGGAGCCCGTCGAGGGTGAGAGCCGACAGGCGCGTGTGACCCTCGAAGAGGCGCTGCTCGGAGGCGGAAGGCGTGTCGCCCGACGGCAGGTCGTACTGCGCGTTGTTGACGGACGTGTAGCCGCCGAACTCCCATTCGACTCCCGGCGCCAGGGTTACCCCGACCCGTCCCGAGGCGCCGAGCCGCTGCGCCGAATCCGGCTCCAGCGGCCATAGGCGCGCCCGTTCGATCCGTCCGATGCGGTAGCCGTACCGGGAGAAACCGGCCGTGTCGTAGCCGGTGATCGAGAATGCGTAGGACAGCGGTCCCGAGCTCCCCGAGACCGCGGCGCGGCCGCCCTGGCTGCCGTACGAACCGGCTTCGGTGCTCGCGGAAACGCGCGGGGCGCCGCGGCCCTTGCGGGTGATGATGTTGATCACGCCGCCGATGGCGTCCGAGCCGTAGAGCGCCGACTGCGGCCCGCGCAGCACCTCGATGCGCTCGATGTCCGTCGGAACGAGCTGAGAGAGGTCGAATTCGGAGCTGGCCGACGCGGGATCGTTCACGCGGATGCCGTCGATGAGGACGAGCGTGTGCTTCGCGTCGGTGCCGCGGATCCGCACCGCCGCCGTGGAGCCCGTGCCGCCGGCCTGCGTCAGCGTGAGCCCGGGCACGCGCCGCAGGACGTTCGTAATGTCCTTCGGGGATTCCTTGGCGATCTCGTCAGCCGTGATGACGGTGATCGCGCTCCCCGCTCGGCTGATCGCCTGCGAGGTGCGCGTCGCGGTGACGACGAAATCGGGAGCGGGGGAGGGTTCGGATTGAGCATGCGCGCCGGTGACGAGAGCGCATGAAGCGAAAGCCGCTGCCCGCAGGCAGCGCGATGGACCAGCCATGGAGACCTCCTGCCCGCCCCACCGGCGGACATCAGGGTTGCGACATGACGCTGGCCGGTCTCCTGGCTTGCGGGTCACGGCGTGCGATCCGCCTTCCCGAACCCGCCGCGCTTGCCGCGCAGCCGGGGTCAGTGGCATGAAGGATCGCCGCTCTCCGCCTACAGTTGCGGGGGCAGCCACGGATTGGGAGGAGCACCTCCGCACCGTGTTCCCGTTTCACCCCGGGCTGTCATCCGGGGCACCAACGTCGCGCCCAGTCTTAGAGGCAGAATGAGGACGCCGCAACAGCCTTGCACGTGGCCCCTGGGCGGGTCTCTCCTCATCGTGTTCGCGGCGCTGATGATCTCGCCTGCTGCGCTCGCGCTGGACCCTCCGCAACGGATCGTGTCGCTCAATCTCTGCGCCGATCAGCTTCTTCTCAGGCTCGCCGACAAGGACCGGATCGCTTCCCTCTCTCCGCTCGTGCGGGACCGCGGGTTCTCGTACCTCGTCGCCGACTCGCTGGACGTTCAGGTGAACGAGGGGCGCGGCGAGGTCATCCTCTTCACCGGAGCCGACCTCGTCCTCACCGGCCGTTACGGCGCCCACGCCAAGCGCGAGTTGCTGCAGCGGCACGGAGTCGACGTGATGGTTCTCGATCCCTGGCGCACCGTGGAGAACGGGCGCGAGCAGATCCGTTCGGTCGCCGCCCGCGTCGGCTATCCTGAGCGGGGCGAGGCGCTGATCGCGGAGATCGACGCGGCGCTCGTCCGCACGAAGGACATCGTGCCGCGCGGCCGGTCGCTCCTGATCTACCACCGCCGCGGCTGGGTCCCGGGCCCCGATTCCTTCATGGGCGAGCTCGCGCGCCACATGGGCTTCACGCTGCATCAGGAAACGCTCGGATTGTCCCGCGGCGGGCTCGTACGGCTGGAGGCCGTCGTCGCGACGCCCCCCGATTACGTCCTGATCGATCCGATCGCGGGACGGAGCATCGACAACGGTTCCGCGCTCCTCGCCCATCCGGCCCTGAACGACGTCGTGCCGCCGGAGCGCCGCCTGACCGTCGCGGACAATCTGACGATCTGCGCCGGACCCTCGACCCCGGCCGCGATCGATGCGCTCGCCGCCGAGGTCCGGGCCAAGGTCCGTTAGCGCATCGGACCCGAAAGTGGGACCCGGTTTCGGGACAACTCCGATGCGCAATCAAAAGGAGAGAGCGGCAGCTCCGATTCCATCGGAGCGTCCGCCGCTCTAGAGTATCGTGCGTTCCGACTCCTCCGTGTCATCCCCGGCCGGAGCGAAGCGCTCTGCGTGTCATCCCCGGCGGCGCGCGAGGGGGTGTGATGCTCGTGAGCAACGGCAGTGGTTCCGTGAACACACGGCTCTATCTGCGAGCAATCGCGAGGATGCGGTCCGTATCGAGATGGGCCGCGAGGTGGTCGGCGAGCCCGTCGAGGGTCCATTCCACCTCAGCCTCGTAGGACAGTCCGCCGAATCCGAGATCCGGGCGAAGCGCCCGGAGAAAGGCACGCCGGAATCCGTCGGCCGAAAAGAGCCCGTGCAGATAGGTGCCGGTCACGCGGCCGTCGGACGAGGCGGCGCCCTCCGGCAGGCCGCCGCGCAGGAAGGGGGCCCGCGACGCGTCGGGTCCGCCGGTCTCGCCCAGATGGATCTCGTAGGCCGAAAGCTCCGTGCCGCTGGCCGCGTGGAGGGCCATCACGGGCCGCACGGTCTTGCGGGCGGCGAGCACCGTGTCGACGTCGAGCAGGCCAAGGCCCGGGACGGTTTCCGGGGGACCTTCGAGTCCGTGCGGATCGGCGATCGAGCGGCCGAGCATCTGGTAGCCGCCGCACAGCCCCAGGATCCGTCCGCCGCGGCGGCGATGGGCCTTGAGGTCGACGTCCCATCCCTCGGTGCGCAGGAAGGCGAGGTCGGCGATGGTCGCCTTGGATCCGGTGAGGATCACGAGGTCCGCATCCGCGGGGAGCGGCGAACCCGGCGGGACCAGGGTGAGGGCGATGGACGGTTCGAGCTTCAGCGGGTCGAGGTCGTCGAAATTGGCGATCCGGGGCAGGATCGGTGCCGCGACCTTCAGCGGCGCGTCGGCCTGCGGCTTGAGGAGGTCAAGGTCGACGGCATCCTCCGCGGGCAGCTTGTGGGCGTCCCGGAACCACGGCACCACGCCGAGCGGCGGCCAGCCGGTGAGCCGCCCGATGGTCGCGAGGCCTTCGTCGAAGAGGCGAACCTCGCCGCGGAACTTGTTGATCAGGAACCCCCGGATGAGGCTGCGGTCCGTCTCGTCGAGCACCGCGGACGTGCCGACGAGGCTCGCGATGACGCCGCCGCGGTCGATATCGCCGGCGAGGATCACCGGCACGCCGGCCGCACGGGCGAAGCCCATATTGGCGATGTCGCCGGCGCGCAGGTTGGTCTCGGCCGGGCTGCCGGCGCCCTCCACCACGACGAGGTCCGCATCGCGAGCAAGCCGGTCGAAGCTTTCGAGCACGTAGGGCAAGCAGCGAGGCGCGGCTTTCGCGGAAGCGGGACGCGTCGAGCTCACCGAACCGCTGGCCCTGGACGATGACCTGCGAGCGGCGGTCGGTCTCCGGCTTCAGGAGGACCGGGTTCATGTGGACGTTCGCGGTCGCGCGGGCGGCGCGGGCCTGGAGAGCCTGCGCGCGGCCGATCTCGCCGCCCTCGACGGCGGCGGCGTTGTTCGACATGTTCTGCGGCTTGAACGGACGCACGCTGAGACCCTGCCGCGCGAAGTGACGGCAGAGGCCCGCTACGAGGAGCGACTTGCCGACGTTCGAGCCGGTGCCCTGGATCATCACCGCGGGGACGCGCGTCATGCGAGCGTCAATCCGAGCGGAGGTCGAGGCTTGATCAGCGTCGGGCAGCCGGCGACGACGAGGATCACGGCGTCGCAGACTGCGGCGATCTCCTGGTTGAGGCGTCCCTGCGCGTCCCGGAAGGCGCGTCCGAGGGGCGTCGAAGGCACGATGCCTTGACCGACCTCGTTCGATACGAGGATGAGCGGCCCCGCCGCCTCGGCGGTGGCCCGGACCAGGGCTTCCGTGGCTTCGCCGGGTTCTTGCCCGGCCAGCATCACGTTCGACAGCCAGAGCGTGAGGCAGTCGACGACGAGCACGCGGTCCGGAGCGGCTTCCTCCCGGATCGCTTCCGGGAGATCGAGGGGCGCCTCGCGGGTCCGCCATCCCGCCCGGCGCTGCGCACGGTGGCGCGCGATGCGGTCCCGCATCTCGTCGTCATGGGCCTGTGCCGTCGCTACGAAGACACGCGTGCGGCCGTCCGCTTCGGCGAGAGCGAGCGCCTGCCGGCTCTTGCCGGACCGGGCGCCGCCGAGGACGAGAAAGCGGCGGTAGGCGGCCATCGCGTCCGGTCAGACCCGTTCGATGAGGACGGCGATGCCCTGCCCGACGCCGATGCACATGGTGGCGACGGCACTCTTCGCCCCGAAGGTCTCGAGGGCGTTGACGGCGGTCAAGGCGAGCCGCGCGCCCGACATGCCGAGCGGATGGCCGAGCGCGATGGCGCCGCCATGCGGGTTCACGTGGTCGCCGTCGTCGGGAAGGCCGAGCTGCCGCAGCACCGCGAGGGCCTGCGAGGCGAAGGCCTCGTTGAGCTCGACGACGTCGATCCCGGCGATCCGGCGTCCCGTCCGCTCCATGAGCTTCTGCGTCGCCGGCACGGGTCCGATCCCCATGATCCGGGGCGGGACCCCCGCCGTCGCCATGGCGACGACGCGGGCGCGGGGCGTCAGGCCATGGCGCTTTGCCGCCTCTCCGGAGGCGATGATGAGCGCCGCCGCGCCGTCGTTGACTCCCGATGCGTTGCCGGCGGTGACCGTGCCCGGATTTCGGAAGGGCGTTTTCAGCCTCGCGAGATTCTCCAGCGTCGTGTCGGCGCGCGGATGCTCGTCCCGGTCGACGCGCGTCTCGCCCTTGCGGCCCTTGATCGTCACGGGCGCGATCTCCCTCGCGAAGAACCCGCTCTCCTGGGCCTTTGCGGCGCGCTGCTGGCTTCGCAACGCGAAGGCGTCCTGGTCGGCGCGGGAGACCTGGAACTCCTCGGCGACGTTCTCGCCGGTTTCGGGCATCGAATCGATGCCGTACTGCGCCTGCATGAGCGGGTTCACGAAGCGCCAGCCGATCGTCGTGTCGTGCACCTCGGCCGTGCGCTGGAACGCCTCGGTGGCCTTGCCCATGACGAAGGGCGCCCGGGACATGCTCTCGACGCCGCCTGCGACGACGAGATCGGCCTCTCCGGTCCTGATGGCGCGCGCCGCGGTGCCGACCGCATCGAGCCCCGAACCGCAGAGCCGGTTGATCGTGGAGCCCGGCACCCCGGTGGGCAGCCCCGCCAGGAGGGCGGCCATGCGGGCGACGTTGCGGTTGTCCTCGCCCGCCTGATTGGCGCAGCCGTAGATCACCTCGTCGACCGCATTCCAATCCACGCCGCCGTTGCGGTCCTTCAGGACGCGCAAGGGATGCGCGGCGAGGTCGTCCGTGCGCACGGAGGCGAGCGCCCCGCCGTAGCGGCCGATCGGGGTGCGGGCGAAGTCGCAGATGAAGGCGTCACGCATGGGAAGGACCCGGGTGAGGTGCGGCTTTTCTAGAGCATCGGGCGAAGAAGTGGAAACCGGTTCTTCGGGGTTTTCGGTCGGCAACGGCCCTGTTGTCGGCAGGCCGCGCTTGATTGACACCCCATTTCGATTGGAGTTGAGTGGCGTCAACATTCGGCGGAGCAGGCGTCTGGAGCGGCCGTCCCCTCGGGACTCGCCGCCACGACGCCGCTTGCACGTCGCTTCATCGGCCTCGCAGGTCCTCATGTCCTTCATCTCCCCGGGTCGTTTCACCACGCGTCCCGAGATCAACGGCACCTTCGGGGTCGTCGCCTCAACCCATTGGATCGCTTCGGCCGTCGGCATGGGCGTGCTCGAACGGGGCGGCAACGCCTTCGATGCGGGCGTCGCGACCGCCTTCACGCTTCAGATCGTGGAGCCGCATCTCAACGGCCCGGGCGGCGACGTGCCGATCATCGTCCACGATGCGAAGCGCGGAGGGCCGGAGGTGATCTGCGGGCAGGGGCCGGCGCCCGCCGGGGCGACCATGGCCCACTACAAGTCCCTCGGCCTCGACCTCGTTCCCGGCACGGGCCTTCTCGCGGCCTGCATCCCGGGCACCTTCGACGCCTATATGCGGCTGCTGCGGGACTACGGCACCCTGCGCCTCGCCGACGTGCTGACGCCGGCGATCGGTTATGCCCGCAACGGCTTTCCGCTGGTCGAGCGCATCTGCCATACGATCCGCGCCGTCGAAGCGCTGTTCCGGGAGCATTGGCCGACCTCGGCCGCGGTCTATCTGCCGAACGGCGAGGTGCCGGCGCCGGGATCGCTCTTCCGGAACCCCGTCCTGGCCGACACCTACGAGCGCCTCCTGAAGGAGGCCGAGGCCGCCGGCGGCGACCGGGAGCGGCAGATCGAACGGGCGCGCCGGGTCTGGAGCCAGGGATTCGTCGCGCAGGCCGTCGACCGCTTCTGCCGGACGCAGGAGGTCATGGACGTGACGAAGCGCGCCCATCGGGGCGTCCTCACCGGGCAGGACATGGCCGGCTGGGAGGCGAGCCTCGAAGCGCCGGTCGGCTACGATTACGGCCGCTATCGCGTGCTGAAGACCGCGCCGTGGACGCAGGGATTGGCGAGCCTGCAGCAGCTCGCGATCCTGAAAGGCTACGCCCTCGACGGGCTCGACCCGACCGGGCCCGATTTCATCCATCTCCAGGTGGAGGCCGCCAAGCTCGCCTTCGCGGACCGCGACACGTTCTACGGCGATCCGGCCTTCGTCGAAGTGCCGGTCGAGACCCTGCTGTCGGACGCCTACAATGCGGATCGCCGCAAGCTCATCGGCGAGAAGGCGTCCATGGAGCTGAGGCCAGGACGGGTCGAGGGCTACGGCAAGGTCATCGACGCCCGGCCGGTGCTCGGCAGGCGCGAGGCGGTGAGCGCGAGCGGCGTCGGAGAGCCGACGGTCGGCCGGATGGGCCAGAGCCGGGGCGACACGGTGCATTTCGACATCATCGACCGCGACGGCAACATGATCGCCGCGACGCCGTCCGGCGGCTGGCTGCAATCCTCGCCGGTCATCCCGGAACTCGGCTTCTGCCTCGGCACGCGCGCGCAGATGTTCGTGCTCGACGAGGAGCATCCGGCGGCGCTCGCCCCCGGCAAGCGGCCGCGCTCGACACTCTCGCCCACCATGGCTCTGCGCGACGGCGAGCCCTATCTGGCGTGGGGAACGCCCGGCGGCGACCAGCAGGACCAGTGGATCCCTCAATTCTTCCTGCGCCATGTCCATGCGGGCATGAACCTGCAGGAGGCGATCGACGCGCCAGCCTGGCACACGGAGCATTTCCCGTCCTCCTTCTGGCCGCGCACCTCGCGCCCGGGCGTCCTCGTCGTCGAGGGCCGGGTGCCGCAGGCGACGGTGGAGGAACTGCGCCGCCGCGGGCACATCGTGGAGGTCGGCGGCGCGTGGTCGGAAGGGCGCCTCACCGCGGCTTCGCGCGAGGGCGGGCGGCTGCGTGCGGCCGCCAACCCGCGCGGCATGCAGGGATACGCCGTCGGGAGATAGGGATGACCTGGTCCATCGTCGGGCGGGATGAGGAAACGGGCCTGATCGGCATCGCCGTCTCGACCTGCGCCTTCGCGGTCGGCGCCCGGGTGCCCTTCGTCGCGACCGGGATCGGCGCGATCGCGACGCAGTCCTTCGTGAACCCCTTCTACGGCTATCGCGGCCTCGAACTGCTGCAGGCGGGAGCGGGCGCGCAGGACGTCGTCCGCATCCTCACCGCGGCCGACGAAGGCCGCTCGCAGCGCCAGGTCCACGTGATGGACCGGGCCGGGCGGTTCGCCGCCTATACGGGCGAGGGCTGCGTGGAATGGTGCGGGCACCTCCTTCGCGACACCTTCTCGGTGGCCGGCAACATGCTCGCCGGCCCGCAGGTGATCGAGCGGACGGCGGACGTCTTCGCGGCGTCCGGCCATCTCCCTCTGCCCCGCCGATTCCTCGCGGCGCTCGAGGCGGGCGAAGCGGCGGGGGGCGACAGGCGCGGCCGGCAATCGGCCGCGATGCTGATCCACGACGGGGAGGAATATCCCTACCTCGACATCCGCGTGGACGACCATCCGGACCCGATCGCGGAACTCGCACGCCTCGAAGAGGTGTCGCGCGGGCGCTTCCTGCACTATCGCAAGTTCATGCCGTCCAGGGCCAATCCGTTCGGCGTCACGGACCGCGCCGAGATCGAGCGCCGGATCGCCGAGTCCATGGCCGCCGAAAAGGACGGCGCCGCCACATGAGCGACCCGCTGCTCGAGGTTCGCGACCTGAAGGTGACGTTCTCGGGCCAGGACGGCCGCCGCACTTACGCGGTGGACGGCGTCGGGTTTTCGGTCGAGCGAGGGAGGACCGTCGGCATCGTCGGCGAGTCCGGCTGCGGCAAGAGCGTCACGTCTCTGGCCATCATGGGATTGCTGCCGAAGGGCCACTCGACCGTGTCCGGCGAGGTTCGCTTCGAGGGCAAGAACCTCCTGAAAGAGCCCGATCCCGTGCTGCGCGACCTCCGCGGCGACCGCATGGCGATGATCTTCCAGGAGCCGATGACCTCGCTCAACCCGTCCTACACGGTGGGCGATCAGATCACCGAGGCGATCGTCCGCCACCGCAGGGTCTCGGCCAAGGAGGCCGAAAAACGCGCCGTCGAGATGCTGAGCAGGGTGCGGATCCCGAACCCGGAGGCGCGCTTCCGGGACTATCCGCACCGCCTTTCGGGCGGCATGCGGCAGCGGGTGATGATCGCCATGGCGCTCGCCTGCGGCCCGAAGCTCCTCATCGCCGATGAGCCGACGACCGCGCTCGACGTGACGATCCAGGCGCAGATCCTCGACCTGATGCGCCGTTTGCGCGAAGATACGGGCGCGGCCATCGTCCTCATCACGCACGACCTCGGCGTGGTGGCGGAGGTCTGCGACGAGGTGGTGGTGATGTATGCGGGCCAGGTGGTGGAGCGGGCACCCGTGGACGAACTCTTCCGGTTCCCGCAGCATCCCTACACGGTCGGGCTTCTCGGCGCGCTGCCGCGCCTCGACCGGCGGCGGCCGCGGCTCGCCGCCATCGAGGGCACCGTGCCCAACATGAGCGCGCCTCCGCCGGGCTGCCGCTTCCAGGCCCGTTGCCCGTTCCGCATCGAGACTTGCGCCGAGTTGCCGCCCCTCGCGGAGGTCGACGGCGGGCACCTGTCGCGGTGCTGGCGGGCGCCCCTCGAAAGGCTCGTCGCATGACGGCGGTTCTCGAGGTCCAGGATCTCGTGAAGCACTTCGTCGCGAAGCGCTCCGCGTTCGGCACGCCGCTCTCGACCGTGAAGGCGGTGGACGGCGTGTCCTTCGCGCTGAAGCCCGGAGAGACGCTGGCCCTCGTCGGCGAATCCGGTTGCGGCAAGTCGACGGTCGGCCGCCTCGTCATGCGTCTCTTCGATCCGACTTCCGGGAGGATCCGCCTCGACGGCGAAGACGTGACGGAGCTGAGCGACCGCCGCTTGCGCCCGCACCGGCGGCGGATCCAGCTCATCTTCCAGGATCCGTTCGCGTCGTTGAATCCGCGCATGACGGTGGGCGATATTCTCTCCGAACCGCTGATGCTGCACGACGTCGTGCCGGCGCGGGAGCGCAAGGACCGGGTGGCCGAACTGCTGCGTCTCGTCGGTCTGCAGCCGCATCAGGCGGCGCGCTATCCGCACGAATTCTCCGGCGGCCAGCGTCAGCGCATCGTCATCGCCCGGGCTCTCGCGGTCGAGCCCAAGACCGTCGTCTGCGACGAGGCGGTGTCGGCGCTCGACGTCTCGATCCGCGCCCAGATCCTGAACCTCCTGAAGGATCTGCAGGCGCGGCTGGGACTTGCGTATATCTTCATCTCCCACGACCTCGGCGTGGTGAAGCACATCGCCGACAGGATCGCCGTCATGTATCTCGGCCGCATCGTCGAGACCGGGCCGGCGGACCGGGTCTTCGCCGATCCGCGCCACCCCTATACCCGGGCGCTGCTCTCGGCCATTCCCGTCGCGTCGCCGCAGGCTCGCCGCGAACGCCGCATCCTGCAGGGCGACGTGCCGAGCCCGATCAGCCCGCCGCCGGGCTGCCACCTCAACACCCGCTGTCCGTATGCGGCCGAGATCTGCCGCCGGGACCGGCCCCTGCTCGACGACGACGGATCCGGCCATGCGGCAGCTTGCCATTTCTGGCGGGAATTGCCCTCGGCGCAGGACAGCCTGCCCGACGAAGGACGGGTCGATCCGCGGCTCGAGCGCCTGTTCGGCGCTTTCGCCGGAGCCGGCCCGTGAGCGGCGACGACCGGAGCGATGTCTTGGCCCCGCGGTGCCAATGAAAACCGGCGCGAACGCGCCAAGGAGAGGGAGAACGGAGTGATGAACACGAAATGGCTGGCCGGCCTCATGGCCGCTGCGGCGCTGACGGCGTCCGCGGGCGCCGTCCAGGCGCAGCAGAGCACGATCCGCATCGGCCTCAACGAGGATCCGGACGTGCTCGATCCGACGCTCGCGCGCACCTATGTGGGCCGCATCGTCTTCGCGTCGCTGTGCGACAAGCTCTTCGACATCGACGAGAAGACCAACGTGGTGCCGCAGCTCGCCCTGTCCCAAGAAACCCTCGACGACGGCAAGACGATGATCGTCAAGCTGCGCCCGAACGTGAAGTTCCACGACGGCGAGCCCATGGACGCCGAGGCCGTGAAGTTCTCGCTCGAGCGCCATTTGACGCTGCAAGGGTCCTTCCGGAAGCCCGAGCTGGCGGCCGTCGACAAGGTCGATGTGGTCGATCCCTTGACCGTCAAGATCTCGCTGAAGACGCCGTTCTCGCCGCTCCTCTCGCAGCTCACGGACCGCGCCGGCATGATCGTATCGCCCAAGGCCGCGAAGGAGGCCGGCGACAAGTTCGGCGCAAAGCCCGTCTGCGCCGGTCCCTTCAAGTTCGTCGACCGCGTGCAGCAGGACCGCATCACCCTCGAGCGCTTCGCGGATTACTGGGACAAGGACAAGATCAAGGTCGACAGGGTCGTCTTCCAGCCGATCACGGATGGGACCGTGAAGCTCGCGAACCTCAAGGCCGGCCAGCTCGACCTGATCGAGCGCCCGCTCGCCACCGATCTTGCGGAGATCCGCTCCAATCCGAACCTGAAGCTGGTGACTCTCACGGATCTCGGCTTCAACGGCATGTGGATCAATGTCGGCAAGGGCGAGCCGTCGAAGAATCCGCTCGGGCAGGACCCGCGCGTCCGCCAGGCGCTGAATTTCGCCATCGACCGGGAAGCGCTCAACCAGGTCGTGTTCAACGGCGAATACGTGGTCGGGAACCAGTGGGTCAGCCCCGACAAGCCCTACTACCAGGAGAAGTTCCCGGTGCCGAAGCGCGACGTCGCCAAGGCGAAGCAGCTCCTCCAGGAGGCGGGGGTGAAGACGCCGCTCACGATCGACTTCATGGTCGGCAACACCACGGAGGCGAAGGCGAGCGCCGAGGTCATCCAGGCGATGGCGGCGGAAGCGGGCTTCGACATGAAGATCCGGCTCGTCGAATTCGCCACGGGGCTCAAGGAGGGCGAGGAGGGGCGTTACCAGGCGTTCCTGCTCAACTGGTCGGGCCGCACGGATCCGGATGGCAACGTCTACATCTTCATGAGGTCGAACGCGCCGCAGAACTACGGCGGCTATTCGAATCCGGCCGTCGACAAGGCGCTCGACGAGGCGCGCCTCAAGAGCGACCCGAAGGAGCGCAAGGCAGTCTACGAGAAGGCGGCGGAGATCCTGCTGAACGAGGGCCCGTACCTCTACCTCTACCATCGCAAGGTGCTCATCGCGCACTCCAACAAGGTGGAGGGCTTCAAGCCGATCCCCGACGGGCTCGTCCGCCTGCAGGGCGTGTCGCTGAAGCGATAGGGAGCCGTGCGGCGGCGTTGAGCCTCAGTGTCATCCCCGGCGAGCCGAAGGCGAGGGAAGGGGATCCATGTCGGTGTCCACTGGAATCTGGATCCCCTTCCCCTCCGCTTCGCTCCGGCCGAGGATGACACTGGAGGGGGCGGCGCCGCCTCCCGCCGCCTCGGCGGCCCTTTCCGGCCGGCGGAGAACGGTAGAGTAAGGACCCATGCTCACTCTCGTCGGCAAACGCCTCGTCCAGCTCCTCCCGACGCTGTTCTTCGTGTCGGTGCTGATCTTTCTGCTCCAGCAGCTCCTGCCGGGCGATCCTGCGCTCATCATGGCGGGGGAGGAGAAGGATCCGGAGGTGATCGAGCAGATCCGGCGCCAGTATCGCCTCGACCAGCCGCTGCCGGTGCAATACCTCTTCTGGATCATGGGCGTGGTCACGGGCGATCTCGGGGAGTCCATGCGCCTCAAGGTCTCGGTGCTCGACCTGATCGCCCAGAAGCTCCCGGTCACCCTGCAACTCGCCGTCATGGCGATGGCGATCGCCCTCGCGATCGGCATTACGGCGGGCATCGTCTCCGCGGTGAAGAAGGACACGTGGATCGACTACGCCGTCAACGTGTTCTCGCTCTGGGGCATCTCGACCCCGAACTTCTGGCTCGGGATCATGATGATCCTGCTGTTCGCCGTGACGCTCGGCTGGCTGCCGGCTTCGGGCTACGTTCCGCTGTGGGAGGATTGGCGCCAGAGCCTCGCCACGACGATCATGCCCGCCTTCGTGCTCGGCAATTCCATCGCGGGCGTCATCATGCGCCATACCCGCAGCGCCATGCTGCATGCGCTGTCGAGCGACTACGTTCGCACCGCGCGCGCGAAGGGACTCTTCGAGCGCCGGGTGGTGCTGAAGCACGCCATGCGCAACGCCTTGACGCCGATCATCACGCTCGGTGCCCTGGAATTCGGAACCCTTCTCTCGGGCGCCGTCCTCACGGAGCAGATCTTCACCATCCCGGGTTTCGGCAAGCTCATCGTAGACGCGGTGTTCAACCGGGACTATGCGGTGGTTCAGGGGGTCGTGCTCGTCACCGCCACGACGTACATCGTGCTGAACCTCCTGGCCGATATCGGCTATATCCTCGTCAACCCGAGACTGCGCGCATGACCGCGACCGTGGCTGCGACTCCGATCTCCGCCGAGGCCGCCTTCCAGGTCGAGAGCCCGGCGCGCCGGGCCGTCCGGCGGCTCGCGCAGCGCAAGGGCGCCATGGTGGCGCTCGCCGTCATCCTCGTCCTCGTCGCGCTGGCGATCCTCGCGCCCACCATCTCGCCCTACGATCCGGCGCGCCAGAGCTGGACGGCCGTCCGCAAGGCGCCGTCCGCGCTCAACTGGTTCGGCACCGACGAGGTCGGACGCGACATCCTCACCCGCATCCTCTACGGGGCGCGCGCTTCGCTCTCGGCCGGGGTGATCTCGGTCGCCATCGCGATTGCGGTCGGCGTGCCGGTGGGGCTGCTCGCCGGCTACGCGGGCGGGATCGTGGACGGGCTCATCAGCCGGTTCACCGACGCGATGCTCGCCTGCCCGTTCCTGATCCTCGCCATTGCGCTCGCGGCCTTCCTGGGCCCAAGCCTCGGCAACGCCATGATCGCCATCGGCATCACGGCGACGCCGATCTTCGTGCGTCTGACGCGCGGACAGGTGCTCTCCGTGAAATCGGAGGATTACGTGGAGGCCGCCCGGGCCATCGGCAACCCGCACTGGCGCGTCGCCATCCGCCATATCCTTCCGAACGTGCTGCCGGCGCTTCTCGTGCAGGCGACGCTCACCATCGCCACCGCCATCATCGCCGAGGCGAGCCTGTCGTTCCTCGGGTTGGGCCAACAGCCGCCGGCACCCTCCTGGGGCTCCATGCTGAACTCGGCCCAGCGCTTCCTCACGAACGCGCCCTGGATGGCGGTCTGGCCCGGGCTTGCCATCTTCGTCACGGTGCTGTCGTTCAATCTTCTCGGCGACGGGCTGCGCGACGCGCTCGATCCGCGCTCTACATAGCTCGCGGGACCCTGGGACGGGCGCCACGATCGACGGGAACCGCGATGGGGGAGGGGGCCGCCATTTCAGACGGGAGGACCATCCATTGCTGCACGAAGTTCTCTTGCGCACTCTTCCGGAAGACGGAACGGCGGGCGCTCTCGCGGGCCGCGTCTGGCGGCCTGACCTGGACGGCCCCTGCGTCGCGGCGATCCGGCCGGAGGGTCTGGTCGACATCTCGGCCGCCTTTCCGACCATTCGCGACCTCTGCGAGAGCCGCGATCCCGCGGCCGCGCTTCGGCAGGCCGGGGGGGAGCCGATCGGCACGCTCGACGCCGTCCTGGCGAATACGCCGGCCGACACGCGCGACCTGGGCAAGCCCTGGCTCCTCGCCCCCGTGGACCTGCAGGCGATCAAGGCCGCGGGCGTGACCTTCGCGGTCTCGATGCTGGAGCGCGTCATCGAAGAGCGCGCCCGCGGCCACGCGGATGCCGCGGCCGCCATCCGCGCCGAGGTGCAGCGCCTCGTCGGGGACGATCTCGCCAGTTTGAGGCCCGGTTCGCCGGAGGCGATGGCGCTGAAGGACGTGCTCGTGCAGCAGGGTGCCTGGAGCCAGTACCTGGAGGTCGGGATCGGTCCCGATGCGGAGATCTTCACGAAGGCGCCGCCGATGGCGGCGGTCGGCACCGGGATGGATGCCGGGCTGCATCCGAAATCGAGCTGGAACAACCCGGAGCCCGAAGTCGTCCTCGCCGTCGCGTCGAGCGGGCGGATCGTCGGCGCGACGCTCGGCAACGACGTGAACCTGCGCGACGTGGAGGGCCGTTCTGCGCTGCTCCTCGGGAAGGCGAAGGACAACAATGCGTCCTGCGCGATGGGTCCCTTCCTGCGCTTCTTCGACGGGACCTTCTCGCTCGACGACGTCCGCGGCACCACCGTGACCCTCACGGTGGACGGACCGGACGGCTTTCACCTTCGAGGATCGTCGTCCATCGCGAAGATCAGCCGCGACCCGGAAGACCTGGTGGCGCAGATGATCGGGCCGCATCACCAGTATCCCGACGGGGCGGTGCTCTTCCTGGGCACCATGTTCGCTCCGGTCGACGATCGGGAGGCGCCCGGCAAGGGCTTCACCCACAAGGTCGGGGACGTCGTGACGGTCTCCGCTCCACAGCTCGGGACGCTCGTGAACCGCATGCGCCTCACCGATCAATGCGAGCCGTGGACGTTCGGAGCCGGCGCCCTCATGCGCAATCTCGCACGCCGCGGCCTGCTCGGGGAGGGTGGTCCGTCCTGACGCTCGCCCGAGAATGACGCCCTGCGCTCCATCAATGGGCGGCGCGGTCGAGTGCCACCGTCATGTGCACGACGAGCCCCTCCGGGCGCCAGTCGTAGTCGAGCGTGCCTCCGAGCTGGCCGGTGATGCTCTTGCGGGAGAGCTGGCTCCCGAACCCTTCGAGGCTCGGGGCTGCCGTCACCGGCGGCCCGCCCGTCTCGGTCCACGTCATGCAGAGCGCTCCGTCGCGGATCTCCCAGGCGATCGAAAGCCGGCCCTCGGGGGACGAGAGGCATCCGTACTTGGCCGCATTCGTCGCAAGTTCGTGCAGCACGAGGGCGAGGCTCGTCGTCGTATTGGTCCCGACCGGAACGGGAGGTCCGGCAAGCCGAAGCCGTTCCCCCGAGCCGTGCTCCGCATAGGGGGCGAGGATGGCTTCGATCAGACGGGCGAAGTCGGTCGCCTTGCCGAACTGGCTCGCCGCCGCAAGGGCCGGGCGCACCAGTTCGTGCGCCCGCGAGAGAGCCCCGAGCCGGCCCCGCAACGCCTCCGCCATCTCCTTCGTCGACTTGGCCGTCCGAGCCGTCATGGACACCATGCCGCTGGCGATGGCGAAGAGGTTCTTGACGCGGTGATTGAGTTCGCGCGTGAGGAGCTGGCGCGCTTCCTCAGAGCTCCGGCGCTGCGTGGCATCGCTCACCACACCGGAGAGACGAACCGCGCGCCGCGCCGCGCCGTTCTTCTCGAAGAGAGCCTGTCCGCGCACGTGGAGCCAGCGAGATGAGCCGTCCGGCAGAACGATCCGGTGCTCGGCGTCATAGCGGCCGTCCGAGTCCGGATCGAGAGCGGCGGCGACGAGCGCGCGCACGGCGGCGCGATCGTCGTCGTGAAGCCGACCGACGGTCTCCTCGAAGGAAAGGCTGCGGATGCCCTCGGCTTCAAGTCCGAGCAGGGCGCAGGACCGCTGGTCGCAGCTCACGGTTCCGCTGTCCACCGCGTAGTCCCATGTCCCGAGTTCCGCGGCCTCCAGGGCGAGGCGATGCTGCTCGTCGAGACGCCGCAGCGCCTCCTCGGCGGTCTTCTGGGCCTGGATGTCCGTGCAGGTGCCGAACCAGCGCAGGATCCGGCCGGACTCATCGCGGATCGGCAGGGCGCGGCCCAGGAACCAGCGGTACCCTCCGCTATCGGCGTGGATCCGGTATTCGATCTCGTAGAGCTTGCCGGTCGAGAGCGCGATCCGCCAGCGCTCCGCCGAGAGCGGGCGATCGTCGGGGTGAATGGCGGCGGACCACCCGTCGCCGATCGATTGGTCGGCCGTCAGGCCCGTGAACTCGGTCCAACGGCGGTTGAAATAGTCGTGGTATCCGTCCGGACGCGTGGTCCAGACCAGCTGTGGCAGCGTCTCGGCGAGAACGCGAAACTGGTCTTCGGTCTCCTGCAAGGCCGCTCTGTCCCCCCGAAGCTTGACTTTCGTGGCCAAGTTCGTCCCTCAAACTTGGGCGCGAGTGTCGAAAAGAAGGCAGACACGACGCCATGGGCAACCTTAGCCCTTATGGCCGCTTCATGAAAACAGCGAATGCCCGTAGGTGATGCCGAATGTCTGGCGCTGGCGGCTAAGACCGCATAGATGCTGTCGCACGCCGTCGGCTCCGCGCCGGCTCCCCACCGGATGCCGTCAGTACGCCTCCTATGAACGGAATGCGACCCGATCTCGGCGCTGCAGCGCCCTCGCAGGCGCCGCCCGAGCGCGCCAAGGAGCGTCATCGCCGGTTCGCGTGGATCGGAACGGTCGCGAGCGCCGGGCTCTTCGGCGCCTCGCTCGTCGTGCTCTGGTTCATCGTCTCCGAGGTCGACGCGAACGAGCTCAAGGCCGCCTTCACGGCGGCAAGCGCCCGGCAGATCGGTCTCGCCGTGCTGCTGACGGCGGTCAGCTACGGCCTCCTCACATGCTACGACGCTCTTGCCCTTCGGCAGCTCAAGCTGAAGGTCCCCTACCGGACGACGGCGCTCGCGTCGTTCACCAGCTACGCGGTGAGCTTCACGCTCGGCTTTCCGCTGCTGACCGCCGGCACGGTGCGCTACTGGATCTATGCTCCCCGCGGCCTCGCGGCCGGCGTCGTGGCGAGCCTCACGGTGATCGCCGGCATCACCTTCTGGCTCGGCATGGCGCTCGTGCTCGCCTGGAGCCTGATGCGGGAGGCGGGCGCGATCTCGCTCCTCGTCTACACCAACATCAAGATCAACCAGCTCCTCGGACTGAGCGTCCTTCTCGCCATTATCGCCTACTTCGTGTGGGTGTCGATCCGCCGTCGCGCCGTGAAGCTCCAGGGCTGGCGCCTCGAACTGCCGGGTTTCCGCCTGTCGCTGGCCCAGATGCTCATCGGAGCCGGCGACGTCTGCGCCGGGGCGGGGGTCCTCTTCGTGCTCCTTCCGGGCGGGCACAACATCAGCTTCGAAACCTTTCTCGCCATCTACGTTCTGGCCGTGATGCTCGGCGTCGCGAGCCACGCTCCCGGAGGGCTCGGCGTCTTCGAGGCGACCATCCTGCTCGCGCTTTCGAACTATCCGCGCGAACCGGTGCTGGGTGCGCTCCTTCTCTTTCGCCTCTGCTACTATCTCATCCCCTTCGTGCTGGCCCTGTCGCTGCTCGGCGCCTACGAGATCCTCAAGAGGATCAAGGCAACCGCAGCGTCATGCGCGTCGACGATTTCGAGATCTCGTCCGAAGACGATACCTGAAGGACGATGAGCGAGCGCGACATCGAATCCGCCGTCGAACGCCGCGCTCGGGACGCCGCGCGCCGCGCAGCCCTGCAGGGCGCGTTTCTTGCCAGCGCCGTCATCGTCGCGGTGGCGGCCGCGCGCGACCTTCTGGACGGCTGGCTTCTCGGCGGCGCCGTCGTGGCCGTCGCCCTCAGCGCCGTCGCCATCGCCGGCAGGGACCGCGGCCGGCGCGTGCGAGCGGAAGCCCGCCGTCCCGCCCCGTCGCGCGGCGTGGCGGATGCGCTCCTCGCCAATGTGCCGGACCCGGTTATCCTGGTCGACCGGCGCACCATCGTCGTCGAGGCCAACGCGGCCGCGAAGGCGCTCCTGCCCGGCCTCAGGCTCCGACATCCGTTGTCCTTCGCGTTGCGCAGCCCCGACGTCCTCGACGGCATCGACCGCGTGCTTCGCACGGGGGAGAGCCTGCGCGTGGAGTTGGTCGGAGCGGATCCCGACGGAGCGAGCCTTCGAGGTGCTGATCGGTGCCCTGAACGCCGACACCACGGACCTCGACCGGGAATTCGGAGTGATGCTGTTCTTCCGCGACCTCACCTCCGCCCGCAGGCTGGAGGCCATGCGCGTGGATTTCGTGGCCAACGCCAGCCACGAACTGCGCACGCCGCTCGCCTCGCTTCTCGGCTTCATCGAGACCCTGCAGGGACCGGCCCGCAACGACCCACCGGCCCGGGAGCGGTTCCTCGACATCATGCGCGGCCAGGCGCAGCGCATGACCCGTCTCATCGACGACCTTCTTTCGCTCTCGCGCATCGAGATGCGCGCCCACCTCGCGCCCGAGGCCGTCGTCGATCTCAGGTCGATCGTGGCGCAGATGGTGGATACCCTTTCGGCGCTGGCCCGGGAACGCGGAGTCGACATCAAGGTCGAACTGCCGGGCGAAGCGCTCCTCGTGCGAGGGGACCGGGACGAACTCCTTCGGGTCGTGGAGAACCTCGTCGAGAACGCGGTCAAATACGGCGAAAGCGGAGGACGCGTGGACGTCGCCCTCGCGCGAACGGCCGGGAACCTCGTCGAGTTTTCGGTCAGGGATTACGGCCCGGGCATCGCGGCGGAGCATTTGCCGCGCCTGACGGAGCGGTTCTACCGGGTCGACGTGGCCCAGAGCCGCGAGAAAGGCGGGACGGGCCTCGGGCTCGCCATCGTCAAGCACATCGTCAACCGGCATCGCGGGCATCTGACCATCGACAGCAAGCCCGGCGAGGGCGCGTCGTTCAAGGTCATGCTTCCCGGATGGCCAGGGCCGGAAACGCCGGCAGAGTAAGGCTTTCCGGAACGCCTCGCTCGGGCCGGCCCCGCCGTACCGGTAGCAGTGTCACATGTCTGTCATCGGACTGACATACAGGTCACGCGCCGAGCGGCTACGGATCTGAGCTGCCGGCATGGCGCGCGAGCAGAGTGCTCCCCGACAGCGCCGTCCGTAACATACAGGGAGACGATCCGTGAAACTCCGCTATCTTTCCGGCGCCGCTTTCGTGGCGGCCGCCTTCGCCGCTTCGGCTGCCCAGGCGCAGACCAAGACCATCGCCATCGACGGCTCCAGCACCGTCTTCCCGGTGTCCGAGGCCATCGCCGAGGAGTTCCAGAAGTCGACCAAGGGCGCCGTGCGCGTGACGGTCGGAATCTCGGGCACCGGCGGCGGCTTCAAGAAGTTCTGCCGCGGCGAGACCGACATCTCGAACGGCTCGCGCCCGATCCTCAAGGAGGAGATCGAGGCGTGCAAGCAGGCCGGCATCGAGTTCTACGAGCTCCCGCTCGCGTTCGACGCCCTGACCGTCGCGGTGAGCCCGAAGAACACCTTCATCGGCGATTGCATCACCGTCGCCGAACTCAAGAAGATCTGGGAGCCCGGCGCGCAGGGCAAGGTCATGAGCTGGAGCGACGTCAAGCAGGGCCTGCCCAGCCAGAAGATCACGCTCTACGGCGCGGGCGCGGACTCGGGCACTTTCGACTACTTCACCGAGGCCGTCGTCGGAAAGGCCAAGTCGAGCCGCGGCGATTACACCGCCAGCGAGGACGACAACGTGCTCGTTCAGGGCATCGAGAACGACGTGAATTCGCTCGGCTACATTCCCTTCGCCTACTATGCGCCGCACGCCTCGAAGATGAGGGCTCTCGCGGTCGATTGGGGCAAGGGCCAGGGCTGCGTGAAGCCTTCGCTCGAGGCGGTCACGGCGGGCACCTACAACCCGCTCTCCCGCCCGCTTTTCGTGTACGTGAGCAAGAAGTCCGCGGACACCAGGCCGGAGGTGAAGCAGTTCATCGAGTTCTCGATGAAGAACAGCATCCCGCTCATCAAGGAAGTGAAGTATCTGCCCGCTTCCGGAGGCGGCCTATCAGGCGGCCCTCAAGAAGTTCAACGAGGGCAAGACCGGTTCGGTCTTCGGCGGCGTGCCGGAGGTCGGCGTCTCCATCGACGAGCCTCATGAAGCGCGAAGCCAAGAGCTGAGCTTGCCGAATGCAGCCGGGGGAGGCAAAACCTCCCCCGGCGCCTCTTCCGGGAGACGACGATGGCGACGCGGTTGAGCGCAGCCCGCCTGCGCACCTTGCGCATGCAAGAGAAGATCATGGAGGGTATCCTCTTCCTCTGCGCCGCCTCCTCGGTGTTCATCACCCTCTCCATCGTCGGCGTCCTCCTCTTCGAATCCCTGGCCTTCTTCCAGAACGTTCCGCTGGTCACCTTCCTGACGGACACGGTCTGGACGCCGCTCTTCGCCAATCCCCGCTACGGGATCCTTCCGCTCCTCAACGGAACCTTGCTCAGCACCCTGGTGGCGATCTGCGTCGCGGGTCCGCTCGGCCTTTCCGCCGCAGTCTACCTCAGCGAATTCGCCTCGCCGCGCACGCGCGAAGTGGTCAAGCCCACCCTCGAGCTCCTCAGCGGCGTGCCCACGGTCGTGTACGGCTTCTTCGCCCTGCTGTTCGTCACCCCCTGCTGCAGACGTTCATCCCCGGTCTGCCCGGGTTCAACATCCTCAGCGCCGGGATCGTGATGGGCATCATGATCATCCCCTACGTCGCTTCGCTCAGCGAGGATGCGATGCGGGCCGTGCCGAACGGCCTGCGGGACGGGTCGCTCGCGCTCGGCGCGACGCGGCTCGAGACCGCCTTCCGGGTCGTCCTGCCCGTCGGCCATCTCGGGGGTCGCCGCCGCGTTCGTCCTCGGGATCTCGCGCGCCGTCGGCGAGACCATGGTGGTCGCGATCGCCGCCGGCCAGCAGCCCAATCTCACTCTCGACCCCCGTGAGCCCGCCGCGACGATCACCGCCTATATCGTGCAGGTGGCGCTCGGCGACCTTCCGCACGGGAGCATCGGCTACCAGACCATCTTCGCCGCCGGGTTGACGCTCCTTTTGATTACCCTCGTCTTCAATGTGATCGCGTTCTGGCTTCGCGCCCGGTTCCGGGAGGCCTATTAGTGTCCGACCTGACCCTGGAAGCTGGCGCACGCATGCAGACCCTCTCCCCCCGCGGGGACGTCCGTCGGATCAAGGCCCGGCGCCGGCGAGAAAAGATCTTCATCGCCGTCGGCCTGCTATCGACGCTCATCGGCCTCGTGACCCTGGCGGCGCTCCTGATCGACCTCGGGATATCCGGCCTGCCGCGCCTCAACTGGGATTTCTTCACAAGCTTCCCGAGCCGACGCGCCAGCCAAGCCGGCATCCTCTCCGCCTGGGTCGGCTCGCTCCTCGTGATCCTGGTCACGGCCACGGTCGCCATCCCGATGGGGGTGGGCGCCGGGATCTATCTCGAGGAATACGCACGCAAGAACTGGCTGACGAACATCATCGAGATCAACGTCTCCAACCTCGCCGCGGTCCCTTCCATCGTCTACGGCCTCCTGGCGCTCGGGCTGTTCGTCTACGGCCTCGGGACCGGCCGCAGCATTCTGACGGCGGGCCTCACGCTCGCGCTCCTGATCCTGCCGATCATCATCGTCGCCACCCGCGAGTCGATCCGGGCCGTGCCCCATTCCATCCGGGAGGCGGCCTACGGGATCGGCGCCACGAAGGGGCAGGTCACCCGGGACCACGTCCTTCCCGCCGCGGTCCCCGGCGTCCTCACGGGCGTGATCATCGGTCTGTCGCGGGCGCTCGGCGAGACGGCTCCGCTCATCACCATCGGTGCCCTGACGTTCATCGCGTTCCTCCCCGAAGCTCCGATCACGAGCGAGTTCCCGTTCGTCTCGTTCCGGTGGCTGTTCGACGGGTTCACGGTCCTTCCGATCCAGGCCTTCAACTGGATCTCGCGGCCCGGGAGCGACTTCCACCAGAACGCCGCCGCCGCAAGCCTCGTGCTTCTCGCCCTCACGCTCTCGCTCAATGCCGTCGCGATCTTCCTGCGCTACCGCCTCCGCAAGCGGCTGCAGTGGTGATGCGCTCACACCCTTCACGGCCTAATGGTGCCAAGGTGCCGACCATGAACGACATGCCGCACGTCGCACGCCCCGGAGGTCTCCGCCAAGCCCATGGGCCACGCGGCCCGGACCAAGATCTCCAACCGGAACGTGAACGTCTTCTACGGGGACAAGCAGGCCCTTTTCGACGTCAGCATCGACATCCCGGAGCGGGCGGTGACCGCCTTCATCGGACCGTCGGGCTGCGGCAAGTCCACGTTCCTGCGATGCATGAACCGGATGAACGACACGATCCTGTCCGCCCGGGTGACGGGAACGATCGAGATCGACGGCCAGAACATCTACGACCGCGACCTCGACGTCGTCCAGCTCCGGGCCCGGGTCGGGATGGTGTTCCAGAAGGCCAACCCGTTCGCGAAGTCCATCTACGAGAACGTCGCCTACGGGCCGCGCATCCACGGCCTGGGGCGCAGCAGGGCCGATTTCGACGCAATCGTCGAGGAATCGCTCCGCAAGGCGGGGCTTTGGGACGAGGTGAAGGACCGCCTCACGCAGCCGGGCACCGGGCTCTCCGGCGGGCAGCAGCAGCGCCTCTGCATCGCCCGGGCGATCGCCATCAACCCCGAGGTGATCCTGATGGACGAGCCGGCCTCGGCCCTCGACCCCATCGCCACAGCGCGTATCGAGGAACTCATCGACGAACTGCGGCAGAACTTCACCATCGTGATCGTCACCCACTCGATGCAGCAGGCGGCCCGGGTCTCGCAGCGGACGGCCTTCTTCCACTTGGGTAAGCTCATCGAGGAGGGCGAGACTTCGATCATCTTCACGAACCCGAAGGAAAAGCGGACTCTCGACTACATCACCGGCCGGTTCGGCTGACGCTCTGCCCATTGCACGACACCGAAGGATCGAAGATCGTGACCGAACATATCCTGAAAGCGTTCGACTCCGACCTGGAAGACCTGCGCCGCCATATCTCCGAGATGGGCGGCATCGCCGAGAAGATGCTCGCGGACAGCATCACGTCGCTCGTGCGCCGGGATACCCCCCTGGCCCAGAGCGTGATCGCCGCCGACGCCCGCCTCGACGTGCTGCAGAGGGAGGTGGAGGAACACGCGATCCTCATGATCGCCCGGCGGCAGCCGCTCGCCGTGGACCTGCGCGAGACGATCTCGGCGATCCGCATTTCCGGCGACGTGGAGCGCATCGGGGACCTTGCCAAGAACATCGCCAAGCGGGCGCTGGCCATCGCGGGTCAGTTCCAGCCGCAGAAGGTGGTCGTGGGCCTGCAGCACATGAGCGACCTCGCCATGGCGCAGCTCAAGGACGTGCTCGACGCCTATGCACAGCAGGATTCGAAGGCGGCTCTCGACGTCTGGCACCGCGACGGGCAGATCGACAGCCTCTACACGTCGCTTGTTCCGCGAGCTCCTCACCTACATGATGGAGGATCCGCGCAACATCTCGTTTTGCACGCACCTGCTCTTCGTGGCGAAGAACGTCGAGCGCATCGGCGACCACACGACGAACATCGCCGAGACGATCCACTACCTCGTCACCGGCGAGACCCTCGCCATCGACAGGCCGAAGAACGACCGATCGAGCTATGCCACCCTTGACAGCGATGCCTGACGCCGAGCATGAGCACCCGCGTTCTGATCGTCGAGGACGAGGAGCCGCTGACGCTCCTCCTCCGTTACAATCTCGAAGTCCGAAGGCTACGAGGTCGACGCCGTGGCGCGGGGCGACGAGGCCGATATCCGCCTGCGCGAGCAGGTGCCCGACCTCGTCGTGCTCGACTGGATGCTGCCCGGCCTCTCCGGGATCGAGCTCTGCCGCCGGATCCGCACCCGGCGCGAGACGGAGCGGCTGCCGGTCATCATGCTGACCGCCCGGGGCGAGGAGGGTGACCGGGTTCGCGGACTCGCCACCGGCGCCGACGACTACATCGTCAAGCCGTTCTCGGTGCCGGAGCTGCTGGCGCGCGTCCGCGCCCTGCTCCGCCGAGCGAAGCCCACCCATGTGGCGACGCTGCTCGTCGCGGGCGACATCGAGCTCGATCGCGAGACGCACCGCGTCCGCCGTGCAGGCAAGGAACTCCATCTCGGCCCGACCGAGTTCCGCCTGCTCGAATTCCTCATGCAGAGCCCCGGCCGCGTCTTCACGCGGGAGCAGTTGCTCGACGGCGTGTGGGGCAACGACGTCTATATCGACGAGCGCACCGTCGACGTCCATGTCGGCCGCTTGCGCAAGGCGATCAACCGGCCGCGCAGGCCCGATCCCATCCGCACCGTGCGCGGTGCAGGCTATTCCTTCGACGAGACGTTCGCCCGGGCCGAGTAGGGCCGTCGAGCGACGCGGATCAGGCCATCGATCCGTCGCGCCGCGGCCTCGAAGGTGAGGCGGACCCGCTTCACGGGCCAGGACCGAAAGGGTCCCCGGCGCCGTCGACGGCGCCGGGGCGCATCCTCAAGCGCGAGCGAGCCTGCGATCCCGCTTGCGGTCGGTGATCGGCTGGTACGCGACGCGGGCGTGGTGGTTGCAATAGGGCAGACCGGAGACCGAACGCGCGCCGCAGAAGCGGAATTCCGGCTTGGTCGGGTCGCCCATGGGCCATCGGCACATGGACTCGCGCAGATCCATGATGGTGACGCGCTCCGACATCGGGATCGCCACCTCGTCGGCGAGGGCGGTCTCCTGCGGCGCGTCGATGGCGAGCGGCGCAGGAACGGGCGCGAGCATCACCGTGCTGCGCGATGCGGGCTGCTGGGTGATCGGCGTCGGAGCGCTTGGCGACCGGGTGGCCTTCCGGGGACGCTGGGAGCTCGCCGCCTTCGTCTTGCCGCGGCCCGATAGGCCGAGACGGTGGACCTTGCCGATCACCGCATTGCGCGTCACGCCGCCGATTTCGGCCGCGATCTGGCTCGCGCTGAGGCCGTCGGACCAGAGCTTCTTCAGTTGCTCCACCCGATCGTCCGTCCAGGTTATGCCCGCATCTGTCATTTCGTGTGCCTCCGTCGGGGCCGCCATCCCCGCATTCGAATCCCTCTCCCCTCGCGGACAGAACATTGTCCGACCGCGCTGCCAGGGGTCGTTCTCCTTGAGGGCAATTGTGCGCCGCGCGAGTTCTCGTCGGCGACACAGCCGAACCTACAAGATGCGCTGACTCGGGCGCAAGAGTCGGCGGACGACACCTGTCGTTTTCCCCAACGAAGTCGCCCGCTCTGATTGCCGCTACGTTATGTGCGACCTCGATTGTGTTATGCGTGGCTTCAATTCTCTTGAATTGACAAGGGATTCAGTCGAGTTAGTATTCGACGAGTGCCGCCCTCCAGAGGGGCGGCGCTTTCGTTTTTGACCGCAAGGCTGCGACCTTGGGTCCATTATTGGAGACGCTGCCGTGACTTCGCCGCTGCTGCCGACCTATGCGCGGGCCCACCTTTCCTTCGAAAGAGGCGAGGGGCCCTGGCTCATCGCGCGAGGCGGCGAGCGATATCTCGATTTCGGCGCCGGCATCGCCGTGAATGCCTTGGGTCACGCCCATCCGCATCTCGTCGGCGCGCTCACCGAGCAGGCGCAGAAGCTCTGGCACACGTCCAACCTCTACGAGATCCCCGAGGGCGAGCGCCTCGCTCAGCGGCTCGTCGACCACACGTTCGCCGACGTCGTGTTCTTCTCGAATTCCGGGGCGGAGGCGAACGAGGCCGCCATCAAGATGGCGCGCAAGTACCATGCGGCGAACGGAGAGCCGAACCGCTTCCGCATCATCACCTTCGAGGGCGCGTTCCACGGACGCACGCTCGCGACCATCGCGGCCGGCGGCCAGAAGAAATATCTCGAGGGCTTCGGCCCCAAGGTCGAGGGCTTCGATCAGGTCCCCTTCGACGACGACGAGGCGCTGAAGGCGGCGATCACGCCCGAGACCGCGGCCATCATGATCGAACCGATCCAGGGCGAGGGCGGCATCCGCCCGGTCCCGCCGAGCCGCCTGCGCGCGTTGAGGCAACTCTGCGACGAGCACGGGCTCCTTCTCATCTTCGACGAGATCCAGACCGGCGTCGGGCGCACCGGGAAATTCTTCGCCCATGAATGGTCGGGCATCTCGCCCGACATCATGTCGATCGCCAAGGGCATCGGCGGCGGATTCCCGATGGGGGCGTGCCTCGCCACGGCGAGAGCCGCGAAGGGCATGACGGTCGGCACTCACGGCACCACGTTCGGCGGCAATCCGCTCGCCATGGCGGTGGGCAACGCGGTGCTCGACGTCATTCTGGAGCCCGGTTTCTTCGATCGCGTGGCGGCGCATGGGCCTTCTCCTGAAGCAGCGCCTCGCCGAACTGAAGGACCGGCACCCGGCGATCATCGCGGAGGTCCGGGGCGAGGGGCTCATGATGGGCCTGCGCACGCAGGTGGCGAACACGGACTTCATCGCGGCCGCGCTCGAGCAAAAGCTGGTCCTGATCGGGGCGGGCGACAACGTGGTCCGCCTCCTGCCGCCGCTGATCATCGGCGAGGCAGACATGGCCGAAGCCGTGAAGCGGCTCGACCAGGCCTGCATCGGCGATGGAGGCGGAGCTCAAGCGCGTGGGACAGCGCGGAGCGGCCGAATGAACGAGGCCGCGACCCGCCATTTCCTCGACCTCTGCGACTTCACCGGGGCGGAGCTCCGCCGCGTCCTCGACGCGGCGGCGGCCATCAAGTCCAACCGCCGCAAGGGCCAGATCGCCGGCGAGCGTCCGCTCGCCGGCAAGGTGCTGGCAATGGTGTTCGACAAGCCCTCGACGCGCACCCGCGTCTCCTTCGACGTCGGCATGCGCGAGCTCGGCGGCGAGACGCTCATGCTGACCGGCAAGGAGATGCAGCTCGGCCGCGGCGAGACCATCGGCGACACGGCGCGCGTGCTGTCGCGCTACGTGGACGCCATCATGATCCGGACGCTCGACCACGAGATGGTGGTGGAACTCGCCCGACACGCCACGATCCCGGTGATCAACGGCCTGACGAAACTGACCCATCCCTGCCAGGTGATGGCGGACGTGATGACCTTCGAGGAGCATCGCGGGCCGATCGCGGGCCGGACCGTGGCCTGGACGGGCGATTCGAACAACGTCCTCGCCTCCTGGGTTCATGCGGCGGCCAGGTTCGACTTCCGTCTCAGGATCGCATCGCCGCCGGAACTCGCCCCCCGTCCCGAGCTTTTGTCATGGGCAAAGGCCGAGGGAGCCGAGATCATGGTGACGACCGATCCCTTCGCGGCAGCGGACAAGGCCGATGCGGTCGTGACCGACGCCTGGGTCTCCATGGGCGACGAGGACGAGGGGCGCCGCCACAACCTCCTCAAGCCCTATCAGGTCAACGAGCGCCTGATGAGCGTCGCCGCGAAGGAGGCCGTCTTCATGCACTGCCTGCCGGCCCATCGGGGCGAGGAGGTGACGGACGAGGTGATCGACGGGCCGCGATCGGTCGTCTTCGACGAGGCCGAAAACCGCCTCCACGCCCAGAAAGGCATCCTCGCCTGGTGCCTGGGAGCGGTGCCGGCATGAAGTCCACCTCCTTCGAGGGGGCCGACTTCGAGGGGGCCGACGACGTTGTTCTTCCTTTTGCCGTGGAGCCCCTCGACGTGCGCGGCCGCGTGGTTCGGCTCGGCCCCTCGATCGACACGATCCTGTCCCGCCACGGCTATCCCGACTTGGTGGCCCGTGCGCTCGGCGAGGCGGCGGCGCTGACGGTCCTCTTGGGCTCGTCCCTCAAGTTCGAGGGCCGGTTCCAGCTCCAGACCAAGAGCGACGGAGCGATCGAGATGATCGTCGTCGATTTCGACGCGCCCGACCGGCTGCGCGCGACCGCGCGTTTCGACAAGGACAAGATCGCCGCCTTGGCGGCCGGCGCCAAGACGGCGGACCTCCTCGGGTCCGGCATCCTCGCCATGACCATCGACCAGGGCTCCGACCGCAGCCGCTATCAGGGGGTCGTCACGCTGGACGGCCAGGGTTTCGAGGAGGCCGCGCACCAGTATTTCCGCCAATCGGAGCAGATCCCGACGAAGGTGCGCCTCGCAGTGGCGGAACAGTTCGAGGGCGGCCGCCGGGCCTACCGCGCCGGCGGCCTGATGATCCAGTTCCTGCCGACCTCGCCGGAGCGCCAGCGCCAGGCCGACTTCCACCCCGGGGACATCCCGGAGGGCCATCCCTCGCACGACCTGAAGGGTCCCGCCGAGGACGACGCCTGGGTGGAAGCCAAGACCCTCGTCGAGACCGTCGAGGACGTGGAACTCGTCGACCCCACGGTGTCGAGCGAACGGCTGCTCTACCGCCTGTTCCACGAGCGCGGGGTGCGCGTCTTCGGAGCGCAGGGCGTCCATGAGGAGTGCCGCTGCTCGCAAACCCGCATCATGAACATGATGCGCCGGTTCTCGCCGGAAGATCGCCGCGACATGGTGGGCGACGACGGCCGCATCGGCATCACCTGCGAGTTCTGCTCGCGGGTCTACGACCTCGATCCGAAGAAGGTGGAGGCCGAGATCGCGCAGGCGGACGCGCGCTGAAGCATCGTGCGAAGAAGTGGGGACCGGTTCTTCGCGAGAAACGATGCGTCACAGGAGACAAGCATCGTGCGAAGAAGTGGGGACCGGTTCTTCGCGAGAACGATGCGTCACGGAGCTCGTGCGAGAATAACCGTTCGTGCCGGCGCGCGGCCGCCGCGCGCTTCCTCGGGGCGGTGGACCGCACCCTCGGAAGTCCCTCCGTGACGAGGCCATAGCGCGCGAGTTCCGAGGGCGAGAGCGTCCGGATGCTGGTATGCGGGACGCGATGCGCGGCATCGATCAGGGCCGGATTGACGCCCATCTGGCGGGCATAGGTCCGCAGGGCCGGCTGCGTGCCCTGGACCATGTAGCGGGTCGTCGCGTCGTCGAGCATGTAGGTGCGCCCGCCCGAGACCATCACCACGTGGGGCGAATGCACGCCGACCCGGCTGCCCGGCAACACGGACCGGCTGACGCCCGCCATCAGGACGAGCACGCAGGCGGAGTGGCAGTTCCCGCCGCTCAGTACCCGCTGGCCGTAGCGGTTCTCGGCGATCGATCCGACCACGGTCCGGATCCCGTACTGCCGCAGGCTCTGGCCGAGATCGAGCGCGCTCATCATGTCGCCGCCGCCCGAAGAGATGATGAGGGTCCGGGGGATCGCGCCGCCGCCGCTCTGCAGGGCCGCGAGAAGCCGCGCCGTCTCGTTCCCCTCGATCCTGCCCCGCGCGACGATCGCCTCGCTGCCGTCCTGAAACGGAACGCGGCCATAGGTCATCGCCTCGGCGCCGCCCCCGCTCAGGAGGGCGCAGGCCATTGCCGAAAAAACCAATTCGCGCAAGAAACGCCCCCATTGCAATGCGGTTGGTTCAAAGTCGTCGCGCGATCGCACCGCGAGCCATTACGTTACGACAGTCGCCAATCTGCTGCAATCCGCTCCGCCGGGCGATGCCCGGTGGGCCGGCCCGCAGGGCGTGCCTTCGCCGGAGGGCCTGCCGCGCTACGGTGCCGGGTCGGGATGCTGCGGCCGGAACAGCCGCCCATTCTCGGTCCAGAGGACCATCAGCACCGCCGCCGTGCTGCAGACAACGTAGCCGATCCCGAGGGGCAGGACGGTTCCGTCGAAGGATTGGCCGATCAGGGCTCCCAGGAAGGCGCCCATCAAGGTCGTGTAGAACCCCATGAAGGCCGATGCCGTGCCGGCCACGGCGCCGAGGGGTTCCATCGCCAGGGCGTTGAAGTTCGATACGGTGAGGCTCACGAAGAACATGCCGCCGGCGAGGATCGTCCCGAACAGGAAGAGCGGCGGATGTCCGCCGAAGGCGATGGCGGCCAGGACCTGCGCGACGGCGAGCCCCAGGAAGGCGAGGATTCCGCCGTGCGACAGGCGCCGCATGCCGAGGCGCCGGACGAGTGCCGAGTTCACGACCGCGGCGACGCCCATGAGGGCGGCGATGAGCCCGAAGGCCACGGGGAAATAGGGCCCGAGACCGTAGACCTCCGTCTCGAAGATCTGCTGCGCCGAACCGACGTAGCCCATCAGGCAGCCGAACATCAGCCCCATGGCGGTCGAATACCCGATGGCGATGCGGTTCGTGACCGTCAGGCGGACCCCGGCGAGGACGGCGGCGGCCGAGAGCGGGCGGCGGTACTCGGGGTGCAGGGTCTCGGGCATGCGCAGCCAGAACCAGAGGGCGACCGCGAGGCCCAGGGCCAGCATGATGAGGAACAGGATGGGCCAGTCGCCCACGAGCAGGACGGCGCTGCCCATGGCGGGCGCGAGGACCGGGACGATGATGAACACCGCGAAGGTCAGCGACATGACCCGCGCCATCTCCCGCCCCGAATAGCAGTCGCGGACGATCGCCACCGCGAGGACGCGGGCCGCCGAAACCCCGATTCCCTGGATGAGGCGGGCGAGGAGCAGGATCTGGAAGCTCGGCGCGAGCGCCGCCAGGAGGCAGCCGGCCGCATAGACGGAGAGCCCCACCAGCAGCGTCGGGCGGCGGCCGACCGCGTCCGAAAGGGGGCCGTAGACGAGCTGCACCACGCCGAAGCCGAGCATGTACACGTAGACGAGCAACTGCAGGTCGTTCGCGTCGCGGATGCCGAAGGCGGCCTGAATCGGCGGAAAGGCCGGGAGCAGGTTGTCGATCGACAGGGCCGTGAGGCCCATCATCAGGGCGATGAGGGCCACGAACTCCCTGAACGGAGGCTTGCGGACGGTGGACACGGCGACGGGGACGTTCATGGCGCTCTCGAAAACGGGCCGGAAGCGTCCGGCCGCCGGGCAGGGCTTACGTCAACGGGCGCAGGGCCTCAACCGAGGCTCGCACATGGCTGCCCGGCCCGGCTCGCCGCCCGGCGGGCCCCTTTTCGGGAGCCTGTGATGCCGGTCAGGCGGCGCAGAGGGCCGCGAGCCGCCGCATGAAGGATTTGCCCGCTTCGAACTGCTCGACGGTGATGTATTCGTCCGGCTGGTGGGCCTGGTCGATGCACCCGGGCCCGCAGACCACGGTCGGGATGCCGGCGGCCTGGTAGTGCCCCGCCTCGGTCCCGAAGGACACCGATTCCGTCCGGTTTCGTCCGGCGAGGCGCAAGGCCAGCACCTCGGCTTCGGAACCCGGCTCGGGCGCCAGGCCCGGAACCGACACGACGAGCTCGTTCTCGATGCGGCCGAAATCCCCGAAACGGTTGAGGCGCTTGCGGGCGACCTCCTGAACGATGCGTTCGAACCGCTGCGGGACCTCCTTCGGATCCTGGCTCGGAAGGCCCCGGACCTCCCACCGGAAATGACACTCCTTGGCCAGGATGTTGCGGGCGGTGCCGCCGCGGACCGTCCCCACATGGATGGTCGTGTAGGCAGGGTCGAAGCGTCCGCTCGGGTCTCCCCGCTCCATCATCTCGTCGGCCAGGAGGTTGAGCTCGGAGACGAGGTCCGCCGCCGCCATGACGGCGCTCGCGCCCAGATAGGGCTTCGACGAGTGGGCCTCGAATCCGTGGACCGCCGTATCGAACGTGTCACAGCTCTTATGGGCGTCGACCACGGCGAGCTCGGTCGGTTCGCCGATGATGACCGCCTTCGGACGCGGCAGGTCGTGACCCATGCGGCGGACCACGTCGAGGACGCCGAGGCAGGTCGTTTCCTCGTCGTAGGACAGCATGATGTGGAGGGGGGTTTTCAGGTTCGCGGCGAGGAACTCGGGGACGAGGGCGAGGGCGAGCGCGTCGAAGCCCTTCATGTCGACGGCGCCCCGCCCGTAGATGCGGCCGTCCTCCACCCGCAGGCTGAACGGATCGGAGGTCCAGGCCTGACCGGCGACGGGGACGACGTCGGTGTGGCCCGAGAGCACGATGCCGCCGCGATCCCGCGGGCCGATCGTGGCGAAGATCGCGGCCTTGTCGCCGGCGGCGTTGGGCGCCCGGACGAAGGGCACGTCCCAGCTCTCGAGGTAGCTTTCGACGAATTCGACGAGGGGGAGGTTCGACTTGGCCGTCTCCGTGTCGAAGGAGACGAGCTTTTCCAGCATTTCGAGCGGCGACAGCCGCTGGGCGTTCGGTTTCATGGAGCACTCAATGGACGACGCGCTTGGCGTGAGGGGAGTCGAGAGGAAAGGCGGGGATGGCGGCCAGGAAGGTTTCGCCCCCGGCCGTCACCATCGTGTAGGCACCCTGCATGGTGCCGTCCGGTGTCGGAAGAGGGCAGCCGCTCGTGTAGGAGAAGCTCTCGCCGGGACCGAGCACGGGCTGCTTGCCGACAACGCCCGCACCGCGGACCTCCTCGATGCGGCCGCGCCCGTCGACGATCTTCCAGTAGCGGGCGCGCAGTTGCACCCGCTCCAGACTCAAATTCGTGATCTCGATCGAGTAGGCGAAGAAATACCGGCCCTCACCGGGGGACGATTCCTCCGGCACGAAGCGCGACGTGACGGTCACGCTGATGCCTCGGGTCAGGGCCTTGAACATCGGAAGCGGTCGCTCCGGACGGGGTGAGGGGGACAGCTCTGCCCTGCCGTGGTAGAGCGCCCCCCGGAGCCCGTCAATGTGACGGGTGGAGCTTTGAACCGGACATCCATGCTCGACGGCGTCATGCGTCGCCTGATCGATCCGCTCCTCGACCGGGCCGGCGGAGCGCTCGCACGCGCGAAGGTCCCGGCCGATCTCCTGACGTTCCTCGGCCTGCTGGCGGGCCTTGCCGCTGCGGCAGCCATCGTCGCGGGTGCGGACGGGATCGCGCTGGCCCTCGTCGTCGCGAGCCGGACCCTCGACGGCCTCGACGGCGCGACCGCCCGCGCCTCCCGGCGCACCGACCGGGGCGGCTACATCGACATCGTCTTCGATTTCATCTTCTACGGCGCCGTGCCGCTCGCCTTCGCCCTGCGCGACCCGGACGCTCATGCGGTTGCGGCCGCGGTGCTGCTCTTCGCCTTCTATGTGAACGGCGCGAGCTTCCTGGCCTTCGCGGCCGTGGCGGCGAAGCGCGGGCTGGAAAGCCGCGTTCGCGGCGCGAAGGCGATCTATTTCACCGCCGGCCTTGCGGAGGGGACGGAAACGATCCTCGTTTTCATCGCCATGTGCGCGTTCCCCGAATTCTTCCCGGTTCTCGCCTACGGCTTTGCGGGCCTCACCCTGATGAGCGCAGTGACCCGCATCGCCCTCGCCTGGAGCGCCTTCCGGGACGAGGACGAAGCAGGGGAGGCGGATTGAGGCCCTTTGCCCGCCGGAGGGCTTGGGCTAGAGCATCCTCGAGCGAACCGGGTCCGCGGGAGCGGAAGCGGCTCTCGAGGCAATCATGGTCCCTTCAGGTCGAACAATGGCTCCGTTGCAGGACGGCATACAATCGGCGGACGCCATTCATCGCCTGGCGGACGCCGGGATCATCCGCTCCGCCGCGCCTCTCGCGTCCGACCAGGTGCAGCCGGCGAGCCTCGATCTGAGGCTCGGGCAGCGAACCTTCCGCGTGCGCGCGAGCTTCCTGCCGGGCCCGAGCCGCACCGTCCGCGACCGGCTGGACGCTCTCGCCCTGCACGAGATCGACCTCACGCGCGAAGCCGTCCTCGAAACGGGCTGCGTCTACATCGCGGAGCTCCAGGAGAGCCTGTCGCTGCCGAACGGCCTGTCCGCCGCCGCGAACCCGAAGAGCTCCACCGGGCGGATCGACGTCTTCACCCGCGTGATCACCGACCGGTCCCGCGAGTTCGACACGATCGAGGCCGGCTACGAGGGCCCGCTCTACGCCGAAATCTCGCCGCGCACCTTCCCGGTCCTCGTCCGCAGCGGCACCCGGCTCTCCCAGCTCCGCCTCCGGAAGGGAGAGGTCCGCCTCTCCGACGCGGAGCTTCTCGATCTGCACGCCCGCGAACGCCTCGTCACCTCCGCCGAACCCTCCATCCAGGACGGGGTGGCGGTCAGCGTCGACCTCGAAGGGTTCGGGCCGGACAAGCTCGTCGGCTACCGGGCGAAGCGCTACACCGCGCTCGTGGACGTCGACAAGCCCGGCGCTCATCCGATCGCCCAGTTCTGGGAGCCGCTCCACGCGGAGGACAGCCGCACGCTCATTCTCGATCCGGGCCAGTTCTACATCCTGGCCTCGAAGGAAGCCGTGCACGTCCCGCCGGACTACGCCGCCGAAATGGTGCCGTTCGATCCCCTGGTCGGCGAATTCCGCGTCCACTACGCGGGCTTCTTCGACCCCGGCTTCGGCCATGCCGCCGCGGGCGGCGGGGGAGCCCGCGCGGTGCTCGAGGTCCGCTCCCGCGACGTGCCCTTCATCCTGGAAGACGGCCAGACCGTCGGCCGCCTCGTCTACGAGCGCATGGCCGAGCGGCCGAGGCTCCTCTACGGCGCCGGCGCGGGCTCGAACTACCAGGCGCAGGGGCTGAAGCTGTCGAAGCACTTTCGATAGCGCTTGCGATGAGTGTTGCTTTAGGCCCTTGCCGAGGCGGCCCCGGGGCCGCTATCAATGGGGCGGCGCGGGTGTAGTTCAGAGGTAGAACGTCAGCTTCCCAAGCTGAATGTCGTGGGTTCGATTCCCATCGCCCGCTCCAATCATTTCATGTCCAGCCCGGATACATAGGTAACAGGGCGCGTGGTCCCTTCGAGAGCCGGACCCGCCTGGAGCGGTCGAGCGCGTCCGGCAAGCTTGGCCTGAAGGTGTTGAAACCATTCACGAAATACATGCCCGATTCGACGCAATCGGTCCGCAATACGTCCTCGGCATAAGCCTGCGCGACAGCTTTGGTCGCAAGGACACGATGAGACGGAACTTCGAATTTCAACCCCGCCGGACGAGCGTCGCCGCCATCCTCGGCGTCACCGGCGTGCCGAGCGTGCTCTCCTTCCGTCTGAACTAACAAGAAACCCCTCGTGATCAAGCGACCTCACCGAGAAGCCGGTGATTGGGCCACTGTCGCCGCTCTCATCGGGCTGTCGCTCTGTACGGCATGGTTCGGCGTCGTCTTCTGGTGGGCTTTGACCCTCTGAACATCACCCCAGCAACGCACCACCGAGGGACGTGCCTTGACCGGCAAGCTCGAGGCCAACAAGGCGCTCATTCGGGCGCATTACGACTCCACCCTAAACCGGTTTGATTCTGCCGCCATCGCCGAGCAGGTGGCGGACGACTTCTACGACCACGCAGCAGGTGCGACGCTCGGGCCGAAGGGCGTGGCGAAGCACGTTCGAGCGCTCAAGACCGTATTCCCCGACCTGTGCATCACGATTGACGACATCTTCGCCGAAGATGACCTTGTCGCCGTGCGGGCACGCTGGACGGGGACCCACATGGCGGACTTCCAAGGCATTCCCGCATCGGGCCGGCGCGTCGAGTTCACCGGGATGGTGCTCTGGCGTGTGGTCGAGGGAAAGATTCGGGAGCGCTGGGCCTCCATCGATATGCTCACGCCGCTTCGGCAAGCGGCTGGGCTGCGTCGATCGAAGAAGAGAGGATCAAGGCCATGAGCCGCAACGAGAGTGGGCGAATCACGGTCGCGTTTCTGGAGGCCTTCGCGGATGCGTGGAACCGGCACGACACCGACGCCATCCTGTCCATGATGACGGACGACTGCGTCTTCGAGGCGAGCCGCGGCTCTGCGGTGAAGGGCACGGTGTACACGGGCCAGGATGAGGCTCGACGCGGTGTTCAGGAGGTTTTCGCGACCTTTCCGGATGCGCGCTGGAATGGTGCCAAGCACTTCATTGCCGAAGATCGGGGCGTCTCCGAATGGGTCTTCACCGCGACCGGGCCGGACGGTGTTTCCGTCGAGGTCCAGGGCTGCGACGTGTTCACATTCAGGGATGGCAAGATCGCCGTGAAGAACTCGTACCGCAAGCAGCGGACGACCTGAGCCAGGGTCGGTCACGCTCACTCCGATCCCGCCTGCCTGGGCTATCGTCCTTGTCGGAGCTTTCGGGTGCCGCTTCGCTATGCGCCGCCTGCGGCCCGCGCAAGGCTGCGAGGGCCTTGGCCTCCGAGGGGCGTCGTCGCGCGTTCATGACGCGGCTCGCGCCTCCGCGCTCTCCGGGACGGCCAGAGCAACCGGGTCAGCCAGCGGGTCAGGGCGACGACGAGGGCCAGGGCTGTCCAGATCCAGAGGAGGCCGGTGATCATCCAGCCCGCGAGGGTGACGAGGGCGCCGGCCAGCACGAGGGCGCCGCGGCCGAGGATCTTCAGGACGGCGCGGGTGCCGCTGCCGTAGCTTTCCGCGATGCGGGCCGCCTTCTTGAGTTCGCCGGCGTTCTGCGCCAGGGCCAGCGCATCCTGCGTGGCCCGTGGCCCGGCCCGGCGATAGAGGACCATCCCGTCATCGGCGAGGCCGCGAAGGCGGGCGAGATGCGCCGGCCGGATCGCGCCCTGGACGGCCTCGCGAGCCGCCGTCACATCGAAGCGCGCGGTGGCTTTCGCCGCTCCCCTTAAGGCACCGAGATCGACGACGTCGCGCAGCACCCGCGTGGTGCCGGCGGCAAGGGCAGGCGAGAGCTTGCCGGCCTTTCGCGCCGTCTTGAGAAGGGTGAGGCCGCCGCGAGCCGGCAACGCGCCGCCGGCCGTCGCGATCGTCACACCGGTGAGCCCGATGCCGACCGTCGCGAGCCCGAGCACCAGTTCGTCATGGGGCTCGCCGGCCCAGAGCTTGGATCCCTGATGCCAGAGGTCGCGCAGGTCGCCGTAGACGGTGAGGTCCCCGGCGAGAATGCCGGCCATGCCGGACCACGAGGTCGCTTCGCCCGTAGCCAAGCCTTCTGCGAACTCCGCCGCCATCTGGCCCGGCGCGTCGCCGGCCGCGAGTGCGTCGGCCACGCGCCTGCGCTGCTCCGGAGCAACCGGGAGCCCGCTCCGGTCGGCGAGGGCGAGGAAGCTCGCGGCGAGATCAGGATCCCGAGCCGCAAGGGCGGCCTCGATCTCGGCGACAACCCTCGAAGACGTCAGGGATTTTTCGAGGCGCAAAGCCGCCAGGGCCGGCGGATCGTCCTCCCACCAGGCGAGGGCCTCGCGGGCATATGGAAGCATCCGGACACCCGCCACGACGAGGAGGGAGGCGACGACGAGGAGGAGGGCCGCCTTAGCGCATCGTGCGGACAAGTGGACCCGGTTTTCCGCGTAAAACGATGCGCTGCTCAAGAGAAAGAGCATCGGATGGATCCCAAAAGTGGAATCCACTTTCGGGTCCGATGCTCTAGGCAAGGGCTTTCCCGGAAGGAGGCCCGTCGAGCGAACAGGAAACCAGGTCATGGGGCGAACGTAAGGGAGTGCCGCGCGCCGGACCAGATGAGGGGCGCTCCGGCGTGATGTCGCGGCGTTCGGCGCGGCCTCTCTCCCGGAGAGACTGCGGTGGGGCGTAGAGATCCGTCGAGGCGGTTCATGGCGCAGCGCAGGCGGAGGGCCTCACGTTCGCCCGTTACCGGGCCGGCCAGGAAGCCTGAAAAGTAATCCTTGAGCAGGACTGCATGGTACGCTATGTTGCAAATGACTTGCAAAAGCGAAAGGCCCCACGGCCATGCGCCACTGGCTTCGAGAGACCCTCAGCCGTCGCGGTCTCCTCGGGGCCGGGCTGGCTGCGGCCGGCGGCTCGGTCATGGGCGGAATGGCGGCGCGCGGGCAGACGACCCACACGGGCCACCAGACGTCCTCGCCGGCGTCCGGGACGGCGCCGCACCACAGCGCCCACGGCAGCATGATCACGGTCGGCGACGTTGACGGCGCGAACAACGGCTTCGACCCGACGGCGCTTCTCACCGACTGGGAGACGGGCATCGTCTCGCCCCTGCCGGACGGGCGCACGTTGCGAACCTTCCAGATCACAGGCGAGGACAAGGAGATCGAGATTGCCCCCGGTCTCTTCTTCCCGGCCTGGACCTACAACGGCCGCGTGCCGGGTCCGACCTTGCGCGTCACCGAAGGCGACCGTGTGCGAGTCGTCTTCCGGAACAACGGATCACACCGCCACTCCATCCACTTCCATGGCATCCACTCGGCTCGGATGGACGGAATCCTGGGCGCTGGCGAGATCGGCCCCGGCGAAGAGTTCACGTACGAGTTCGACGCGTTCCCCTTCGGCTGCCATCTCTATCACTGCCATGCCCTGCCGTTGAAGCGGCACATCCACAAGGGCATGTACGGGGCTTTCATCATCGATCCCGACCCCGCCCGCCATCCCGAGCAGGCCGCACTTGCCCAATCCCGCCTGCTCGGCACGCCCGAGAACGGGGAGTGGCAGGAGTTCGTGATGGTGATGAACGCCTTCGACACCAATTTCGACGGCGAGAACGAGGTCTACGCCGTCAATACGGTCGCACATCACTATGCGAAGCACCCGATCAGGGTGGTGCGAAACAGGCCGGTGCGGCTCTATCTCGTGAACGTGGTCGAGTTCGACCCGATCAACTCGCTGCACCTGCACGCAAACTTCTTCGACTACTACGATCACGGCACGACGCTGACGCCGACGCTGCGCACCGTGGACACGGTCATGCAGTGCCAGGCTCAGCGTGGGATCCTGGAGTTCAGTTACAGGGACCACGAGACGGGCCTGTACATGTTCCATGCGCACCAGTCCGAGTTCACCGAGCTCGGGTGGGTGGGCATGTTCGATGTAGTGGAGGCGGCGGCATGAACGACACGGCCAATCTTCCTCTCGGTCGTGTCATGCGCCCCGGCTCGCGGCTCGCAAATGTGGTCTGGATCGTCCTGCCACTCCTCGTTCTCGGGCTCGCGGCAGCCTGGCTGGTGGTCGGCGATCCCCTGCGCGCGTTCAACAACGGCGCGCCGCCGGTCGAGAAGCTGACCTTCGAGCGCCAGATCCTGGACAGCCGCGGTCTTCATCTCCTCGTGCGGGCGGGCGGATCCGAGCCGATGACCATCGCCCAGATGCAGGTGGACGACGCCTACTGGACCTTCACGCAGGATCCGCCGGGCGAGCTCGGACGGCTTTCGACGGCCTGGATCCACGTTCCCTTCCCCTGGGTCTTGGGCGAGGCGCACGTCGTGAAGGTGGTGACGAGGACGGGCACGACGTTCGACCATGAGATCCCGGTGGCCGTTCCGACCCCGGAAGCCCACGCGAACCAGCTCGTGCCGCAGGCCCTCGTCGGGGCTTTCGTCGGCATCCTTCCGGTCACCCTCGGCTTGATGTTCTATCCGGCGCTGCGCGGGGTCGGACCGAGCGGCATGAGCTTCCTTCTCGCGCTCACGATCGGGCTGCTTGGCTTCCTCTTCGTCGACTCCCTCGAGGACGCGCTCGAACTGGCGGGTGAGGCGGCCGCCGCCTTCCAGGGACCGATCATGGTCCTGTTGGCCGCAGCGCTGAGCTTTCTCCTGCTCTGGACGATAGGCCGCCGCCGGGGCGCGCCCACGGGGCTTGGGCTCGCCACCTCGATTGCGCTCGGCATCGGCCTGCACAACCTCGGCGAGGGTCTCGCGATCGGAGCTGCCTTTGCCTCGGGAGCCGCTGGGCTCGGCACCTTCCTCGTCCTCGGGTTCACACTGCACAACATCACGGAGGGGATCGGCATCGCCGCGCCATTGGTGAAGGCGCGCCCACCGCTCGGCGCCTTCGCCGGACTGGCGCTGCTGGCAGGCGCTCCGGCGATCCTGGGGATGTGGTTCGGGAGCCTTGCCTACAGTCCCCAATGGGCGGCCCTTGCGCTGGCCGTCGGCGCAGGAGCCATCCTGCAGGTCATCGTCGAAGTCGGCGTCTTCCTTCTGCGCAGCCGTGACCGGTGGCCGACGGCGTCGATCCCGATCAGCGTCGTCGGCGGGGTCGTGATGGGGCTCGCGCTGATGTACGGCACCGCCATCCTGGTGAAGGTATAGCGGGCCCGCTGCCGTCGGGTGACCGGATCCTACGCCGGGCATCGCAGATCAGGCTTTCCTTTCCGGCGCGACCATGTCATTTTCTTGCAAATGGTTCTCAACTGCACGAGTTGAGGGGGGTCTATTGGTAGCGACGGGAAAGGCCGCCGGTACAGTAGGAACGTTCAATGACGAACCGTATTGCGACCCGGGCCCGAGCCAAGGGCCTTCGGCTCACAGGCCCGCGAAAGCTCATCGCGCAAGCGATCGCCGACGCGCATGACCACCCGGATGTCCCCGAGCTGCACCGGCGCGTTGCCGAACACGACCAGCGTGTGTCGCTCGCGACGGTCTACCGAACGATGAAGCGGTTCGAGGAGCTCGGCATCATCGAGCGGCACGAGTTCAGGGACGGGCGCGCTCGGTACGAGACGGCCTCCCGCAAGCACCACGACCACCTGATCGACGTCGAAACCGGAAAGGTGATCGAGTTCCGCTCGGAGGAAATCGAGCACCTCCAGGCGATCGTCGCGCGGGAGCTGGGGTATGAGCTCGTCGGGCATCGCCTCGAACTCTATGCAAAGCGGGTCCGACCCGCGCGCCAGTAAGCCGAATTGCCGACGCTGGGATCCTGGCGCGCGGAAAGTCCGACGAAAGTCCCACCGCCGCAGCTCATACGACCGGCGGCTTTCGGCGACGTTCACTCCGATGTCGAAGCCCTCGGCGAACCCGTCCGCTGCGGGAATTTCCCCTCCCATCGGACAGGCGAGGCGGTCGATGCCGCGCGACGATCCTGGCCGGATCCACCGCTGAGCACGCATGGCATCACAACCACCGGCGTCGAGCGGGCACGTCAGGCTCCTTTCAAGTGGTTGAGACTGGCGGCGGCGACGTGTCCGAGCCAGACGGCGAAAGGCACAGGGCGACGGACAGTCCGACATTCGCTCCCGCCCGCGCCCACTCGCCGTCCTGCATCAAGGTGAGAGTCTGAAGGCTGAAGCTGGAGAACGTCGTGTATCCGCCGCAGAGGCCCACCATGACGAACTGCCGGTACTCGGAGGGGACGAAAAGCCGTCCGTCCGGCGCCGTGAGCGTGCCGAAGAACCCGATGACGAACGATCCCACGACGTTCACCACCAGCGTGCCCCATGGAAAGGTCTCCCCGACCGCATTGGCGACGATGCCCGAGCACCAGTAGCGCGCGATGCCCCCCAGTGCGCTGCCGATGGTGATCCAGATATACGCCGCCATGACCCGTTGCCCCTCTCGGTCCTCTCTCATTGTCGTCCGCGCCTGCCGCCGGGGAGGACCCTCTTTTCAGCAGACGAAATCGCGATCCTGCGCAAGCCCGATGAATCGGCGAACGGCCGTTCGGTGATCCGGCTCATCATCGCGTTCGGGGTGCTCCGTGGAGCCCCGGCCTGCCCCGAGACCGTCACGCGGACGAGGCCGGCGGCGCGTTGCGCTCCGTGCCGTATTGCAGCACCTGCACCTTTTCGAGGGTGACGAGGCCGCTGTTCATCATCTGGTCCAGGACCGGAAGGAAGGCGTTGATCCGCTCCTCGCTGTCCACGATCTCGATGACGAGCGGCAGGTCTTCGGACAGGCGCAGGATCTTGGCGGTGTGCAGCCGGCTCGAATGGCCGAACCCCATCGGCCCGCGCAGCACCGTCGCCCCGCCGAGGTGCATCTCGCGCGCCTTCAGGACGACGGCCTCGTAGAGGGGCCGGTGGCCGCTACGGTCGTTCTCTCCCATGAAGATCCGCAACAGGATCGCGTCTCTCGGTATCTGCATGATGGACCTCCCTCCGCCCCGGAGAGAGGAATGGCCGGTCTCGACGGGCGGTCAAGGCCGCTCGCCAGGCTTCCGCGAGGCCGATGTCGCGCGGGGCCTCCGGATCAGCAGGAATCCAAGAAGTGCGACGACGGCGAACGCGGCTCCGGCCAGGAAGGTCGCCGAAGGGCCGAAGCTGTCCCAGAGGCCGCCCGCGACCACGCTCGCGGTCGGCATCGCGATCCCGCTTGCGACATTGAACGCCCCGAAGGCGGTGCCGCGCAGCTCGGGCGGCGCCGTGTCGGCCACGAGCGCGGCAGGAGCGCGTGGATCATCTTCGAAGAAATGTCCATGAACATGGAGACGAAGCCGAGCGCCCGGATGCTCCGCGGGACATCCGCCAGGCGGCGCGTGGCGACCGATCCTTTTTCTGCCATCGACTGGCTTTCAGGTTACGCTCATGGCGGGGCAACGGGAGGATCGAGCGATGACCGAGACATCCCGCCACGATGCCTGGCAGGCCGGGGACAGCTACGACGCCTATATGGGGCGCTGGAGCCGCAAGGTCGCTCCGCGCTTCCTCGACTGGCTCGACGTACCCGACGGCTTGGACTGGCTGGAGGTCGGCTGCGGGACGGGCGCGCTGTCCGCCGCAATCCTCGCGCAATGCGGGCCGACGAGCCTGATCGCCGTCGATCCTTCCGAAGGGTTCCTCGCCAAGGCCAGGGCCACCGTTCCGGATCGGCGTGCCGAGTTCCGGGTCGGAGACGCCCAAGCCTTGCCGCTGGAAACGGCCAGCCGGGACGTCGTCGTGTCCGCGCTCGTGTTGAACTTCGTGTCCGATCGGCACAGGGCGCTCTCCGAAACGAGACGGGTGGCCCGCTCCGGAGCAACGGTCGGGTTCTATGTCTGGGACTATCCGGGCGGGGGCCTGGAGATGGTTCGGGCCTTCTGGGATGCCGCCACGGCCCTCGATCCCGACGCTCGCGATCTCACGGAGGACAGGCGCTTTCCCTTCTGCACGCCCGACGGACTGACCGGCATGGCGAAGGAAGCCGGCCTGGCGTCCGTGGAATGCACGATGATCGAAATCGCGAAGGTGTTTGGCGATTTCGACGACTATTGGCGCCCATTCACGTTGGGCGCAGGTCCGGCGCCCGGATACTGCACGAGTCTCGATCCCGAGGCGCGGCAACGCTTGAAGGAGAAGCTTTCCGACAGCCTCCCCCGCCGCGAGGACGGCTCGATCCATCTCAACGCGAGAGCGTGGGCGGTCAAGGCAATGGTCGCATAGCAACAGACTCGTTCGGAGCAGCCGAAGGCGGCAATTCCCGGTAGACAAGTCGAACGCCGGGCCTTAGATGCGCCTGAGCGGCCGGTAGGGGCAGCTTTCTCCTGTAGGTATCGTCAACATGCCACAGACACGCCATCCGGCGCGGTCCTCCTTCACGTTCGAGATCAAGCGCGCCAGCAGGCGGACACCCGAGGCGGCCCCCGGCAAGGCCACGTCGCGCGATGATGGCTCTCTCGCGGATCAGGTCTTCGGGACGTCGCCAGGGCAACAGCCGGCCCGGGAGAGCGGGCGCGCCGGGGGGACCGCAGCCCATCGGGCTTCCGACGAGGGCCCTGGCTCACCTACCGTGAGCCAGGCGCCGGAAGAGTCGTCGCCGCGGCGGGTCCTTCCCGACCTCAGGTCGGCCGATGCGGATCCGGTGGCGGAGCGATTGCGGCATCTCGAGGCGGAGCAGGGTGCCCGACGCAAGACTTCACGGGGACGCCGGAAACGGGTCGAGACCGAGACGTCGGGCCATGCGCCTCGATCCGAGGCCGAAGCACCGGTCCCGGCCCCGGCGACGAAGGCCCCGGATCTCGGTGCGGCGAATGCGGGTGATCGGCCGCAGGCCGGCCATTCACGCCTGCACAGGCGGAATGCCATGCGGGTCGCGGCGAAGCGTGCGGAGCGGGAAGGGCGGCCCGCGCCGCGTCTTCCCGCGGGCCAGCGCTGGAAGCGCCGGCTGCCCAAGGTGTGCTGGTAAGCCGTCCCGAGGGCGCTCCCCGGGGTGCCGGGTCCCGGTCAGAGGTTCATGACCCACCAGAAGACGACACCGAACCACGCCGCACACAGCGTCAGCCCCAACCCGGTGAGAGTCGCCCAGCCGTCGGCTTCTCTTCGATTGATCACGATCGGCTCTCGTTAGGTCAGCGGGAAGGAGAGCACGCTCAGCGCACCGCTGACGCCCAGAACGGCGACGACGCTCGCCCAGCGGGATTGGATCTCGAAGTTCCGTCGCATCACGTCCTCACGACCATCTCTGTCGTGCGGATTCATGCCGATGACCTGTTGCAGGACGATTGCGTCGAACCGGACAAATGTTTCTTCGAGCCCGATCTCACTCAACGTCGAGGTTCATGCCCGTCTTCCGTAGGGCAGGGTCGCGCAAGTGCCGCCTTGCAGGCAAGCCTGCGGTTTGCAAGTTCGGCCGACTTGCTACTCTCCGGCAGCCAGCAAGGAGGGTTCCGCAGTGAACAAGGAGATCGTCGAGGTTCCGGTTCTTTCGGACGGCGTGCGCAAGGTCGGGGTCCCGCTTTCGGTCGTCACGAAGGCCAACGGGTTCGTCTTCGTCTCAGGCACCCCGCCCTTCGACCTCAATACCGGAGGATTCGTTCGGGGCGACATCGAGGTCCAGACGGAGGCGTGCCTCAAGGCGCTTCGGCATTGCCTCGAGAGCGCAGGAACGACCCTCGACAAGGTCGTGATGGTCCGGGTCTATGCCAGCAATGTCGGGTTCTATTCGGCGATCAACCGCGTCTATGCCCGGTTCTTCCCTCGAGACCCACCCTCGCGCACCTTCGTGCCGGTGGCTTCCTGGCCCATGGAGTTCGATATCGAGATCGAGTGCACGGCCCTCGCGTAGCGCCCTTCAAGCCCCTCCGGCGGCAGGAGGAGGGCGACCAAGCCATCGATAGGGTGCCGGGTTCGCAAGGCGTGTACAATGCGGGCGGATCGCGACGAGCCGGCTCGAGCGGGGCCGCGCCGTCGCCACAGGAGCGGCGGCGTGCCACGGAGCGACTTGCAACACCGTCTTGCGACGCGAGCGGACCTGCCTGCCCTGGCGGCGCTCATGGAAGCGGCCATCGCCGACTTGCAGAAGCCTTTCCTGACCGACGAGCAGATCGCTTCCAGTCGTGCCATCATGGGTCTCGACACGCAGCTCGTGGAGGACGGCACCTATTTCGTCGTCGCGCGCGAGGGTGAACTCGCCGGATGCGGTGGCTGGAGCCGCCGGGCCAAACTGTACGGCGGCGACGGGCTGGCGGAACGGGAACCGGCGCTCCTCGACCCGTCGAACGATGCGGCTCGCGTGCGGGCCATGTACACGAATCCCGCCCAGACCAGACGCGGCGTCGGACGCCTGATCCTCGCCCTGTGCGAGGACGCGGCCCGAAGGGAGGGCTTCGCCCGCATGGAGCTGATGGCAACTCTTGCCGGATTGCCGCTCTACCGGGCTTGCGGCTATCAGGCCACGGAAGATCTTACGGACGACCGTGGCGGCATCCCGGTGCCGCTGGTGCGGATGGTCAAGCCGCTTTGAGGCGACGCGATATCGTCTGCGTCAGGGCGTCGAACGCCATCGGGAGCGTCCCTCGGGATGAAGGCGCCGGCAGCTCCCGGCACCGGGCGGCCCCGTCAGGAAAGCGGCCCCTTGAACACGAAAAATGCGCCCAGGGCGATTAGCCGAACCGCGTGAGGGTGCAAATAGCCCCGAGCTTCGCTGCAGCCGCACGACGCTTCTTCGGCCCTCGGACGCGGGGCAATGACCTGCGCTGCGGATTGACCGATGGGCGTGATCTTGAACCCGCGGGCCCCCGGGGGCTCCGGCAAGACAGAACTCACGCGGAGGATCATGGCGGAATACGGCTGGAGGGTCGGGGCGGTGCCGTGCGATCGGTTCAGGCCGATCCATCGCCCGGGCCGGAGACGGCCCATCGCCTACGCGCTCACGCATCCGCGGGACGACCGGCCTCTCTACGTCATCGGCCACTACGAGGCCGCCAGCGGCGGCTGCGACACGATCAGGCTGACGGACGGCGGCTTGGAAGAGGTCTATCGGCTGATCGATTGCTTTGCGGCAAGCGGCGGCGACGTCCTGTTCGAGGGCCTGACGGTGAGCCGTGACGTGGAGCTCTCGGCGGCGCTTGCCCGCGTCCACAGGCTGCACGTCCTGCGCTTGAACACGGCAGTTGATCAGTGCGTTCCGCAACCTGATCTCCAGGCGGCGCATGCGGCGCAGCCTCCGGCCCCGCATCGCGCGGGTCACGGCTGCCGAACACCTTGCCATCGAGGAGGCCTGCGAGGAGATGCGTTCCTTCGCGCGCGTGGAAGCGGTCACGTTCGAGCAGGCCCTCTCACGCGCCAGAATTCTGCTCGGCGTGGGCAATTCCTCGAAAGGCGGTCCGGTGCAGCAGAGATCTAGCGCATCGTGCGGAAAGTGGACCCGGTTTTCCGCGTTAAACGATGCGCTGCTTTCAGAGAAAGAGCATCGGATCAAATCCCAAAAGTGGGGTCCACCTTTGGGATTTGATCCGATGCTCCAGGGCCGGTCGGCAATGATGTCTCGCCGGAGCACGTCGAAAAGCACAATGCGGATCGAGGCTGTGAGGTGCTCGGCTCCGTTGCGCCCCGGCGAGGTCTGCCACCCGTCGGCTACGCGCGTTCGATGATGACCGGAACCGGTCGACAGACCGTGTTGCAGACGGGCGAGTGCCGCCGTGCAATGGTCAGCAGCTCGTCCAGACGTTCCGCCGAACAGTCGGCCTTGACGTGCATCCGGATCCGGATCTGCTCGTAACCGGGCGATACGCTTTCATCGAGCGCAAGCAGGCCGCGCACATCGAGGTCGCCTTCGAGCTCGGTCGAGAGTTCTCGAATCCGAACCCCGTGTGCCATCGCGTGCAGCACGAACGTGGTCGTGACGCAGCCCGCGAGCGCGTGAAGCAGGAACTCCACGGGGTTCGCGCCTTCGTTGTGGCCCAGGAGGATCGGCGGCTCGCCGTTCGTGAACTCGAATGCCGCCATCCGCGAGTCGTCCTCGCGGCCGGCGCCATAGAAGTCCCGAATGGTCGATCGGTTCTCCCCGCCATCGATCCAGACGTTGCGAGCCCGGAACTGGAACCGGGCGAGGCTCGCGTCCGCCTTGATGGCGTCGATGGTGTCGAGGGCAGCCCGAACGTCGAGCCCGTTCAGATGCATCGGCTGCTGGCGAGCTTCCTGGTCGTTCATCGTTCTTCTCCGAGCTTGCTGTTGCGATCCCCGTGCCTGCCCTCGGAAGCGTTTCCTGGGTGCCGGGAGACCAAACTACGGGCTGGACAGGGGGCGGCGTCAGGTTGATCTTCGCCAAAAAGGATCCGTTCGTGCCACAAACCGCGGGGCGAGCAGATGGATCGACCCGGTCCTATCGAGTCGCTGATCGTCGCACTCCCGGAGACCGCAGGCTCCGCTCTCTACGGCATGGTGGATGTGCTGGCCGCCACGGGGACGCTCTTCCGCCAGCTTGTCGGGGAAGTGCCGGGGACCGGGCTGATCCGGCCGCGCATCGTGTCACCGTCGTGCGAGCCGTTTCGGTGCGGGAACGCCATTCCGGTCACGCCCGACGTCGGTGTCGGCGACGATCCGCACGGCGCCATCGTGATCCTGCCCGAGTTGTGGCTGGCACCCGACGACGACATGCGGGGGCGCTACCCGGACCTGCTGGAGTGGATCCGCCGCCGTCATCGTGCCGGCAGCACGATCTATTCGGCGTGCTCCGGCTCCGTTCTCCTGGCCGCGACCGGCCTCCTTGACGGCCGTGAGGCGACTTCCCATTGGGGATACGAGGACCTCTTCCGCAGGCGCTTTCCGAACGTTCAATTCCGCCCGGAGCCGAACCTCGTGTTTGCCGACAGGACCGGACGGATCGTAACGGCAGGCGGGACGACGTCCTGGCACGACTTGGCGATTCACATCATCTCGCGTCACTGCAGCCCTGGCGAAGCGCTGCGGATCGCCAAGGTGTACTTGTTGAAGTGGCACGGTGAAGGGCAGCTGCCATACGCGAGCCTTGTCCGCCGTCTGCCGCACGCGGACGCGGCCGTCCGGCACGCGGAGAATTGGCTCTCGGAGAACTTCCGGAAACCTCACGCCGTTTCAGCCGTAGTGAAGGTCTGCCGTGTTCCCGAGCGGACGCTGAAGCGGCGCTTCAAGACTGCGACCGGGTGTTCGCTGATCAGCTATGTGCAGAATCTGCGCATCGAGGAGGCAAAGCGTATTCTGGAGACCGGAGGCTTGCGGCTCGAGGATATTGCCGCTGGGGTCGGCTACGAGAACCCTGCCTTTTTCCGACGACTGTTCCGGCGCTGCACAGGGCTTTCGCCGGCGCAATATCGGCAGATGTTCGGTCCGGTCTGGACCGCGGCTGATCCTGCGGCCGGGCTCTAGAGCATCGGACCCATAAGTGGATTCCGCTTTTGGGATCCATCCGATGCTCTTTCTCTTGAGCAGCGCATCGTTTAACGCGAAAAACCGGGTCCACTTGTCCGCACGATGCGCTCGAGCATCGGGCGAAGAGCTGGAACCGGTCCGGAGCCGGTCCCGGCATCGCCAGCCGGGGCGCTCCGTCACGCAGCCGTCGGCGCCCGCACCCGTTCGCACTTCGACACCAGCAGGAGCGCCGCGCCCGCGAGGGCGGAAGCGGCCGATCCGGCGAGCACTCCGATCTTCACGGCGTCCTGCAGTTCGGCGGAGCTGGGAAATGCGAGGAGACCGACGAAAAGGCTCATCGTAAATCCGATGCCGCACAGGATCGCCACGCCGTAGAGCTGCGCCCAGGTCGCGTTCGCCGGCAGGTCCGCAAGCCTCATCCGGATCGCCGCCCATGCGAAGACGAACACGCCGATCTGCTTGCCGACGAACAGGCCGAGCGCGACGCCGAGCGGGACCGGCTCGAGGAGGGCCGGGAGCGCCAGTCCGGCAAACGAGACGCCCGCATTCGCAAAGCCGAAGATCGGCACGACGGCGAAAGCCACCCACGGCTGCAATCCGTGCTCCAGGCGGATGAGTGGGCACTCGGACGCTTCCGGTCGGCCGGGCGTTCGGCGAAGCGGTATCGTGCAGGCGAGCGCCACCCCGGCGAGGGTCGCGTGGATGCCGGACTGGAGCACGACGTACCAGAGCACGGCGCCCAGGGCGAGATAAGGCAGAAGTCGCTCGACTCTGAGCCCGTTCAGGGCGGCGAGCGCGCAGAGCGTCGCCGCGCCCAAACCCAGCATCGGCCAGGAGACGTCGGCCGTGTAGAAGACCGCGATGATCACCACCGCACCGAGGTCGTCCAGGATCGCCAGCGCCGTGAGGAAGACCTTGAGCGAGACGGGGATGCGCGATCCCATAAGCGCGAGAACGCCGAGGGCGAAAGCGATGTCGGTCGCCGACGGGATCGCCCAGCCGCGCAGGGTCTCGGGGGTCCCGGCGTTCAGAGCGACGTAGATCAGGGCCGGCACGATCATGCCGCCGGCGGCCGCAATGCCGGGCAGGGCCCGGCGCGGCCAGGTGGAGAGCTGCCCGTCCAGCATCTCCCGCTTGATCTCCAGGCCGACCAGCAGGAAGAACACCGCCATGAGCGCGTCGTTGATCCAGTGCAGGATGCTGAGGCCGAGCACATACGTCTCGAGGGCGCCGAAATACGCCGGAGCCAGCCCGGAATTCGCCGCAAGGAGCGCGAGGACCGCGACTCCCATCAGCACGACACCGCCGGCCGCCTCGCTGGCCATGAACGAGCGCAGAACCGTCGGGATGCGCCCTGCTTTCGAGCGGGTCACGCGATCCATATCGTGCATGGAAACTCCATCAGGGGGCGGCTGGCCGACCGATCGGGACTTGCCGTCCACGGCAGCTCGGAGCGCGGCGGAGACACCATCGGCCCGGACCAATTCGTTTGCGAAGTACATATCGAAGCCCACATCAACGCGCGACCGGGCCAAGCAGATCTGATCGGCGCTCACGCCGGTCAATGGGCCGCAGTCGAGGCGATGAGCCGGTGTTCACTTGCGAACCGTCGAACGTCGTTCCTCGCCCGGTCTGGACGAGCGAATTCGTCATAGGTCCTTGGAACCTCCTCGTCGCATGAGGACGAGTTCCCGCGCCTGTCAGGGGCGGTCGGGCACGGCGTCGCGCGACATGAGCGGGGGCGAGGTCGATCCAGCAGAGGTCCTGCCAAGGGGGGTCTGTGCGTCACCGTCGGTGTCCTCGCCGTCGTCCGGCTCGCGCTCACCGGTCACCTGCGGCAACAACTTGCCGTGATTCAGGCGGGCCGCCATCTCGCGGGCGATCTCGCGTTCCCCCAAGACGATGTGGTCGGCGCCGTACCGTCGCAAGTGGTCGATTTCCGCGTCCGAGTGGGCACGGGCGATGATCGTGAGATCCTTGTTGGCGACCCGTCCCGCCTCGATGAGGTTGCTGGCCTCGAACGGATTTGGGATGGCGCTGATCAGCCACCGCGCGCCGGCCAGATTGGCGGCCTCGAGCAGCCCGCGGTCGGCGGCATTGCCGACGATGATCTCGACTCCGTCGCCTTTCAACTGCTCGAGAAGGCCTACCCGCTCGTCAATGACAAGGAAGGGAATGCCGCGTCGGCGAAGGTCGGCTGCAATGTGGCGCCCGACCCGGCCGTAGCCGACAAGCACGGCATGGTGGTTCAGCGACGTCCTCGGCAGCTCCCGGGCAGGCTCGGGCCGCACGGGGGAGGGAGCGACCTTCTCGTCCGGAGCCGCTCCCGCAGGCCGCCGTTCCCGTTCCCGGAGCCATGGCCCGAGACGGTCGAGGGTCACGAAGAGGAGGGGGTTGATCATGATCGACAGCAGTGATCCGGCCAGGACCAGGTCACGACCCTCATTCGGGAGAAGCTGCAAGGCGACGCCGAGCCCGGCGAGGATGAACGAGAACTCGCCGATCTGGGCCAGGCTGACGGCGATCGTGAGCGCGATGCTGAGCGGATGGCGGAACGCCAGGACGATGACGAGGGCTGCGAGGGACTTGCCGACGATGATGATCATGACCGTGGCGGCGACCGAGAGCGGATCCCGTACGAGGATGGTCGGATCGAACAGCATGCCGACGGACACGAAGAACAGCACCGCGAAGGCATCGCGCAAGGGCAAGGTCTCCTGGGCGGCTTGGTGGCTGAGCGGCGACTCGGCCAGGATCATGCCGGCGAAGAAGGCGCCGAGCGCGAAGGACACACCGAAAAGCTCGGCGGACCCGAATGCGACAACGAGCGCGATGGCGAAGACCGAGAGCCGGAACAGCTCCCGGGATCCCGTATGGGCGACGTAGTGGAGAACCCACGGGATCAGGCGCCGGCCCACCACCAGCATGAGCGCGACGAAGGCGGCGACCTTCAGGATCGTCCAGCCAAGAGCGGCCCAGACACTCTGCGGGTCGAGCCATCCGACCAAGCCTGACACGTCCGAAGCGCTCTCCGCCGTATCCGCTCGGCCGCCCAGGAACCCCGAGATCGCGGGAAGCAGAACGAGCGTAAGCACCATCGCGAGGTCCTCGACGATGAGCCAACCCACCGCGATACGCCCACGCTCGGACTCGATGAGGCGCCGCTCCTGCAAGGCCCGCAGAAGGACAACCGTGCTCGCCACGGAAAGGGCGAGACCAAAGACAATGCCGGCACCCAAGCTCCAGCCGAGCGCCCAGGCCAGCGCCATGCCAAGGAGAGTTGCGACTGCCATCTGGCCGACGGCGCCAGGAAGGGCGATCGCGCGAACCGCCATGAGATCGGACAGGGAGAAGTGCAGGCCGACCCCAAACATCAGCAGGACCACGCCGATTTCAGCAAGCTGCGCCGCCAAGCCCTGGTCGGCCACGTATCCCGGAGTGAACGGGCCGATGAGAATTCCGGCGACGAGATAGCCGAACAGGGGGGAAAGGCGTAGCCTCTGGGCGACGACCCCGAAGACGAAGGCGAGACCGAGGCCCGCCACGATAGTCGCAATCAGCGGCGTATGATGCGGCACAGCTTCCTTCCTCCCTCTGTTGGCGTGCGGTCGGGCTTCGCGCTGCAGGGACGTGCCGGTCGATCCCGCCGGGGTGCGGCGGCCACGGGCCACCCCAGCATGACCGATCGCCCGGGTTCAACAACCCTGCGATCGATTTCCAACCTGAGCACGGTCTTGCGCCTCGCACGAGCGGGAGCTCGTTACGGCGGCTCTGACATCCCTGCGAAGCAGGCCCCCGGCGCGAGGTGCCGGTTCACTCGGGCGAGACACTCCCGTCCGCTCAACGCCAATACGGAAGCATTGCCGTCACAAATCCGGGAGCTACTCTGAGGCTCGGCACGGCGAGGCGTTCTTCTTGAACCAACCGGGCGGCGAACCTGTTGATGAGAAGCGAAACCGAGTGGGCGCTGGAGGCGGCATGAGACTCGATCGGCTTGGCTTGTTCCTGCTGCTGACGGTCCTCCTCGGCGCCGGTGCGGCCGTGGCGCAGGAGCGCGCCATCGTCGTCGGCGCTCCGCCCGGGGTGCTCACAGCGGTGCTCGGGGAACTCGCACCGGTCTTCAAGGCCGAGACGGGAATCGTGGTGAAGAGCGTCTCGACCGGGTCGACGGCCGGAGCGGCAAACCCGCCTCCCGACGCTCTCCTGCTGCCGAGCCGTGGCACCTTGGTTCCGCAGGCCGCCGAAGATTCGGAGCGCCGGCCTGTCTTCGTCGGCGAGGCCGTGCTCCTCGGCTCGCGCGCCGATCGGGCCAGGATCCGCGGCCTGCGCGACATCAAGGCAGCGTTTCGCTGGATCGCATCCGCACGCGGGCTCTACGTCTCGAGCAGCCCTGCGCTCGGTTTGCGGGAACTCGAACTCGGGTTGTGGGACGCGGTCGGAATCGACGTCGGGACTCGCACGACCTGGTATATCGAGGTCAGCGGAGACGAGGCCGACATCCTCAGACAAGCGGCGAGCTTGGGGGCCTATGTGCTGGTCGAGCGTGCCACATGGGCCTCGCAACGCGACCGGCGCGGCTTGGAAGTGCTGGCGGCCGGCGATCCGGCGCTGCGCACCGTCTATGCGAGCCAGTTGGTTCGCAGAGAGTCCCAGGATGCGAGAGCCTGGCACGAATGGTTGACGTCGGAGCCTGCCCAGGCGGCCATCGCCGGCTGGCGCCAAGGCGGGATCCAGGTCTTCACCCCGGCCGGAGACGAGGGCGTCGACGGGGAGCGGCGCCCACCGCGGACCTGAGCGAGTACCGGCGCCGGCTCCCGGCCCCGACGACAGGAAGCAAGCATGCTGGACGTTCTACCCGCCCCGGACACCGTCGTCGCCCTGCGCGCAAGCGGGCGCATCGACAGGGACGATGTCGAGCGCGCCATTCAGGCGGTGGAGGCCGCCCTCGCGCGTCAGGAGCGCATTGCCCTGTACGCCGAGATCGACATTGCGGGGATCACCCCGGGGGCCTTCGCGCGGGACCTCGGCTATGGTCTCGGGAAACTTGGCGAATTGCGCCGGTTCCCGCGTGCGGCGGTCGTCACGTCGCGGGAATGGGTGCGCTGGATCGTCCGGATCCAGGACGCCGTCCTGCCTCAGATCGAAATCCGGACCTTCCCGCCTGCGGAGCGGGACGACGCGTTTGCGTGGGCATCGCAGCCTCTTCCTCGGGTCGAGGCGGAGCCTCCGTCGACCGCCCCTTCCGTCCGGGCGATCGAGACGGCGACCCCTGGCGTCATCGCTTTCGAAGTGGATGGGCGCATCCGCAGCGACGACATGCGCCGGCTGATCGCAACCTCCGAGGACGCCCTGAAGACGCATGAGCGCCTGCGCGTCCTCGTGCGCGTCGTGCACTTCGACGGGGTCAGCCTCGAGGCCCTTCGGGAGGACGGTCTGGTCGCGATGAAGATGAAGGGCTTGAGGCAGGTCGAGCGCTATGCCCTCGTCGGCGGCCCGCCCTGGATGAAGACGGTCGCTGCGTGGTCGTCACCCCTCGTTCGCACCGAAACGCGACATTTCGATCTCGGCCAGGAAGGGGAGGCCTGGCGCTGGCTCCAAGCAGAGCCCGGCGGCAGCCGGTGATATTCGCCCTGCCGGGACGTCAATGGTAGAGGAACAGGATCTTGTGGCAGTCGGCCAGGACCGCCCGGGTGCAGGAGCCGAAGATCTCTCGGATGCCGCTGTGCCCGTAGGCGCCCATTACGATCATCCCGACGCCTAAAGCCTTGGCGGTCCCCAGGATCGTCTCGGCCGGCGTGCCGGCCGTGCGATCGCCGAGCCCGATCGCATGGGCCTTCGTGACGCCGTGCCTTCGCAGAAGCGCGCAAGCCCGGGACGCGGTGGCCGTGGCGGCCGTTTCCGAACTGTTGTCGACGGTGAGGACATGGATCTCCCGCCCTTCGGAAAGTTCAAGCAGCGTGAACATGTGAAGCGCCCTCGACGCAGCCGGGCTCCCGTCGAACGCGACGAGAACCGGAGCATCGAGATCCCCGTCCAGATTGCCGTTCAACATCTGCGGCACGAGCAGCACGGGTCGGGGCTCGCCCCTGATGATCCGCTCCACGCACACCGGCATCCCGTGGAGTTCGCCGTTCACGTCGAACAGGCTCCTGGCGCCTACGACCACAAGGTCATGGGCGGTCGCTTCGACCTCTATCCGGAGCAGCGGATCGCCCTCGACCTCCCTGGTCTCCACCGAGGCAACCCTGGCATCCGCCGCCTCCTCGCGGAAGGCTCGCAGCACGGCCTCGACGCGCTCGGTCGCACGCTCGAGGGTCCTAAGATCGAGAGCCGACTTGTATGCCATGCCCCCGAGGGGCACCGGCTCCGGCCGCTGAATCCACGCGGAGTTGACGATTCCGAGTCCTTCCACGTGAGCATCGGCGCGCGCCGCCAGTGCGAGCGCCAGCCGACCGGCCTCGACGCTGGAGGCCGATCCGTCCAGGGCCACGAGAATGCTGCGAAGCATGATGGATCTCCTCGAAAGGGTCCGGCCAACTTATCCTAGCGCGTGGAAGCCCTGCTTTGACTCTCATCAAAGCGCTGATCCCCACGTTGCTCTAAGCAGAATGGCGTCGAGGGCGGCCGAGGACGGACGGCATGGAGGCATCGAGGAGGATCAAGCCTCCGGCCGCGGGGAGCGGACCGGAACGCAATCCATCGCAGCCGGTGTGGCATGCGGCTCACGTGGATCATGTCCTGGAGCGGCTTTGCACCGGCGAGACGGGATTGAGCTCGGCCGAGGCCCGTCGGCGGCTCGCCCAGCATGGCCGCAACGTCCTGCCCGAGCCGCAGCGGCGGAGCGTCCTCGCCATCGTCATGGGCCAGCTGAGAAGCCCGCTGATCTATCTGCTCCTCGGGGCGACGGTGGTGTCGCTGTGGCTCGGCGAGTTCGACGACGCCGCCTTCATCCTTCTCGTGCTGTCCATCAACACGGCGATCGGCGCCGTGCAGGAGTGGCGGGCGGAGAGCAACACGGCGGCCCTGCGCTCCGTGATCAGGACCGCGGCCAGAGTGTTGCGCGACGGGGTACTCCGTCGAGTGGACGGGGCCGAGATCGTGCCGGGCGACGTCCTTCACCTCGAAGCCGGGGAGCGCGTCCCCGCCGACCTGCGTCTCCTCAAGGCGGTGGACCTGCAGACGGACGAGGCGTCGCTCACCGGTGAATCCCTGCCGGTCGACAAGCGTGCGGGCGGGCTTCTTGCGGACGACGCTCCGCTCGGCGACCGCCTCACGATGCTCTTTGCCGGAACCACGGTGCGGCGAGGCCGGTGCGAAGCCGTGGTCGTCGCGACCGGTCGCGCCACCGAACTCGGCCGCCTGGCGCTGGTCCTGGAGGCGCCTGCTGCCGAACCGCCTCTGACCCGTCGCCTGGATCGTTTCACGCGGGCCATCGGCGGAATCGCCGTGGTCCTCGTCGCGGCGATCATCGCCGTTCGCGTGCTCGGCGGGTCGCCGCTCCAGGAGACGTTCTTCGTCGCCGTTGCCCTTGCGGTCTCGATCATTCCGGAAGGATTGCCGGTGGCGGTGACGGTTGCCTTGTCCATTGCGACGCGGCGCATGGCGCACCGAAACGTCATCGTGCGGCATCTGCCGGCGGTCGAGGGACTGGGCGCGTGCACGGTGGTCGCGACCGACAAGACGGGCACGCTGACGCTGAACCGGCTTACGGCGAAGCGGCTCTGGCTGCCGAACCACGGCCTCGTCGAGATCGGAGGCGAAGGGTTCGACCTCGCGGGTGATTTCACCCAGGGTGGGGAACCGGCGTCGGACGATGCGCGGCGCGCCATCCGTGCCCTGGGCCACTCCGGCACATTGTGCAACGACGCCGCCTTCGAGCCCGCTCTCGGCGAGGCCGGCGCATCGGGAGATACGGTGGACCTCGCGCTTCGGGTCCTTGCCGCGAAAGCGGCGATCGACGCCGCGCACCTGCGGACCGGCTTTCCCCGGGTCGCCGAGATCCCGTTCTCCGCGGAGCGCAGGTTTGCGGCGAGCCTGAACCGCCGGAGCGGCGACCATCACCTTCATGCCAAGGGAGCCGCGGAGGTTCTCATCCCGCTCTGCCGGGGGATCGAACACGCCAAAGCGCTCAGGGCCGCCGAGGAGATGGCCGAAGGCGGCTACCGCGTTCTGGCTGTCGCCACCAGGGCCGCCGACGAGCGGACCGTCCGGGATTGGGAGAATCTGGGCGATGCGCTCGCCGGCCTGACCCTGCTGGGCCTCGTCGGCTTCATCGATCCGCTCCGCCCCGAGGCGCGGCAAGCCGTGGCTCAGTGCCGGCGCGCCGGGGTCGCCGTGAAGATGGTCACCGGCGACCATGCGGCGACGGCGCTGGCGATCGCGAGCGAGCTCGGGATCGCCGATAGCCGTGACGAGGTTCTGACAGGCGCCGAGCTCGCGAGGCTGGAGAACGAGGGCGCGGACATCGCCGCCGCGGTCGACAGGGCCGCCGTCTTTGCCCGGGTCGAGCCCGCTCAGAAGGTCCAGATCGTCGATGCGCTGCATGCGGCAGGTCACGTCGTCGCCATGACGGGGGACGGCGTCAACGATGCCCCGGCGCTGCACCGGGCCGATCTCGGGGTCGCCATGGGACGCGAGGGCACGGACGTGGCGCGCGAGGCCGCCGACCTCATCCTGACGGACGACAACTTCGCATCGGTGGTGGCCGGGATCGAGGAGGGAAGGGCGGCCTACGCGAACATCCGCAAGGTCGTCTACCTCCTGATCAGTACCGGGGCCGCCGAAGTCGTGATGTTCATGCTGGCGATCGCGACCGGCTTGCCCGTCCCGCTCACCGCCATCCAGCTCCTGTGGCTCAACCTGGTCACGAACGGCGGACAGGATGTGGCCCTCGCCTTCGAGCGCCGCGAGCCGGGGCTCCTGGACAAGCCTCCCCGGCCGCCGGACGAGCCGATCTTCGACCGCCTGATGATCCGGCAATCGGCCGTGTCCGGCGCCTACATGGGCGTCGTCGCGTATCTCTTCTTCGCGTGGACCCTGGAGCAGGGATTCTCGGAGTTCGAGGCCCGCAACCTCCTGCTGTTCCTGATGGTGGCCTTCGAGAACGTTCACGTGTTCAACTGCCGGTCCGAGCACGTGTCGGCCTTCAAAGTGCCGCTCCAGAACAACTGGCCGCTGATCGCCGCCGCCGCCGGAGCGCAACTGGTGCATATCGGGGCGGCCTTCGTGCCGGGGATCCGGGACGTCCTGCAGATCGAGCCGATCTCGGTCGGGATGTGGCTGCTCCTCCTGCCCATCGCCGGGTCGCTCCTCGCCGTGATGGAACTCGACAAGGCGCTCCGCCGAAGGGGTCGGGCACCCGGGAGAGCGCCGTCGGGTTCGGGCTGAGCCGGCTCGGGGAGGATCGGATGCCGGCGCCGGGGACATCTCGAATCGGGATCATCGTCGGAACCGGCGCCGGCAGCGGGAATCACTCTGCAACGGACGAGGAGCGACATGTGAGCCGCGAGCCAGGACACCCCGCCGAACCGGCGACGCCGGATCCAGCCAATCCGCTCGAGAACCCGAGAGCGGTGCCCGCGCACGCACCCCTGGAGTCCCCGGCGACCCGGAGGACATTCCTCTCGGCGGCCCCGAGGTCCCGCCGGTGCCGACGATACCCGGACCGGCACACCCGCACCCGTTGGGCCCGCCCGAGCCCCAGCCTTGAGGGTCGAGCGCCCGCAGCCTCTCCCGGGGGGCGAGTGCGACTACGATCGGTGATACGGGACGCCTCGTCTGCGTCAGGCTGCAACCTTGGCCAGGAACGCGTCGATGGTCGTCCGGAGCCTTCCGACCTCGCCGGAGACCTGCCGGGACGCCGCTTCGACGTGACCGGCAGCCTCGTCCGCCTTGGCCAGCGAATGGGAGAGCGCCTCGAGATCGTGGGATGCTCCGGCTGCCGAGCGCGTCGCCCCCGCGATACTCTGGCCGATCAAGGTCGTGGCGGCCCGCTGCTGGTCGACTGCGCCCGCGACCGAACCGGCGGATTGCTCGACATCCGTCATGCGCAACGTGATGGCGTCCATCTCGGCGACGGCGCGCGACGACTCGCTCTGGATCTGGCTGATCTGAGAGACGATCCTGTCCGTGACGCCCGCCGTCTGGGACGCCAGCGTCTTGACCTCCTGCGCGACGACCGCGAAGCCCTTCCCGGCCTCGCCGGCACGAGCGGCTTCGATCGTGGCGTTGAGCGCGAGCAGGTTCGTCTGAGAGGCGATCGCCCGGATCATCTCCACCAGTTCGCCGATCCCGTTGGCGGCGCCCTCCAGCGACTTCATCGCGGAGGACGTCGTGCGTGCAACCGATGCGACTGCGGCGATCTCCGACTGGATGCGCACGATCTGCTCGCCGACATGGTTTGCGGCGCTCTTCATCTCGCGGGAGGCCTCGTCGACGCTCTGGGCTTCAGCCGACGCCTGGGCGGCCGCCGAAGCCGCCCCTTCGGAGCGAGTCCGCACGTCGGCCGTCGTGTTCGACAGGAGGGTCGAAGCCGAGAGCATCTGGACCGCGCTCGTCTCGAACGCCGCCAGCGCGGCCGCCATCGAATCGCGAAAGCTTGCGATTTCCGCCTCGGTTTCCCGCTGCCGCGCGATCCTGAGTTCCTCGTCGCCGGTCCGTTCTCTCTGAAGCTTCTCGCGGTCGACAAGGCCCTGCTTGAGGACTTCGACCGCCCGGGAAATCTCTCCGACCTCGTCTTTCCTCGACAGGGACGGGACTTCGACTTGCAGCTGGCCGGCCGCGATGGCCGAAATGCTCTCGGTGAGCGGCCGGATCGAAGCCGTCATGCGGGCGAGCAGAAGCCACAGAAGCCCGCCGATCAGCAGCACGGCAGCCAGACCGATGGCTGCCCCGACCTGAAGCTCGCTCGAGGTCCGGGACAGAAGCCGCCGCTTGTCGAATTGAATGGCCGCATAGCCGACGAGTTTGTCACCCTCGGCGAGGCGCAGGGCGTGCAGGACAATCAGGCTCTGGTCGGAATCGGCCTGGGCAACTTTCCGGTCGGAGGCGACATCCTGGGGTTCGTTGCCGAAAACCCCCTTCAATACGTCCGGCGTCAGCGCATTCGTCCGCGCGTCGGAGCCCTGCACGACGCCGAGATCGTCGACGACGACGACGGCTTCGAAATCCGGATCCCGCCTGAGGGCATTCAGCAGAAACCCCAGGGTCGTCGCATCTCCCGACATGACGAGGAGGGGAGCCGCGCTCACGAGGAGAGCGGAGACCGCTTCGGCTCGGGCGTGGAAATCCTCACGTGTGCGGTGATCGTTGTAGGCCCCGACGATCGCGAGAATGCCCGAGAGAACCAGCGCCACGAGGGCAACCGTGCTTGCCGCAATTCTCCGGCCGATGGATCGGCGGGGCAGCGTATGGGTATTGCGTTGGACCATCGGCGCCTCCGAGGGGAGCGCCGGAATGATCTCACCCGAGTCCTAAGCTTGAATGAACTTAGGTGACTATATAGCTGACGTTTCGTCTTTACGTAGCGACACGCCTGTTTTCGAGTTTCCCGTTCCCATGTCTTGATCGAGAGCTTCGATGACAGTCGGAATCGAGAGCGAATCCGGCGCCCGGTGCCAGCCGCCGATCGCCTTCGGGCGGACTCGTCGGTGTTCGGCCGAGGCCAGGTCTCGACCTACATCCTGGCCGGCCTCGGCGACACCCGCGAGGCCATCCTCGACCTCTGCGAGACGCTCGTCGGGATCGGCGTCTATCCCTTCGTGGTGCCCTTCGTCCCGATCTCGGGCACGCCGCTCGAGAGTCACCCTGCGCCGAGCTCCGACTTCATGCACGGCATCCTGCAACCCCTCGCCGCGATGATCGTCAAGGGCGGCTCGAAGGCCGACGACATCAAGGCCGGCTGCGGCAAGTGCGGCGCCTGGCCCTTTCCACCTACGAGCGGAGGCTGCTGTCGTGATCTTCGAACCCTTCAGACCCTTCGTGGCTTGCGAGTTCCAGGTGAAGTTCGCGACGGAACCATGGGAGGCGGAAGCTGACGGCCGTCGCGGCGTCCGCGCCGCTGCCACTGCCGGAGGATCGCCGAGCCTCCGAGCCGCCCCTCCCACGGGCGCGGGTGGCCTGGACCGAGGCGGCAATCGAGGCTTACGGAGCGAGGCTTTGAGGAGTATGGTCGTCTGCGATGCCGTGTATCTGCTGCCGGGCGTCCCGAAGCCGAATGATGGACAGCGTCGGCCGAGCGTGTTGTTGAAGTTCTGGTGGCCCGGAAAGGCTTCGTCGCCGATTTTCGGGAAGCCGCGCTGCACGCCGAGAGTCACGCCGGGACCGTAGAGCAGGACCGAGGTCTCGAAGCCCTTGCGCAGGAGACGCGTGGCTTGGAGCAGGTTCACGAACCCGATGGACCCCTCGAAGGCCACCGTGTGGAACGTGACGAGCGCCTTCTCGCCCGGCTTCGCCTTCACGTCTTCGAAGACCTTCTCTTCGTAGTCGACGAAGTAATCCCCCTTCTTGTGCTTGGGCATGGTTACTGCTGGCATCGTGGCTTTCCTGACGTGAGCGGACTTCCTGTATCCGGCATGCGGACGCCTCATGAGTTGCAACAACCATGCCAGCGACGCTCCCGGCCGAATTTTGTTCATGCTTCGAACAAGTCCATTCAATGCTCCATACAATTCAGCGATGCTGCGATGCAGAAGGAGGCAGCATCCTGCCTTACTCTCTTGCAAGGTGCCGCATTCGACTCCAGCGGCGACCCTTGACCGTCGTTCAAACCGGACTTAACGCCGATTCATACAATCTCCGGTCAATGCAGGCCGACCCCGCGAGGTGCGCATGACGTCCTGGACGCCCGATCTGTCGCTTTCCGACAAGCCGCGTTATCTGGCCATCGCCGATGCGATCGAAGAGGACATCCGCAGCGGGCGGCTCGCGGCGAACGATCGGCTCCCTCCCCAGAGGTCACTCGCGAAGCGTCTCGCGATGGACTTCACCACGGTCGCCCGCGGCTACGGGGAAGCGCAGAAGCGGGGCCTGATCCACTCTCGCGTCGGACAGGGCACCTACGTGACTCCGGCCTCGCGCCGCGGCCGGCCCCGCAGGTTCAACCGGCCCGGCCTCGTCGACCTCTCGATGAATCTCCCGCCCGAGCCGAGCGATCCCGACCTGCTCGAGCGCATGCAGGCGGTCTTCGCCGAAGTGGGACGGGACATCGTCGCCCTGTCCCGCTACCAGGGGTTCGGCGGTTCGCCGGCGGACAAGGAGGCGGCCACGAGCTGGCTCGGCCGCCGGGCCCTGGTCCCGAGCCACGACCGTCTCTTCGTGACCCCCGGCGCCCATCCGGCCCTCCTCGCCATTGCGGGCACGCTGGCCAGGGCCGGCGATACGATCGTTTGCGAGGCGCTCACATATCCCGGCATGCGCGCGGTCGCTGCGCAGCTCGGGCTCGAACTCGTGGGCCTGCCCATGGACCGGGAGGGTATCGACGCGGATTCGTTCGCAGCCGCATGCCGGCGCCTCAATCCGAAGGCGCTCTACGTGAACCCCACCCTGCACAACCCGACGACGGTGACGATCTCCGAATCCCGCCGGGCCGCGATCGCGTCCGTCGCCCGCCTGCACAACGTCCCGATCATCGAAGACGATGCCTACGGCTTCATTCCCGCCCATCCGCCGCCGCCCTTCGCGGCCATCGCTCCCGACCTCACCTGGCACATCGCCGGACTCGCGAAGTGCCTCGGGGCCGGGCTGCGCGCGGCCTACGTGATCGCTCCGGACGCACGCTCCGGCTGGCCTCTCGTCTCGTCGCTGCGGACGGCGACCGTGATGGCCTCGCCGATCACCGTCGCCATCGTGACCCGCTGGATCGAGGACGGGACGGCGGACATGCTTCTGCGCTTCATCCGCAACGAGACGGCCTCGCGCCAGAAGCTCGCCGCCGAGATCCTCGGGGCGTACGACGTTCTCGCGGACCCCCTGAGCTTCAATTTATGGGTGCGCCTGCCGCAGCCCTGGACCCGCTCGGCCTTCGTCGGACTGATGCGTTCGACCGGTGTCGGGGTCGTCGCGAGCGATGCCTTCTGCGTGTCGGACACTCCGCCCGAGTCCGTGCGCGTGTGCCTCGGCGGCCCCATCGAGCGCGCGGCGCTCAGGACGGCCCTGGAATTCATGGCCCATGCCCTGTCGGACGAGCCGGCGCACGCGTCTTCGTTCCTCTGAGCGCCTGCCTCCGTCGTCAGCCACCGCCTCGTCTTCATGCACCGTGGACGCGTCCACGAGATGGGCCCGCCCGACGGGCTCTTCGCCGATCCGAAGACGCCGGAAGTCCGCGCACTTTCCGCGGCCCACCCTATGATTCCAGAGCTGTCCGATAGACGCCCGGGTCCGTGCTATAGTGAGTCGCCTCCGTGTCATTCCCGGCCGGAGCAAGCGCTTTCCGTGTCTCCCCGGCGAGCCGCCCAAAGGTGTCATCCCCGGCGGCGCGCAGCGCCGGGAAGGGGATCCACTCCAGAGTCCGCTGATTCTGGATCCCCTTGCCCTCCGCTTCGCTGCGGCCGGGGATGACACCGGAGGCGGCGCGCTCCGTCCGAGGACGGCACGATGGCGCTGCGCTGCGGCCGGGGATGACACCGGGGAAGTGGTGACTGCCACGATTCCGTGCGGCCCTGGACCGGCCGCTTTCGAGGGACTTCGCATGAGCGACACGAACCCTCTCTTCGCCGCACTTCGCCAATCGGCGGACCCGCCGGTGGTGGACCGCATCCGGACCATCGTCGAGCACGGTTCGGACCGCGAACTGAACCGCATCAACGCGCTCGCGTTCGCCGCCGCGCATGGCTTGGACGAGGAGAGGACGATAGCGGCCTTCCTGCATGCGGCCCGGATCGGCGTCTTCGACATGTCCTGGAACGTCCTCTGCCCCGGATGCGGCGGCGTGCTCGACACGAGCGCCACGCTCAAGACCGTCGATCGCGAAGAGTATCATTGTTCGCTGTGCGCGGCCGGTTATCAACCGACCCTCGACGAGATGGTCGAGGTGACGTTCACGGTCAGCCCGCGGGTGCGCCGGATCGCGGCCCATGACCCCGACCGGCTGCCCCCTTTCGAGTATTATCGCCAGGTCTTCTTCAGTTCGGGCGTGGACCTTCCCGACGACCTGGAGGAACGGTTCTCGCGAGCCATTCTGGAGATGATCGAGCTCGGTCCGGGCGAGAAGGCGTTCCTGTCGCTGCATCTCCCGGCCGAGTTCGTGCTCATCTTCGACGCGGTGACGCACTCGACGCAGTTCATCGACGTGAAAGGCGAACCGACCCGCGACCGCCAGAACCTCGCGATGGTGATCAGCCGAGGGCATGCTCCGAACGAGACGCTGGCGCTGCGGCCCGGACCGCTGCGGCTCACCCTGGAGAACCACACGGACGTCAGGGTTCTGCCCAACGTGTGCGTCGCCGGACACGACCTGCACGACCTCTTGAGCCACCGGCGGCCCTTCGTCACGGCGAAGCGCCTTCTCACCAACCAGACCTTCCGGGACATCTACCGCACGGACACGATCGACATCGACCAGCGCCTGAAGATCACGAGCCTGACCTTCCTGTTCACCGACCTGCGAGGGTCGACGCACCTCTACGAGCGCGTCGGCGACCTCGCCGCCTTCGACCTCGTGCGCGCACATTTCCGAGTCCTGCACGAGATCGTCGCCAGCGAGGCCGGGGCCGTCGTCAAGACCATCGGGGATGCCGTGATGGCGACCTTCCCGACGCCGGACCGGGCCGTCGCTGCCGCCTTGAGGATGCGCGAGGAGATGCACCGTCTCAATGCCGAGCGCGGGCGCGAGGACCTCCTTTTGAAGATCGGCATCCACGAGGGGCCGTGTCTCGCCGTGACTCTCAACGACCGGCAGGACTATTTCGGGCAGACCGTCAACATCGCCTCGCGCGTCCAGGACCTGGCCGACGCGCAGGCGATCCTGGCCACGGGAGCGGTCGTTGAAGACCCGCAGGCGTCGTCCGTGCTCGCCCGCCGCGGCGTCGCGCCCGTGCCTCGCCCTGCGGTCCTGCGGGGCATCGAGCAGGACGTTCGGGTGTTTGCTCTGCCGTGATCGTCCTGTTCGCAGCCATGTGCGGTTGCGACGAATCCGGTCAGGCCGCCGCCGTCCGCGGCGGCCTGACGGCCGCCTGCCGCTCGAGATCCTCGATGTCCGACCGCGACAGACCGAGCTCCGACAGGATCTCGTCCGTATGCTCGCCGATGCCGGGAGCAGGTCCTCCGATGGCGGAGGGAGTGCCGTCGAATTGAGCCGCCGGACGGGCCTGCCGGATCCTTCCCACCGCGGGCTGCTCGAGGACATCGATGAGCCCGGTGGCGATCACCTGCTCGTTCGCGAGGATTTCCTTCCGCCGGAGGACCGGCGCGCAGGGCACGTCCGCCGCGTCGAGCCGTTCGAGCCACTCGGCGCTCGTCCGGGTTGCGAGCATGTCCGCCATGAGCTCGATGCGGGCGGTGGCGTTGATCGACCGCTTCTCCGCGGTGTTGAAACGATCGTCGTCCTTGAGCTCGGGCTTTCCGACCGCCGCGCAGAAGCCGTGCCACTCGGGCTCGGAGATCGTCCCGACCGTGATGTACCCGTCCAACGTCCTGAAGACGAGGTCGGGGCCGGAATTGGTGCTGAGAGCGGTGTCCTCGCCGCCGACGACCGTGTAGGGCATCATGCCCTCCGGCCACAGGTACGACAGCATGGTGCCGAGCAGCGAGAGGCGGATGTTCTGACCGAGGCCTGTCTTCTCACGGGCATAGAGGGCGGCCGTGACGGCCTGAGCGGCGAAGATCGCGGTCGTCTTGTCGGCGAGGATCGTGCGGATCATTTGCGGCCGCCCGGTCCGCTGATCGCTCTGGATGTCGGCCAGGCCCGAAAGGGCCTGGATCATCGGGTCGTAGATGCGCTTCCTGACGTAGGGCCCGGTCTCGCCCACGCCGCTGATCGAGACGTAGATCAGGCGCGGATTGATCGACCGAAGCACGTCCTCGCCGAGGCCGAGCCGCTCCATCGTGCCGGGCCTGAAATTCTGGACGAGGACATCGGAGCGCTCGATCAGCTTCTTGAGCACGCTCAGAGCCGCGGGCTTCTTCAGGTCCAGGGTGAGAGAGCGCTTGCCCCGGTTCGTCGATACGAACAGAGCGGAGAATTCGCCATTGGGGCTGATCTTTTGCCGGCTGCGGCGGTTGATGTCGCCGCTCGGAGGCTCGACCTTGATGACGTCGGCTCCCTGATCGGCGAGATGCATCGTCGCCAGTGGCCCGGAGACGACGCTCGACAGGTCCAGCACTCTCACTCCGCTCAATGGCCCGCTCATCGGTCCCTCCGTGGTTCTCTCGTGAAAGGTCTCATTCGGCCGGCGCGGCCGCGGCACGCTCGTTCCCGGAGGCGTCCGGAGCGGGCGCGGCCGACGCCACCGGGGCGTTGCTCGCATTGGGAAACGTTCTGGCGTTGGCAGCCAGGTAGGCAGGTCTCCGAATGGCGCGACCATGGTATTCCTGGACCCCGGTCGGCAGAGGAAACTGGTATTCCGTCGCCCAATCGAGGCAGGTCGTGAGGAGGATGTCGGCGACGCTCAGCCGGTCGCCGAACAGATGCGGCCCGTTCTCGGAGATCCGCGGCTCGATGGCATTCAACTGGTCGTAGAAATACTCCCGGGCCGCCTGCACGGCCACGGGGGCGTCGCCGTAGAGATTCTTGAAGGTCACGTGCCGGCGGATGACGTACAGCGTGTGGGCGTCGAACTCCGACATGATGAAGTGGCACCATTCCGCGACGCGGGCCCGCTCGGCCGGGCTGCGCGGAACGTAGATCGAGGACGGCGCCTCGAAGGCTTCGCTCACGTACTGAATGATGGCGGCGCTCTCGGCGATGACGAGCGATCCGTGCCGGAGGACGGGAACCTTGTGGCGCGGATTGAGCTTGAGGAACTCGGGCGTGTAGGTCTGCCCGCTGCGGGGGTGGACCGCGTGGAACTCGTAGTCGAGGCCCATCTCGATCAGCATCCAATGCGCGCGGAGGTTCCGCACGGTCCCCATCCCCCAGAGCGTCAGATCGTGCGAGCTCATTGTTTCCTCCCGATTTGTTCGTCCCCGTCGTTCGGGGCCGGCTTCGCCGCATCGATCCTGCCGGCAGCGTTCACGGCCGGGCGGATCGGCGGTCAGTTGGCTCCGACCTTCTCGGAGCCGGTCCGCGCTGCAGCTTCGTTCATCAGGTGCTTGACCGTTTCGATGCTCTCCAGATCGATCTCGTACTGCAGCTTCACGAGAGGTTTGAGCGTCCTGTCGAAGCGCCTCTTCCGGACCTCGTCGTAGGCGGCCGTGGACACCACGAAGGCGTCGCAATCCCGTTCGAGCAGTTCGACCGAGCTCCGGTCGGAAATGGCCGCGTAGCTCTGAGGCAGGCCGATGCCCTGCCTCGCGATCGACCGCCCCATCGTGCGCGCGAACTGCTCCTCGACGCAGATGCATCCGAGCCGCTTGGCGGCGGGCAGCGCCGCCAGCTCCACCAGACCCTTTACGTTGAGCTTGATGCGCAGGGGAAAGAGCCGGGTCGCGACCTCGGGGAACCGGCTTCTCACCTCGCCCACCAGACGGATCGGAGCGAGCACGGCATCGCGCGCGCCCGGCACGGGGGCCTCGCCGTCATTCCCTTCCGGGTCATCCAGCCGCAGAATCCTCACCGGACCATGGAGGTGCTTCTCGAGGGTCTCCGCGAATGCCGAAAGATAGGGGTGCCGAACGTCCGCAAGCCAGAATGTGCGGGACCGCGCGTCGATGTCGAAGGCCCAGACGGCCGTGGCGATCTCGTCGGCCGTCAGCTCCAACTGCCTGCCCCGCTCCACCATCTCGGACAGCAGCGTTCGGATGTTCGCGGCGCGCTCGCGGTCGATCCGGGCGGCGACGAAAGTGCCGGTCCCGTGGCGCACGTCCAGGACGCCCTGATCGTGCAGCCGGGAGAGCGCCTCGCGCACCGTGTTGGTGTTGACTGCGAACCGACGGGCGATCGTTTCCGGCTTCGGCAGGCGGGCCCCGGTTTCAAGCGCGCCGGTCAGAATCTGCGTCCGAATCCAGGCCTCCACCTGCCCCGTCAAGGGAAGCAGCTTGCTCTCCCGCCGTTCGCGACGACCCATCCGTGCCACCTTCGAGTTATATAAAACTATGACTCTTGCCGGGACGATGTCAATCGACCCCATGAAAAACTCGCGGAACGCTTTCCGTTTGACTTGGTCGCGGCGCGGAGTGATAGCTTAGTATGACTCTGGGAGATGGAAACTTGGGCAGACCGCGCACTCCGCCGAAGCCGGTGGCCGTCATCGCCGGACCGGGCGATGGGATAGGCGACGCCATCGCCCGGCGTTGCGGGACGGAAGGCTTCCTGACGATCCTGGCCGCCGGCGATCCGGAGCGGCTCGAAGCCCGCTGCGAGGCCGTTCGCTCCGCCGGCGGGGAAGCAGTCGGCAAGGCATTGGATTTGAGGGAGGAGGCGGAGGTGGAGGCGCTCTTCCGGTCGATCGATGCCGAACACGGAGCGCCGGAACTGGTGATCCACGCCCCCAGCGCGGCCTATCGGTCTCCTACGATCGAAACGTCGTCGGAGATGTTCGAGGCCCTCTGGCGCCATTCATGCTTCGGCGCGTTCCTGATCGGCCGGGCCGCCGCCCAGTCCATGCTTGCGATGGGACGGGGCACGATCATGTTTTCGGGCGCGGCCGCCGGCGTGCGCGCGGGCGATGGATTCTCGGGATTCGCCTCGGCCCAGTTCGCGCTGCGCGCGCTGGCGCAGAGCATGGCCCGCGAGCTGGGGCCGAAGGGAATTCACGTCACCCATCTGATCATCGACGGTGCGGTCGACGGGTCCGCCCGGTCCGACGGGTTCCCGGACCGCGCCGGAACGGTGCCGCCGGGCGGCCTGATCAAGCCGGAGGCGGTTGCGGACACATGTCTGCGCCTCCACCGGCAGGCGCGAAGCGCCTGGACGTTCGAGCTCGATATCAGGCCGTTCTCGGAAGAGTTCTGAGGCGAGCGGTCAGGGAAAGGGTCCGGCCCATGGGCAAGAAGGCGATTCTCGTGGTCGGCGCCGGCGACAGCACCGGCGGTGCCGTGGCGCGCCGCTTCGCCCGTGAGGGCTATGCGGCCTGCGTGGTGCGCAGAAATGCCGGCAAGCTCGAACCTCTGTGCGAGCGCATCCGCGCGGAAGGCGGAGAGGCGATCCCGTTCGGTGTCGACGCTCGCCAGGAATCGGCCGTCGCCGATCTCGTGGAGACGATCGAACGGGACGTCGGTCCGATCGAAGTGGCCGTGTTCAATATCGGCGGGAACGTCAGCTATCCGCTTTTGGAGACCACGAGCCGGGTCTATTTCAAGGTGTGGCAGATGGCCTGCTTCTCGGGGTTCCTCACCGGGCGGGAGGTCGCCAAGCGCATGTTGCCGCGAGGGCGCGGCACGATCCTGTTCACGGGCGCGACGGCGAGCGTCAGGGGAGGCGTCGGCTTCAGCGCATTCGCGGGCGCGAAGCATGGGTTGAGGGCGATCGCCCAGAGCATGGCGCGTGAACTCGGCCCCCGCGGGATCCACGTCGTTCATACCCTCATCGATGGGCCGATCGAGACGGAGTTCACGCTGAACCGTCCAGACCTCCTCGCCGAACGGCAATACGAGGACGGACTTCTGCAGCCCGACGACATCGCCGAGACCTACCTCGACCTGCACCGCCAGGACCGGAGCGCCTGGACGCATGAAATCGATCTCCGGCCCTGGGGTGAGAAGTGGTGAGGACCTGATGTGCGTTCACCGATCAAGGAGAAGTTCAAGATGACCGGAATCGAAGTTGTGATCACGGGGGCGGCCCGCACGGCGATCGGTACTTTTCAGGGGAGCTTGAAGGATCGGCCGCCGACCGACCTTGGCGCCATCGTCGTCAAGGCGGCGCTGGAGCGCGGCGGGGTCGAGCCGAAGGCGGTCGGACACGTCGTGTTCGGGAACGTCATTCACACGGAGCCGAAGGACATGTACCTCGCCCGTGTCGCGGCGCTCGACGGCGGCATCGAGCCCCACACGCCATGCCTGACCGTCAATCGCCTCTGCGGTTCCGGTCTCCAGGCCGTCGTTTCCGCCGCGCAGTCCATCATGCTCGGCGATGCCGATGTCGCCGTGGCGGGAGGGGCGGAGTCCATGTCGAGGGCACCGCATTCGACTCAGACCCTTCGGACAGGTCAGCGGATGGGCGATGCGACGTTTGCCGACATGATGATGGGCGCGTTGAGCGACCCCTTCGGCAACGGCCAAATGGGAATGACCGGCGAGAACGTCGCAAAGCGCTGGCAAGTGACCCGGGAGGACCAGGATTCGTTCGCACTCGCCAGTCAGACGCGGGCCGCACGGGCGATCGCGGAAGGGCGCTTCCGGGAGCAGATCGTCCCGGTGATGGTCAGGAAGGGGCGGGAGGAAATCTCGTTCGACGTCGACGAGCACGTCAAGGGAGGAACGACCAAGGAGACGCTCGCAGGCTTGCGGCCGGCCTTCCTGAAGGACGGCACGGTTACGGCCGGCAATTCGTCCGGCATCAACGACGGCGCTGCGGCCCTCGTGCTCATGAGCGCCGAGCGCGCCGAACGGGAAGGATCGAAGCCTCTCGCGCGGATCATCGGCTATGCGCACGCGGGCGTGGATCCCGGGGTCATGGGGATCGGACCGATCCACGCCGTGAGAATCCTGATGGAACGGACGGGGCTCGACGTGTCGGATTTCGACGTGATCGAGTCGAACGAGGCCTTCGCCGCGCAGGCTTGCGCAGTGTCGCGCGAACTCGGCCTGCCGGCCGAAAAGACGAACCCGAACGGCGGCGCCATCGCACTCGGGCACCCGATCGGCGCGACCGGAGCGATCCTCACCGTGAAGACCATTTACGAGCTGCGGCGGACCAACGGGAAGATCGGGCTGATCACGATGTGCATCGGGGGCGGGCAGGGCATCGCCGTCGCCATCGAGCGGCTGAACTGAGAACCGCCGCGCGCGGCGCCGCTCGGGCGCCGTGCGCAGCCGGGGCGGAAAACCCGATCGCGTGTACCTACACGCATGTCTCGCCTTCCTGGCAAAGTCGGGGATCCGGGTGGCCCCGTGGCTCGATTTTCCGCGAGATCGAGGCGAAAGCAGCGCAAGACGAGGCGATTCCTGGCGAATCTCTTGCCTTGGAAAGGCCCTTGGTTCATACAGGACCCGAACTGTGTACACACACCGGATCGAAGATGCGCCTGAATGCAGAGCTGGAGGAGTTGCGCGCGGCGTCGAACGTCTGCGTATGCCAGAGCCTGCGGAAGGCCTCGCGGGCGACGACGCAGCTTTACGACCGGCACCTCGGTCCGAGCGGGCTCACGACGGTTCAGTTCTCGGTCCTGCTCAAGCTCCGAGAGAATCATCCCATGACGATGAGCGAGCTCGCGAAGAGGCTCGTCATGGACCGCACGACCCTGACGAGAAACCTCGAGCTTCTGGTCGACATGGGCCTCGTCGAGCCCCGACGCGGCAAGGACCGCCGCACGCGATACGTCTCGCTGACGCCCAAGGGAGACGCTGCGGTCGGTACGGCTCTCCCGCTTTGGGCGGAGGCCCAAAGCCATATGGCGGCCGGGCTCGGGTCCGACGAGTGGCGTGAGCTCGGCCAAGCCCTGCGCAAGGCCATCGCGGCCGTTTCGTAAGATGGCTCGGCGGAAACGCAGGGAGGCCGAGTCCGGCGGGCACCTCGATAACGACGCCTGCATCGGTCTGCGCGAGGCGGCCCGGGTCGCCACCCAGCGCTACGACGAGCGCCTCAAGCCAGGCGGCTTGAAGGTCACGCAGTTCTCCGTGCTCGCGGCCCTGTACTATTCCCCAGGGATCGCCGTCAGCAAGCTCGCGGACCGACTTGTCCTCGACCGCACCACGTTGACCCGCAACCTTCGTGTGCTGACGCGGGACGGACTGGTCAAATTGGCCGGCAGCCTCGAGGACAAGCGGGAACGCTGCGTGTTCCTGACCGACAAGGGATATGAGAGCCTCATCCGGTGCCTGCCGTATTGGCGGGAGGCCCAGGCGGAGGCAGTCGGGCGTCTCGGATCCTCCAATTGGGACAGGCTGCGCGGCATGCTGCGCAAGACCGTTTCCGCCGCCCAGGCGGACGCTTCGCAGGAAACTTGAGTTCCATTTTGCAGAAGCGGCGCGACGTTTCTCTCGCGACAGCATCGAAACCGCATGCCCCGCCGGCGCATCGTGCGGACAAGTGGACCCGGTCTTCGTTTCGCGGCGCTCACGCCCGCGTCCAGATCGCCCCGTTCCGACTGCGAGGTGCGCAAACAAGGGGTAGCCAGAGGCCCGAAATCGGTGTAGATACACCTTTACGGCGCTCCAAGAGACCTTCAGGGCCCACCGCGCGTCGAGAGAAACGTCAAGAACTGCGCCCGCGCGACTACAGGAGGAGCGCCTTCGCCGAGCCGGGCCGAGGCCTTCCGAACGTCCGCAGCGTTGCGCAGGAACAAGGAGGGAGAGCCCATGAAAACGGTGTTGAGTCTTTCCGCGGGCGCGTTGCTGGCCGCTCTGGCGTCCACGTCCGCGCGGGCAGACGATTCAGGCCCCATCAAGATCGGTATGCTGCTCCCTTACAAGGGTGTGTACGCGCCTGTGGCCGAGGGGGCCGACAAAGGATTCCATATCGCCCTCGATGAGTTCGGCGGTCGCGTGGCTGGCCGTCCGGTCGAGGTCGTGCGGGCCGACGACGAACTCACCCCGAACGTGGGCGTCCAGCGCTTCAACCGTCTGATCCACTCCGACAAGGTCGACCTGGTCACGGGCGTCATCAGTTCCAGCGTCGCAATCGCCCTGTCGGAACTCGCCGACAAGAACAAGAAGCCGATGGTGTTCGCGTTCGCGTTCGCCGACGAGATCACCGGGAAGTTCTGCAGCCCGTATGTGGCCCGGACCTCGTTCAGCGCGAACGGCTTCCAGTTCGGCTCGGGCGTCTACTGGGCTCGCAAGGGCGTGAAGACCGCGGTGACGCTCGGGCCCGATTATTCAGCCGGCCATTCCTTCCTGCATGCCTTCAAGCGAGGCTTCGAGGCAAACGGCGGAAAGGTCGTCCAGGAGATCTGGACGCCATTCCAGAAGACGAAGGATTGGAGCGCGGCCCTGACGACCGCCAAGAGCGCCGGAGCGGAGATCGTCTACTCGTTCTATGCCGGAAGCGAAGCCGTCCAGGTCGTGAAGCAGCACGCCGATTTCGGCATGAAGAGCACGCTCCCGCTGATCGGCGACCAGTGGGTATACGATGAGGCTCTGTGGCCGGCGCTGGGCGATACGGTGGTCGGAGCGAAGCACATTACGGTCCATTATCCCGGGCTGGAGAACGAGGCCAACCGCAAGTTCGTCGCGGCGTATCGGGCCAAGTTCAAGGAGGATCCCGACGTCAATGCCGCGATCGGGTACGACAACGGCAAGGCCATCCTGCTGGCGTTGCAGAAGCTCGGCGGGAAGATGCCTGCGGACGGCGCGGAGTTCATCTCCACCCTGCGGTCGCTCGAATTCGATGCTCCGCGCGGGCGCATCCGCTTCAACAAGCAGAACAGCGCTCTGCTCGAGAAGGTGTATCTCGTCGAGATCGTCAAGGGGGCAGACGGCAAGCTCGATCGCAAGTACGTCGATCAGTTTGCCGGAGCCGACGATCTTCCGGGTTGCGAGAAGTCCTTCTGACGCAGAGACGGCCGGCCGCCGTGCCGGCCGTCTTTTCCCTGTGACCGGGCGAGACCCCGATGGAGCTTTTCCTCATCCACTTGCTCAACGGCTTCCAGCTGAGCATGCTCGTGTTCCTCCTGGCCGTCGGGCTGACGCTGATCTTCGGCCTGATGAACACGCTGAACCTCGCCCACGGGGCGTTCTTCACGCTGGGTGCCTATTCCGGGCTGGTGATCGCGCAGACGACCGGCTCCTTCTGGGCGGCGCTGCTGCTGGGCCCGCTCGTCCCTTTCGCGCTCGGGACGGTCTTCCAGTACTTCGTGTTGCAGCCCCTCGCCGAGCAGGGCCGGTCGACCCACCTGGACCTCGCTCTCCTGACTTTCGGCTTTCTCTTCGCGACCGCCGGCACGGTCGAGTACGTCTTCGGATCCAGCTTCTACAGCATCCCGGTTCCGTCCTTGCTCGAGGGGCGGGTGGCGCTGCTCGGCATCGAGTACCCGATCTACCGCTTCTTCGTGATCGCCGTCGGTCTGCTCGTGGCCGCCGGGGCATGGTTCGTGCTCGAGCGCACGCTGGTCGGCGCGACCGTGCGGGCAGGGGTCGACAACCGGGAGATGGTGGTCTCGATGGGCATCAACATCAGGGTGATCTTCGCCCTGGTCTTCGGAGCCGGATCGGCTCTCGCCGGGCTCGCGGGCGTCGTGGCCTCGCCCATCCTGAGCATCTACTCGCAGATGGGGATGGGTATCCTGGTCGTGACGTTCGTGGTCGTCGTCGTCGGAGGGCTCGGCAACCTTGCCGGATCCTTCTACGGCGCGATCCTCGTCGGCATGGTGGATACGTTCGCGCAGGCCTACCTGCCGGAAGCCGAGCTGTTCGCCGTCTATGCGCTGCTCATCGCCGTCATGGTGGTGCGGCCGCAGGGCCTCTTTCGAACCGCGGTGCGGGTCGGATGAGCAACGTCGGAGCCAGGCGTGCGAGCCGGCTGGCCGCGCCCGAGGAGCGCGCCGGCGTCAGCGGGCGCCAGCGCCGCCTGTTGGCCTCGGGCGCCGGCCTCGGCGCGGCGGCGGTCCTGCCGCTCGCGACCTCGGATTACGGGCTGACGCTCGCGACCGAGGTCATGATCGCGGCGATCTTCGCGACGGGGCTCAATATCCTCATCGGATACACCGGGCTCGTATCGCTCGGGAACGCGATGTTCGTGGGTCTCGGCGGCTATGGGATCGCCATCGGGTCGGTGCTTCTCGGCTGGCCGCTCTGGGTGTCGGTGCCCGTCACCCTCGTGAGCGTCGGCCTGTTCGCCGCGGGCGTCGGTGCCATCTGCACCCGCACGCGCGGGGTCGAGTTTCTCCTGATCACCCTGGCGTTCTCGCAGATGATCTACGGCGCGGCCATCAAGCTGCGCTGGACGAACGGATCCGACGGGATGAGCGGCATACCGCGCCCGGATCTCGCCTGGATGGGGCTATCGAGCGACGATCCCCTGGTCTTCTATTTCTACGTCCTCTCGGTCGCCGCGGGGACCTTGTTCATCCTCTGGCGGATCGTGCGCTCGCCGTTCGGCAGCGTGCTGTCGGGCATCAGGGAGAACGAGCAGCGGCTCGTCGCGATGGGGTACAGGGTGTCCCTGTACAAGATCGGCGCCTTCGTGGTGGCGGCTCTCGCCGCAGCCGTCGCGGGCGTGCTCCAGGCTCAGTACACGTACTTCATCAATCCCGATGCGATGGGGTGGCAGTTCAGCGGCGAAGGCGTTCTCATGGTGAACATGGGCGGCCGCCAGGCATTCCTCGGACCGCTCGTGGGCGCGGGATTCTTCGTCGTCGTCAAGCAGGCTCTCAGCGGCATTACCGACGAGTACCTCATCTTCTTCGGCCTGTTCTTCATGGTGGTCGTCGCCTTCTTTCAGGGTGGGATCATCGGGTTCCTTCAGAAGCTTCTGGGAGGCCGGCCATGATGGCACTGGAAATCCGTGGGCTGCACAAGTCGTTCGGCGGCTTGACGGTCATCCGCGACCTGAACCTCGCGGTTCCGAAGGGCGAGCGTCACGCGGTCATCGGCCCGAACGGCGCCGGTAAGACGACACTGTTCAACCTCATCACGGGCTGGATCTCGCCGTGCGAGGGCTCCATCCTCATCGACGGTGTCCCGGTGATCCCGGGGCAGCCCGACCTCGTCACCCGAGCCGGCATGGCGCGGTCCTTCCAGAAGAACATGCTGCTCGAAAACCTCACCGTCCTCGAGAACTTGCGCATTGCCTGTCAGGCCTTCCACCGGTCCCGCCGCTCGCTCTTCTCGTCCTGCCTTGCCTTCGCGGAGGTGGTCGACAGAGCCAGGGCCGCTGCCGAGCGAATGCACCTCGAAGTCAGCCTCGACCGCAAGGTGAAGGAACTCTCCTACGGCCAGAAGCGGCAGCTCGAGGTGGCCATCGCGCTCTGCGCAGAGCCGAAGATCCTCCTCATGGACGAGCCGGCGGCGGGGACCTCACCGGGAGAGCGGGCGAAGCTGGTCGAACTCGTCAACGAATTGCCCGCCGGACTGACGATGATCCTGGTGGAGCATGACATGGACGTGGTGTTCGCCGTCTGCGACCGCATTACGGTTCTCAGCTATGGACAGGTCCTGGCCAGCGGTACCAAGGACGAGATCCGCAGGAACCAGGACGTGAGGGACGCCTATCTCGGACGGGCCCATGCTTGAGGCCCGGGACCTCCACACCTATTACGGCGACAGCCATATCCTGCAGGGCGTCTCCGTGGAGGTCCGTGCCGGGCAGTGCGTCGCCCTTCTCGGCCGCAACGGCGCCGGCAAGACGACGACGCTGCGAAGCATCGTCGGGCTGACCCCACCCCGCAGCGGACGTGTCCGCTTTCAGGGGAGGGACATCTCGCGGGAGCGGACGCACCTTATCATCCGATCGGGTATCGCCTTCGTTCCCGAGGACCGAGGGATCTTCCCGTCGGTGACCGTCGACGAGCACCTGAGGCTTGCCGTCGGTGCATCGAAGCATCGCCCGCGGCGGCGTTCCCCAGCTTACGTCTATGAGGTGTTTCCGCGGCTGGCGGCCCGCAAGCAGAGTCTCGGAGGGCAGCTCTCCGGTGGCGAGCAGCAGATGCTGGCGATCGGGCGCGCACTGGTCGCGGGGCCGGACCTGCTCATCCTCGACGAGCCGAGCGAGGGCCTCGCTCCGGTGATCGTGGAACAGCTCGAAGACGTGCTGCGAACCATCCGGCGGGACGGCACACCGATTTTACTCGTCGAGCAGAACTACTTCCTGGCGACGCGCCTGGCGGACTTCGTCTACGTCCTCAGCCAGGGCCACGTGAAGTTCGCCGGGGTCCCCGCAGAATTGGCCTCGAGCGAAGATGTGAGGCGGACTTATCTGAGTGTCTGACGGGGGCTTCCGGTTGCGGCCGCAGGGCGATTAGTGTAGATACACCTAAATGGCGGCGGATCTGGGCGAGGCCGGCCCGTTCGAGAACCTCTTCGGGTCGCAAAGGGGTCGAGCCTTCCCGGCGGGCGGAGCGTGCGCCTGCGATTCAGGCGGAGTTCGCGTGCGGCCCGGAAAGCTGCTCGCACGGCCGCAGCTTCGGTTCGTCGCCCAACGGCGACGCTCGGTTCTTCGGGCAGTGTGGGCCCGATATCTGGGGCGTTCGAGCCGCGGGTTCCTTCAGCAACGCAGGAGAGATGAGCGATGGGCGTCGGCAACGGGAGCGGCTTCGACGGCGGCAAAACCGGCAGCGCACAAGAGTCCAAAGTGGCCATCGTCGCCGGCGTGGGAGAGGGGCTGGGTCTCGCGATCGCAGAGCGCTTCGCATCGGGCGGCTACAAGGCGATCCTTGTCGCGCGAACGGTCGAAAAGCTCGAACGTTTCGCGCGGAGCATCGAGGAGGCAGGCGGCAGGGCCGCCGGATACGCCGTCGATGTGCGCAACGAAGCCGATGTCGTGCGCCTCTTCGAGGAAGTGGAACGGGACCACGGTCCCGTGGAGGTCGCGGTCTACAATGCCGGCGCCCAGCATCGCAAGCCGTACCTCGACATCTCGGGGGACACCTTCGAGAAGGTCTGGCGCCTCAGCTGCTTCGGCGCCTTCGTGTTCTCGCGCGAGGCCGTCAGACGCATGCTGCCCCGCAAGAGGGGCACGGTGCTGTTCACCGGCGCGACGGCATCCTTGCGGGGAGGAGCGAATTTCGGTGCTTTCGCGGCGGCGAAGTTCGGGACCCGCGCCCTCGCCCAGACCATCGCGCGCGAGTTCGGGCCGAGCGGCATCCATGCCGCGAGCGTGATGATCGACGGCGCGATCAACATGCCGGCGATCCACAAGCTGATGCCCGACTTCGTCGCGAAGGCTCCCGAGGACGGCCTCCTGTCTCCGCAGGCGATCGCCGAAACCTACTTCCAGATTCATCGCCAGCATCGAAGCGCCTGGAGCCTCGAGGTCGACGTGCGGCCCTATGCGGAACGGTTCTGACACGATGCCGAGCCAGAGCGGGCCGGTCTCGTCCCAAGCCGCCATTGCGGCAGGAGAGTGATCATGAACGATCGGATCGAGTTCTATTACGACTTCGGCAGCCCGGCGAGTTACCTGGCCTACCGGCAATTGCCCGAGCTCGCCGGGCGGCACGGAGCCGAGATCGTCTACAGGCCGTTTCTCCTCGGCGGAGTCTTCAAGGCAACCGGCAACCACTCGCCGCTGGAGATTGCGGCGAAAGAGGCCTGGATGTGGAAGGATCTGGAACGCTTCGCTCGACGCTATGGTGTTCCGTTCGCGAAGAATCCCCATCTCCCGCTGGTCACCCTCCATCTGATGCGCGGGGCCTGGGTGGCCGAGAGGCAGGGGCAACTGCTTCCTTACTCGGATGCGATCTATCGGGCTATTTGGGTGGACGGCAAGAACATGGGCGAGCCGAAGGTGATCGCATCTGTGCTGGAGGAAGCGGGATTCAACGCGAAGCAGATCTTTGCGGGAGTGGAAGAGGACGAGATCAAGGCGAAGTTGAAAGCGGTGACCGAAGACGCGGTGCGGCGCGGCGCCTTCGGCGCCCCGACCTTCTTCGTCGGCGAGGTCATGTTGTTCGGGCAGGACCGGATGTCCTTCGTCGAGGAGGCCCTGGAAAAACGCTCCCGGCCGGTGGCAGCGACGGCGTGACGTCTCAAGCACGCCACCCGTCCACGGATCGGCGGCGCCTCACAGCGGGCTCGAACCGGACGGGATCAAGATTCCCCCGTGGTCGAGCGGCCTCCGGCGGGCTCGAACGAGGCGGCGCGCTCGGCCTCTTTCAGGATCTCCAGGACGGGCCAGGGCTTCGGGATGAATTTGGTCGACCGGGGGAGGCTCTCGTCGCGCTCGACCGTCGCACCGGACGTCACGAGGACCCTGATCCACGGCCATTTGAGGTTCACGGTCCGGGCGAGGTCGATCCCGCTCATCAGACAGGAAAGGCGGATGTCGGCGAACAGAAACGCGACGTCCTCGGCGTGATCCTTCAAGTAGAGGAGAGCTTCCTCGGCGCTGGCCGTTTCGACCACCTTGAGGTCCGTCTCCTCGAGAACCGCGGCCGCAAGGTCCCGCACCTCATGATCGTCCTCGACGACCAAAGCGACACGACGCGCGGATGCCTGTTCCATGCGAGCCTCCGTTCTCGGGCGTAATGGGCCGGGCCGTGACTCGTCCGAGGATCGGTCCGAAGGCCCGCGCGGATACGTTAACTTCGGAATAGAACAGGCCAGATACGCGCCGGTTCAAGCTCAAGCACAATTCTGTCGTCCAAGCAGGACGAAATCGGCGAGCAGGTCGCCGCGTACAGGGCCGCCGTCCGCGGCACGAAGGAGTCCCTCAGAACCGGTGCGGCTCGATCTCACGCCCGATCGGCGTAAAATTCGGCCTCGCAATGGGATCGACTGTGCCGGGAGGGGCCGGGGCGGAGCCTCTCCTCACTGATGCGGCTCCTGAGACCGCTCCCGGCAAGCCGGACGTACCGTGCCGCTACGCTGCAGCCCGTCCGCGTGCCGCAGCGGTTGTCGCGGCCCGATGGTCAGGTGGTGCCATGATGACCTCCGGGTTAGACGCGTGCCGCCTGCGGGCGCAGGCGACACGGGTCGAGGGTTCGCCCAACTCCGCCCTGTGTCAAGGCCGTTTGCGACGGATGCGACACCCGGTTGCGCGAATGCGCGGATTGCCGGCGGGACGGGATCGGAGACTACTTGATGTAGACCTGAGCTGCGCCGTCCTTCAGCAGCATGCTGATCTCGTCGCGCGTTTTCGCGATGAGCTTGCGGAGCTTTTCCAGCGAACCCTCCTTGTCTCGCTTCTGGATCGAGTCGAGAAGGGACAGGTGCTCCTTGTAGAACTCGCGGGCCCGAGCCTGCGCGGACGTTCCGGACCAGCGGATGAAATGAATGCGCGCATTCACTGCCCGCAACGCATGAACGAGCTCGTCGTTGTGGCTCAGCCCGACAAGCTTCTCGTGAAACAACTCGTCGTCCGCGATCAGCTCGGGCTTCGACTTTCGATGAACATCCTGGTTGACGTCGGACCAGTAGCGGGAGAGTTCCCCGATCTCCTCGTCGCCGGCGCGTTCGATCGCGAGCCTGACGCCTTCCGATTCCAGAGCCAGCCGCAACTCGTAGAGGTTGACCATCTCCTGCAGATTGATCGTCGGGCGAAAATACCCGACCGACGGCTCGAAATTGAGGAGGCGCTCGACCGCCAGGCGGTTGAGCGCTTCCCGCAAAGGTGTTCGGCTGACGCTGAACTTGCGCGCGAGGTCGACCTCGTTGAGGCGGTCGCCCGGCTTGATCTCATAGTCGAGAATGACCTCACGTAACCCCTTGTATGCGCGGCTGAGTGCGCTGACGGCGGGCTTCTTCTTCCGGGGCAGCGCCGGGGAACTCACCCGCTTCCTCGAAGGTCTCTGGCCTCCGGGCGACTCCGCCTTTTTCTGCTTCGGCATACGGGATCCACCTCATTCGCCCGCACGCATGCCATCCACGGTGTCGACCGTCAACGGGACCGTCTTGCAGGCGATACCTGACATTCGAGCCGAAATGGACGCCGATCCGCCAGCGCGCAAAAGTTTACGATCACTCGATATTCCGATCTGTATACCATAATGTTTGATGCGCAAAATGTAATATAGTATTATAGAACGTACGGCGGCGCTTCGCTGACCGTGGATATTGCCCGCAGGTGCGCAATTGCCGACCCTCCTCCTGATCTCCGGCGAGAAATCCTGGCCGACCGAACTCAAGCGGCACATGCCGGACCTGGAAGTCCGCCATTTCCCGGACGTCGGGGATCCTCTCGAGATCGACTACGCTCTCGTCTGGATGCCGGCTCTCGGGTTGATGAAGAGCCTGCCGAACCTGAAAGTCATCTTCTCGTTGGCCGCGGGTGTCGATCATCTGCTGCGGGACCCGGATCTGCCGTCGCACATCCCGATCGTCCGCATGCACGATCCCTACCAAGCCGCCATGATGGCCGAATGCGCCCTCTACGCCGTGCTGCATTTCCATCGCGGCATGCACGTCTACCGGACGAGGCAATCGCAAACCGTCTGGAAGCAGGAGGCGGTCCGATACACGCCCGATCACACAGCCGCGGTGCTCGGCCTCGGCGACATCGGGCGCGGCATCGCGGAGAAACTGCGGATCCTGGGTTTCAGAGTCGGCGGATGGAGCAGGACGCCGCGCAAGATCGACGGGATCGATTGCTATCATGGTCCCGATCAACTCACGGCGCTCCTGGAAAGGAGCCGATACGTCGTCTGTGTCCTTCCTTCGACCGAAGCCACTCGCGGGCTGCTTGACGCAAGCCGCATCGCCGCCATGCCGAGGGGCTCGTACATCATCAATCTCGGGCGGGGCGCCCACATCGTCGACGAGGACCTGACCGCGGCTTTGGACTCGGGCCATATCGAAGGCGCCTTCCTCGACGTTTTCCGATCGGAGCCCCTTCCGGCGGATCACCGATTCTGGAGCCATCCCGGCATTGTCGTGACCCCCCACACGGCCGGGGAGCTTCTGCCGCGATCGGCAGCAAGGACCGTCACGGCCTCGATCCGGGCGCATCTTGCCGGCGAGCCGCTGACCCATGTCTACGAACCGGGCCGGGGCTATTGAGCGAACGGGGCGGAAACCTGCCGTCGAGAGGCGGACGAGCGCGGCTTGCGTCCGCTCGGCAAGCCCGGCCCCGCTCGCCTCGGCACCTCGGTTCGGCGCGCCCCGGTCACTAGAGCATCGGACCCAAAAGTGGATTCCACTTTCGGGATTTGATCCGATGCTCTTCCTCTTAAAGCAGCGCATCGTTTTGCGCGGAAAACCGGGTCCACCTTTCCGCACGATGCGAGCATCGGACCCAAAAGTGGACTCCACTTTTGGGATTTGATCCGATGCTCTTTCTCTTAAGCGGCGCATCGCTCTGTGCGGAAAACCGGGTCCGCTGTTCCGCACGATGCGCTAAGGGTCGATCCAGGTCTCGGAGAAGATGAGATAGGCCGAGGTGCTCGTCGCATCGAGAAACGCCTTGGGAAAAGTCTCGCCCGGAAGGGGAGTGCCGTTCAACCGAGCGACCGCGCGCCGAGCGGTCACGTAGGTACCGAATATCTCGTGCCGCTTCGTCGAGGTCTTTTCCGGCGGCAGTTCGAGAAAGACCGGCTCCTGAAGATCGCACCACTCCAGGACGAGATGCTGCGACAGTCCCGTGAAGGACTCGACGTATCGCGCCGGTCCGTTCTGTTCCACCTCATTCCGCTCGAGCATCCCGTAAACCATGGAGGCAAGCGCCGGCCTCGCCTTGAAGGCCGCATAGTGGCCGAGCATCGCTCGGCAGAGCCAGCGAAACAAAGCCGGGTTGTCGCAGAGGCAGAAGTTCGCCTCGTGAGGTTCGGCCGCATCCGGCGCAGCGAGACAGAAAACGCCCTGGCCGGGTCCGAATTCCGAGTGGCGGACGCGGAAGACGGCCGACAGTGCCGTCCAGGGGCCGCCGGGTCCGGCTTCGAGTTGCAGGCAGTGATTGTCCCCGGTCCACGCGATCCGGCCGGGGTTCAGGGCTGCGCGGTACTTCATCGTCCTCGTCCTGCTCGTTGTTCCATGGCATGGGAGAGACTGCGTACGAACCCGGGCGCGTGCATCATTCGCGCTCGGCGGCGTGCGGCCGTCTGGAGAAGACAGGCTCCATCGCGCTCAGAACGTCCAGCGGAATATGGCAGCGCAGCTGGTGTCCTGCGCCCGCCTCGGCGAGAGGGGGATCGATCCGGTCGCAGATGTCGCCGGGCAGCTTCCGATGGCAGCGGCCCGCAAAACCGCAGCCCGAAAACGCCTCGACGTGACTGGGCGGCTCTCCGATCGGCGGAACGGAGCGCTGCTCGACGTCCATCTTGGCCACGGCCACAGAGCCGAGCAAACTCTCAGTGTAAGGATGGTAAGGTGGGGAAAAGACGGCGTCTGTCGTGCCGGTTTCAACGACCTCGCCGCGATAGATGACGAGCACGCGGTCGGCCATATGGCGGACGATCCCGAGATCGTGGGAGATGAACAGCAACGCCGTTTGCTCGGAACGCTGCACGTCGCTGAGCAGCTCGACGATGGCCGTCTTCACCGAAGCATCGAGCGCGGATGTCGGCTCGTCGGCGATGACCAGGTCCGGATTTCCCGCAAAGGCGCGCGCGATCGCCACGCGCTGCCGTTGCCCGCCCGACAATTGGCCGGGCTTCATATCGGCAGTTTCGGGAGGAAGCCGGACCATTTTGAGCAGACGATGCATTCGGTTCGACCGCTGCGCCCGGCTGCTCCGATCGCCGAGGCGCCTGATCGCCCGCATAAGGATGGATCCGATGCTCCACGCCGGGTTGAGCGTTCCGTCCGGGTTCTGAAAGATGATCTGAACCGCTCGGACCAGATGAGGCGGACGCCTTTGCGCAGGTGTTCCGCCGATGCTGGCGCCGTTGAGAAGAACATGTCCGCTGCTCGCCACCTCCAGGCCGACGAGGATCCGGGCGAGGGTCGACTTGCCCGAGCCGGATTCGCCCACGACCGCGAGCGTCTCTCCGCGATCGAGCGAAAAGGAGATGGCCCGGTTCGCGATCACCGAGCGGCCGTCCGCCAGCCTGTACTCCTTCGACAAGAGCTCGACCTCGAGCAGCCGGTCTCGCGGGCGGTCCGGTGGGTCGTCGCTCGTCTTCACCGGTTTCGAAATCGGATGGACCGACTGCCATCGAACGCACCTGACGCGGTGAGCAGGTTCTGCCGCGATCGTCGAGAGAGGGATCGGCCCGGCGCACGTCGCCTCGCGGGCGAGACCGCAGCGCGGCAGAAAGCTGCAGGATCGGGACTGGTCCGTGGGTCGACCGGCCTGCCCCGGGATCGACAGGAGCCGCGTCGTCCGCCTGTCGCCGAGGGGATCCGGCAGGCAGTCCAGGAGCGCCCGCGAATAGGGATGACGCGGGCCGCGGAAGAAGGTCTCGGTCGATGCCTCCTCGACGACCTCGCCGGCGTACATGACCACGACGCGGTCGCAGACGCGGCGGACGAGTCCCAGATCGTGGGAGATGAAGAGAGTCGTGGTTTCCCGCTCCCGGCGGATCCGATCGAGAAGGTCGATGATGGTCCGTTCGACCGTCGGATCGAGAGCCGTGGTCGGCTCGTCCAGGACCAGCAGCTCGGGTTCGCAGAGGAACGCCATGGCGATCATCACCCGCTGCTTCTGCCCGCCTGAGAGCTGATGGGGGTAGCGTCGAAGGATGGTCTCGGGGTCGGGCAGGTGAACCGCGTGCAGCATCGCGAGGGTCCGTTCCCGCGCCTCGCGCCGCGCCATTCCGAAATGGAGCTCGAGGACCTCCTCGAGTTGCCGGCCTATGCGCCTCGTCGGATTCAGTGCCGCGGCCGGATCCTGGGAGACCATTGCGATCCGACGACCCCGCAGGCGACGCAGTTCGGCCGGGCTCAGTCCGGCGATGTCGATGCCCTTGAAGCGGATCGAGCCCCGGCTCGCGGCGCCGAACCGGCCGAGGTGCCGCATCACGGCAAGCGCAACGGTCGTCTTGCCGCAGCCTGATTCGCCGACGATGCCGACGCATTCGCCGCGTTCGATCGTCAAGGAAACGCCTGCAACGGCCAGACGATTTCCGCAGGCGCCGCGATAACGGACCTCGAGGCCGTCGATGCTCAAGATCGGTTCGCTCGTCGCGGACGTCACGTTTGCGCTTCCTGCAGACCGTCCGCGATCAGGTTGAAGCCAAGCACGAGGCTGGCGATCGCCAGGCAGGGGAACAGCGCCATGTGCGGAAAGACGGTCAGCATGGGCGTCGCCTCACGCACCATGCCGCCCCAATCCGGGTCGGGCGGGGGCAGCCCCAGCCCGAGAAATCCCAGGACGCCGATCGCCAGGACCGTGTAGCCCATCCGCATGCAGGCATCCACGATGAGCGGCCCTCGGGCGTTGGGAAGGATCTCCGCGAACATGATGAAGGCCGGATTCTCGGCCCGCGTGCGGGCAGCAAGGACGTAGTCGTTGTTCTTGATGTCGATCGCCAGCCCGCGCGTGATTCTGGCGATGCCGGGGCTCGCCACCATGATGACCGCGATCACGATGTTGAGCGCCGACGGTCCGACCGTGGCGATCAGTACGACGTAGATCACGATCTTGGGGAACGACAGCAGGACGTCGACGAAGCGATTGACGACGCTGTCTATCCAGCCTCCGAAGTAGCCCGCGACGAGCCCGATGGAGATCCCGATCGCGTAGGCGCAGGCGAGCGCGAGCGGCGCCACGGTCAGTACCGGCCTCGAACCCCAGATGATCCGCGAGAGGATGTCGCGCCGCAGGGCATCGGCTCCAAGCCAATGGTCGCCCGAAGGAAGCATCTTGAGAGCGGTTCGGAACTGGCCGTTCGGCGGATAGGGGGCGAGGACCGGTGCGAGGATCGCGATCAGCAACCAGGCAGCGACGATGACCAGCCCGGCTCTCATCAGGGGAGAACGAAGCGGCCGCGCGGAGCGGCGGCTCGGCGGCGCAGCGCCGTCGCCGGAAACCGCGTCGGGAAGACCTCCAGGACCGATGTCGCGACCCATCATCTCAAGTCGATCTTCGGATTCAGCATCATGTATCCGATGTCCCCGGCGAATTGCGTCGAAGCCGCCAGGAGGACGTTCAGCAAGGTGACCGCTTCGATGACGGCGATATCGCCGTAGAGAGCGGACTCCAGGAGCAGGCGGCCGATCCCCGGATAGGCGAACACGACCTCCGTCACCACGACCCCGCTCAGGAGCCAGTTGATCTGGAGCAGGATCACAGTGAACGGGATGATCATCGCGTTGCGAAACGCATGGTTCAGGACGATCGCCGCAGGCGGGAGTCCCTTCAGCACGGCGGTCCGGATATAGGCACTCTCCATCACCTCGATGAAGGCGGTCCGCACGAACCGCGTCACGTACGCGGTCACGTAGATGGAGAGGACCGTCACCGGCAGGATGAGCTGAGCGGCCACCGGCCATCGTCCGCTCGCCTCGAGCGGGCTCGTCCCCGGAAGCCAGCCGAGCATCACGACGAAGATCGTCACCAAGATGACGCCGGACGCATATTCCGGCACGGATGCGGAGATCGTTCCGATGAGCATTACGCAGCGGTCGATCCACGTCCCCTGGTTCAGGGCGGCGGCCAGACCGGCGGCGAGCGACAGAGGTACGATCACGCACAGCGCGAGAAAGGCGAGCAGCAGGGAGTTGCCGAGCCTCTCCCAAAGGACATCGGCGACCGGGCGCTTCATCTGCGTGGAATAGCCGAAGTTTCCGAGATACTGCGAGCCTCGCCGGTCATGGAAACCCATTTGGAGCTCGGGGTCGGCCAATGGGTCCGGGAGAACGCCGGCGAAGACGCCCAGCCACCGCGCATAGCGCACGATCACCGGATCATCGAGCCGAAGGCGTTGCGTGAGGATCTGGACCTGCTCGTCCGTGGCAAACGGGCCGAGGGTCTTGCGGGCGACGCTCCCCGGCGAGTATTCGACCAGCACGAAGACCAGGAAGGTCGCGGCAAAGAGCGTCAAGAGCAGTTGTGCCAATCGACGCCCGATCATACGCCCCATGGCACAACTCCTGTGTTCCGTGCGTTCGCCAAGACGCGAATCTTGCACGTGGGCCTTACGACGCGATTTCCACGTCCTTGTAGTAGTTGTAGTTCGTGGGATGCATCCGGAAATCCTTCACGCGCTTGTTATAAGCCGCGAAGACCGACCTGAATACGGGTTGCACGATCGGCCCGTCCTCGAGCAGCGTGCGCTGGAGCTTCGCCATGACCTTCCGCCGCTCGTCCAGGTCGAGCTTGCTCTCCGCTTCGTCGAGCAGCTTGTCGTATTCGGGGTTTGCGTAGCCGGACTCGTTCCAGGCCCCGCCCGACCGGAAACAAAGTCCGAGCAGCATGATGCCGTGGGGACGGTGGATCCAGTCGGTGAAGCCCATCGGCACCTGCTTCCAGATCTCCCAATAACGCGTGGAAGGAACCTGGTTGATCTTCACGCGGATGCCGGCCCTCTGCCATTGCTGAACGAGGCTCTGGACGACCTGGCTCTCCCAGGCCGGTGCAGACTTGAGATAGATCTCGCTGTCGATCCCGCGCGGGTAGCCCGCTTCCGCCAGAAGCCGCTTCGCCTCCTCGACATTCTCCTGGGTGGGGGGTACGGCGGCGTAATCCGGGTGGATCCTGGCGACCATGTGGTGTTCGCCGACCGTCCCGAGACCGTCGAGGGCGAGGTCGAGCACCTCCTGGCAGTTCGCCGACAGCCGCAGCGCCTTGCGCACGCGGGGATCGTCGAACGGTTTCTGGTCGACCCTCACGCGGACCGCGCCGGTATTGGCCGTCTTCGCCTCGTAGACGTTGACGTTGGCGAGCGCTTTCGCGGCGCCCAGGGACGTGATGTCGAGGCTCGGTACGCCGTCGATCTGGTCGGCGGCCAGGGCGGCCAGGGCGGCCGATGCGTTGTCGCCGAGATCGATGAGGTCGAGGGTGTCGATCCGTGCCGCTCCGCCCCAACAGTCGGCCCTGGCCTTCATCACGCAGCGTCGGCCCTGGTCGAAGCTCTCGATCCTGAACGGCCCTGTTGCGTTCGAGCCGACCTTGAAGACACCCTCGTCCTCCGGCGCCATCATGAAGAGCTGATGGTGGAACAGATGATCCGGCACGAAGAGATTGGGAGCTTTCGCATTCAGCCGCACCGTATGATCGTCCACCTTCTCGATGGCATTGGCGTCCCAGAGGCGCTGGCTGAACTTCGGCTGGCCCTTGTCGTCCTTCTCGCCCGTTTCGAAGCGCTGGAGCATATAGCTGGACATGACGCTGACCGTGGCCGATCCGGTCTTCGGGTCGAGGGCCCGCTTGAGGTTCCAGATGACATCGTCGGCCACGAAGGGCCGGCCGCTCTGCCATTTCGCATTCCGCCGGATGTGGAGCGTCCACGTCTTCAGGTCGGGGCTGGCCTCCCAGCGCTCGAGCAGGAGCGGACGGGTGATGTTGTCGGCGCCCGTAATGGTGAGATGCTCGAGCGTCTGCCGGACGAAGAACGTCTGGTTGGCGCTGTAGGTGTGCGGGTTCGAGATGTCGTTCAGCCGCATCGCGAGGCGCAAAGTCCCGCTCCGGCGCGCCTGGGCGTGCGCCGGGCCATGGCCGGGCAGGACGCCGAGACCCGCCATCGCGTAGGCTGAGGCCGCCGAGGTGCCCAGCAGCGTGGCCGTTTTGAGGAATTCCCTGCGGGAGATGCGCTTGCGCTCCAGCTGGTCGCGCAGGACCCCGAGATAGGGATGATCGTTCTGTGTCATGAGAGTCGTCCTCTTCCAAAGCCCGCAGCGGTTGCAGGCATGATCACGGTTGCACGCGACGTCTTCGGTCCCGCCGAACGCGGTCGTGCGGCCGTGTCCGGCTAGAGCATCGGACCCAAAAGTGGAGTCCACTCTTGGGATCCATCCGATGCTCACCTTTTGAGACAGCGCATCGTTTAACGCGGAAAACCGGGTCCACTTTTCCGCACGATGCGCTAATGCTCACGCGATTGCCTCCATAAGGACGCGGCCGAACGCGCGGATCAGCGCATCGACGTCGTCGGCCGTCATCGGAGTCGAGACGGCTCCGGAGCAGTTCGGAGACAAGATGAATCCCTCGGCGAAGAGCAGTTTGTAGAGACGCTCGATCCGTTGAGCGGCCTGCCTGTCCTGGTAGGCCGTGCGGTAGTCGACGACGGGATGCGAGAGTAGATGAATCCGGAACAGCGACCCCATCCCGGCAACCTGGCCGGCAATGCCGGTCCGGGCCATCTGATCCCTCAGGCCCCGGCGGAGACGATCGCCGAGGGCGTTGAGACGGTCGATCGCCGCCGCGTCGAGATGCGCCAGAGCGATGGCGCCCGCGCCCATCGCGAGCGGATTGGCCGTGAAGGTGCCGCCATGCGGGAGCCGCGGCTTTCCCCCGCGCGGGTCGAAGACCGCCATCACGTCGCGGCGGCCTCCGACTGCGCCGACCGGAAAGCCGCCGCCGATGACCTTTCCCATGACGGTCAGGTCGGGAGCGACGTTGAAGCGCGACTGCAGGCCGCCCGAAGCCAGCCGGAGCGAGATCACCTCGTCGACGATGAGCAGGGAGCCGGCACTGCGGCAGAAATCGGCGATCGCGGCGAGATAATCCGGCTCGATCGGGACCATCCCCGCCCGGCTGGGGAGAAGATCGATCAGGACTGCCGCGAGACGATCGGCATGAGGCCGCAGGGCCCTCAGCGTTCCCGCTGTGTCGTTGAAGGGGATGACGACGACATCGTCGAGCACGCCTTTCGGTACGCCCTTCGAGTACGGAACGGAGTTCGGAAGCTCCGCGCCCCATTCCGCCGGCGAAGGGCCGAGGCTGACTTCGGCGTAATCGTAGAGCCCGTGGTAAGCGCCCTCGATCTTGGCGATCCGCGGACGATCGGTGAAGGCGCGTGCGGCCTTGAGCGCCGTGATAATGGCCTCCGAGCCCGAATTCATGAACCGGACTTCCTCGACCGATGCGACGCGGCCGCAAATCGCTTCGGCCAGCTCCACCTCGGCGGCCGTCGGCATGCCGAAACAGGCTCCCCGGCGAAGCTGGTCGACCGCGAACTCGACGATCGGCTCGAAAGCGTGGCCGTGGACCAGCGAGAAGTAGTTGCCGAGGAGATCGATTCTCGCCGTCCCGTCCACGTCCCAGACGCGGCACCCAAGGCCTCGGCTCGCATAGCGGGGGTGAGGAGTCTCGTAGAGATTGATCCGCGTCACGCCCGCGGTCATGACCCTGCTCGCCCGGTGGTAGAGCGTCAGGGAATCGGCGTTGGCTCTCTCTCGCTCCATCGCATCCGTACCTGCATACAGCATGGAATGCCGATCGGTAGACCGCCTTGCACAACTATCGATCCTGTGACACAGTATGTCAATTCAATTCAGCAGTCGGCACCCCCATGACCGGTCATGGCGAAAAGCAATCCGCTCAGGCGTGGAAGGAACGCGCCCGCTGCCTGGCGGTGGATCCCCGGCACTTCATCGACGGCGGCCCGACCGGCGGGGCGGGCCTGACATGGCCCAAGCTCAACCCTGCGACCGGCGAGAAGATCGCGGACGTCCCTCGCGGCACCGCGCGGGATGTCGATGCAGCCGTCGCCGTCGCGCGACGCACCTTCCGGTCGGGCGTATGGTCCCGCATGCCGCCCAGAAGTCGAATCGGCGTGATGGCGAAGTTCGCCAATCTGGTCGAGGAAAACGCAAAGGAATTCGCCCTCCTCGACTCCCTCGACACCGGTAAGCCGATCTTCGAGACGACGACGATCGATCTTCCCATCACGGTGCGCTGCCTGCGGTTCTTCGCGGAGGCGATCGACAAGGTCGACGGCCGCGTCACCAATACGGTGTCGCACGTCCTGCACTACGTGCGGCACCAGCCCCTCGGGGTCGTCGGCTGCATCGTGCCGTGGAACTATCCGGTGATGATGGCGGCCTGGAAGGTCGGCCCGGCGCTCGCCGTCGGGAATTCCGTCGTGCTCAAGCCCGCCGAGCAATCGCCCCTCTCGGCGCTCCTCCTCGCCCGATTGTTCGTCGAGGCCGGCGGGCCTCCCGGCGTCTTCAATGTCGTGAACGGTTTCGGCCCCGAGGCCGGCAGGGCCCTCGCCACTCATATGGACGTCGACAAGATCGCGTTCACCGGGTCCGCCGAGGTCGGCAAGCTGATGATGGTCTACGCGGGCCAGTCGAACATGAAGCGCGTGTCGACCGAGTGCGGCGGGAAGTCGCCGCAGATCATCATGGACGATGCCGACGTCGAGACCGCGGCGAAATTCGCGGTGGACGGCATCTATCAGAACCAGGGGCAGATCTGCAGCGCCGGGTCCCGGCTCCTGGTGCACGAGCGGGTCTACGACGCGTTTCTGGAAGAGTTCACGCGCATCACGCGCGACGACTATCGCATCGGCGATCCCCTCGATCCGGCGACCACGATGGGGTCGCTCGTCAGTCGCGATCAGCAGAAGCGCGTTCTCGACTACATCGAGACCGGGATCGGCGAGGGCGCACGACTCGAGTTCGGCGGCTCCGTGCCGGACGGCTTCGCGAAGGGGTGCTACGTCGAGCCGACCCTGTTCCTGGATGTCAGGAACAGCATGAAAATTGCACGCGAGGAGATCTTCGGGCCGGTTGCGGGAATGATGCGGTTTTCGGATCCCGGCGAAGCCCTCGCGATCGCGAACGACTCGATCTACGGACTGGCGGCTTCCATCTGGACCCGCAACCTCGACCGGGCCCTCAAGTTCGCGCGCGACGTCGAGTCCGGCATCGTCTGGGTGAATACCTACGAGACCGGCGATCCCACTTCGCCCTGGGGCGGATTCAAGCAATCGGGCTTCGGGCGTGACAAGAGCCTCGAAGCCATGACGCAGTACACCCAATCCAAGTCGGTATGGATCAACCTCTCGCAGGAACCGTAGTGCCGACGAGAGAGGGCCGAAACGATGCCGAACCACTGCACGGGACAAACCGTCCCGGGCTTCCGTCCGGGTGAACCATGAAGGTGAGATCCGTCGAGGCGATCCTCAGCCGCAGATCGGGCCGCGACGGCATCCTGCGGTGGAACCCGTGCTTCGTCGTCGTCGAAACCGACGAGGGTATCTCGGGTGTGGGCGAAGTCGGCCTGGCGTACGGGGTCGGCGGATCGGCGGCCCCCGGCATGGTGAAGGATCTCGCGGAAGCATTCGTCATCGGTCAGGACCCGTTCGAGACCGAGCATCTGTGGGAGACCATGTTCCGCCGGTCTTTCTGGGCGGAAGGAGGCGGACCGGTCGTTCTCGGCGCCTTGAGCGCGATCGACTGCGCCCTGTGGGACATCAAGGGCAAGGCCTTGGGCCAGCCGGTCTGGCGCCTTCTCGGAGGTCGCGGCGACAGGCCGTTGCGCACCTATGCCAGCCAGCTCCAGTTCGACTGGGGAAGGGGCCCCATCCGCAATCTCGTCGAGCCTGCGGAATACGAGGAATCCGCCGCGAAGGCGGTTGCGGAAGGCTACGATTGCGTGAAGGTCGATCCCATCCAGCTCGACAGAAACGGGCAGAGGGATCGCAGCTTGCGGGGCCTGTTCGACCGCCCGCGCCTGAGACTCTACCGGGAGCGCATGGAGGCGGTCCGACGGGGCGCCGGGGATGCGGTCGACATCATCGTCGAACTGCACTCCTTTCCCAGCGCGTCCGGCGCTCACCAATTGGCTGAGGTCCTCGGCGATCTCGGCATCCTCTTCATCGAAGAACCGGTCCACTACGCCTCTCCTTCGGCGCACCAGAGCCTTGCGCGGAGGACCGGCCTGCGCATGGCGGCAGGAGAGCGGCTCTACACGAGGTGGGGCGCAGAAGCCTATCTCGGCAGCCGTTGCGTCGACGTCCTGCAACCCGACTTCGGACTCGTCGGCGGCATCACGGAGGGCAAGAAGATGTGCGATCTCGCCCATCTCTTCGACGTGACGATCCAAGGCCATGTCTGCGGGTCGCCGGTTGCGACCGCGGTCGCGCTGCATGTCGAGGCCGCGATCCCGAATTTCGAGATCCACGAGCACCATGTCTACGCGCTCAAGGAGGGAAACCGGGAACTCTGCCTGGAGGACCTGCAACCGGTCCAAGGCCGTTTCGCCGTGCCGAACGGGCCGGGTCTCGGAATCGAGCTGAACCGGAAGTCTCTCGCCGATGCCGAAAGGATTCTGATCTCATGAACAAACATGCGAACCACACGGTTCATGGACGACCGGCGACGCAGAGCGTGCCCGCTATCGTCTCCGCGGCCTGGCTGCTGGCCAACCGGAAGGATCCAACCGTTCAGGTGATCGACGCGACATGGCATCTGGCCGCCCAGAACCGGAACGCCAAGGCCGAGTTCGAAGAGGGACACATTCCCGGTTCGCTGTACGCCGATCTGGACTCGGTTTGCGATCCGCGGCCCGGTCCCCCCAACCGCATGCTGCCCTCGGCCGAGTTCTTCGCGGGGCGCATGGCCGAACTGGGCGTGCGGCCGAACGCGCACCTGATCGTCTACGACGGTGTGGGCCTCTACAGTGCGGCGCGGCTCTGGTGGATGCTGCGGGTGTTCGGCCACGATCGCGTTTCGGTCCTCGACGGCGGCTTGCCCGCCTGGACGCGGGCGGGCGGCCCGCTTCAAACCGGACCCGGCGCACCGGCAGCCCGGACGACGTGGCCGGTTCGGGCCGAGCCGGACGGAGTCGTCCGGACCTGGGAGCAGGTCCTTGACAATATCTCGACCGCCCGGGAGCAACTCGTCGACGTCAGACCGCCCGCCATGTTCGACGGGGACACGTCCAACCTCTATCCCGGGGTCAGACCAGGCCATATTCCGAGATCGGTGAACCTCCCTCAGCGGAGCCTCCTGCGGGAGGATGGGACGTTCAAGGATCCCGACGAGATCAGAGCGATGTTCCACTTCGCGGACGTCGACCTGCGCCAGCCCATCGTCGCGACCTGTGGGTCCGGCGTGACGGCCTGCATCCTCTCCCTCGCCCTGCAGATCATCAAGGTCGAGCCGTGTCCGATCTACGACGGGTCCTGGGAGGAGTGGGGCATGCGGGAGGATCTGCCGACCGAACGGCACGAGGCGAGGAGCGGAGGGCCCGCGTCGGCGCCGCGCCAGCGGCTTCATCCGTGACGAAGAAAGCGTCGCGTGACATGCACCCTTCGCGCGCCCAGGACATTCTGGCATGGATGGAGATCGGCTTGCGACCGACGGCCGGCCGGTACGGCGCGGACTGGTGGTGTGGACCTTCTGATGGCTGCGACACTCGGCATCATCAAGCTCGACAGCGATTTCGCGCGATTTCCGGGTGATCCGGGCAATCCTGCAACGTTCGATGTCCCGGTTCTGTACGAGACGCTGAGCGGCGCCACGGCCGAGCGCGTGACGGAGCGGGGCGACGATTTCCTGAAGCCCGTCGTTGCGGCGGGGCTGGCGCTGGCGGCCCGGGGAGCGGACGCCGTCATCACGACCTGCGGGTTCCTCGTCGCGTATCAGGGCGCCCTGGCCGCGGCGCTGCCGGTGCCGGTCGCTACGTCGGCGCTGCTCCAAATTCCGCATGCTCGGGCGCTCATCGGCCCCGACAGGGAGGTGGGCGTGCTGACATTCAACGAAAGCACGCTCGGACCGAAGCACCTGGCCGCCGCAGGAGCGCCGGCCGGCACGCCCGTCGCCGGCCTGAAGGAGAGCGGTTGCTTCCGTCGCGATATTCTGGGCGGCAAGCCCGCCTCATACGAGGAGCGGCGGGAGGATGCCCTCGAGGCGCTCGACAGGTTGATGATGATCGGCCCGAGGATCGGGGCGGTCGTCGTCGAGTGCACGAACATCGCGCCCTATTCGGCCGATCTTCGCGAAAGGAGCGGGCTTCCCGTCTTCGACATCGTGACCCTGGCCCGATGGCTCGCAGCCGCCGTGCGCCCGGCGCGCTATCCGAGCCACCCGATCGCTCGCTGACGCGGACGCAACGTCGCAGGGCCGAGGCTCGATCGAGCCGTCCTCGTTCCGCTACCTCAGCTCGATCCATGTCGCCTTCGTGCCCGTGTACTCGTGGAGGGCGTGCAGGGACTTGTCCCGCCCGGATCCCGATTGCTTGAAACCTCCCCAGGGGACGGTGAGGTCGCTTCCGTCGTAATTGTTCACCCAGACCTGCCCGGCCCTGAGGCTCCTGGCGGTCTTGAGGGCGACGTCGATGTCCTTGCTCCAGACGGCCGCTCCGAGGCCGTAGATCGAGTCGTTCGCGATCGTGACGGCCTCCTCGGGCGTGTCGAACGTGATCACCGACAGCACCGGGCCGAAGATCTCCTCGCGGGCGATCGACATGCGGTTCGACACCTCGTCGAAGATCGTCGGCTCGAGGAAATAGCCTCCCGTCTCCTGCAGGACCCTCGCCCCCCCGAGAGCCAGCCTCGCGCCTTCCCGGCCTCCGGCCTCCACATAGTCGAGGACGCGGTTCATCTGGCGTTCGTCCACGAGCGCACCGAGATCGGTCTGCGGGTCGAGGGGATCTCCCACGCGCATGGAGCGCGCGACCGCGACGATCCTCTCGAGCAAGGCATCCTTGATCGACCTTTGGACGAGGAGCCGGGTCCCCGCACTGCACACCTGCCCCTGGTTGAAGAAAACGCCCCAGGCCGCCTGCCTGGCGATCTCGTCCAGGTCGCCCGCGTCGGCCATCACGATATGGGGTGACTTGCCGCCGGCTTCGAGCTGGACCTTCTTCATGTTCGACTGCCCTGCATATTGCAGGAAATGCTTGGCGACTTCGGTCGAGCCGGTGAAGGTGAGACAGTCGACGTCCCTGTGCAGGCCCAGGGCCCGTCCGGCCTCGTGCCCGTAGCCGGGGACGACGTTGAGGACGCCCTCGGGCAGGCCCGCCTCGACCGCCAGTTCCGCCACTCTCAAGGCGGTGAGCGACGATTGTTCGGCGGGCTTGAGCACGACGGAGTTGCCCGTCGCGAGGGCGGGTCCGAGCTTGTAGGCCGCGAGATAGAGCGGGAAGTTCCACGGCACGACGGCTCCGATGACGCCGAGCGGCTCGCGCGTGACGAAGGCGAGCGTGGAAGCCGCCGTCGGAGCGACCTCGTCGTACATCTTGTCGATCGCTTCCGCGTACCAGCGGATCATGTTGGCCGATTTGGGAATGTCGAGGGCGCGGGCATCCCGGATCGGCTTGCCCACGTCCAGGGTCTCCAGGAGGGCGAGCTCGTCCAGGCGAGCGTCGATCAGATCGGCGAACCGGATCAGCACGCGCTTGCGGTCCTTCGGCGCAACGTTGCGCCAGCGGCCGTCCTCGAAGGCCCGCCGGGCGCTCGCCACCGCCCGGTCCACATCCTCTTCGCCGCATCGCGCGATCTCTGCAAGAGGCCGGCCGGTGGCGGGGTTGCTCGTCCGGAAGGTCTCGCCGCTCGCCGCGGCGACGTATCGCCCTTCGATGAAGGCTTGCGTGCGCATCGGTCCGGTCGCCGCTGCACGGGCAGGCGAGGCTTCATTCATCGGAGGACTCCGGCTGCGGCGCTCCCGGCGCCTGGTTTTCCTGGACGGCCGGTTGCCCGAGCGCGGGCCGGCCGAGCCGGAACATCCCGAGATCGAACCGGCAGGGGGCATCGACGGCGAGGTCGGCGAGGGCCTCCCCGAGCACCGGGCCGAACTTGAAGCCGTGGCCGGAACACGCCGAGGCCAGCACGATCTGCGGGTGTTCCGGATGGACGTCGAGGAGGAAATCCTCGTCGCCGGTGAGGGTGTAGCGGCACGTTTCCACCTTGCGGATCCGGCCGGTCAGCCCCGGGATCAGATCGACCGCCGCAAGCCGGACCTCTTCGGCGCGCTCGTCATCCACGCGGAAATCCTCGTCGTCCGCGACGGCCCGCTTGTGCTCGATCATCATCTTGACGCCCGGCGCCCGGAAGACCGGGAAGACGGAAGACAGCCTCGGCTCCGCGAAATGCCTGATCACGATCGGAAAGCGGCCTGGACGGAACGCCTCGGCATCCGCCGGCTCGAGATAGACGGCCTGCTCCTTGCTGACGGTGAGGTCGAGCGCGATCCCGAGTTCGCGAAGGAAAGAAGGCATTCCGGGGCCCGCGGCGATCACGACCCGGTCCACGTCGGACGATCCCTCGTCGGTCCGCAGGACGGCGCCGGAACCGCGTGGTTCAACCGCCGAGACCCGCTCGCCCTCGCGGATCTCGACGCTGCGGCTTCGTGCCGCTTCGGCGAGCGTCGCAACGCACCGGTCCGCGTCGAGAATCCCGGCGTCCCGCTGAACGACGGCGAGGGAGCGTCGGGGCGGCCGGATCTGCGGGTAGACCCGCGAGAGCTCGTCCGCGGACAAAACGTCGTGCGCGATGCCGCACGCTTCGAGAGAACGGGCGACGTTGCGAAGCGACGGCAATTCGGAGTCGCCGAAATCGACCCCGCCGGTGATGACCATCAGGCTCTCGCCGGTCTCGTTCTCCAGGCGACGCCAGCCGTCATAGGAGGCCCGGCAGAGCGGAATATAGCGGGCGTCGCCGTAGGCCAGGCGAATGATCCGCGACGGGCCGTGGCTCGACCCGAAGGGCGTTCCGACGGCGTGGCGTTCGAAGACCGTGACCCGGTGCCCCCGGTTTGCGAGTTCGAGCGCCGTCGAGAGGCCGACGACGCCGGCTCCCACCACGGCGACGTGCAGTTTCGCCTGCACCGTCAGGCCTCGTGGATCGCATGATGGCGGACTTTCGGCTCCATCTCGACCAGGTAGTCCGCATCGAAGTCGTAGTATTTCGCGGTCTCGTAGGCTTCGCCGGCGAACCGCTTGATGGCCTCGACGTCGTCCCAGAACGTCAGCATGTCGAAGTGGGCGAGGTCGCCATCGATCCGGTGCAGGCACCAGGCGCCGCGGTTGCCCGGCGTGGCCTTGTACTCGGGCAGGGCCACCCTCCTCATCAGTTCGAGATAGGCGTCGGATTTCGAAACGGGGACGGCGCCGTGCCAGATGCGGGCGATCATGGAAGCTCCTCGCGGCGATGCCGAGCCGGCGTCGAGAGACGCCGCTCAACCCCGAGCGTGGCCGACAGGTCCGGAAGCGGGATCGGGCGATGCTTCTCGAAGGCGCCGCACACGCGGAAGATCAGGTCTTCGCGATAGCGCGGCGCCACGACCTGGAAGGCGACGGGGAGGCCGTCGAGCAGGCCGCACGGCATGGTTCCCGCCGGGCTGTTGGTGAAGTTGAAGGGATAGCCGAACGGGTTCCAGTCGAGCCATCGCCTCATGCCGGTCCCGGCGGGGTATTCCAGGCCGGCCTCGAACGCCGTGATCGGAAGCTGAGGCGTGACGAGCACGTCGTAGCGCTGGAAAAGCCCATTCAGGATCGCCGCCCAGCGCCCGCGGGCGGTTTCCGCCTCCGCATACGACAGGAGCGAGACCTCGCGGCCCTCCGCCGCCATCTCGAGCAGGCCCGGATCCATGAGATGCCGGCGATCGTCCGGAACGGTTTGGCGGATGCGCTCCATCCCCACGCGGAAAAGGGTCTCGTAGGGTTCGCGGGGATCGTCGAACACGCGGTCGACCTGCTCGATCCGCGCACCGAGGCTGCCGAGATCGCGGACGGCACGGTCGACGACCGCCGCCACTCCCGGATCGACCTTCGCGTAGCCGAGGGTGGGGCTGAAGGCGACCCGCAATCCGTCGAGGCCGCCGTGGAGGAAAGGACGCCAGTCGACCTCGTTGGCGGGTAGGCCGACCGGGTCCCGCGGGTCGGGACCCGCCATGGCGGTGAACATCAAGGCGCCGTCGGCGACCGTTCGCGTCATCGGGCCGCACTGCGACATGGTCCCGAGGACGCTGAGCGGATAATAGGGAATGCGGCCGGCGGTCGGATAAAGTCCGAAGACCCCCGTGAATCCGGCGGGCATGCGGATCGACCCGCCGCCGTCGGTTCCCTCCGCCAGGACCGCCATCCCCGAAGCGACCGACGAGGCCGCGCCGCCGGACGAACCGCCGGGTGTCCTGTCGGGGTTCCAGGGATTGCGGGTCACGCCGGTGAGCGGGCTGTCGGTGACGCCCTTCCAGCCGAATTCCGGCGTCGTCGTCTTGCCGAGAAAGATGGCCCGTTCTTCGCGCAGCCGTTTCACGCAGGGACCGTCCTCGGAACAGATCTCGCCGGACGTGGTGACGGAGCCCCGGCGGAACGGGTAGCCGGCCATCGGCGTCAGATCCTTGATGGCGGTGGGAACGCCGTCGACGAGACCCACCTCTTCTCCGTCGAGCCATCGCTTCTCGGATCGTTCCGCCGCTGCGAGCGCTTCCCCGGGCCTGACTTCGACGAAGGCATTCAGGACCGGATCGAGGCGTTCGATTCGATCGAGACAGGCTTGCGTGACCTCGACGGGAGAGAGAGCCTTGGAGCGGTAGGCGGCAATGAGCTCCGTGGCCGAGAGCAGCGCCAGATCAGTATCCATCGAAGCCCCGACCAGTCACCGTAACGTCAAGTAGTTCACAACTATCCGGAGCTTGCTCTCCGGGGCAACAGCGGTATTGTTGATCGGGTAATTAGCGGGGCTTCACGGCGCCATGGCACGTCGATTGCCACCGATACAAACGCTCAGGGCATTCGAAGCTGCTGCCCGAACGCTGAGTTTCACGAAAGCCGCAGAGGAAATCTTCGTGACGGCATCGGCTGTCAGCCAGCAGGTGCGGCACCTGGAAGACCAACTGGGGGTCAAGCTGTTCCGGCGGCTCGTCACCGGGCTTGCCTTGACGGACGAGGGGCGAACACTCCTTCCCCACGTGCGCCGCGGGTTCGAAGCGCTCTCCGAAGGGCTGGACTCATTGGCGGACCCCAACCTGCCACGGACGTTGAAACTGCTCGTCCTCTCCTCGTTCGCCACCAAGTGGCTCGTCCCAAGGCTCGGCGGCTTCGCGGACCTCTACCCCGCCGTCGAGATCTCGCTGTTCCATCACCACGAGCCCCCGGATTTCGGATCGACGGATTTCGATCTTGCGATCCTCTGGGGCGACGGAGAGTGGAAGGGATGCGACTGCTATTTCCTCATGGAGGAACTGATCTTCCCGGTTTGCTCTCAGAAGCTCCTCGACGGCGCGGTGGAGCGCGGGCGTCCTGAATCCCTCGCCAGCACCGTCATTCTTCGCACCGCGCTGTTCAGCCAGTGGCCGCTTTGGCTCAAGGGCGCGAACATCGACCGCACGGAACCGATGCGCACGCGGGTGTTCGACGATGGAAGCATGATGATCGACGCGGCCGTGGAGGGGCAGGGGGTCGCGCTCGCCCGGAGCGTTCTGGCCGCGGACGCGATCGCGGCCGGCAAGCTCGTGGTGCCGTTCCGGCCGATCACGGAGAGCCCATACAGCTACTACATGGTCGTCCCGGACGACCGTCCGATTTCGCCCACGGCGCAGGCGTTCATGGATTGGATTGCAAGTCAGGCGCGCTCATGCTCGCACAACCGCCTCAAGGCGCAGCTCCAGGCTCTCGACGCAGCGGAAGAACAGATCGGGGTATAGAGGCGCAAATGGGCTCATCCTCTCCTGGAGGGTGCCATTCTCTCCTGGAGTCGGTCGCCGGCGGGCGAGCGCAGCGAGACCCGAGGATGATGCACCATCATTGCGGTGCCGAGGCCAACTCGTCGACGGCGGCGGCGCCGCGCAGGAAGGCTTCGATCAGCCCCGGGTCCTTGTGCAGGCGGGCGGCGGGGCCTTCCATGGCCATCCGACCGGACTGCATCACATAGGCGTAATCGGACACGTCGAGCGCGAGCTCGACGTTCTGGTCCACGAGGACGAGCGTCAGCCCGCCGCTCTGCAACTGAAGCAGGCGCTCGAAGATCGAGGCGACGACCTTGGGTGCGAGTCCGAGCGAGGGCTCGTCGAGCATGAGGACGTCGGGCCGTGGAACGAGCGCCCGCGCAACGGCCAGCATCTGCTGTTGTCCGCCGCTCATCCTGCCGGCCGGCTCGTTGCGCTTCTGATGCAGGACCGGAAACAGCTCGTAGGCCTCCGAGAGAGCCTCTTTCCGCGGGCGGCTTCGTCCCGGGAGCAGCGCCGCCAGGAGATTCTCTTCGACCGTCAGATGCTGGAAGATCCGGCGGCCTTCCGGACAGAGGGCGAGTCCCGCCCGCACCATCTGTTCCGGCATGAGCCCCGCCGTGTCTCGTCCGTCGAACGTGATCCGCCCCTCGTGATGGGTCGCTCCGCCCATCAGGCTCAGGAGCAGCGTCGTCTTGCCCGCGCCGTTCGGCCCGATGACGCAGACGACCTCGCCGCGGGAGACCTCAATATCGATGCCGAACAAGATCCGCTTGCGCCCGTATCCGGACACGAGTCGGGAGGTGGACAGCAGCGTGGCGGAGCTGCTCGCTTTCGGCGACGGTCCCAAGATAGGCCTCCTGCACGGCAGCGTCTTGTTTGATTTCGTCCGGAGTGCCAGCCTTGAGAAGGCGCCCCTGATGAAGGACATAGATCCAGTCGGACACTGCCATCACGAGTTCCATGTCGTGCTCGATGATGACGAGAGTGCGGTCGGGGCTCCTGAACCGCGTCAGGAGCGTCTGGAGTTCGGCGCTTTCGGCGGGGTTGAGGCCCGCGGCGGGTTCGTCGAGCATCAGAACCCGAGGATCGCCGACCAGCGCCCGCGCGATCTCCGCCCGCTTCTGCTGCCCGTAGGCCAGGCTCCCCGCCATCTGCTCGGCGAGGCTGTGCAGGCCGACGCTCTCGAGGACCCGGTCGATGGTGTCGCGCCGCGAGCGTACCCGATGGTCCCGGAACCGGGGGAAGAGAACCTCGCGCCAGATCGAACCGACCTCGCGCCACGCCCAGGCGACCTCGAGGTTCTCGACGACCGTCATCTCGTCGAAGAGCCGGATGTTCTGGTAGGTGCGCGCGAGACCCAATTGCGCGATCCGGTGCTTGGGTAAGTCCGTGATATCGGTTTCGCCCAGGCGGATCCGTCCGGCGCTCGCGCGATAGGATCCGGCCGCCAGATTCACCGCGGTGGATTTGCCGGCGCCGTTCGGGCCGATGATCGAGTAGATGCGCCCGGTCTCGAACCGGATGTTCAGGTCGGAGAGGGCGTGCACGCCCCCGAAGGATTTTTCGACGTTCTCGTAGACGAGCGCACTCATCGCCTCACCCAATCGACGAGCCACGCGATTCCATAATCGCGCGGCAGGAGCCCTCGCGGTCTGAGCAGGATGATCAGGACGAGGGCGAGGCCGACGAGGAGCATGCGGTACTCGTTGTAGCCGCGGAGCGCTTCCGGGAGCACGATGAGGAAGGTCGCCCCTACGACGACGCCGATGAGATTGCCGAGACCGCCCACGATGATGATGAGGAGGACGAGCACCGATTCCTGCAGCGTGAAGCTTTCCGGGCTGACGTAGCGCTGGAACGAGGCGAACAGCACTCCGGCCATGCCGCCGATCGTGGCGCTGAGCCCGAAGGCCAGGAGCTTGGCCCGCGTGACATCGACACCCATGCCGGCCGCCGCGTCCTGATCCTCCCGGATGGCCCTCCAGATCTTGCCCAGCATCGATTGCCCGAGCCGGTGGACGAAGAACACGACGGCGACCGCGAAGGCCAGCAGCAGATAGTAGAAGTGCAGGGGCGTCGCGAACGTGAAGCCCAGGAGGCTCGGCCGGTCGATGAGGGTGATGCCTTGCGGGCCGTTCGTCAGCGCATCGAGGTTGTTCAGGAGAACGCGCACGATCTCGCCGAAGCCGAGCGTGATGATGGCAAGGTAATCGCCGCGCAACCGGAGCACCGGGAATCCGAGAAGGAGCCCGGTGAGGCCGGCGAGAGCGCCCGCGATGAGGATGATCAGCGCGAACGGCAGGTGCAGATCGAAATGCGCGCTGGCGAGCAGGGCATAGGTATACGCTCCGACGGCGTAGAAGGCGATGAAGCCGAGATCGAGAAGGCCGACATAGCCCACCACGATGGTGAGGCCGGCGCCGAGCATCACGTAGAGGAGAATCGCCGCTGCGAGCCGGAGCTCGTAGCCCGAGAGCCCGAGGGGAGCGAACAGCAACGCGGCGGCCGCGGCCGCCAGGACGGCGACCTTCCAGGGAACCGGTCGCGCCGCGGAGGGAGCGCCCGCGATGCGGGAGGTCATGCTGCCGTCCACAGGGTCAGAAATCCTTCTTGTAGACCTGGTGCTCCTCCGAATACGGCTGGCCGAGGAGCCCGCCGGGCCGGACGAGGAGAACGATCACGAGGGCCGAAAAGGCGAAGATGTCCCGGAATTCGGACCCGACGAGATCGTTGGTCAAGACCGGGAGCAGGCCCGCGCCGAAGGTCTCGAGCAGGCCGAGGAGAAAGCCGCCGATCACGGCGCCCGGAATGCTGCCGATGCCGCCCAGGATCGCCGCCGTGAAGGCCTTCAGTCCGACGACCGTCCCCAGCCCGTAATGCGTGAGGCCGTAATTCATCGCGTAAAGAATGCCGGCGATCGCCCCGAGCCCCGGGCCGATGAAGAAGACGACGATGATGGGACGCTCGACCCTGATCCCGACGAGGCGTGCCGTGGGGAGGCTCTCGGCGACGGCGCGGATATGGATCCCGAGCATCGTCCGGTTGACGAAAAGGTGCAGGCCCACGAGCAGCGCGACGGCGATCGCCAGCACGATGACGTTGACGTTGGTGAAAGCGACGGGTCCGAGGACGATGGTCTCCCGCGCAACGAGGTCGGGAAAGCGGACCGGTTCCGGCCCGGCGATCGCCAGGATGGCCTGCTGCAGGAAGATGGAGACGCCAAGCGCGCTCAGCAGGGGGGCGAGTCGCGGCGCGCCACGGAGCGGCTTATAGGCAAGCCGCTCCACGAGAACGCCGAGCACGCCGATGAGGAGGAAGGACCCCGTGAAGACCAGGAGAACCGCCGCGATGCCGTCCACAGTCCCCGCGAGGAGGACCGTGACGAGCAGAAGAGCCACATAGGCCCCGCCGGTGAACATCTCTCCGTGCGCGAAGTTGATGAGCTTGAGCGTGCCGTACACCATCGTGTAGCCAAGTGCGATCAGCGCGTAGAGCGCGCCGATCGTCACAGCGTTCACGAACTGCTGGAGGAGAAATCCGGTCATGGCATCGCGCGTGATGGGGCTTCCCCTGACGACCTCGTGCGGGGCACGGCCTGAGCCCGTGCCCCGCACGAGCGCTATTTGGCCGGCGAATGGAAGATCTCGAACTTGCCGCCCTTCACCAGGTAGATGAAGATGCCGGCATCCTGAATATCACCCTTGCTGTCAAATTTCAGGTCGCCGAGGACTCCGTCCTTGAGGTCGGTCTTGCGGAGCGCCTCCATCACGCCGCCCCGCGTGAGGGCGTTCGCCGCCGCGGAGCGCTTCAGAGCCTCCGCCATCACCCAGGCCTGCTGGTAACCATAGGCCGAATAGGGCCCCGCCTCGGATCCGAACTTGGCCTTGAAGTTCGCTGCGAACTTCTTGAGCGATTCGGTGGAGTCGTAGGGCGGTGCATCGAAGCTCACGTAGGTTCCCTCGGTGGCGGACCCGCCCTGGCTCACGAAGTCCGGCGTATAGGCCCCGTCAGGCACGAAATACCGGGCCGAGACTCCCTGCTCCCGCATCTGCTTCGCCAGCAGAGCGAGCTGCGGCATGACTCCGCCGAAATATACCGCATCCGGGTTGTCGCGCTTGATGCGCGCGACGATCGGCCCGAAATCCACGTCCTTGGGGTCGACGCTCTGCGTGGTCAGCACCTTTCCGCCCGCGTCCTGGAACGCCTTGCCGAAGATCTCCGCAATCCCCTGTCCGAACGCCTGCTTGTCGTGCACGACGATGGCCGACTTCAGCCCGAGCTTCTGGACGCCGACCTTCGCCGGCAGCGTTCCGTAGACGTCGTCCGTCGCGCTGACGCGGAACACGTGCTTGAACCCGAGCTGCGTGACCTTCGGATTGGATGAAATGGTCACCTGCGGCATCCCGCAGCCCGAGTAGACGTCGAGCGACGGGAGCGTAACGCCGCTGTTGAAATGGGCAATGACGGCAACCATCGCCCGATCGTCGCAGAATTTCTGCGCGACGAGCGTGCCTTCGCGCGGATCGGCCTTGTCGTCCTGCTGGACCAGCTCGATCTTTCGACCGGAGATGCCGCCCGCGGCATTCGCCTCGTCGAAGTACATCTTGATCCCCTTGTGCCAGCCCTCCCCGAAGAAGGCCTGGGCGCCCGACAGCGGCGCGGCCGTCCCGATGCGGATGGCGGGTTGCTGGGCGCTCGCGACAGACGCCGTTAAGGCCAGCGCCCCGAGCGACGGTGCGAGAGACCTGAGGGTGCGCAAAATAGGCATGACGACCTCCACTTTCATCCTACACCTGTCTAGGCAGGGAGGATCAGGCTGATTGGGTCCCACCGGACGATCTCGTGTCGCCTTCGGTCGGATGCCCGCATCGTGGAGAAGGTGGGCCAGCTATTGATCTGATAAATTGTTGTTGGGGCCATTAGCCGGGCTTTCGGGCAGCGGCCCGCGACGGGCCGGTCAGGCCCTCGGCCCGGGCCGCCATGCCGCTCGCTCCTCCAGGCTGCCGGCCGTCTCCTCGAGCGACAGGGACAACCGGCGGACGATCTCGTCGACCACGTCGGGGGTGACGATGAGCGGCGGCGACACGCACAAGGTGTCGCCCACGGCCCGGCTGATCATCCGGTGGTGCTGGGCACGGGAGACGGCGTGGGCGGCGACGCCCATCGAACGCTCGAAAGGCTCCTTGGTGGCCTTGTCGCGCACGAGCTCGATTCCGGCGACGAGGCCCACTCCCCGGACCTCCCCGACGAGGGGATGGCCGGCGAAGGCCTCGCGCAGCCGGCTCTGAAAATAGGGAGCGACGTCCCGGACGTGCCCGATGATGTCCCGCTCGTCGTAGATCGCGAGCGTTTCCAGCGCCACCGCGCACGCGACCGGGTGGCCGCCATAGGTGAAGCCGTGCCCGAAGGTCCCAATGGCGTCGCTGCCGTCGGCGACGGCCTGGTAGATCTCTTCCGACACCATCACGGCCGCGAGCGGCAGGTAGGAGGCCGACAGCATCTTGGCGCACACCAGGATGTCGGGCTTGAGGTCGAAGGTCTGGGATCCCCAATAGTTGCCCGTCCGCCCGAACCCGGTGATCACTTCGTCGACGCTGAAGAGGATGTCGTATTTGCGAAGGATGGCCTGAACGCGCTCGAAATACCGGGCCGGAGGCACGACGACGCCGCCGGCGCCGTTGATGGGTTCCGCGATGAAGGCTGCGATCGTGTCCGGCCCTTCCTTCAGGATGAGTTCCTCGAGGTCTCCGGTGATGCGATCGACGAACGCGTCCTCGGATTCGCCGGGCAGCGCCTCCCGGTAATGGTGCGGGCAATGCGTGTGAAGGATGTTCGGAATGGGCAGGTCGAACATGCGATGGTTGTGGGACAAGCCCGTCAGGCTCGCGGCAGCCACCGTCACTCCGTGATAGGCACGATGCCGCGAGATGATCTTCTTCTTCTTCTCGCGGCCGCGGACGTTGTTGTAGTACCAGACGAGCTTGACGACCGTGTCGTTCGCCTCCGAGCCGGAGCAACAGAAGAACGCCTTCGACATCGGAACGGGCGCCTTTTCGACGAGCTTCGCCGCAAGCTCGATCCCGGGCTCGTGGGCCTTCGGCCCGAACTGGTGATAGAAGGGGAGGCGCTCCATGGCCTTCCGGGCCGCCTCCACGAGGCGCGGCTCACCGCCGAACCCGAGCGAGGCGGACCAGAGACCTGCGACCGACTCGAGGTATTCGTTGCCCTCGTCGTCGTAGACGAACATCCCGTTCCCGCGGGCGACGACGAGGGACTCGCCCCGCTCGAGGGCACGCAGATTCGCATACGGATGCAGCGTAAAGGCCTTGTCCCGTGCCGCCGCCGAGTTCGCCAGCGTGTTCATGAACCATCGTCTCCCTTCGGCTGCGGTGCGCCGCATGCATCCTCGCTTCATGCGGCGGGACGTTCGACTGACGTTTGCTTCAGCGCCCGATTAGCGATGCTTCATCCCGAGATCGGTAAGGCAGCGCCACTCTTGCGGCAGCGGGCGCCCGAGCACGCGCTCCCCGGCCTTTTCGTCGCAACCGTCTCGCCAGGACGGGTCCGCGCTGGCATATTGGGGGCATGAGCAGGGCCAGTTCCTTCCAATCTCCACGCGTCCGCCGCGGGCGGGCCGGTTCGGTCCTGGTCGCCGCTTCGCTCGCGTCGGTCGTCGGCGCCGGGCTTCTGCTATGGCACCGGAGCGGCGACGCCGTGTTCGCCGACATGGTGTCGGCCGCAATCGCGTGGTGCTTCTGAACGGAATGATCGATGGCGTTGTCTGATCGGGCTCGGCGGCTGGCGGTGCCCTTGGCGGCCTTCGTGCTGGGACTCGGCGTCCTGGGCAGCGCACTTGTGCTGACGCTCGCGCCGCAGCCGACCGGGTCGTCGGGCATTTCCGCGTCTTTCTCCCTCGTCGATCAGGACGGCCGCCCCGTGACCGAAAGGCAGTTCGCGGGAAAACCATACCTGGTCTTCGTCGGCTTTACCCATTGTCCCGACGTTTGCCCGACGACTCTTTTCCAGATGTCCGAAGTCCTGCGTGCCGCGGGAGAGCAGGGGCGGGACCTGCGGGCCCTCTTCATCACCGTCGATCCGGAGCGGGACCGGCCGGACGTCCTGAAGAGCTATCTCGCGAGCTTCGACGAACGCATCCGCGGCCTCACGGGCGACCCGGCCGCGGTCGCGGCGGCTCTCAAGAACCTCCGCGCCTATTCCCGCAAGGTTCCGACGAAGGACGGCGACTACACGATGGAGCACACCGCCTTCGTTTACCTCATGGACAATGCGGGCCGGTTCGTGTCGACCTTCAGCCTCGATCGGGCCCCGGCGGAAGCGGCGCGGGATCTTCTCAAGCAACTCTGAGGCGGCTTCGCCCCTGCCGGCGAAGCCGCCTCGGCGCTTGATTTTCGCTCCTCGAAGGGGGTAGCTCCCGTGAGGTCAGCGACGCACCCGCAGGGAGGATCTCGGTTGAGCGACGATCGGTCCTTTGTTTCATTCGTCGCGCGCCTCGTCCACGAAATCAGGCTGCTGCCGCTCCTCCTCATGGCCTGCGCAGCGGCCGGCGGCGCTGAGGCGCAGCAGGTGGCGATCCCGAACTTCTGGGATCCTCGCGCCAGGACGGAGCGGCCGGATCTCACCGGGATGCGCGCGATCCGCTTCCTCGTCGACGACGAGTTCCCGCCTCTCGCCTTCGCGGGACCGGACGGCGCTCCGACCGGATTCTCGGTCGAGCTCGCGCGGGCCGCCTGCGAACGCCTCGGGCTCACCTGCACGGTTCAGGTCAGGCGGTTCGACACGCTGCTCGATGCGCTCGGGGAGAAGAACGGCGACGTGGTCGCCTCGGCGATCCCCATCACGGCGGATCTCAGGCAGCGTTTCGCCGCCACCTCGCCCTATTTCAAGATCCCGGCCCGCTTCATCGCCCGGAAGGACCGAAGGGTGGCGGAACCCAGGGGCAGGGCGCTCCAGGGCCGCACGGTCGCGGTGGCCGAAGGCACGGCTCACGAGGCCTTCGCCAAGGCGTTCGTGACGGGCGCGACGATCCGCAGCTTCCCGGAACTCGCCCCCGCACAAGCCGCCTTGAAGGCGGGCGAGGTGGACTTCCTTTTCGCCGACGGCCTGACGCTCGCCCTGTGGAGCGGCGGCACGGACGCAGCCGATTGCTGCGCTCTCGTGGGCGGGCCTTTTCTGGAGAGCCGGTTTTTCGGCGAGGGGATCGGCTTTGTCCTGCGCAAGGACGACGAAGTTCTGCGCCGTGCCTTCGAGCACGCCCTGCAGAAGCTTTGGGACGAGGGAAAATACGCCGAGCTCTACCTGCGTTTCTTCCCGGTCTCTCCCTTTTGAGGCGCATTGACCGGTCCGGGCGGTGTCGCTAGGTACTTCCATCCCGTGAATGCCCCGGCCGTCCGAGCCGTATTCGTCTCAGGCGAGCCGGGGCGCCCCTTCAGCGGCAAATGCTTGAGGGTGCCGCGCCCTTCGCCCAACCCGTCGGAAGATGACACAACCGCTCATTCTCGACCCGTCGCTGACCGAAGCCGCACAGACCGCCACCGTCTGGCCTTTCGAGGAGGCGCGGAAGCTCGTCGAGCGGCTGAAACGGACGGGCAAGAACGAGGCCCTGTTCGAGACCGGCTACGGCCCCTCGGGCCTTCCCCACATCGGCACCTTCGGCGAAGTGGCCCGCACCTCGATGGTGCGGCATGCGTTCCGGGTTCTTACGGGCGATACCATTCCGACGCGCCTCGTCGCCTTCTCGGACGACATGGACGGCCTGCGGAAGGTTCCGGACAACGTGCCGAATAAGGAACTTTTGGCCTCTTTTCTCAACAAGCCGCTGACCCGGGTGCCGGACCCGTTCGGGACGCACGAGAGCTTCGGCGCCCACAACAACGCCCGCCTGCGCGCCTTCCTGGACGCGTTCGGCTTCGACTACGAATTCCTGTCGGCGACGGAGTGCTACGCATCCGGCCGGTTCGACCGCACGCTGCTGACGGTTCTCGAGCGCTACGAGGCCGTGATGGCCATCATGCTGCCGAGCCTGCGCGAGGAGCGGCGCCAGACCTATTCGCCCTTCCTGCCGATCCACCCGAAGACGGGCGACGTGATGCAGGTCCCGGTCGAGGAGCGGAAGCTCGATGCGGGCACCATCGTGTGGCGGGATCCCGAAACCGGCGAACGTTTCGAGACCCCGGTCACGGGCGGCCACGCCAAGCTGCAATGGAAGCCCGATTGGGCCATGCGCTGGGTCGCGCTCGGTGTTGATTACGAGATGGCCGGCAAGGACCTGATCGACAGCGTGAAGCTGTCCGCTGCCATCGCGAAGGCGCTCGGCGGCCTGCCGCCGGAGGGGTTCAACTACGAGCTTTTCCTCGACGAGCAGGGCCAGAAGATCTCGAAGTCCAAGGGCAACGGGCTCACCATCGACGAGTGGCTGGCCTATGGGACTCCCGAGAGCCTCGCCCTCTTCATGTTCACCAAGCCCCGCGAGGCGAAGCGCCTGTATTTCGACGTGATCCCGCGCCAGGTGGACGATTATCTGACCTTCCTCGAGAAGTTCCCGGGCCAGGACCCGAAGTCGCGCCTGCAGAACCCGGTCTGGCATCTCCATGCCGGGCGATCCGCCGGAGCCGGAGCTCGTCTCCTCGGGTGGCGGCAACCAGCCGGGCGCGACGATCTCATTCTCGATGCTCCTCAACCTCGCCGCGGTGGCGAACTCGGAGGACCCGTCGGTGCTCTGGGGCTTCATCCGCCGCTACGCGCCCGGACGTGTCGCCGGAGAACCATCCGCGCCTCGATCAGCTCGTGCGGCGGGCGGTGCGCTACTTCCGGGATTTCGTGAAGCCGCAGAAGACGTACCGTCTCGCCGACGAGGTGGAGGCGGCCTCCCTGCGCAAGCTTGCGGAGGTCCTCGGCGCCTTCGAAACCGGAGAGCGGGCCGGCCACCGCCGAGGCGATCCAGGAAGAGGTCTACAATGTCGGCCGCGCCGAGCCGCGCTACCAGGACCTCAAGGCCAAGGGGGCGACGCCGGAACGCCCGGGAGTCTCGATCGAGTGGTTCAACACGATCTATCAGGTGCTGCTCGGCGAGCCGCGCGGACCCCGCTTCGGGTCCTTCGTCGCGCTCTACGGCATCAAGGAAACCCGCGATCTCATCGCAAGGCGCTGAACGGCGAACTGGTGCTCGAGCACGAAGCCTTCAAGCAGGAGCGCGCCGCCTGAGGGGCTGCGTGCGACCGGCCGGGGATGACGGTTCCTCATAAGGCGTCATCCTTGGGATAAGGCGTCCTCGGGCGCGCGGCGCGACCAGAGGCTCTCGGGCCGAGAAGGCACTCGATCCTCGACCCGATCTCGGGTCTCGCCGGCGCTCGCCCAAGTGAGTACCGGCGGCGCCGACCCGCAGCGGATGAAACGGCTACGGTCGTTTCTCATTATGATGAGGAGCAAGGGCGCTGGCGCAAGGATGACGCCCTGTGCCTCCAGCGTGGAACACGCCTCGCGCCGTGAGTGACGCGCCCGCCCCTATTGCCGCGCCCACATGACCCGGGCGACCCAGGCCACCTCGTCCATCGGAATGGTCCGGTCTTCATGGGCATGGTTCAGGGAGACAAGCTCGATCGACTTCGCGGTGCGGCGGCGGAGTTCCTTCGCAATCACCTCGCCCTTGGCGGTGCGCACCACCACCCGATCGCCCTTGCGGACGCTCGCGGTCGGGGAGACGATCAGCACGTCGCCGTCCCGGTAGAGGGGCAGCATCGAATCCCCCGTGACCTCGAGGGCGAACACTTTCTCGCCGCCGAAATCCGGAAAGTCGATCTCGTCCCAGCCGGGGCCGCCGGTGGGCAGGCCCTCGTCGGTGAAATACTTGCCCGTGCCCGCTTGCGTCATGCCGATCAGCGGAACCATCGATCGCCGAAGCGAGCCCGAGGGCTCGACGAGACGCAGGAAATCCTCGAGCGTCGCCCCCGTGGCGCGCAGGATCTTGGCGATCGATTCGGTCGACGGCCAGCGGTCGCGGCCTTCCGGGCTCGTGCGCTTGGACTTGTTGAAGCTCGTGGCGTCGAGACCGGCCTTGCGGGCGAGGCCGGAGGCCGTCATGCCATAGCGCGCGGCCAGCGCATCAATGGCGGCCCAAACACGGTCGTGGGACAACATAGTATGCACTTTCGAGAATGGCGGGCTCATGCGTGGGAAGCAAGCCTAAAGGTAGGAAATTAAGGTCGTTAATCATGTTCCGCAACCAAAGCCATGTCTGATCCGGTCGCGACATCTCGTCCGTCGATTGCCGGTGCCGTCAGGGTACCGCTACTCAGCCGCGATGAGTCTCGTCTACAAAATCTGTCCCCAGGCTTTATGGCGGCAGGCCGAGGCCACCCGTGTCTTTACCGGTGCTCCGATCGACTTGCAGGACGGCTACATACATTTGTCCACAGCCGAACAGGTCGCGCGAAACGGCGGCCAGGCATTTCGCCGGACAGGAGGACCTGCTTCTCGTCGCGGTCGACGAGCCCGGTCTCGGCGATGCCCTGCGCTACGAGCCCTCGCGCGGCGGCGATCTCTTTCCCCATCTTTATGCGCCTCTTCCGCTCGCCGCCGTCCGCTGGGTGAAGCCGCTGCCTCTCGGGACGCGACGGGCAGCATGCCTTCCCGGATCTCGGCCCATGATCGGCGCCCTTTTCCCGCTCGCCAAGCCCCTCCTCCACGCGCTCGATCCGGAGACGGCCCATCGGCTCACGATCCGCAGCCTCGCGCTCCTGCCGCCATTGTCTCCCCCTCGGGACGACCCGCGGTTGGCGGTGCCGGTCCTGGGGCGGCGATCTTCCCAACCCGATCGGCTTGGCCGCGGGCTACGACAAGCAATGCGAGGTGCCGGACCAGCTCCTCTCCCTCGGCTTCGGCTTCGTCGAATGCGGGGGCGTCGTGCCGAGGCCCCAGCCGGGCAATCCGAGGCCTCGCGTCTTCCGGCTGCCGGAGGACGGGGCGATCATCAACCGCTTCGGCCTCAACAGCGACGGCCTGGAGGTCGCCCGCAGCGGCTCGCCCGGCGGAAGGGGAGGCCCGGGATCGTCGGAGTCAATATCGGCGCCAACAAGGATTCCCCGGATCGCATCGCCGACTACGCCGCCTGCATCGCCGGCCTGAGCGACGTCGCCGACTTCCTGACCATCAACGTCTCCTCGCCCAATACGCCCGGCCTGCGCGACCTTCAGGGCGAAGCGTTTCTCGACGATCTGCTCGCCCGTGCCGTCGAGACGCGCGACGGCGATCCGGCCGCAGGACGCCCATCCTCCTCAAGATCGCGCCCGACCTCACGCCGGGCGAGCTCGACACCATCGTCGCGACGGCCCTGAAACGCGGCATCGACGGGCTGATCGTATCGAACACGACCGTCGCACGCCCGCAGACCCTCCGGAACGCGGCGCTCGCCGCGGAGACGGGCGGGCTCTCGGGCAGGCCGCTGTTCGAGCCGTCGACGCGGCTTCTCGCCGAGACCTTCCTGCGCGTCGAGCGCCGCCTGCCTCTCGTCGGTGTCGGCGGCATCGACTCGGCCGCCGCCGCCTGGGCCAAGATCCGCGCCGGCGCGAGCCTGGTGCAGCTCTACACGGCCCTCGTCTATCGCGGACCCTCGCTGATCGGAGAGATCAAGCAGGGGCTCGTGGAGAAGACGGCCGCCGCCGGGCTCCGCTCGGTCGCCGAAGCGGTCGGGCGGGGCGCGGCCGCAATGGCGCGCGGAGAGTTCCAGCAGCATCCATGAGACAGGGTTCGGCTCGTCCGGGGCGGACGTTTCGACTTCGAGCGAGCGTTACTCGGCTGCCGCCCTCTTGGGACCGATCCAGAACTGATCGCTGTCGATGACGAGTTCCTCTCCGTCGTAACCGGCCGTGAAGGCACCGAACCAGAGCGCATCCGGAAGGCCGGTTTCGCGTGGATCAGCGGCAGCCCCAGCACATCCCGATAGAACTCGACGGTTTCATTCAATTTCCAGGTCGAATGGGCGGTGTGATCGACCCCATGCAGGAGGCATCACTCGCGTCAGTCTCAGCGCCGTCATTTCGCATCTCCCTGGATGTGACTGATTTGTCAGACATTTCACAATGACGTCAATACGCCAAACACTGACGTAATGGTTGATATGATATACGTTTATGTCAGATTTCGTCCACCGGGGGAGAGCGCCAATGGCAGACGGGAGCGGGCGCTGCGATCGCCGGAAGGGTATCGGTTAGGCGAATTGCGCCTCACTCGGCTGCGGAGACATCGCGCGAGTCCGACATCGCGCGACCCGGCTTGACCCTCTCGTTGCCCTTAGCGATGAGCCGCTCCAGGTGGCCGAGATCGTCCTTCATCCTCTGCACGGCGACGGCAAGCCCGAATGCCGGTGGAAGCGCGTGATCGGACTGCCGCAAACCGCCGACGGAAATGTCGGCGATCGTTTGCGCAATCTCCGAAACGGAAAGCCTGCCGTCCGGCTTGAACCACCAAGCCGTCCAGCTGCACATGCCGATGATGGCCAAGGACGCAACCCTGGCATCCAGAGGGCGGAGATGACCGAGGTCGATCCCACGCTCGATCGCCCTCGTGAAGTTGTCGAGCAGCGCCCGCTTCCCCTTGTCGTGCGTGCGCCGGACTCGGGAAGGAAGGACGTTCTCGGTCCGCTCGAGGACGCGGAACTCCAGCGGGTGCTCGAGGAGCCACTTCGCATGGCTGTAAACCATCCGACGGAGCGTTTCGATCGGGTCGAAGTCGTTCGTCCCGGCGAGAGTCATGGCTTGTTGGCCGGAAACGACCGTAACCTCCTTCACAAGAGAATCGAGGATGTCTTCCTTGCTCTTGTAGTAATAATACACCGCCGGCCGACTGATCCCGAGAGCATCTGCGATGTCCTACAGATTTGTGCCACCAAATCCACGTTCCACGAACAGCCGTGAGGCTGCTTCCAAAATAGCGCGGCGAAGGACATCCCTTTTTTGTCCACCTGCAGCCTTGGAAGTACGTGTGAGCTTGGACATTGCGTGCATTTTCCCTATCTATTGCCATCCAGGTCGCGAAATCAGGGACGTGTCAAGGCGGAGGCTCTGCCCTTGACACGTCCCTGATTTCGCGACCTGATGGGCAATAAGATAAGGAAAATGCACGTGTCCAAGCTCCACACGTACTTCCAAGAATAAGGTGGACAAAAAAGGGATGTCCTTCGCCGCGGTATTCGACGGCTCTGGGACGGTGTTTTGGCGGCACAAATCTGCCAGGACATCGCAGATGCTCTGCGTGAGTCGGCCGGCGGTGTATTATTACTAACCCAAGAGCAAGGAACGATATAACGAATTCTCTTGTGGAAGGCGGGGATTCCGGGGGGAGCCGTAACTTCTCGCCGGGACGACAACTTGCCGAGCCCGATAAATCGAACGTCGGATGGTTTACAGCCATCGAAGGTGATCAAGCTGCGCGTCACACGAGAAAACCGAGATTCTCCTTCCTTTGCCGAGTCCGAGCACGCACGAATGCGAAAAGGCGAAACCACGAGAGGGCGATGCGAGCGCGGGATCGACCTCGGTCATTTCCCCCCTCTGGATGCCAGGGTTGCGTGCTAGGCCATCATCGGCATGTGCTGGACAGCTTCCTTCATTGGCTGGACGAGAAGAAGAGAATTTCGGAGATTGCGCAAACGATCGCCAACATTTCCATCAGCAAGTTCCGGCAGTGGGAATGAGAAGATCCACCGGCATTCAGCTTGCCGTGGCTGCATGCAGAGGATGAAGGACGATCTCGGCCACCTGGAGCGGCTCGTCGCCAAGGGCAACGAGAGGGTCAAGCCGGGGGGGTCGTGTCGGAACTCGCGCGATGCTCTCCGCAGCCGAGTGAGGCGCAATTCATCGATACCCTTCCCGGCGATCGGGGCTCCCCCCGGTCTACGTCTCCCCGTGGGACCGATGACAACATAGGAACGTGCTCATCCTACCAACCGTTCACGTCAAGTGTTTGGCGTATTAACATCATTGTGAAATGTCTGACAAATCAGTCACATCCATGGAGATGCGAAATGACGGCGGTGAGACTGACGCGAGTGATCCCTCCCTGCATAAAGTAGATCACACCGGCCATTCGACCTGGAAATTCAAATAAAACCGTGGAGCCCTATCAGGATGTGCTGGGGCTGCCGCTGATCCACGCGAAAATTCGGCCTTCCGCGGATGCGCTCTGGTTCGGTGCCTTCACGGCCGGTTACGACGGAGAGGAACTCGTCATCGACAGCGATCAGGGTGCAATTGTCGGATTCCCAGGAGGGCGGCAGCCGAGTGACCACGCTCAAAGGTGGGACCACCGCCCCGGACGAGCCGAAGACCCGCCTCGTGTTGCTCGATTGCTCCACGGGACAATTGTCAGCCGCGTCCCGCGCACGCTTCGGCGACCAAGCGGAGCCCGGCGGCGGCCGGTCTCTGCCCACGAGCCCCTGCTTGATCTCTCCGATCAGCGAGGGAGCGCGATCAGACGAGGCAGTGTAGAGCTGCACCAGGCTCGCGCCGGCGCGTACTTGCAGCCCCAGGCGGCGGCGGCCGAGTCGATGCCACGCCACGACGAGGCAGGCGGCCGCGCGCTCGACGCGCAGGGTTGCTCGGCGAGGGGCCCGTCGACGGCTCGAGGAGTGCCCTGGGGGGGGCCACCCCGTCTCCGCGGCGAGCGCCGCGTCCGGAGGGTGTGCGGCATGCGACGGTCGTGTTCGATCAGATCAGCCCGTCGATGTCGGCAAAGACCCACCCCCGGCGTGAGGTGGAGGCGCTGGTGTTGATGCGCGTTCGGCTGCCCGTTGCCGTCGGGCGTTGGCACCCCTCGACGGCACGGGCGGGGGGATCATCGAGAAAGGCTTCGCCCTGAAGGTCGCGCAGGCCGGGCGTATTGAGCAAAGCATGATGAGTAGGGAATTCGGCGACGTCGCTCGGCAGGGTTGCGGGCGGCGTAGTCGGCGATGCGATCCGGGGAATCCTTGTTGGCGCCGATATTAACTCCGACGATCCCGGGCCTCCCCTTCCGCCGGGCGAGCCGCTGCGGGCAACCTCAGGCCGTCGCTGTTGAGGCCGAAGCGGTTGATGATCAGCCCCGTCCTCCGGCAGTCGGAAGACGCGAGGCCTCGGATTGCCCGGCTGGGGCCTCGGCGCGGACGCCCCCGCATTCGACGAAGCCGAAAAAAGGGCGAGGAGCTGGTCCGGCACCTCGCATTGCTTGTCGTAGCCCGCGGCCGAGCCGAATCGGGTTCGGGACGATCCGGCCCAGACCAGCGCGCCAACCGCTCGTCGTCCCGAGGGGGAGACAATGGCGGCAGGAGCGCGAGGCTGCGGATGGCGAGTTGAGTGGGCCTTTTCTCAGCGCGTGGGGGAGGGGCTTGGCGAGGTGGAAAAAGAGGGCACGAATCACGGGGCAATCAGGGAAGGCATGCTGCCCGTCGCGGGGCAGAGGGAGCGGCTTCACCGGGCGGACGGCGGTGAGCGGGAGAGACGGCATGAGGAAGGCGGGGAGAGAGCGCCGCCGCGCGAGAGCTAGTAAGCGCGGGCGTCGCCGAGACCGGAACTCGTCGAGCACGAACGAGAAGCAGGTTCTCCTGTCCGGCGAAATGCCTCGGCCGGCGTTTTCGCGCGCCTGTTCGGCTGTGGACAGTGTATGTAGCCGTCCTGCAAGTCGATCGGAGCACCGGTAAAGACACGGGTGGCCTCGGCTTGCCGCCATAAAGCCTGGGGACAGATTTTGTGAGAACGAGAAACTCATCGCGGCTGGGTCAGCATCTCTACGGCACGGCAACGACGGACGGGATGTCGCGACCGGATATCAGATAGGCTTTGGTTGCGGAACATGATTAACGACCTTAATTTCCTACCTTTAAGGCTTGCTACCCACGTATGAGCCCTCCATTTCGAAAGTGCAACTATGTTGTCCCACGATCGTGTTTGGGCTGCCATTGACGCGCTGGCCGCCCGCTATGGCATGACGGCCTCCGGCCTCGCCCCACAAGGCCGGTCTCGACGCCACGAGCTTCAACAAGTACCAAGCGCACGAGCCCGGAAGGCCGCGACCGCTGGCCGTGGACCGAATCCATCGCCAAGATCCTGCGCGCCACAGGGCGACGCTCGAGGATTTCCTGCGTCTCGTCGAGCCCTCGGGCTCGCTTCAGAGCGATGGTTCCGCTGATGAGCATGACGCAAGCGGGAACGGGCGGGACCTTCAGCGATGAGGGCCTTCCCACCGGCGGCCCCGGCTGGGACGAGGAGTGGAAGCTTTCCGGATTTCGGCGGCGAGAGAAATCTTGCCGCCCTCGAGGTGACAGGGGGAATTGATGCTCCCCCCCTACCAGGACGGCGAAGGTGCTTATCGTCTCCCCGACCGCGAGCGTCCGCAAGGCCATAGGTGGTGGTGGACGCCAAGGGCGAGGTGATCAAGAAGGAACTGCGCAGCCGCACGCACGAAGGCGTGGATGGAGCTTCTCTCCCTGAACCATGCCATGAAACCGGTCGACTCCGATGGACGAGGTGGCCTGGGTCGCCCGGGTGGGGGGGTGCGGGTAGGGGCAAGCGCGATGAAACACGCTCGCGAGGCCGTGTTCCACGCTGGAGGCACAGGGCGTCATCCTTGCGCCAGCGCCCCTTGCTCCTCGTGCATAATGAGAAACGACGGGGCTGGGTGATCCGCTGCGTGCGCGGCGCCGCCGGTGACTCACTTGGGCGAGCGCCGGCGAGAGAAAAGATCGGTGTCGAGAAAAAACACCCTCTCAGACCGAGAGCCTCGGGTCGCGCCGCGCGCGCCCGAGGAACGCGCTTATCCAAGAAATAATTACACCTTATGAATTTCGGTCCATCCCCGGCCGGGCGCGCGCGGCCCCCTGGCGGCGCGCTGCTGCTTGAAGGCTTCAGTGCTCGAGCACCAGTTTCCAGCCGTTGAGCGCCTTGGCCATGAGATCGCGCGTTTCCTTGATGCCGTAGAGCGCGACGGGGGGGGAAGAGGATCCGCGCGGCTCGCCGAGCAGCACCTGATCGTCGTAACTTGAACCACTCGATCGATTTTCCGGGCGTTCGGGGTCGCCCCCTTGGCCTTGAGGTCCTGGTCCAGCGCGGCTCGGCGCGGCCGACATTGTGACTACCTTCTTCCTGGATCGCCTCGGCGGTGGCCGGCCTGTCTTCGGTTTCGAAGGTCTCGAGGACCTCCGCAAGCTTGCGCAGGGGAGGCCACCTCCCACCTCGTCGGCGAGGCGGTGCGTCTTCTGCGGCTTCACGAGAATCCCGGAAGTAGCGCACCGCCCGCCGCACGAGCTGATCGAGGCGCGGATGGTTACTCGGCGACACGTCCGGCGCGTAGCGGCGGATAGAACCCCCCAGAGGCGCCGACGGGTCCCCGAGTTCCGCCACCGCGGCGAGGTTGAGGAGCATCAGAGAAGTCAGATCGTCGCGCCGGAAGGTACCGCTACCCGAGGAGACGAGCTCCGGCTCCGCCGCAGGGACCACATGGAGATGCCAGACCGGGTAGTCACAGGCGCAACTTCAGGTCCTGGCCCGGGAAAGCCTCGAGGAAGGTCAGATAATCGTCCACCTGCCGCAGGATGGCGTCAAAGTGCCGGCGCGTCGCCTCGCGCGGCTTGGTGAACATGAAGAGCGCGAGGCTCTCGGGAGGTCCATAGGCCAGCCACTCGTCGATGGTGAGCCCGTTGCCCTTGGACTTCGAGATCTTCTGGCCCTGCTCGTCGAGGAAAAGCTCGTAGTTCGAACCCCTCGGGCGGCAGGCCGC
>CAVRRI010000018.1:0-25818 GCA_963723525.1 uncultured Alphaproteobacteria bacterium
GGTCCGTGGAACTGAAGGTCCGTGCTCTGCTCCAGAGCTTCAAGGACGCGGCAAAGCCGCGGAACGACCGTCCGTGACGGACAAATGACGGCTTCAACCGGGGGATATTGCGACGATGCCGAAAAAGCAAAAATCGAAGCTGCATACCAAGAAGATCGAAGCCGCCTACGAAGCCGCGCTTCAGGACACCACATACGGACCATCGCCGCCTACTATCAGGCGCTGGCCGACGAGGGTTTCGCTTATGGTGCCATGGCTAAGGGAGTTGTCCTCGGCAGCGGTTTCGCCGGCGTCGTCGCGAACAATTACGCCGAGAACAAGCTCGAGAAGGATTTCGGCTCGGAATACGACACGCGGCGGCTCGAAATTCAGCGCGAGCTGATGCAGGCCGATTATCAGGCGAGAGTGGACAATGCTTGGGCCGACATCAATGGCGAGCAAATTGCAGACTACCACATAGCTGTCTTCGACCGCCTCTACCCCAGCATCCCGAACGCGCACGAGGCATGGACGGCCTACCACATCATCCAGGCGCTCGGCGACAGCAAGTCCTGGCTCACTTCAAGCACCGTCGGCCAGTCGCTCCTCTTCTTCCAGATGATCGGAAAGCAGCTCGGCAGCGCGACGGCTCCTGCTTATGCCAATGCGTTCGAGTGGGTTCAGGACCTGCGCAGCTTCTACGTGCTCGACAAGCGCGATTGGAGCTGGACGAAGGGCGACGGCGTGCGGGATGCGAGCCTCGCCGAGTATTTCGGCAGCCAGGTGCTCGACTTCTCCAACCAGCATATCAAGCCGCTGACCCAGAAGGCGAACAACTCCGATGCGCGCCTTTGGACGCAGAGCGCCGAGACGCTGTTCCAGGACGCCATCCTCGCGAGGAACGGGTTCGATCAGGCAACCCTGGATGGCCTGTTCTCGACGACGGGCGGGAGGCTCCAGATCGATACGGCGAGAGCCGCCGAGATCGCGTCCGCAGGCAACGATTGGCTGGGCGCGATCAAGCTCGGGCTGAAGGCGTCGATCTTCGGCGCGCTGAACGCGACTACGTGGTCGGCGATGACCGAGGGAAGTGCCTCGACGGACAGCCTCTACGCCGCCATCGACGGCATGAACGTCAGCAAGATCACCTTCCAGAAAGACGCTTCGACGCTTACCGCCGGACACGCGAATGAACTCCTTCTCGGTAACTCGACGGCCGGCGACTTCTACGCCGGGGATCTCGGGGCGTTCATCTTTGCCAGTGGAGGCGCGGATGCGCTCTATGGCGGTGCAGGGAAAGACATCCTTGTCGGAGGCACCGGCGCCGACTTGCTCAAGAGTGCGGGCGACAGCGACATCCTGGATGGCGGGGCGGGGAACGACGTTTACGATATCTCGCAAAGTGCTCAGGATCTTCTGGGGCCGTGGGAGGGCGACTGGATTTATGAAGAGATCCTTGCCAGACAACCCGAGATTAACTTCAGGGTTGGCTCCGGTCACGACGTGATCATCGAGAACCTCTTCTACGATGGATACGAGCCTGACTGGTGGGCTGTTGACGAGGAGAACGGAACAGCGGTTGGTCTAGCTATCGGCCTGGAGGCAGTTGAGTTCGAGGGCATCAACTCAACGGATGTCACACTTCACTGGGATCGGCACCAGTCCGAACGTAGATACGACGAGTCATACAACAGCTATTTGACCGCGTACTCCGGCATGGCAACTCTAGAATTGAATGCCAGCGATACACTTTCTTTCTACCTGGGAGGCCTCAGAATTGAGAAGTTATGGCCAAGCAGTGAGTACGCGGGATTCATTAGTCCGTTTAGTTTGATATTCGAGGATCGTACGGTCGAGGATTGGTCCGATCTATTTTCATTTGAAAGTGTACAGGTTGGTGCACTCGATCCGAGTTGGCTTTCTGCTCCTCAAGATCATGCCGCTGGCCGAGGCACCGGCGCAAGCGCAGCTTCGAGCTTCCACGATGGGTGGCTTGCTTAGGTAAGCAGCTCCAGCTGAATTCGGATGAAACAGGAAGTCCATCTCAAAAGAACGTCACCCTTGGATATCGACGCGGCCTGCTGGCCCAGAAGGCCGCGTAAAGCCGTGCCGTGCCTCAAGCCGCGTCCAACGCCTGGTTCAGATCGTCGATGAGGTCGGCCGTGTCCTCGAGGCCGATGGAGAGGCGGACCACCTCGGGGCCGGCGCCGGCCTGGGTCAGTTGCTCGGCGGTGAGCTGCCGGTGGGTGGTCGAGGCCGGGTGGATCACGAGGGAGCGGGTGTCGCCGATGTTCGCCAGGTGCGAGAACAGCTTGAGGTTCGACACCAGCTTCACGCCCGCGTCGTAGCCGCCCTTGAGGCCGAAGGTGAAGACCGCGCCGGCACCCTTCGGGCAGTACTTCTTGGCGAGGTTGTGGTAGCGGTCGCCGCGCAGGCCCGGGTAGCTGATCCACGACACCTTGTCGTGGCCGGAGAGATGCTCCGCGACGGCGAGCGCATTGTCGGAATGGCGCTGCATCCTGAGCGGAAGCGTCTCGATCCCCAGCAGGATCAAAAAGGCGTTGAAGGGCGAGAGAGCCGGCCCGAGATCGCGCAATCCGAGCACCCGGCAGGCGATGGCGAAGCCGAAATTGCCGAAGGTTTCGCCGAGCACCATGCCGCCGTATTCGGGGCGGGGTTTGGAGAGCATCGGGTAGCGGTCGTCGCCGGCGAAGTTGAAAGAGCCGCCGTCCACGATGAGGCCGGCGATGGATGTACCGTGGCCGCCGAGGAACTTGGTCGCCGAGTGCACGACGATGTCGGCGCCGTGCTCGAACGGTCGGATCAGATAGGGGGTCGCCATCGTGTTGTCGACGACGAGCGGAATGTTGTGCTTCCTGGCGATGGCCGCGATGGCATCGAGATCGACGATGACGCTGCCCGGATTGGCGATCGACTCGACAAAGATCGCTTTCGTCTTCGGCGTGATCGCGGCTTCGAAGGTGGACGGCTCGTCGCTGTCCGCCCAGACCACCTGCCAGCCGAAATTCTTGAAGGAGTGGTTGAACTGGTTGATGGAGCCGCCGTAGAGCTTGCGCGCGGCGACGAACTCGTCGCCCGGCTGGAGCAGGGTGTGCATCACCAGGACTTGCGCCGCGTGGCCGGACGCCACGGCGAGCGCGGCCGTCCCGCCCTCGAGCGCCGCAATCCGCTCCTCGAGCACCGCGCAGGTCGGATTGCCGATCCGCGAGTAGATGTTGCCGAAGGCCTGGAGCCCGAACAGCGAGGCCGCATGGTCCACGTCGTCGAAGACGAACGATGTCGTCTGGTAGATCGGAGTCGCCCGTGCGCCCGTCGCCGCATCCGGTGCCGCCCCAGCATGGATGGCCAACGTGCTGAATCCGGGAAGGCGATCGTTCATCTCGAGCTCCTGTGGGCGTTGTCTCTCGGCCGCACCGGCACGGGCTACGACCGGTCGTTCTGTGTAAAGAACGTATTGTTCGTCGGTCAACTATCCTGGGCGATTGAGACTCAGCTTCTGAAAGCCTTTCCCCGCGAGGACCGGCCGCTTGGCGCTGAGTATCCGCGAGTTCACGCCCTGCCAGGAGATTTCGCCCGACAGCCGGCCGAACTCGATCTTCGGACAGCGGTTCATCACCACCTGGACGCCCCGGGCTTCGGCTTTCGCGGCGGCTTCGTCGTTGCGCACCGAGAGCTGCATCCAGACGACCTTGGGGAGCGGGTCGAGGGCGAGCGCCTCGTCGGTGAGCGGGCCGGCGGCTTCCGAATTGCGGAAGATCTCCACCATGTCGACAGGGTGGGGAATGTCGGCGAGCTTCCCGTAGACGCGCTTTCCGAGGAGGTCCTGGCCCGCGAGGCCGGGATTGACCGGAATGACGTCATAGCCTCGCTCCAGGAGGTATTTCATCACGATCCAGCTCGGCCGTGCCGGGCTTTTGGAAGCGCCGACGAGCGCAATGGACTTCACGCCCTTGAGGATGCCGCGGATGTACTCGTTCGGATAGGAATCGTGGTTCATCGCAGGAGAGGTAAGGGGTCGGACGGGCATGTGCAACGTCAAGGGATCGCGCCGCCCGTCCTCCAGGCGGACGACCTCCTGGGCCAGGCGCTCCACCTCCTCGGCGCTGTGGCTCACATAGACGATCGGGATGCGCAGCTCGTCGCGCAGGCGCTCGATATAGGGGAGCGTCTCGGCCTTCCGGGCGGCATCGAGGGACGCGAGGGGCTCGTCCATGAGGAGGAGGCGAGGGGAGGCCAAGAGCGCGCGGCCGATCGCGACGCGCTGCTTCTCGCCGCCCGAGAGGGTGCGCGGGTCGCGCTTGAGGAGGGGAGCGAGGCCGAGCAGCGACACGATCTCGTCGAGGCTCCCGTAGCGCTCCCTTTTAGGCGTGAACCAGCGGCCGTAGAGCAGGTTCTGCCGGACGGTCAGGTGGGGGAAGAGGCGGCCGTCCTGAAACACGTAGCCGACGCGCCGGCGATGCGCCGGCACGGCGACGCCGGCACCCGTGTCGGTCAGGACCCGTCCGCCGATGCTCACGCGCGCGTCCTGCGGGCGGATCAGACCGGCCATCACGTGGAGCAGCGTCGTCTTGCCGGAGCCCGAGGGGCCGAACAGGGCGACGACATGGGCATCGCTTTCGAACGCGACGTCGAGCGTGAAATCGCCCTGCCGGTGGAGAACCGCGACGGCGATCCTCATGTGAGGCGCCCGGCTCCCGCGACCCGGCGGGTGAGGATTTCGGAGGCGATGACGGCCGCCAGCGCAAGGGCGGCCGCGACGAGACTCAGGCGGACGGCGCCGGCATCCCCTCCTGGAACCTGCGTATAGGCATAGATGGCGGCGGGCAGGGTCTGCGTCTCGCCGGGGATGGCCGAGACGAACGTGATGGTCGCGCCGAACTCGCCGAGCGCCTTGGCGAAGGCGAGGATCATGCCCGCCATGATGCCGGGCAGCGCCAGAGGGAGCGTGACGGTGGCGAACACGAAGGCGCGGTTGGCGCCGAGCGTGCCGGCCGCCTGTTCGAGCCCGCGGTCGACGGCTTCGAGAGACAGGCGGATGGCCCGCACCATCAGCGGGAACGCCATCACGGACGCCGCCAGCGCCGCGCCGGTCCAGCGGAACGAGAAGACGATGCCGCAGCAGGATTCGAGCGCCGCGCCGATCGGTCCCCGGCGGCCGAAGGCGAGGAGGAGAAGGTAGCCCGTCACGACCGGCGGCAGCACCAGCGGCAGGTGGATGAGGCCGTCGAGGAGCGCGCGTCCGGGAAAGCGCCCGCGCGCCAGCGCGTGTGCCGCAAGGATTCCGAACGGCAGGCTGGCGAGGGTGGCGGTGACCGCAACCCAAAGGCTCAGGCGAACCGCCACCCACTCGTCCGGCGTCAATTCCACGGGGCTTCAATCCAGCGGCACGAAGCCCTCGCGGGCGAAGATCGCGGCGCTCTTCGGGTCGCGCAGGGCTGCGAGGAAGCGGTTTGCGCCCTCGCTCCTCGCCGAGACCGTAAGGGCGGTCGGGTAGACGATCGGCGGGTGGCTCGTCTCCGGGAAGCGGGCGACGATCGCGACCTTGGGTTCGGCTCTCGCGTCGGTCTCGTACACGATGCCCAGGGGCGCCTCGCCGCGCGACACGAAGGTGAGGGCGGCCCGGACGTTCTCGGCTTCGGCGATCCTGTCCGCGACCTCTTTCCAGAGGCCGAGATTGTCGAGAGCCGCCTTGCCGTACTTTCCCGCCGGAACGGAGGCGGCCGCCGCCATGGCGAGGCGCCCCCGGCCCAGGGTGCCGGCAAGCGCCCCGGGCTTCAGCTCGACGAGTTTGGCCGTTTCGGCGGGTGCCACGAGAACGATCCTGTTTCCGAGTAGATTGCGGCGCGTCTCGGGCTTGATGAGGTTTCTCTGCTCGAGATAGTCCATCCAGTCGAGATCCGCCGAAACGAAGACTTCGGCAGGGGCGCCCTGCTCGATCTGCCGCGCGAGGGCCGAGGAGGCCGCATAGGAGACGGATACCCTCTGCCCGGTCTCCCGCCGATACTCGGCGGCGATATCGTCCAGGGCGTTCTTGAGGCTGGCGGCGGCGAAGACCGTCACGTCGGCAGCTTGGGCATGGGCGAGGGGGCCTTGCAGCGTCATCATTGCTGCAGCCGCGAGTGCTTTCATCCAGGCTCGCATGGATGTCTCCTTCGAGGCGCACGGAGACGCGCGATGTCGGAAAGGGGCTCCCGCCGGAGCCGGGATGGCGGCGCCGCTCGTCAGCAGGCGCCCTTCGACTGTGTCGAGGCGTCGTCTCGCGGTCAAGCCGTCAGCGGCCCTCCCAGCGCGGGTCGCGCCTGTCCAGGAAGGCGCCGATGCCCTCTTCCGCATCCCGGGCGAGCATGTTTTCGGCCATGACCCTGCTGGCGTGCTCGTAGGCCTGGCTCAGGCCCATTTCGAGCTGCTCGTAGAAGGCGCGCTTGCCGACCTTCAGCGTGTGGGAGGACTTCGAGGCGATGAGCGCCGCCATCCGTCCTGCCTCTTCGAGGGCCTTGCCCATGGGGACGACGCGGTTCACGAGCCCGAACCGGTAGGCGTCCTCCGCACCGATCATTTCGCCGAGGAGCAGCATCTCCATCGCGTGCTTCCGCCCGAGATTGCGCGAGAGCGCCACCATGGGAGTCGAGCAGAAGAGGCCGATATTGACGCCCGGCGTGCAGAAACGGGCCTCGCTTCCCGCAACGGCAAGGTCGCAACTGGCGACCATCTGGCAGCCGGCGGCCGTGGCAATGCCCTCGACCGACGCGATCACCGGCTGCGGCAGGCGAACGATCCGCTGCATCATCGCCGAGCAGCGCTCGAGGATGCGGGCGAAATAGGCGCGGCCCCGGTCCGCGTCGCCGCGATGGGCCGTCATCTCCTTGAGGTGGTGTCCGGCGGAGAAGACGGGGCCGTTGGCGGCGAGAACGACGGCGCGGATCGCCGCGTCGGCCGCAATCCCATCGAGTTCGGCCGTGAGCGCGTCGAGCATGGCTTCCGAGAGGGCATTGCGCGAGGCCGGACGGTTGAGCGTGAGGATTGCGACGCCGTCCGAAACGTCCCTGATGAGGAGAGGGCCCTCGTCGATCCGGGCTTCGATATTCATGCGTCCCTCTGGCGATTTAAGACCGTTTGCCCATTGTCGAGGAGGTCCCGGCGTGGTGCAACCCGAGCGGAGCGACCAGACGCCGAAGGATTGACATGCACCAGCCGCTCATGACCGTCGCGGAGCTCGAGACGTTCCTCGATCGGGAGTTCCCGCAGATCCATCACGGCGGCCGCAGCTACCATGTGGAGGAGGTCGGACCTCTCTTCGCACGGCTGCGGATGGACTACCACGAGCGTCATATCCGGCCCGGCGGGACGCTCTCCGGGCCCGCGATGATGTCGCTCGCCGACCTCGCGCTCTACGTGGCGATCCTCGCACATATCGGACCGGTGGCGCTGGCCGTGACGACGAACCTCTCGTTCAATTTTCTGCGCAAGCCGGCGCAACGCGGGCTCGTTGCCGAGTGCCGGCTGCTCAAGCTGGGCCGGCGGCTGGCGGTAGGCGAGGTCGGCATCCGGTCGGAAGGCGAAAGCGAACTCGTCTGCCACGCGACCGGGACATACTCGATTCCTGTTCGGAAGTGATGTGGTATTATGATAGGGGTGCGTGGTATCAGACTACCATACACTTGAAACCGTTGTACGAAAAGGATTGCAGGGCCGACCATGCCTCGCGGAATACACTCTTCCGGTTGACTTTCGCGTCGTTCCCGCATTAGAAGCACGCCAACTGCCGCCGCCTCTCGCGGCGGCTCGTCGTTTCAACACCTGGGCTATCCGTCAGCCCGCAACGGGATCAACGCGATGAAGACTACTTCGCTGAAGCCCGCCGAAGTCGAGAAGAAGTGGGTGGTGATCGATGCGTCGGGGCTCGTCGTGGGCCGACTCGCATCGGTGGTGGCCATGCGCCTGCGCGGCAAGCACAAGGCCAGCTACACGCCCCATGTCGATTGCGGCGACAACGTCATCGTCATCAACGCCGACAAGGTGGTGTTCACCGGCCGCAAGCGCGACCAGAAGGTGTACTACCACCACACCGGATATCCGGGCGGCATCAAGGAGCGGACCGCGAAGCATATCCTCGACGGCCGTTTCCCGGAGCGCGTGGTGGAGAAGGCCGTGGAGCGCATGCTCCCGCGTGGCCCGCTCTTCCGCCAGATCATGGGCAATCTGCGCGTCTACAAGGGCACCGAGCATCCCCACGCCGCACAGCAGCCCGAGACACTGGACGTGGGCGCCCTCAACCGCAAGAACGTGAGAGTCTAATCATGGCGACCCTTCAGTCTCTCGCCGACCTGGGCCAGAGCGCCCAGACCGCCGCTCCCGAGGCCCCGAAGCACGTCCAGAAGCTCGATGGCCAGGGGCGCGCATACGCCACCGGCAAGCGCAAGGACGCGGTCGCTCGCGTCTGGATCAAGCCGGGCAAGGGCACGATCACGGTGAACCAGCGTCCTGTCGAGGCCTACTTCGCCCGACCGGTGCTCCGCATGATCCTGCAGCAGCCGCTCAACCTGGTGAACAGGGCCGACCAGTACGACGTCGTCGTCACGGTCGCCGGCGGCGGCCTGTCGGGCCAGGCGGGCGCGGTTCGACACGGCCTCTCGAAGGCGCTCACCTATTACGAGCCGGAGCTCCGCGGTCCCCTCAAGAAGGAAGGCTTCCTGACGAGAGACGCCCGAGTCGTCGAGCGCAAGAAGTACGGCAAGAAGAAAGCCCGCCGATCCTTCCAGTTCTCGAAGCGCTGAGCGGTTCACGGATACCCGTGCGGAAGGGCGGCCTCGGCCGCCCTTCTCCGTTCTGCGGGGCGTCATTGCCGGAGGGATTCGAGCCGCCATGTCACTCCATTCGTTGACAGAGTTGATTCGTTGACAGAGTTGGCTTGCAGGTCCATAAGCGCCGCCATGTCGAGCTATTTCGTCATTCTTCGACGCCGAGAGATCGCCTTCCCGGCGCGATCGCGATGAGGGCCGCCTGACGAGAACCCCCGCGAGCCGCGCCGCTGCGCGGCTTTTTTTGCATCTTCTCGCACCCCTTTCGTTTCAGAGCGTTGGATGGCCATGAGCACGATGACGAGCGACAGCACCCAAGCCGGTACCGCTTCTGCCGTCCGGAAGGCCGGCAGAGTGTTCATCGACGGCGAGGCCGGCACCACCGGCCTCGGCATCCGGGATCGCCTGAGAAACTTGGCGGGTATTGCGCTGTGCAGCATCGATCCGGCCCGGCGCAAGGATCAGGACGCGAAGCGCGAGATCCTCGGCGAGGTGGACCTGGCGGTGCTGTGCCTGCACGACGCCGCGGCGCGCGAGACCGTCGCCCTCGTCGATTCAATGGGCGGGCAGGGGCCGCGGATCCTCGATGCCAGCTCGGCGCACCGGGTGGCTCCCGGCTGGGTCTACGGGTTTGCCGAACTCGAGGCAGGCCAGGGGCAGTCGATCGCGCGGGCCGACCGCGTCTCGAATCCGGGCTGCTATCCGACCGGCGCGATCGCGCTCATCAGGCCGCTGGTGGAGGCGGGCATCATCCCGCGCGACTATCCGATCAGCGTCAATGCGGTTTCGGGCTATAGCGGCGGCGGACGGTCGCTCATCGAGGCTTACGAATCCGGTGCCGCACCGGCCTTCGAGCTCTACGGGCTCGGGTTCGAGCACAAGCACGTGCCGGAGCTGCAGAAGAACAGCAGGCTCACGCGGCGGCCGATCTTCATCCCGTCGGTGGGGAACTTCCGGCAGGGCATGCTGGTCAGCGTTCCGCTGCATCTCGACCTGCTGCCCGGCCAACCGGCGGCGCAGGATCTCGAGGCGATCCTCATGCGGCACTACGCGAGCGCCGAGCTCGTGACGGTCGTCCCCACCGCCTTCAACGGCAAGCGGACCGAACGGCTCGAACCGGAGGCGCTCAACGACACCGATCGGATGGAGCTGCGGGTCTTCTCCCGCGACGATTACCGACACGCCGTTCTCGTCGCCCGCCTGGACAACCTCGGCAAAGGCGCCTCGGGCGCGGCGGTCCAGAACGTCAAGCTGATGCTGGGATTGTAGCGGCCGTCGGGCCTCTCCATCTCGAGGCCATCCTAATGAGTAACGACCGTGGCCGTTTCATCCGCTGCGGGTCGGCGCCGCCGGTGCCTCACTCGGACGGAGCGCAGCGCCTCGGTGTCATCCCCGGCGAGCCGCAGGCGAGGGACGGGGATCCACGTCCAGAGCGCACGGGATTCTGGATCCCCCTTCCCGGCGCTGCGCGCCGCCGGGGGTGACACGCAAGGCGCTTCGCTCCGGCCGGGGATGACACCAAGCCTTCGGTTCGCCGGGGAGATTACGACGCTCGCCTGACATGGTGCCTCGTATCGAAGGCGCTGCCCTCGAACGCCACGACCTGCTGCCGCTGCTCGCCGAGGTTCTCGATGCCGAGGGCGACGACGTCGCCGGGCTTCAGGTAGCGTGCCGGCTTCATGCCCATGCCGACGCCGGGCGGCGTGCCGGTGGTGATCACGTCGCCCGGCTCGAGAACCATGAAGTGGGAGACGTAGGACACGACCTTCGCGACGTTGAAGATCATGGTCCTGGTCGAGCCCGTCTGCATGCGCCCGCCGTTCACGTCGAGCCACATGGACAAGTTCTGCACGTCCGGGATCTCGTCCGGCGTGACGAGCCAGGGGCCGAGCGGTCCGAAGGTCGGGCAGCCCTTGCCCTTGGTCCAGGTACCGCCGCGCTCGAGCTGGTATTCGCGCTCCGAGACGTCGTTGCAGACGCAGTAGCCGGCGACGAAGTCGAGGGCCTCGTTCGCGCCCACGTATGACGCCCGCTCGCCGATGACGACCGCGAGCTCCACTTCCCAGTCCGTCTTCTGCGAGCCGCGCGGGACCACGATGTCGTCGTTCGGCCCGACGATGCAGGACGGCGCCTTGTTGAACACGATCGGTTCGGCCGGGATGGCGGCGCCGGTTTCCGCCGCGTGATCGGCATAGTTCAGCCCGATGGCGATGAAGTTGCGCACGAAGCCGACGCAGGCGCCGAGGCGCTGGCCGTCCGGAGCGAGCGGAAGGGATGAAGGATCCACGCCCCGGAGGCGGGCGAGACCGCCCGCCGCGAACATCGCGCCGGTGATGTCCGGCACGAGGCTCGACGCGTCCCTGATTTGTCCGTTGCCGTCCACCATGCCGGGCTTCTCGCTCCCGGGCTGCCCGAACCGTACCAGTTTCATGCGATTCTCCTCATTTAGGCGTTGCAGGGTACATGTCACGTTCCGGAACGGGACGCCAATGTACTGGACACCTGCTATGATGTTGCCGGTTTGTCACAGTCGCCCTGAAACTGCACAGCTTGCGGCTGAGTTCCCTCTAAGACAGACGCTGTAACAACGTTCGCGGAATACGTTGGTTTACATATGAACAGACATGCATTGCACGAATTCTTCAGTCGTTTCGAGAGGTCGGAGAGTAATGGATCATGGTCTATCGCAAAACGACTATTGGATCCGCTCGTCCTCGAGTCAGGTGTTAATCAATTGCGGCCTTAATGGAGCATTGGCAGAGTGGATTCACAACGCGGCTCGGACCGCGCGCAGAAGCAAGACCTTGGAGAGGGCACGACCCAGATGAGCCGTTTCAACCGTTCTTTGGCCTTGGCGGCCGTGTCGCTCGCGGCTCTGATCGCCGCCCAGGGTGCGGCCCGGGCCGGCGCCTTTGCCGTCCGTGAGCAGAGCGCGACCGCGCAGGGCTACTCGTTCGCCGGCGCCGCGTCGGGTTCGGGGCGCCTGTCGTCCATGTTTTGGAACCCGGCCACGATCACGATGGCGCCCGGCTGGCAGAGCGAGTACCACCTCTCCTTGGTCGTGCCCGAAGTGAAGATCGACCCGGTGGCGGGCACCTCGCCGTTCCTGCTCCCTCTCGGCCCGTCCGGCGATATCGGCCAGGATGCGATCGTACCGGTGAGCTACTCCTCGTATCAGGTGAACGAGTGGCTCTGGGTCGGCCTGGCGAGCACGGCGCCGCTCGGGCTCGTGACCGATCCGCGCCAAGTTTGGGCGGGTCAGCTCTATTCGCGCTCGTCCAAGATCTTCTCCTTGAATTTCAATCCCATTGTCGGCTTCAAGATTAACGAATGGCTCTCCATCGGCGCCGGTCCGACGATCCAATATTTCGATACCCGATTGAAGAACGCCACGACGCCCTTCACGACGGCGCCGAGCGCCATTCTCGATGGCGACGATTGGGGCGTCGGCTTCACGGCGGGCCTCACCGTCACACCGATGGCCGGGACCACAATTGGCGTCGGCTATCGATCTTCGATCAACCATGAACTCGAGGGCACGCTCAAGGCGCCGGCCGGGGCACTCTTCCCCAGAAGCCCGGCGGCCGTTCTGCCCATCAAGGCGAGCCTCAACACGCCCGACCAGATCACGGTCGGCCTCACGCAAAAATTCGGCCCCGCCTTCACCGTGCATCTCGGTTTCGAGTGGACGAACTGGAGCCGCCTCAAGGCGCCGGCCATTGTCTCTGCGGGCGTGCCCATCGCTGACTTGGCGCTCAACTACAATGACGGATACTTCTACTCGCTCGGCTTGGATTATCAGCTGAACGATCGCCTCACCTTACGGGCTGGCGTCGCCTTCGAGCAGTCGCCGATCGATACCGAGATCCGGTCCACGCGCCTGCCGGACAATGACCGTTTCTGGGCGTCGATTGGCGCGACTTACCAGTGGAACGAGAAGCTCTCATTCGACGTGGCGTACACGCACATTTTCACCGCGGATACGCGCGTGGCTTACGTGCCCGGCCACCAGGACTTCATCCCCGGCTTCCCGTTGCTCGCGGATGTGGATTCGTCCGTGGACATTTTCTCGGCAGCAATCCGCTATCGCTGGGACGATCCGGTGAGGCCGATCCCGGCACCGATCGTTCGCAAGAACTGAACGTCTCCAGTAGAACCTGCATGTGTTGTGAAGGGCCGGTGTTTCGCCGGCCATTTTCGGTGGAGAGAGTCTTGGACCTTATCCCCCTCCAACACCAGGACCGGTCCGAGGGATTGGGACCAGGTCGTGGCTGGGAACAGATGGCGCGGCGACGACGCACGCGGGCGCCACGTCGCTCTTTCCACGCGAAACGCTCGGAAGGCGAAGTCGTCAGGCCTGTTCGGCCACATAGATTCCCGGCGCGTCGCAAATCGGCTTGAGCTTGCCGCCGCCGGGCTCGCGCGCCTTCACGTGTTTCGTAGCCTGCTTCTCGACCCACCCGAACCAGTAGGGCCACCAGGTGCCCGGATGCTCGGTCGCACGGGCGATCCAGTCCTGGAGGTCGCCCTCGACCGGACCGTCGGTCCAGAACTGGTATTTCGCCTTGCCGACCGGGTTCACGACGCCGGCGATATGGCCGGAGCCGGCGAGCACGTAATCGACCGGGCCGCCGAAGGCCTTCGAGCCTTCGAAGACCGAGCGGGCAGGGGCGATGTGGTCCTCCCGGGCGGCGAGGTTGAAGATCGGGATCTTCACCTTCTTGAGGTTCAGCTTCACGCCGCCCATCACCATCCTGCCGGTCACGAGATTGTTCTCGAGGTAGCAGTTGCGGAGATAGTAGGCGTGATTGGCCGCCGGCATCCGCGTGGAATCGGAATTCCAGTAGAGTAGGTCGAACGGGAAGGGGGCATGTCCCTTCATGTACACGTTCACCACGTAGGGCCAGATGAGATCGTTCGGACGCAGCATGTTGAAGGCGTTCGCCATCCGGGCGCCCTCCAGATAGCCCTTGGCCTGCATGCTGGCTTCCATCGAGCGGATCTGGTCTTCGTCGATGAAGACCTTGAGGTCGCCCGCATGGGTGAAATCGACCTGCGTGGTGAGGAAGGTGGTGCTCTCGATCCGGTTGTCTCTCTTCGCCGCCATGTAGGCGAGGGTCGCGGCGAGCAGGGTGCCGCCGACGCAATAGCCGACTGGCGGTGACCTTCTTCTCGCCTGTGGCCTGCTCGATCGCCTCGAGCGACGCGAAGATGCCTTCGCGCATGTAGTCGCCCCAGTCCTTCTCGGCGTGCCGCTCGTCCGGGTTGACCCACGAGATGCAGAACACGGTGAGACCTTGCGCCACCGCCCAGCGGATGAAGCTCTTTTCCGGGTTGAGGTCGAGCACGTAGTACTTGTTGATCCACGGCGGCACGATCAGCAGCGGGCGTTTCAGCACGGTCTCCGTCGACGGCGCGTACTGGATGAGCTCGATCAGCTCGTTGCGGAAGACCACCTTGCCGGGCGTCGTCGCTATGTTGACGCCGACGTTGAACCGGCTCGGATCGGATTGGCGGATCTTGAGCGAGCCCTTGCCGGCTTCGATATCCTCGGCGAGCATCGACAGGCCGCGGACCAAGTTGGCGCCGTTCTCCTCGATCGTCCTGCGGATCAGCTCGGGATTGGTGACGAGGAAGTTGGACGGCGACAGGGCGGCGGTGAGCTGCCTCACGTAGAAACGCGCCGTCTGCCGGGTCTGATGGTCGAGCCCCTCGGCCTCCTCCACCATTTCCTCGGACCAGCGCGTGACGATCAGATACGCCTGCTTGAGGAAATCGAAGATCGGGTTCTCGGACCATTCCGGGTCGGCGAAGCGGGAGTCCTTCGGCGACGGCGCGGCCACCGGCTCCGCGGTCGCGCCGTGAACGCGCTGCAGGGTCGCAGCCCACAGCTGGATGAACTGGGCGCCGAGCTTGGTCTGCGCCTGGATGGTCTTCTGCGGATCGACGAGCCATTTCTGGGCGACGGCCCCGAAGGCGCGCGCCATCTGGGCGAATTCGTCGCCGGTCGTGAGAGCAGGCGGCTGCTGTTCGAGGGGCTTGAGGTAGGCCGCCGCGGCCTTGCCGGCCTCCTCGACGAACCGAGCAACGTTGCGCGAAAGCTCTTCGAAATCCGGCATAGGCGCCGACTTCACATCAACGCGCAACTGATCCATGGTGGCGTCCCTCCAAGCCCGATCCCATTGCCCCTACGCCGCATTTCCGACATTGTAGCGGTCAAGCACCGACCGTGGCTAGATGTTGCCTCGAAACCCGGATCCTGCGGATGACCGCCCTGTACCAGACAGCCGTTAAGAGCTTCGCATTGGCCTCGCTCGTTCTGGCCGGCGGCTGCATGGCAGACCAGAATCCCGTCCGCGACGCCTTCGCCGGCGTGGGCGCCGGACCGCCCCAGGCGCGGACGCCGGAATTTGTGCAGCAATCGCGTCCGGCGAACCTCGACTATATTCCGGTCGGCACCGGTTCGCCCGCCCGGCCCACGGCGGCCCGCACCAAGGACGAGGTGAAGGCAGCCGAAGCGGAACTCGAATCCCTGCGCGCCCGGAACGAAGCCGCCCGGTCTGCGGCCATTCAGGCCGGGTCCACTCCGGCGCCGGAGCCGACCTCCGCGGAACCGGCCCGCAAGCGCGCGCCGCCCAAAACGCCCTCCAACGCGCCCTCCAAGACGCCCTAGACCTTCCGCAGGGGTGCCCATGCGGCCCTCGGGTGGTAATGATTCGCTCCATTGGCCGACGTTCGAGGATTCACCCGCATGTCCGATTTCCACCGCATCAAGCGCCTCCCGCCCTATGTTTTCGAGCAGGTGAATCGGATCAAGGCCGCAGCCCGGGCGAACGGCGCCGACATCATCGACCTGGGCATGGGGAACCCGGATCTGCCGGCCCCGCAGCACGTCATCGACAAGCTCGTCGAGACGGCCGGCAAGCCGCGGACGGACCGCTATTCGGCCTCGAAGGGCATCGCCGGGCTGCGGCGGGCTCAAGCCGCCTATTACGAGCGGCGCTTCGGCGTGAAGCTCAACCCCGACACCCAGGTCGTGGCGACGCTCGGCTCCAAGGAGGGCTTCGCCAACATGGCGCAGGCGATCACCGCCCCGGGCGACGTGGTCCTGGTGCCCAATCCGAGCTACCCGATCCACGCTTTCGGGTTCCTGATGGCCGGGGGCGTCATCCGGTCCGTGCCGGCCGAACCGACGCCCGATTTCTTCCCGGCGGCCGAGCGCGCGGTAGCGCATTCGATCCCGAAGCCGATCGCGCTCGTGGTCTGCTATCCGTCGAACCCGACCGCCTACGTGGCGTCCCTCGATTTCTATCGCGACCTCGTCGCCTTCGCGAAGAAGCACGACCTGATCCTGCTCTCGGACCTCGCCTATGCGGAGGTCTATTTCGACAACGACCCGCCGCCCTCCGTGTTGCAGGTGCCGGGCGCGGTCGACGTGACGGTCGAATTCACGTCCATGTCGAAGACCTTCTCGATGGCGGGCTGGCGGATCGGGTTCGCCGTCGGCAACGAGCGGCTTCTCGCCGCCTTGGCGCGGGTGAAGTCCTATCTCGATTACGGCGCCTTCACGCCGGTGCAGGTCGCGGCGACCGCGGCGCTCAACGGTCCCGACGACTGCATCAGGCAGATGAGGGCGACCTACAAGCGCCGCCGCGACGTGCTGATCGATTCCTTCGCCAAGGCCGGCTGGATCATCCCCCCGCCGACGGCCTCGATGTTCGCCTGGGTGCGGATCCCGGAGAAGTTCCGTCCGCTCGGCAGCCTCGAATTCTCCAAGCTTCTCGTCGAGAAAGCCGACGTGGCCGTGGCGCCGGGCATCGGCTTCGGCGAGCACGGCGACGAATTCGTCCGCATCGCCCTCGTCGAGAACGAGCAGCGCATCCGCCAGGCCGCGCGCAACATCCGCAAGTTCTTCGACACCGCGGACCGCACGCTCCACAACGTGGTGCCGATCGCCAGGGCGGTTTGAGGGAGGCGTTCTGACGTCAGAAACGACGGCGGTTGGGAGCCTTGCGGCGTTGTCCGCTGCGGATCGGCGGCGCCGGTGGCCCCCTGGGGCGCTCCGCTCGGCCGAGGAGGGCGCAGCCATGGCTGAAAAAGTTCCGCACCCTGTGCACCCCCTCGTCGTGAATCCGCCCCTCATGGACAGGCGGGCCCCGCTTTCGTAAACAGCGCCGGTTGTCAGCGAACCCAAGGACCATCCCGTGACTGAAGCTCTCCGGGTCGGCGTGGCCGGGCTTGGCACCGTCGGTACCTCGCTCGTGCGCATCCTCGCGCGGCAGGACAACGCGCTGACGCAACGGTGCGGCCGGCCCGTGCGGGTGACGGCCGTATCCGCGCGGGACAGGGCCAAGGAGCGCGACATCGATCTGTCCCGCTACGCCTGGTTCGACGATCCGATCGACCTTGCCCGGTCATCCGACGTCGATTGCGTCGTCGAGCTCGTCGGCGGTTCCGACGGGCCGGCGAAGAGCGTCGTGGAGACGGCGCTCGCCGCCGGCAAGCACGTGGTGACGGCCAACAAGGCGCTCCTGGCGAAACACGGCCTCGCACTCGCGAAGGCCGCGGAGCGAAGCGGCGTCGCCCTCGCCTTCGAGGCGTCATCGGCAGGCGGCATTCCGGTCGTCAAGACCCTGCGGGAGGCGCTTCCCAGGCAACTCCATCTCGCGGCTCTACGGCATCCTCAACGGCACCTGCAACTACATCCTCTCGCGCATGGAACTCGAAGGCCTCACCTTCGAGTCCTGCCTCGAGGACGCGCAGCGCCTCGGCTACGCGGAAGCCGATCCGACCTTCGACGTCGAAGGCTTCGATACGGCCCATAAGCTCGCCATCCTGACGAGCCTCGCCTTCGGGACTGAGATCGACGCGGAGGCGGTCTACGTGGAGGGCATCTCCAAGATCACGCCGCTCGACCTCGCCATGGCCAAGGAGCTCGGCTACCGCATCAAGCTCCTCGGCGTCGCGGAGCGCACGAAGACCGGCATCGAGCAGCGCGTCCATCCGACCATGGTGCCCCGCACTTCCGCCATCGCGCAGGTGATGGGCGTGACGAACGCCGTGACGATCGACGCCGACGCCGTCAAGGAGCTGACGCTCATCGGCCCGGGCGCCGGCGGCGACGCGACGGCATCCGCGGTCGTGGCGGACATCGCGGACGTCGCCTCCGGCAAGGCGCAGGCGCCGTTCGGACGCCCCGTCGACCGTCTCGAGAAGGCGCCCCGCGCGCCGATGCAGCGGCACGAGGGCGGCTACTACATCCGCCTCACCGTGCACGACCGGCCGGGTGTCGCGGCGGGCGTGGCGACGCGGATGGCGGAATCCGACATTTCGCTTGAAAGCATCCTTCAGAAGCGGTCCGAATTCGCCGCCGCGAAGGATCCGCACGGGCGCTCCGGCGCGCCGGTGCCGCTCGTGCTGATCACGTATGCGGCGACGGAGGCCGCGATCCGCTCCGTGATGGACCGGATCTCCGCGGATGGTCTTGTCGCCGAACCGCCCCAAGTGATCCGCATCGAACGCGAATAGACAAACAACAAACCAGAACCGACCATCCAGCAGGGAGATCCAGATCCATGACGCAGGGCATTACCGTTCAACCGGGTCTGGTGATCGAGCGCATCCTTACGCTCGAGCTTGTGCGCGTCACAGAGCGGGCGGCCGTCGCCTCCGCCCGGCTCCGCGGGCGCGGGAACGAGAAGGCCGCCGACCAGGCGGCGGTGGACGCCATGCGGCGCGAGCTCAACAAGCTTACCATCGACGGTACGGTGGTGATCGGCGAAGGCGAGCGCGACGAGGCGCCGATGCTGTTCATCGGGGAGCGCGTAGGCAACAGGAACGGCCCCAAGGTCGACATCGCGGTCGACCCGCTCGAGGGCACGACGCTCTGCGCCAAGGACATGCCCGGCTCGATCGCCGTGATGGCCATGGCCGAAGCAGGCACGCTGCTCGCCGCGCCCGACGTCTACATGCACAAGATCGCCGTGGGCCCCGGCTATCCGAAGGGCGTGGTCGACCTCGACGCTTCGCCCGAGGAGAACCTGCACAGCCTCGCCAAGGCGAAAGGCGTGAAGGTGAACGAGCTCAACGTCCTCGTGCTCGACCGCCCCCGCCATGCCGACCTCATCGCGGCCATCCGCCGGACGGGAGCCGGCGTCCGTCTCATCACGGACGGCGACGTCGCGGGCGTGATCTTCACGACGAAGCCTCAGGACACCGGCATCGACATCTATCTCGGCATCGGCGCTGCCCCGGAGGGCGTGCTCGCGGCAGGTGCGCTGCGCTGCATCGGCGGCCAGATGCAGGGACGCCTCATCCTCGACACCGAGGAGAAGCGCACGCGCGCGGCCGGCATGGGGGTCACCGATCCGAACCGGAAATACGACATGACGGATCTGGCCCGCGGCGACGTGATCGTGGCGGCGACGGGCGTCACGGACGGCGCGCTCCTCAAGGGCGTCAAGTTCGGCCCGGTCGTGATCGAGACCGAGACGGTGGTCTACCGATCCGCGACCGGCACCGTGCGCCGCATCTACGGCGAGCACCGCGAACTGTCCAAGTTCCATTTGGACTGAGGCGCCATCGTCGTCCACGCGGCAGCGGGATGATCCCCGGCTCGACCAAGACACGGCTGAGAAACCAGCAGCTTAGTGACAAACGCAGTGGGCGGAGGCGTCCGGCCTTATCGCCGCCCCAGCGTATCCACGCGAACCCGGCCACTGATCCTTAACTGGCTACCATTCCCCAGCTCGATGAACTCCGAGTCGTGGCCCGCTCGTCGCGCCGAAGCTGCGCTCTGGCCCTGTGAGCCCTCCCTCTGGAATTCGCACCCGGGTGGCGGCTTCAGACGAACTCCGGGAGGAGCACCGCCGGCCTTTCGGCAGTTGTCCGCAAGAGCAGAGGGCGAGCAGAGGAGAGCCCCAGCGAGAACGGCAGCACGGATCACCATGGTGCCAGGGATAATGACCGATGAGCTTGCTGTCCACGTGATCGAGTGGATTCGGGACGAAAGGCACGAAGCACCCTGGCCGACCAGACAAAGCGGGCTGCTGATGTGATGCGACGCGTCGCGCTGGAGCAACCCCACCCCGGATCAGGGGCGGAGCGGCGCCCCGAGGATGGCGGCGGTTTGGCGCTAACTTCGGCCCCCCATTTGGCGCTAAGCTGCGCCCGTGACCGAATCAGCCCTCTCGACCCGGCCGCGCCCGTTTCTGGGCGTCGCGCGCTCCGCCCTCGGCCGGACCTGGACCGAGCGGTGCGACGCATCCCGTGCGGCGATCGCGCTCGCCATCGCGCAGACCCATGGCCTTCCGGACGTGCTGGCGCGGGTTCTGGCGGGACGGGGCGTCGCCGTCCATGAGATCGAGCAATTTCTGCATCCGCGCCTGAGGGACCTGTTGCCGGATCCGCATGGGCTCACCGACATGGAGACGGCGGCCTCGCGCCTGGCCGATGCGGTGGAGCGGCGGGAGCTCGTGGCGATCTTCGGCGATTACGACGTCGACGGCGCCTGCAGCGCCGCGCTCCTCGCCGAATATCTGCGGGCCTGCGGCACCCCGTACGTGATCCGCATCCCGGACCGCATCACGGAAGGTTATGGACCGAACAGCGAGGCCATCCGGTCCCTGAAAGAGCAGGGGGCCGGACTTCTCGTGACGGTGGATTGCGGGACTGCGAGCCATGAGCCCTTGGCGGAGGCGAAGCGCCTCGGGCTCGACCCCATCGTGCTCGATCATCACCAGGCTCCCGAACGGTTGCCCGACGACGCGCTCGCGCTGGTGAACCCGAACCGGCAGGACGATCTCTCCGGCCTCGGGCATCTGTGTGCGGCCGGCATCGTGTTCCTCGCGCTCGTCGCGCTCAACCGCGCACTGCGCCTCCGCGGCTTCTTCGCCGGACGAGGGGAGCCGGACCTTCTCGCGAGCCTCGATCTCGTGGCGCTTGCGACCGTCGCCGACGTGGTGCCGCTCACCGGTCTCAACCGGGCCTTCGTGCGCCAGGGGCTCGCCGTGATGCGCTCGCGCCGGCGCATCGGCCTTGCGGCGCTCCTCGACGCGGCGGGTCTCGCAGGTGCGCCGGAGTGCTGGCACCTCGGATACCTGGTCGGACCGCGCATCAATGCCGGCGGGCGCATCGGCGATGCGGCCCTGGGCTCGAAGCTCCTGCTCACGGAGGACCCGCTCGACGCCGGCCGCCTCGCGGCCGAGCTCGACCGCCTCAACCGCGAGCGCCAGGCGATCGAGCAGGTCGCCGTGGAAGAGGCGCAGGCGCAAGTCCTCGTTGCGCTCGAAGCCGCGCCGGATCGCCCGGTCGTCACGGCGGGTGCGCCGGAATGGCATCCGGGCATCGTCGGGCTCATCGCGGCCCGGCTGAAGGAGCGCTTCCGCCGGCCCGCCTTCGCGTTCGCGCTCAACCCGGACGGGGTGGCGGTCGGGTCGGGCCGCTCGGTGCCGGGCGCCGATCTCGGGCGCGTGGTGCGGGCGGCCGTCGCGGCGGGGCTCGCGCTGAAGGGCGGCGGACACGCCATGGCGGCGGGCGTGACGATCCGGACAGGGGACCTCGAGGCCTTTTCGACCTTCATCGGCGACCGCCTGCGGGACGCGGTGGGCGACGCGCTCGCCTTCGATACCTTAAGCATCGATGCCAGCCTCACGGCGGGCGGAGCGCAGCCGGGCTTTCTGGCGGCGCTAGAGAGGGCAGGGCCCTTCGGTGCAGGCCAGCCCGAACCGGTCTTCGTGTTCCCGAACCACCGCCTCGTCGAGGCCCGCGAGGTGGGCTCGGGAGGGCATCTCCGCGTGAAGCTTAAGGCCGGCGACGGCGCCACGATCGGCGGCGTTGCGTTCCGCGCCGCGGGCCAGCCCCTCGGCCTTGCGCTGTCGCGCGCCATGGGCCAAAGCCTGCATGTCGCCGGCACCCTTGCAGCCGACCGCTGGGGCGGCGCGGAGCGCGTCGAGCTGCGGGTGCTCGACGTGGCGAAGGTGGCCTGACCAGCGGCCGCGCAACAGCACTGAAGAAAAGGAAGGGCGCGTCCTGGCATACCACCAGTGCGAGTTCGGATGCCAGTGGGGGTGTACGATTATCCGAAAGGTGACTGAGCAGGATGCTCCGCCTGATCCCCGGACTGAAAGGCAGACTGTCTCTCACAGCAGAGCCTTTTCTGAGTCACAGGGGATCTCCGTCGAAGCCACGTAACACGACGACCCGGCCGTCGGCATCCGTGACGCTAGACTTCCAGCCTGACCAGTCTTGAGCAGTCGGGTCCTGCGCGCGCATCTTGAGAATGGTTTTCCATGCTTCGCGACGAGCGTGATCAAGGCTCTCGACCTCCATGCCCTGCTCGTCGAGGATGACCTCGCTGTCGCTCGTGAGGTGAAAGGAGAGGCGCACAATCGATCCTTCTCCGATGGTTGCGCCCCGGCAGCCCACCTGAAGCGTTGACGACGGAGGCATTCCGGCGCCTCCGCCACGAGTGCGGTCGCTCTCATCACGCTACCGTGGAGCATCCCGCGGCCTCTGCACTTGCCGATCGGCGTTCCCGTGCCGCCGACACCCCGCCCTTGGAACCGTAGGCTATCATCAAGCCGATCAAGAAAACGGCCGTGCTGCCGATCAAGGGAGAAATGAGAAGTGCTGCAATGGGACTAAGAGCCCAGACAAGCGCTCCGCCAACCAGGCTGCAGAGCAGGCCAATAACAGCGTAAGCGACGGCCATGCCACCTCCCTCGCGCGATGCGCGTCTCGCGAAGCGCGATGCTTCGCGACGTCGGTTGGAGCCCCGACCCGATGAGAACACTAAACCGAAGCTGGGCCACAATGCGGCATGACATTGGTTCTTATGGACGTTTTTCGGCGCGGCACCGAGGACATCGGGATCGCTGTCAGAAGACGTCGACCTGCTCTGACTTTCCGCGAGCAAGCACCTCCGGGTCCGTTGCTCTTGGACCCTTGCGGCTGCTGCCGCAGACTCTTGAGGCACCGCTGCCCTTGTTGTTTTTGTGACTGGTGCGTAAGGGACCAGCTAAGCTACCTTTCGAAACCGAGAAGGGAGGGCGCGCATGGAGCGTTACGTGGTGACACAGGAGGGAGAGGAGCTCTGGTGGGTCTCGCACCGGAACGAGAAGCTCTATTGCTATTCGAGCCAAGACGAGGCGCGTCTCGCAGCGCTGGCTCTGGCGCAAGATGCCGCGCATGGCGGGGCTTCGGCCAGCGTCGTGATCGTGCCGCCGTCCTGCGACGTGGAGGTCGAGGACATCCGCCCGGTTCGCAGGGTCATCGGCATGTAGGCCGGGCGCTTCGAGGGGCTACGTCCAGGTCAGTTCACGCGTCGCGAGAAGCCCCCGGCGCCTCCGGACGCCGACGCCCGAGAGTATCGCCGCAGCGGATCGCCCAACCTCAAGCGGTTGCCCAGGATTGAAACGGGGCTCCGTGTTGCTAAGAGGTTAGTAGTCGTCGAGGATTCTTCCGAAGCAGACAGGCAGCCCAGTGAAGCGCTTTCTCGTCACCGGCGGAGCCGGATTCATCGGTTCGGCGGTCGTCCGCCGCCTCATCGACAGCTCCTCGCACCGTGTGCTTGTCGTCGACAAACTCACCTATGCGGGAAACCTCGATTCCCTGAGAGGGGTGGCCGATAGCGCGCGCTACGGCTTCAGGCAGGCGGATGTGGCGGATCTCGACGCAATGAGGGCGATCATCCGAAGCTTCGAGCCCGATGTCGTGCTGCACCTCGCCGCCGAAAGCCATGTGGACCGTTCCATCGACGGCCCCGGCGAATTCGTTCGCACGAACGTGGTGGGCACCTACGCGCTGCTCCAGGCCGCTCTGGAACACTGGCGGCAGCTGCCGCCCGCGCGCCGGGACGGCTTTCGGTTTCACCACGTGTCGACCGACGAGGTCTTCGGCTCGCTCGGCCCGGATGGCTTCTTCCACGAGGAATACCCCTACCAACCCAACTCGCCGTACTCCGCCTCGAAAGCGGCTTCGGACCACCTCGTGCGCGCTTGGCAGCACACGTTCGGTCTCCCGACGGTCGTGACCAATTGTTCCAACAATTACGGCCCCTATCAGTTTCCGGAGAAGCTGATCCCCCTCACGATCCTCAATGCGCTCGAGGGCAAGCCTTTGCCGGTCTACGGACGCGGCGACAATGTCCGCGATTGGCTTCATGTGGATGATCACGCGGCGGCGCTCATCAAGGTCGCCGAGGAGGGGCGGACGGGCGAGACCTATGTCATCGGGGGCCTGAACGAGCGCACGAACCTGGACGTCGTCCGCACGGTCTGCGCCATTCTCGACGAGCTGGCGCCCGATGCCGCCGTCGGCCCGCCGAGAGCGCTCATCACCTTCGTCGCCGACCGGCCTGGCCACGACCGCCGCTACGCCATCGATGCGGCCAAGATCGAGCGCGATCTCGGCTGGCGTCCAAGGGAGACGTTCGAGACCGGGCTCCGGCGAACCATCGAGTGGTATCTCGCCAACCGATGGTGGTGGGAACGGGTCCGCTCCGGCGTCTATCGCGGCGAGCGCCTCGGCACCGTGGCGTGAGGGAAGTGGACCGATGTTCCAGCGCGCGGCTGAATAGACGGAACGGGCTCGTGATCGAGGTCACACCAACTGCCATTACGGACGTGAAGATCGTGCGGCCGCGGATCATCGAGGACAGCCGGGGCTTCTTCACGGAGATCTACAATCGGGCAGCCTTCGAGGCTTGCGCGATCACGGATGACTTCGTCCAGGACAACCTCTCCCTCTCGCGGCCTGCGGGCACCGTGCGGGGGCTGCATTTTCAGACGCCACCCTTCGCGCAGGCGAAGCTGATCCGCGTGGCACGGGGGCGCATCCTCGACGTTGCCGTCGACCTGCGGCGCTCCTCGCCCACCTACGGACAGCATGTCGCCACCGAACTCTCCGACAAGAACCGCTTGCAACTCTACGTCCCGATCGGGTTCGCGCACGGCTTCTGCACGCTGACGCGCGACACGGAGGTGCAGTACAAGGTCTCGGCGCCCTATGCGGCTGCGCACGAGCATGGCCTGGCGTGGGACGATCCGGCCCTGGGGATCGCCTGGCCGGTCGACCCTGGACGGGCCGTCCTGTCGGACAAGGACCGGCGGCAACCGAGACTTGCCGATCTCGGCTGCGTTTTCGCGTGAGGGAGCGGACGGTGCGCGTCGTGGTGATCGGCCGAGACGGGCAGGTGGCGCGCGCCCTGGCGGAGCGCGCGGCGGCGCATGGGGCGACGGTGATCCTCGTCGGGCGCCCGGACGTCGACCTGACCCGCCCTGACACGATCGGGGCTGCGATCCGGGCCGCGGGCGCCGATGCGGTCGTCAATGCGGCGGCGTACACGGCGGTGGACCAGGCGGAACGCGAACCCGCGCTCGCGCACGCGGTCAACGGCGCCGGGGCAGGGCATGTCGCGGCGGCCGCGGCCGCCCTGCGGATGCCGGTCGATCCAGCTCTCGACGGACTACGTCTATGACGGCGCGCTCGAGCGGCCCTACAGGGAGAGCGATCCCGTCGCTCCGCTGAACGTGTATGGCCGCTCGAAACTCGAAGGGGAGGAGGCCGTGGCCGGGGCCAATCCGGATCACGTCATCCTCCGCACCGCCTGGGTCTACAGCCCCTTCGGCAAGAATTTCGTGAAGACGATGCTGCGGCTCGCCGAGGATCGCGACGAGCTCGCGGTCGTGGCGGACCAGCAGGGTTCTCCGACGAGCGCCCTCGATATGGCCGATGGCGTGCTCGCCGTCTGCCGGAACCTGCTGGCCCGGCCCGGGGAGGCGCGATTGCGGGGCCTCTTCTGCATGGCCGGCGAGGGAGCGACCACGTGGGCGGGGCTGGCAGCCCTCGCCCTGGAGGAGGCCGGCCGGCGCGGCGGGCCGAGCGCCCGCGTCCGGCCGATCACCACCGCCGAATACCCGACGCCCGCACGGCGGCCCATGAATTCGCGCCTCGATTGCGCGAAACTTGCGCAAGTGCACGGGGTCGCGCTGCCGCCCTGGCAGGCCTCGACCGCCATGTG
>CAVRRI010000019.1:0-41800 GCA_963723525.1 uncultured Alphaproteobacteria bacterium
GACCGTGTGATCGCCCGGTCGCGCGCGGTGAAGGGTGACACCGCGTTGTTCGCGCACGGGCACGTCCTGCGCGTGTTCGTGGCGCGCTGGATCGGGCGACCTCCGGCCGGAGGTCAACACTTTCTGCTGAATACGGGCACCCTGTGTGTGCTAGGCTACTCCTGCAAAGTACCGGCTGTACGGATCTGGAACGGACCTCTCCTCGACTAGATCGCAGCGAGGGCGGTTGCGCGCTCAGGTCCTTGGGTACAGGAGAGCGATTCATGCCATGGCCCGAGAGCAAGCGCATCAACCGTTACCAGTACGACGCCGTTCTTTTTGATCTCGATGGTGTCATAACGAACACTGCCACCCTCCACGCGACGTGTTGGAAGCAGATGTTTGACGAATACCTTCGGGAGCGTGCGGAACAGAAAGGGGAGGCGTTCCGCCCCTTTGATCTCGCCACGGACTACCGGCTCTACGTGGATGGAAAGCCCCGTTTCGACGGCGTTCGTGACTTTCTGAGATCACGCGGTATCCAACTCCCCGAGGGAAACCCTGACGGCCCTGCAGACGTCGAAACCGTGTGCGGACTAGGGAATCGCAAGAACGACCTGGTGAACCGCGCCATCGCGGAGGTGGGCGTGGAGCCATACGCCGGAACCGTGCAGTTCATTCATCAACTCTGCCGGGATGGGTTCAAAATTGCCGTCGTCACCTCCAGTCAGAACTGCGATGCCGTCCTGAGGGCCGCCAAGTTAGACGACCTCTTCGAAGTGCGGGTCGACGGCAATCTGATCCAAGCACAGCGACTTGCCGGGAAACCGGCCCCGGATACGTTCTTGATAGCGGCAAAGCTGCTCGGTGTTGAGCCGATACGGACGGTGGTCATCGAGGATGCCATTTCCGGAGTTGAGGCCGGCTCCAATGGGAACTTCGGGCTTGTGATCGGCGTCGCACGCAAGGGGAATGCGGAGGAGCTGAAGCGTCATGGTGCGCATCTGGTGGTCGACGACTTGGGCGAACTGGTCGAGTGACCAACGCCTCGCGCTGACGTGGGAGGAACAGCTCGATGCTGCACCATGAACGCCTCAGGCCGCCATCCCATGATTATCCGGCCGATGAGTGGAACGTCATTGAAAAAGCGTTTCACCCTGAATTCCTGGCCCAGCTGGAAACGATGTCGGCACTCGGCAACGGATATCTCGGCATGCGCGGGTGCCCGGAGGAAGGTGGCCCCTATGCCGAGAATGGCACTTATATCAATGGTTTCTATGAAACGCGGCCGATCGTCTACGGCGAAGAAGCTTATGGTTTCGCCAAAACTGGTCAGACGATCTGCAACGTGACCGACAGCAAGATCATCAAGCTCTTCGTGGATGACGAGCCCTTCTGGTTGCCCAATGCGCATCTCCTAAAATATGCACCGGTGGCTCAACATGAAGTCCGGGATGCTCGACCGAGACATCCTCTGGGAGACTGCCGCCGGCAAGCAGGTGTCGATTACATCTCGACGTTTGATCTCTTTCGCCAACAGGCACGTGGCCGCCATCTCTTATCGTGTGACACTCCTCAATGTGCAAGCCTTCGTCGTGATCTCTTCGGAGATGGCGGTGAATGAACCCAGCACCCGCGACAACGGAGGTGATCCGCGACTGGCGACAGCCTTTCCGGGCCGGGCGCTTCATTGGCGAACCAGCTATTCCAAAGACCGGCGCATCGTGCTGTGCCATGCGACCCAAAAAAGCCGCTTCACGCTAACATGTGCGACTGATAATGCGCTGGAGAGCTCTTGCCCGCACTCCTACAAGGTTGCCCACACCGCTGACTTCGGCCAAGTCGCATTCACAATCGACGCCCAGCCCGGCCGTCCAATCGAACTCACTAAGTACATAGTCTATCACACCTCGCAGACGGCTTCCGCCGAAGATCTCTGCGGCCGTGCTGAATGGACATTGGATCGCGTAATGACCCAGGGATTCCAACAGCTGCTCGCCTCTCAAGAGCAGTACATGGACGAGTTTTGGCGCCGGAGCGATGTTCGGATCAAGGATATCAGGGAAGACCGAATCAAGCGTAGCACCGTGGAGATCCAACAAGCGATCCGCTTCAACCTTTTTCACATCCTCCAGGCCTCGGCGCGCGGCTGGAAGACACGGGTGTGCCGGCGAAAGGCCTCACCGGACAGGCCTACGAGGGGCATTACTTTTGGGACACCGAGATCTACCTGTTGCCGTTTCTGATCTACACGTCCCCCCGCATCGCCAGGAATCTCCTGGCTTTCCGTTACAAGATGCTGCCTCAGGCACTAGCACGCGCCAAGGAATTAGGCCATCGAGGAGCCATGTTCCCGTGGCGCACCATCGGCGGGGAAGAAGCGTCGGCTTACTACGCTGCCGGAACTGCGCAGTACCATATCAATGCAGACATCATGTACGCGCTGCGCAAGTATGTGCAAGCGACGGGCGACGAAGCGTTCCTGCGAGAGTTCGGCGCCGAGATGCTCGTGGAAACGGCGCGCCTGTGGCTGGGTCTGGGGTTCTACTCGGATGCAAAAGGGGGGAAGTTCTGCATCAACGGTGTCACTGGCCCCAATGAATACAATGCCGTCGTGAACAACAACGCATATACGAATTTGATGGCCCGTAAAAACCTGCGCTACGCAACCGAGGTTGTCGAATCCCTGCGGGCGACAGAACCGGATGCATTCAATGCGCTTGTACAAAAAACGGCGCTCGAGCCCTCCGAGGCGAAGGCATGGATCCACGCGGCGGAGAACATGTATGTGCCGTATGATGAAAAGCTGAGAATAATTCCGGAGGATGACAACTTTCTGGACAAGGAGCCGTGGGATTTCCCGAACACACCGGCCGACCATTATCCGCTGCTGCTATTTTACCATCCGCTGAATATTTACCGGAAGCAAGTGATCAAGCAGGCGGACGTCATCTTGGCGATGTTCTTGTTGGGCGACGTTTATTCTCCAGAGACGAAGAAGCGTAACTTTGATTTCTACGACCCGTTGACGACGGGCGACTCATCGTTGTCGTCATGCGTCGAGGCGATCATCGCCGCACAGATCGGCGACTTGGAGAAGACGATTCGTTACGGAATGGCGGCGCTGCTCATGGACTTGGCGGACGTGGGGGGTAACGTGAAGGACGGCTGCCATATCGCCTCCATGGGGGGCACCTGGATGATGCTCACCTATGGTTTCGGAGGCATGCGGGACCATGACGGCACGTTATCATTCTGGGCGCGTCGTGCGCCCGAGGACAACGCTATCCTTCGATTTCCCTTGACCTACCGCGGCCAGCTACTGGAAGTGGAAATCGGTGTGGACGAGGTGGAGTACGCGCTGCGCGAGGGCGAACGCCTTGTGATCCGCCATGAAACCGAAGAAGTTGAGCTGACTCGGGAGAATCCGCTGGCGGTGCGAACAATCAGTAGGAGATGAGCACCGGGTCTCGAATGCCGATCGAGCCTTGGTGCAGTCGCTCTGCAGGTGAAAGTGCAAATCCACACGCACCGAAGGCGGCGCATGGTGGGCGCTTTGGCAACGGTCGCTTCGCCTATGCCGCCATCCCTGTTTGCCGGATCGGACAGCTCGCCGGCGTGATTACTGGGCAAACTCACATGGCGAGCCTTCGAGGATGGTCACAAGATCATCCGGTCCCATGACCTGCCGATGGGCTAAACACTTGAGGAGGAGGACGCATCGACTTCACGCCCTTGGGTAGCCGGTTCCGCTAACGCCGCCAGCCGACGATAACGTGCCTCTGACCGGGCGCGGATAGCCTCCTCGATGGCCGGCCAATATCTTTGCTGCTCAGGGGTCAGCTGCAATACGGCCCTGACCACGCCGACTCTAGCAGTCGGTCAAGATGTTAGAATTCGGTTTGGCTAGGTCCTGTGGACGGTTTTGATATTGATGAATCCGAGGGCGAGAGCGACGAAGGAACCGAAATTCCTGGCGGTCTTCTCGCAGCGTAGCGCAACGCGCTTGAAGCGCTTCAACTTCCCGACCAACTGCTCGATACGGGCGCGGGCCCGATAGAGCGCTTTGGGGAAGAAAGCGGGCGGGTTCTTCTCGTTCGCCGTGGAGGGGATCACGGGCGCGATGCCGCGCGCGCGGGCGGCGGCGCGGTTGGCCTTGGAGGCATAGTCTCGCCCCGTCGCGAGCGACAAGCGCGGAACACCTGCAGCACGATCTCCCAGTCCTCCTCGGCCGTCAGCATGGTCGGCCGCCTTCAAACCGACCCGCCAGGAGTCACAGATCCGCTGATTTGGGAATCCACTTGCTCTCATCTGGACCCAATCCGTCCACAGGACCTAGTACCCAGGAACAGCACAACGACAGCAATCGCCGGCTCTAGTTGGCGTTCTTCGCCGCTGCAGCGAGCCGCCGGAGTTCACCCGCCGAAAAATCTGTCCGCACGTTCACCGCGTCTGGCCTGACGTGAGTCCTCCCCGCGCCATCGAATCAGCTCAGCGCCCGGCACGCAAGTCCCATTAGTCGCAGGCCGAGGCCGCTGGTATAAGACGCTGGCCCCTTTCTCCTGCCGGGAGGTTTCGATGGCGTATATTCTGTCGGGGGTAACCGAGTCCATCGGCACGATCACGCTCGATCACGAGCGTCGACGCAACGCGCTGAGCCGTCCTCTGGTTGAGGAGGTCATCGCCGCGCTGCGATCGTTCCAGAGGGAAAAAGTAAGGGTCGTGATCCTTCGTGCCAAACCGGGGTCCAAGGTGTTCTCGGCCGGGTACGATATCGACGAGCTGCCCGAAAGCCGTCGCGATCCGCTCGGCTGGGACGATCCGTTGCGCCAGCTCGTGCGCGAGATCGAGAACTTCGCCGGGCCGGTCATTGCGATGGTCGAGGGTGGGGTTTGGGGCGGGGCAACCGAAACGGTGTTCGCCTGCGATATGATCATCGCCGCCGACATGGCGACGTTCGCGGTCACGCCCGCCAAACTCGGCGTGCCGTACAATGTGGGCGGCATGCTCACGTTCCTGAACGCGACCGGCCTGCGGATGGCCAAGGAGATGACCTTTATGGGCCAGCCGATCGATGCCGCTCGCGCCGAGCGGCACGGGATCATCAACTACGTCGTGCCTGTAGCGGAACTTGAGACCTTCACGCTGCGCGTCGCACGACAAATCACCGCGAACGCTCCCCTGAGCATAGCGGTGATGAAGGAGCAGTTGCGCATCCTCGCCGGCGCGCATCCGATGACGCCGCAAGGCTTCGAGCGAGTCCAGGGCCTGCGCCGGGTGGTGTATGACAGCGAGGATTATCGCGAGGGCATTCGCGCGTTCAAGGAGAAGCGCAAACCGCATTTCAACGGCGAGTAAGCGTCGAAAAGGGGTGGTAAGGGGCGATACGTAGGTCTTGCGCATGTCAAGGAATTCGGCAGCTCGACCACACCCCCGATTTGCCGGCCAGGCGGCGCATATCCGGATGGACGCGCCGAGCTCAAGGGGCAGTTCACCCGGATCGCCGCAGGGATCGGCCGGAATCGGCCCGCGGAAGGACTCTCGGCTCCGGATTCCGCGAGTTCCACGTTCCGAACGCAACTTGGGGAGGTGCACGAATGCGGATTGCAATGTTCAGCGCGAAGAACTACGAGCGCGCGCTACTTGACGAACTGAACGCAGACCACGGGCACGACTTCGTCTACTTCGACACCCTCCTCGGAACCGGCACGGCAATTCTTGCGGCAGGGTTCCCGGTCGTCAGCGTGTTTGTCAACGATGTCGTCGACCGCGATGTTCTGAGTCGTCTCGCTGCCGGGGGCACGAAGCTGGTCGCGACGCGCTCCACCGGGTTCAACCACATCGACCTGGGAGCCGCAAAGGAACTCGGCGTCGCGGTTGTGCGGGTCACCCATTACTCTCCGAACTCCGTGGCCGAGTTTGCCGTCGGCTTGCTCCTCGCGCTGAACCGCAAGATTCCGCGGGCCTACAATCGCACCCGCGACGGCAATTTCGAGCTCGGCGGCCTGATGGGTTTCGACCTCGTTGGTCGCACTGTGGCCGTGATCGGCACCGGTAAGATCGGCACCATCTTCGCTCGGATCATGGCCGGGTTTGGCTGCAGTGTGATCGGTTTCGACGTCCATCGCTCGCCTGAATTCGAACGCATCGGAGGCCGCTATGTCGGCGCCGACGAGATTCAGGAAGCGGATGTCATCTCTCTGCACTGTCCGTTGACGCCGCAAACCCATCACATCGTCAACGCCCAGACTCTCGCCCGCATGAAGAGAGGTGCTCTGCTGATCAACACGAGCCGCGGCGGTCTGGTCGACACCGAGGCGGCAATCGAGGCGCTCAAGTCGGGCCAGCTCGGCGGGATTGCGATCGATGTTTACGAACAGGAGGCCGGTCTTTTCTTCAAGGATCTGTCGAGTACGGTGATCACCGACGACGTGATCCAGCGCCTCGTCTCGTTCCCGAACGTGATACTCACGGCGCATCAGGCGTTCTTCACGCGCGAGGCGCTCGGGACGATTCTGCAGACGACTCTCGCAAGTATCTCGGATTTCGAAGCGGGCCGCCCCCTCGCAAACGAGGTCGTCGCACCTGCATGATGTGCACGACAACAGGTGACCAAGGGCTTGCGCAGTTCGGGTGTTCCGGGGATCGCCCATGCCCCTTGTTGCCCGTGTGCTTGTTTGAAAACGCGCCCGCTCTGTTGATCCTACGCCCGAACTTTAGAGCCTCGGACGTTTAATCGGACGCATATCCGGCAGCCTTGAGGCAGTTCCAACACTCCTGCGGCTCGAAGAGGTCACAGATGTCGCCGATGGTTTGCCGCCGGACGCCCCGCTGCCATCGTCACCTTCTTTGTTCCACAAGCGATAATTGTGGACGCGCTCTGTCCGAAAGCGCACAGTTGGCTGCGCGAGCTGCGCCGCGGCCGAATGAGCGCTGCGTCGAGAACTACGCCACTCACAAGCACTCACTCCCGTGACCGCAGCCCCGAGAACCCGGCCTTGAGCGGAGGCGTGGTGATCATCGAGGTCCCGAAGGAGAGCCAGAAGACCGTCGCGGACACCCTGTACACGAACTTCGGCATCGCCGCATCGACCACTGGGGGATTGCGGCTGTGCCCGCACATCTACAACACCCGCGCTCATATCATGCGGGCCACTGACGGCGTCGCCTCCGTGCGAGATCTGATCAAGGCTTAGCCCGGCGCGGCGAGACGGGAGGATGCAATGACCCAAACCATGAAGGCAGCCGTGGTGCGGCAGTTCAGGGCGCCGCTGTCGATCGACGAGGTTCCGGTGCCGCAGGTCGGTCCGGGCCAGATCCTGGTCAAGATCGAAGCGTCCGGCGTCTGCCACACTGACCTGCACGCCGCGGACGGGGACTGGCCGGTGAAGCCGAAGCCGCCCTTCATCCCGGGCCATGAAGGCGTCGGCACCGTCGTCGCGGCGGGTGCCGGCGTGACGGCGGCAAGGGAGGGAGACCGGGTCGGCGTACCCTGGCTGCATACGGCCTGCGGGCAATGCCGGCACTGCCTCGCAGGCTGGGAAACCTTATGCGATTCGCAGCAGAACACCGGCTACTCGGTCAATGGCGGCTTCGCCGAATACGTCCTCGCGGACCCGAACTATGTCGGCCATCTCCCCGACGGGCTCGACTGGAACACGGCTGCCCCGATCCTCTGCGCCGGCGTGACGGTCTACAAGGGGCTGAAGGAAACCGACACCAAGCCGGGCGACACGGTCGTGATCTCCGGCATCGGCGGGCTCGGCCACATCGCCGTGCAATACGCGAAGGCGATGGGCCTGAACGTGATCGCCGTCGACATCTCGGACGAGAAGCTGGCACTCGCCCGCGAGGTGGGAGCGGACGCGGCGATCAACGCGAAGACGACCGACCCGGTCGCCAAGGTCAAGGCGCTCTGTGGCGGCGCCCAGGGCGTGCTCGTGACGGCCGTTTCGCCCCATGCCTTCAGCCAGGCTCTCGGCATGCTCGCCAAGCGCGGGACGATGTCGCTCGTCGGGTTGCCGCCCGGCTCGTTCGAGCTCGACATCTTCAACACGGTTCTGATGCGAAAGACCATCCGCGGGTCGATCGTGGGCACCCGGCTGGACCTCGCCGAGTGCCTGCAATTCGCCGGCGACGGCAAGATCAGGGTTCACTACTCGCTCGAGCCCCTGGAGGCGATCAACGACATCTTCAGCCGGATGCGGGAGAACCGGATCGATGGCCGCGTCGTGATGAAGCTCTAGCGGCGGGCGAGGTCGAGCGAGGCCGTCCGGATCCTGCCGGATGCCTCCGGGCTCGGTCGGCCTCCCGCGGCTCAGGCGGCTTCGGGCATCGATGGCTCCTCTCTGCATCGCAACCGGATCCTCAAGGTTCAAGGAAGGGGCAATGAAGGGAATTGTGACGCTCACCCTGAACCCCGCCATCGACGGTGCCGCAGAGGCCGAGCAGATCCGGCCCATTCACAAGATCAGAACCTGGGCCGAGCGCTACGATCCGGGCGGGGGCGGCATCAACGTCGCGCGGGTCGTTCAGGAGCTCGGCGGATCGGCCCTGGCGGTCTATCTCTCGGGAGGTGCGACGGGCCCCATCCTCAATGCGCTGGTGCAGGCGGCCGGCATCGAAAGCCGGCCCATTCCCATCGCCGGCCACACCCGCGTGAGCCACACGGTGCATGAGAAATCGACCGGTCTGGAGTTCCGCTTCGTCCCGGAAGGCCCGCGCGTGACATCGGATGAATGGCAGGCCTGCCTGTCCGCGCTGGAAGTGGTGAGTTGCGACTACCTGGTCGCGAGCGGCAGCCTGCCCCGTGGCGTCCCGGCCGACTTCTACGTGGAGGTCTGCCGCATCGCGGCCCGGAAGGAAGCCAGGCTCGTGCTCGACACGTCGGGCGAGGCGCTGCGGGAGGCCGCGCGGCAGGGAGTCTACCTGATCAAGCCCAGCCTCGGCGAGCTGGAGGCGCTGGTCGGCCGGGCGCTGCCAGAGCCTGCGGATCAGGACGCCGCGGCGCAGGGTCTCATCGCCGCGGGAGCGGCCGAGATCGTCGCCTTGACGCTCGGGCGGGACGGAGCCCTGCTGGCGACCGGTGGCAAGTGTATCCGCATTCCGGGCGTGCCGGTGAGGCCTAAGAGCGCCGTCGGGGCCGGCGACAGCTTCGTGGCCGCCATGACCCTCGGCCTCGCTCGAGGATGGCGCACGGAGGAGGCATTTGCGCTGGGCATGGCCGCCGGCGCCGCCACGGTTCTGACCGCAGGAACGGAGCTCTGTCGGCGCGAAGACGTGGAACGGCTTTACGCAGACATTAGGCAACTTCATGCGGAGGCCCTCGGTTGAGCGCTGTCCCGGTCTCTCCGCGCTGGGGCCCGCGGGACAAACCGGCAGCCGGGGAGGGCGTCCGCCGCCTTGAGGAGGATGTGCCATGAACAGCGGCAGAACGACGGCCCTCCCATCGGCCTCACGGATGCTGGACGTACGGGCTCTCCTCAAGCAGTACGCCTGCGGCCCGGTCCGTTTCATCGGGACGGACGATGCCCTCTACGAGCGGCATCTCATGTTCGACAACGTTATCGATCCGGCGGCGATCAGCCCGCGCGAGCGCTACGAGGCCGTCGCCCGCTCGGTGCGGGACATCCTTTCGCAGCGGTGGCTGCGCAAGGAGCAGACCTTCGACCACGCAAACCCCAAGCGCGTCTACTATCTCTCCATGGAGTTCCTGATCGGGCGCTCGCTTGCCAACAACATCATGAACCTCCGTCTCGATCCAGCGGTGGAGCAGCTCGTCGCGGACAAGGGCTTGGACTGGCTCGCCCTGCTCGGGCATGAGTCCGACGCCGGCCTCGGAAACGGCGGGCTCGGGCGCCTCGCGGCCTGACTGCCGTCGCCGGGCCGACGAGACGCAACAGGTGAATGCTTGTCAGCCGCTGGACGACCTCCCGACCGTCGGGTTACGGACGCCGCAACCGCGCCACCCAGGCGTCGAAGGCCTGCATGTTGGCCCGACCTTCGGCCATCGCCTTGGCCCAGTGGCCATTGTGCTGCAGGGCGTCCATGTCGCGCCGCACGCGCTCCCGGTCGGTGCCGCTGCCCGGCCCCTTGTTGGTATGTCGTTGGTCATGTCGGTCGGAGACGGAGCACTCTGCGCTAAGGCGAGGGCAGGCCAGAGAAGGAAAGGCAGGGTCAACCGCAGCATCCGCATGATCGGATCTCCTCGTTAACTGGGCTGACCGAATGATAGGATCAGGCCATGCGAGCCGCTATTAACTGGAGGATCAAAGGGTCTAAGCTTTCGACTAGAGTCGATACGCGCCGGAGCGCGCTGGCGGCGTTTAGGCGTTGGCCGTTGGCCGCTGGATACGGAAGCGCCTGAGCGGCGGAACGGCCGGTCCGCAGGTACTTCGCGCGTTCAAGCTCACGCCAAGTCGCCGATGTAGCCGAGCCGCTGTTTAGCAGCATCCATAGGTCCGCGTAATGGCTCTCAGGCTCTTGTTCACGAATTAGGACGACGACGACGCGTAGTGTTCCCGACACGACCAGTCCGCGCTCTTCTGCTGCACATCACGACAACCGGACTGGCTTCGCTGGGCGGGGAGAATAGGCCGTGGTGGCGCCGCGAATGAACCTCCGCAGCGGCCGATCAACGTGAGGCCAGAGACAGGCCGGCGGCTAAAAGTTCAAAGAATTCCGCGGCTTGCGCACAGCGACGGGACGGAGAAAGCGAGAGCAAAATCAGAGACTTAGGCGTGGCGGAGAGGGGGAGATTCGAACTCCCGATACGGTTGCCCGTATGCCGCATTTCGAGTGCGGTGCATTCAACCACTCTGCCACCTCTCCGCAAGCTCGAGGCCGGTTGGTCGAGGCGCGGTGGATATCATGCGGTTTTCGCTTCCACAAGCGCCCGAATGCCGCCGAAAGGGGGCCCGAACACGGTTCCGAGAGCCGCTTTTCGGTTGACAGAAACGCCTTCGGCGCCTATGGACCTGACCTCCAGGCGCGGGCTTCCAGGTCCCGCGCTTTCCATTTGCGGCGGCTCGTTCCGCCGCGTGTCGTAGCCGGAACTGCCAAGAAGCCGGCCCTGCGGGTCTCCCGCGGAGGTCCGGATCGAACACGAGGTTCAAGATGTTCGCAGTGATCAAGACCGGCGGCAAGCAGTACCGCGTCGCCGCCGAGGACGTCATCACCGTCGCCAAGCTCGAGAACGAGCCCGGCGCCGCCGTCACGTTCGACCAGGTTCTCATGGTCTCGAACGACAACGGCGTCGAGGTCGGCGCGCCGCTCGATTTCGGGCGTGTCCGTCACGGGCACGGTGGTGGAGCACACCCGCGGCGAGAAGGTCATCGCCTTCAAGAAGCGCCGCCGCCAGAATTCGCGCCGCAAGCGCGGGCATCGCCAGGACTACACCGTGGTGCGGATCACCGAGATCCTCGGCGGCGAGGCGAAGCCCGGGAAGGCCGCGGCGAAGAAGACCACCCAGGCTGCGGCGGACGACGCGCAGCCGGCCGCGACCGCCGAATAGGCGCCGCGCCACACGGAAACACGGGAGAAACCCATGGCTCACAAAAAGGCAGGCGGCTCGTCCCGCAACGGCCGCGACTCCGAGGGCCGTCGTCTCGGCGTCAAGAAATTCGGCGATCAGCAGGTCGTCGCCGGCAACATCATCGTCCGTCAGCGCGGCACAAAATGGCATGCGGGCGCCAATGTCGGCACGGGCAAGGACCACACCCTCTTTGCCACGACCGACGGCCGCGTCCGGTTCCTGACGCGAAACGGCCGAGCTTTCGTATCGGTCGTCCCGGCCCAAGAGGCCGCAGAGTAAACGGCGAGAGCAAAACGAAGGAGCTCCCGCCGGCATCGCACCGACCCGGCGGATCGAAGCTCCAAACGGCCCGAAAAGGCCAAGCTCCAGATCCGAAACGACAGGGGAGGTGGGATGTCCACCTCCCCTTCGTCGTTTCAGGGCCGAAAAGGATGGCCCGTCTCTAGGAACGGAGCAGAACCATGTTCCCCGACCTCACCCGTGACGACGTGTTCCGCCTGGAAACCCGGCGGCTTTGGCTGCGCTGGCCCCGCCTCGCCGACGGACAGGCCATCGCGCGTCTGGCCGGCGAGAAAGCGGTCGCGGAGATGACGGCGCGCATCCCGCATCCCTATTCGGCGGAGGACGCCGAGCGGTTCGTGTTCCACGCCCGGCAAACCAACGCGGACGGCCACGGACTGCAGCTCGCCATCACTCCGAAGGGGCGGCCCAACGCTCCGATCGGCATGGTCGGGATCGGGCCTTCCCCCGAGGACGGCAGACCCCATCTCGGCTATTGGCTCGGCTCGCCCCATTGGGGCGAGGGCTTGGCGACGGAGGCGGCCCGGGCGCTCATCGACGCCTTCTTCGCCTATACGGGCGAGACCGAGCTCACCTCGGCGGCGCGGGTGATCAATCCGGCTTCCCGGCGGGTCCTGGAGAAGTGCGGCTTCGCCTTCCAGGGGTCGGGCCTGATGGCCTTCCAGGCCAGGGGCGGGCTGTTCCCGGTGGACCACTTCCGCCTCGACAGGCGGGCCTGGGAGAGCCTCAAGACCTGGCGCCACACGGGCTTCGTGCGGGAGACCCCGCACGAGGCACCGGCGGGCCCGGCGCTCGCCCACTGACGGGCGCTTCGGGGCGGGATCGCGAGGCGTCATCCACGGGCGGGCGCTCCGCTCGTCCAAGGGTGACGACGGCGGTGGGGAGGGCCGCGCTCCGGCCCGCACGGCGTTGCTCCCGCCGGCCGTGTCTCATAAAGGAAGCGGGCCATGAAATTTCTCGACCAGGCCAAGATCTTCATCAGCTCCGGCGCGGGCGGGGCGGGATGCGTCTCGTTCCGGCGCGAGAAGTTCATCGAGTTCGGCGGGCCGAACGGCGGCGACGGCGGCCGCGGCGGCGACGTCTTTGCCGAATGCGTCGAGGGACTGAACACCCTGATCGACTACCGCTACCAGCAGCATTTCCGAGGGCAGCGCGGCGAGCACGGCATGGGCTCGAACCGCGCCGGCGCCGCCGGCAAGGACGTGGTGCTCAAGGTCCCGGTCGGGACCGAGATCCTCGCCGAGGACGGCGAGACGCTCATCGCCGACATGACGGAGGTCGGCCAGCGGGTGCTTCTCGCCAAGGGCGGCAACGGCGGCTTCGGCAACGCCCATTTCACCACCTCGACGAACCGCGCCCCCCGGCGGGCCAATCCCGGCCAGGAGGGCGAGGAGCGCTGGCTCTGGCTGCGCCTGAAACTCATCGCCGATGCGGGCCTCGTCGGCCTGCCCAACGCCGGCAAGTCGACCCTTCTCGCCACCGTCACGGCGGCGAAGCCCAAGATCGCCGATTATCCCTTCACGACGCTCCATCCGGGCCTCGGCGTCGTGCGCATCGCCGGGCGCGAATTCGTCCTCGCCGACATCCCGGGCCTGATCGAGGGGGCGCACGAGGGCGCGGGGCTCGGCGACCGCTTCCTCGGCCATATCGAGCGCTGCCGGGTGCTGCTCCACCTCGTCGAGGGCACGAGCGACCATGCCGGGAGGGCCTACAAGGTCGTGCGGCAGGAACTCGAAGCCTACGGCCACGGCCTTGCCGAGAAACCGGAAATCGTCGCCCTCTCGAAGGCCGACGCGCTCGACGAGGACACGCTGAAGGACCAGGTCGCGCGCCTCAAGCGCGCGGCGAAGCGCCAGCCGATCGTGCTGTCCTCCGCATCCGGCCGAGGGGTGGACGAGGCGCTGCATGCGCTGCTCGCCGTCATCGACGATCAGAAGGCGGCGGAAAAAGCCGTCGAGGAGCCCGCGGAGTGGCGGCCGTGACCCCCAGGCTCGATCAGTTCCGGCGCGTCGTCCTCAAGGTCGGGTCGGCGCTCCTCGTCGATCGGGCGGCGGGCCGCCTCAACCGGGCCTGGCTCGCGGCCCTCGCCGAAGACATCGCGGAACTCCACGGCCGCGGCGCGGACGTGCTGGTGGTCTCCTCCGGCGCCATCGCCATGGGGCGCACGGTGCTCGGGCTGCCCGCCGGCCCGCTGAAGCTCGAGGAAAGCCAGGCGGCCGCGGCCGTCGGGCAGATCGCGCTCGCCCGCACGTGGTCCGAGGTGCTGGCCCATCACGGCATCACCGCGGGCCAGATCCTGGTGACGCTCGCCGACACGGAGGAGCGCCGGCGCTACCTCAACGCCCGGGCGACCACCCTGAAGCTCCTCGAGATGCGCGCCGTCCCGGTCGTCAACGAGAACGACACGGTGGCGACGACGGAGATCCGCTACGGCGACAACGACCGGCTCGCCGCCCGGGTGGCGACCATGATCGGCGCCGATCTCCTGGTCCTCTTCTCGGACATCGACGGGCTCTACACCGCCCCGCCTGCGTCCGATCCTTCGGCGCGGCACATCCCCCTCGTCGAGCGCATCACCCCGTCGGTCGAGGCCATGGCGGGCGGCGCGGCGAGCGAGCTCTCGCGCGGGGGCATGCGCACCAAGATCGAGGCGGGCAAGATCGCCGCCGCGGGCGGCACCCACATGATCATCGCCGACGGGCGGACCGAGAACCCGCTCCGCCGCATCGCCGAAGGGGCGCGCTGCACCTGGTTCCTGACGCCGTCGAACCCCTCGACCGCCCGCAAGACCTGGATCGCCGGCGCCCTGGAGCCGCGCGGCGTCCTGCACGTGGACGACGGCGCCGCTCGGGCCCTGCGCGGGGGCGCGAGCCTCCTGCCGGTCGGCGTCCGGCGCATCGAGGGCGCCTTCGCGCGGGGCGACGCGGTGACGATCCGCGACGGATCGGGCGTGCTCGGCCGCGGGCTCGTGGCCTACGACGCGGAGGAGGCCGCCCGCATCCTCGGCCGGGCCAGCCGCGAGATCGAGGCGATCCTCGGCTATCCGGGCCGGGCCGAGATGGTGCACCGGGACGACATGGCGTTGGACGACAGGGCGTTGGACGAGAGGGTTCGGGCCGACCCCGCCCTCAGGGGCGAGCGGCCCGCCTGATCGGGGGCCGCATCCGGCGGCGCTTCGACTTCCGTTCGAGACGAATCCGACGTTTACCCTCAAGGCGTTCTCGGAACCACGCCAGGGTGCTCCGGCTGGTGGCAAGCTTTGCCTTGTGATATCCGTGTCGCAACGGAAAGTGCAAAACCGCGGGACTCTCAGAGGGGGCGACATGGATCGGGGCGACACGCTCGGGAAATCGATTCGCCGCAGGGCCGAGCAGCATCCCGATAGACCGGCACTCGTAGCCGCACGGTTCTCCCCTCTCTCCTACGATGGCTTGCGACGTGAGCTCGACCTCACACGCTCCGTTCTAAGGCGGAGCGGGTTCGGCCCCACGGCCCGCATCGGCATATCGCTTCCGAACGGACCTGAGGCGGTTCTGGCGCTGGTCGCCGTTTCCTGTGCGGCAACGGCCGTCCCGCTCGATCCGAGGCTCGGCGAGGGAGAATTGGTCCGCCTCATGTCCGAGCTGCGTCTCGGCGCCGTCCTCCTCGCCGGGAGCGGGCCGTCCGCCTGCCGTACGGTGGCGGAGCACCTCTCGATCCCGATCATCGAGGTTCTTCCGGTCGAAGACGGCGCACTCGGACTTCGGCTGGCGGTTCCCGAACAGGGGCCTCCGGCGTGCGGGGACGAGCCCGAACCAGGCGCGCCCGCTTTCATCCTGCAGAGCTCAGGCACCACCGGATCGCCGAAGCTCATCCCCTACAGCCACGGCAATGCCCTGGCGGCGGCGTCCCGCCTCCAGTCCTGGTTCCGGCTCACGCCGGATGACCGCTGCCTGAGCGTGGCGTCGCCCTACTATTCACACGGCCTCAAGGTGACGGTTTTCACGCCGCTTCTCACGGGCGGGAGCATCGCCCTGCCCACGAACCTGCCGCGCGTCGACATCGCCGAATGGTTCTCCGGACTGAGGCCGACCTGGTATTCCGCCGGTCCCGTGCACCACCGTTCGATCCTCGAACATGTCACCGAGCGGCCGGACGCATTGGGGGCACACAGGCTCCGGTTCATCGTGTCGGGCGGTGCGCCGCTGCCGCCGGACGTCTGCAACGGCCTGCAGGAAGCCTTCGGCGTCCCCGTCCTCGAGCATTACGGCTCCAGCGAAGCGGCGCAGATCGCCGCCAATATGCCACCGCCCGGGGCCTTCAAGCAGGGTACGGTCGGCAAGCCGTGGCCCGGCACGCTCGCCATCGTCGACGAGAACGAACGGCCTCTGGACACGGGGCAGCCGGGCCAGGTCCTGGTGCGGGGACCCACCGTGATCTCCGCCTATCTCGCCGATCCCGAGACAAACCGGGCCGCGTTCGTCGACGGGTGGTTTCGGACCGGCGATCTCGGCAGTCTCGATGAAGAGGGATTTCTGACGCTTCACGGGCGGATGAGCGAGGTCATCAACCGCGGCAGCCAGAAGGTCGCTCCGCTCGAGGTCGATCAAGCGTTGCTGAATCACCCGTTCGTCGCCGAGGCTGCAGCCTTTTCGATTCCGCATCCGCGTCTTGGGCAGGAAATCGCCGCCGCAGTCGTCCTGAAGCCGGGAAGAAGCGCCAGCGAGATCCAACTGCGCCAAGCTTTGACCACCCACCTGGCCGGGTTCAAGATCCCCCGCCGGATCTTCTTCGTCGACCAGATCCCCAAATCCACCGCCGGAAAGGTTCAACGCCGCCTGTTGGCCGATTTGCTGTGCAAGGATTCCGCCCGGACCGGCACGAACGAGGCCGGCGCGTCCGATCGGCTCCCGAGGGGCGCAATGGAGATGGAGCTGCTGGCGATCTGGCGGAGGATTCTCAAGCACGAGGAGCTGACGGTCGACGACGACTTCTTCGAGAAGGGAGGCGATTCGCTTCTCGCGACGGAAATGCTTGTCGAAGTCGAGGAACTGGTCGGGCAGCAACTCCCGGAAGCGGTCCTTTTCGAGGCCGGAACAGTCCGCCTGCTCGTCTCCAAGATCGCCGAAGCGGCAGGACTCGGCGTCGGCCCGATTGCGCATTTCAACCCGAAAGGCTCCAGGCTGCCGCTGATCCTGTTCCACGGCGACTTCGATCATGGCGGCTTGTACGTGCAGAGGCTGGCGCGGCTCCTGGGGCCGGAACAGCCGGTGATCGCCATCGCCCCTCATGGCGCGCGCGGCGAGCCGTGTCCCGCCACCATCGAGGCCATGGCAGCGGACCGGCTGGCCGACATCATCGAGAGACAGCCGACGGGGCCCTACTGGCTCGCCGGCTATTGCAACGGGGCGCTGGTCGCCTACGAAGTCGCGCGGCTGCTCACGGCGGCGGGGCAACGGGTCGAGGGCGTCGCCATGATCGACCCGCCGACCGCCTCGGCGCGTCCCGTGATGCGCTCGATCCTCAAGGCGGCGAGGGCCTGGCGCGGCGATGCGGGTCTCGGCTGGGTCTACGTACAGATGGACAGGATCGAGAAGTTCTCGAAGTGGTCGTGGCCGGAGCTTTCGACAAAGGTCCGGGCGCTGTCGGTGCGAAAGCACTCCCCGCCTGCAAGCGTCCAGCGCAGGCTCTACTCGGTCGTCATGGGACGCTACCTTCCGTCGCCATTGTCCGTTCCCATCGTCTTCTACGCGGCAGACCACATGGGCTCGCCCTGGCGGCGTCTCGCGGCCGATCTCGAAACGGTCGAGGTTCCAGGTGGGCACGAGGGTTGCGTGCGAGACCATGTGGAACACTTGGCGACGGACCTTCGCGAGCGCATTCGGCACGGGACAGCGCGGATCTCAGACCATGCCCAGCCGGACCTCGACCGCACCCCAATGTCGTTGTCGAAATAGACGTGGACGTCTCGGCGCTCCTGCCGCGATCGCGCGATGGCGGATGCCGCTGCTTTAAGAGAAAGAGCATCGGATGGATCCCGAAAGTGGGGTCCACTTTCCTGTCCGATGCTATAAAGACCCGGAACGAACGGGTTTCAGGGACATGGACGACGCAACTCGGCAGACCGCGCACACGCTTCGGTCGGGACTCAACGCCGGTTCCGGCGATTCGTCCCATGCGGACACCGCCGCGCTGCTGTCCCGGCTGGGGCGGGACGCGCGGCAGGCTGCGCGCCGGCTCGCGACGGCCTCGCAGGCCGAAAAGGACGCTGCCCTGCGCGCCATGGCGGCCTCGATCCGCGGCCGCTCCGACGCCATCCTGGCGGCCAACCGGGAGGACGTCGCCGAGGCGGAGGCGAAGGGGCAGGCCGCCTCGTTCATCGACCGTCTGGCGCTCGATCCGAACCGCCTCGAGGCGATCGCCGCCGCCGTGGAGAGCGTTGCGGAGCTGCCGGATCCGGTCGGGCGCGTGCTCGCCGTCTTCGAGCGCCCGAACGGCCTCGTCATCGAGCGGGTGGCGACGCCGCTCGGCGTCGTCGGCGTCATCTTCGAGAGCCGGCCCAACGTCACGGCGGATGCCGGAGCGCTCTGCCTCAAGGCCGGCAACGCCGCGATCCTGCGGGCCGGCTCCGACAGCTTCAGGACCTCGCGGGAGATCGCGGAGGCGATGGGGCAGGGGCTCGAGGAGGCGGGCCTTCCCCGGAGCGCGGTCCGCCTCGTCCCGACCCGCGACCGCGGGGCGGTCGGCGCCATGCTGGCCGGTCTCGACGGCAATATCGACGTCATCGTGCCGCGCGGCGGCAAGAGCCTCGTGGCCCGGGTCCAGGCCGAGGCGCGGGTCCCGGTCTTCGCGCATCTCGAAGGGATCGTGCACGTCTATGTCGACCGCGCCGCCGATCTCGCGATGGCGAAGCGCATCGTGCTCAACGCCAAGATGCGGCGCACCGGCGTCTGCGGTGCGGCGGAGACCCTTCTGGTCGACCGGGCCTGCGCGAGCACGCACCTGAAGCCCCTCGTGACGATGCTGCTCGATGCGGGCTGCACCGTCTGCGGCGACGAGGCGACGCAAGCCGTCGATCCGCGGGTCACGCCGGCGACCGAGGACGACTGGCGGACGGAATATCTCGACAGCATCATCGCCTGCCGGGTCGTTGCCGGGCTCGACGGCGCCGTGGACCACATCGAGACCTACGGTTCGCACCATACGGATGCCATCGTGACGGACGACGCCGAGGCGGCGGAGCGTTTTCTGGCACAGGTCGATTCCGCCATCGTGCTGCACAACGCCTCGACGCAGTTCGCCGACGGCGGCGAGTTCGGGTTCGGCGCCGAGATCGGGATCGCGACGGGCAGGATGCATGCCCGGGGGCCGGTGGGCGTCGACCAGCTCACCTCCTTCAAGTACCGCGTCCGCGGAACGGGGCAGACGCGTCCGTGATCCCCGTCCTGCGCGTGCAGGAGGAGGCGGACGCGGCCGCGATCCGGGTGCCTTCGCGGCACCGCATGGCCCCCTCCGGCCTCGTCCGCCTGCCCCCGCTCGCGCCGGGGATGCGCGTCGGGCTCTACGGCGGCTCCTTCAATCCGCCCCATGCCGGGCATCGGCACGTGAGCCTCATGGCCCTGAGGCGCCTCGACCTCGACCGGCTCTGGTGGATCGTGACGCCGGGCAATCCGCTGAAGAGCGCGGGCGAACTCGCCTCGATCGAGGAGCGCATGCGGCGGGCGAGGCAGGTCGCCGCCCATCCGAAGATCGACGTCACCTGCTTCGAGGAGGCGATCGGCGCCCGCTACACGATCGACACCCTCGCCTACCTGAAGCGCCGCTACCCGCAGGTGCGGTTCGTCTGGATCATGGGCGCGGACAATCTCGGCAGCTTCCACCGCTGGCGCGGCTGGCGCCGGATCGCCCGCCTCATGCCCATCGCGGTGGTGGACCGCCCGGGGCACACCCTGAGGGCGGTCCGCAGCCGGGCCGGCACCGCCCTGTCGCGGTTCAGGGTGGGGGAGGAGGACGGTCCCGCGCTGCCGGACCTGGACCCCCCGGCGTGGCTGTTCCTGCACGGCCCCCGCTCGACCCTGTCCTCCTCGGCTCTGCGCCGGCAGGGGCGAAGTTCGGCCAGCCCGACCGTTGAAAACAGGCCCGGTTCGACATTATCTTGAATCCGGCGGCGCACCTGACGCGCCGGTCAAGAGGACCCTGAACCTGAATCGATTGAACAGCTACGAAGCGGATCTGAATTCGCTTCCCCCTCTCTCCGGAGCGACGTCTCCGCAGGACGAGGATATCCGGGCCGTCGCCCTGGATTGTCTCGAGGACATGAAGGCCGAGAACACGGTCGAGATCGACCTGAACGGCAAGACCTCGATCGCCGACACCATGATCGTCACCTCGGGCCGTTCCCACCGCCACGTGGGCGCCATCGCCGATCGCGTCCTTCAGGACCTCAAGGACAGAGGTTTCGGGAATATGCGCGTCGAGGGCCTGCCCGCCTGCGACTGGGTTCTGATCGACGCCGGCGACGTCTTGATCCACATCTTCCGCCCCGAGGTCCGCGGTTTCTACAACCTCGAGAAGATGTGGGGCGCCGACCGGCCGCAGGACCGGGCCTCGGCCTGAAGTCGGGTGAACAAGCGTTGCGGTTGAGCGTTCTGGCCGTGGGCCGTCTGAAGAGCGGCCCCGAACGGGAACTCGTCGAGCGCTATCGCCAGCGGGTCGAGGGCATGGGTCGCGGCCTCGGCTTCACGGGGCCCGACCTACTCGAAGTGCCGGAGAGCCGCGCGCGGCGCGAGGACGACCGCCGGGCCGAGGAAGCCGCAGCCCTGCTCGATCGCGCCGGTGCCGCTTCCCTCATCGCCTTCGACGAGCGCGGCCGGGGCTTGTCGAGCGAGGCTTTCGCGGCCCGGATCGGCGGCTGGCGCGACGAGGGCCGCCCCGGCCTCGCGTTCGTCATCGGCGGCCCGGACGGGCTCGACCCGAAGGTCCGCGCCCGCGCCGACCTCGTCCTCTCCTTCGGGGCGCTCACTATGCCGCACCAGATCGTGCGGGTGCTGGTGGTGGAGCAGCTCTACCGGGCCCTGACAATCCTGGCAGGCCACCCTTATCATCGCGCCGGTCACGACGAAGCCTGATCCGGATGCGCCGCCTTTTCATTCCGTCCAGCCGAGCCCTCTCGGGGATCCTGCTGGCGGGATCCCTCCTGGACCCTGCCGGCGCACAGCCGGCACCGCCCCCTGCCGATCAGCGGGCGGCGGAAACGGCCGAGGAAAAGGCCCGCCGCGAAGGCGAACTCAAGGCGGTCGAGGAAGCGCTCGCCGCCGCCGCCGAGGCGCGCCGGAATCTCGAGGCGGAGATCGCCGAGATCCGCAGCGACCGCGCCCGCCTCAACGCAGCGCTGCTCGAGACCGCCGGACGCGCCCGCTCGGCGGACGACCGCGTGCGGGGCCTGGAGCAGCGGCTGCAGACCCTGACGGCGAGCGAATCGGCGATCCGGCGGTCGCTCGAAAGCCGCCGGGGCGTCGTCGTCGAGGTGTTCGCCGCCCTGCAGCGCATGGGACGAAAGCCGCCGCCCGCCGTGCTGGTCCGGCCCGAGGACATGCTGGAGGCCGTGCGCGCCTCGATCCTCCTCGGCGCCGTCCTGCCCGAGCTTCGCGCCGAGACCGAGACGCTTGCCGCCGATCTCGCGGAACTCGTGCGGCTCAAGGAGGCCATCGCCCGTGACCGGCAGTCCCTCGGAACGGAGGCGGCGGCGCTCCGGGCCGAGCAGGAGCGGCTCGCCGCCCTCATGGCGGCGCGCCAGGGGCGGATCGCCGAGGCCGAACGGAACGTCGTCGTCGAGCGCGAGAAAGCAGCGGAGCTGGCCCGCCAGGCGGGTTCTCTCAAAGAATTGATCGACCGCATGGAGCGCGAGATCGGCGGCGCCCAGCGCGCCGCCGAGGAGGCCCGGAAGGCCGCCGAGGTCCAGGCCGAAGGAGACGCGCGAGCGCATTGCGCAGGCTGCCTTCCGCGATCCGGCGCGGCTGGCGCCGAAGGTGGCGTTTTCCGAGGCCCGCGGCCTGCTGCCGCAGCCGGTCGGCGGAGAGATCGCGCGGGAGTTCGGAGCGTCGGACGGCTATGGCGGGGTGACGCGCGGCATTTCGATCACCGACGCGGCCGAAGTCCGTCGTGGTATCCCCGGCGGATGGCTGGGTCGCCTTCGCCGGACCCTTCCGATCCTTCGGGCGACTCTTGATCATCAATGCCGGCGGCGGGTACTATCTTCTGCTGGCGGGCATGGACCAGATCAACGTCGAGGTCGGTCAGTTCGTGCTCGCGGGCGAACCCGTCGCCACCATGGGCCAGACGTCCACGGTATCGGCAGCGGCGGGAGCTATCGAATCGAACGATCCTGTCCTCTATGTAGAGTTCCGGAAAGACGGATCTTCGATCGATCCGGGGCCATGGTGGGCGAAATCGCAAAGCGAAAAGGTTCGCGGGTGATGCGCAAACTCTCCTTTCTAGTTCTCGGCGCGGTGGTCGGTGCGTCCAGCGCGACCCTCGTTTCGCAGACCAACCTGTTGTCGAGCACCAGCGCGGTCGCGGCCTCCGCCGAAACCTATCGTCAGCTCAGCCTCTTCGGCGACGTGTTCGAGAAGGTCCGCACGGACTACGTCGAGCGCCCGGACGAGGCCAAGCTCGTCGAGGCCGCCATCAACGGCATGCTCACCTCGCTCGATCCGCATTCGAGCTACATGGATCCCAAGAGCTTCCGCGACATGCAGGTGCAGACCCGCGGCGAGTTCGGCGGCCTCGGCATCGAGGTCACCATGGAAGAGCGGCATCGTCAAGGTGGTGACGCCCATCGACGAGACGCCCGCCGCCCGTGCCGGCATCCTCGCCAACGACATCATCACCCATATCGACGACGAGCAGGTTCAGGGCCTCAACCTCAACCAGGCGGTCGAGAAGATGCGCGGACCGGTGAACTCGCCGGTGCGTCTCAGGATCCAGCGCAAGGAGGCCAAGGATCCGATCGAGGTGAAGCTCGCCCGCGAGACGATCAAGATCCGGCCCGTGCGCGCCCGCGTGGAGGGCGGCGAGATCGGGGTGCTGCGCGTGACGCAGTTCAACGAGCAGACCTTCGACAACCTGCGCACCTCGATCGACAAGCTGGCGAGCGAGATCGGCGCCGACAAGCTCAAGGGCTTCGTGGTCGACCTGCGCAACAACCCCGGCGGCCTCCTCGACCAGGCCATCATGGTCTCCGACGCCTTCCTCGATCGCGGCGAGATCGTCTCGACCCGCGGCCGCAATGCGGAAGAGACCCAGCGCTTCAACGCCAAGGCGGGCGACCTCGCCAAGGGCAAGCCGGTCGTCGTCCTGATCAACGGCGGCTCGGCCTCGGCCTCCGAGATCGTCGCCGGCGCCCTGCAGGACCACAAGCGCGCGATCGTCATGGGCACGCGCTCCTTCGGCAAGGGCTCGGTCCAGACCATCATCCCGCTCGGCGGCAACGGCGCCGTGCGCCTCACGACGGCGCGCTACTACACGCCGTCGGGCCGCTCGATCCAGGCCAAGGGCATCGATCCCGACCGGGAGGTCCTGCAGGACATCCCCGACGAGCTGAAGGGCAAGGACGAGACCAAGGGCGAGGCCGGCCTGCGCGGCCATCTCAAGAACGGCGAGAAGGAAGAGCGCGGCGGCTCGTCGGCCTATGTCCCGCCGGATCCGGCCAAGGACAAGCAGCTCATCGCGGCCTTCGAGCATCTGCGCGGCGTGCGCCAGGGCGCGACGAACACCACGAATACGGGCGTGCCGAACTGATCGGCCGTCCGGCCGGGGTCCGTGCTGCAGGACCCGGCCTTCGAACGCCAGACCTTCGACTTGGCGGCCCGTCGTCTCATCCCCAAGATGCGGCGGCGGGCCGTTTTGATTCGCGTCCCGCCCGAGGACAGGTTCCGACCGTGGATGCAACGCCCGACGAACTGACGACGCCCCTCGGCGTCGACCGAGGGAAGCCGGCGAGGGCGAAGCGGGTTCTTCCGAAGGGCGCGGCAGGCTGGCTGGCCCTCGTCGTCGCCGCCGTCGCGCTGTCCGTGGCGGCCACCCTCGTTGCCACCCGCAGGCCCGCCGCGCCCGAGCCGTTCGCCGTGGCGCCGATCGTCGTGCGCGAGGCCGTCGCCAGACCGGCGTCCTCGAAGCCGGAGCCGCAGAATTCGGGCCAGCGCAGCGCCGGCGAGGTCGAATCGGCCTCCGGCGTCTCCGTCGTCCGTCCGCCCGGCGACGCCGCTCCGGAATCGGTCGTCATCAGCGTGCCGGACGGGATGACGAAACTGGCTCCCGCGCCCGATCCGCGCCTCGTGGAGCGGACGCGCTACGGGCTCCTCCCCAGGATCGGCGCCGACGGAGCGCGTCCGTCGCAGGTCTATGCTCGCCCCGCGGCGGCAAGGCCGGGCCCCCGGGTCGCCGTCGTGATGGGCGGCCTCGGCATCGGGCAGAGCGCGACCGCGGATGCGGTCGCGAAGCTGCCCGCCGCGGTGACGCTGGCCTTCGCTCCCTATGGCGGCGATCTCGAACGGGCCGTGCGCGCGTGCCCGCGACGACGGCCACGAGGTCATGCTCCAGGTCCCGATGGAGCCGTTCGACTACCCGGACAACGATCCCGGCCCGCATACGCTCACCGTCCGGGCGAAGCCGCAGGAGAACATCGAACGCCTGCACTGGGTCATGGGGCGTTTCACGGGCTATACGGGGCTCGTCACCTTCATGGGCGCGAAGCTGACGGCCGACGAGACGGCGCTCGCGCCGATCCTGAAGGAGATCGCCGGACGAGGTCTGCTGCTCGTCGACGACGGGTCCTCGTCGCGGTCCGTCGGTCCGCCAGGGGCCGACGGCCCTGAAGGCGCAGGCCGTTCTCGACGCGGTTCCTCGCGCCGAGGCGATCGACCGCGAACTCCAGCGTCTCGAGGACCATCGCGCGCGAGCGCGGCACCGCGATCGGCAGCGCGAGCGCCCTCCCGCTCACGATCGACCGGATCGCCCGGTGGACCAGGACGCTCGACGAGAGGGGGATCCAACTCGTCCCCTTGAGCGCGCTGGCCGAGGCGCGCCGATGAGCCGGGACCGGGGCACCTCCGGCCAGAAGGGCGATCTGCCCTATCGTCCCTGCGTCGGGGTGATGCTGCTCAACCGCGACGGGCTCGTCTTCGTGGGCCGGCGCAAATCGGAGGCCGGCGGCGAGCACGTCGCGGACGGTTATGCCTGGCAGATGCCGCAGGGCGGCATCGATCCGGGCGAGACGCCCTATGAGGCCGCGCTTCGGGAACTCTACGAGGAGACGAACATCCGCACGGTGAGCCTCCTCGCCGAGGCGCCCGAGTGGTACGCCTACGATCTGCCCGCGATCGTCGCCGGGCGCGCCTGGAAGGGACGCTATCGGGGGCAGACGCAGAAATGGTTCGCCTTCCGCTTCGAGGGCGATGAGGCCGAGGTCGACATCCGCCACCCCGGCGGCGGGCATCACAAGCCCGAATTCGACGAGTGGCGGTGGGAGCAGATGCGGCGCCTGCCCGAGCTCATCATCCCCTTCAAGCGCCCGGTCTACGAATGCGTCGTATCGGCCTTCGCGCATCTGGGCCCGGTCTGAGACGTCTGCCGGCGCCTGCCCGGCATAAGCGGAACGTACGCTTCCATACTTGTAACGGATCGTTGGTGAAGAACCGGTTCCGCTTCCTCGAACGACGCTCCAGCGATTTGTCGCATTCATTCTTCATTATTGAAATGATATATCATAGTGATCGATAGGGACCCCCGAAGGGGAGCGCGGACAGCCAGCCGGACCCGCGACGCGTCCGGATCCGTAGAAACTTCGAATGAACCAGATCGCTCGCTTTCTCCTCGTCCCCGCCCCGGTCGTTCTCGTCGTCGAGGACGAGTTCGCGCTGTGCGACGTCATTGCCGATGAACTCGAGGCGGCCGGGTACGTGGTCATCACCGCCGCGACCGGCGAGGAGGCCGTGGGCATCCTCGACCGCCAGCCCATCGACCTTCTCCTCACCGATATCCGCCTACCCGGAATCGTGGACGGTTGGCGGGTGGCGGAGGCGGCCCGCGCCCGGCGCCCCGACCTGCCGATCGTCTACATGAGCGGCTACGCCGTCGCGCAGCCCCGGCATGCGTCGCGAAGCCGGTTTCTGTGCAAGCCGTTCCGCCCGGCCGAGGTGATCGAGGCCGTCGAAACACTGGGCGTATCGAGGCGGCACCGCCAGCCTCAGACCTGATACCTGCCAAGCCGGTTACAAGCGTCCGGTCGCCCGCCCGTCGCGTGCCCGGAACCAGAACGCTCCGCCGCGACTTTACGACGAGGGGCGGCACGAGCCGCCCCTCTGCAGGATGCATTCAGGATGTGTGATCAGCCCTGCCGCTCGATCACCGTCACGATCCGGCGCGAACTCGGCTCGACGATCACGATCTGGTCGCGAACCACGATGTAGCGGCATTCCGGCAGTCCTTGGATCAGCCGAACGACCTCGCTCGGGCAGGTCTGCAACGTCGTGACGCTCGCCGGGACGGTGGAGCCGACGCTGACGCTGAAGTTCACGTCCCTCAACGGCTCGGTGCGGATGCTGCGGAAGGCCTGCGACACCTGGGTGCGCTGCTCGGAGTTCAGCGTAATTCCGGTCGAACCGGTCGTGGTCGCCGTCCCGCCGGTGCTGGCCGTGCCGCTCGGCTGTTGCCGCGTGCCGCTCGTTCCCGTGCTGCTGCCGGCCGTTGCGCCACCCTGCTGCGTGGTCGAACCGCCTTGCATCGAGCTCGAGCCGCCGGCGCTGCCGCTGGTGCCCGCAGCGCCGCCCGACCCGCTGCCGCCGCTCTGGGGTATCATCTGCTGCCCACTCGAGCCGCCCGCCGAGCCGCCTGCGGAGCCGCCGCTCGAGGTCCCGCCCGAGCTTTGCTGGGCGACACCGGCAGCAACGCTCAGCGACAGGGCCGCCACAGCCACCGTACTCAGTAATCCATAACGCATGAGACTTCTCCCTCACGTCGGGGCAAAGCGCCCATTTCCGACAGAGATCAACGCGGGGGTCTTCGAATGGGTTCCGGTTTCCGAGTAGAGCGAAGTAATGACAAGGATTTGCGTCACATACTGTCGCTTCATGAACAGAATATGAATAGAGAGCGGCGAGCTCAATTCTTCAGCAATGCTTGTTGCGCCGCACCGTATTGCCAAGCAACGACGTATGAGGGCACGGCGCCCGTCGCCTCCGGCGGGGCGCCCTGCTCCCGATGCCGGAACTGCCGTGAATGCTATTTTTCAGTGCCGAGCCGCGCGGAACCTCGGCGAGCGCACGTGAACGGCACGCGAGGAGAAGTCGGGGATCCCCGCTTCGCCGACGCGGCCCGTCACCCGCGGCTGCTTTCGGCTTTCATGCCGGCGGGCGCCTTGCCTCTTGCGCGCCGACTCGACTCGTAGGTGAATATGACGGGGGCCGACCATCATGATGGAGGCCGTCATGCGAACCTATTATCTCTTTCAATCCGGAAGCTCTCCCGGCCTGCGCGGCTTCACGGACGATCCCACCGGCGAGAAGCTGCCGGGAGAAGATGGACCCTGGTCATTGCTCAAGAAGGTCGAGCCCGATGAGGAATGGACCTTCGACATCAGCCGGGCGGTGGTCGCGACCGGCATTCTCGAGAACGGCTTTTACCTTTCAGGGCCGGTCAGGAGACCGGCATCCACGAAACCCATCATCGAGAGCGACCGCGTCGAGGGGACGGCGGTGTTCGACCCGAGCGGCAACCAGATCGGCACGATCAAGCGTCTGCTGATCGAGAAGGTGAGCGGTCGGGTGCTCTACGTCGACGTGACCTTCGGGGGCTTCCTCGGCCTCGGGGTCCATCACCACACGATCCCGTGGGAGAAGCTGACCTACGACAGGGAATACAGCGGCTACCGCACCGACATTACGGCCGAACAGGTGAAGGGTGCGCCCGCCTTCTACGGCGACGACCAGATCTGGCCGGACCGCAAACGCGAGACGGAGGCGCTGGACTACTGGCGCAACCCTCGCCATGGGCCGTTCTAGCGCATCGTGCGGACAAGTGGACCCGGTTTTCCGCGCCGAACGATGCGCTGCTCAAGAGAAAGAGCATCGGATGGATCCCAAAAGTGGACGGGTCCGATGCTCTGCATTCGGCGGGCGAGGGCGGTCGACCGCGGCCGGCCTGATGCGCGCCGAGCCGGCCGAGGGACGGTGCCTCTCAGGTTCCATTGGCTCCCTGTCGGCCCTGGGCCGGCGTCCGGGAAGGATGAAGATCGTCGCGGAAAGAAGCACTGCGACGGTGCTGAAGATCGGAGCGCTGATCAGGACAAGCGCATCGCCGGTCGCAGCCAGGGCGACAAGCCCGACCGTCAACAGAACGACGCCGACCGGGAGAATGAGCGTCGGCACCGGCGGGCCCTCCGCAAATCAGTTCGAGGTCTGCAGTTTCCGTTACGGCAGTTAATAATCCGGTTAACCATCCGCGCACGGGCGGCGCGGCGCCTCGGACGCGATAACGGCTCGTCGCACGACGATGCCGGACCGGCCGGCGCCTTGACGGACCGGCGCCGTGATCATCGTCCCGCCGCGGATCATGCGGCGGAGTCGACCTGCCGGGTCCGGCTGCAACTCCCGATGGATCAGCGCCTGAGGGAGCCTGTCGTCGAAGGCGCCTTCACGGGCTTTGATCCGGCGGACAGTTTCGCCAGCGCCTTGCGGTCGTAGGTCCGCTCCTTCGGCACGTGCGCGGCGACCGAGAGTAGCCCGATCACGACGGCTGCCTTGACCGCCGGCTTCAGGAACCAATCCACGGGCTGCTCGCGGGCCCGCAGCCATTGGTCGTGGACGATGTCGCGCAGGGTGTAGAGCAGTGGGTGCATGGCGTTCGAGGATGCCGCAACACGATTAAGGATGAGTGTCCGCCGCGCTCCGCATCCGGCGCAGTCCAGGTCCCAAGGAGCCGTTCAACCGCACCCGGACCACGGCGAAGCCGTCCTTCCTCGGCGGCAGGACGTAGCACTCTGCGTAGCGAAGGCCGCTGGAATCCTCGCAGGACGAGAACCCTCCGAAGAGAACGTCGTCGTCGATCAGTTCGCTGGTCCGACCGGACGCGAACTTCCCCTCGCACTGCCCCTTGTCAGAGGCGCAGCTTCTCCATTACAACTAGAAAGCGAGATCTGGAACGCGCTATACTGGCCGGAGTGCGGTTCGAGCATCAAATCGAGCAGGCGTGCCCCGGGAGAGCCCGGCGGAAGTGAATGTCAGTCGAACTTTAGGTTTCGATTGACTCTTTGGCTACGTAGCGTAGCATATTGCAAGTGTTTGCGACATGCGCCTGGAGATATAACTCTCCAGTGTGTTCATCTCGACTGCTGGAAATTATGGAATAACAATCTATCAATTTGTTCTCTCTCAAGCTGAGCATGGCTATCGCTCGTCTACTGTTGAACGGGGTTCAGCGCGCCTGTAACGAAACTCGGAATTTTGTATCGAGATCGTGTTGGGCGCATCCGCAAGGTGTGAAGTACTTAAACTACATTCGAACGCATCGGGGTCTTCATGATGAAACATGAATACTTGAACCGTCGTTCATCGACACGAGCACTGTCGAGACGTCATGCGGAGAATGCCACGGAGCGATCCGGCACTCGAATCCCCTACGCGGACCTCGTCGCGAAGATTCAGGAGGGGACCGTCTCGGAAGACGAGCTGGCGGCCTGCTTCGTGCTGGACGAAGCGGCGAGTGAGCCGTTCAAGCCCGCACTGGCGCTGAACGAGACGACTGTCGACATCACCGGTGTGGAGATGGCCGCGAAGGGGTCGGCGTCCCTGCTCGGCCTCGACGCGGCCCGCCTTCTGAACGGCATTCGCTCCGCAAGGCCCGAGAGCAGGGCTGCCGGTGCGGTGACGATCCTTGCCGAAGGCGATTCCTGGTTCAATCTGCCTTTCCTCTATCCGAAGACGCTGATCGACATCCTGAGCCGAAGCACCCCCGTGGACAACATCGCGCATTGGGGGGACGGCCTCGAGCAGATGATCGGCGAGGGGGAATACCTCCCCTATCTCGCCAACGGAGACGTCGACTTCTTCCTCTTCTCCGGAGCGGGCAACGACGTCCTGGGAGGCGGAACGCTCTACCGCTTCCTGAGGCTGTACGACATCGATCATCAGCATCCTTCGGACGCCGAATACTACCCGACGCAAGAGTTCTACGACGCGCTCGACCGGATCGAGCGCTTGTACCGCCAGCTCGCAAAGTCCGTTCTGAAGATCTCTCCCGCCACTCGGCTCATCCTGCACGGATACGACTGCGCCATCCCGCAGGGGAACGGCCCGTTCCTGGGCCGCGCGATGGAACGCCAGGGACTGGATCCGGTGTTCAAGCCAGACCTTTGCCGGGCGATCATCCGCTTCATGGTCGAGAAGTTCAATCAACGGCTCGATCGGCTGAGCCGCGAGTTCTCCCATGTGACGCACGTAAACTTCGTCGGCACCCTTGGGCGGAACGACTGGTTCGATGAGTTGCATCCGCGCGAGAGCGGCGCGGTGAAGCTCGCGCGCAAGGTCGCCCTTACGCTGGGATTGGGTTTGAACCTGGAAACGATACGCGAGCCACGGCGCGGCGGGCGGGCCACCGTCGAGGTCGCCGAGGACGCTGCGTCGGCGAGGCGGCTCGGTCTTCTCGACGATGAGGATGAACTCGCAGTCGCGCGCGAGACCGCCCAGGTGCCCTTCGATCTGCTGGACGCCTTCGAGAGATTGAGTGAGATCGCGCCCGACGTCGCCGACGAGCCCGTGGCCGTCGGGGAAGGGCTCGAGGCTTCCGCCGAACCGGACATCCGTTTCGGACCGAACGCGAAATCCGCTGACGTCACGGAGTTCTCACGGGGCGTCCTGCGCGACATCATGAGGCGAGCGGGCCTATCCCGCGTCACGGTCTCCAGCACGTCGCGCAGCCCCGCCGAACAGGCGCGTGTGATGTTCAACAATCTGGAGCGGTTCGGCGTCGCCCACCAAAGAGCTCTCTACGGCCCGGCCGGTGACCTCGTCATCGAGGTCTACCGGAAGGCCAAGCAGGCCGGCCGCGGCGCGCCCGCGATAAAGGCTCTCATGACGGACGAGATCGTCCGCGTGGGACCGAACCGCGTATCCCGGCATGCAGCGGATCCCAAGGTGCTCAACGTCCTCGATATCGCGCCAAGCTCGGTCAGCCTTCGGCAGGAGTTCGAGCATGCCGTCCGACAGGACGCACGGGTGAGCAGGTTCATCACGCCGCCCATGGATCCCGGGTACCACCTCGAGATCCCGCAGCCCGCGTAACGAGAGATCCGGGGGCCTGTCGTTCCGGAGGTCCTCTCGGTCTTCCGTCACTCGCATAGGTGAGGCGCCCCACCCCCGAGCCCGAAAGGAACAACCGTCATGGCGACCATCGTTCTCGACCCCGGACACGGCGGCACCATCAAGGTCGGCGGCTCGAGCCCGAACAATGCCACCGGGCCGAACGGCTTGAAGGAGAAGGAGGTGACGCTCAAGGTCGCCCTGGCCGCAGAGAGGGCGCTGGCCGGCCCCGGAATTCGTGTCGTCCTGACCCGCCGATCGGACAGGAACCTCGGGATTGCCGAGAGGGCGGCCGTCGCGAGGGACAATCGAGCCGATACGTTCGTGTCGGTTCACTTCAATGCTCCGGGGGGCGAGGTTCCGGCTCAGGGCACCGAAACCTGGATCGGAATGGGCCATTCGCGGCTCTCGAGGTCCCTTGCCGACGTCGTGCAGCGCCGGGTCCGGGCCGTCACGGGCCACCGGGACAGGGGAGTCAAGGTCGGCAACGTCTCGGGAGTGATCAACCCGGCCAATCACTTGTCGCGAACGGCCAACTGCCTCATCGAGATCAGCTTCCTGTCGCTCGACGCCCGGGAGGAAGAGCGCCTGCGCCAGCAATCGTATATCGACGACCTCGGTGAGGCCCTGGCACAGGCGATCATGGAGGATCTGCGCAGCCGCGGGCTGCTCCTCGAGCCGGAACTCGCACTTTCCAACCTCGCCGGCACCGAGGCCTCCCTCACGGGTGGCCATGCGCCCGACGACGACCGCAGCGCGCGGCCCGAGCGGGAGGAGGATTTCCCTCCGGCCGAGCTCCGCGGCCCCGATGCGTCCCCCCCTCTCGAGCAGGACCGGCGCGGCATCGAGCGGATGGCGACCGGCATACCCTTCATTCACAGCACGATCGATCCCGAGCACCCTTTCCCCGATCTCGCGCAAGCTCCTCCCGTCGACAGTCCCGAGGCGATGCTCGCGGGCTGGCGGCAAGTTCGCACCGAGGGCCTCAAGCTCGAGGCGCAAGTCGGCCGCTTCCTGACACTGCCGGCCGCCATTCTATCCTTGCTGGCGAAGCGTCGCCGCGGCGTCGCGCGCGTGAGGACACGCGGCGTCAACTTCGAAGGAGTGAGGGGAGAGTGGGCCGGAACAGGCTTCCTGGTCGCTCCGAATCTCTTCCTCACGAATCATCATGTCTTGAACTCGGTCGAGGTCGCCGGCAACGCGGTGCTGGAGTTCGACTACGAGGTCCCCGAATCGGACCTCGTCTCCGGCGTAGCGCTCGCCCCGGCGGCGCGACAGGTCTTCAGGCTCGAGCCCGAACGGCTCTTCGTCACGAGCGAGGTCCGGGAGGGTCTTGATTTTACGTTCGTCTGGATCGACGAGGCGGCCGAGAAGGCCTTCGGGTCGATCCCGATGGAGCGGGCCTCATTCACGGCGCGCCCGGGAGAGCAGGCGATCATCATCCACCACCCTGACGGCAGGCCCAAGCAGGTCTCGCTCGATGACGCGGACGTCCTCGGAATCTCCTCGACGACAATCCATTATTCCTCCGACACACTCGGCGGCTCTTCCGGATCACCGGTCTTCGACGCGCAGGGCCGCCTCATCGCGCTGCATCACGCATCGGTCCGCAAGGTTGTCACCCTGCCGGACGGCCAGACGACGGACAGCGTCAACGAAGGCATCAAGATCAGCGCCATTGCCGTCGATCTGGAGAACCGCATCAAGGCGCAGAGTAACGACGCCGCAATGGCTTCCGAGATCCTGAAGATCATGTCGGGATCCGACTCCCTGACCGGCTTCTTCGGAGGCCTTGGCCGGCGGGTCGGACCAGAACTCGGGGTCGAAGCGGTGGTCGACGCCTATGTGGGGACCGATCAAGACGTCGACATCGGTTTCTGGAATATCGAGTTCCTCTCCAATCGCTGGCGGGAGCCGGAGAAGCTGCAAGGGGCCGCTCGCGTCATCGTGGACCTCAACCTGGATATCTGGGGCTTGTCCGAGATCTCTCCTCGAGCGATCGAGGCTCTCGTCGACGAGTTGAAGGAGTCGTTCGGAGAGACCTATCATTACGCCTTGTCGGAGCCCGATTCGAGCGACGGTAAGCAGTCGACCGCGGTGATCTGGAAGCCGTCGCAGGTGAACGCGACGAAAGTCCCATGGCCTTCGGATGTCGAACCCATGTTCCGTCTCGACAGTCGTGATCCTGAGGTCGATGGCCTGGAGGCGCTCCACGGCAAGATCTTCGACCGCTATCCTGGTCTGTTCCACTTCGAGCTGACCAGCCGCAGCCCCTTCGACTTTTATCTGGTGCCGCTCCACATGAAGGCGATGGCCGAGGGAAGCCTGAGACGGCGCTTGGCATCTCGCATCCTGGTCAAAGCGGTGGAGTCTTTGATCGCCGACACGGGAGAGTTCGGACGTGCTTCTCGGAGGCGACGTCAATGCTCCCCTAGCGTCAGGCGACTTCGACGCGCTGACGAGCGCGGATTTCACGCCAATGGGAGCGGCAGACGAGCAGGCAGGCGGATTCAGCTATCTCAAGGGCCCGCGCTCCCTCATCGACAATATCTTCCTTTCCCCGAACATGACGAGAACGGTTGGGGCGCTCGACTACTTCATCGTCGCCAAGGAACGTTCCATTGACGATTACATCAGGCGGATCTCGGATCATCGGCCCGTTCTCCTACGCATCTCACTGAACACGCCTTCATCACAGACGGCCCGCGCTGCCGCTGACCAGGATATCGACGCACTCATCGAACGCCTCCGCAGGAGCACGGACGAAAATTCCGCCGCGGCTCGAGCACCACGAAAGCAGAGAAGGAAGGTGCGCAACAGCGGATAGCACCGGCGGGGCGTTCCGCTCCGGCGCCGGACCGTAGCGCATGCAAGAGGGCTCAGCCGCTGTTGTTTCGCTTCTCGGACGGTCGATAACGGTTGATCGGACGACCGCCCCTGGGCAGCCAAGGCCGATTTGCGTCTCACGTCGCGGCAGTGGTGAGCAACAAAACTGTTTGCATCTCACCGGTGCTATGCTTCCGAGCTTGTATCTCACGATGTTTGAGAAATGAGATACAAAGGTGCAGCTCACGATAGACAAGCTTAGCTTCGACGGGGCGGTGGACTACCATTACGGGGCGTTCCCGCCGGCCAACCTTGACTATGCTCGCCTCGCCCGCCCGATCAGCCGGGCGGCGGCTGCGCTCGCGCGCTATGACGCCGTCCTACGGGGCCTTCACTTGCGCCGCTCCGGCGCCAGGAAGCCGTGGTTTCCTCCCGCATCGAGGGTACGGTCGCGACGCTCGACGAGGTCCTGGACTACGAAGCCGAGGCGGAGGGCGGGGAGGGCCACGCCCCATATCGACAGGAAGTCATCGAGGTCTTCTCCTACGGCCGCGCGATGAACCACGCTCAGCGGCTGGTGGAGCAGGGTCTCCCTCTCTGTGGCCGCTTCATCAAGGAGGCGCACGGCCGGCTGCTCTTCTTCGGCCGAGGCGCAGACAAGCAGCCTGGGAGTTTTAAGAGGGACCAGAACTTCGTCGTAGACCGGACGAAACGACAGGTTCTCTTCGTACCTATCTCCCCCCAGCAGCTTGACGACGGTATCGCAAAGCTTGAGCGCTTCATCCATAACGAGGAGATCGAGCCGCTCGTGCAGACCGCGCTCGCTCATGTCGAGTTCGAGGCGCTGCATCCATTCAAGGACGGCAATGGACGTGTTGGCCGGATGCTGATCACGCTCATGCTGTGGGATAAGAAGCTGATCAGCGCGCCGCACTTCTATGCAAGCGGACCGATTGAGCGACGGAAAGACGAGTACATCGATCGGCTTCGCCTTGTGTCCATGGATCAGCAATGGACCGAATGGTGCCTGTTCTTTCTCGGACTGATCGAAGAACAGGCGAGCGAGAACCTGAAGGCCGCCGAGACGATTGTGCAGCTCTACGAGGCCATGAAGGTTCGCTTCCGTGAAGAGCTGGTGTCGCAGTGGTCCATCCCGGCGCTCGACTTCATCTTCTCGCGCCCGGTCTTTCGTAATAGCGCCTTCACACGGGACAGCGGAATCCCGCGTCCGACCGCTGCACGTTTTACCAAGGTGCTTGCCGAGCGTGGATTGCTCACCACAGTCGAAGCGGCGGCCGGGCGACGTCCGGCGCTCTACGCATTCGAGCCGCTGCTGCAACTCGTACGTGGGTAAACTGCTGCCTCAGGAGTGCTCTGGTCTGCCCGCTCGCGATCAGCTCCGGGTGCTGGTCTAGGGCGCCGTGCGTGCATTCTGCGTCGGGTCCGCGCGAAAGTCGCCCGGCTTGAAAACTGGCCCGAAGTGCGGACCGATACTGCAGAGGAACGAACGGTCCGGGACGGTTACGGCGGCGACGGCAAATGCCTGCCGGAACTGCGCCCAGAGCACGCCGTTCTTTCCCTCTTCGGTGATCGTGTAAGCTCGCCGTTCATGAGTCCTTCGGGTCACCTTCCACGTTCATGACCGCTTCTTTTCCGACAAGCTCCAGCGCGATGCCGCCATGCGGACCGACGCAGCGGCGTTTACGAAGCTGAGCGCGCCGCTGCTTGAAAACAATCAACGGAAACCAAGACCCGAGCTATGCGGCGTTCCCCTAAAGTAGGCCAATAGGGAAGGGTCGATTGAATAGCCGCTGAATATTCGAGGAGGGATTTCGGCGCCCCCAGAGCCTTCTTCCCTGCCCTGCCAGCCGTTGCTGTGGCGACCTCTCTTTTCGAGCAGCAGGGCCAATGTCTGGACGCCTGCTCGGGGTCTCGCATCCTGGCTAGGGCCACGGGTTAGACAGGCCCTAGGAGCTACCGCAGGAGACCGTAGAGCGCCTTGCGCCGCTTGCGGGTAGGAGAACCTCCCACGCTTTCTGGGTCCCTCCAGAGGGTTATCGTGGCGACAAGCACCCATACCCCGTCCTTTCAAAAAAGAGCTTAAGTCTCCGGCGTTGTTGTTGGCCCTTGACGTGGTGAGTGAGCGAACCCTGGGGCCCACTAGGCCCGCTGGAATCACGGGTCCCATCCCGGCTCTCGGGCTCCTAAACGGTCCCATCCACGTGGAAGGCTTCAGGGTCCCGTGGCATTGGTTCCATCTGTGGTCCTATCGGCTCTACGGAGCCTTCGCCGCTACTCTATGCAGCTAGGCGCTCCTGGAACTCGACGTCGCGCTCTACGGAATTCCTGAGGAACTTTGTCGCGCCCATTGCCCTCAGGCCGGCAGACCCGCACGCCGGAGTCCCTCACAAAGCCGGTCCTTCACCTCATCACTATACGCCCACGCGGTTCGCAGGGCGTTCAGGCTCACGTTTGGATACGCTGCGACGAGCTTGCAAACCGAAGCTTCGGCTTCCCGTTGGTTTCCTGTGAATACACACGCTGGCGCAAGCAATCGGTGAAGCGAGACCATCTTCGAGTGAGAAAGAAGTGCCTGTTTCAGCCAAACGGCTGATGTCTCGTATCGACCAGCGATAAAATGAGCCATCCCGATCCCGGCATGACACATAAAGGCGCTTGGATCGAGGGGACTCAGGCGGATGGCCTTCTCGAACCGGACAATGGCGGTCTCCGGGTCGTCAAGGTAATTCCGAATCCACCCACTGCGGTTCCATGCCCAGGCGGAGTTCGGATCGAGAGCCAGCGCTTTCTCGATCATTACTTGCGCAGCTTGTAGCTCGCGCGTGTTCGTAAGTGCGGCACAGAGCGCCGTCAGAACGAACGGATCGTCAGGAGCTATGTCCGCCGCAGCCTGTGCTTTTTCGAGGGTCTCGCGTTTGTCCTTCTCGACATCCGACGACCACATATAAAAGACTCGCTGCGCGCTACACCAAGCCGACAAAGACAAGGCCAGAGGATAACTTGGGTCGAGCGCAAGTGCCCTTGTCAGCAGTTCGGTTGCCGTCTCATTCGAGGCGCGATCTAAGGACCAAGCAAACGGGAGAGACCGCATCACCAGATCATATGCGTCAAGTTTCTCAGGTCTTTTACGTCGAGCCCTTTCGATTTCGGCAGCGCGTAGGGAAGGCTGCAAAGCTCCAACCACGCTGGCCGTGATGTCGTCTTGAAGATCGAACACATCTTCAACTGAGCCCTCATAACGGTCGCCCCAAAGGTGTGCGCCCGTGGTGGCATCAATCAACTGTGCGGTCACTCGCACTCGGTTGCGGCTTCGCCTGACGCTTCCCTCAAGCACGTAACGGACGCCCAACTCCCGGCTCACGTGTTGGACATTCACCGCGCGTCCCTTGTAAGTGAAAGTCGAGTTGCGAGCGATGACGAAGAATGAACGCACCCGCGAGAGGGCAGCAATGATTTCCTCGACAATCCCATCAGCTAGGAACTCGTCATTGGAGTCCGCGCTCATATTGTTGAAAGGAAGAACGGCAATGGAGGGCTTTTCAGGAATCGGGAGGGTTGGGCGGAACGCGGCGGTGCTGGTTCCCGAGAGGCTATAGACGCTCACCGGCCTTACGATGTTCTTGACCTGCTGCTCTCCCCGATCCTCGAACACGTAGGCCACCTTGTCTCGGACCTCGTCGTAGACCTTGCTCGAAATGCTGATTCCACCGGGGTCGGCCAATTCTTGTAGGCGAGCGGCAACATTCACACCATCACCGTAGATGTCGCCATCCCCCTCGATGATGATGTCGCCGAGGTTAATGCCGATGCGGAGCGTGAGGGCTCGGGAGGGCTCCTCAGCGGCATTAAACGCAAGAGCCTCCTGCAAGTTCACGGCACACCGAACGGCCTCTACGGGGCTAGGAAACTCCACCAAGAAGCCATCTCCGGTCGTCTTGAACACTCGCCCATGGTGCTCGCGGACCTTTGGCTCGACCACCTCACGACGAAGCTGCTTGATCCGAGCGAGCGTGCCCTCCTCGTCCTCGCCCATTAAACTGGAGAAGCCGACAACGTCAGCCGCAAGGATCGCTGCGAGACGGCGGGTGGTCATGCTTCGGGCAGCCCTACAGGACGCAGAATATCGCAGTAGCGTGCCCGGTCCGAGGCATGTACGAGCGGGGAGGCGCGTTCCACCCACGCGACTGAGTAATCCGGCTGCAAGCGCACCGCTGTTGCCACAGCATTCCTCGCCTCCACATCCAAACCCATCATCGCTGCGGAGAGCGCGACTGCCCGCCAAGGGGCGGGAAGGCCCGGGATTTGCCGCGCCGCGCGGCGTCCCCATTCCAAACCCGCCGCGTAATCCCCCGCCATGAAGTGCGCAAACGACCGAGTTCCGGCAAACATCGAGATGAATGGATCGCGTGGGCTGAGGCGCATCGCACTCTCCGCCTGGGCGACGCCTTCAACTCCCTTCCCGCCATATGCCAGCGTCAGGCCAAGGCAGGCATGGGCGAGTGCGAAGTTAGGGTTCAACTCGAGTGCTGTGCGCAATGCTTCGAGAGCCTCCCCGTGCTCGCGTCGGAACATTTGGGCGAACCCGAGCGCGAGCCGGGCCCAGGCATCATCCACGTCTATTGCCACTGCGGCACGCGCCCGCTCGATGGCCTCGGGCAGCACAGCTGTGGGGCCGCCTACGCTCCAGCCGTGATGGAGGTGCAAGAGACTAAGCCACGCGTGCAGTCCTAACGCACGCGCATAGTCTGGGTCGAGCCGCAGCGCATCGGACAAGAGATTGAGGGCCGTTTCGTGGCCACCGCGAGTGAGCTGCCAAATGTGCGGCAGGGCGCGGATTACACAGTCCCATGCATCAAGGTGGTCCGGTTGTTTCTGTTGGATGCGATCACGCTCGGCGGCGTAGAGTTTTGGCTCCACTGCGACGACGACACTGGCCGCGATCTCGTCCTGAAGAGCAAAGACATCGACCAGCGCCCGCTCGTAACGCTCTGACCAGACCTCGCGGCCAGTGCCCGCGTCAGCGAGTTGGACCCCGATGCGAACGCGGTCGCCGGCCCTTCGGACGCTGCCCTCCAGAACATACCGCACGCCGAGGTCGCGCCCGACCTGTTGAACGTGCACTGGCTTTCCCTTGTAGGTGAAGGCTGAGTTGCGGGCGATCACAAAGAAGCCGCGGAGCCGGGCCAGCGCCGTCGTCAGTTCCTCGGCGATCCCTTCGGCGAAGTACTCCTGCTCAGGATCACCGCTTATGTTCGTGAATGGGAGGACGGCGATAGAGGGCCTGTCGGGAAGTTGGAGTGCGTTAGCCGACCGCCCTGCCGGCGAGGGGACCTCCCGTCGAACCCGCACCGAGAACGCGCTGATCGGCTCGGCGATGTTCTTGACCTGCTGGGGTCCGAGGTCATCGTAGGCGAGCGGCAGCACCTTCCTGACATGCTCAATGGCAACGCCAGAGATGCACACTTCTCCTGGTTCAGCGATGGCCTGGAGACGCGCGGCAACATTTATACCCTCTCCGAAGAGGTCTCCGCCCTTCACTAGCACGTCGCCAACATGAACTCCGATGCGGAAGCGAACCTGACGATCCTCGGGTATGGTTTCGTTGGCAGTCTTGAGGGCCTCCTGGACCTCCAAAGCCGCTTGGACCGCATCCACGACACTCGGGAACTCCGCCAGAACGCTGTCCCCTGCCGTATTAGCTATACGACCACCATGCTCGCCTATGAGCCGATCCATGATCTCCCGATGAGCCGTCAAGGTCCGAAGCGTTCCAACCTCGTCGGTGTTCATAAGGCGCGAATAACCCTCCACATCAGCCGCGAAGATCGCTGCGAGGCGCCTTTGGACCTTCGGAGGCGTAGGACCGGCCATCGAACCGCTCGGAAACCACGAGACACAATGGTGCTGTGGGGAGGTCGCCTCGTCTAGGGGTGAATGGAAGGCGCACTTCGTGCCCGCATGGACCCCCTTAGAAGACGGAATGCTTTGTCGGAGGAAGTTGCCTAGCTCAGCGGCCCGCTGATATGAGGCCAATGCTTGACCAGCATCTTGAGGCACTGATCGGATCGGAAACTTGAGAAGGCGCTGAAGCCTTCCGGGTGGAGAGGGCCTTACGCCTAGCCCCAATACTAGCCTTCCACCATTCTCTTGATCGCCATGGCCGTAAAGGGCTTCCCTTGGGAACTCAAAAACCCGCTCTGAGCCAACACCGACGCTACTTCCCGGAGAGACCTACGCCTCCCGTTGACCGATAGCGGTGAAGCTTCTTCGCAAGGGCCACCATCTCCGCATGGCTGGCCTTCGACCTTCACGCCCAATGCTCTCAGGCGTAAGGATCGAGAGGGCTAATGTCCCGCAGGTACGACCCCCACAATCACCCCTCACCGCTTCTACAAACCCATTGAAATAGAATGGCTTAGGTGAAACTCATTGCGGCCCACAGCAGTATTCAATCTGAACGGAGCCTGAACGACATGATAGTATTACGCCCTCCCGACTTCTCCTTGACCAAGCCCCAGACGAGCGTCCTCTACGCTGTCGGACGGTCACTCAGACACCTCTATGCGAACGTCATTGAAGAAGGCGTTCCCGAACATCTCCAGCGACACATTGAGCAGCTTGAGGGCAAGGTGCGCCCCTAATGTCCGCGCAAGTTCGCGCCCTCAATTACGCACTCCCACAACCGTAAGAAGATACTCTCTCTTCCCAAGCGGCTTACGCAGCAAGGCTTTCAGCACCCACGTTAAGACTTTTGTTGGGAAGTTGGGGCCCTCCAGGCCTCATGAGCTTATCGAGACCCCCACCCCACCACTTTCAAAAGACCGGTAAAGGGGTCGTGTTGTTGTTAGACCTTGTTGAGGAGTGCGAAGCTGCCAGGGTTCAGCGCATCCCATCGACTGAGGGTCCCCGCCTTCGAGCCTCGATACGCCACATTCAGTTTCGGCTTGTTACCCAGTTTCGGTCATAGCCTTGTCATCCGCCATGGAGCGGCTGGCGGTAAATACGCCCTCCACCGAGCGCCACGATATCGTTGACTTCCCGCGGATTACCTTCATCCGCTTCAACGATCAGAGCTGTCGTTCCTGGACGCATATCGGACGTGACCGAATTGACGAGGGCGGAGGTAAGTCCCCAGGTCACAGCATCGCCGATCCCTCCGGCACCAGCTCCGATAGCAGCCCCTACGGCCGCGACCATTGGGCCGCCAATCAGGCCGATGAGCGCCCCGACTGCGGCGCCAATTTTAATGCCATGAAGCGGATTGGAGTGCTCCTTCAAGAGTGCCTGCTTCACCGGTTTGGTTCCCGATAGCGGCCTCGTGCGATCTGGAACACTGCAGACAATGCTAACCGAATTGCGCTCCGCATGCCCCAAGATCTTCGTGTGTCATCCGGCGAAAGCGGTTGAGATACAGAGGCCCGTAGTGGAAGCCTCCCTTGCTAGAAGACAGGCTCCACCCACCTTGAAGCGCCGCGTGTAGGGTATCCTGTGTAGGGTAGCGTGTAGGGTAGATCGAGAAGTCGGTTCGCCTAATTCATTGAAAATGCGCGAATATCTTGGACGCTTAGACCGGTGCGGAGGGAGGCCTGCCCTAACCCCGCTTTCAAATTTCCGGTAAAGGGTCGCGCTGTTGTTAGCCCCTAGCGTGCAGTGTGAGCAAATCCTGGGAGCTACAGTTCCGCGGGTCCCATCGCCCAGGGTCCCTAGCCCCAGGGAGCCCTCAGGGAATGATACAATCGATGATACAGCCCCTTCTCACGCCGAACAGAATGGCTTAAATTCAAGCACTTAGCAGGCGCGTATGGTCCCT
>CAVRRI010000020.1:0-192685 GCA_963723525.1 uncultured Alphaproteobacteria bacterium
CGGGCCCACCGACATGCAAGAGCTTGCCGTCCCTGACCTTGCAGGTCTAAGAGGTGCTGCGGCGCGATCCGGTGGGGGCATCTGTTTTGCTTCCGGGCCGTCTCGGCGATAGCTGTCGCTCGTGCAATTGTTGCATTTCGAGACGGTTTCAGACCCCAGGGGGCCCAGGTTTCCACTCTTATGATTTGAACCTTTTGCCCGGCTCCATCGTTGGAAGTCTCTCCGTCAAGATTCCGAACATTGCAGCTGCAGAGTATCAGCACTGAACCTGCTGCAGTACCGCCTCATCCCCCGTGTGCAATTGGTGCACGCTAAGTCTGGTAATAAGTCGGCAGATATCACCCCAATAACGTGACTTTCCAAGTCGTCTACATTGCGTCTGTAAATGATCTCCTCAGCCTCATCTCGCCAGTCACTGTCATGGCCTGGCCAGCCCTCATGATAGGTCTCAAGACGGTATCGGCTCCTGAGAGTCTCTCTATCGAGAACCAGAATAGACGGACTGTCAAACGTGTCCTCGCGTGGAAGTACGGCAGAATAGATCGCCACCTCCGGCAATCGGCTCAAAGACACCGCCTCCAGCCCTATTGTTGGAAAGCGGAGCACGCCTTCCGTCAAGATCTGCCGCGTATAACGAGTGCCGTGATATAGCACGTTCCGGCCGCCGGCGACTATGCGAGCGACGTCAGCGAGGTGCCTCTCGCATGGGGTGAGACTAAGTCCGTTTAAGCCACTTGGTAAATAGTTCATCTGCAGCATCCATTTCTGTCGGTTGCACCACAAGGGATGCAGACCACGGGAACACGAGCCGACCAGCGACGGGTGAATTGCCGCCCACTGCGTTTTTTCGTTGCGGTGCTTGAACTTAGGAGCATCACGGTTGACATGTGTGCCCACTGGAACACCAGAACACGGGAACCGCAGGATCAGCTCCACTCATCCTCGCGAGTCGATGAAATACTCGCGCCGTGTTCGTCGAGCTCCTTCTCGGTCGTATGCACGAAGTGATAGAGCCGCTGCTTGTCGTAGCCCGGGACTGAAATCGACTTCGACGTTCGACCGGTTCCGTCGGGTGCCAAGTACCCCTTTTCCACCAGTGCAGCCGCAATCTGGGAGCGGTCGAAGCTCTTGGTCATCTCGCGGAAGCCATCCGGTGTGACGTAGTACTCCCACTGTCCCTTCGTGTTCTTCCGCCGCCACCCCAGGCGGTTGGGAGTCCGATCAGCCGTGAAGCCTTCCCCGTGAGGCGCCTCAGTCCACGCCTCGAAGCGTGAAGAACCGTGAGCATGTAGATTGGCAAGCACCTGGCCAATACCCTCCGTGATCTCGGAGGGCTCAATGCCTCCGCGGCCTCGGAGCCATGCGGCAAAGCACGTCGATGCGGCCTCGGTTGCCTCGCCGTTCTTCCACGGCACGATGTCGAGCAAGGTCGCGATCTCACCAGCAGCGGCGAGAAGACCGAACCGGGCCGCAACGCGAATTACCTGACCATCCGTACCTGAGGGGCAGTGTTTCCTTACGAACTCACGTGTCACCGTTTGGGCCGCGCTGACGAGCTCGTCACGTCGGTTCGCCAGGGCCTCAACGAAGGCACGACCAGCCCAACCATACTGCTCCGAACTCGCTGACTTGAGATGCCTGGCAAAAGCGTCCGCCGACGTATAGCCGTGCAATTGTTCAAAAAGCCCATGAACCGCGCCTGCATCGGCTGGGATGTCGATGACCCGGACCTGCTGTCCGGCAGCAAGACGTGCATTGCGGCCGTCCTCAGCGAGCTTGTCGGCGAGCGAGATCTCCCCAGAACTCAGGAAGAGGGAGCGCCAGTGCATCGGTGCGCGGCTCTCGCCACTTCGCGATGCTCGGGCCTTGCCAGCACCATTGGCGAGCATGTAGGCGACAGCACCGGCTGCTCTGGCGTCAATCTGAGAGAGTTCGTCGAGACACAGCAGGGTATCGCAGTGCGCGACAGCCACCCCCTCGAGACCGTTGTCGGTCGCTCGCCCTTGCCGAACATAGCCGTTGAGCGGACTCCCACCCCAGACCGAGCCGGCGACAAACAATGCCGTGCTCTTCCCAATGCTCGACCCGCCGCGCAGGTGTAGGCCTCCGCTTTCCGTGCCGGTCAGATGCAGAAGGGGAGCAGCAAAGGCCGCAGAGATCGAAAGGATCAGGCGGGAGTTGGCGCGGGCCAACGCCGCAATCTTCTGCTGCCATTCCTCAATGCTGCCCCTCGTATTGTAGGCATGGCTGAACGGGCTCGAGGTCTGGAACACCACCTGCTCCCCGGAATTAGGGCCGTATGTCCGGTCCGGGAGAACAAAGGTCTCGTGATGCCAACCGATCCGTGAGACACACCGCGCCCGCACGGGCGAGCTGGCCCGGTTGAGAAAGTCCGTAAGTCGTTCACGTGTCTTCCGCCCGGTGGCAACGGCGAGACCACGATCCATGAGGCGAGCCACGAGGTCCGTTCCCTCACCGGCCAGGTCGGATCGGGGTACTGTTGCGTCGTGGATGGTGCCATCGCGGTCGCGCCAGCGCAGATGCAATCCCCATGATCGTCCGTCCGCATCCCTGGTCTCGGCCAAGATGTCGATTGGGCCACAAACGAACCGGGGGCGAGGGTCTGGGGCATCGCGATCGATCCAGAAGACACCTTTGGAGGTTACCACGTACGGTCCCGGGTCTTCCTGATGAGGCGCTTCCTCGTTGTGCGCCTCCAAAGTGGCGTGGAGGTCCTCGTGAGGGGACGGGCAGTATGCAGCACGTGCTCCAATTCGCTTGTCCGATCCCATCAGGTGGAAGATCGGCGAGATCCCACCCGTGCGGAAAGCTATCCGGCCAGATCAACGATCGAGACAGACGTCGCACCAGCCGCCCAGGCGAGTTCGGCAACGTCACGGGCATACTCCTGCCCCGCCTCATCGTTGTCGGGCCATATCAGCACCGCGCGACCTGCAAGGGACTGCCAGTTTGCTTTGCGGGGGGATCCTGAGCCCCCTTGTGAGGTCGTCGCGATATGACTTGGAAAGCGGGACGCTGCTGCATCTGCTGCCTTCTCACCCTCCACGATGAGCACAGGGGCATCAGGACGCGCCGTGAGCTGATCAAGCCCATATATGGGAGTTGGACTGGAAAAGCCCTTCCATTGCCATCCGTGCTCCCCGTTCTCGTTCTCGCAATAGGTGTGCGGGAGAACCTGTTTGCGCTCTCCGGGGGCGTCGAAGCGAACCACATAGCCGAGCAGAGCACCTGTGCTGCTGCGATAAGCCCAGGTCCGCGAAGGCTCGTCGAAGGCGAGGTGAAAGAAGTCTGGCTCGGGAGCGTCAGCGGGCACCTCGCGCAGGGCTCGCCAGCTCCCTCTTCCCTTACCGCCAAGATCGCCATTCCGGCTGAAGCGGGCGGTGGAGCATCCGCTCCTCCTCGCGTGAGGCAAGCGAACATGGGCCTGGCGCAGGTCCGACTCATCAGCCGGGAGCTCGCAGGAAATCATGTTCGCGACCCCCAAGGCCGCTTCGGATTGGGAGCACCGCGCCAGATACGCCCCGAGGCTCACGAGATCCCCGCCCCGGTCCTGCGTTGCGAAGTCGGCCCATCGTCCTGTTATGATGTTGATCTTGAAGCTTCCGCAGATCGTGATCGGACCGGGTGGGATTGCGTGCCACATACTCCGACCCGTTCAACCGCCCTCCCGGCAGCCAGCGTCGAACCATGGGCAGAGACCAGGGCAGCGCGGCCTGATTGTGGCTTCGAAGTTGATGCTGTTGGCCATGATCAAGCCTCCCCGACTTGGGCGAGGCGAGAAAGCCATGCAGCCAGTTCACTGAAGGGAATGAGCGTGCGCCGGCCAGCTTTGACCACCTTGATGCGGCCAGTCTTGACCTCTTCGTAGAAGAAACTTCGGCCAATGCCTGCCGCTTTGCAGAATTCGGTCACCGAAAGGGCGACCTTCGTGATGTCCGTGCTCATGTGAGTGTCTCCGTAGTTGCGTACGAAGACCTCGGTAGAGATGATGATTTTCTGCCACGAGTGAATTAAGTGGCGAGAAATTCGAGAAGCCCTGAATTAAAATGCCGATTTATTTACCACGCTTTTTCTGCCTGCTGCTCTGCATGTCAGACAGCCTCGCCGGAACGGTTCGAGCATTCTCGACTGCTTGCCGGATGAGCTGGGCTTCCAGCTCGTTGCTGCGGCCGTTCAGTGCAGCGCGAACCCTCCTGTTCCAAGCCATGGCTTTTTGGGCATTGGCTCCGTGCGAACTCGCGATGCGCTGCTTCGCCGCCATTACATCGCTGACGAAGGGTGAGGAGCAGCCTTTGAGTGCGTTCCGCTCGGCGTGCGTCGGTCTGGCACTTTGGGCTTCTCGTCGACGCCTCTCCACCTCAGCTCGGATGAGGTGCTTTTCTGCAGGGAACCGCCTGCGGACCCGGTTCACGGCGGCGGTCTTCTGATCCGCGGTACCAGGCATGCCCTCCGTGACCTGATGCGCTGCTGTTTTGACCGGCAGACCCTTCTCAGTCACGAGAGGCCACATCTGGATGAGCAACTCCCAATCGTCCCTTACATACCGTCCCGCCTTAGCTGGTCGCCCGCGCGGACGCGCTTTCTGATCAGACATCACGAAATCTCCTGGGGATGAAGGCCGCCGTCACTTGGGGCAAGACCTGAAAGGCAAAGGGCCAGAGAAGACCCGGGACGTGCGCTACCCTGCCGAGGAAGTGGCGCGTCTCTCATCAACACGTCGCTACGAACGTGGACTGGACACAGACTGGACACTCACCCAGTCAATGTCAGCTAAGTGCTTGATTATGTATGGCGCTCCCTAGGGGACTCGAACCCCTGTTTTCGCCGTGAGAGGGCGACGTCCTAGACCGCTAGACGAAGGGAGCTAGCAAGACGAAGGTCGGTCGTATAACGAGCCACGGTGTTCCCTACAAGTCCCAGCCGCCAAAATCGAGGCCGGGACGGCGTGGGTTTGCGGCTGAGGTTCTCGAGGTTTCCGAGTTGGACGGCACGGTGCGGCGGGAGTGGGTGAACGGGGGCGGGCAGGAGCGGCTCGACCGGGCGCTCGCGCAGGCCTTCGCCGACCTGTCGCGGAGCCGCCTGCAGGCCCTCATCCGGGCGGGGCAACGTGGCGGTCGACGGGACGCCGGTCGACGATCCGGGCCGGAAGCTGCAGCCGGGGGCGCGCGTGACGCTCGACCTGCCGCCGCCCGCTCCGGCGGAGCCGGAGGGCGAGGCGATCGCGCTCGCCGTCGTCTACGAGGACGACGACCTCATCGTCATCGACAAGCCGGCGGGGCTCGTGGTGCATCCGGCGGCGGGGCACGAGACGGGGACGCTCGTCAACGCGCTCATCGCCCATTGCGGCGAGAGCCTGTCCGGGGTCGGCGGGGTGAAGCGGCCCGGCATCGTGCACCGGCTCGACAAGGATACGTCCGGGCTTCTCGTCGTCGCCAAGAACGACAGGGCGCATCGGGGCCTCGCCGAACAGTTCGCCGACCATGGGCGGACGGGGCCGCTGGAGCGGGCCTACGCGGCCGTCGTCTGGGGCGTGCCGTCGCGCCGGAGCGGCACCGTCGAGGCGCCCCTCGCGCGCTCCGCTCACAACCGCGAGAAGATGGCGGTCGTCCGCGAGGAACAGGGCCGCACGGCCATCACCCACTACGAGGTCGAAGAGACGCTGCCCCCCGGCCCCGAACCGGTGGCGAGCCTCGTGCGCTGCGAACTGGAGACCGGGCGCACCCACCAGATCCGGGTCCACATGGCCCATCTCGGCCACCCGCTCCTTGGGGACGATCTCTACGGCTCAGGCTTCAAGACGAAGGCGAACCGGCTGGGCGAGGAGCAACGCGAGGCGCTGGCGCGGCTCGGGCGTCAGGCCCTCCATGCGGCGGTGCTCGGCTTCGAGCATCCGAGGACCGGCGAGCATCTGCGGTTCGAGAGCGCGTTGCCGGGCGATATGAGCGCTCTCCTCGAGGCGTTGCGAAAGCGTTGACGCGTTGGCGTCAATCCGCCGCATCGGGGATCCATGTGCGGCACCGCACAGCGGCCCGAGCGTTGACCCTCGATCCTGGAGGCTTCAGCGCCCCTTCCCGGTCTCGCCCGTCCCGCGTATACTCGGCGGCTGCGATCCGCCGTTCGGGGGTCGCTTCGGGCTCGCCTCAGGTGAGGGGGCCAAAGGAGGAAAAGATCTATGGCTTCAGCGCTACCTGTGCTCGCCAACGAGGGGGGCCTATCGCGCTATCTCGACGAAATTCGCAAGTTCCCGATGCTGGAACCCAGCGAGGAATACATGCTCGCCAAGCGCTGGCGCGAGCATGGCGACCGGGATGCCGCCCACAAGCTCGTCACGTCGCATCTGCGCCTCGTCGCCAAGATCGCGATGGGCTACCGCGGCTACGGCCTGCCGATCAGCGAAGTCGTGTCGGAGGGCAATGTCGGCCTGATGCAGGCCGTGAAACGCTTCGAACCCGAGAAGGGCTTCCGCCTCGCCACCTACGCGATGTGGTGGATCAAGGCGGCGATTCAAGAGTACATCCTGCGCTCGTGGTCGCTCGTGAAGATGGGCACCACCGCGAACCAGAAGAAGCTCTTCTTCAACCTGCGCAAGGCCAAGGGCCGCATCTCGGCCTACGAGGAGGGCGACCTGCGCCCCGACCAGGTGAAGCAGATCGCCCACCAGCTCGGCGTGACCGAGCAGGACGTGGTGGACATGAACCGCCGGCTCGGCGGCGACGCCTCCCTCAACGCGCCCCTGCGCGAGGAGGGCGAAGGCGAATGGCAGGATTGGCTCGTCGACGAGAGCGCGAGCCAGGAATCCGTGCTCGCCGCGGCCGAGGAGGGCCAGAACCGCCTTGCGGCCCTGCGCAACGCGCTGACCGTGCTCAACCCGCGCGAGCGGCGCATCTTCGAGGCGCGCCGCCTGGCGGAGGAGCCGATCACCCTCGAGGACCTCTCCACGGAGTTCGGCGTCTCCCGCGAGCGCGTGCGGCAGATCGAGGTGCGCGCGTTCGAGAAGGTGCAGGAGGCGGTGAAGAAGAACCTCGCCCAGATCGAGGCCCCGCAATCCGAAGCGGCTTTCTGAGCGACGCGGACGATCTCGAGGAAATGTCCGGATGAAGGCCGCGGTCCGCGCCGCGGCCTTTTCAATGGGCGCGCGTGTCACTGCCACTGGCGGAAGGCGTCGTTCACCACCTGCTCGCCGGCGGCGCCCTTCTCCAGGCTCAGGATGGCGCGCTGGCCGGACGCCATGCGCACCGGCAGGTCGATCCAGTTGCGGCGCACGATGAGGTCGATGTTGCGCTCGATGTCGTTCTGCAGGTTCGACAGGCCGATGAGGAACAGGTTCTCCCGCACCGGCACCGGCAGGCCGGCGATCGGCGTGCCGCGGGCCGCCTCCTCGTTCTTGAACTGGAGCAGGCCCACGTCGCGGATGCTGCGCCCCGGCTCGCCCGGACGGGTGGCGAAGTTGAGCTCGACCGTATGCGAGGCCGGCAGGGTCGGATCGCCGTTGCGGCGGACGAGCAGGTTCAGCACCATGCCGGCATCGGGGATCTCGACGACGGCGCGCACCGCCGTCTCGAGGGGCTGCCCCTGCCCCGCATTGACCCCTTCGAGGCGCCAGACGACCCGTCCGGGATAGGCCTTGGGCTGCTGCGGGTTCGCGGCATCCTCTTCGTACAGAACCGCGCGCTGGGCAACGCTCACGTCGGCGCGCGGCGCGGCGGCGGGCGCGGGCTGGCCCGGCTGGGGCTGCTGCGCCGGGGCCTGCGGCTGAGGCAAGGGCGGCCCGCCGCCGACGCGCTCGGCGATCTTGGGACCTTCCGCGGGCGGCGCCGGGCGCGGCACTGGCGGGCGGCGTCTGCTGGGCGATCTCCTGCGGGGTGTCGCGCAGGAACCAGGCCGCGACCGCGATGGCGCCGATCACCAGGGCCAGGATCGACCCGAGAATGACGGCCCGGGCGCGGCCCGGCGAATGGACGACCGGCGAGCGGCTGTCGACCCGCGGTCGCGTGGGCCCTGCCGGCTCCTCGTAGGGCGGGGCCGGTTCGGCGAGAAAGGCCTCGAAGGCCTCGTCCGTCTCCACGTCCTCCTCGGGCGGCGGACGCTTCTCGTCCATGGGCGCGCGGGCGGGGGAGGGGCGGCGGTCGGCTCGCGCTCCGGCGAGGCGGCCGGCGGCTTGGCGGGTGCCGGAGCGTGAGGCGGCTTGCGCCCCAGGACAGGGTTGTGCGCGGCTTCCACGCGCCTGATCGCCTCGTCGAGGTCGCGGCACTCGCGGTCGATGTCTCCCTGCGACAGGGGCGGCTCGAGGGACCTCAGCTGCTCGACCAGCGCCGAGCGGGCCCGCTCGTAGACCGCGTTCCGCATGGTCGGTCCCCGGTCGTCCAGACCTTCGACGGCACGAGCGATAAGCGGATAGTAATCGGCCATGGGGGTTGGGATGTCCTGGAGAACCCCTGACGTCAACCCTCAAATGGCTCGACGTCAACCCTCAAAAGGGTTCCGCATGAGGATCGTATCCTCACGCTCCGGCGATGTGGAGAGCACCGCGACGGGGCAGCCGATCAGTTCCTCGACCCGCCGGACATACTTGATGGCCTGGCCCGGCAGGTCCGCCCAGGAGCGGGCGCCGGCCGTGGATTGGCTCCAGCCCTCCATATCCTCGTAGACCGGCTCGACCTTGGCCTGAGCGCCCTGGCTCGCCGGGAAATAGTCCAGTTTCTCGCCGTCCAGCCGGTAACCGGTGCCGATCCGGAGGGTCTCGAAGCCGTCGAGGACGTCGAGCTTGGTGAGGGCAATGCCGTCGATCCCGGAGGTGCGGACCGTCTGCCGCACCAGGGTGGCGTCGAACCAGCCGCAGCGGCGCTTGCGGCCGGTCACCACGCCGAACTCGCGCCCGCGCTGCCCGATGAGCTCGCCGGTCTCGTCGTGGAGCTCCGTCGGGAACGGCCCCTCGCCGACGCGGGTCGTGTAGGCCTTGGCGATGCCGAGCACGTAGCCGACGGCGCCGGGGCCGAGGCCCGAGCCCGTGGCCGCCTGGCCGGCCACCGTGTTCGAGGAGGTCACGAACGGATAGGTGCCGTGGTCGACGTCGAGGAGCGCGCCCTGCGCGCCCTCGAACAGGATGCGCTTGCCGGCCCGGCGCTGGTCGTCGAGGAGGCGCCACACCGCATCCATGTAGGGCAGCACCTTCGGGGCCACGGAGGCGAGTTCCTCGTAGAGGGCCTTCGGGTCGAGCGCGCCGAGGTCGAGGCCGCGGCGGAGCGCGTTGTGGTGCACGAGGAGGCGCTCGATCTTGTCGGGCAGGGATTTCAGGTCGGCCAGATCCATGAGGCGGATCGCGCGCCGCCCCACCTTGTCCTCGTAGGCGGGGCCGATGCCGCGCTTCGTGGTGCCGATCTTGGTGCCCGCAGCGGCGCTTTCGCGCAGCGCGTCGAGTTCGCGGTGGAGCGACAGGATGAGGGTGACGTTCTCGGCGATCCGCAGGTTCTCGCGGCCGATCGTGAGCCCCTGCGCCGAGAGCCGCTCGACCTCGGCGACGAGGGCGTGCGGATCGAGCACCACGCCGTTGCCGATGACGCCGAGCTTGCGGGGCCGCACCACGCCCGAAGGCAGAAGCGAGAGCTTGTAGACCTCGCCGCCGATCACGAGCGTGTGGCCGGCATTGTGCCCGCCCTGGAAGCGGACGACCACGTCGGCCTGCTCGGAGAGCCAGTCGACGATCTTGCCCTTGCCTTCGTCGCCCCACTGGGCGCCTACGACGACCACGTTCGCCATCGCTGACCTCATACGAAAAACCCCGGCGCAAGGCCGGGGTGACGGGTTGAACAACCTTGCGCGTTCTCATCGTGGATCGGGGCCGGAACGTCAAGGCGGCGGAGATCGCGGCGAAGCGCACCGGCGCGCCGCCCTATTGCTGTGCCGTCTCGAGCAGGTCGAGCCGCAGGCCCGCGAGCGCCAGAAGCCCCGGCGGCATGGCGACGCCCGCAAGCCGCATCTTCCGGGCGGCGTCGCGGCAGCCGCGGATGTCGTTCGCCTGGGCGATCGCTTCCGCCTCCTGCAGGCTGACCGGGGGTGCCTTGGCGGCCGGAGGCGGCCTGCGGGATCGGCCCGGTCTGGCCGGACGTCTGCGGAGGGGTGGCGTTCTGGCCCTGGGGCGGCGGAGCCTTGGCGGCCTCGACGGCGGGCGCTGCGCCGCCCTGGGGCACCGAACTGCCCGACGTGGTCGGCTGCGGACCGGCCGGCTGCGGCGCCGCCCGGCGCGGCCGGCGCCGCGGCGGCACCGGCGGGCGGCGGAGCGGGCGGAGGCGCGGCGGGCGCGGCGGTCCGGCCGGAGCCGCGGGCGGCTGCCGCAGGAAGGCCACCACCTCCTTGCAGATGTTGGCCGGGCCACGCCGGGCCGGGGCAGCCTGCGCGGCGGGAGCAGCGGCCTGCGGCGGAGGCGGCGCGGGGGCGGCCGGTGCCGCTTGCGCTTGGGTGCCCGGCGCTGCTGCCGGCGCCGCGTCGGCGGCGGAAGGCGGTGGCGGGATGTCGGGCAGAATAGGAGGCGCCACGTCGGTCGAGCCCGAGGGGGAGGCAGCAGGCGGCGAGGCCGCAGACGCCGGAGCCTCGCCTGCCGGCGGAGCCTGGGCCACGGCACCCGCCGCAACGAGAGCCGACGTGCCGACGAGAAGGGCGAAGAGCGTGCGTGCGCATGGACAACCTCCCTGATGTTTTGCCGCAAGCCTCTGCGGGTTGGCCTCGGAAGGCAAGCGCTTGGAGCGCGGCTTGGTTCCTGCAAGCCGCGGGCGGCGAGAGAGACCCTCTTCGGCGGCGTTGCCCTCAAGCCCGTCCGCGGGCGCTCTTCTCGGGCCTGACCCGTTCCTCGACGAACCGGCGGATCTCGCCGGTGCGCCGCACGGGATCGAGCACCTCCTCGTCGAGGCCGTGGCGCCAGGCGAGGTCCCGGCGCGCGGGCTCCGCATGGAGCGCCGTCAGGTCGGCCACGTAGGACGCCGCGTCTTCCAGCGCGTCGCAGAAACCCTCGGCGACCAGGATCTCGACCCGGCGCTCCAGGATCGCTGCGAGTTCCGCGAGGCTGAACTCGGGATGGTACTGCACGCCCCAGAAGGTGCCGCCGTTCAGGCGGATCTCGGCGGCCTGGACGTCCGACACGGCATTCGTCGCGAGCACCGTGCAATCGGCCGGCGGGGCTGCGACGATGTCGAGGTGGATCGCCGGCGCATCGTAGGCGGCGGGGCGCCCCGCGAGCATCGCATGCGCCCTCCCCGCCTCGGTCGGCACGATCCGCCGCGCGAAGCCGATCTCACGGCCCTTCGGATTCCTGCGCACGTCGCCGCCCGCCGCGGCCGTGCCGATCTGCAGGCCCCAGCACGAGCCGAAGGCGGGCGTGCCGGACGCGTAGACGGCGCGCATGAGGTCGACCTGGCGGGTGATTTCCGGCGTCGCGTCGTAGAGGTTGAGCGCAGAGCCCGTCAGCACCACCCCGTCATAGGATTGGAGCCCGCCGGGATCGGGCAGGTTGGCGCCCTCGTCCGCCGGGAAGGCGAGATCGAAGACGCTGTCGGGCGCGATGGCCTGCAGGACGCCGGCGTAGGATTCGCACGGCATCAGTCCGAACGCGGCCCTGTGCGCCAGCCGCGCCGAGCGCGTATTGCCCTCGACTACCAGAAACCGCAACGCCATGGTGCTTCTCTTCTCCGTATCCCTGCCTGGAGCAAAGCGCCCCACCTCGTCATCCTAACGAGAAACGACCGTGGTCTTAAGGATCGCGTCGACGGCTGGCGGACCCGCCGCCTCAGAACCGCACGGCCCGCGCGCGCTTCACCTGGGGGATCTCCTCGATCCGGTGCAGGAGTTCCGTCGACACCGGCTCGTCGACCGCGACGAAGCAGATGGCGTCGCCGCCGGGCTTGTCGCGGCCGAGCGCGAAGGTGGCGACGTTGACGCCGGCCTCGCCGAGGAGCGTGCCGAAGCGGCCGATGAAGCCCGGCTTGTCGTCGTTCCTCACATAGATCATGTGCGGCGCGAACGCGGCGTCGACCGCGATGTCGCGGATCTCGAGGACGCGCGGCTTGCCGTCCTGGAAGACCGTGCCGCCCGCGTGGCGCGCCATGTCCTCGGCGTCGACGACGATGCGCACGAAGCTCTCGTAGTCGCGTGCCGCGTTCTCGCGCTTCACCTCCTCCACCATGATGCCGCGCTCGCGCGCGACCACGGGAGCGGAGACCATGTTGATGTCCTGGAGGAAAGGCCGCAGCACCCCCGTCACGGCAGCCGAGGTGAGCGCGCGCGTGTTCATTTCGGCGACGGCGCCCTCGTACTCGATGCGGATGCCCTTGATCGGGGCCTCCGTGAGCTGGCCGAGGAACGAACCCAGCTTCTCGGCGAGCGCCACGAAGGGCTTGAGCCGCGGGGCTTCCTCGGCGGTGATCGAGGGGAAGTTCACGGCGTTCTGGATGGCGCCCTGGAGGAGATAGTCGGACATCTGCTCCGCGATCTGCAGCGCCACGTTCTCCTGCGCCTCCGTGGTGGCCGCGCCGAGATGCGGCGTGCAGACGACGTTGGGATGGCCGAAAAGCGGATTCGCGGTCGCGGGCTCCTCCGTGAAGACGTCGAAGGCCGCGCCGGCGACGTGGCCGGAATCGAGCGCCGCGCGCAAGGCCTCCTCGTCGACGAGGCCGCCGCGGGCGCAGTTGACGATGCGCACGCCCTTCTTGGTCTTGGCGATGTTCTCGGCGGAGAGGATGTTCTTCGTCCGCTCGGTCATCGGGACGTGGAGCGTGATGATGTCGGCGCGGCGCAGAAGTTCGTCCAGTTCCACCTTCTCGACGCCGAGTTCGAGCGCGCGCTCCGGCGACAGGAAGGGATCGTAGGCGATGGCGCGCATGTGCAGGCCGATCGCGCGGCTGGCGACGATCGAGCCGATATTGCCGCAGCCGATGATGCCGAGAACCTTGCCGGTGAGTTCGACCCCCATGAACCGGTTCTTCTCCCACTTTCCGGCCTGCGTCGACAGGTCCGCCTGCGGGATCTGGCGGGCGAGCGCGAACATCATCGCGATCGCGTGCTCGGCGGTGGTGATGGAGTTTCCGAAGGGCGTGTTCATGACGATCACGCCGCGCGCGGTGGCGGCCGGGATGTCGACGTTGTCGACGCCGATGCCGGCGCGGCCGATGACCTTCAGGTTCTTCGCCCTCTCCAGGATCTTCGCGGTGACCTTCGTGGCGGAGCGGATCGCAAGGCCGTCGTAATCGCCGATGGCCGCGGCGAGCCCGTCCTTGTCCTTGCCGAGGTCGGGCTGGAAGTCGACGGCGATGCCGCGGTCCTTGAAGATCTGGACGGCGGCCGGGGAGAGAGCGTCGGAGATGAGAACGCGGGGCTGGGGCATGGGGCACCTTGCGAGAGCGCCGTCCTCGGACTTGAGCCGAGGATCCGGGACGAGAGGGGGATGGGTTTCGGAACGCGATCCTCGGGCCCGCATACGGGCCCGAGGAGGACGAGGGAGGACGGGCCTCAGGCCGCTTTCGCGAGCTTCGCCTTCTCCTGCGCGAAGGCCCAGTCGAGCCAGGGCGTGAGAAGTTCGAGGTCCGAGGCCTCGACGGTCGCGCCGCACCAGATGCGCAGGCCCGGAGGGGCGTCGCGGTAGGCGCCGATATCGAAGGCGGCGCCCTCCTTCTCGAGCACGGCCGCGATGCCCTTGGCGACGGAAGCCACGGCCTCCGGACCTCTCGCCACGACGTCCGGATCGACGATCTTCAGGCACACGCTCGTGTTCGACGCCGTCGCCGGATCGGCGGCGAGGTTCGCGACCCAGCGGCGTCCTTGCGACCCAGTCGAGGATCACCTTCGCGTTGGCGTCCGCTCTCGCGACGAGCGCCGGGAGCCCGCCGATGGCCTTCGCCCATTGCAGCGCATCGATGTAGTCCTCGACGGCGAGCATGGAGGGCGTGTTGATGGTCTCGCCCGCGAAGATTCCTTCGATGAGCTTGCCGCCGGAGGTCAGCCGGAAGATCTTCGGAAGCGGCCAGGCGGGCGTGTAGCTCTCGAGGCGCGCCACCGCGCGGGGCGAGAGGATGAGCATCCCGTGGCCCCCCTCGCCGCCCAGAACCTTCTGCCACGAGAAGGTGACGACATCGAGCTTCGAGAAATCCATCCGCTGCGCGAAGGCGCCCGACGTGGCGTCGCAGATGACGAGGCCCTCGCGGTCCGCCGCGATCCACTCCGCGTCCGGCACGCGCACGCCCGACGTGGTGCCGTTCCAGGTGAAGACCACGTCGCGGGTCCTGGTGTCGACCTGCGCGAGGTCCGGCAGGGCGCCGTATCCGGCCTTGACGACGCGCGCGTCCTCGAGCTTGAGCTGCTTCACCACGTCGGTGACCCAGCCCTCGCCGAAACTCTCCCAGGCGACAAGCTCGACGGGACGGGCGCCCAGCAGCGACCACAGCGCCATCTCGACGGCTCCCGTATCGGAAGCCGGAACGATCCCGATGCGGTAGTCGGACGGCACTTCGAGAACGTCCCGGGTGAGATCGATGGCGAGCTTCAGGCGCGCCTTGCCGATCTTCGCGCGATGCGAGCGGCCGAGAGATTCGGTGTCGAGCTGACCGGGGCTCCAGCCGGGGCGCTTGGCGCAGGGGCCGGACGAAAAGAAAGGCGCGCGCGGGCGCGCAGCGGGCATCGTGACCATCTTGATCCATCCTTCCAGATGGGCGCCCCTCGGTGGGGAGGGGTCTCCCGCCGACCGGTATGCGGGAGCGGCTGCGCTGCGTCAAGCGGCAGGAACCACGGTCGGTGAGATTACAAATCCGTAAGAGACGAAGAATTCCCTACAAAATTTCGTGTCCGACCCGATCTAGGGGGCGATCCTGGCGTATATTGTGCTAGGAGGCCCCCGACATTCGAGGGACCTCGAGGAGCGAGCATGCGTGTCGTCGGTCAGCTCGCCGCCATAGCCATGCTGGGCGCAGCGGGCTTCGGCGGCTGGTATGCCTATAAGGAAGGTCACCTGGCCAAGGCTCCGGCGATCGGGTCCTACTTCGCTCAGCCTGCGCAGCCGCAGCAGGGGGCCGGCGGGCGGGGCGGTGCCGGCGGATCGGGCGGCGCACCCGTGGTCGAGGTCGACACGGTGAAGACCGGCCGCATCGTCGAGACGCGCGACGCGGTGGGAACGGTGCGCGCCTTCGAATCCATCACGGTGACGGCGAAAGTGGCGGGCATCATCGAAAAGATCGAGTTCGCAGAAGGCCAGAAGGTGAAGGCCGGCGACGTGCTGGTCTCCCTCGACACCATGGAGCGCCGTGCCGACATCGAAGCTGCGGTCGCGGAGATCCGCCGGGCCACCGCCTCGCGCAACGAGATCGCGACGCGTCTCGACCGGGCACGCCAGCTCCGCAGTTCCGGTTCGGGCACCGAAGCGCAGGTGGAAGACCTCACCGCCCAGGTGCGCACGCTGGAGAGCGTCATCGCCTCCGCGGAGGCACGCCGCAAGGGGACCGAGGCGAGGCTGGAGGAACTCATCATCCGGGCGCCGTTCCCGGGGCGCGTCGGCACCCGTTCGGTGTCGCTCGGCGCCTATGTGGCGCCGAATACCCGGATCACCACGCTCGACGACCTCTCGAAGGTGCGCCTCGATTTCTCGGTGCCCGAGAACCTTCTCGGCCGCGTCAAGCCCGGGCAGGACGTCAACGCGATCTCGGCGGCGTTCCGCGAGCGGGTGTTCCGGGGCAAGGTGTCCCTCATGGACACCCGCGTCGATCCGGTCACCCGGACGGTGCGGCTCACCGCCGAATTCGACAATCCCGACGAAGCCCTGCGCCCCGGCATGTTCCTGGCGGTCGGCCTCGAAGTGACCACGAAGGACGACGCCATCGTGGTGCCCGAAGAGGCCGTCGTGAGCGAGGGCCTGCGCCAGATCGTCTTTACGGTGAAGGACAACAAGGTCGAGCGCCGCGTGATCCGCATCGGCCAGCGGCAGGGCGGCAAGGTCGAGGTGGTCGAGGGCCTGAGACCCGGCGAGACCATCGTGGTCCTCGGCCTCCAGCGCGTGCGCGCCGGCGCGGTCGTGACACCCCGCCCGCTCGGCACGCAGCCGGCGCCCGCACCCGCCGCCCAGCGGGAGCCCGGTGCCCCGCCGGCACGCCAGACCGGCGGCTCGCTGAACCCCGTGGGCAGCGCCAGCGCCGCGTCGCGGAACTGATCTCAGCGCCTTTCCCGCGCGGGAGAGGCGCTCGTCCGGTGCGAGAGTTAGAAGAGCATGCAGGTCTCCGACCTTTTCATCCGCCGTCCCGTCTTCGCCGTCGTGGTGAGCCTGCTGCTCATGGTCGGCGGCATCGCTTCGCTGATCCAGCTCCCCGTGCGCGAATACCCGGCGGTGGACCGGCCCGTCGTGTCGATCTCGACCGTCTATCGCGGCGCGTCGAACGAAGTGATCGAGAGCCGGGTGACCGAGATCATCGAGGGCGCGGTGGCCGGAATCGAGGGCATCCGCCAGATCTCGTCGCAGAGCCAGAACGACCGCTCCTCGGTCTCCGTCGAATTCGACGTGAGCCGCAACCCGGAGGCCGCCACCTCCGACGTGCGCGACGCGGTCTCCCGCGTCACCGGCCGCCTGCCCGACGGGGCCGAAACGCCCGTGGTGCGGAAGGTCGACGCCAACGCCCAGGCCATCATGTGGATCGGCGTCACCTCGAAGAGCCTCGATTCCCTCGAGCTCAGCGACTACCTGAAGCGCGTCTACGTGGACCGGCTCTCGACCGTCCCGGGCGTCGCCAACGTCTATCTCGGCGGCGAGCGGCGCTACGCCATGCGCATCTGGGTCGACCGCCCGGCGCTGGCCGCCCGCGGCCTCACGGTGCAGGACGTCGATACGGCGATCCGCCGCCAGAACGTCGAGCTGCCCGGCGGCCGCATCGAGTCCGCGCAGCGCGAGTTCACCGTCAAGACCGACTCGCGCCTCTCGACGCCGGAAGAGTTCGAGCAGGTGATCGTCTCCCACAAGAACGGCTATCTCGTGCGCCTCGGCGAGGTCGCGCGGGTCGAGGTCGGCGCCGAGGATACCCGCTTCGAGTTCTACCAGTCGGGCGAGATCGCGATCGGCCTCGGCATCGTGAGGCAGTCGACGGCGAACACGCTGTCGGTGGCCGACGCCGTGCGCCGGGAGGTGGAGGAGCTCTCGAAGTCCTTGCCCCCCGAGACCAAGGCGGAGGTCCTCTACGACGAGAGCCAATTCATCCGGGCCTCGATCAACGGCGTGCTGAAGACCCTCGCCGAAGGCATCGCCCTCGTGATCCTGGTCATCCTGCTCTTCCTGCGCGACTGGCGCTCGACCATCGTCGCCATGGTGGCGATCCCGGTCTCGATCATCGCGGCCTTCATGGTGATGAGCTTCTTCGGGGCGTCCATCAACGTTTTGACCCTTCTCGCCGTCGTGCTCGCCATCGGCATCGTGGTCGACGACGCGATCGTCGAGATCGAGAACGTGCACCGGCGGATCGAAGAGGGACAGCCGCCGCTGCTCGCCGCCTTCGACGGCGCACGGGAAATCGGGTTCGCGGTGATCGCGACGACGGCCACGCTCATGGCCGTGTTCGTGCCGCTCGCCTTCATGACCGGCAATACGGGCAAGCTCTTCCGCGAGTTCGCGATCACGCTGGCGGCGGCGATCTTCTTCTCGGGCGTCGTGGCGCGGACCCTGACCCCGATGCTGTGCTCGAAGCTGATGGTGCCGGCCCACGGGCGCATCCAGCGCATGACGGAGCCGCTCTTCGAGGGCATGAACAACGGCTATCGCTGGCTGCTCTCGCGGGCGCTGCGCGCGCCGCTCGTCATTCTCGCGATCGGCGTCGCGGTGTCGTTCTCGGCCTACGGATTCTTCCAGATGCTCCCGAAGGAATTCGCCCCGACGGAGGACCGCGGCGCCATCATCGTGCGGATCCAGGCCCCCGAGGGCGCGAGCCTCGACTACACCCGCGACAGGGTTCGGGAAATCGAGCGCGCCATCATGCCGTTGCAGGAGCAGGGCATCGTCTCGTCGATGCTGAGCCAGGTGGCGCCGGGCTTCGCGCGCCCCTCCCCGGTCAATGCGGGTCTCGTCATCGTGCGCCTCGTCCCCTGGGAGCAGCGCGATCTCAAGCAGCAGCAGGTGGTGCAGCAGCTCCTGCCGAAGGTGGCGAACTTCCCCGGCGCGCGCGCCTTTCCGCTGAACCCGCCCTCCTTCGGCGGCGTCGGCGGCTTCGGCCAGCCGATCCAGTTCGTGCTCGGTGGCCCCGACTACGAGACCCTGCGCGGCTGGCGCGACACGGTCATGCAGAAGGCGCAGGAGACCGGCAAGTTCCTGAACCTCGACTCGGACTACCGCGAGTCGCAGCCCGACATCCGCGTCCAGATCGACCGCCAGCGCGCCGCCGATCTCGGCGTCTCGATCGAGGAGATCGGGCGCACGCTCGAACTCATGTTCGGCGAGCGCGAGATCTCGACCTTCGTGAGCCGCGGCGACGAATACCCGGTGATCATGCGGGCCCGCGCCGAAGACCGCGCGACGCCGAACGACCTCTCCAACACGTTCGTGCGCGCGCCGGCGAACGGCGAACTCGTGCCGCTCTCGGCCCTGGTGAGTCTCACCGAGTCGGCGGCGCCGCAGACCCTGAACCGCTTCGACCGCCTCCGCGCCATCACGATCCAGTCGTCGCTCGCGCCGGGCGTCTCCATCGGGGAGGGCCTCGCGACGCTCCTGCAGATCACGCGGGAGGACCTGCCCGCGGAAGCGCGCATCGGCTATACCGGGCAATCGAAGGATTTCCGGGAATCGTCGAACGCGATCTACGTCACGTTCGGGCTTGCGCTGCTCGTCGTGTTCCTGGTCCTCGCGGCGCAGTTCGAGAGCTGGATCAACCCGTTCATCATCATGCTCACGGTGCCGCTCGCCGTCACCGGCGGCCTCGGAGCCCTCGTGGTCACGGGCCAGACCCTCAACATCTACAGCCAGATCGGCATGATCCTGCTCATCGGCCTGATGACGAAGAACGGGATCCTGATCGTCGAGTTCGCGAACCAGTTGCGCGAGCGCGGCTACTCGGTGCGGGATGCGGTGGTGGAATCCTCGGTGCTGCGCCTGCGGCCGATCCTCATGACGTCGATCGCCATGATCGGCGGCGCCGTCCCGCTCGCCTGGTCGACCGGCGCCGGGGCCGAGGCGCGCAATGCCATCGGCTCGGTGATCGTCGGCGGCGTCGCGGTCTCGACGCTGCTCACCGTGCTGGTGGTGCCGTCGATCTATCTCCTCATCGGCGGGCTGACGAAGCCTTCGACCTATGTGAGCGAGATGCTCGAGAAGCTCCGCCGGCAGACCGGTTCGACACCGCACGGCGAACGCCCGCCCGTGCAGCAGCCGGCCGAATGAGCCGAGTGCTCGCCGGCGTCCTCCATCACGATAGCATCTCGCGCCGGTTGATAACCGTTCTCCGTTTGCCGGAAACTGCGCTGTCAATCGATGGTGTAGCGGGCGCCCACCCGAAACTCATGGGCCTGCAGGGCGTCGGTCTTGACGCCGGCTGCCGCATCCCACCGTGTCCGGACGTCGCCGAGGTGGATGTAGCGGTAGCCGAGATCGACCGCGAAGCCGGAGCCGACATCGGCCGAGAGGCCGCCCATGAGCGCCCAGGCGAGATTATTGGTGGTGTGCGTCGCGACCGGGGAAAGGGCCGTCAGCGCGCCGCCGAGATAGGTGCTGCGGGTCAGGTCGTTGAGGCGGTTGCTCGCGAGCCCGACGCCCACGCCGAGGTACGGCGTGATGCCCGACCAGGTGCCGAGATCGACATAGCCGTTGAGCATGAAGGACAGGGAGTCGAGTTCGCCCCTGTCGTGCACGTATCCGACATCGTAGGTGGGGAACGGGCGGGTGCCCTCGAAACCGGCGCGCCCCCGATAGTCGACGGTGGCGTCGGCCCGGAACCACTCGTTGAACCGGTATCCGACGCCGCCGCCGACCACGAAGGTGCCGTCGAGACGCTCACCGTCCAGGAGCGGCAGGGTGGAGGAGCCGAAGAACCGGTCGTTCGGAGAGGAGTAGTCGGCGTATCCGAGGTCGCCGCGCAGGTACCAGCCGGTGCCGAGCTCGACCACCTGTCCGTAGCCGTCGAGCGCCGGCGGAGGCGGCAGGAGATCGGCCGCGAGGGCGGGGCCGGCGGCGAAGGCCGCGCACAAAAGGACGACGGACGACAGGCGGGCCACGGCAATTCTCCTCGACTCAATACGCTTGGGCGGTGAGAGAATCAGCGCGCCCGTTATGCGATGAGCCTGGAGGAGAGAGGTTAAGCCACGCTTAACCTTAACGTTTTTCGCGTCGCCGTGACGGAGGGCGAATTACGCCGCCGCTCCCGAGAGCGCGTCGACGACGTCGTCGACGACCTTCATGACGAGATCCCGGTCGTCGCCTTCGCCCATGACCCGGATCACCGGCTCGGTGCCGGAGGGACGGATGACGAGGCGCCCGGCATCGCCGAGCCGCTGCCGTCCGCTTTCGATCGCGGTGACGACATGGTCGTTCTGCAGCGGCTTGCCCGACTTGTAGCGCACGTTCTTCAGGATCTGCGGCAGGGGCTCGAAGCAGTGGCAGACCTCCGAAATCGGCCTGTCGAGGCGCTTCACGACGGTGAGCAATTGCAGCGCGGCCAGAAGCCCGTCGCCGGTCGTCGTGTAGTCCGACATGATGATGTGGCCCGACTGCTCGCCGCCGAGGTTGTAGCCGTGCTCGCGCATGTGCTCGAGCACGTAGCGGTCGCCGACCGCCGTGCGGGCGAGCGAGAGCCCCATCTCCTGGAGGAAGCGCTCCAGGCCGAGATTGGACATGATGGTGGCGACGATGCCCGCCCTCGCGAGACGCCCGTCCTCCATCCACGAGCGGGCGACCACCGCCATGAGCTGATCGCCGTCGACCATGTGGCCCTTCTCGTCCACGATGAGGACGCGATCGGCGTCTCCGTCGAGCGCGATGCCGACGTCGGCGCGCAGTTCCCGCACCTTGCGGACCAGCGCCTCGGGAGCGGTCGAGCCCACTTCTCGGTTGATGTTGAAGCCGTCGGGATCGACGCCGATGGAAATGACCTCGGCACCGAGTTCCCAGAGGGTCTCCGGCGCCACCTTGTAGGCGGCGCCGTTGGCGCAATCGATCACGACGCGCATGCCGTCCAGGCTCACCTGCCGCGGCAGGGTGCGCTTGGCGAACTCCGTGTAGCGGGCATGGGCGCTGTCGATGCGCTTCGCGCGCCCGAGATCCGCTGCTCCGGCAAGCCGCCTGGTCATGTCGGCGTCCATGAGCGCCTCGATGGCCGTCTCGACCGCGTCGCTGAGCTTGAACCCGTCGGGTCCGAACAGCTTGATGCCGTTGTCCTCGTAGGGGTTGTGCGAGGCCGAGATCATGACGCCGAGATCCGCCCGCATGGAGCGCGTGAGCATGGCGACGGCCGGCGTGGGCATCGGCCCCAGCTGCAGCACGTCCATGCCGACGGAGGTGAACCCCGCGACGAGCGCCGTCTCGATCATGTAGCCGGACAGGCGCGTGTCCTTGCCGATGACCACCCGGTGCCGGTATTCGCCTCGCTGGAAGAGGAGCCCCGCCGCCTGCCCCACCTTCAGCGCCAGTTCGGGCGTGATGGCGCCGTTGGCGCGACCGCGGATCCCGTCGGTTCCGAAATATTTCCGCACCTGGTCCGTCTCCGCATTGCGTGGCGCCGTTGCGCTCTTCTTCCTCAAAGCAAACCTCCCAGGCAGGGGTCAAGGCGCGCATGGAACGCAGCCTCATCACATCTCGTAAGCGAATATTACACGCAGGAGCTTGGCAGGAGTAAAGATTCCCGCCGGCGCGTCCGAACGTCGGGAAAGAGGAAAACCGTCGCCGGGCGGCGCCGCAAGCCCCGGCGCTCCGCCGCGGCCCTTCGGATCATGCCGGACGGCCGGCCCGATACCAGAACGCCCGCCGGAAGGGCGGGCGCCGTCTTACGTACGCTTGCGCGGTCAGGCCTGCGGCTGCGGCTCCAGGCCCCCGTCGCTCTCCCGCGGCCGGCCCCGGCCGGCGGACGGGACGGGGGAGCCGCGGGCCGGGGTGACCGGCTCGCCGACATCCCGGATGGGCGGCTTGCCGCCGAGGAGGTTGCGGATCTCGTCCCCGGAAAGCGTCTCGTATTCGAGAAGGCCGCGAGCCAGCGTCTCGAGGTCGTCCTTCTTCTCCGCGAGGATGCGGCGCGCATCCGCGAGGCCCTGCTCGACGAGGCGGCGGACCTCCTTGTCGATGGTCTGGGCGGTCGCCTCCGAAACGTTCTGCTGACGGCCCATGGACATGCCCAGGAAAACCTCCTCCTGGTTCTCGCCGTACGCGACGGTGCCGAGCTCGTCGGAGAATCCCCAGCGGGTCACCATCATGCGGGCGAGACGGGTCGCCTGGTCGATGTCGGACTGCGCGCCCGACGTGACCTTCTCCTTGCCGAAGATCATCTCCTCGGCGATGCGGCCGCCCATCATGATGGCGAGGCGCGAGGTCATCTGCTCGAACGACATGGAGAGCTTGTCGCGCTCCGGAAGCTGCATGACCATGCCCAGGGCGCGGCCGCGCGGGATGATCGTCGCCTTGTGGACGGGATCGGTCGCCGGCACGTTGAGCGCCACGATGGCGTGCCCGGCTTCGTGATAGGCGGTCAGGCGCTTCTCGTCGTCGGTCATGACGAGCGTACGGCGCTCCGCACCCATCATCACCTTGTCCTTGGCGTCCTCGAACTCGTTCATGGTGACGATGCGCTTGCCGCGGCGCGCGGCGAGGAGCGCCGCCTCGTTCACGAGGTTCATCAGGTCCGCCCCGAGAAGCCGGGGGTGCCGCGGGCGAGCACCCTGAGGTCCACGTCGGGCGCGAGGGGAACCTTGCGGACGTGCACCTTGAGGATCTTCTCGCGGCCGGTCACGTCCGGGTTGGGCACCACGATCTGGCGGTCGAAGCGGCCGGGGCGCAGCAGCGCCGGGTCGAGCACGTCGGGCCGGTTCGTCGCCGCGATGATGATGACGCCCTCGTTGGCCTCGAAGCCGTCCATCTCGACGAGCAGCTGGTTGAGGGTCTGCTCGCGCTCGTCGTTGCCGCCGCCGAGCCCGGCGCCGCGGTGACGGCCCACCGCGTCGATCTCGTCGATGAAGATGATGCAGGGCGCGTTCTTCTTCGCCTGATCGAACATGTCGCGGACGCGGCTCGCGCCGACGCCGACGAACATCTCGACGAAGTCGGACCCCGAAATGGTGAAGAACGGCACGTTGGCCTCGCCCGCCACCGCACGCGCGGTCAGCGTCTTGCCGGTGCCGGGCGGGCCGACGAGGAGCACGCCGCGGGGGATGCGCCCGCCGAGGCGCTGGAACTTCTGCGGATCGCGCAGGAACTCGACGATCTCCTGGAGGTCTTCCTTCGCCTCGTCGATGCCGGCGACGTCGTCGAAGGTCACGCGCCCGTGCGCCTCGGTGAGGAGCTTCGCCTTCGACTTGCCGAACCCCATCGCGCGGCCGGCGCCCGATTGCATCTGGCGCGAGAGGAACACCCAGGCGCCGATGAAGAGCACGAAGGGAAGCGCGTTCACGAGGAGCGCGATGAACCAGGGCGTATTGTCGGATTGCGGCCGGGCGGTGATCTGCACGCCCTTCTGCTGCAGCTTCGTGACCAGCATCGGGTCGTTCGGCGCATAGGTCGTGAAGGTGCGGCCGTCCGTGAAGGTGCCGCTGATCTCGGGACCCGAGATCACCACGTTCGCGATCCGTCCCGCATCCGCCTCGTTGAGGAGCTGGCTGTAGGCGATGTCGCTTCCGCCGGAGCGCTGGCCCGGGTTCTGGAAGAGCGTGACGAGCGCCAGGACCAGGAGGAAGATGACGACCCACAGGGCGAAGTTGCGGAAGTTCGGATTCATCGGATCGGGTCTGCCCCTGAGGGAGTGGGACGCGGCGGGGCCTCGGCGCCAGCCACGCCATATCGATGCAATTTAGGCATGCCCCCCTCCCTTGCCAAGGGAATGGGGCGTTGCTGCGGCATCATCACTGACAAAGGGATAACGGCCGCGACGGCGGGTCGGTTCAGGAGAAAGCCGGAGTTCGCCCCCGCGGTCGAGCGTCAGAAGGGCCCCGGCGAGCGTCAGGCGCAGCGGCCGGCCGGCGCGAGCCGCGTCTCGCAGCCGCTCCGTCGCTCCTTCGATGCGATCCAGGCGGACGTGATCCCCGGCGCCCCCGAGGGCGATCAGCGCAAGGGCGACGACCCGGACGGCGATCTCGAACGGCTCGTCGGCGAGGGCGGAGGCCTTCAGGGCGAGGTCCTGCCCGCGGCCGGACCGTGCCCGCTCGAAGGCCTCCCTCGTCTTCACGTCGAGCGCCTCCTCGACGCGCAGCGCCCGCACGGAGAGCCGGGCGAGCCGGGCCGCCGACAGACCTTCCGCGGCGAGTTGGGGCATGATCCGCCGCCAGCGCGCGCGGGCGAAACGCGGGTCCGTATTCGAGGGATCTTCCACGAAAGGCCAGCCTTCCCGGCGGCAGAGATCGACCAGCATCTTCTTCGGCAGGCCGAGCAGGGGGCGCACATGCCGGATTCCGTCCCGCTCGACCTCGGGGCGCATGCCTGCGAGCCCCGCGAGACCGGATCCCGCCGCGAGGCGCATCAGCAGCGTCTCGGCCTGGTCGTCCTGCGTATGGGCTGTGACGAGGTGGGACACTCCCTCCGACCGGGCGGCCGCAACGAGAAGCGCGTAACGGGCCTCGCGGGCCGCCTCCTGCAGGCCGGCCTCCGGCTTGGGGCCGAGCCAGGGCAGGTTCCGATGGGTGACACCGCACGCGGCGGCCTGGCGCGCCGCCAGGTCCGCCTCCTCGGCGGACTCGACCCTTAGGCCGTGATCGACGGTGGCCGCCAGGAGACGCGGTCGACCTCCCCGGCCCGCCCACCGGGCGAGGAGGTGGAGCAGAGCCACGGAATCCGGGCCACCGGAGACGGCGACGAGGATCGCGGCGGCGGAAAGGAGCGGCGCAAACAGGCTATCCAGCACCCGATCGTCCAGGAGATCGCCGGGCTTCGTCGCGCCCCTGTCAGCGCTCAGGCGCACTTGGCCTTCTTTTTCTCGCGCTCCGAGCTCTGACGGAGGTGGGGCGCGGCCTGGGGGTATTTGCGGTCGAGTTCGGCAAAGACGGCGCAGGCGCGGTCCTGGGCGCCGAGGGCGTTGAGGGAGACGCCGAGCTTCAGCAGCGAGTCCGGCGCCTTGGCGGCCTTGGGGTGCTCCGTCGAGACGTTGAGGAACTGCTCCGCGGCTTCGCGTGCGCGGTTGCGCTGCAGATAGCTCTCGCCCAGCCAATACATGGCATCCGGCACCAGCCTGTCGCGGGGGTGGGACTGGATGAACCGGCGGAACGCCATTTCGGCGTTCTCGAACTGCCTCTGGATCAGGTACGCGTAGGCGGCATCGTATTCGGCCCGCGGATCGGCCGTCGTGACGGCGGCGACGCTCGGGCCCGACCGTGGCGCCGCCGCCGGCGTACGGGCGGTGCCGTTGAGGTCCAGGGGCGAGAGGCCATCGGCAGAGCCGCCGGAGGATTCGTCGTCGATGAGGTCGTCGATTCCCGACAGGGCGGCGCCGGGAAGCGGCATCGGGGCGCCGGCCCCTGGCCCGGGCCCTGCCGATGCGAGCGGCGCGGAGGGCGGCGTGGTGCCGAGTGGGCGAGGAGCGCCCGGGGCATCCGGCGCGGCGCTCGGGTCGAACACGTCGGAACGCCGCTGAGGCTGAGAGGGCGGCGTCGTGGGGCGGGCCGGAGTCGCCGGGCCGGGCGCCTGGTTCGGCGTCACGGAGGGAGCGGCCGGCCGACCGCCGCCGCGGCCCTCCTGGAACCGGAATTCCACGTCCTCCTGGAACTTCCGCACCTGCTCCTTCAGCGTCCGGTTCTCGAATTGAAGCTGCTCGATCTGGCCCGAGAGCTGGCGCACCTGGTTCTCAAGGCGATTGAGGCGCACGACCGCGTCCGCGGCATCCTGGGCGAGCGCCGGGAAACCGAAGGCGAGGAGAACCAGACAGGCGGCAACGCGCACCATGGCAGACACCCTGAGGGTCGTTCGGACCGCGCGGTTAGAGCATCGGACCCAAAAGTGGAATCCACTTTTGGGATCCATCCGATGCTCACCCTTTTGCAGAGCATGCGCATCGTTTAACGCGGAAAACCGGGTCCACTTTTCCGCACGATGCGCGCATCGGACCCAAAAGTGGAATCCACTTTTGGGATCCATCCGATGCTCCCCTTTTGCAAGCAGCGCATCGTTTAACGCGGAAAACCGGGTCCACTTTTCCGCACGATGCGCTAGCACAAAAGCCCCTCGAGGGCGACCCGGAGCGGGCATTGCCCTGTCCCGGAGGGCGAGCCCCGCGCCTTCGACCGGCGATTGGTCTCCCGCCCGGCGGGCCGGAGGCCGGGGCCCTTCCGGCGAAGCGGACTAGGCTCCGGCGCCGCCGTCGAGAACGGTCACCGCCCGGCGGTTCTGGGACCAGCAGGAGATGTCGTTGCAGACGGCGACCGGGCGCTCCTTCCCGTAGGAGACGGTGCGGAAGCGCGAACCCTCGATGCCGCGGGAGACGAGATAGTCGCGGACGGTCTGGGCGCGGCGGGCGGAGAGCGAGAAATTGTACTCGCGCGTGCCGCGCTCGTCCGCGTGGCCCTCGATGAGGAAGGTGTAGCGCGGATAGCGCTGCAGCCACTGCGCCTGCTTGTCCAGGGTGGCGACGGCGGTCGGGGTCAGATCGGTCGAATCGGTCTCGAAGAACACTCGGTCGCCCACGTTCACCACGAAGTCCTGGGTGCTGCCGGGAGTCCCCGCCCCGCCGCCGGACGCGAAGGCGGCAGAGCCGGTCGTATCCCTGTTGGTGCAGGCAGCCGCTCCGAAGGCGATGACGAGGGCGGCGGCGAACCTTGCGGCGCGCGACGTAATCATGGGCGAAACTCCTTCACACGACGTCTGCCGAACGTGTGACGATTGGTAGGGTCCCGGGGTTAAGAGAAGGTTCCGTCAACCTTGATGGACGGTTGTTGAGACGGGCGACGTTGCCACTCGAGGCCGAAACTTGAGCGTAGCGTTAATCGATCCTGAAGGAAGCGGAGAGGCGGCACGATGTCACCCGCGCCGCAGGGGAAGGTTCGCGTGCGGATTCGCCTCCGGCCAGCCGGCGGGCTTTCCTGGCCGAGAACCAAAGAAAATTCGAAGATTGCCGTCCGCGGCTCGGCCTCGCGGCCGGCGGACCGGGACATCTTCGCTCGATGACACCAATGCCTGGCTTGCGCGTTGATAGGCATGGATCCGACGCCTGCCCAGCTTTCGCGCCCCGCCCGGCATGGGGAGTGCGGTCCCGATGACGCCCGGCTCGACCGGGCCTTTTCCCGCATCGCTGACAGCGAGTTGCGCCACGGAAACGCGGTCCGCCTCCTTCGGGACGCCTCCGAGAACTACCCCGCCTGGCTGGAAGCGATCCGCTCGGCCCGGAGCGTCATCCACTTCGAGAACTTCATCGTGGCCGACGACGGGACCGGCCAGGCCTTTGCGGAGGCGCTGATCGAGCGCGCCGCCGCGGGCGTAACCGTCCGGGTGCTCTACGACTGGCTCGGCTCGACGAGCCGCGCGCTGCCGGGCTTCTGGAACCGGCTGCGGCGCGCCGGAATCGAGGTGCGGGTCTTCAACCCGCCGCGCCTGACGGCCCCACTGTGGATCCGCCGCAATCATCGGAAGCTCATCACGGTCGACCACCGGATCGGATTCGTTTCGGGCCTGTGCGTTTCCGACAGCTGGCGGGGCAAGGATGCCGCGGGGCCCTGGCGCGACACGGGCGTGGCGGTCGAGGGGCCGGTCGTCGCCGACCTCGACCATGCCTTCGCCGAGAGCTGGGCGACCGCCGGGGAGCCGCTGCCGCCCGATGAACGCCCCGACCCGCATGCCATTCCGGAAGCCGGCACCGTGCCGGTCCGCGTGATCTGCGGCCGGCCCGGCGTGTTCCGCACCTACCGGCTCGACCAGTTCATCGCCGCCATGGCCCAGAGGACCCTCTGGATCACCGACGCCTATTTCGTCGCCACCACCTCCTACGCGCAGGCGCTCGCGGAAGCCGCGCGGGATGGGGTCGACGTGAGGCTTCTCGCGCCGGGCTCGACTGACGTGCCGGCGCTGCAGCCGATCATCCGGGCGGGCTACCGGTCGCTGATCGAGAGCGGCATCCGGGTCTTCGAGTGGAACGGCTCCATGCTCCACGCCAAGACGGCGGTGACGGACGGACGATGGTCGCGGGTGGGCTCGACCAATCTCAACCTCGCGAGTTGGGCCACCAATTGGGAGCTCGACGTCGTTGTGGAGGACGCCGAATTCGCGGCGTCCATGGAAGCCATGTACCTGGAGGACCTCGCCGGCGCGACGGAGATCGTTCCGGGCCGCACCACGCTCAGGCGGCAGGCCGCGAACCTGCGGCCGCGGCACGGCCGGCTCAGGACCCACAAGCGTGCCTTCGGGCGTTTTGCCATCGGCGCCATCGCGCTCGGCAACACCGTCAGCAAAGTGGTCGGCGGATCGCGTTCGCTCACGGCGACCGAGGCCAAGAGCGTGGCCGTGATCGGGGCGGTCCTCGTCGCACTCGCCGCAATCGTGTCGGTTTTCCCGGTCCTCGTCATCGCGCCGCTCGCCATCACGCTCGTCTGGTTCGGCCTCGCGCTCCTTGCTCGGGCCCTGAAGCTCTACCGCCGCGTTCGCCGCGCCCGACGGCAACGGGCACATGGCCGCGCCCGGCCAATGGCTCCCGCCGATTGAGCCCTGCGGCCGCGCGTAGCGTCGATCGGGTGTCGAGTCTGTCGAAAGAGGAGAAATCCATGACCGCCGGCGCATCCACGAACCCGCCATCCGGCCCCGCAACGTCCGGGACCGCCGCCCAGTCGGAGGCCATGAGCCGGCTCCTGGCGCAGAACTGGTGGGCCGTCGCCCTGCGGGGCGTCTTCGCGATCCTGTTCGGCCTCGTCGCGCTGTTCATGACGGGACCGACGATCCTGTCCCTGGTGCTGTTCTTCTCGGCCTACATGCTGGTCGACGGCATCATCACCATCGTCGCGGCCGTGCGCGCGGCGAGCCGCCAGGAGCGCTGGGGATTGCTGGTTCTCGAGGGTATCGCCGATATCGCGACGGGCGCCATCGCCTTCGTGTGGCCGGGGCTGACGGTGCTGGCCTTCGTGCTCATCATGGCGGCCTGGTCGCTCGTGACCGGCATCCTGATGATCGTCGCCGCCTTCAAGCTTGGTCAGACCTACGGCCGCGGCTGGCTGGTGTTCAGCGGGATCGTGTCGGTTCTATTCGGCGTCGCGCTCGTGATCGCGCCGCTCATCGGCGCGGTGGTGCTCACCTGGTGGCTTGGCGCCTATGCGCTTGTCTTCGGCATCGGGCTTCTCGTCCTTGCCTTCAAGCTGCGGGGACGGAAGGACGAGACCCCGACGGGGACCGCGGCCCCGCGGGGAGCCTGAACGAGAGCGCAGGCCGGGACCGAGGCCGGCGTCAGTTCGCCCGCGCCTCGCCCAGCAGCGGCGACCAGGTCGGGTCGGACGCGAACGAGGGGGTCGGAACGGGCTGCTCCACCCGCCCGGTGATATCGACCAAGTAGAGCTTGCCGCCGGCCTGCCCGCCGGGATCGCGGAAGAACACGATGTATTGGCCGTTCGGGGCCCAGGTGGGGCTCTCGTTGTGGAAGCCTTCCGTCAGGATGCGCTCCCCCGAGCCGTCGGGCTTCATGATGCCGATGCCGAAACCGTTGCCCGTGCGCTTGGTGAAGGCGATGTAGTCGCCGCGGGGCGAATAAGCCGGCTGCGAATAGGAGCCCTGGCCGAAGGAAATCCGGCGCGGGTTCGAACCGTCCGCGCCCATGACGTAGACCTGCTGCTGGCCGCCGCGGTCGCTCTCGAACACGATCTCGCGCCCGTCCGGCGAGAAGGACGGAGAGGTGTCGATGGCGTTCGTCGTCGTGATCCGCGTGGTGGTGCGCGAGTTCAGGTCCATCATGAAGATGTTGGCGTTGCCGCCCTGCTGCAGGCTCATGACGATCTTCTGGCCGTCGGGCGAGAAGCGCGGCGAGGAGGTCATGTCCGGGAAGTTGCCGACGACCTGACGCGCGCCGGTTTCGAGGTTGATCACCTGGACCCGAGGCTGCTGGCCGGAGGCTTGCGACATGTAGGTGATGTCCTGGGTCGCCGGCGAATAGCGCGGCGTCACGACGAGGCTGTCGCCCTGCGTGAGGAAGCGGACGTTGGCGCCGTCCTGGTCCATGATGGCGAGGCGCTTGCGCCGGTTCTCCTTCGGCCCGGATTCGTCCACGAAAACGATGCGCGTGTCGAAGAACCCGCCGAAGCCCGTGATCTTGGTGTAGACCGCGTCGGAAATGATGTGGCCGATCCGACGCCAGAAATTCGGATCGGTGAAATATTGCTGGCCGGTGATCTGCTGGCCGGACGTGACGTCCCATAGCCGGAACTCCGCCTTGAGCCGGCCCGACGGATCGCGCGACATGCGGCCGGTGACGAGCGCTTGCGCGCCCGCCGCGCGCCAAGCCTCGAAACGCGGCGCGGAATCGAAGGACGGCCTCTCCGGAAACCGCGCCCTGTCGAGCGGATCGAAATAGCCCGAGCGCTGGAGATTGTTGGTGATGACGCCTGCCACCCGCTGCCCGAGATCCCCCTCCCCGGCGAAGTCCGCGACCGCGATCGGCATCGGCTGGAACTGACCGCCCGGCCCGACACGGAAGCTCAACTGCGCCTGCGCCTCGAAGGCGAGCAAGGTGGCTGGAGCAGCCAGGGAAAGGGCCAGAATCAGGCGGCACAGCAGGCGGGCGATCATGGGCAGGGTGTCTCGGCGGCTTAAGGACGGGACGTCTTGGGGATCAGGAGAGATCGAACTGGACGTTGAGAATCTTCCAATCGGAATAGAAAGGCGCGAATTGGGCGGGCACGCGGAAGGGGGCGCAGCGTCGCACCGCGCGCAAGGCCGCATCCGCGACGGCCCGATCCGTCGATGAGGCGCCCGCGCGGATGATGGAGGGTTGGGTCGTGAGCGAGCCGTCCTGGTTCAGGCGGATGTCGAGGACGGGCGCCGTGGCGTTGCCGGCTGACGCGCTGATCGGGGCCTGGTAGCAGCGCTCCATCTGCTCGCGCAGAATTCCCATGAGGGCGTCGCGCTGGCTCGGGTTGAGCTTTGCCGCCGTGCCGGTGGCGGTGCCGAGCGCCGCCGTCTTCTGAACCTCGTTGCCGGTCGCGCCCGAGGACTGAGCCTTCTCCTTCGATTGCAGGAGCTGGCGGATGTCGCCCGGATTGAATTTGTCGGCGAGTTCTGCCTGCCGTTTCGCCTTCGCTTCGGCCTCGGCCTTCGCCTTCGCCTCGGCGACCCGCTTGGCCTCCGCCTCGGCCTTGGCCTTCGCCTCGGCTTCCGCTCTGGCCTTCGCCTGCGCCTCGGCGACGGCTTTCGCTTTGGCCTCCGCTTCAGCCTTTGCCTTGGCTTCAGCGGCCCTGGCCTCGGCCTCGGCTCTTGCCTTCGCCTCGGCCCGCTGGCGTTCGATCGCCTCGGCTTCGGCCTTCTCGATAAGTTTCCTGGCCTCTTCGGCCTTCGGATCCCTCTGCGGTTCGGCCCGCGGCGGGGGGGGAGGCGGCGGCGGGGCGGCGGCGACGGGCTCCTCGTTCTCGGCGACCTTCATCTCGGCGGGCCGGGTCGGCGGCGCGGGCACGTCCCGCTTCTCCTCGCCGGGATCGCGCTGCTCGATTGCCTCGGCGACGCGGTCGACGCGGGGCTTCGGGGTCGCAAGGGCCTGTTTCGCGTTGGTCTCGCCCTTGGTGATCTGCGAGAACTGGTTGTCCGTGATGATTTCGACCGGAATGCCTTCCTGAGCCTCCGGAAAGGTCGGCGCGGACAGCGAGAACAAGGCGGCGCCGAGGAGCGCCGCATGCGCTACGCCGGAGACCCAGACCCCCGGCTCGGAGGTGTCGAGTTTCAGCTTCAGCGCCACGGTGTCGCCCTGCCCCTCCGGGTTCCGGCTAGCGCATCGTGCGGAAAAGTGGACCCGGTTTTCCGCACTGAGCGATGCGCTGTTCTCAAAAGGTGAGCATCGGATGGTTCCCAAAAGTGGAGTCCACTTTTGGGTCGATGCTCTAGCGTTGGTCGGGCTCCGTCACAAGCGCGACGCGCTTGTAGCCGGCTCCGGTCACGAGCGACATCACCTGGGCGACGCGCCCGTAATCGACCTTCTTGTCGCCGCGTACGAAGATGCGCTCGTCGAACCCCTGCCTGGCGGCCGAGGCGATGCGGCCCACGATCTCCTCGTCGTGCAGCTCCGTCTCGCCGATGAAGACCTGGCCCGTCGCGCGGATCGAAAGCGTCACGGGCTTGGCGTCGACATTGAGCGGCGCCGCCGTCGTCTGCGGCAGGTCGAGGGGAACGCCGACCGTCATGAGCGGCGCCGCGACCATGAAGATGATGAGGAGAACGAGCATGACGTCGATGAACGGCGTCATGTTGATCTCGTTGATGGCACCCCCGCGCCGCACGCGACGGCGCCGCCGCCCGCCGGCCGATGCCATGCCTCCCGCTGCCGCCATGCCCCCTGCCCTCCCTCAAGCCGCGAGCGCGAGGCGCTCGTCGATCTGGCGCGACAGGATGGCGGAGAACTCGTCGGCGAAACCTTCGAGGCGCGACTGGAGCTTCGCCACGTTCGCCTGGAGCTTGTTGTAGGCGAGGACCGCCGGGATGGCCGCGAAGAGGCCGATGGCCGTCGCGAAGAGCGCCTCCGCGATGCCGGGCGCCACGACGGCGAGGCTCGTGTTCTTGGAGGCCGCGATCGACGTGAAGGAGTTCATGATGCCGATCACCGTGCCGAAGAGCCCGATATAGGGACCGGCGGAGCCGATGGAGGCGAGCACCATGAGGCGCGCATCGAGGCGCTCCACTTCGCGCTGGATGGTGACGTCGAGAACCTTGTCGATGCGCTGGGACAGGCTCGCCACGGAGCGGCCGGAACCCTCGAAGGAGCGCTTCCATTCGCGCATGGCGGCGACGAAGACGGCGGCGAGGCCCGTCGTGGGACGGCTCTGGAGGTTGCGGTAGAGCTCTTCGAGCGACTGGCCCGACCAGAAGATTTCCTCGAACCGGTCCATGGCGCGCTTGGTGCGGGCGAAGAGTAGCGTCTTGTCGATGATGATGGCCCAGCACCATACGGAAGCCGCGATCAGCCCCACCATGACGAGCTTCACGAGGATGTGAGCCTGCCAGAACAGGCCCCAGAAGGACATGTCGTGCACGATGGGCGCGGCTTGCGCGACGTCCGCTGGGTTCATCGTTCGGTCCTCGCCGGTCCGCCGGCTGCGCGGAACGCGCCGGCTTCGCCGCCTTCGTGTTGTGGGCTTCGCGTTCTGGGGGCCCTTGTGCTGCCCCGCTCGTTCCGCCCGGAATCTGTCAAATTGAGGGCTGGCCGGGGTTGGGGCACCCCGATCGGCCCGTCAATCCCTGTTTAAGCCGCTTTCAAGGTTAAGAAGAGCTTAAAATTCGAGCGTCCTGGTTGCCGCGGGCGGCAGGGAGACCGTCCGGGGGCGGGCGGGAGCCCCCGGGATCGCCCCGACTGCCCTGTACCCACGGGGGACGGGGTGCTCTAAGAGGGCCCGGAAACGGGGCCACGACCCTCAAGTCGGTATCCAAGACGAACATGGAACTGTCGCAAGAAGTTCGCCGCCTGCCGGAGACCGGCCATTTCCTCGACGGAGCGCACGTCCTCCCGGTGCGGGTCTATTTCGAGGATACGGACGCCGGCGGCATCGCCTATCACGCCAGCTACGTCCGCTTCATGGAGCGGGGCCGAACCGAGCTCCTGAGGGGCTTCTCGCTGCATCAGTCCGATTGGCTGAGCGGTCCCGACAGGCTCGGATTCGTGGTGCGCCGTCTCACGGTCGACTTCGTCAAGCCGGCGATGCTCGACGACGCCCTGACGGTGATCACCCGGCCCGACGAGATCCGGGGGTCGTCGCTTCACATGCGGCAGGAGGTTCGCCGGGCGGAGGAGTTGCTCGTGTCGGCCGTCGTGCATGTCGCGACCGTTCGGCGCGGGAGGGCCGTCCGCATCCCGGACGAGCTCCGCTCGGCCCTGAGCGAGCGGATGTAAGGCTCTCCCCCGCGGGACGCTTCATTCCTCGGCGTCGCCGTTGAACAGCCCGAACTGCGCGGGTTCCCGGGTCGGCTCCGGCAGGCCGAGATGCCGGAAGGCGTGGGGCGTCAGCACCCGTCCGCGGGGAGTGCGCTGAACGAAACCCTTCTGGATCAGGTAGGGCTCGATGATCTCCTCGATGGCGTCGCGGGGTTCGGAGAGCGCCGCCGCTATCGTCTCGACGCCGACCGGGCCGCCGGAGAACGAGTGGGCGATGACCGTGAGGTATTTGCGGTCCATCTGGTCGAGGCCGATGGGATCGACTTCGAGGAGGCGCAGCGCCCCGTCGGCGAGATCGCGGGTGATGGCGGCGGCGCCCTCCACGATGGCGAAGTCGCGCACGCGGCGGAGCAGGCGGCCGGCGATGCGCGGGGTGCCGCGGGAGCGCCGTGCGATCTCGTTCGCGCCGTCTTCGCTCATGCCGATGCCGAGCACCCGGGCGCCGCGCCTCACGATGCCCTCGAGCTCCTCGACGGTGTAGAATTCGAGCCGGATCGGAATGCCGAAGCGGTCGCGCAGAGGCGTCGTGAGAAGCCCGGCCCGGGTCGTGGCGCCGATCAGGGTGAATTTCGGCAGCTCGATCTTCACCGAGCGCGCCGCCGGTCCCTCGCCGATGATGAGGTCGAGCTGGTAATCCTCCATGGCGGGATAGAGGATCTCCTCCACCGCCGGGTTGAGGCGGTGGATCTCGTCGATGAAGAGCACGTCGCGCTCCTCGAGGTTCGTGAGCTGCGCCGCGAGGTCCCCGGCCTTGGCGATGACCGGACCCGACGTGGAGCGGAAATTCACCCCGAGCTCGCGGGCGACGATCTGGGCGAGCGTCGTCTTGCCGAGACCGGGCGGGCCCACGAAGAGCACATGATCGAGGGCGTCGCCCCGTGCCTTTGCGGCTTCGATGAACACCTGCAGGTTCGCCCGCGCCGCCTTCTGCCCGGTGAAATCGGCGAGAGACAGGGGACGGAGCGACGCTTCGAGATCGTCCTCGCGCTTTTCGGGGGTGATCAGGCGGCGGGAATCGGTCAACAGGGCCATCCTTCAGGCGCTTACTTACGGACGGACGTCCTATCGCGCCAGTTCCCTCAACCCCAGCCGGATGAGGGTTTTCGCCTCAGCCTCCGCGCCCGCCTGCTTCAGCGCCGCCGCGACCGCGGCCGACGCCTGCGGCTGGCCGTAGCCGAGATTGACCAGGGCCGAGATCGCATCGCTCACCGGCAGGGGTGCCTTGCGCTCGTCCACCGCCTCCGTGAGGCGGATGAGCGCCGGATCGACCGGGGCGAAGGCCGGGGCCTTGTCCTTCAGCTCCGCCACGATCCGGGCCGCCAGCTTCGGGCCGACGCCAGGGCCGCGGGAGACGGCGCCCTTGTCGCCCGTGGCGAGGGCGGTGGCGAGGGCGCCGGAGTCGAGAGCCGAGAGGATGCCGAGAGCGACCTTGGCGCCCACCCCCTGCACCGTCTGGAGCAGGCGGAACCACTCGCGTTCCGCATCGGAGCGGAAGCCGTAGAGGCGGATCATGTCCTCGCGGACATGGGTCTCGATCGACAGCACCGCCGCTTCGCCGGCCTTCGGCAGGTGCTGGAGGGTGCGCGAGGAGCAATGGACCACGTAGCCGACGCCGTGCACGTCGATGATCACGAAATCCTCCCCATAGGCGTCGACGACGCCCTTCAGCTTGCCGATCAAACCCGCCTCCGTTCCATTCCCCCGGCTGCCGGAAGGAGAACTCCGCGCACCCGCGCGCTCGCACCGTCCGGCGCGACGTCGCCGCGCTGTCTATCAGCTAATGCGACGCCGCCAAAGCGCGGGCCTTGCGCTGGTGGGCATGGGTGATGGCGATGGCGAGGGCGTCCGCCGCGTCGGCCCGTTTCGGGTCGGCCCTGGGCAGCAGGACCTTCACCATGGCGAGAACCTGATCCTTCTCGGCATGGCCTACGCCGACCACGGTCTTCTTGACCTGGTTGGCCCCGTATTCCGCGACCGGAATGCCGTGCAGCGCCGGCACCAGGAGCGACATGGCGCGGGCCTGACCGAGCTTGAGCGTCGCCTGCGGGTCCTTGCTGACGAACGTCTCCTCGACGGCCACCTCGTCGGGGCTCCATTCGGTCACCACCTGGCCGATGCGGTCGTGGAGCTGCTTCAGGCGAAGGGCGAGCGGCAGGTCTCCGTCCGAGGAGACCACCCCGCATGCGACATAGCCGAGCTTGGTGCCTTCGAGCGTGATGACGCCCCACCCGGTATGGCGCAGGCCGGGATCGAGGCCCAGGATGCGGATGCGCTCGGGCACCCCTACGAGGCCATCTTCTGCATGGCGGCTTCGGAAACCTCGAAGTTCACGAACACGTTCTGCACGTCGTCGTGGTCCTCGAGCGTCTCCATGAGGCGCATGAGCTTCTCGGCGGCGTCGTCGTCGACCGCCACGGTGTTCTGCGGCTTCCAGACGAGCTTCGATGCCTTGGGCTCCCCGAACCTCGCCTCGAGGGCCTTCGCCACCTCGCCCAGCTGCGACTGCTCGCAATAGACCTCGTGGGTCTCGTCCGTGGAGACGACGTCTTCGGCGCCGGCATCGATCGCGGCCTCCAAGGCGGTGTCCGCATCGGCGACCTTGGCATCGAACGCGACGTAACCGACCCGGTCGAACATGAACGACACGGCGCCGGTCTCGGCGAGGTTGCCGCCGCTCCTGGTGAAGAACGAGCGGATGTCGGAAGCGGTGCGATTCCGGTTGTCGGTCATCGCCTCGACGATGAGGGCCGCGCCGCCGGGGCCGTAGCCTTCGTAGCGGATCTCCTCGTAGTTCTCGCCTTCTCCGCCCGACGCCTTGTTGATCGCCCGCTGGATGTTGTCCTTCGGCATGTTCTCGGCGCGGGCGGCGAGGATCGCGGCGCGCAGGCGCGGGTTCATGTCGGGATCCGGCAGGCCCATCTTGGCGGCGACGGTGATTTCGCGGGCGAGCTTCGAGAAGAGCTTGGAGCGATGGGCGTCCACCCTCCCCTTGCGGTGCATGATGTTCTTGAACTGCGAATGTCCGGCCATCGGGGCCTCCGTCGGATGCAAGGCGGCCGCGCGCTCCGGGAACGGGCGCATCGGGCCGCAGGGAATGTGATGGCGGGCTTATAGGACCGGGAGGCGCCGGACGCAAAGACTACGAACGATTCGGGAACTCGGATCCGGAGCCGGCGCCGAACGAGCCCGTCGGAATGAGATCAGAACCCGAACCAGCTCGTGAGCGCCGCATGGGCGAGGTGGATCGCCGTGCCGGTCACCGTCGCCGTATAGGCGAGGCCCGCGAGCCCCAGGATGTAGGCGCCGACGAGAAGATAGCCGTCCTCCTCCATGACCGCGATAGAGGCCATGACGAGGGCGATGGAGGGCGGAAAGTTGGTGCCGGGAAAAGGAATGAGCACCGAAACCGCCGCCAGGAACGCGAAAAGGCCGACGAACCGGTCGCCGAGCGGACCGAACAGCCCGGTCACCCGCGGCCTGCAATAGGCTTCGAGCTGCCTCAGCCGCGGCTCCGCCACGTCGATCACCTTCCTGAAAGTCGCGACGGAGACGCTGCGGCGAAGGACGAACCCGGGGAGCCACGGCCGCTTGTGGCCGAGCATCATCTGCAGGCCGAAGATGAGCACCGGCGTGCCCACGATACCGGCGAGGCCCGGCGGAGCCGGCACGCAGTTCGGGCAGGCTGAACAGGATGAGCACGAAGCCGAAGGCGCGTTCGCCGAAGGCTTCGATGATCTCGCCGATGGTAATGCTTTCGCCCTCCGCCCGCTCGATCACCCGGCGCAACACCGCCGATGCGCTCAGATGCTCGATCCCCTCGGGCGGGGGAGCCGCCTCTTCGATTCGAGCCTTTCGAACGACCTGCGCGTCCACGATCACCTCCTCGCAGCGGGTCTCGCGCAAGCGCGGCCTCGGCACGCCCCGGGCCGGCCACGGCTCATTCCCCGCGGCCGGCCCGGCGCGACCGGCGCAAGATGGGGAGGATTTGCGGCAAACCAAGGGAGAACACCTGTCCCACGCGGCATCCGGAAGGCGGAGCGACCTTCCGCCGCCATAGGCCGCGCCGCGACCGCGGCTCAGCCGAGACGGTCCTCCCTCGTCAATCCCAGAAGCGCGGCCAGGCCTCCTCGAGGAGCGGCCCCAGGCGCACGGCCGAGACACGGACCGCCAAGCCTGTGCGGTCGTCGGTTTCGACGGCAACGCCGCTCAGGGTTCCCTCCCCGAGTGCCGCTTCCAGGCGGGAGCCCGGGGTCTTCTGGAGAAAGCGGCGGATCGGCTCCTCCTTGTCCATGCCGAGCACCGACTCGTAGTCGCCGCACATGCCGGCATCGGACATGAAGGCGGTGCCGCCCCTCAGGATGCGGTGGTCGGCGGTCGGGACATGGGTGTGGGTTCCGACGACGAGGCTCGCGCGGCCGTCGAGATGGTGACCGAGAGCCTGCTTCTCGCTCGTCGCTTCCGCATGGACATCGACGACGACCGCATCGGCCACCCGGCTCAGCGGGCAGGCCTCGAGCTCCCGGTCGACGACCGCGAAGGGGTCGTCGAGGGGATCCATGAACAGGCGCCCCATCAGGTTGACGACGAGAACGCGCCTGCCCGAATGGGTCTCGATGAGGCCGGCGCCGCGGCCCGGAGTGCCCGGAGGATAATTCGCCGGGCGCAGCAGCTTGGGTTGGCGCTCGATGAACACGAGGGCCTCGCGCTGGTCGAAGGAATGGTTGCCGAGGGTGATGGCATCCGCGCCGGCGGCGAGGATCTCGTCGCAGATCGCCTCCGTGATGCCGAATCCCCCTGCGGCGTTCTCGCCGTTGATGACGACGCAGTCGAGGCGCCAGCGCTCCCGCAGGCCGGGCAGCCTTGCCGTTACCGCGTTGCGGCCCGGTCGTCCGACGATGTCGCCGAGGAAGAGGAGACGCATGGGCTCTCACCTGAGATGCGGATGGTTTCGGTGTCGGTCACGATGACGTCGAGGCGCCGGTCGTGGGGCTCGCGGGGGACTTCGGCGACTTCCTGGGTGGAGAAGCCGACGCCCACTGCGAGGACGGGATGGGTCTTCTCCAGTGCCGCGAGAACGGTGTCGAAATGCGCCCTGCCGTAGCCGATGCGCCATCCGCGCCGGTCGAAGGCGGCAAGCGGCACGAGGAGCGCCGCGGGCAGGACCGTGGGCGACGAGGGCATCGGCTCGTCGACCCCGAAACCCGACGGCTCGAGGGGATCGCCGGGCGCCCAGGACCGGAAGATCATGGCGGGCTTGGCCACGACCGGAAGGCACAGGGCCTGGCCCCGCGCATGGAGCCCGTGCATGAGGATCCGCACGTCGATTTCGCTGCGGATCGGCCAGAAGCCGCTTACGGGCTGCCGGTCGCGCAATTCGGGAGCCGCGAGGGCGCGCTCGGCCATGGCGCGCGAAGCCTTCTCGCGCCAGCCGGGATCCAGCGCGTCGCGCCTCGTCAACGCCTCGTCGCGCAGGCGAGCCTTCAGGTCGGTGATGGAGGAAGAGGTCATGGAGGAACGTGCGGAGCCACGAAAGCCGTCGGAGATACGATCCCGGGAAACCTACAGCGTAGGTGGGCGCCGTTTGTCCCGGTCCACGGACCGGGACAGGAACAGCTCCCGTTGGGATCGATAAGGCCCCGGGGAATTGAACTCCTGACGCACCCCGCAGCCCCGCCTTCCTTATGTAGGGATTCCGGCGGTTCAGGGAAAGGGGGTGCCGCAGGATCGCTTTCCCCTGGGTCAGACGATTCCTTGGGTCGGACAACGGCCGGCTATGCAGCCGGGGCGTTCAGCGCTCTGGCCAGCCGCTCCACCCGCTCCGCCGCCCGGTTGATGCCGTCGATCACGCGGGCCTCGATGAGGAGCGACCGCTCGTCCCCGGAGAGCGCGAGCTGGCGCACGGCGGAGAGTTCCGCTTCCAGCGCATCGGCCCGCCGACGCTGCTCGGAGAGTTCGTCCGCAAGGGTGATCGCGGCCATGACGTGGAGGCGCATGTCGCCGATCTCGCCGAAGGACCCGCGCATCTCCTCGATCTTCGCGCCGTACGAGGCGGCGAGATTCGTGAGATGCTCCTCCTCGCCGTCGCCGCAGGCGATCCGGTAGGTGCGGCCGGCAATGGTGACGGTGATCTGGGACATCGCGACGTGGACCTACTCGACCTCTTCGGCGTCCTCGACGCCGGCCAGAACCTCTTCGATGGCACCGATCGCGCGGCGGACCCGCTCGCCCACATCGGCCACCGCGGCCTCCGATCGATCCAGGCGCGCCAGTGCCCCGTCGAGTTCGACGGCGAGCCTTGCCCGATCGTCCTGCATGATCTGCAACTCGGTTTCGAGATCGACCCGGCGCTTGTCCGCGTCGAGCCGGCGCGAGACCGACGCTTCGAGGAGGCCGAGAGCGTTCTCCAGCCGCTTCATCGCGTCATCGAGGGAGGCAGCCATTCATCCTCCGGGAATCACCTGCAAAGAGTAGGCGTTACGCTGAATCGCGGCAATCCGGCTTTAACCGAAACGGCCCGGGTCCACAGGCGTGTCGGCCTTTGACTCGCCCCTCTCGCGTGCTAAGGAGCCCGCGCTCCCGACAGAAAGGCTGGGCTTCGCGTCCGCCGCATCCCGTGGATCAACGACCCGTGCTGACCTCCGCTCCCGCCGATCGCGTCACCCATTCCGATCTGGCGAATGCGGTGCGCACTCTCGCCATGGATTCGGTCGAGCAGGCGAAGTCCGGCCATCCCGGACTGCCCATGGGCGCCGCCGACATGGCGACCGTGCTGTTCACCAAGTTCCTGAAATACGACGCCGCCGACCCGACCTGGCCCGACCGCGACCGGTTCGTGCTCTCCGCCGGCCACGGCTCGATGCTCCTCTACGCCCTGCTCCACCTCACGGGCGTGAAGGGCATGACGGTCGACGAGCTGAAGCGATTCCGGAAGCTCGAGTCGAAGACGCCCGGCCACCCCGAGAACTTCATGACCCCTGGCGTCGAGACGACGACCGGGCCCCTCGGCCAGGGCCTTGGCGCCGCCGTCGGCATGGCTCTCGCGGAGCGGATGCTGAATGCGGAATACGGCGACGAGCTGGTCGACCATCGCACCTACGTGCTCGCCTCCGACGGCGACCTGATGGAGGGCATCAGCCACGAGGCGGCTGCGCTCGCCGGGCATCTCAAGCTCAACCGCCTCATCGTGCTGTTCGACGACAACGGCATCTCGATCGACGGGCCGCTGTCGCTGTCCGACAGCGTGGACCAGGTCAAGCGTTTCGAGGCCTACGGCTGGCGTTCCGTCCGCATCGACGGCCATGACCCGGGCGCGATCGCCCGCGCGATTTCCCGCGCCCACAGGTCCGACCGCCCGACGCTGATCGCGTGCAAGACCACCATCGGGTACGGCGCGCCGAAGAAGGCCGGCACGTCGAAGGCCCATGGCGAGCCGCTCGGCGCGGACGAGCTCGCCGGCGCGAAAATGGCGCTCGGCTGGGACCATCCGCCCTTCGACGTGCCGGAGGCGATCCGGTCCGCATGGGTCAAGGCCGGCATGAAGGGACGTCGGATCCGCCGCGCCTGGACCGCTCGCGTGCAGGCGCTCCCGGCGGAGAAGCGCGTGGAGTTCGAGCGCCGCATCGCGGGCATCCGCCCGCCGGGCATCGCGGAGGCGGTGTCGAAGCTCAAGGCGCGCCTCGTCGCCGAGCCGCAGGCGGTCGCGACCCGCAAGGCGAGCGAGATCGCGCTCGAGGTGCTGACCGAGGCCGTACCGGAGCTGGTTCTCGGATCGGCCGATCTCACGCCCTCCAACAACACCAAGACCAAGAACCTCGCCGCCATCGCCCCGGGCTCCTTCGGCGGCCGCTACATCCATTACGGAATTCGCGAGCACGGCATGGCGGCTGCCATGAACGGCATCGCGCTCCATGGCGGCTACGTGCCGGCGGGCGCCACCTTCCTGGTCTTCACCGACTATGCCCGCCCCGCCATGCGCATCGCGGCGCTCGCGGGCATTCCGGCCGTCTACGTGATGACCCACGATTCCATCGGCCTCGGCGAGGACGGCCCGACCCATCAGCCGGTGGAGCATCTTGCAGCCTTGCGCGCCATGCCGCGCATGCGCGTGTTCCGCCCGGCCGACGCGGTGGAGACCGCCGAATGCTGGCAGCTCGCGCTCGAGCGCACCGAGGGGCCGACGACACTCGCGCTGACCCGTCAGACCCTGCCGCAGATCCGCAAGGATGCCGGCGACGGCAACCTGTCGGCGACCGGCGCCTACGAGCTGTCGCCGGCCGAAGGCACGGCACGCGCGACGATCTTCGCGTCCGGTTCGGAAGTCGAGATTGCCCTGGAGGCTCAACGTTTTCTCAAGGAACAAGGCTTTGGCGTCCGCGTTGTGTCGGTGCCGTCGCTCGACCTGTTCCTGGCCCAGCCCGCAACGACGCGGTCCCGCATCATCGGCGATGCGCCGCTCAAGGTCGCAGTCGAAGCTGCGGTCCGTTTCGGCTGGGACGCGCTGATCGGGCCCGACGGGCTCTTCGTCGGCATGAGCGGTTTCGGCGCAAGCGCGCCCTATAAGGACCTTTACAAGCACTTCGGCATCACGGCCGAAGCGGTCGCGGAGCGGATCCTCAGAACGCACAATCTGTGAGGCGGCATCTGCGGCGGCTTCGAACAGCAAGGAGACGACAATGCCTGTAAAGGTCGCGATCAACGGGTTCGGACGCATCGGGCGCAACATCCTGCGCGCCATCGTGGAGAGCGGCCGCACGGATATTCAGGTCGTCGCCATCAACGATCTGGGTCCGGTGGAGACGAATGCGCACCTGCTGCGCTTCGACTCGGTCCACGGCCGCTTCCCGAGCGAGGTGTCCGTCGACGGCGACAACATCGTCGTCGACGGACAGAAGATTCGGGTCACGGCGATCAAGAACCCGGCGGAGCTGCCGCATAGGGATCTTGGCGTCGATATCGCGCTTGAATGCACAGGCATCTTCACCGCGAAGGAGAAGGCTTCGGCGCACCTCCAGGCCGGCGCCAAGAGGGTGATCGTCTCTGCGCCTGCCGAAGGGGCCGATCTCACGGTCGTCTACGGGGTCAACCACGACAAGCTGACGAAGGATCATCTCGTCGTCTCGAACGCCTCCTGCACCACGAACTGCCTCGCGCCAGTGGCGAAGGTCCTCAACGATGCGGTCGGCATCGAAAAGGGCTTCATGACGACGATCCATTCCTACACCAACGACCAGCCCTCCCTCGACCAGATGCACAAGGACCTCTACCGCGCCCGCGCGGCGGCCCTGAACATGATCCCGACCTCGACCGGCGCCGCAAAGGCGGTTGGCCTCGTGCTGCCCGAGCTCAACGGCAAGCTCGACGGCACTGCGATCCGCGTGCCGACTCCGAACGTGTCGGTCGTCGACTTCAAGTTCATCGCCAGGAAGGCGACCTCGAAGGACGAGATCAACCAGGCCATCAAGCGTGCGGCGGACCAGCAGCTCAAGGGCGTTCTCGGCTACACCGACCAGCCGAACGTCTCGCTGGACTTCAACCACGACCCGCATTCGTCCGTGTTCCACCTCGACCAGACCAAGGTCATGGACGGCACGCTGGTGCGCGTCATGGCGTGGTACGACAACGAGTGGGGTTTCTCGAACCGCATGGCCGACACGGCCGTCGCCATGGCGAAGCTCATCTGACGGAGGCGCGCATGACCGCCTTCCGCACCCTCGATCAGGCCGAGGTTCGGGGCAAGCGCGTTCTCGTGCGGGTCGATCTCAACGTCCCGATGGAGAACGGCAGGGTGACGGATGCGACACGCATCGAGCGCATCCTCCCGACGCTCCGCGAGATTGCCGAGAAGGGCGGGAAGGTGATCCTCCTCGCCCATTTCGGCAGGCCCAAGGGCCGCGACCCGAAGGAGAGCCTGAAGCCGGTCGCGGCGGAATTGGCGCGGCACCTCGGAAGGCCGGTCGCCTTCGCCGAAGACTGCATCGGCGACGCGGCCGCGAAGGCCGTGAACGCCTTGAAGGACGGCGAGTTCGTGCTCCTGGAAAACACCCGCTTCCACGCGGGCGAGGAGAAGAACGATCCCGCCTTCGTGCAGGAGCTCGCCAGGCTCGGCGACCTTTACGTCAACGATGCCTTCTCGGCCGCGCACCGGGCGCACGCCTCCACCGAAGGCCTTGCCAGGGTGCTGCCGGCCTATGCGGGCCGCACCATGCAGGCGGAGCTCGACGCCTTGCGGAAGGGGCTCGAGGCCCCCGCCCGCCCCGTCCTGGCCGTGGTCGGCGGCGCCAAGGTGTCGAGCAAGATCGATCTTCTCGAGAACCTCGTCGGCAAGGTCGACGCCCTCGTCATCGGCGGCGGCATGGCCAACACGTTCCTTCATGCGACGGGCCTCGAAGTAGGCAAGTCGCTCGCCGAGAGGGACCTTGCCGAGGTCGCGCTCCGCATCATCGAGCGGGCCCGCGAAACCGGCTGCGCCATCATCCTTCCCGTCGACGGCGTCTGCGCCTACGAGTTCAAGCCCCGTGCGGAGCACCACACCTACGGCATCGACGCCATCCCGCCGGACCGCATGATCCTCGACGTCGGCTCGCAATCGGTCGAGCGGATCCAGGCGGCGATCAACGACGCGGCGACCCTCGTCTGGAACGGGCCCCTCGGCGCCTTCGAGATCGCGCCCTTCGACCAGGGCACCGTGGCGGCGGCGCGGCACGCGGCGGAACGCACGAGGGCCGGCAAGCTCGTCTCGGTGGCCGGCGGCGGCGACACGGTCGCGGCGCTGAACCATGCGGGGGTAGCCGACGATTTCTCCTATGTCTCGACAGCGGGCGGCGCTTTTCTAGAATGGATGGAAGGCAAGCCGCTGCCGGGCGTCGAGGCTTTGCGCGCCGGGTGAGGCCGGGCGCCGCCGGGAGAACAGGGACGGAACGATGATCGATCCGACGATGCTCATGGCTTTGCGCCGCCGGCGCGCGGATTCTTCATGCGCCGGGGCGATCCCGGCCGGCATCCGCGCCCGCCTCGCGCTGCAGGACCGCTGACCGCGCGGAGCCTGCCGGTCACCACATCATCAGAATCGGACGGAGACACCCATGGCCCGCATCACGCTTCGACAGCTTCTCGACCACGCCGCCGAGCACTCCTACGGCGTGCCGGCCTTCAACATCAACAACATGGAGCAGGCGCTCGCCATCATGGAGGCCGCGAGCGCCGTCGATGCGCCGGTGATCATCCAGGCTTCCCGGGGCGCGCGCGCCTACGCCAACGACATCATGCTCAAGCACATGATGGACGCGGTGACGGAGATCCATCCGCACATTCCGGTCTGCGTGCACCTCGATCACGGCAACGAGCCCGCCACCTGCATGACGGCGATCCAGGCCGGATTCACCTCCGTCATGATGGACGGCTCTCTCAGGCCCGACGGCAAGACGCCGGGCGACTGGGACTACAATGTCGGCGTCACCCGGAAGGTCGTCGAGATGGCTCATCTCGGAGGCATTTCCGTCGAAGGCGAACTCGGCGTGCTGGGGTCTCTCGAGACCGGGATGGGCGACAAGGAGGACGGCCACGGGGCCGAGGGCAAGCTGTCGCACGACCAGCTCCTGACCAACCCGGACGAGGCCGTGAAGTTCGTCGCCGAAACGAAGGTCGACGCTCTCGCCATCGCCATGGGCACCTCGCATGGCGCCTACAAGTTCTCGCGCAAGCCCGACGGCGCGATCCTCGCCATGCACGTGATCGAGGAAATCCACGCCAAGCTGCCGAACATGCACCTCGTGATGCACGGCTCCTCGTCGGTGCCGCAGGACCTTCAGGACATCATCAACCATTACGGCGGCAAGATGCCCCAGACCTGGGGCGTGCCGGTCGAGGAGATCCAGCGCGGCATCAAGAACGGCGTGCGCAAGATCAACATCGACACCGACAACCGGATGGCGATGACGGGTCAGATCCGGAAGGTGCTGTCCGAGAATCCGGGCGAGTTCGATCCGCGCAAATACCTGAAGCCGGCCATGGAGGCGATGACGAAGCTCTGCAAGCAGCGTCTCCAGGAGTTCAACACCGCAGGCCAGGCCTCCAAGATCAAGCGCGTGCTCACGACCGCCGAGATGGCGAAGCGCTACGCCGCGGGCGAGCTCGATCCGACTTTCGCGTCCGCGAAGCAGGCGGCGGAGTAGGCGCGGACCGGCTTTCGCCCCGATCCTGACCTCGAACGGGGCCTCGCGGGACGGCCCCGTTTTCGTTAAAGCATCAAGAACCGGGTCCCCAACACAGACCTTTCCCTCGATGGCTGAGCCTGCCGCGCGTCTTTATCTCATCACGCCTCTCGTGGAGGATGCCGCCTCGTTCGCGGCCCGCCTCGCGCAGGCCTGCGCGGCGGGGCCCGTGGCGGCCGTGCTGGCGCGGCTCGCCCCAGCCGACGAGCGGACGCTCATCAACCGTACCAAGGCGCTCGCGTCGGCGGCGCAGGAGCACGGGGTGGCGCTCATCGTCGCCGCGGAGGGCGAGGTCGACCTCGTCACCGTCGCCGCCCGCGGCGGGGCGGACGGGCTCCATGTGACGGATGGCCCGGCCCGCATCCGCGACATGGTCGGGCGCCTCATGGGAGAGCGCGCGGTGGGCGCCGGCGGCATCCGCTCCAAGGACGACGCCATGAACGCCGGAGAAGCCGGCGCCGACTACCTGCTGTTCGGCGAGCCCCGGCCGGACGGCTCGCTGCCCGCCTTCGATACCGTCGTCGAGCGCGCGGCCTGGTGGGCCGAGATCTTCGAGACGCCCTGCGTCGCCTATGCGCCGAGCCTCGAGCACATCCCGGCGCTCGTCGCCACGAAAGCCGAGTTCGTCGCCCTGGGCGAAGCGGTCTGGGCCCATCCTGAGGGGCCGGCAACAGCCGTCCGCCTGGCCGTCGATGACCTGGCCCGGACGGGGACCGCCTGATGCGGAGCCGTCTTTCGCAGGCTGCGGCGCTTCTCGTCCTCGCAGCCGCCCCCGCGCAGGCCGCGCCGGTGCCCGACAGCGCCTATGGCGCCTATCAGCGCGGGCTCTACGTCGCCGCCTTCCGCGAGGCGACGCTCCGGCTGGAGAAGGCTCCGGACGACGTCGCCGCGATGACGCTGCTGGGCGAACTCTACAACCAGGGCCTCGGCGTGCCGCAGGATCCCATGAAGGCCGCGGAATGGTACCGCCTCGCCGCCCGCGGCGGCGATCCCCACGCCCTTTCGGCGCTCGGACTCATGGCGATCGACGGGCGCGGCATTCCGAAGAACCCCGGCCAGGGCAAAGCTTGGCTCGAACAGGCTGCCCTGAAGGGCGAGCCGCGGGCCTCCTACAATCTCGCTCTGCTCCTCCTCCCCAGCGGAGCGTCGGCCGAGCTGGCGCGCGCCATCGAGCTTCTCCGCCGCGCGGCCTCCGCGGAGATAGCCGACGCGCAGCACGCACTGGGAGTCCTCTTCCTCAAGGGCCGCGGCGTCGCCCGCGATCCCGCGGAGGCCGCCCGTTGGTTCTCCCGCGCCGCCAAGAACGGCAGCCTCGCCGGCGAGGTCGAGCACGCGATCCTGCTCTTCAACGGGGACGGCGTCCCGGCGAACGAAGCCGAGGCCGCGCGGGCCTTCCGGCGGGCGGCCGCGAAGGGCAACGCCATTGCCCAGAACCGCCTCGCGCGGCTTTACGTGGCGGGCCGCGGCGTCCCGGCAAACAAGGTCGAGGCCGGAGCCTGGCACCTGATGGCCGCGGCTCAGGGACTGGCCGACACCTGGCTCGACGACGCGCTCAAGGATCTCTCCGCCGACGAACGGGCCCGCGCCGAACGCCTGGCCGCGGAACGCTCCGGGCTGCAGTAGCAGCGTGAGACAGGACGCGGCGGCAGCCCGTTGGCGCTCTCGACGCTTGACGGCGCTTCCCCCGCGTGGTCAGCCGGCCTCTCCGCCTGCCGCTCTTTCCCATTGCTGCTCCATTGCCGCGAGGACCCCGTCCATGATCCGCTCTCCCCTCATGACCGTCATGACGGACGCCGTGATGAAGGCGTCGCGCTCGCTGAAGCGCGATTTCGGCGAGGTGGAGAACCTGCAGGTGTCGCGAAAGGGGCCAGGCGACTTCGTCTCGGCCGCCGACCGCAAGGCCGAGAAGATCCTGCGCGAAGCGTTGGAGAAGGCCCGCCCCGGCTACGGATTGATCATGGAGGAGGGCGGCGTCGTCGAAGGGACGGACGGGAGCCATCGCTGGCATATCGACCCCCTCGACGGCACCACGAACTTCCTCCACGGCCTGCCGCAATTCTCGATCTCGGTGGGTCTCGAGCGCGACGGGCAGATGGTCGCCGGCGTCATCTACGACCCGGCGAAGGACGAGCTGTTCATCGCCGAGAAGGGCAAGGGCGCCTTTCTCAACAATCGCCGGATCCGCGTCGCCGCCCGCATTGAGATGGCGGACGCGGTGGTGGGCTGCGGCATGCCTCATGTCGGCAAGGGCGATCACGCCCTTTTCTTGCGCGAGGCCGCAGCGGTGATGCCGCAGGTGGGCGGCATGCGACGGTTCGGCTCGGCGGCGCTCGACCTCGCCTACGTCGCCTGCGGACGCATGGACATTTTCTGGGAACGGGGCCTCAACTCGTGGGATATGGCGGCCGGTCTCATCCTCATCCGCGAGGCGGGCGGCTTCTATTCCGACGCCGACGGGGGCAGCGACCCCATCGCCAAGAAATCGGTCGCCTGCGGAAACGAGATCCTGCACCGCGACCTGCTCAAGCTGCTCAGGCAGGCGAACCGTTCCGCCGGGTCCTGAGGGGCGCCCGGGGTCTGGCGCGAGGGCGGCAATGACACACTTCCTGTTCGCGATCCCTTGCTGCTATGGAGCCGCGCTTGATCGGCGGATCGGGGCCGGTCACAGTGCCGTGGGCGCCACGAGCTGACGAAGTGGATGGAGATGGACACGCAACCCCTCACCCCACCGCGAATTTATCTGGTTCGCATGGCGGTCTTTCTGGTGCTGGCGGGGTTCGTCGCCTTCATCCTGTATCGGCAGATCTGGGCGGCCTTCCTCGCCAATCCGGGGCTCAACGCCCTCATTCTGGGCGTGATGCTGATCGGCATTCTGCTCGCCATCCGGCAGGTCTGGCGCCTCTTCCCGGAAGTCCGCTGGGTCAACACCCTGAGCCGCACGGAGGAAGGCTTCAGCGCCGCCCAGCCCGTTCTGCTCGCGCCCATGGCTGCCCTCATCAACAACCGGGCGAGCCGCGACGCTCTGTCCATCGCCACCACGCGGTCGCTCCTCGATTCCGTCGGCGCCCGTCTCGACGAGGGCCGGGAGATCGTACGCTATCTCGCCGGGCTGCTCGTGTTCCTCGGGCTCCTCGGTACCTTCTGGGGCCTGATCGAGACGGTCGGTTCTGTCGGCCGCATCATCAGCTCGCTCCGTACCGGGCAGGATGCGGCCGTGCTCTTCGACGAACTGAAGAATGCGCTCTCCGGACCGCTGCAGGGGATGGGCCTGTCCTTCTCGGCTTCGCTGTTCGGCCTCGCCGGCTCCCTCATCGTGGGCTTCCTCGATCTGCAGGCCGGCCAGGCGCAGAGCCGCTTCTACACCGAGCTCGAGGACTGGCTCGCGAGTTCGACGACGGACACGAGCAGCGATCTCGCCCTGCGCGCGGCGCAGCCTTCGCCCGATCTGGCCCTCGCCCTGAACCGTCTCACCGCCGCCGTGAACGACGGCGCCGGCGGCCGGGCCGCGACGCAGGCCATGGCGAACCTGGCCGAGGGCATCCAGGGGCTCGTCCAGCACATGCGGGCCGAGCAGCAGATGATCCGCGACTGGGTGGAGGCCCAGGCTGCGCGCGAGAAGGAGCTGAAGCAGGTGCTCGAACGCATCAGCCGAGAGAGGATATCCTGAGCCATGCCGGTGGCGACCAGCGGACAGCGTCGCGGCGGACGGGGCAGCGTCAACTACTGGCCGGGCTTCGTCGACGCCCTGTCGACGCTGCTGCTTGCGATCGTCTTCATGATCTCGATCTTCATGGTCGGTCAGTTCTTCCTCGCCCGGGAGATTTCCGGACGCGACACGGTGCTCGACCGCTTGAACCGCCAGATCGCCGAACTGACCGATCTCCTGGCGCTCGAGCGCTCCGGCCGCCGCTCGACGGAGGAGACGCTCACCGGGATCCAGACGACGCTTCGCGCCTCGGAGGCGGAGCGTTCGCGCCTGCAGGGCGTGATCGACAGCGGCGGCGCCGCCCAGGCGCGGGCCACCGAACTCGGAACGGCGCTCGACGCCGAACGGCAGGCGACGAGCCGCGCCCTCAATCAGGTCGAAATCCTGAACCAGCAGATCGCCGCCATGCGCCGGCAGTTGGCGGCCCTCGAGGAGGCGCTCGCCGCTTCCGAGAACCGGGACCGCGAGAGCCAGGCCCGCATCGCCGATCTCGGCAGCCGCCTCAACATCGCGCTGGCCCAGAGGGTGCAGGAACTCGCCCGCTACCGCTCAGACTTCTTCGGGCGCCTGCGCCAGATCCTCGGCGAGCGGCAGGACGTCCGGATCGTCGGCGACCGCTTCGTCTTCCAGTCGGAGGTGCTGTTCCCGGTGGGCCAGGCGGTGTTGCGGAGCGAGGCCGGCGGCGAGCTCGACCGGATCGCCTCGGCCCTCGTCGAACTCGATCGCCAGATCCCGCCGGACATCAACTGGATCATGAGGGTCGACGGCCACACCGATCAGCGTCCCATCGCGACGGCGCAGTTTCCGTCGAACTGGGCCCTTTCGTCCGCCCGTGCCATCGCCGTCGTGCAGGCCCTCATCGCCCGTGGCGTCCCGGCGACCCGCCTCGGAGCCACGGGGTTCGGCGAATTCCAGCCCCTCGACCGGGCCACGACGGAGGAAGCCTACGCGCGCAATCGGCGCATCGAGCTGAAGCTGACGGAGCGGTAGCGTCGGGTTGCGCTCGCTTTAGGCGTCGTCGTCAGTGGGCGAGCGGCGCCCTCCACCTATCGCCTGTCGTCGTCCTTGGGCGCGCGGAGCGCGACCCGAGGATCTCAGGCCGCGAAAGGCGCCTGGACCTCAATGCGATCCTTAAGATCTTCGCTTCGCTCCGTGCGAGGATGGCGCCCTATAATCAGCGCTCGGGCGGACAAGTCCCTACTCCGCCGCCTGACGCCTTTCCTCGTCCGTGAACTGCAGCCGGGCGAGTCTTGCGTAGAGCCCGTCCTGGGCCAGGAGCGCGCCGTGGGTGCCCTCTTCGACGATCCGTCCCCGATCGAGAACGAGGATGCGGTCCGCCGAGCGGATCGTGGCCAGGCGATGCGCGATGACGAGGGTCGTCCGGCCGTCCATGAGGCGATCGAGGGCCGTCTGGACCTTGCTCTCGCTCTCCGCGTCGAGCGCGCTCGTGGCTTCGTCGAGCAGCAGGATCGGTGCGTCCTTGAGGATGGCGCGGGCGATGGCGATGCGCTGGCGCTGGCCGCCCGAGAGCGTCACGCCGCGCTCTCCGACCACCGTTCCATAACCATGCGGTAGCGCGCGGATGAAGCCGTCGGCGGAAGCGAGCGTGGCGGCGTGCTGCGCTTCGGCCTCGGTCGCGTCCGGCCTTCCGTAACGGATGTTGTCGAGAACGGTCGTCGCGAAGATCGTCGGCTCCTGCGGGACCAGGGCCATGCGGGCCCGGAGCGCCGCGGGATCGGCGGCCGTGATCGGCACGCCGTCCACCAGGATGCGGCCGCCCTGCGGATCGTAGAAGCGCAGGAGGAGTTGCAGCACCGTGCTCTTGCCCGCGCCAGAAGGACCGACGAGCGCCACGCGCTCTCCGGGGGCGAGATGAAAGCTCAGTCCGTGCAGGGCTGCGCTGTTCTCGCGCGTCGGATAGGCGAAGCGCACCTCCTCGAACGTCACCGTCCCGAGCGGCGGATCCGGCAGGTCCTGCGGATGGGCGGGCGCGCGGACCGCCGGTTTCGTGGCCAGGATCTCGGCGAGGCGCTCGGCCGCCCCGGCCGCCTGGGCGAGCTCGCCGTAGACCTCGGAGAGCTGCCCCAGGGAACTCGCGGCGAAGACGGCGTAAAGGACGAACTGCGACAGCCGCCCGCCCGTCATGGTCCCGGCGAGCACGTCCTGTGCGCCATACCAGAGAACCCCGACGACGCTCGCCGAGATGAGGAAGATCGCCGTGCCGGTGAGGAACGCCCGCATCGTGACGGACAGGCGCGCGGCCTCGAAGGCCCCCTCGGCAGCGGCGGCGAAACGGGAGGCGGTCTGCCGCTCCATCCCGAAGGCCTGCATGGTGCGCACGGACCCGACGGCCTCCGCGGCGAAGGCGGATGCGTCGGCGAGCCGGTCCTGCGCGGTCCGCGACCGCCGCCGCACGGCGCGGCCCGACAGGACGAGAGGCAGGACGATAACCGGGATCGCCATGAGCACGAGGGCCGACAGCTTCGGGCTCGTGACGATCATCAGCACGATGGCGCCCAGGAAGAGAAACGCATTGCGCAGGGCGATCGAGGCGGTGGCGCCGAACGCCGACTTCACCTGAGTGGTGTCGGCCGTGAGGCGGGAAATGATCTCGCCGCTCTTGGCCTGGTCGAAGAAGGCCGGGTCGAGGGTGGTCAGATGCCTGAACACGGCGTCGCGCAGGTCGGCTACGACCCGCTCGCCCAGCGTGATCACGAAGTAGTAGCGGAGCGAACTGGCCACCGCGAGGACTCCGACCACCAGGATCAGCATTGCAAAATAGGCGTTGATGACCTCCGCGCCCTCCGCGGTGAAGCCGTGATCGACGACCCGCCGCACGGCCAGCGGAACGACGAGCGTGGCGGCGGACGCGGCCACCAGGGCGGCGAGCGCGGCCGCGATCCGCCCCCGATAGGCCAGAGCGAAGGGCACGAGCGGCCGCAACGCGCTCAGGTTCGCATTCGGACGGGCGGAGGAGGTTTCGGCCATGGTGCAGCGGGTTATAGCAGGGCTCTCAGGAGCCGCGCTTGCCCTGCCCGGCTTGTTTCACTGCCCCGAGTGCGATATAGGCGCGCGATCTTCAAGACAGGCTCGACGAGGCTGCGGGTCGCGCACCCCGGGAATGGATCGACTATCCGCTCGGGGGCAGGCCGCAGGAGGACAAGGCAATGGCGCGCAAACCGACCGACCATCCGGACTATCACTTCATCAAGGTCGTAATGACCAACGGCACCGAGTACACGACCCGGTCCACCTACGGCAAAGAGGGCGATACGCTCCACCTCGACATCGACCCGAACACCCACCCGGCCTGGACCGGCGGCCAGCAGCAACTGGTCGACCGCGGCGGCCGCGTTTCGCGCTTCACGTCGAAGTTCGGCAATATCGGCGCCCGCAAGTGATCGCGGCCTGAGAAACGGCCGGATGCCTGAAGAAAAAGCCCCGCGGAGGCGGGGCTTTTCTCGTCTCAGGGGACCTTCTCGCCGAACGCTCGCTCGATCAGCCATCGCTGGATCGCCACCGGATTGTCCGGCGCCACCGGCGTCGGCGCCGCTTCGGAGATGAGCTGGTCGAGATGAAGGATGCGGGCGTGGAGACGGGTGGACAGGCCGATCAGGCCCTTCAGCCGCGCCGGCAGCGCCTCGAAATCGGCGGCAGCCGTGATCGAGCCCTGCGATGCGAGGCGCACGCGGTTCTTCTCGGCCTTGGCCTGGTCCGGCGTGATCTCCCCTTCCGCGACGGCTCGTTGGACGAGGAGCCACGACGCGATCTGCATCAGCCGGGTGGTCAGCCGCATGCTCTCGCTCGCATAGGTGAGCGTGCCCTGGCGGGACAGCACCCGCGAATCCTCGCGGCCGGCACCATCGAGATAGGCCGCCGTCTCCTCGACGAGTTCCATGCCTTCCTGGAACAGCGCCTTGAACGCGTCGGAATGGACGAAAGTGCGCCCGAAATGGATCGGGTGGGCCGTCTCTTCCCTGAACATCACGTCCGGCTCTAGCACGTTGATCGTCTCCCAACCGATCCGAGCCTCATTCCTGCGGGAAGAAGCCTTTCGATTCAATCCGACCATTATAGTTCGGAGAGCTTGGATTGGCTCCGGTAACCTTTGATTAGGGTTAACCGTGCGGGAGCGAGCCGAATGCGAGATGCGGCGAGACGCCAGAACGCCCTCGGTACAAGGGCTTGCCGGGATGGTGCGCGTCTCCGAACGGCCGGCGGGCGGACAGATGCCCCGCAAAAAATTGAGCCGCCTCGCGGCGGCTCGAAAGGTATAACAGGGAGGCGTCAAACAGAGTGGGCAGGAGCCACTCGACATCCAGAAAACTGGATGAGTTCAGTTATGAATCGGAAACGTTAAGGAATGGTTAAGATCGCCCCTCGGCGGCGGGCGATCTGCTCCGAAACGAGACAGGCCGGAGGCGGTACGATCCGCACCCGGCCGCGAGCCGGCTGGACGCCCGGTCGGCCGTCCGTTCCGGGATGGCGTCGGGAGCCGGCGATCGGGCGGGGCCCGCACTCAGGCCGACTTGAAGAAGGCGCTTGCGGCGGCGCGGCTGTCTTCCTTCTTCGACCTGGCTTCCTTCAGCCGTGCGATCTCCTCTTCCAGCAGTGCGATCCGCTCGTCGAGTTCGTGGATCGACAGCAGAGAGAGATCCTGGCCCAGTTCGTGTCCGGTGGGCTTGAGACGGACCTGCTCTTCGCTGAACGGATCGAAAGCCATGGCATCCTCCTACCGGAACGGCCGGATCAAATTAATGCGCGAAGCCTCCCTTGCCAATCTCGGCGGCCCTGTGTCATCGCCCCTGGAAAACGCCCCTCTGTGAAAACTCGACCGGAGATGCACCATGGCTCCCCTTCCCGCCACCATGCGCGCCGTTCTCGCCGAGGGCGGCGGCGGGCCTGAAATTCTGAAAGTGGTGACGCGGCCGGTCCCGCAGCCCGGTCCGGGCGAAGTCCTGGTGCGCGTCGCCGCTGCGGGCGTGAACCGGCCGGACGTGCTGCAGCGCCAGGGCGGATACCCTCCGCCGCCCGGGGCGCCGGACATCCTGGGGCTCGAGTTCGCCGGCGAGGTGGTCGCGGCGGGCCGGGACGCCGCCCGCTTCGCCTTGGGGACCCCGGTCATGGGCCTCGTCGCCGGCGGCGGCTACGCCGAGTATGCGATCGTTCACGAAACGAACGCCCTGCCGATCCCCCAAGGGCTGTCCCCGACCGAGGCGGGAGGGATCCCGGAGACGTATTTCACGGTCTGGACGAACGTCTTCGAGCGGGGTCGCCTCCGGCCCGGCGAGACTCTCCTGGTCCACGGCGGCACGTCGGGGATCGGCACGACGGCGATCCAGCTCGCCAAGGCTTTCGGCGCGAGCGTGATCGCGACGGCGGGCTCGGCCGAGAAATGCGCGGCCTGCCGGACGCTGGGCGCAGACCATGCGGTCGACTACCGCAGGCAGGACTTCGTGAAGGCCGTGAAGGACGCGACGGGCGGCCGCGGCGCCGACGTCATTCTCGACATGGTCGGCGGCTCCTACATCCCGCGCAACTACGAGGCCGCGGCGCAGGACGGTCGCATCGTCCAGATCGCGTTTCTCGAGGGCAGCACGGTCGAGGTCGATTTCCGCCGCCTCATGCTGAAGCGCCTCACCCACACGGGCTCGACGCTGCGCTCCCGGAGCGTGGTCGAGAAAGCCGCCATCGCGCAGGCCCTGGAGCGGGAAGTGCTGCCCCTCCTGGCTCAGGGCCGCTGCCGGCCCGTGATGGATTCGACCTATCCCCTCGCCGAGGCGGCCGAGGCGCACCGCCGCATGGAGAGCGGCGCGCACGTGGGAAAGATCGTGCTGATCCCCTGACGGTCTTCCGCGGGAGGCACGGCCGAGGTTCTGGCGTCGGTTTCACGCCAATCCGGTTCGCCGGAAGATGTGAACGCAGTCACCGATCACATTCGCGAACGTTCTCGCCCCTAAATTCCCTCAGGCATCCCGGGGGCCGTTACGCGCGCGCCGAGGCGTTCAAGGGCCAATCCCAGGAGACGATCATCGAACAAGCGCAGCTTGCGCTCCCCGGCCTTCGCACTCCCCGGCCACTCCCCGAGCGCATCTCCGATCGCGGCGACGGTCGGCTCGACGCCTCGCCTCAAGAGCCAATCGACCGTCCCGAGCAGTTCCATTCCAAGTGGAGACTCGAAACCATCAATCAGTTCCGCGGTCGTTTCGAGCGCCGGACGATAATGCTTGGCCTCCTGCGGTCAAGTTCGAACTGACGCACTATGCCCGGCCTGCTTTCGTTTGCAACATCGGGCCGGGGCACATATATTCGGCCTGTTTCCCTCACATCGTGAGACGAGATGCTCCGGACCCGGCCGGGACGGAGCGCAAAAGAATTTTGCCGCGCGGTGCCGCCATCGCCATGGGCGCCCGGCGTATTTGAGGAGGTTCCGCCATGTCCCAGGGTCCGTTGATGCCGAAGGCGACGGCCGTTTGGCTCGTCGAGAACACGTCCCTGTCGTTCGAGCAGATCGCCGACTTCTGCAAGCTCCATCCCCTCGAGGTGAAGGGCATCGCCGACGGCGAGGTGGCCGCGGGGATCAAGGGACTCGACCCGGTGACCACCGGACAGCTCACCCGCGAGGAGATCGAGAAGGCGCAAGGGAACCCGGATTACCGCCTCAAGGTGGCGGAATCGAAGGTGAAGCTGCCCGAGGTGAAGCGCACCAAGAAGGGCCCCCGCTACACGCCCGTGTCCCGCCGCCACGACCGCCCGAACGCGATCCTCTGGCTCGTGCGCAACCATCCCGAGCTGAAGGACGCGCAGATCATGCGCCTCGTCGGCACCACGAAGACCACGATCCAGCAGGTCCGCGACCGTACGCACTGGAACTCGTCGAGCCTTCAGCCGATGGACCCGGTGACGCTCGGCCTGTGCTCGCAGATCGATCTCGACTTCGAGGTGCAGCGCGCCGCCAAGGACCGCCCGCACGCGGAGACGCAGGACAGCGGCCAGACCCTCATGCCCGCCGAGGTCTCAACCGCGCCGGAGCCCGCGCGCGAGCCCTTCGCCGACCGACCGCCCGTCCGCCCCGAGCGCGAGGCCGACATCGACGTGGACTCGGTCTTCGCCAAGCTGAAGCAGCTCAAACGTCCGCAGGAGGACGAGGAATAGGCCTCGCCAAGATATGCTCTCTGAGGGAGAGGGGGTTTCAGCCCCCCACTCCCTTCGCCTTCAGCGCCTCCCCGATCTCGTCGAGAATCAGGGGATCGTCGATGGTGGCCGGCATCGACCAGGGGTCGCCGTCGGCGATCTTCTTCATGGTGCCGCGCAGGATCTTTCCGGAGCGCGTCTTCGGCAGGCGCCCCACCGTGATCGCCAGCTTGAAGGCCGCGACCGGGCCGATCTTCTCGCGCACCAGCGCGACGAGGTCCGCCTCGACCTGGTTCGGCGCCTGGCCGACGCCGGATTTCAGGACCACGAAGCCGCAGGGCACCTCACCCTTGAGGCTGTCCTTCACGCCGATCACCGCGCATTCCGCGACCGCCGGGTGCGAGGCCAGCACCTCCTCCATGCCGCCGGTGGAGAGGCGGTGGCCCGCGACGTTGATGATGTCGTCCGTGCGGCCCATGACGTAGACGTAGCCGTCCTCGTCGAGGAATCCTGCGTCCGAGGTGTTGTAGAAGCCCGGGAACGTCGTGAGATAGCCCTCCCGGAAGCGTTGGTCGGCATTCCACAGGGTCGGGAAATTGCCGGGCGGGAGCGGCAGCTTGATGGCGATCGTTCCCATGGTGTTGGGCGGCACGGGCTTGCCGCCTTCGTCCAGCACCTGCACGTCGTAGCCCGGCATCGGCACCGTCGGCGAGCCGTGCTTCACAGGGAGCGCGCCGAGGCCGAGCGGATTCCCGGCGATGGGCCATCCGGTTTCGGTCTGCCACCAATGATCGATCACCGGCACGCCGAGGATGCGCTCCGCCCATTGCACCGTGTCCGGATCGGCCCGTTCGCCGGCGAGGAACAGCGCGCGGAACCGGGAAAGATCCTTGTCCTTCAGGTGGTCTCCGTTCGGGTCTTCCTTCTTGATCGCGCGAAATGCCGTCGGGGCCGTGAACAGCACGACGGCGCCGTGCTCGGCGATCACGCGCCAGAAGGCTCCGGCATCCGGCGTGCCGACCGGCTTGCCTTCGAAGAGGACGCTCGTGCAGCCGTGGAGCAGCGGGCCGTAGACGATGTAGGAATGGCCCACGACCCAGCCGACGTCGGACGCACACCAGTAGACCTCGCCGGGCTCCACCCCGTAGAGCCCGTGCATCGACCACTTGAGCGCGACGAGATAGCCGCCGGTGTCGCGCACGACGCCCTTGGGCTTTCCCGTCGTCCCCGAGGTGTAGAGCACGTAGAGCGGATCGGTCGCCGCGACCGGAACGCACTCGGCCCAACGCCCGGCTTGCCGCGCGGCGGCCACCGCGTCCCGCCAGTCGTGGTCCCGGCCTGCGACGAGCGGGGCCGCGGCCTGCGGCCGCTGGACAATCAGGCAGGAATCCGGCTTCGCGGCGGCGAGTTCGATCGCCTGGTCGAGGAGCGGCTTGTAGGGCACGACGCGGGCCGTCTCGATCCCGCAGGAAGCGGAGAGGATCACCTTCGGCCGGGCATCGTCGATGCGGGCGGCGAGCTCCTTTGCGGCGAAGCCGCCGAACACCACCGAATGGATCGCGCCGATGCGGGCGCAGGCGAGCATGGCGACCACCGCTTCGGGGATCATCGGCATGTAGAGGATGACCCGGTCGCCCTTGGCGACTCCGAGATCCTGCAGCACGGCGCCGAGCACCGCCACCTCGTCCAGGAGTTCCGCATACGAGATCGTGCGTCGGGTGCCGGTGACGGGGCTGTCGTAGACGATCGCCGCCTGCCCGGCCCGGCCGCCGGCCACATGCCGGTCGACCGCGTTGTGGCAGGCATTGACGATGCCGCCGGCGAACCAGCGGCCATAGATGCCGGACTCAGGGTCGAACACCCGATCGGCGGGCTTGATCCAGTCGATGCCCCTGGCGGCCTCGCTCCAGAAACCCTCCGGGTCGGCCTTCCAGCGGGCGTAGACCTCGTGATAGCGGCTTCGCTCCGTCGCCCTGGCCTCTGCCTTCATGGCGTTTCCCCTTTGCGTCTGCGGTGTGGGATCCATGGTTGCGCCGTGCTAGCAACGGCGCAAGCCGCAGTCAGCGGAGACTTTCGGCCACCTCGCCCTCGCGAAAGCCATGATCACCGATCCCCTCTTCTACGCGGCGGCTGTTCCGGCGGTGATCCTGATGGGCTTGGCCAAGGGCGGATTCTCCGGCCTCGGGCTTCTCTCCCTGCCGCTGATGGCGCTCGTCGTCTCGCCGGTCCAGTCGGCGGCGATCATGCTGCCGATCCTCATCGTCCAGGACGTCGTGACGGTCTGGGCCTACCGGCGGAGCTGGGAACCCCGGAACGTCCTGATCCTCGTGCCGGCCGCGATCTTCGGCATCGTGCTCGGCTATCTCCTTGCGGCGGAAGTCTCCGAGGCGGCGGTGACCTTGGCGGTCGGGATCATCTCCGTCTCCTTCGCGGCCCGGCGGCTCGTCCTCGAGCGCCGGGCCGAACAGCCCGAGGCCGCCCCGGCCGACATCCCCCGCGGCGTCTTCTGGGGCACCGTGAGCGGTTTCACCAGCATGATCGCCCATGCGGGCGGTCCGCCGTTTCAGATCTACGTCATGCCGCAGCGCCTTGCCCGCGAAGTCTTCGTGGGAACGGGAGCCATCGTGTTCGCGCTGATCAACTGGATCAAGGTCGCGCCCTATCTGGCGCTTGGACAGTTCACTCCCCAGAACCTGGCGAGTTCCGCAGCCCTTTTCCCGGTGGCCATCCTCTCCACCTGGGCCGGCGTGCTCCTCGTCCGGCGGGTCACCGGAGACAGCTTCTACACGATCGTCTACGTCCTGCTGATTCTGGTCGGCTCCAAGCTATTCTTCGACGGCTTCTCCGGCCTGAACGGATGATTCCTCCGCCGACTCCGTCATCCCCGGACGGAGCGTCTCAAGGATCGGGTGCAGGATGAGGCGCTTTGCGCGGCCTGAAGTCCTCGGGTCTCGCTACCTCTCGCCCGAAGAAGATGCTCTTTTTCCTGAGCAGCGCATCGTTTAACGCGGAAAACCGGGTCCACTTTTCCGCACGATGCGAGCATCGGACCCAAAAGTGGACCCCACTTTTGGGATGCATCCGATGCTCTTTTTCTTGAGCAGCGCATCGTTTAACGCGGAAAACCGGGTCCACTTTTCCGCACGATGCGCTAGCCTCCGAAGTCTCGCCCTCGGGAGGCACGTCCTTTGTCCGTCTACGATATCGACCTCGACAAGAACCCGGCGAACTTCCAGCCCTTGACGCCGCTCTCCTTCCTGGAGCGCGCCGCGAGCGTTCATCCGGACCGGACAGCGATCATTCACGGCGGGCTGCGGCGCAGCTATCGCGACTTCTACGCGCGGTCGCGCCGCCTCGCCTCGGCCCTGGCGAAGCGCGGCATCAAGCGCGGCGATACGGTCGCCGTCATGCTCGCCAACACGCCGGCCATGCTCGAGTGCCATTACGGGGTGCCGATGACGGGCGGCGTGCTCAACACGCTGAATACCCGCCTCGACCCGTCCATCATCGCGTTCTCCCTCGACCACGGCGAGGCGAAGGTCCTGATCACCGACAAGGAGTTCTCGAAGACCATGGCGCCGGCCCTGGCCGCCGCAAAGGCGAAGCCCCTCGTGATCGACTACGACGACCCGGAATTCTCGGGCCCCGGAGACCGCATCGGCGCCTTCGAATACGAGGAGTTCCTCGCCGAGGGAGATCCCGATTTCGCGTGGAGCCCGCCCCGCGACGAATGGGACGCGATCGCGCTGAACTACACCTCCGGCACCACCGGCGACCCGAAGGGCGTCGTCTACCATCATCGCGGCGCCTATCTCCTCGCCATGGGGAATATCGTGACGGGCGGCATGGAGCAGCATCCGGTGTATCTCTGGACGCTGCCGATGTTCCACTGCAACGGCTGGTGCTTTCCCTGGTCGCTGTCGATCGTCGCCGGCACCCATGTCTGCCTCAGGCAGGTGCGCGCGAAGGCCATGTACGAGGCTCTGGCCGATCACGGCGTCACGCATCTCTGCGGCGCGCCCATCGTCATGTCGACGCTGCTCAATGCCGGGCCCGACGAGATGCGGCCCTTCCGCCAGTCGGTCCGCTTCTTCACTGCCGCGGCGCCGCCGCCGGAAGCCGTGCTCGCGGCCATGAAGGAGGCAGGCTTCGACGTCACGCACCTCTACGGGCTGACCGAGGTCTACGGCCCGGCCGTCGTCAACGAGTGGCACCGGGCCTGGGACGACCTGTCGCCAAGCGAATACGCCGCCAGGAAGGCCCGCCAGGGGGTGCGCTACCCCGTGCTGGAAGCGCTCGACGTGCTCGACCCCGAGACCATGCGGCCCGTCCCGGCGGACGGCGAGACCCTCGGCGAGGTCATGTTCCGCGGCAACGTGGTGATGAAGGGCTACCTGAAGAACCCCGCCTCCACGGCCAAGACCTTCTCGGGCGGTTGGTTTCATTCGGGCGACCTCGGGGTCAAGCATCCGGACGGCTATATCCAGCTCAAGGACCGCTCGAAGGACATCATCATCTCCGGCGGCGAGAACATCTCGTCCATCGAGGTGGAGGATGCGCTCTACAAGCACCCTTCCGTGCAGGCGGCGGCGGTCGTGGCCAAGCCCGACGAGAAATGGGGGGAAACTCCCTGCGCCTTCGTGGAGTTGAAGCCAAGCGAGATGGTGTCGGCGGAGGAGATCCTCGCCTGGTGCCGGCAGCACCTCGCGTCCTACAAATGTCCGCGCACCGTGGTGTTCACCGAATTGCCCAAGACGTCGACCGGCAAGATCCAGAAATTCCGCCTGCGCGAGATGGCGCGGGAGTTGTGAACGGGGGAGGCGTTGTGATGGGGGGCATGGCGTCCGACGAAGACGGCCGCGGCGTCCGGACCCTTTAGCATCGTTCGGCGCGGAAAACCGGGTCCACTTTTCCGCACGAGGCGCTAGGTACGGAAAGGCCGCCGCCTCGATCTCGAAGCGACGGCTTTGACTGGGAAGATCTGACCTGAACAGAGGCGGGTCAGTGCACCATCCGGGAAGACGACCCCTTCAGCCTGGTGATCTCGTCCTTCAGCTGAAGTTTCCGGCGTTTGAGTTCTGCCAGCCTCATGTCATCAGTCGACGGGTGGGCGAGAGCGTCCTGGATCTCCCGCTCAAGCGCTTGATGTTTACGCTCAAGCTCCGTCAGATGATTCTGCAGCGGCATGTCGGTCCCTCCTGTTCATTTTCCGACTTTGCCAGTTTGCCATAGGGAGTATGGCGAGTCGAAGGCAAAAATGATGTTGCAATGCATCAAACGGGAGGCCTCGAACGCCTTGCCCTCATTGGGGTTGCGGAGCATAATCCGGCCCCGTTCCGCCCTGTTCATTGCGGCGCGAAGGAGCGGGAAGCCTTGGATTTTTCGATGAACGAGATGGCCGAGCTGGAATCGGAACTCGCTCGGCTGAAGCAGGAGCATCGCGACCTCGACACGGCCATCGATGCCCTCGAAAGCATGGTGGCCGGCGATCAACTGCAGATTCAGCGCCTGAAGAAGCGGAAGCTCGCCCTCAAGGACAGGATCATCCGGCTCGAGGATCAACTCACCCCGGACATCATCGCCTGAGACGCCCTTCGCGCCGCCTTTCGAGCGTACATGGCGTGGTCGGCACGGGTGAGCGCATCCTCCGCCGTGTCCTTGCCGTCGACCATGGTTGCGCCGATGGAGGCGCCGAGCCTCATCTTCAGGGCCCCGAGGTTCACGGGCGATGCCTCGATCATGCCCTCCAGGGAGGCTGCCTTCATGCGGGCATTGCCCTCCTCCACCTGCCAGAGAATCACCGCAAACTCGTCTCCCCCGAGCCGTCCGACCGAATCCGAGGCCCGAACGTTGTTGCGGATCAGCGTCGCCACGTGCACGAGGGCCTTGTCCCCGGCCTCGTGACCGTATTGATCGTTGATCGGCTTGAAATCGTCCAGGTCGACGACGAGCAGCGCGATCGGCGTGCCGTAGCGCGCCCTGTAGGCGACGGCCCGGGCCAGGTCGCGGAAGAACCCGCGTCGGTTGAGGAGCCCGGTGAGGGGGTCCTCCTGGGCGAGGGATTCCAGAAGCGACGCATGCGCCCGCATGTCCGTCAGCTCGGCAGCCAGCCGTTCGACCTCGCTGCGCAGTGAGTCGATTTCGGCGCGGACGTCGTTCGGGTCGGACAATGGGCTCTCGATTCGGCGTTGCGGCGCCATCTGGCCAGTCTAGGGGCCCCAACCTTGCTCGACCGTAAAGGCTTCGGTATGCGGGCAGATGCACCATCCGCAACCCGGAGCCGCGCCATGGCGGGAACGCCCGTCGCCATCATCATGGGCAGCCAGTCCGACTGGGAAACCATGCGTCATGCCGCCGAAACGCTGGATGCGTTAACGATTCCTTACGATGCCCGCATCATTTCGGCCCATCGGACCCCGGACCGTCTCGTCTCGTTCGCCAAGGGCGCCAGGGCGGAAGGGTTCCAGGTCATCATCGCCGGGGCCGGGGGGGCGGCTCATCTGCCCGGCATGACGGCTTCCATGACCCCCCTCCCCGTTTTCGGGGTCCCGGTCGAGTCGAAGGCGCTGTCCGGGCAGGACAGCCTGCTCTCCATCGTCCAGATGCCGGCGGGCATCCCGGTCGGGACGCTCGCCATCGGCCGGGCCGGCGCCGTGAACGCGGCGCTGCTCGCGGCCGCCGTCCTCGCGCTCAACGACGCCGCGCTGGCCGAGCGGCTCGAGGCCTGGCGCGCGAAGCAGAGCGAAAGCGTGGCCGAACGGCCCGCGGACCCGCCCCGGTGATCCCCCCGGTTCCACCCTGGGCATTCTCGGCGGCGGGCAGCTCGGGCGCATGCTGGCGCTCGCGGCGGCGCAGCTCGGCCTCAGGGTCCACGTCTACGCGCCGGAGGCGGACAGCCCGGCTTTCGACGTTTCGGCGGCCCGGACCGTCGCCGCCTACGAGGACGAGGCGGCACTGACGCGCTTCGCCCAGGCGGTGGACGTGGTGACCTACGAATTCGAGAACGTGCCGGGACCGGCGGCTGCAATCCTCGGCGGGCTTGCCCGGCTGCACCCGAACGCCCGGGCGCTCGCCGTGACCCAGGACCGGCTGGAGGAAAAGCGCTTCGTCGCGGGCCTCGGCATCCCGACGGCGCGGTTCGCGGAGGTGGCGAGCGAATCGGATCTCGCCGCGGGGCTCGCGCGGTTCGGCCGGCCTGCCGTCCTGAAGACCCGCCGTTTCGGCTATGACGGCAAGGGCCAGGTCATGATCCGGGACGGCGACGACCCGTCGGCCGCCTGGAGGGAGCTCGGCCGGGCGCCCTGCATCCTGGAGGGGTTCGTCTCCTTCGCGCGGGAAGTGTCGGTGGTGGCGGCGCGCGCCGCCTCGGGCGCGTTTGCGGCGTACGATCTCTGCACCAACGAGCATCGCTCGCACATCCTCGCCGTGACCCGGGTCCCGGCGGGCGTCGCCGCCGAAACCGAGCGCCGCGCGCTCGCCATGGCGGAGGCGATCGCCCGCGCCCTGGATTACGTCGGCGTGCTCGCCGTCGAGCTGTTCCTCGTGGAGGAGAGCGGGGGCGAGGCGCTCGTCGTGAACGAGATCGCGCCGCGGGTGCACAACTCGGGCCATTGGACCATCGAGGGCGCCCTGACGTCGCAATTCGAGCAGCATGTGCGCGCCGTCTGCGGCTGGCCTCTCGGCGCGGCGACCCGGATCGGGCGCGTTGACATGCGTAACCTCCTCGGGAGCGACGTGGAGGCCTGGGCCGAACTCCTGGCCGAACCCGGCGCCCATCTGCACCTCTACGGCAAAGGCGAGCCCCGGCCGGGCCGCAAGATGGGCCATGTCACCCGAATCCGGCCCGAATGAGGGCGAAACCATCCGGTTGATCCGACCTGGACAGTCCACGGCCGTTCTGATAAGGACGCCCACCACGGTCGAGGTGCGACATCGCGCCTCCTGAACCCTTTGACAGCAATACAAACGGCACACACGAGGCAGGGCGTGCAGGTTCTTGTTCGGGAAAACAACGTCGATCAGGCGCTCCGCGCGCTGAAGAAGAAGATGCAGCGCGAAGGCATCTTCCGCGAGATGAAGCTGCGCGGCCATTACGAGAAGCCTTCGGAGAAGAAGGCCCGCGAGAAGGCGGAAGGCGTCCGCCGCGCCCGCAAGCTGATCCGCAAGAAAATGCAGCGCGAAGGCCTCCTGCCGTCGAAGCCGCGCCCGGTCCCGGGCCGCTGATTCGGCAGTCCCTACATCGCCACATTTCGTCTGGCATGTCGGCGCCCGCCGAGCGGGCGCTGATTTGCGTTTAGCGACCGTTCAAGCCTATCTGGCAATCTCCCGTGCGGATCGTCCAAGGATGATGAGCGTGCCGATGACCTCTCTTCGCCGTGTGGTATCCTCGAGCCTGCTGCTCGCGACCGTCGCGCTGGCCGGCTGCGAGACCGTAAGCCGCGGTACCATGCAGCGCATCGCGGTGGTGGAAGAGGATCAGCAGGGCACGAGCGCCGTTAACATCTCGTCCCTCACCGAGGTGATCCAGCGCAACCCGGGCGACCCCAGCGCCTACAACACGCGCGGCGCCGCCTACGCGCGCGTCGGACGCTACGGCGACGCCATCGCGGACTTCAACAAGGCGGTGCAGCTCGACCCGAACTACGCGCCGGCCTACACCAACCGGGCTCTGGCCTTCCGCCAGACCAACAAGAACGAGCAGGCCCTCGCGGATTTCAGCCGGGCCATCCAGGCCGATCCGAATTACGGCCCGGCCTATATCGGGCGCGGCAACCTCCTGAGGGCGCAGGGCGCCTTCGGCGAGGCGCTGAACGACCTGACGGTCGCGATCCGGCTGACGCCGGAATCCGCCGAGGCACTCCACGCCCGCGGCCTGCTCTACCAGCGCCAGGGCAGCCATCAGCAGGCCCTCCTCGACTTCGATTCGGCGATCGACCGCAACCCGTTCGTGGCCGCGCCATACGCCGCCCGCGGCCAGAGCTTCGTGGCGACGAATCAATACGAGAAGGCGATCGAGGATTTCAACGCGGCGCTCAACGTGAACAACAAGGATGCCGAATCCTGGGCCTGGCGCGGCATCGCCTACGAGCGGCAGGGCCAGAAGGCGCAGGCCGTCGAGAGCTACCAGCGCGCGCTGGGCGTCGACAACGGCAACAACACGGCGAAGCAGGGCCTGGCCCGCGTCCAAGGCGGCGCCTTCAGCCGGATCTTCTAGCGCGATCGCGCTCAAGTGGCGGCACGTCCTTCGGGCACAGGACGTCATCTCCGCCAAAAGGCGTGATCCTCGGGTCTCGCTGACGCTCGCCCGAAGGATGACGCTCTTCTTGGATCACAGCGCCTTCGCGAGGATCGATACGTAGGGCGTGAAACCGAAGGCCCGGTAGGCGCCTTCGGCTCTGTCGTTGGCCACGAGCGCGCCGATGACGAGGCGCTTGCATCCCGCTTCGCGGCTCAGGCGCTCGGCCTCCGCGAGCAGCATTCGCCCGACGCCCCGTCCCTGCCATTCCTCCTGCACGACGAGATCGGTCACCGTGCCGTGCCGGCGCACGTCGTCGGTCACGTAGGCCGCGTCCTCGTCCAGGGAGAAGCCCATGGCGGCGACCGTGATGCCGCCGGCTTCGGCGAGCACGATGCGTCCGCCGCGCTTCGCGAGGCGTTGCTGGAGTTCGTCGTAATAGGCTGCGGCCGCGGCGCGATCCCGCTTGCGGTCCGCCCGTCAGGTCCGCCTCGTAGGCGTTGAGGAGTTGGATCAGATCGACGACGGTCTCCCTGTCGTTCGGGAGAGCGGTGCGGAGCGTGATGGCGGTCATGGCTGGTTCACGGGCTGTGGTGCGGCGGCTTGCGGCGGTACGGGGACCGCCGCCTCGATGGGCCTGAGAAAGGCGTCCACTTCCCTGATCCCGCCGTTTTCCAGCAGGCTCGTATGCCCCACGCCGTCAAAGCGCACGAATCGCTTGGGTTCGGGCGCGGCGGCAAAGAGTTCCTCGCCGAACACGAACGGGATGATCCGGTCGGCAGTGCCGTGCATCATGAGAATGGGCGCCTTCACCCGGCCGATGATCTCGACGGACCGGTATTGGTCGTGCATGAGCCAGGAGACCGGCACGAACGGATAGCGCCGGCTCGCCACGGCGGCCGTCGACGTATAGGGCGCATCGAGGATAAGCCCGCCGACCGGCCGCTCGGTCGCAAGCCGGACCGCGACGCCGGTGCCGAGGGACTCACCGTACAGCACGATCCGCGAGGGCTCGTAGAATCGTGCGAGCCAGTCGTAGGCCGTGCGCGCGTCGAGGCGCAGACCCTCCTCCGTCGGGGTGCCGGTGGAACCCGAATAGCCGCGATAGCTCACCATCAGAAGACCGCGCCCGGCCTCGATCAGCGCCCTGGCGCGGCCGCGCCGGTTCCAGAGCGAGCCGCCGTTGCCGTGGAAGTAGAGGATGACCGCCTTGCCGGTCTGCGGCGGCTTCCACCAGGCGACGAGCCGCTCGCCGTCGCCCGTCGCGAGCACGATGTCCTCGACGCCGGCGAGTCCGGCCTCGGCGGCAGAGGTCAGCCGTCCCGAACCGGGATAGAGCAGGCTGCGCTGCGCCGCGAACAGGGCCGCGACGACCAGCGCATAGAGCAGGACGATCAGGAGCGCGGTCCGGCGGAGCAAGCGGGTCATCGCGTCGTCGCCTCTCCGGCGAGGTGAATGCCGGCCCGGCGGGACTGCCTCGCCGATGACGGGCGGCCCCCGATACAGTGCTGCTTTCCCGCCCCCTCCCGGGAGGCGATCAGTCGAAGTTCTTGAGGATCGAATCCACGACCTTCTTCGCGTCCCCGAAGAGCATCATCGTATTGTCGCGGAAGAAGAGCTCGTTCTCCACGCCCGCATAGCCCGAGCCCATGCCGCGCTTCACGAACAGCACGGTCTTGGCCCTTTCCACGTCGAGGATCGGCATGCCGAAGATCGGCGAGGACGAGTCGGTCTTGGCGGCCGGGTTCGTCACGTCGTTGGCGCCGATGACGAAGGCGACGTCGGCTTGCGCGAACTCGCCGTTGATGTCCTCGAGCTCGAACACCTCGTCGTACGGCACGCTCGCTTCCGCGAGAAGGACGTTCATATGCCCCGGCATGCGGCCCGCGACGGGATGGATCGCGTATTTCACCTCGACGCCTTCGTCCTTGAGGAAGTCGGCCATCTCGCGGAGCGAATGCTGCGCCTGGGCGACCGCCATGCCGTATCCCGGCACGATGATCACCTTCTCGGCGTTCTTCATGATGAAGGCGGCGTCGTCCGCGGATCCCTGCTTGACGGGCCTGGTTTCGGCCGCGCCGACGGCGGGTCCCCCGGTCTCGCCGCCGAAGCCCCCGAGGATGACGGAGATGAACGATCGGTTCATCCCCTTGCACATGATGTAGGACAGGATCGCACCCGACGAGCCGACGAGCGCGCCGGTGATGATGAGCGCGAGATTGCCCAGCGTGAAGCCGATGCCTGCCGCCGCCCATCCGGAATAGGAATTCAGCATCGACACGACGACCGGCATGTCGGCGCCGCCGATCGGGATGATGAGGGTGACGCCGAGCACGAAGCACGCCAGCACGATGAGCCAGAAGGCGGTGTAGCTCTCGGTCCGGATGAAGACGGCCAGCAGCACGAGGAGCAGGATCCCGAGGCCGATGTTCAGCATGTGGCGCTGCGGCAGCAGGATCGGCCTGCCGGACATGCGTCCGTCGAGCTTCAGGAAGGCGATCACCGAGCCCGTGAAGGTGATCGCCCCGATGGCGACGCCGAGCGCCATCTCGAAGAGGCTTCCGCCGGGAATGCGTCCGACGCCGCCGATGCCGAAGGCCTGTGGCGCGTAGAGAGCCGCCGCGGCGACGAACACGGCGGCCAGTCCGACGCCCGAATGAAACGCGGCGACGAGCTGCGGCATCGCGGTCATCGGCACCCGCCGGGCGATGACCGCCCCGATGCCGCCGCCGATGGCGAGACCCAGCACGACGAGGCCCCAGCCGCCCAGACCGGCGGGACGCGATAAGGCGAGCGTCGTCAGGATGGCGAGCGCCATCCCGGCCATGCCGTAGAGATTGCCGCGGCGCGACGTGGTGGGATGCGAAAGGCCGCGCAGCGCCAGGATGAAGAGGACGCCGGCGACGAGGTACAGAAGGTTCGAGACGTTCTCCGGCATCGCCTCAGCCCTTCTTCTTGTACATGGCCAGCATGCGCTCGGTGACGAGGAAGCCGCCGAAGATGTTGATGCTGGCGAGCACCAGCGCAATGAACCCGAACGCGCGGGCGAGCCCCGTGCCCTCCACCGTCAGCGGGACTCCGACGGCGAGAAGCGCGCCGACGACGATGACCGACGAGATGGCGTTCGTCACCGACATGAGCGGCGTGTGGAGCGCCGGCGTGACCGACCAGACCACGTAGTAGCCGACGAAGATCGCGAGGACGAAGATGGCGAGGCGGAAGACCGTCGGATCGACGGCTCCGTGGGTCGCGGTCGCGACCACGGCGCCGATCTGATCGGCGATGGCCTGGGCGGAATCGGCGGCCCGCTGAGCGGCCGCCGCGGCGGCGCGGGACTGCTCGATGGCCTGTTCGGGGGTCAGCGTCGACATGGTCGCTCCTGGAAATGCTCAAGCAGCCTTCTGGAAGGCGGAGTGGACGACCGCGCCGTCCCGCGTGAGGCAGGTCGCCTTCACGAGTTCATCGTCCCAGTTCACGGCGAGCGCCTTCTTTTCCTTGTCCACGAGGGTCTCGACGAACGCGTAGAGGTTCTTTGCATAGAGGCTCGACGCGGTGGCGGCGAGGCGGCCCGGCACGTTGAGATGCCCGACGATCTTGACGCCGTTGTGCTCGACCGTCTCGCCGGGCCTGGAGAGTTCGCAGTTGCCGCCCCGCTCCACCGCCAGGTCGACGACGACCGAGCCGACTTTCATCGACTCCACCATGTCGCGCGTGACGAGCTTCGGTGCCGGCCGTCCGGGGATCAGCGCCGTCGTGATCACGATGTCCTGCTTGGCGATGTGGGAGGCGACGAGTTCCGCCTGCTTGGCACGGTATTCCGCCGACATTTCCTTGGCATAGCCGGCCGCGGTCTCGGCCTGCTTGAACTCTTCGTCCTCGACGGCGATGAACTTCGCCCCGAGCGACTCCACCTGCTCCTTCGCGGCGGGGCGCACGTCCGTGGCGGTCACGATCGCGCCGAGGCGGCGGGCGGTGGCGACGGCCTGAAGGCCCGCGACGCCCGCGCCCATGACGAAGACGCGCGCCGCCGGCACGGTGCCGGCCGCCGTCATCATCATCGGCACCGCCTTGCCGTATTCTGCGGCGCCGTCGATGACGGCGCGGTAGCCGGCGAGGTTCGCCTGGCTCGAGAGGACGTCCATCACCTGGGCGCGCGTGATGCGGGGCATCAGTTCCATGGCGAAGGCCGATACTTTCGCCTTGGCGAGCGCCTCGAGGGCGGCCTCCTCGCCGTAGGGGTCCATGATCGCGATGACGAGGGCACCGGGCACTGCGCCCTTGAGCGCGCCGGCGCCCGGGCGCCGCACCGTCAGCACGATGTCGGCGGCCTTCACGGCCTCGGCGGCGCTTGCCGCGATGGTCGCGCCGGCCGCGGTGAACTCGGCGTCGGGAATGCCGGCCGTGTCGCCGGCCCCCGCCTGCACGGCTACTTCGGCGCCGAGACTCTTGTATTTCTTGACCGTCTCGGGCGTCGCCGCGACGCGCGTCTCCACCTTATGATCCTCGGAGAGAACCGCGATCCGCATGCAACACCTCCGGGTTAGCGGCCGAGCCGCCCTGACGCCGAGCTAATCGACTATGTTTAATGAATGCCTGCAAGGCCTCAGTAGAGCGCGAGCAGGAGGATCATCAGTATGGCCACCGCCGCCGGGGCCCGGACGCCGATGGAAGGCGAATAGGCGCCGACCGCGCCGGCAATCCCGGACAGGATCACGCCGAGTATCGCCGTGAGCCACGCTTCCTTGATGCCCCCGAGGGCGAGCGCCAGCACCCAGCAGACCACGACGGCGGTGGCGATCTCGGCGAAACGGACGAAACCGCGATAGGTGGCCTCATGGGAAGGCCCGTCCATATCCGGGCTGTAACCCCCATGCGGCGCGTGCTTGGTATCAGCCATGGCCATGTCCCTGGTCCCGTCTTGCCTGTTGGGGCCGCGTTTACCGCATGCGGCGGAGGGCCGCAATCATCCGATCGGGCCGAGGGCCGGCGTTTTCGTCATGCCGCCAGCTACGCGACCGGCGGCAATCCTGCCGCCGACAGCGCCGATGCCTGGCGCTCCGCCAGGTCGGCCACGGAAAAGCGCTCGATCTCGGCTTCGAAAAGCCGGTGAAAATTGAGATCTGCCCCGAGGTGCAGGAAAACCCCTCCGAGACCCACCGCCGCCCGGTCCATGAAGACGAATTCGCGCGGCACCGTGACGGGGCCCTTTTCCTTCAAGGCCCTATGCACCTCGAAGGCCTGCCGCCGCCCGTATTCGGAAGGCTTGACCCCATCGGCGACGGTGCGGGTGCGGTCGTCGAGGAGCGGGCCGTAGATGAAGCGCGCCCAGATGTTCAGGATGTCGATCAGTTCCTTCGAGAGCCGCTTGAACCCCCAGGTCTCGTAGGCATGCACGATGCGGGCGCGGTCGTCCCTCAGGAGGCCGTGGTAGAGATCGACCACGCCCCCGACGAACTTCGGCTGAAAGATCCGGATGCAGCCGTAATCGAGGAGGTTGATGCCCCTCGGCTCCCCGTCCTCCGAGAAGACCGTGTAGTTGCCGAGATGCGGATCGCCGTGGATGACGGCGGCATCGCTGAACGGATGCCACCACGCCTTGAACATCGCCACCGCAAGCCGGTTGCGGATCTCCGGCGCGGCCTCGGCGAAGCTGAGGATCTTCACGCCGTCGAGCCAATCGAGGCTGAGAAGCCGGCGGGTGGAGAGGCCGGGGTGGACGCCTGGAACCCGGACCTGGTCGATGCCGCGGAGCGCGTGGCGGTAGAGTGCGACGTGCTTCGCCTCCCGGACGTAGTCCAGTTCCTCGCGCACCCTCTCGCCGATCTCGACGGCGACCTCGCGGGTGTCGATGGCGGGTCCGAGGCGGCGATGGACCGCAAAGGCGAATTCGAGTTGGCGCAGATCCGCCTCGACGGCCGATTGCATGTCCGGATACTGCAGCTTGCAGGCCAGCGGCGCTCCGTCCGTGGTGGCGGCGCGATGGACCTGGCCGAGAGACGCCGCGGCGGCGGGTTTCAGGTCGAAGGAGCCGAAGCGGCTCCGCCAGTCGGGCCCGAGCTCCGCCTGCATCCGGCGCTTTACGAAGGCTGCGCCCATGGGCGGCGCCTCGCTCTGCAGCTTCTGCAACTCGGCCGCGTATTCCGGCGGAATGAGATCCGGAACGGTGGCGAGCAGTTGCGCCACCTTCATGATCGGGCCCTTGAGGCCGCCGAGGGCCTCGGCGAGCGCCGCGGCGCTCGAGGCATCCTGCCCGACCCGGCCGAACAGGCGAGCGCCCGCCATGCGGGCCGCCACCCCGCCCATATTCGCGCCGACGCGGACGTAGCGGGCCGCGCGGGCGGACAAGCGGTTCGCTTCGCGATCGGATTCGGCCATACGATGAGGTGGTTCCGCAGGATCCTTCATGTCCTTCAGATAAAGCTCCCCCGAGCGCCATGCCAGGGCGACCGCCGAACCCGGGGGGTCGGCGACCCCAAGGAACCGGCCGGCGCGAACATTTGTCCGGCAAAATAGTTTGCGGGCTAAGGTCTTTCGCCCCAGGAAGGCCGTTTCGAAGACGAGGACGCCATGGCCGGCCATACCCTTGTGCTCAACCTTCTGGGTGGCGTCGCCCTCCTGGTATGGGCCACCCAGATGGTCCGGAAGGGGGTGATGCAAGCCTTCGGGGCGAAGCTCCGTCAGGCGATCGGCGCCGCCACCGCGGGGCGCCTGCGGGCCTGCGGGGCGGGCCTCGGAGTCGCCACCGCGCTCCAGAGTTCCTCGGCGACCGGATTGCTGGTCGTGAACTTCGCCGAACGGGGACTCATCGCGCTCGCGCCGGCGCTCGCCGTCATGCTGGGGGCCGATATCGGATCGACCCTCGTCGTTCAGGCGCTCTCCTTCGAGACCGCCATGCTCGTTCCGGTCCTGCTCGTCCTCGGCGTCGGGGCCGCGACGGCGACGAAGACGAACCTCTGGCAGCAGGCGGGCCGCATCCTCGTCGGGCTTGCCCTGATGATCCTGTCCCTGCAGCTCATCGTCGGAGCTTCCGCGCCCCTGCGCGAGAGCAACGTCCTCACGCTCATCATGGCCACCCTCGCGAACGATCCGATTCTCGCCCTCGCGATGGGAGCCTTGTTCACCTGGCTCGCCCATTCGAGCGTCGCCGTCATCCTCTTCGTGATCTCTCTCGCGTCGGCGGGCGTCCTCGCCATGCCGCTGGCGCTCGCTTTCGTGCTCGGCGCCAACGTGGGATCGGGCCTGATCCCGCTCGGACTCGCCTTGCGTTCGCCCGCACCGGCGAAACGGGTGCTCCTGGGCAATCTCGCCTTCCGCGGCGCCGGCGCGGCGATCGGCCTCCTGGCGCTGTCGTACGGTGCCGGCCACATCCACTGGCTCGGTGCCGATCCGGCACGGCAGATCGCGAACGCCCATACCGGCTTCAACCTGCTTCTGGCCGCCGCCTTCCTGCCGCTCGTCGGCCCCGCCGCCCGCCTCCTCGAGAGGCTCTTGCACGATGCCGAAAGCCCGTCGGACAAGCGCGTCAACCATCTCGACGATTCGGTCCTGAACCGGCCCGCACTCGCCATCGCGAACGCCTCGCGCGAAGTGATGCGCCTCGCCGACACCGTCGAACTGATGCTGCAGGAGGCGATCCTCACTTTCCGCGACGGCGACGACAGCCGCCGCGTCGGGATCAGCCGCCTCGACAACGAGGTCGACCGGCTGCAGGAGGAGATCAAGCTCTATCTCGCCCGCCTCACCCGCCAGTCCCTCGACGAGGAGGACACCCGCCGCTGCTTCGACCTGATCCTCTTCACCACGAATCTGGAGCATGTCGGCGACATCATCGACCGCGGCCTGCTCGCGCTCGCGGCCAAGCGACAACGCAACGGCGTCTCGTTCTCGGATGCGGGCTGGCAGGACATCGCCGCACTCCACCGGCGGGTGCTCGACCAGATGCGCCTCGCCGTCACCGTGTTCGTCTCCCGGGACTTCGCCCTCGCCAAGGAACTGATGGCCGAGAAGGACCACATCCGGGCCGCCGAGCGCGAGGCGACGGAAAGCCATTTCCGGCGCCTGCGCGAAGGGACGCTCGCGTCGATCGAGACGAGCGCGCTGCACCTCGACATCCTGCGGGACCTGAAGCGCATCGCGGCTCACCTCACCTCCGTAGCGCATCCGATTCTCGAGGCACACGGCGCCCTCAGGACGTCTCGCCTCGTCGGCGAGGAGGCAGGCGGCGGCGGGACGTCCGGCGCAGAACCGTTCGGTTCCGACGGCGTGCCCGAGCCGCTGCGGTGAGCGCGGCGTTTTCACGGTGACGCCGGCTCCGGCGCCCTCAGCGGCACCCGATCCTTAAGGTCGCGCCGACGCTCGCCCGAGGATGACGTGAGGGGTCCGAGAATGACGCGTGAGGCCGCTTCGGAAGGCGGCCTACGCCGCCTTCTCCATCGCCTCCAGGTCGCCGATGAGCCTCTCGATCATGCTAAGTCCGATCTGCCAGAAGGACGGTTCCCGGGCGTCGAGGCCGAAGGGCGCGAGGAGCTCGGAGTACGGCTTCGTGCCGCCGGCCGAGAGAAGCGCGAAATAGCGGTCGACGAAGCCCTCGTTCGAGCGCTCGTAAACGCCGTAAAGCGAATTCACGAGACAGTCGCCGAACGCATAGGCGTAGACGTAGAACGGTGAGTGGATGAAGTGCGGGATGTAGGTCCAGAAGCTCTCGTAGCCGGGACCGAGGCGGACCGCCGGGCCGAGGGACTCGTCCTGCACGGACATCCAGAGGTCGCAGAGCTGCTCCGACGTGAGCTCCCCGTTGCGGCGCTCCAGATGAACCTTCCGCTCGAACGAGTAGAAGGCGATCTGGCGCACGACCGTGTTGATCATGTCCTCCACCTTCGCGGCGAGCATGGCCTTCCGCTGCACCGGATCGGTCGTCTGGTCGAGAAGGCGGCGGAAGGTGAGCATCTCTCCGAAGACGGACGCGGTCTCGGCGAGGGTCAGCGGCGTCGGCGCCATGAGCGCGCCGTTCGGAGCGGCGAGGACCTGATGGACGCCGTGGCCGAGTTCGTGAGCGAGCGTCATCACGTCGCGCGGCTTGCCCTGATAGTTGAGGAGCACGTAGGGATGAGCCGAAGGCACGGTCGGATGCGCGAACGCCCCGGGAGCCTTGCCGGGGCGCGTCGGCGCATCGATCCAGCTCTCGTCGAAGAAGCGGCGCGCGATGTCCGCCATCGGCGGCGCGAAATCCGAATAGGCGGAGAGCACCATTTCCCGCGCTCTGTCCCAGGGGATCGTCCGCTGCTCGACCCTGGGCAGAGGCGCGTTGCGGTCCCAATGGTCGAGCTTGTCCTTGCCGAACCACTTCGCCTTCAGAGCGTAATAGCGGTGCGACAGGCGCGGATAGGCCTCCCGCACGGCGGCCACGAGGGCATCCACCACGTCGCGCTCCACGCGGTTCGCGAGATGCCGCGCGTCGGCCACATCCTCGAAGCCGCGCCAGCGGTCGGAGATCTCCTTGTCCTTCGCGAGGGTGTTGGTGATGAGAGTGAAGGTCCGCAGGTTCGCCTTGAAGGTGCGGGCGAGCGCGTCCGACGCGTCCTTGCGGACGCTCTCGTCGGCGTCCTGCAGCTTGTTGAGCGTCGGCTCGATCGGCAACTCCTCGCCGCGCACGGTGAAGCGAAGGGACGCGATCGTCTCGTCGAACAGCCGGTTCCAGGCGGAGCGGCCCGTCACCGACTTCTCGTGGAAGAGCTGCTCGATACGATCGTCGAGCTGATAGGGCTTGTCCTTGCGCAGGTCTTCGATCCAGGGCCGGTAATGGGCAAGCGGCCCGGAGCCCATGGCGCGGTCCACAACCGAATCGTCGATTCGGTTGAGTTCCAGGCCGAAGAAGAGGAGTTCGCTCGAGGCGGCGGTGAGGCGCTCCTGCGTGTCGCCATAGAATTTCGCGCGCTTCGGATCGGTCGTGTCGCCCGAATAGACGAGGCCCGCATAGGACATGAGGCGCCCGAGCAGATCCTCCACCGCCTCGTAGCGCCGCACGGCTTGTCCCAGGGCTTCCGACGCCTCCGGCGACGCCGCCAGTTCGGCGAGCTTGCCGCGATAGGTTTCCGCCATCGCCTTGCACTCGGCTTCGGCCCTGGCGAGGTCGGCGCGGAAGGATTCGCTGTCGATGCCGGGATAGAGATGCGACAGGTCCCATTCGGGCAACGGCCCGAGGTCGCCGCTCGCCGGCGCGAGCGCGGCGGCCGTGTTCTGGCGGGCGATCGTCGGGGTCGACGGATCGGGAAGGACCGGCATGTCGAGCGATACTCCGGGCGTTGATCGGCGGATCGGACGGGCAGTGCATATGGGCCGCCTGCGCGCGCGGATCAACCCAATTCGACGCCATCCCGTTAAGCGCCGCTTTACCGGTCCTCGACGAGCATCGCGCCGCACAACAACAAACGAATCCGGCGTCGCTTCATGCCCCTGACCTCATTGCTCGTGGACGAGATCCGTAGCCTTCGGCGCGAAGCGTCCCGGAGCAGCGATGGAGACCGGGCGATTCGGCTGGCCGACAAGGCGTCGAAATCCTCCGCCTGCGTGCTGATCGAGGGCGAGGCCGGGACCGGCGGAGACGCGCTCGCCCGCGCCATCCACGAATGCAGCGAGCGCCGGGCGAAGCCGTTCGCGCGGGTCCATGCGGGCGGCCGCGCCGGGGAAGTCGCGGTCGCGCTCTTTGGAATCGATCGGGGCGCGGGAGCCCGCCTGCAGGGCAAGTTCTCCGAGGCGCACGGGGGAACGCTTCTGATCCAGGGCATCGAGGAACTGCCGCTGGACGTTCAGAGCACGCTTCTGAGAACGATCCAGGACGGCGAGATCGAGCCGGTCGGGGGCAAGCGCCCGGTCCGCGTCGATGTGCGGGTGATCGCGACCGCCCATGCGAGCCTCATGGAGCGCGTGCGCCAGGGGAAGTTCCGGGAAGATCTCTATTACCGGCTCCATGTCCTGCCGATCACGCTCGCGCCCCTGCGGACGCGGCGCGAATCGATCGCTCCTCTTGCCAGGGCCTTCCTGGCCCGCTTTGTGGCCGAAGAAGGAAAGCGGATCGCCGGCCTCCGGTCGGACCTCGTCACCCTGCTCGAGGCCTATGCCTGGCCGGGCAACGTCCGGCAGCTGGAGAGCGCCGTGTTCCGAGCCGTGGCGCTCGCCGACGGCGACATCCTGACGCCGGCCGAATTCCCGCAGATCGCCGCCCGTGTGGACGGTTACGAGGTCGAGATCCCGCCCGTGCCGGCGCCCATGCCCGACAGCGCCGCGCAGGAGGCGGTCCGGGTCGAGCCGCGCGATCCCCATGCGCTGCCGCTCGTCGACGAGAGCGGCGAGATGCGCCGCCTCGACGAACTCGAAGCCGATATCATCCGGTTCGCGCTGGCCCATTACCGCGGGCACATGTCCGCGGTGTCCCGCCGCCTGGGAATCGGACGTTCCACGCTCTACCGGAAGCTGAAGGAGCTCGGGCTGGAAAATTTTTCGAACGATGCGGCCGCTTAAGCTTCTCGTGCGTTGAACCTTGAGCGGTGCGACGCCGCTCTGCCAAGCTTGCGCGCCATGAGAGCCTTCATGGTGCGAATCAGTCTAATCCGGAAGCCGAGGAGGAGGGCGCATGCGTTCCGCACGGGTGATCGCTGTCGGTCTGGGGATCTTGTGTTCGGCGTCGCTGCCGGCCTTTTCGGCCCCGGCCGAACAGGCGAGCGAACTCCTTGTCGCGCCTCCCGAATTGCCCCAGCCCGTCGCCGAACTCGGTTCCGGACCGGGCGCGACCGCGGACGCGACGATCTCGCCCCCCGACCTTCCCGACGCGGCCGTCGTCTTCACGCCCGCCGACCGGCTGCGCGCCGCGATCTGCGGCGAAGCTCGCGCAGATCCCGGACATCGCGCAGCGCCTGCCGCGCCATGAGCGCGAGGCTCTTGCGGCCGCCTATGCGGATGCCGAGCCGCTCTTTGTGGGCGCCGACGGCTGGACGTCCGCCGCGAAATCCGTGATCGGACGCCTCAGGGCGGCGGACGAGGACGGCCTCGACGCCGCCGATTATCCTATTCCGGTTCCCGCGGCGTCCCGCACCGCCACCCCGGCAGAATGGGCCGAGGCGGAGTTGAAGCTCAGCGCCGCCGCGATCCGCTATGCGCGGGATGCCCGCGGCGGGCGGATCGATCCCGCGCGCCTCTCGGCCCTCATCACTCCGGAGCTCGATCTGCCCGAAGCCGGCGAGGTCCTCGCGGCCCTCAAGGCGGCATCCGATCCTGGCACCGCACTCGGGGCCTACAATCCCTCCCATGAAGGATACCGGGCGTTGAAGGCCCGGCTTGCGCAGCTGCGCGCCACGCGCCGGACGCCGACGCCCATGGTCCGCGTCCCGCGCGGGCCGGCGCTGAGGATCGGCATGCGCGATCCGCGCGTGCCGCTCATCCGCGCCCGATTCAACGTCGATCCGGCGGCCGGCGACCAGACCGCGTATGACGAGCGGCTGGCGTCGGCCGTCGCGGCCTTCCAGAAGGAGAAGGGCTTGCGGGCGAGCGGTGTCCTCGACGCCCAGACGGTGGCTGCCTTGGGCAGCGGTCCCTCCCCGGCCCGCCTGGAAGCCGATCTCATCGCCAATATGGAAAGGTGGCGCTGGCTCCCTGTCGATCTCGGCGCGCTCCACCTCCTCGTCAATGTGCCCGAATACCGTCTGCGCCTCGTCGACCAGGGCCAAACCGTCCACCAGGCGCGCGTGATCGTCGGCAAGGCCGAAACGCCGACGCCGATCTTCTCGGACGAGATGGAACACGTGATCGTCAATCCGTCCTGGACGGTGCCGCCCTCGATCATGAAGAAGGAGTTCCTTCCGGCTCTTGCGATGGACCCCTGGTACGCGGCTCGAATGGGCTACCGGGTGATCCGGCGCGGCGGTCAGATCGCCCTGCAGCAACCGCCCGGCGAGCGCAATGCGCTCGGGTTCGTGAAGTTCATCTTCCCGAACAATCACTCCGTCTACCTGCACGATACTCCGAACAGGAGACTGTTCTCCGCCGGGCGCCGCGCCTTCAGCCACGGCTGCGTGCGGGTCGATCAGCCGTTCCGCCTCGCCGAGGAGATCCTGCAGCGCGAGGGACCCTGGTCGGAGGAGCGCTTGCGCCGCCTCGTCGGCAAGGGAGAACGCTACATCCGCGTGAAGCAAAGGCTCCCGGTGCACATCGCCTATTTCACCCTCATGGTGGACGAGAAGGGCGAGTTGAGGACCTTCGACGATCTCTACGGATTCCATCGCAAGGTGAAGTCCGCCCTGGGGTTCGAGGGCTGATCCGTCGCGTCGCTTCGGCGAAGGTTGCCCAAGAGGCATCCTCGGACGGAGCGCAGCGAAGCCCGGGGACCTTGAGCCGCAAGGGCGCTAGATCCTGCACGCGATCCTTAAGACCTCCGCTGCGCTCCATCTAAGCCGATCGGCTCTCGGCCTTTTTTCGTGCCGCCCACAGTCAGCTTAACCCGAGGGTAACCCTCCTCCGCAAGAGTCGCCTCACCCTCCGGGAGGCCGCGTCGGTTGCACGCGGCCGGCAAGAACGAGTGCGTAGTGAGAATATTGCGGAAAGGTCGCGACGCCGCCGTGCGGCGCGCGGTGCGGCGCGCGGGTTGGAGCATGGCCGCTCTTGCCGCCCTGATCGTCAGCACGCAGCATACCCAGGATGCGGTCGCGAACGGCGACACGCGGTATCTGCGACTCTATCACAACCACACGAAGGAAAGCCTCACCGTCACGTTCAGGCGCAACGGGCAATACGACGCCCGCGGCCTCGAGCAGCTCAACTGGTTCCTGCGCGACTGGCGGCGCGACGAACCGACGAGAATGGATCCGGAGCTCTTCGACACTCTCTGGGCCGTCTATCGGGAGGTGGGATCCGACGAGCCCATCCATGTGAATTCGGCTTATCGCTCTCCCCACACCAACGCCATGCTGCGCCGTCGCTCCCGCGCCGTGGCGAAGCACAGCCAGCACATGCGCGGCAAGGCCCTCGACTTCTATCTGCCCGACGTACCGATCGATCGCGTTCGTGCCGTCGGCATGCGGCTGCAGAACGGCGGCGTCGGCTATTACCCGTCCGCCTACACGCCCTTCGTCCACCTCGACGTCGGCAGCGTCCGGGCCTGGCCCCGCATGACCCGCGACCAGCTCGCCCGAATCTTCCCCGACGGGAAGACGGTGCATATCCCGGCCGACGGCGAGCCCATGCCGCGCTACGAGGAGGCGAAGGCCGAGATCATCGCCCGCGGCGGAACGGTCGCCGGCTATTCGGCCATGGCCGACGCCGGCGACGGTGCGGTCCCGGCCGGCGCGCGCAGGAGCTTCTGGGCGACGCTCTTCGGGGCAGACGACGACGAGGATGCGGACGAAATCCGCGCCTCGCGGGGCCGCCAGGCCTATGTGTCGCGCCGCGCGCCGCCGCCGAACATCTATGGCGCCAGCGATTCGCCCACGGCGGCACTGGCCCAGTACGAGGCCAGTCGGTCCGCGCCGATCGTCGTCGCCCGCGCGGTTCCGCGGCCCGAGCCGGACCGTCCGGTCCAGCCGCCGCCGGAACCCGAGGCTGCCCGCATCCCGGCGACCCGGATCGCCGGACTGCCCGCGACGGTCGAGACACCGCTCGGACCGCGACTGGCCTGGCAGCAAGGTCCCGCGGGGCAAGCGACCGCCGACGCGCGGGAGATCGCCCTCGCGCCGATGCCGCCCCAGCGGCCCGACGATATCGTCGCGACGGGCGCGCTCGCCTTCGCGCCGATGCCGCCCGTACGCCCAGGCTCGCTCGCTGCGACGAACCCGATTCCGGGATTGACCGAAACGGCGGCGCCGCGCCGCAGGGCATCGAGCATCCCATGCCGCCGCCGCGCCCCGAGCGCCCGGTCGCCGTCGCGGCAGCGGGTATCGCCGTGATTTCGCCGCCGCCTGCGCCCGGCAAGGAACCCGATCGCGACGAGCGCGCTCTGAAGCGCATGCCCGTCGCGGGTCCGACCCATACCGCCCGCGTGACCGCAGCCCCGGTGCAGGCGGAGCCTCCTGCGGCGCCGGCTCCGCCGCCGGGAAGTCTTCTGACGGCCGGAACCGGCATCGCCGCCGGGTTTTCGGCGGCGCCGATGGGTGACCTGGCGACGAGCCGGTTCACGGGACCGGCGGTGAAACCGTTGGCGATCCTGCGCTGAGCGGGTCGCACGGATCGACCATGTTAGAAACGGCGGCGGGTGACGCGAGCGATGCGCCCGCCTCCACGCGCGTCATCCTTGGGCTCGCGCCGGCGAGACCTTAAGGATCGGGCGCAGGATCAAGCGCCCTACACGGCCTGGGATCCTCGGGTCTCGCCGGCGCCTGCCCAAGTGGGCCACCGGCCGCGCCGACGGCCGAGGATGAAACGGATGGAGGCCAGCCCCTGAGCCCGCCGTCAACGTCCAGCGTCGCCTCACGCCGGCATGCCGAGGGCCTGCAGGTAGAGCTCGAGGATGGCCTCTTCCTCCTGGCGCTCGGCGTAGTCGCGTTTCCGGAGCGCGATGATCTTGCGCATCACCTTCGTGTCGAACCCGTTGCCCTTGGCCTCGGCGTAGATTTCCTTGATGTCGCCCGCGATGCCGGCCTTCTCCTCCTCCAAGCGCTCGATGCGCTCGATGAAGCTCTTGAGCTGGTCGGCGGCGACGGATTCGGTGTTGAAGGCTGCGTCGTCCATGAAATGCCCCTCGAAGGAAATCCGCGCGTTGCGGCAGGTGGTGTGAGCTGGATCGTCGATGTCGGGCCAGGCTTAGTGCGCCGGCTTGCTTCGCTCAAAGGCCTGGAGCTGCGACGCATTGGCCTCGGCCTGATGGCGCGTCTTCCACTCCTCGTACGGCATGCCGTAGACGTGCTCGCGGCTGCTCCTCCTTGGAGAGCGCCACGCCGCGCTCGTCGGCGGCGTCCTTCAGCCAGTTCGACAGGCAGTTGCGGCAGAAGCCGGCGAGATTCATCAGGTCGATGTTCTGGACGTCCGTGCGGGCGCGCAGGTGATCGAGGAGCCGGCGGAATGCGGCGGCTTCGAGCTCGGTCCGCGTGGCGGGGTCGATGTCCTTCATGGGATCCTCCGTCAATGGCGGCGCAGGCGGTCCCGCGTGCGCGTCCGCTGCGGCGCCGGTGCGCGCAGGGCCGCATTCGCGAGAAGCGGCTTCAGCAACCGGGCGAACCGCGCGGCCCATTCCTCCGCGCCCTCGTCCGAGGCGATGAGATCCTGGCGGATCTCGATGAGCGCGTTGGCCAGGCCGCGCGCCGTCGCGTGCCGGTCGACCGTATCCCCGGCGAGCGCTCCGTCATAGGGCTCGTTGTCGCCGACGACGAGGCCGCCTTCGGCCCGCAGGCCGTCGAGCAGCGGCCTGGCGAAACGGTCGTCCGCATCCCACAGGAGGCCCACATGCCAGGGGCGCGGCCGGCCTCGCCAGAGCGGCGTGAAGCTGTGGACGGAGACGATGCAGGGCGGGTGCCCGGCCTGCAGGGCGCGCCCGATCGCGGCGCCGATGGCGGCATCGTAAGGGTCGTAGAACCGCGCGATGCGGCGCCGGATGCCGGCCTCGTCCAAGCGTGCATTGCCGGGCACGACCGCCCCGTCGGAGAGCCGCATGACGAGAGTCGGGATCGTCTCTTCCCCGGTTCGGGTCGACGATGAGGCGGGAGAACCGCGTCAGGATCGCCGGCGCGTTCAGGTGCCGCGCGAGGGACCGCGTCACCGCGGCGGCGCCGATGTCATAGGCGATGTGGCGGCGGAACTCGGCCTCGGGCAGGCCCAGATCGCCGAGATCGGGCGGCACCGCGTTCGAGGCATGGTCGCACAGGATGAGCGCCCCGGAACCCGTCGCCCCCGGTATGATTTCCGCTGGATGGAGTTCGAGGGCCGTGTCCGGGATGGCGCGGGCGGCAGAGGCAGGCATGCGGCGATCGTGAGACTTCGGGTCGGCAGTTGATGAGGCGGGGCTTAACCTGTCATAGGTGGGCCGGCAACGCGACCGCTTCCGAGGCGATTCTTGTAGATCCCCATGGTTTCCACACCCTCCGTTCGCGTCGAAGCCGGCATGGCCGGCGCTTTTGCGGCTCTTTGCCTCGGGGCCGTCGCGATGGGCGTCTCGCCCGTTTTCGTTCGCTTCGCGAGTGCCGACGTGGGGCCTTTCGCCAGCGCCTTCTGGCGCGTCTTCCTGGCCCTGCCGGTTCTCTATGCGTGGATGCGGATCGAGGAAACGCGGGTCCGGGCCGATGCGCCCCGGCGCTCCCCGTCCCGGGCGACGGTCCTCGCCGGGCTCGCCTTTGCGGGGGATCTCTTCTTCTGGCACCTGGCGATCCTCAACACGACGGTCGCCAACGCGACGTTCTTCGCGACGACGGCCCCGATCTTCGTGGTGCTCATCGTCTGGCTCGGCCTGCGCCAGCGGGTGATGTCCGGCACCTGGGTCGGCCTCGCCTTCTGCCTGCTCGGCGGCGCGGCTCTCATCGGGCAGAGCCTCCAGGTGGACCCGGCCCGCATCCGGGGCGACCTCTACGGCATCGCGACGGCCGTCTTCTTCGCCCTGTATTTCCTCTTCGTCGGGCGGGCGCGGGAGGACAGCGGCGCGGCGCGGGTGACGTTCGAGGCCGGACTCGTCACCGCGGCCACCCTCCTCGTCGTGTCGGTCCTGTTCGATAGCCGCCTCATCCCGCAGACGCTGCCCGGGATCGCCGCGCTCCTCGCCCTGGCCGTCATCAGCCAGGCCGGGGGCCAGGGCCTGCTGGCCGTCGCGCTCGGAAAGCTGCCGCCGGTCTTCTCGTCCCTCGTGATCTTCCTGGAAGCCGTCGCGGCGGCCGTCTTCGGCTGGCTCATCCTCGGCGAGGCGCTGACGCTCGTCCAGAGCCTCGGCGGGCTTTCGATCCTGGCCGGCATCTGGATCGCGCGGCCGAAGCCGGAGGCCCCCGTCGCATGACCGGCCCGGCTGACCAGCGGCGCGTGCTGCTCGAGGCTTTCGAGGCCGCCGTTGCCGCGGCCCACCCGCGGGAATGCCTCGTCCCGCACCTTCCCGACCCGCCGGAAAACGGCCGGCTGATCTTCTGGCGGCCGGAAAGGCAGCCGGGAGCATGACGGCGGTCGCGGAGCGTTTCTACCGCGAGCGGCACGGGCTCGGAGGCGATCGCCTCGAGGGTCACGCCGTGACGCGGCATGGCTACGGGGAGGCGACGACGCCTCGTCCCGGTGGTGGAGGCCGGTCACCCCGTGCCCGACCAGGCCGGCATCGAGGCCGCGTCCGCGGCGCTCGCTCTCGCGGCGGGCGCCGGAGCGGACGATCTCGTCCTGGTGCTTCTCTCCGGCGGCGGATCGGCCAACTGGATCGCTCCGGCCGGGGCGCTGACGCTGGCCGAGAAGCAGGGGATCACCCGGGCGCTCCTGCGCTCGGGAGCCGCGATCGGCGAGATCAACGCGGTCCGCAAGCACCTCTCGCGGATCAAGGGCGGCCGCCTTGCCGCGGTCGCCGCGCCGGCCCGCCTGCTGACCCTCGCCATCTCCGATGTGCCGCATGACGACCCGGCCGTGATCGCCTCGGGACCGACGGTCCCGGATCCTTCGACTCTCGCCGAGGCACGCGCCACCGTCGCGCGCCATGGGCTCGATCTGCCTGCCGCAGCGGCCGTCCTCTTGGCAGACCCCGCGATGGAGACGCCGAAGCCGGGTGACCCGGTCTTCGCGCGCGCCGAGTACCGGATCGTCGCGAAACCGGCTGACGCCATCGCGGCCGCGTCGGAGGTGGTCCGGCGCGAGGGATACGAGCCGGTCGTCCTCGGAGCCGACCTCGAGGGCGAGGCCCGCGAGGTCGCCGCCAGAGCAGGCGCGGCGCGCGAAGGAGATGGCCGCGGCGGGACGCCGGGCCGCGATCCTCTCCGGAGGCGAGCTCACGGTGACCATCCGCGGGCGCGGTCGCGGGGGGCCGAACCAGGAATTTGCACTGGCGCTGGCGCTGGAACTCGGCGGTGCAGAGGATATTGCCGCTCTCGCCGCCGACACGGACGGCACCGACGGCGGCGGCGGCGCGGCCACGGATCCGGCCGGCGCGATCCTCGACGCGACGACCCTGGAACGGGCCCGCCGCGCCGGCCTTGATGCGCCGGCGCTTCTCGCCGACAACGACTCGACCCGATTCTTCGAAGCCGTGGGCGATCTCGTCGTCGCCCGGCCCCACCCGAACCAACGTCAATGATTGCCGGATCATCCTTGTCGGCTAGAGCATCGTGCGAAGAAGTGGAATCCGGTTCTTCGCCCAAACGATGCGGCACAGCATCGTGCGAAGAAGTGGACCGGTGCTTCGCCATGACGATGCGGCCTGGCATTAAGCGGTGAGCATGCGTTCCGATCCCGTCGGAACGCATCTTGCTCGAGAGGTTGGCGGCGGAGCCTGGGGCTCGCGCTGGCGGCCGGAGCCATTCTGGCGCCCGGCGCCGCACGGGCCGACCTTCGCCTGTGCAACATGACGCCGAGCCGCGTCGGGTATCGCCCTCGGGTTCAAGGACGCCCAGGGCTGGGTCACGGAAGGCTGGTGGAACTTGAACGCGCGCGCCTGCGAAACGCTGTTGAAGGGGCCGCTCGCCGCGCGATTTTATTACGTCTACGCGGTCGATTACGATCGCGGCGGCGAATGGAACGGGCGGTCCTTCATGTGCACGCGGGACCGGGAATTCACGATCCGGGGCGTTGAGGATTGCCTCGCCAGAGGGTTCGACCGCAGCGGCTTCATCGAAGTCGACACGGGCGAGCAGAAGAGCTGGACGATTCAGCTGACGGACACCAACCGGCCCGGGGGGCCGTAGATCATGATCAGACGTTCGCGGCGCACGAAGATCATCGCGACCTTGGGCCCGGCCTCCGAGTCGCCCGAGATGATCGCCAAGCTCTTCGAGGCGGGAGCGGACGTGTTCCGCCTCAATATGAGCCACCTGCCGAAGGATCGGCTGCGGGAGCGGGTGCGAAGATCCTGCGCGGCGTCGAAGCGAAGTTCCGGCGCCCGGTCGCCATCCTGGCCGACCTTCAGGGCCCGAAGCTGCGCGTCGGGCTCGTTCACGGGCGACGGCACGATGCTGAGTTCAGGGCCAGACCTTCATCCTCGACGCGGACACCGCCTCAGGCGACTCGAAGCGCGTCTACCTGCCCCATCCGGAGATTCTCTCCTCGCTCGAGCCGGGGCACACCGTCCTCATCGACGACGGCAAGCTGCGGCTGCGCGTGAAGGAGGTGCAAGAAGGGGAAGGCCGTCACCACCGTCGAGGTGCCCGGCAGGATCTCGAACCGCAAGGGCGTCTCTCTGCCCGACACGACGATCCCGGTCTCCGCGATGACCGAGAAGGACCGCTCGGACCTCGAAGCCGCGCTCGATGCGGGCGTCGACTGGATCGCTCTGTCCTTCGTCCAGCGCGCCGGACGACATCGCCGACGTCCGCAAGGTGGCGCGCGGCAAGGCGTTCGTGATGGCGAAGCTCGAGAAGCCGCAGGCCATCACCCATCTCGACGAGATCCTGGAGGTTTCGGACGCCGTGATGGTCGCCCGCGGCGATCTCGGCGTCGAGATGCCGCTCGAGAAGGTGCCGGGCATGCAGAAGCGGATCATCCGCTCGGCGCGCCGCCTCGGCAAGCCGGTCGTCGTGGCGACCCAGATGCTGGAATCGATGATCTCGGCGCCGGTGCCGACCCGCGCCGAGGTGTCGGACGTCGCGACCGCCGTCTACGAGGGGGCGGACGCCGTGATGCTGTCGGCCGAAAGCGCCTCCGGCCAATATCCCGTCGAGGCGGTCTCGACGATGAACCGCATCGCGGAGGAATGCGAGAGCGATCACATCTACTGGTCGATCATCACCGCGCAGCGCAACGAGCCGGAGGCGACGGGTTCGGACGCCATCGCCGCCGGGCGCGCACCAGATCGCCGACACGCTCGGCCTCAGGACCATCGCCGCCTGGACGTTTTCGGGCAAGCACCGCCTTCCGGATCGCCCGCGAGCGCCCGAACTCGACCGTGATCGCGCTGACGCCGAACATCGACACGGCGCGGCGCCTTGCACTGGTGTGGGGCGTGCACCCGATCCGGACCAAGGACGCGAGCGACATCGACGACATGGCCTTCCGGGCCTGCAAGTTCGCGGTGCGCGAGGGCTTCTCGCAGGTCGGCGACCGCGTGATCATCGTGGCGGGCGTTCCCTTCGGAACGCCCGGCGCCACCAACATGGTGCGCATCGCCTTCATCAGTCAGGAACACGCCGCGAGGGCCTGACGGCCTGCCGGGTCCTCACAGGGCGCTCCGCATCTCGGGCGCCTGCGCGATCGCCGCGGCCAGCGCCTCGATCTCCGCCGCGACGAGTTCGGGCATCGCATGATGCGGCATGTGACCGATGCCCGGCAGCACGACGAGCTTCGCGCCGGCAACGTCCCGCGCGAAGGAGCGGGAGTGGAGGTCCGTCCAGACGATCCGGTCGGCGTCGCCGCCGATCACCGTCGCGGGAATGCGGATGTCCCGGTAGCGCGCGGCTCTGCTCGGCGACGGCTCGGTGGAGCCCGGCCACGTCCTGCGCATTGGCCTGGAAGACGCGGCGGGCGCAGCACGAGGGCGATCCGGGCAGCCTCCGCGTAATCCGGCGGCGGCCGCTGCGGCGCGAAGACGGCCCGCCGCCGTCGCGTCGACGAGGAGCCAGCCGACAGGGATCGCCAGGGTGCGCGTGAAGAGCCAGCCGAGGAACGAAGCGGCCGGGTGGTAGTACCAGGAGATGGCGCCGCCGGGCCAGGGATGGGTGACGGCCGCGAGTTGCAGGATGGCCCCCGTCACATCCGTGTGGTCGAGGGCGAGGTTCGGGGTCACGGCCCCGCCCCAGGAATGGCCGACGACGACGGCACGCGAGACGCCGAGCTTGCGCAGACCCTCGGCCAGGATCGCCGCCTGCCTGTCGGGCTTGGCCGCTTCGGCGCCGCCGATCCGGTCGCTCCAGCCGTGGCCGGGCCGGTCGATGGCGATGACGCGATACCGCGCGCGCAAGCCGCTGCCTGCAGGGCGAGCATGGCATCGCCCACGTTGGAGGAGGCGCCGTGCAGCGAGGACGACGGTTCCGAGCGCGCGGCCCTCGGCGGGGCCGGCTTCGAGATAGTGGAGCCGGCCGCCGGCAACCTCGACGAAGCGGCCGGCGGCGGGTATCTGGCCTCGATCCACCGGGACGAGAACGAAGGTGCACGAGCGCAGCGGCGGCGAACAGGCCGGCGAGCCCCAGGAGGAGGTAGCGGAGTGCGGCCATGCGGACGGCGAACCGGGCCTAGAGATCCTGGCCGTCGACCTGCGGCGTCAGGCGCTCGACGAGCGTCTGCACGGTCGTGAGCTGCGGATGGATCCTGAGAGCGCGCCGGTAGGAGGCGAGCGCCCGGGCCTTGTCGTCGGAGGTCATGAAGATATGGCCCGAATCCCGTCCAGGCGCCGAAATGGCGGGGCTCGCGGTCCAGCACCTGCCGGATGTCCGCCATCGCGCTCATCGGGTCTTCGAGCAGGAAGAACACGTTCGCGCGCCGATACCAGGCTTCGGTCCAATTGGGGTCGAGCGCGAGGATGCGGTCGAGGAGCTCGATGGCGAGCGGGTATTCCTTGGCCTGGACGGCCTGCGTCGCCCGCGTCATCAGCACGTCCGCCGTGTCGGACCCGGACCTCGCCCAGCGCCGCTCGATGAGCGAGGCGACACCCTTGCCCTCGCTCTCGTCCTTAGCCTTGGCGAGGCGCTCGAAGAGGTCGTCCATGGTGGACGGCCGGGCCTCCGGCCTGGCCTCCTGGGAGGGCGGCGTCGGACTTTGCGCGACGGCCGGCACCGCGGCGGGGAGCGAAAGCACGAGGATGGTCGCGAAAAGACGCATGCCGGGATCATCTAGGATCCCGGCATGCGCCGTCAATTCACGGAACGGTGCGGCGCGGGGCCGCCCCGCGCGCCTCAGCCCTGGCGGGCCTTGTAGCGCTTCTGCGTCTTGTTGATGATGTACACGCGGCCCTTGCGACGAACCAGCTGGTTGTCGCGGTGACGGCCGCGGAGCGACTTCAACGAGTTGCGGATCTTCATGTCCGGTCTCCGGCGGCCCATCGAGATGGGCCGGAAAAAGCCAATGGTGGGCGCGGCTGGGATCGAACCAGCGACCCCTACGATGTCAACGTAGTGCTCTCCCGCTGAGCTACGCGCCCGGGAAGCGGCGACGATCAGTCCCGCTTCACGCATGAGGGCGCGATATAGCGGGAGAGGACCGGGGACGCAAGCCGAAAGAGGTTTGTTTCAGGCCGCCATCATCTTCTCGACTTCGTTCACGAGATCGCGCAGGTGGAACGGCTTCGACAGGACCTTGGCGTCCCGCGGAGCCTTGGAATCCGGGTTCAGCGCCACGGCGGCGAAGCCCGTGATGAACATCACCTTGATGTCGGGGTCGAGCTCGGTCGCCCGGCGGGCGAGCTCGATGCCGTCCATCTCGGGCATGACGATGTCGGTCAGCAGCAGCTCGAACGGTTCCTCCCGGAGGCGGTTGTAGGCCGAGAGGCCGTTATCGAAGGAGGCGACGTCGTATCCGGCGTTCTGCAGCGCCTTCACCAGGAAACGGCGCATATCGTTATCGTCTTCGGCCAGGAGTATTTTCATCGCTTGCGGGTCTCGGGGGCGACGCAGAGGAATCAACGCGAGGCAGCACTCGTCTTGATGCCGCGCCTCGGTAAATAGACAATGAAGAACAGGGTGTCGACGTGTCTCGTGCCTCCTCTCGGGATCTTCATGGCGAGAAGCATGGACACGCGGTCGAGACGCCGCCACATTAGGCTGATTCCCGGGCGACCTCTCCAGCGGAATCTTGGAACCTGATGCGGCCAGCCATCACCGACGAGTTCGAGCCTCCCTTCGTCGTCACCGAGCCGGCCCGCCAGGCCGTCCCCTTCGTGTTCAACGTACCTCATGCGGGAGCCGTCTATCCGACGGCGTTTCTGAGCGAATCCCGGCTTGATGCCGTCGCGCTCCGGCGGTCGGAGGATGCCTATGTGGACGATCTCTTCGCCGGGATGGTCGGCTTGGGTGCACCCACGATGGCAGCCCGCTTCCCGCGTGCCTTTCTCGACCTCAACCGGGAGCCCTACGAACTCGATCCGCGCATGTTCGACGGCCGCCTCCCGCCCTTCGCCAATACGCGCTCGATGCGGGTGGCCGGCGGGCTCGGCACGATCCCGCGGATCGTGGCGGACGGGCAGGAGATCTATCGGGGCCGCATCCCGGTGGACGAGGCGCTGCGGCGGATCGAGTGGCTCTACAAGCCCTATCACCGCATGTTGCGCCAACTCGTCCATCGCACCACGCGCAGCTTCGGGCATGCGGTGCTGATCGATTGCCATTCCATGCCGTCGACGAGCGTCAGCCGCGACGACGGAGTGAGGGCCGACGTCGTGCTGGGAGACCGCTACAGCACGAGTTGCGGCGGCATCCTCACCGATCTTGTCGATGCGGCCCTGCGCAGCCGCGGCTATACGGTCGTGCGCAACAAGCCCTACGCAGGCGGCTTCATCACCGAACATTACGGCGAGCCGGCCCTGGGCCGGCATGCCCTTCAAGTCGAAATCAACCGGTCGCTCTACATGGACGAGCGGACGCTGGTGCAGAAGCCCGGATTCGACAGCCTTACGGGCGACCTGACGGCGGTCTTCGCGAGCGTCACGCGGGACATCGAAGGCGACCTCGCTCCCCGGCGCGTCGCCGCCGAGTAGGCCTTGCTCCCCACCGCGATCGGACTGCGGCCAGAAAAAAGGCCGCTGTCGCCAGCGGCCCGAAGTTTAGGGAGGAAACGCCCAAGAAGGGCAGCGGCACCGCGACGCCATCGCGCTACCGCACTGCAATAAGATACGTCGCATCGCACAAAACGCAAGCCCTCGCGTCCCGTCGAGCTATGCGCCGAGTGCATATCGACTGGGATGAGGGTCCGGCACCCGGCCATAGAAGAGCAGGCTGACCAGCAGCCACGCCGCCAGCGCTCCGAAGACGAGTTGGTAGCCTTGCGGTGGGTAGGTTCCGGCAGCCGAACGGCCGACAGCGTCCATCAGAAACCCGGTTGCGGTCTGCGACAGGAACGTTCCGCCGATCGCGCCGATATTCATGAGCGTGATCCCGCGGCCCGTCAGGGCCGGCGGGAACAATGCCTTGCCGTGAGCGGTCAGGATCGGCGTGTAGGCCACGAACAGCCCGAAGGCGCCGAACCAGAGTGCGGCGGAGGCCAGACTCATGGGGATGAGAGCCGCGACGGCGAGCAGGCCGGCCGCGGCGAAGCCGCCGAAGAGGACCGGGCGCTTGTAGCTGCGCCAGTACCGGTCGGCGGCGCCCCAGAGCAGAAGGCCGACCATTTGCGCAAAGGCCCCGATGAGCAGCAGATTGCCCCGCTCCGCCAGATCGACCCCGTAGACGTCTCTCAGCCACGGCCCGCCCCAGAGACCGATCACCGTCGCGAAGGACGAATACCCCGTGAAATGGGCGAACAGCACCGGCCAGAAGGACGGGACGCGGGTCGCGGTCGCGACGCCCTTCAGCGCCTCTCCCCAGCTCTCGCGGGAAGCCCCGCTCGCCGGATCGCGCGGCACGACCGCGAGCACGACGAGGGCCACGAGCGCCGTCAGGACGGCGACGCCCATGAAGGTCGGCCTCCATCCGACGGCAGCGGCCGCAACGGCGAGCGGTGCGGTCGCGGCGAGCGTGCCGATATTGGCCAAGCCCATCTGGAGGCTGGTCAGCATGGCGAACCGTCCCGGCGCAAACCGGCTCGCATAAATGGCCAGGGGCGCCATGAAGAACGTCGAGCAGCCGAGCCCCATGAGAATCCGGGCCAGGATGAGCCAGGAAGCAGACGGCGCCAGGGCGAACAGGACCGTGCCGGCGACGGCCAGTGCGGCGGTCGTCAGCATGGTGCGCTTCGGCCCGAAGCGATCGAGAGCGATTCCGACCGGGATCTGCGCCGCCGCGAAGGAAAAGAAGAAGGCGCTCGACAGGAGACCGATCTCGCTCGCCGAGAGCTGGAGCTCTCGGGCGAGATCGCTGGCGATGACGCCGATCGAGTTTCTGAGGAACTGGCTCGTGCCGTAGATGGAGACGAGGACGGCGACCAGGGCGAAGACCGTCTCTGAGCGCGAGGGAGCGGCGGCTGGCGATGGGCTCATCTATTCGTCACACCGCGAAAGCCCCGGTGAGGTCAACCGCTTGCAGCCCCGCCCCCGGTTGATAAAAGCGCATAGCTCATCCGAGCCGGGGATTCTCGAGGCATGGGGCTCATCGACTTCGCGCATTTCGTCAACGAGCTCGCCACGCTGTCCGGCCAAGCCATCCTGCCGTTCTTCCGCACGGCGATCGCCGCAGAGGACAAATCCCGCGGCGGCGATTTCGATCCGGTCACCGAGGCCGACCGGGCCGGGGAAGCCGCCATGCGCCAGCTTATCAAGCGCTCCCTCCCGACCCACGGGATCGTAGGCGAGGAGTTCGGATCCGAGCGGGAAGACGCCGAATACGTCTGGGCGCTCGATCCGATCGACGGCACGCGCGCCTTCATCGCGGGGCTGCCCACCTGGGGCACGCTGATCGGATTGAGCCGCCAGGGCCGGCCCTGCTTCGGAATGATGCATCAACCCTTCACGGGCGAGCGATTCTTCGGGGATTGCGGCAGCGCCACCTACCGCGGCCCCGGCGGGGAGCGGCGCCTGATGACCCGCCGCTGCGCCTTCCTCAAGGACGCGGTGTTGGCGACGACAAGCCCCAAGATGTTCTCCGGGGACGAGCTTCGGGCCTACGATCGGGTGGAGAGCGCCACGCGCCTCGCCCGCTACGGCTGCGATTGCTACGCCTATTGCATGCTCGCCGCGGGCCATATCGACCTCGTGGTGGAATCGGGCCTGAAGCCCTACGACATCGTGGCGCTGATCCCGATCATCGAAGGGGCCGGCGGCATCGTGACCGCCTGGGACGGAGGCTCCGCCGCGCGGGGAGGTTCGATCGTGGCCGCAGGCGACCGGCGCGTCCATGCCGCTGCGTTGAAGCTCCTCAGCCGTTGAGGCCGGCGAGGACGGATCCGATCCGCGGGTGCGAAACGGTCCGGACATGGCTCAGTGCCGGCCCTTCCGCCGCGCTTTCCGCTGCTTGCGGTTCTCCGCCCGGCGCGGCGGCTCGGCATGATCTTCTCGCGGCCCGGTCGCTGCGCCCGGCTCCGGGACAGACGCCGCCGAGGCCACCGGGCCGCCATGCTCGAGAACCGCAAATTCGCCTGGAACGGCCGTGTCCGCGATAGTCTTGTCGGCATCGGCTCGCCCGGCCGCGGTTTCGCGCTCGGGAACGGCCCCCGCCTGGGGCGCCGCAAGGGGCACCGGATCCTTCTGGGCGAAGACCGAATCCGCCACCTCCAGAACGTTGGCCGGACCGGCGGCGCTTTCGAGCTCGGCCCCAGCCGGCATGTCGGACGCGGTCAGGAGCACCGGATCCGCCTGCCCGATGACCGGATCCGCCGTTCCGGGAATGAAAGCGTCGAAAGCGGCCCAGAACTGCTCCCGGACCTCGTCCCGCTCCATCAGGATCTCGTGCTTGGAACCCGGAAGGACGATCGCATGTCCCGCCTTGAGCCGTGAGGCGAAGCGCTCCGTCGCAGGCGTCGAGCAGACCGGATCGGCTCCGGCGGCGATGATGAGCGTCGGCAGGCGGATCGTCAGCGGATAGCGGGAATCCGCGAACTTGCGCATGAACCGGAAGGCGGCGTGGATCCAGGCCACGGTCGGATCTCCCACGGCCCCGTCGCGGACCGCTCGGGCTGCCTCGGCGTTGCGGCGATAGCGGATCGGATCGGTGCTGAGCCTGTTGCCCGCAAAGGGCTTCGTGGCGATGGACGTCTCCCCGCCCCCCGGAATGAAGGACTTGCCGAATCCCAGCCAGTAGAGGACCTGCGCCGCGACGGCCGCCCGGCGGACGTTGCTCACGATCGACAGCGCGATCATCGGGGCCAAGGCGACGAGGCGCCTGAAGGGAAGCCAGCCCTCGTGGGCGCCGTCGAGGGCGAGCGCTGCGCCCATGGAATGCGCCAGGGCGAAATGCGGCTCCGGCATGTGCGGAATGAGCACGTGGTCCCGGACGGCCTCGAGGTCTGTCCGATACTCGCGGAAGTGCCCCACGTGGCCCTTGCGGGCGTTCGCCACCCGTCGCCCCGAATGGCCTTGGCCCCGCCAGTCGAACGCGACGACGGCGAAACCCCTGACCAGCAGGTCGCCCACGGTCTCGAAATACTTCTCGACGAACTCCGCCCGACCCTGCAGCAGGCAGACGGTCCCCTGGACCGGCCCCGGGGGGTGCCAGCGGGCGACCCGCAGGGGCACGCCGTCCCGCGTGGTCACGCTCATAAGGACGGGTTCGCCCGGAACGGGATTGTCGGGAGTGAGAAAGAACTGCACGGAGAGGCTCGGGACGAGACGAAACGGCCCCCGTTATAGGGCGGATAGGCTTCCAAATCATGACGACCTTGCAAATCATGACGACCTTGACAGCCGGCGCAGGGCCTCCCACCTCAGGTCTGTGCCGGCCTTCCGGCGGCACGAATTCTCAAGGGTCCGGCTTCGGCGGACCCGCAACCTGCATGTCGCTTTACGGAGGATATGTCATGCGACACTTCGATTTGGCTCCGCTTTACCGCAACACGGTCGGCTTCGACCGCCTGTTCTCGATGCTCGACCAGATGGTCAGCGTCGATTCGGCCCCGAGCTACCCGCCCTACAATATCGAGCGTACCGGCGAGAATGCCTATCGCATCTCGGTCGCCGTCGCCGGCTTTACCGATCAGGACCTCTCGATCGAGGTGAAGGAGAACGCCCTCACGATCCGGGGCGAGAAGAAGCAGACCGAGGAGCGCAAGGCCGACGTGCTCTATCAGGGTATTGCGGCGCGCACCTTCGAGCGTCGCTTCCAGCTTGCGGACGGCGTCCAGGTGACGGGCGCGGCGCTGGAGAACGGCCTTCTCCATATCGATCTCGTCCGCGAGATCCCCGAGGCCAAGAAGCCGAAGCTCGTTCCGATCGCGAAGAACGGCGCCCGGACGATCGACGCCAAGGCCGCATAATCTCGACCAAACCGGACATCCGCCAAAAAAGAGGCGCCCCGGTTCGGCCGGGGCGCTTTGGTTTTTGAGGCCTGGTCCTCGAGCCGGCGGCGTTGGAGGCCGCCGCCGTTCAAAAGGTCTCGATTCGGGTTGTGATGGCGGAATGCGGCAGGGCTGAGGCAAGGACAATCCGAACTCATTCGGCCGCCTGGCGGCGACCGGCGGAGCGGGCCGCCTCGAGGAAGCGCCGAACCTCCGCCTCGCTCGTCGCAAAGGACAGGACGAGGCGAATCAACCGCTCGTCCTCGGCCACCCGCTCGCCCTCGGGCAGGCTGACCTGCGTCCACGGATGATACAGGGCGCCCGTCGCCCGCAGCGCCTCGTCCAGCGCCTTCGGGACGATCGGAAAGACCTCGTTGGCTTCGGTCGGCCACGCCAGCCGCACGCCCGGCAGGGACTGCAATCCCTCGGAGAGGAGCCGCGCCATCGCGTTCGCATGGCGCGCATTGGCGTACCAGTGACCATTCGCGAAATAGCCTTCGAACTGGGCCGCGATGAGCCGGCCCTTCGAAACCGTCTGTCCGGCGCGCTTGCGGCGGTAGTTCAGGCTCTCGGCGAGATCGGGGTCGAATGCCACCACGGCCTCGGCCATCAGGCACCCGTTCTTCGTGGCGCCGAAGGACACGATGTCGACGCCCTGCTTCCAGGTCATCTCCGCGGGCGTGCAGCCGAGCGAGACGAGGGCGTTCACGAAGCGTGCGCCGTCGAGGTGGAAGGCAAGGCCGTGCTTCCGGCAAACCTCCCCGAGCTCCGCGATCTCGTCGAGGCGGTAGACCATTCCGCATTCCGTTACCTGGGAAATCGAGAGCGCCTTCGGCGGCATCTGCTTGATCGACTTCGGCAGATTCCCGATGTAATCCGCGACGGCGGCGGCACCGAGCTTGCCCCCTACTCCCGGGAGTCCGGCGAGCTTCGCCCCGTGCATGAAGAATTCCGGCGCGCCGCATTCGTCGTCGATGACGTGCGCCTCCCTGTGGCAGATCGCGAGCCCCCAGGGCGGGACTGCGGCCGCGAGCGCGAGCGCATTGGCGGCCGTACCGGTCGTGACCAGGAAGACCTGGCAGTCCCGCTCGAAGACCTCGGCGAATGTCCCCTCGACGCGTTTCGTGATCTCGTCGGCGCCATAGGCCGGGAGAGCGCCGTCGTTCGCCCGCACGAGCGCGTCGAGAACCGGGGCGCTCGCCCCGACGATATTGTCGCTTTGGAAATTCATGGGATTCGCCTTTCGGCGCGCACCCTCACCAGCCCGCCGCCCGTGTCAAGGACCTGACCCATCGGCCTAGACTTTCGCCATCCTGGTGAATCAAGCATCATTTATTGCGCGGCGGGATGCGCTACCGAAATTTTTCGTCCGTTTTTGCAATGCGGGGGCTTGCGCGCTCGGCTCAACTCTGGCAACGTCCGAACGTTAGGACAGTGATGCTGTCCCATCTCGGGCGATCTGGCGATCCGCCCGGGCGCCTTTGAGGATTTCATGATGGGTCGTCCGACGACGGCAAAACGAGATCCGAACACATCCGCCCGCACGACGCGGGCGGAACGGGCGCCGCTCGGCTGATGTGAGCCGCGAGACGCCCGCGAGGAGCGGGCGCCACTTCACAAGAAGACCCGAACCTCAAATACGCAAGAAGAGCGGCGGGCTTCCGGATCAGATGCTCCGGGATCCCGGGACCGCCCGAGGAACCCGAACGTAGCCCGAGCGAAGGCGAGGACGGTGATGAGCGACGTGTCGAAGAAGAGCCCGCTGCGGTCCCACACCCTTCCCGGCGCCGCCGAGGAGGGGGCGCCGCTCGTGATTCGCGATCCGGCCCTGCCAGCGCCGCAGGGGCTCTACGATCCCGCGAACGAGAAGGATTCCTGCGGGGTCGGGTTCATTGCCGACATGAAGAACCGCAAGTCGCACAAGATCGTCGAGCAGGGATTGGCGATTCTCAGGAACCTCGCCCATCGGGGCGCCGTCGGCGCCGATCCGAAGATGGGCGACGGCTGCGGCATCCTCGTGCAGATCCCGCACGCCTTCTTTGCCGCCGAGTGCGACCGGCTCGGCATCCCGCTGCCCGGTCCCGGCGAGTACGGCGTGGCGCATCTCTTCATGCCGCGGGATCCGGACGGCTCCCGGATCGCCGAGGAGATCGTCGCGAAAGCCATCGCCGACGAGGGCCTCCAGCTCCTCGGCTGGCGCAACGTCCCGGTCGACAACTCGGACCTCGGGGAGAGCGTGAAGGCGGCGGAGCCGCAGCACCGCCAAGCCTTCATCGGCAAGGGCAAGGGCATGGAGGACCAGGATGTCTTCGAGCGCAGGCTCTTCCTCGTCCGGAAGGTCATCTCGAACGCGGTCTACAATCTGAAGGATCCGCGCATGGCCGGCTATTACCCGGTCTGCCTGTCCTCGCGCACCATCGTCTACAAGGGCATGGTGCTCGTCAGCCAGCTCGGCGGCTATTACACGGACTTGCGCGACCCGCGCTTCGAGAGCGCTCTCGCTCTCATCCACCAGCGCTTCGCCACGAACACCTTTCCGAGCTGGCAGCTGGCGCACCCCTACCGCATGGTCGCCCACAACGGCGAGATCAATACGCTGCGCGGCAACGTGAACTGGATGGCGGCCCGCCAGGCGTCGGTCGACTCCGAGCTCTTCGGCAACGACATCTCGAAGATCTGGCCGATCTCCTACGAGGGCCAGTCCGACACCGCCTGCTTCGACAACGCCCTCGAGTTCCTCGTGCAGGGCGGCTATCCGCTTGCGCACGCCATGATGATGCTGATCCCCGAAGCCTGGGCCGGCAACCCGCTCATGGACGAGGACCGGCGCGCCTTCTACGAGTATCACGCCGCCCTCATGGAGCCGTGGGACGGCCCTGCTGCGATCTGCTTCACCGACGGCCGCCAGATCGGCGCAACCCTCGACCGCAACGGGCTTCGTCCGGCCCGCTATCTCGTCACCGAGGACGGCCTCGTCGTGCTCGCCTCCGAGACGGGCGTGCTGCCGATCCCGGAAGAGAGCATCGTCGAGAAGTGGCGCCTCCAGCCCGGCAGGATGCTGCTCATCGATCTTAAGGAGGGCCGCATCGTCTCGGACGACGAGATCAAGCGGCAGCTCTCGACCGCCCACCCCTACAAGGCGTGGCTCAAGCGCACGCAGATCGTGCTGGAGGACCTCAAGCCCGTGCAGGCGCGCGAGAGCCGCACGGACGTGTCCTTGCTCGATCGCCAGCAGGCCTTCGGCTACACGCAGGAGGATCTCAAGCTGCTCATGCAGCCGATGGCCGTGACCGGCCAGGAGGCGGTGGGCTCGATGGGCAACGACACGCCGATCTCGGCGCTCTCCGGCCGGCCGAAGCTTCTCTACACCTATTTCAAGCAGAACTTCGCCCAGGTCACGAACCCGCCGATCGACCCGATCCGCGAAGAGCTCGTCATGAGCCTCGTGTCCTTCATCGGACCGCGGCCGAACATCCTCGAGCTCGAGGGCACGTCGCGCCGCAAGCGCCTCGAGGTGCGCCAGCCGATCCTGACGAACGAGGACCTCGAGAAGATCCGCTGCATCGGCCATTTCGAGGACCGGTTCGACACCAAGACCCTCGACATCACCTACGACGCGGAACTCGGCGCCGCGGCCCTCGACGGGGCCGTGGACCGGCTCTGCGACCGCGCCGAGGCCGCCGTCCACGGCGGCTACACCATCATCATTCTCTCGGACCGCATGGTCGGCCCCGACCGCATTCCGATCCCGGCGCTGCTCGCGACGGCGGCGGTGCACAACTACCTCATCCGCAAGGGGCTGCGCACCTCGGTCGGTCTGGTCGTGGAATCGGGCGAGCCACGGGAGGTGCATCATTTCGCATGCCTCGCCGGCTACGGCGCGGAGGCGATCAATCCCTATCTCGCCTTCGAGACCATCGACGCCCTGCACGAAAGGGGCGAGTTGCCCGAGGAAGTCGATGCGGACGAGGCGGTGAAGCGCTACATGAAGTCGATCGGCAAGGGACTGCTCAAGGTGATGTCCAAGATGGGCATCTCCACGTATCAGTCCTATTGCGGCGCGCAGATCTTCGACGCCGTGGGCCTGCGTTCCGACTTCGTGAACAGGGATTTCTTCGGCACTGCGACGACCATCGAAGGCATCGGCATGAACGAGATCGCCGAGGAGGCGGTGCGCCGCCACCGCGACGCCTTCGGCCGTTCGCCGATCTATCTCCACGCCCTCGACGTGGGCGGCGAATACGCCTATCGCCTGCGGGGCGAGGAGCATGCCTGGAACCCGGACACGGTGGCGACCTTGCAGCACGCCGTGCGTCTCAACGCGCAGGATCGCTACCGCGATTTCGCGCGGCTCGTGAACGAGCAGGAGCACGAGCACAAGACCATCCGCGGCCTGTTCCGCATCAAGGGCGCGGAGGAGATCGGCCGCACGCCGGTGCCGATCGACGAGGTCGAGCCCGCCGCCGAGATCGTGAAGCGCTTCTCGACCGGTGCCATGTCGCTCGGCGCGATCTCGAAGGAGGCGCACGAGACGCTTGCGCTCGCCATGAACGGCATCGGCGCCAGGTCGAACACCGGCGAAGGGGGCGAGGACGCATCGCGCTTCCGCAACAAGAAGCGATCCGCCATCAAGCAGGTGGCTTCGGGCCGATTCGGCGTCACGACGGAATACCTCGTCAATTCCGACATGATGCAGATCAAGATCGCGCAGGGCGCCAAGCCCGGCGAAGGCGGTCAGCTCCCGGGCCACAAGGTGGACGCGAACATCGCGCGCCTCCGTCACTCGACCCCGGGCGTCGGCCTCATCTCGCCGCCGCCGCACCACGACATCTACTCGATCGAGGACCTCGCGCAGCTCATCTTCGACCTGAAGAACGTGAATCCCGATGCCGACGTCTCGGTGAAGCTCGTCTCCGAGATCGGCGTCGGCACGGTCGCCGCCGGCGTCGCCAAGGCGCGCGCGGACCACATCACGATCTCCGGCTTCGAAGGCGGCACCGGCGCGTCCCCGCTCACGTCGATCAAGCATGCCGGCTCCCCCTGGGAGATCGGCCTCGCCGAGACCCAGCAGACGCTCGTGCTCAACCGCCTGCGCGGCCGCGTCGTGCTGCAGGCCGACGGCGGCCTGAGGACCGGGCGCGACGTCGTGATCGCGGCGCTCCTCGGCGCCGACGAGTTCGGCTTTTCGACCGCGCCGCTCATCGCCGCGGGCTGCATCATGATGCGCAAGTGCCATCTCAACACCTGCCCGGTGGGCGTCGCCACTCAGGATCCGGTGCTGCGCAAGCGCTTCAAGGGCCTTCCCGAGCACGTCGTCAACTACTTCTTCTTCGTCGCCGAAGAGGTCCGCGAGATGATGGCCGCCATCGGCGTCCGCTCGCTTTCCGAATTGATCGGCCGGGCCGACCTTCTCGACAAGAAGGCGGCGATGGACCACTGGAAGGCGAAGGGCCTCGATTTCTCGAAGATCTTCCACAGGCCGGAGGTGGGGCCCGAGGTCGCCGTGCTCCATGCCGAGAAGCAGGCCCATCCGATCGCCGACGTGCTCGATCGCGAACTCATCGCGAAGGCTGAGCGGGCGCTCGACCAGGGAACGGCCGTGACCATCGAGGCAGCCGTGCGCAATGCGGACCGCGCGGTCGGCGCCATGCTGTCCGGCGAGGTGGCCAGGCGGTACGGACATGACGGCCTTCCGGACGACACGATCACCGTGAAGCTGAAGGGGACCGCAGGCCAGAGTTTCGGGGCTTGGCTCGCCGCGGGCGTCACCATGATCCTGGAGGGCGAGTCGAACGACTATGTCGGCAAGGGTCTTTCGGGCGGCAAGCTGATCATCGCCCCCTCCCCCGCTTCGAAGGCGCTGCCGGAGCAGTCGATCGTGGTCGGCAACACGGTTCTGTACGGCGCGATTTCCGGCGAGTGCTACTTCCGCGGCGTCGCGGGCGAGCGGTTTGCCGTGCGCAACTCGGGAGCCATCGCGGTCGTCGAGGGCACGGGCGATCATGGCTGCGAGTACATGACCGGCGGAGTCGTCGTGGTGCTCGGCCATACGGGCCGCAACTTCGCGGCCGGAATGTCCGGCGGAATCGCCTATGTGCTCGACGAGGACGGCACATTCGCGAAAAGGTGCAACCTGTCCATGGTGGATCTCGAACCGGTGCCGGAGGAGGAGGAGCTGATGCTGCGCCTCCACCATCACGGCGGCGACCTCGAAACGAAGGGGCGCATCGACATCATGGCCAACATGTCGGGCCACGACGAGGAGCGCCTGATGCAGCTCATCTCGAACCACCACGCCTATACGGGCTCCGCCCGGGCGCGCGAGATTCTGGACAACTGGGCGTCCTACCGCACGAGGTTCGTGAAGGTCATGCCCGTCGAATACCGCCGGGCGCTGCAGGAGATGGAACGGTTCCGGACGCTTCAGGCGGCCGAGTAGGCCGGCTGCCGAAACGAGGCGCCGGCAAGCGCCTTCACGCCGAGATGGCCGGGTCCGACCCGGCCATGACGTTGAAAGTAGAAGGGACGATGGGCAAGGTCACGGGCTTCCTCGAATACGACCGGCAGGAGCAGAAATACCAGCTCGCCGGCGACCGCGTTCGCCACTTCCGCGAGTTCACGCTGCCGCTCGACACGGGCGATCTGCGCAAGCAGGCGGCCCGCTGCATGGATTGCGGAATCCCGTTCTGCCACGGCCCGACGGGGTGCCCGGTGCACAACCAGATCCCCGATTGGAACGACCTCGTCTTCAACGACGACTGGGAGGAGGCCGCGCGCAACCTCCATTCCACCAACAATTTTCCGGAATTCACCGGCCGCGTCTGTCCGGCGCCGTGCGAGGAGGCCTGCACGCTCAACCTCGAGAACCAGCCGGTCGCCATCAAGACCATCGAGCAGGCCATCGCCGACAAGGCCTGGGCGATGGGCTGGGTGAAGCCGGAGCCCGCCGAGACGCTCACGGGCCGGCGCGTGGCCGTCATCGGCTCGGGACCGGCCGGCCTGGCGGCGGCGCAGCAGCTCGCCCGCGCGGGCCACGAGGTGCACGTCTTCGAGCGGCAGGCAAAGCCGGGCGGCCTTCTGCGCTACGGCATCCCCGACTTCAAGATGGAGAAGCATCATATCGACCGGCGCGTGAAGCAGATGGAAGCCGAGGGCGTGGTCTTCCACTGCGGCGTCAATGTCGGCGTGACGAAGAGCTTCGCCTCGCTCCACAACGAGTTCGACGCCGTGCTCTTCGCCGGCGGCGCCGAGGATCCGCGGGATCCGAAGCTGCCCGGACAGGACCTCAGGGGCGTGCATCTCGCGATGCCGTATCTCACCCAGTCCAACCAGCGCGTGAACGACGAAGAGACCGAGGGCGAGCCGATCCTCGCCGGCGGCAAGCACGTGGTGGTGATCGGCGGCGGCGATACGGCCTCCGACTGCATCGGGACGGCCTTCCGGCAGGGCGCCCTGCAGGTGACCCAGCTCGACATCCGGCCCAAGCCGCCGGAGCAGGAGGACAAGCTTGCCGTCTGGCCCTATTGGCCGACGAAGATGCGCACGTCCTCGAGCCAGGCCGAGGGTGCCGAGCGCGAGTTCCAGGCGGCGACGCTCGGCATCGAGGGCAAGAACGGCAAGGTGATCGGGGTGAAGTGCTCCCGGGTCGACGAGAAGCGCCATCCGATTCCCGGCACCGAGTTCATCCTGAAGGCCGATCTCGTCTTCATCGCGATCGGCTTTGCGGGCTCGGTGAAGGCGGGCCTCATCGAGGAATCCGGCGTCGTCCTGGACCGCCGCGGCAACGTGGCCGCGAGCGATGCCGACTACCGTGCCTCCGGCGACAAGGTCTTCGCCGCGGGCGACATGCGCCGGGGCCAGTCCCTCATCGTCTGGGCGATCCGCGAAGGCCGCCAGGCCGCGCGCGCCATCGACGAATACCTGATGGGCGACAGCATCCTGCCGAGGTGACCAAGGAGCCCCTTTCGGCCTGCGATCCTCGGGTCAAGCCCGAGAATGACGCCGAGAACCTGCAGTGGAACCCCAGTTACAACCTCGGCCACCGGTAATCGTCGGCGCGGCCGGGCCTCGGGCTCGGCGCGACGCCTTCGCGGAGCACTTTCTGCACCGTATGGGCGGCGTCGCCCTCGAGCTTCGGCCGGCCCGAGAGGAGCGTCCCGCCGGGTGATACGTCCGGCTTGGTCAGGGGCAGAACCGGCCCGGCGATCGGCTTCATGGGAAGAACCGGGGCGCCGGGCGGCTCGGGAAGGGAGGGGAGCGAAGCGTTGATGGTCTGCTCGACGGCGGCCGCAGGATCAGCCGGGACCCCGGCGACCGCGTTCCCGGTCCGCTTGGCCTCGATGATGCGCTTGATCTCCGTATCGGCGAAATGCGCAGCCTTGCGGGCGCCCGCGCGCGTGAAGAGCACGCCATCGCCCGAACGCAGGCGCGACTGCTGGCCGTTCACGTCCGGACCCGTTGCCGTGTAACGGTTCTCGTCATTGACGAAGCCCGGCCAGATGTCGATGTAGGAGCCCCCGAGGCGCTGGACGCTCTCGCGGTAGATCTCGTTCAGCGCCAGGTAATCGGCGGAGTGCCGGTCGTTGCGCATGGGCGGCACACCGATCCAGACGACCGGAATGCCGCGCTCCTGGAACGTGCGAACGACCGCATCGACGCGCTCCCGGTAGATCTCCTTCCAGCGGTCGGAGAGAGGTTCGTGCAAGGCGTCGGCCTCGCGGATGCCCTGGCGATCGTTGGAGCCGACCATCATGACCGCGACGGTGATCTTCTGCCCTCCGTTGAGGGAATCCTGGATCGCCTTCGGCCAATCCACGACGTCGCTGCGGACGAGCCCGCTCTCGGCGCGGGCCTTTCTGACGACCGCCACGTCCGGCATCTCGGCGAAGATGTCGTCGAGGCCTTGACCGGTGAGTTCGGCAAGAGCGTCTCCGAACACCACCACGTGGGTCGCCGGATCGACCTTTGGCTTTTCCTGCCGAACCACGACCGCAGCAGGCTTGGGGCGGTCGTGACGGATGCGCGGGGTCTGCGGCGGCGGCGGAGCGGGGCGGGGCTCGTCCTCGGCGCCGAACAGGCGGCGAAGGCTGAAGCCGGGCCGAGGCTGAGGCGCCGGCTGGACGATCATGCCGGGATAGTATTGCTGCCGGCGCGGCGGAACGGCCTGCGGCTGAACGTAGCCGAGCGGGCGTCCGTATTGGTCGTACGTCCGAGCGGGCCGCTCCAAGTAGTAGCCGCCTCGGCCATCGGGCCGATAGACGGGTTGCGGATTGGAACCGTAATATTGGGCCGAGGCCGGCGAGGCCGCCGCCGCGAGGCCGAGCCCGAAGCCAGAATCCCAACATCGGACGCAGTCGCATAGACTTTTTCCCTGCGGCCCCCTCCTCCTTATAACGCTTGGGAACGGCTTCGTCAGCGGACGGCACGCAATTCCCGGAGGATGACCGGATTCGCGTATCCGTCGGCCGCCATGCCACGCTGAAGCTGGAAGGCACGCACGGCTTCGCGGGTCTTGGAGCCGAACTTGCCGTCGGTTTCGCCTGCGTAGTGTCCGAGGGCCGAAAGGCGCCGTTGGACCTCCTGGCGCTGATCCTTGTCGAGCTGGGGCTCGCGCAGCGGCCACTCGCCTTGGATCGGCTGGCCCCCCATGATCCGGTCGCCGAGGTGGGCGACGCCGAGCGCGTAAGCATCGGAGGAGTTGTAGGTCTTGATCACGGCGTAATTGTCCGTGACCAGGAAGGCCGGCCCTCTTGCGCCTCCCGGGAGGAAGAGTGTCGCTTCGCCGGCGCGCGGCATGGACTTGCCGTCCACGCGCCGCAGGCCGAGGCCCGTCCAGCTTGGAAAGCTCTGGCGGAAATTGCGGAAGTCGAAGCCCTCGGGCAATTCCACTTCGAATCCCCAAGGCAGACCGGGCTGCCAGCCCTGCCGGCGCAGGTAATTGGCCGTGGAGGCGAGCGCGTCGGGCACCGTGCTCCAGATGTCGCGCCGTCCGTCGCGATCGCCGTCGACGGCGTACTTCATGAAGCTCGAAGGCATGAATTGCGTCTGGCCCATGGCGCCGGCCCAGGAACCCAGCATGGCGTCGCGGCCGACATGGTCCTGCTCGAGGATCTGCAGCGCCGCGATCAGCTCGCCCCGGAAGAAGTCGCCGCGATAGCCCGTGAAGGCCAGGGTCGCGAGAGCGCTCACCACGTAGGTGGAGCCCGTGAAGGAACCGAAGTTGGTCTCCATGCCCCAGACACCGAGCACCACCGACCGCGGCACCCCATAGGTGCGCTCGACCGCATCGAGGGTCTGCGACCATTCGGCGGCGAGCGGCCGTCCCCGCTCGAGACGCTGGGCGGAGACCGCGCCGCCGATGTATTCCCAGATCGGTCTGACGAACTCGGATTGCTTCCTGGTGAGCGCGACGATCTTCGGGTCCGGCGCCACGCCGCGGAAGGCCTCCTCGAAGGTGGCGCGGGACACGCCGGCCGCCCTGGCCTGCGGCCAAAGGCCCTCCACGAAGTGGCGGAACTCCGCCTGTCCGTCGGATTGCGCCACGGCCGGAACCGGCGCTGCTCCGACGAGGAGCATGAGGCTGATCAGGAGAGCGCCGCACGCGATGCGGCCGGTCGCGATGATCGGTCGGGCCATGAATGTCGCTCGGGGAATGTCGCTCGAGTCCTGGGCAGACCGGAGCTCCTGCCTCCCTAAAGCGACATAATCATGGTTAACAAAGAGTTGACGGATGGCAGTTTGGCAGGGTCCCCGGTCCGGAAATCGCGGCGACGAATTCCGGCACCACGATAAATGGGATGCCGTCGATCCCGTGCGCGTCGATGAGACGCGCCACGAACACGGCCTCCGGCGGCACGGCCCAGCCGAACCCGTCGAGAGATCGTCGAGCACGCCACCGTCTTGCCGGCGGCGGCCAACTCCAGCACCCTACGGCTGCCGATATGGCCGGCGCCCCCCGTCACCAAAACCGCCAGGCCGGCGTCCTCCCGTGCTTTCGATTCGGTGGCTTCCAAACGCTTCAGCTTCAATTCAGGTCGATGTGACGAAGACGCCGCGGATGAACAACGGAGCGCCATCGCCGTTAACCAAAGGCTCAAACCTTGACAGTTCGACCCCTCTTCCGTTCTTCACCCTGTCCGCTCGTACCCAGGTCCACCCGATGAAGCGAATCCGCAAAGCCGTTCTCCCCGTCGCCGGCCTCGGCACACGGTTCCTGCCCGCCACCAAGGCCGTGCCGAAGGAGATGATGAACGTGGTCGACCGGCCGGTGGTGCAGCATGTGGTGGACGAGGCGAGAGGCCGCCGGCATCGAGCACTTCGTCTTCGTGACGGGCCGCAACAAGTCGGCGATCGAAGACCATTTCGACATCGCCTTCGAGCTCAACGACACGCTCGAGCGCCGCGGCAAGACGAAGGATCTGGAGGCCCTCGCCCAAGACCTGCCGCAGGCCGGCCGGACGAGCTTCACCCGCCAGCAGGCGCCGCTGGGCTTGGGCCATGCGGTGTGGTGCGCCCGCGAGATCGTGGGCGACGAGCCTTTCGCGGTCCTTCTGCCGGACATGCTGAGCCGCGGCTCCATGGAGCAGATGCTGGCCGCCTACGAGAGGCACGGCGGGAACATCATCGCGGTGGAAGAGGTGCCGCCCGACCAGACGCACCAATACGGCATCGTCTCGGTGGGCGAGGAATTCGGCCGGACATTCGAGATCACCGGCATGGTCGAGAAGCCCAAGGCCGGCACCGCGCCGTCGAACTACATCATTTCAGGCCGCTACATCCTGCAGCCCGAGATCTTCGACATCCTGTCGAGCCAGGAAAAGGGCGCGGGCGGCGAGATCCAGCTCACCGACGCCATGATCCGCCTGATGAAGGATCAGAAATTCTTCGGCATGAAGTACCGGGGCCGCACCTACGACACGGGCTCCAAGATCGGGTTCCTGATGGCGAACGTGGCCTATGCGCTCGAACGTGACGATCTCGGGCCGGCCTTCCGGGCGGAGCTGGAAGCCTTCCTGCGCAACGGCTGAGCTTTCGCCCGTCCTTGCCGGGGTCGCGCGCCGCACCGCCTCGTGCTAAGGGCCGGGCATGGGATTGGCGAATCCGAGAATCGACCCTGCCCGCCAGGCGATGGCCTCCGCGATCCGGACGCTCGCCACCGAGCGGGAGGGGCTGGGTGCGCTCATCGAGGCCATCGGCAACGGGCTCGGCGGGCCGTTCGCGGCCGCCGTCGAGCGGATCGCCGCGGCGGAAGGCCGCGTGATCGTCTCCGGCATGGGCAAGTCGGGCCATGTCGCCCGCAAGATTGCGGCGACCCTCGCCTCGACCGGCACGCCCTCCCATTACGTCCACCCGGCCGAGGCCAGCCACGGCGACCTCGGCATGGTGCGGCCCGAGGACGTGATCGTCGCCCTCTCCTGGTCGGGCGAGACCGCCGAACTGGCCGATCTCATCGGCTATGCGAAGCGCTTCCGCGTGCCGCTGATCGCGATCACCGCCAATGGCGATTCCACGCTGGGACGCCAGGCCGAGATCTGCCTCGCGCTGCCGAAGGCGAAGGAAGCCTGCCCGAACGGGCTCGCTCCCACCACGTCGACGACCATGCAGCTCGCGCTCGGTGATGCGCTCGCGGTGGCGCTCCTGGAGCAGCGCGGCTTCACGGCCGAGCATTTCCGCGTCTTCCACCCGGGCGGCAAGCTGGGTGCGCAGCTCAAGCATGTGCGCGACATCATGCACACCGGCGAACGGCTGCCGATCGTGCCGGTCGGCACCCTGATGGCGGATGCGCTCGTGATCCACAGCGAGAAGAGTTTCGGCTGCGCGATCGTGGTCGACGCGCGGGGCGACCTCGCCGGGATCATCACGGACGGCGACATCCGCCGGCACATGAGCGGCGCGTTGCTGAGCCAAAAGGTCGAGGCGGTGATGACGGCGACGCCGCTCACCATCCCGCCCGAGATGCTGGTGGCGGAAGCGCTCGAAATCATCGAGACGAAGAAGAAGGGCGCGCTGATCGTGGCCGAGGGCCGGACGCCCGTCGGCCTCGTCCACGTCCTCGATCTGCTGCGCGTCGGCGCCGCCTGATAGCGGATCCAGGCGAAGGGCTCCACGTCGCCGCCGACAATGCGGCAGCGGAATCCCGGGAAAGTGCCCTCAGTGGGACGTTCTCTCGGCCGCCTCGACCATCAGGGTCGCGCCTTCGACGCGAACCACGCGCACGCTCGCTCCCGCCGGCTGGTCGGGACCCTTCACCCGCCATGAACTGTCGTCGACCCGAATGCGTCCCTCCCCCGCGGTGATCGGCGCCTCGAGCACGAAAATCCGTCCGACGAGGGCCGCGCCGCGGCGGTTGAGGGACGAGGTTTCCCGGCTGACGTCGGGCCGGCTCAACGCGCGGCCGACGAGAACCGCGACCACCGACAGGGCTGCGAAGAGCAGTGTCGAAGCCTGCCAGGACAGGCCGGCCATGCCGTCGACGAGTCCCGTGGCGACGGCGGCGAGCCCGAGCCACAGGAGGAAGACGCCCGGCGCTGCGAGTTCGAGGCCGATCAGGACGACCCCGAGGATGATCCAGGCCCAGGCGTCGAGGCCGATGATCCATTCGACGATCATGACGGAGCCGATCCGTTCGTCACTTGGGGCACGCTTCGCGGGAGACGCGCAGGCGCCGCTCCGTCGCCTCCGAACACCGATTTCGTGAGCTCCGCGATGCCGCCGAGCGTTCCGGCGAGGCCCGCGGCCTCGATCGGCACGATCACCACCTTCTGGTTCGGCGCCGTGGCGAGCGCCCGGATGGCGTCGATATACTTCTCGGCGACCAGGAAGTTGGCCGCCGACAGATCACCCCGGGTGATGGCCTCGCTCACCATGGAGGTCGCCTTGGCCTCCGCTTCGGCCGACCGTTCGCGCGCTTCGGCGTCCCGGAAGGCCGCTTCCTTGCGTCCCTCGGCGGCGAGGATCTGCGACTGCTTCTGACCCTCGGCACGTAGAATCTCCGATTGCCGCATGCCTTCGGCTTCGAGCACCGCGGCGCGCTTCTCGCGCTCGGCCTTCATCTGGCGGGCCATCGCACCCGCCAGGTCGGCCGGCGGGACGATGTCCTTGATCTCGATCCGCGTCACCTTGAGGCCCCACGGAGACGCGGCGGCGTCCATCACCCTGAGCAGCCGCTCGTTGATTTCGTCGCGGTGGGACAGCAACTCGTCGAGATCCATCGAGCCGACGACGGTGCGGATGTTCGTCATGGTGAGCGTGAGGAGCGCCTGCTCCAAATCGGACACCTCGTAGGAGGCGCGGGCAGCATCGAGCACCTGGAAGAAGGCGGCGGCGTCGATGGTGACGCCCGCGTTGTCCCGGGTGAAGGCCTCCTGGCTCGGAACGTCGAGCACCTGCTCCATGACGTTCACCTTCTTGCCGACCCTCTCGATATACGGAACGATGAGCCCGAGCCCAGGCCCGAGCGTCCGCGCGTATCGGCCGAAGCGCTCGACCGTATAGGCATAGCCCTGCGGGATCGTGCGAACCCCCATGGCGATCGTCACGATGACGACGAGGACGAGCGCGATGACGAAAGTGTCGAAGCCGAGCGAGAACGACATGGGAGATCCTGAAGGCGCAAGTTCGTAAGAGCGTTGCCGGACGATGGCCCAGGGTTGTTAAGAACTCGTCAAGACCTTCAAGGAGAGGGCGCTGTCCCTGTGCGTCGATCAAGGCGGTCATCCTCGGACGCGCGTTCCTCATAAGGCGTCATTCTCGGGCGCGCGCTGCGCGACCCGAGGATCCCGGGCCGCGTTAGAGCATCGGACCCAAAAGTGGACTCCACTTTTGGGATCCATCCGATGCTCACCCTTTGAAAACAGCGCATCGTTCGGCGCGGAAAACCGGGTCCACTTTTCCGCACGATGCGCTAGGCGCCTGAAACTCCACGCTCCGTCCGAAGACGGCGCGTGCCCTCAAATCCAGCCCGACAATTCCCGCTCGACCAGGTTGCGGATGACCCGCATCCCGTCCTCGCTGTCGTTAAGGCAGGGCAGGTACGCGAAGTGCTCGCCGCCGTTGTGGAGGAAGATCTCCCGGTTCTCCACGTCGAGCTCTTCCAGCGTCTCGAGGCAATCGGCGGAGAAACCCGGCGCAACCATCGCCAGGCGCTTCACGCCGCTCTTCGCCAGGGCCTCGACGGTCCTGTCCGTGTAGGGCTGCAGCCATTCGGCGGTGCCGAAGCGGGACTGGAAGCTCATCCGGAACCTGTCGGCCGGCCAGCCGAAGGCTTCGCGCACGAGGCGCCAGGTCTTCACGCAGTGGCAGTGGTAGGGGTCGCCCTTCAGGAGGTATTCCTTCGGCACGCCGTGGAAGGAGACGAGGATGACCTCCGGCTCGAAGGCGAGCTTCGCCAGGTCCCGCTTCATCGACGAGACCACGGCATCGATGTAGACGGGATCGTCGTAATAGGGCGGCGAGACCCGCACCGTCGGCTGCCAGCGCATCTCCATCAGCGCCCGGAAGGCATGGTCGCAGGCGGTGGCCGAGGTGGCGGCGGAATATTGCGGATAGAGCGGCACGAGAAGGATGCGGTCGCAGCCCTCGGCGAGAAGCGCCCCGATGCGTTCCTTCACGTCGGGCTTGCCGTAGCGCATCGCCCAGTCGACGCTGATCCGATCGCCCGCCTTGTCCTCGAGGTGTCTCGCCAGGTCCTCGGCCTGGGCGCGGGTGATCGTCTTGAGCGGGCCTTCGTTCCTCTCGTTGTTCCAGATGGAAGCGTAGTCGCGGCCCTTGCGGCCCGGCCTCGTGGTGAGGATGACGAGATTGAGGAGCGGCCACCACAGCAGCCGATTGGTCTCGATCACCCGGCGATCGGAGAGAAACTCCTTCAGGTAGCGGCGCATGGACCAGTAATCCGTCGCCTCCGGCGTGCCGAGGTTCATCAGCAGCACGCCGATCCGGCCCGCCCGGACCGGCGGATGGTCGTCCGGGCGCACGCCCGGCAAGACAGACGGCTGGACCACGATGTTCATGCGTTGCACCCGGTGAACGGAGATGCGGCCCCTCGGCGGGGCCTCGCTCATTGGTAGCGTTCTAAATAGGGCCGCCGGCTGCCGGCGCAAACCGTGACGGTCCGTCACCCCAGGGGAGCCGGACGGTGCCGAACCCGATATTGTGGAACAACGGCTTGCGGGCCGGCGAGCGGGACCGCATTCTGCCGCTAGCGTATCGTGCGGAAAAGTGGACCCGGTTTTCCGCACTGAGCGATGCGCTGTTTTCAAAGGGTGAGCATCGGATGGATCCCAAAAGTGGGGTCCATTTTTGGGTCCGATGCTCTAGAACCATAAACCAACGGAGAGCGGGAATGGCTAGAGTTTCACGGCGTCAGACACTGGGCCTCGGCCTCGGAGCCGGCCTTTCGGTCACGATGCTGTCGGGGCACGAAGAGGCGCAAGCCGCCCCGACCAACACGACGTTCAGCCTTCTTCTCGTGAACGACATCTACAAGATGTCGGACGACAAGGGCCGAGGCGGCTTCGCGAAGCTCGCGGCGGTCGTGAAGAGCGAGCGGGCCCGCAACGTGCCCATGCTGTTCTGCCACGCCGGCGACACCTTCTCGCCCTCGCTCATGTCGGGCTTCGACCAGGGCGCGCACATCGTCGAACTCACCAACATGATCAAGCCGGACGTGTTCGTTCCCGGCAACCACGAGTTCGATTTCGGCAAGGACGTCTATTTCAAGCGAATGGGGGAATCGACCTTCCCCTATTTCGCCGCCAATATGCGCCAGGCGGACGGGTCGCCCATCCCCGGCATGAAGGACTCGGCGGTCTTCACCCTTGGGCCGGTGAAGGTCGGCGTGCTCGGCATCGTCCTCACGGGCGTTCCCGGCATGTCGCAGCCGGGCGATTTGAAGTTCGGGCCCGAGATCGAGGCCCTGAAGGCGCAGGCGGCGGCGCTGCGGCAGCAGGGCGCGGACCTCGTCGTCGTCGTCACCCATACGGATCGCGACATGGACCTCCAGATGGCGCGCTCGCGCCTCGCCGACGTGGTGCTGACCGGTCACGATCACGATCTTGCGATCAGCTACGACGGCAAGACCGTGATGGTGGAATCGAGCGAAGAGGGCAATTTCGTCACCGCCATCGATTTCGTCGCCACCGTCACGGGCGAAGGCAAGGACCGCAAGGTGGCCTGGGCACCGAGCTTCCGCGTGCACGATTCGTCGAGCATCGATCCGGATCCCGAGGTGCTCGCCGTCGTGAAGCGCTACGAGGCGGCGCTCTCGAAGGAGCTCGACGTGGAGATCGGCACCAGCGCGACCGAGCTCGACAGCCGCACCGCCACGTTGCGCTCGCAGGAGGCGGCGATCGGCAACCTCGTCGCGGACGCGATCCGGGAATCGACCGGCGGCGACGCCGCCATCACGAATGGCGGGGGCATCCGGGCGAACAAGCAATACCCGGCGGGCGCCAAGCTCACGCGCCGCGACATCCTGTCGGAACTGCCCTTCGGCAATTCGACCTCGCTGGTGGAAGTCACCGGCGCCGATATCAAGGCGGCGCTGGAAAACGGCGTGTCGCAGGTCGAGCAGCGCGCGGGCCGCTTCCCGCAGGTCTCCGGCCTGAAGTTCGAGGTGGATTCGAAGGCCGCCGTCGGCTCCCGCGTCTCCAACGTCCAGGTGAACGGCGCGCCGCTCGATCCGGCGAAGAAATACAAGGTCGCCACCAACAACTTCATGCTCACCGGCGGCGACGGCTATGCGGCCTTCACCAAGGGCCGCGTCCTCGTCGGGCAGACGGACGGCAAGCTCCTCGCGAACGAGGTGATGGCCTATGTGCGCAAGAAGGGCACCGTCGACTCGAAGGTCGAGGGCCGCATCACCGTCCGGTGACGGGTCCCGTTGCGCAGGCTCTCGCGGAATTCCGCGGGAGCCCGGCGGCGGAGGGCTGGCGGCGTCTGCCCTTCTTCGCGGACGGCACCGCCGACGACGTGGCGGCCCGCGTCGACGAGCGGATTGCGGCGGGCGCGCAGGTTCTCCCGCCGCCTCACGACATCTTCACGGGCCTGCGGTTGGCCCCGCTCGAACGCGTGAAAGCCGTCATCCTCGGCCAGGATCCCTATCCGACGCCGGGCGATTCCCACGGGCTCGCCTTCTCGTATCGCGGCCCGGGCCGCCTTCCCGCCTCGCTGCGGGTGATCTTCGACGAGGTCGCCGCCGACCTCGGCGTTCCGAGGCCGCGATCCGGAGACCTCACGCCGTGGGCGAAACAGGGCGTGCTGTGCCTCAACACGGCTCTCACGGTCGAGGCGGGCCGGGCGGGGTCCCACCTCAAGATCGGCTGGTCGACCCTCGCCGACGAAGCACTGGCGGCAGTCTCGGCCCAGCGCCCGGCCGTCGTCTTTCTCCTGTGGGGCGGCCCGGCGCGCAAGCGCGCGATCCTCGTCGACGGGACGAAGCATCTCGTGATCGAGAGCGGTCACCCCTCTCCGCTCAACCGCCTCAACGACTTCCGCGGAACGCGCCCCTTCAGCCGCGCGAACGCATGGCTCGTCGAAAAGGGCGAGGAGCCGATCGACTGGCGATTGTAAGGGAGCGGCGCCCTCCTCGCAGGCGATCCGCTCCCTCAATCGTATTTCCGCTCGTCCGCGATCACCTTGCCGTCGTTGGGCAGGCTGCCCGGGGCGACGAGGTCGACGGCGCCCTTGAGTTTCGTCACGCCCTGCAGCGTCTCCGCCACCCGGTTCCTCAAGCCCTCGTCGGGCGAGCCGGTCTCGGCCGCCAAGCTCATCGCGTCCGTTTCGCCCTCGCGGGTGACGACGAGGCGGAGCCTGCCGAGCTCCGGATGGCGCTTGGCGATCTCAGCCACCTGTTCGGGGCGCACGAACATGCCCTTGACCTTGGTGGTCTGGTCCGCGCGGCCCATCCAGCCTTTGATGCGCATGCCCGTCCGGCCGCAAGGGCTCGTGCCCGGCAGGGCCGCCGTGAGATCGCCGACGGCGAGGCGGATCTGCGGGTGGTGCGGGTCGAGATTGGTCACGACGACCTCGCCGACCTCACCCGTGGGGACGGGATCGCCCGTCCCGGGGCGGACGATCTCGACGATGAGGTTCTCGTTCACCACCATGCCCTCGCGGGCGGAGGTCTCGTAGGCGATGACGCCGACGTCGGCGGTGGCATAGGCCTGGTAGGCGTCGACGCCGCGAGCGGCGATCTCCTCCTGCAGCGATTTCGGGAAGGCCGCGCCCGAGCAGAGCGCCTTCCTGAGCGAGGACGCGTCACGGCCGGCCTTCTCCGCCGCGTCGAGGAGGATCTTGAGGAAATCCGGCGTGCCGCAATAGCCGACGGGACGAAAGGCTTCGATCACTTCGAGCTGCTGTTCCGTATTGCCGGGTCCGGCCGGGATGACGACGCAGCCGAGCGCCCTCGCGCCGGAATCCATGATGAAGCCGCCGGGCGTCAGATGGTACCCGAACGTGTTGAGCACGACGTCGCCGGGGCGGAAGCCCATGGCGTGAAGCGCCCGCGCGGCGCCCCAGGGATCGGCGCCCGTGCCCTCCGGCTCGAAGATGGGACCGGGCGAGGTGAAGAGGCGTCCGAAGGCGGAGAGGGGCGCCGGGACGAAGCCGCCGAAGGGCGGCGCGGCCTTCTGCAGGGCCGGCAGTTCCGACTTGCGCAGGACGGGCAGGCGCGCCAGCGCCTCGCGGCTCGTGATCGCCGCCGGGTCGATGCCCTTCAGGCGCTCCGCATAGGCCGGGGCCGCCATGGCGGCGCGCAGCACCTCCGGCAGCCTCCGGAAATGGTCGGCCTCCCGCGCGGCCGGGGCTTGGGTCTCGCGGGCGTCGAAAGTCCCAGTCATCCGCACCTTCTCTCATCGTTCAGGCGGACCGAACGATGCGCGCCGTCCCGTCTCTCACCGGTCATGCGGGTCGATGCCGCGCCCCATCCGAATGCATGACGAACGTCACGCCAGCCAGCGCTTCCTCCGCTTGTAGCTCTTTACTTGGCGGAAGGACCTGCGGTCGGCGCCGGACACTCCGAGGTAGAACTCCTTCACGTCCTCGTTCTCTCGCAGCATCTTGGCCGGGCCGTCCATCACCACCCGACCCGTCTCGAGGATATAGCCGTAGGTGGCATATTTCAGAGCCATGTTCGTGTTCTGCTCGGCCAGCAGGAAGGACACGCCCTCCGTGGCGTTGAGCTTTCGGACGATCTCGAAGATCTCCTCGACGATCTGCGGCGCGAGGCCCATGGAGGGCTCGTCGAGGAGGATCATCTTCGGACGCGACATCATCGCCCTGCCGATGGCGCACATCTGCTGCTCGCCGCCGGAGGTATAGCCGGCCATCGCCCCCTTGCGTTGCCTCAGGCGCGGAAAGTAGTCGTAGATCATGTCGAGATCGCGCCGGATGGCGGCATTGCCGTCGCGCCGCGTGAAGGCCCCGGTGAGCAGGTTCTCCTCGATGGTGAGATGGCCGAAGCAATGGCGGCCCTCCAGCACCTGGATGCAGCCCCGGCGGACGAGCTCGTTCGGCGAGAGCCTGTCGACGCGCGCCCCCTCGAACTCGATCGAGCCCTTCGTCACCTCGCCGCGCTCGGCGTGGAGCAGGTTCGAGATCGCCTTCAGGGTCGTGGTCTTGCCGGCCCCGTTGGCGCCCAGGATCGCGACGATGCCGCCCCGGGGGACCGTGAGGGACACGCCTTTCAGGACCAGGATGACGTGGTCGTAGATCACCTCGATGTTGTTCACCGCGAGAATCGTCTCGGCGGGCTCGATCTGAACGGCGGCACTCATGGAGGTCTCCACAGGTTCTCCTCCGTTGCGGGAGGAGGCGGGGGCGGGAGCGGAGCTCGCGTCTCCGCGGAGCCCCGCCCCCACTCCTGGCCCCTCCCCGCAGCGGGGAGGGGACGAGGGCGTCGTCCCTACGAGGACTTTTCGCAGGCTTCCGTGCGCTTCGGCCAGCCGGTGTTGCTCGTGGCGTATTCCTTCGCCGCGGCCTCGATCAGCGGACGGACCTTCTCGCGCATCGGATCCATCCAGTCGGATGCCCTTGGTCCACTTCGTGCCGTCCCACTCGGCCACATAGACCTTGTGATGGCCGTTATGGTCGTCGCAGGAGACCTTCACGGGGGCGGCGAAGCCTTCCATTCCGAGCTCCTTGAGGCGGGCCTCGGTGATGTTGAGGCTCTCGAGACCTCGGCGGACATCCTCGCCGGTCACCACCTTCTTGCCGGTGATCTTCTGCGCGTTCCGGATCCCCTCGGCGATCAGCATCGAGTTGTAGACGCCGCGGTTGTAGAGGTTGTCGCCGAGCTTCTCCTTGGGGAACTTTGAGAGGCCCTTGTCGACAACGTGCTTCTGGATGTCCTTGATCACCGCGAAGTCGGTGCCGGCCTGATGGAAGTTCAGGGACTTGTAGCCCTTGCCCTCGGCGCCGCCGGCGCGGGCGTCGTCGTCGCCGCCGGCCCACCAGACGCCGACGAGCTTGCTGACCGGGAAGCCGACCCGGATCGCTTCCTTCACGGCGGTCGGGTTCATCGCGCCCCAGCCCTGGTTGTAGATCCAATCCGGCCGGTCGCGGCGCACGTTGAGCCACACCGATCCCTGGTTCTGCAAATCCTGGGCGGCGACGGGATAGAGCTTCAGCTCGAAGCCGTATTCCTTGGCAAGCGTCTCGAGCAGCGGGATCGGCTCCTTGCCGAAGGGCGCGTCGAGGTGGAGGAGGCCGATCTTCTTGCCCTTGAGCTTGTCGAGGCCGCCTTCCTTCTGGGCGACGTACTTGATGAAGGCGGAAGCGCCGTCCCAATAGGTCACCGGCGGGTTGAAGATCCACGGGAAGGTGTTGCCGTCGGCCGACGCCGAGAGGCCGTACGCCATGGACAGCACCGGGATCTTGTCGACCGCGGCTTTCGGAATGAGCTGCAGCGTGATGCCGGTGGAATAGGGATTGATGATGACCGGGTTCTTGCCCTTGACGGACTCGTAGCACTCGACGCCCTTCTTGGTGTCGTAGCCGGTCTCGCACTCCTCGATGGCGAGCTTCACGCCGCCGATGCCGCCGTCGCGCTCGTTCAGCATGCGCAGGTAGTCGTGCATGCCGTCGGCGATCGGGATCCCGGACGAGGCGAAAACGCCGGTGCGGTAGGTCAGAAGCGGGACGTAGATCGAGTCCTGCGCGACGGCAGGCGCGGCCGACGCTCCGACGAGGAGCGCTGCGGCGGTCCCCAGTGTAAACTTGCGAAACGACATTCGCGTTTCCCTCCTTTTGTACTCCGGATAGCGTCCGGACGCATTGAACCTCTCGTCTCCTGTCGCGCCCGGCGGGCGCGGGGCCTGGCCCCTCAATAAGGGAAGGGCCAGACCCGGAGCTTCTGTTTGCCGATCTGCCAGAGCCGCGCGAGGCCGTGCGGCTCCACGATCAGAAAGAAGATGATGAGCGCCCCCACGATCATGAACCGGAGGTGCTCGATCGTCTCGGACCCGACCTCGATGCCGAATCGGCCTGAGGAGAGCCGGCAGCAAGAAGCCGAGGACGATGGGCATGATGAAGATCAGCGCGGCGCCGAAAAAGGAGCCGATCAGGCTGCCGAGCCCGCCGATGATCACCATGAAGAGGATGAAGAAGGACTGGTTGATGTCGAAGACGTTGTACTCCGCGCCGCCGTACCACAGGAACACCATCATGGCGCCCGCCACGCCGCAGTAATAGGACGACACCGCGAAGGCCAGGAGCTTCGTGTTGAGGAGCTTGATGCCCATGAGCTCCGCCGCGATGTCCATGTCGCGGATCGCCATCCAGGCCCGTCCGATGCGGCCATGAACGAGGTTCGAGGCGATCCAGGTGAGCAGGATGACGAGGGTGAGCACGACGAGATAGCGGGTCTGCGGCGTCGCTGTGGCGCTCACGATCGGCACGCCGAACAAGGTGCGCAGCGGCGCCTCGATGGCGCCCGAGACGCTGTAGTTGTAGAGCCAGGGAACGCGGTTGAAGGCCCATTGCAGGAAGAACTGCGCCGCGAGCGTCGCGACCGCGAGGTAGAAGCCCTTGATGCGCAGCGAGGGGAGGCCGAACAGGACCCCGATCCCGGCGGAGAAGAAGCCGGAGACCAGGATCCAGACGATGATGTTCACCTCCGGAAAGGCCGTCGTCAGCTTGTAGCAGGCGTAGGCGCCGACGCCCATGAAGCCGCCGGTGCCGAGCGACAGCAGGCCCGCATAGCCGGTGAGGATGTTGAGGCCGATGGCGGCGAGCGAGAATACCAGGAACGGGATCAGCACGGCCTGGAGCAGGAAGTTGTTGCCGACGAAGGCGAGCGCATAGGCGGCCGCGACGATGACGGCGATCCCGACCCGGTCCTCGAACAGGGGGAACACCGCCATGTCGGCGGCGTAGCTCGTCTTGTATTGTCCGGCTTCGCGGTAGAGCACTTAGACCTCGTTACGCTCGAGCGGGTGGGGGCGGCGCACGGGGGAGGACGCTTCCGCGCCGGGGTCCCGGATATCCCGGCCGCCGACCCGCGAGGGATCGGGAGCCGGATCGTGCGCAACGGACCGTTCGCCATCCGCTACACCCTCTCGATGATCTTTTCGCCGAACAGGCCCTGAGGCCGGTACAGCAGGAACAGCAGGGCGATGACGTAGGCGAGCCAGGTCTCGATGCCGCCGCCCAGGAGCGGGCCCCAGTAGAACTCGCCGATCTTCTCTCCGACGCCGATGATCAGCCCGCCGACGATGGCGCCCGGGATGGACGTGAAACCGCCGAGGATCAGCACCGGCAGCGCCTTCAGGGCGATGATCTGGAGCGCGAAGGAGACGTCGGAGCGCGCGCCCCACATGATGCCGGTGACGAGGGCGACGATGCCGGCGGTGAACCAGACGATGACCCAGATCTGGTTGAGCGAGATGCCCACCGACATGGCGGCCTTGTGGCTGTCGGCGACGGCCCTCAGCGCGCGGCCGATGCGCGTCTTCGAGAAGAAGACCGCAAGAGCCGCGATCATGACCGAGGCGATCACCGCTGCCGCGATGTCGATGTGCTGGAGGCGCACCGGTCCGCCGAAGAGTTCCACGTCGGTCGAGCCCTGCGGAAGGTAGAGCTCGCTCGCGATCATCTGCTTCGGATTGCCGCCGAAGATCACCTCGCCGAGGCCGATGAGGAAATAGGTGAGCCCGAAGGTCGCCATGAAGAGGATGATGTCGGGCTGGTTGACGAGCGGGCGCAGGACCACCCGCTCGACCGCGACCGCGAGGATGAACATCACCCCCAGGGCGAGTATGACCGCCAGGAAGGCCGGTACGCCCTTCTCGTAGAGTCCGACGAGGGTCAGCGCCGCGAAGACCACCATGATGCCCTGCGCGAAGTTGAACACGCCCGAGGCCTTGAAGATCAGGACGAAGCCGAGCGCGATGAGCGCGTAGAGCACACCCGAGACGAGCCCTTCCCACAGCGTCTGGATCAGCAGGTCCGGCGCGTCGACCATCAGGACGAAGGGGTCGACGAGGACGTCGTAGAGCACGTTGCCGCGGGCAATGACGCCGGTCAGCGCCGCGACGGCAATGCCGACGACGACGGCAATCGACAAGCCGATGGCCGCAAGGCGCCGCACCAGCTTCGCGTCGAGACCGGGCCTGCCGAGGCTCGGAACTGCGGTTTCCGCCACCCTCACCTCCTCAATGCGCCACGCCGAGATAGGCGTCGATGACGCGCTGGTCGCGCTTCACCTCGTCGGGCTTCCCGTCCGCGATCTTGCGTCCGTATTCGAGCACGACGACCCGGTCCGAGAGGTCCATCACCACGCCCATGTCGTGCTCGATGAGCGCGATCGTGGTGCCGAACTGCTGGTTCACGTCGAGGACGAAGCGGGACATGTCCTCCTTCTCTTCGAGGTTCATGCCGGCCATCGGCTCGTCGAGGAGCAGGAGTTCCGGCTCCATGGCGAGCGCGCGGCCGAGTTCCACCCGCTTCTGCAGCCCGTAGGGCAGCTTGCCGACCGGCACCTTGCGGATGTGCTGGATCTCGAGGAAATCGATGATGTCCTCGACCACGCGGCGGTGGCGCACCTCCTCGTCGAGGGCCGGGCCGTACCGGAAGATCTGCCAGAAGAAGCTCGACGTCATCTTGAGCGAGCGGCCCGCCATGATGTTGTCGAGCGTCGACATGCCCTTGAAGAGCGCGACGTTCTGGAACGTGCGGGCGATGCCGCCGCGGGCCGCCTCGGAGGGCCGCATCTTCTGGCGCGTCCGGCCCTTGAAGGTGATGCGGCCGCTCGGTCGGGTGATAGAAGCCGTTGATGCAGTTGAGCATCGAGGTCTTGCCGGCGCCGTTCGGGCCGATGATGGCGCGGATCTCGCCCTTCTTGATGTCGAACGACACGTCCGTGAGCGCCTTCACGCCGCCGAAGCCAAGTGACACGTCCTCGACCGCGAGCAGCACGTCGCCCTTGACGAGGATCGGATGGTCCGGCGCTCTCATTCGGCCGCCTCCAGGACCGGCGCGCTCTCCGCGGCCGGGTAGGTCCTCATGTCGCGGATCTTCACACGCGCCGCTGATCACGCCCTTGCGGCCGTCCTCGAACGTGACCTCCGTCGCGATGTCGGCCTCCGGCGAGCCGTCGTAGAGCGCCTGGATGAGGGGCGCGTAGCGCTCGGCGATGAAGCCGCGGCGCACCTTCTGGGTGCGCGTCAGCTCACCGTCGTCGGCGTCGAGCTCCTTGTGGAGGATGAGGAAGCGCTTGATCTGCGCGCCGCCCATGCGCGGCTCGGATGCCAGCGACCGGTTCACCTCGTCAACGTGCTTCTCGATCATGGCGTAGACGAGCGGATGGCCGGCGAGTTCCTGGTAGGAGGCGTAGGTGACGCCGTTGCGCTCGGCCCAGTTGCCGACCGCCACGAGGTCGATGTTGATGAAGCAGGAGACGTAGTCGCGCCCGTCGCCGAAGGCCACCGCCTCCTTGATGTTGGGATAGAACTTCAGCTTGTTCTCGACGTATTTCGGCGGGAAGAGCGAGCCGTCGCGCATCTTCCCCACGTCCTTCGCGCGGTCGATGATCTTGAGGTGGCCCGTCGCATCGAAGAATCCGGCGTCGCCCGAGCGGACGAAGCCGTCCGGCGTCTTCGTCTCGGCCGTCTTCGCCTCGTCCTTGTAGTAGCCGAGGAAGACGCCCGGCGAGCGGTAGAGGACCTCGCCGCTGTCGTCGATCCGGATCTCGACCTGCGGGCGCGGGGCGGCCGACCGTATCGGCGCGGATCTCGCCGTCCGGCTGCATGGTGACGTAGACGGAGGCCTCGGTCTGGCCGTAGAGCTGCTTCAGGTTCACGCCGATGGAGCGGTAGAAGCGGAAGATCTCGGGACCGATCGCCTCGCCGGCCGTGTAGCCGACCTTGATGTCGGTGAGGCCGAAACGGTTCTTCAGCGGCGCGTAGACGAGGATGTCGCCGAGCTTGTACAGACAGGCGGTCCCAGGCGCTCACGCCCGGCTCGCGGTTGAGGATGCGCTCGCCGACCTTGCTCGCGTGATCGATGAAGAACTTGAAGAGCGCGCCGCTTCGAGCGCGCTCGCGTCCTCCATGCGCACCATCGTGAGCGTCAGCATGTTCTCGAAGACGCGAGGCGGCGCGAAGGCGTAGGTGGTGCCGATCTCGCGCCGGTCCTCGACGACGGTGTCGGCGTTCTCCGGGCAGTTCACGCAGAGCCCCGCCAGGATCGCCTGGGCGTAGGAGAAGATGTGGTCGCCGACCCAGGCGATCGGCAGGTAGGCGATGATCTCGTCGTCCTCCCGCAAGCTTGTCGAAGTCGCACCCGATCTTCGCCGCCGACGATGACGTTGTCGTAGGAGAGCATCACGCCCTTCGGGCCGGCCCGGTCGTGCCCGACGTGTAGAGGATGATGGCAAGGTCCTCGCCCCGTCCGGCCTCGAGTTCGGCATCGAGAGCCCGCGCCTCGTCGGCGTCGGCCAGGCGCTTGCGGCCTTCGTCGATGACCTCGCTGATCGGAACTGAGGCCTCGAATGGTCGTAATCGCGCAGGCCGCGCTCCTCGTCGTAGAGGAGACGGGTGAGGAGCGGCACCTGGCCGGCCACCGACAGGATCTTGTCGACCTGCTCCTGATCCTGAACCGCCGCGTGCGTGACCTCGGCGTGGGCGAGCACGATAGGCCATCTCCTCCGCGACGCTGTCGGCATAGACCGGGATCGGGACGGCGCCGAGCCATTGGGCGGCCGCCATGGTCCAGTACATGCGGGGGCGGTTCTGGCCGATGACGGCGATCTTGCCGCCGCGCCGAAGGCCGAGCGCTTTCAGGCCCGCCGCATAGGCCCTCACCGACTCGTGCACCTCGCTCCAGGTCCAGGACTGCCAGATGCCGAGGTCCTTGTGCCGGAACGCCGTCCGCGTCGGGCGGATCCGCCCGTTGCGCACGATCAGCTTCGGAAATGTGTCTTCACGCGCGGCTCGCGCCGTCGTCACAGACCTCTCCTCCCAGGCCGCTCAGGAGTTTTCGAACTCGAGAAGCGGTTTCCGTTCCTCTGGTCCGCAGGGTTGTCCCCCGCGTGCCCGCCGGATGCTTCCGGTCGGCATTTGTAATGCCGTTCTATCCAATGTGTATCGTTCGGATGCAACCCGACAAGAGTCGAACACGTGCCGAGATGCCGAATTTGTGAGCAAATTTTGACACATGCCGTGCGGAATGTCCCGTGCTGCTTGAAGCGTTACTACAGGGAATACAAACGACGACCCGGCGACCTGGCCATAGAGCTAGTTGACTCCGTCAACAATCGGCATCCAGGATGGCGTGCCCGGAGTCTCCCATGCCGATCCCCGAGAACGCCGACCCCGTCGATGCCGTCCGCCGCTTCACCCGCTTCTACACGAGCCGCCTCGGCGTCCTGCAGGAAGGCCTCCTCGACAGCGCGTTTTTCCCTCACGGAGGCGCGCGTCCTCTACGAACTCGCCAATCGCGACCGCCCGACCGCGAAGGAGCTCGCTGCGCGATCTGGAACTCGATGCCGGCTATCTGAGCCGAATCCTCAAGCGGTTCGAGGAACACGGACTTCTCGAGCGGGCGCGGTCGGAGAGCGACGCCCGCCAGGCCCATCTCGTCCTGACGGCGACCGGGCGAGCGGCCTTCGCGCCCCTCGAACGAGCGCTCCCGCGAGCAGGTCGCGCGCCTCCTGTCGCATCTGTCCGAGACCGACCGGCGCCGTCTCGTCGCGGCCATGCGGCGCGACCGAGCGGCTACTGCAACCGGATCCTCCGCCGAGGGCTTCCTACATCCTGCGCCCCCACCGTCCGGGAGACATGGGCTGGATCGTGCATCGCCATGGGGCGCTCTACGCCCAGGAATACGGCTGGGACGAGACCTTCGAGGCGCTCGTCGCCGAGATCGCCGCGAGCTTCATCAAGGATTTCGACCCGAAGCGCGAACGCTGCTGGATCGCCGAAAAGGACGGCGAAATCGTCGGATCGGTGCTGCTCGTGAAACAATCGGACGAGGTCGCGAAGCTCCGGCTCCTCTATGTCGAGCCGAAGATGCGGGGGCACGGCATCGGCAAGCGGTTCGTCGAGGAATGCATCCGATTCGCGCGAGCGCGGGCTACACGCGGCTGACGCTCTGGACCAACGACGTGCTCCACGCGGCCCGCGAGCATCTACGCGGCGGCGGGCTTCAGGCTCGTGAAGGCGGAGCCCCACAGGAGTTTCGGGCACGACCTCGTGGGCGAGAACTGGGAGCTGGAGCTCTGAGGCGGTCGGTACCCTTCCCGACCGCCCTACTCCGCCGCGACGGCCACGGCGGCTCCGGTGAAGGTTCCCGGAACCGGAGCGAGAAGCTGCTGCCTCCTCCGCCCTGGCGGCCTTGAGGTTGCGCTCCTTGATGTGGCCGAAACCGCGGATCTTCTGCGGGATGTTGGCGAGGCCCACGGCGGTCGCGTGGTTCGGGCGTGAGCTTCGATACGATCTCGTCGATCCGTCGCCTCGAACGCGCGGATGAGCGGACCGCTCGGTCATCCGTTCGTGGGAGTAGCCGAACGGGTCGAGGGGCGTGCCGCGCAGGCCCTTGAACTTCGCAAAGCGCCCGGAAGGCCTTCATCATCCAGGGTCCGAAGCTCATCTTGCGCGGAACGCCCGTGACGGGGTCCTTCCTGGCGAGCAGCGGCGGCGCGAGGTGGAATTCGAGCCGCAGGTTCTCGCCCTCGAACGTGGAGGCGATCTGCTTCTCGAAGGCCCCGTCGGTGTAGAGCCGCGCGACCTCGTACTCGTCCTTGTAGGCCATGAGCTTGAAGAGCGAGCGGGCGACCGCGTCGGTCAGCGCCGTGGCTGCCGGGCAGCGACTCGCGCCTCCGCTTCGCGCACGCGCTCCGACGTTCGCCTTGTAGCGCTCGCCGTAAGCGCGCGCTCTGGTAGCCGGCGAGGAACTCGACGCGGCGGGCGATCGACTTCGTCGAGGGTCTCCGAAAGCTTGCGCGATGGCGTCGGGGCTCTTCAGTTCGCTCATGAGCCGGGCGATCGTCTCCGGCTCCGCGACCGCGCGGCGGCCCCAGGCGAAGGCGGCGAGGTTCATCTTCACGGCCTCGCGGTTGAGCGCGATCGCCTTCTCGATCGCGGCGGCGGACAGCGGCACCCGACCGCGACTGATAGGCATAGCCGAGCATGAACATGTTGGCGGCGATGGCATTGCCGAGCAGCGCCGTCGCGATCGCCGTGGCGTCGATGAAGGCGGCGCCGTTCGGACCCGCCGCGGCGCCGATCGCGCGCTTGATGCGCTCCGCCGGCAGCGAGAAGTCCGCGTTGCGGGTGAAGTCGCCCGGCATCACCTCCGCGGTGTTCACGACGAGGGCGCTCTGCCCTTCCTTCACCGAGGCCAGCACCTTCTTGGTGCCGGTGACGACGAGATCGCAGCCGAGCACGAGGTGGGCCGTGCCCGCCGAGACGCGGATCGCGTGGATGTCCTCCTGACGCTTGGCGAGGCGCACGTGGCTGTAGACCGCGCCGCCCTTCTGGGCGAGCCCGGCCATGTCGATCATGCCGAGGCCCTTGCCCTCGAGATGCGCCGCCATGCCGATGATCGCCCCGATGGTGACGACGCCGGTGCCGCCGATGCCGGTCACGATGATGTTGAAGGTACGGTCGATCTCAGGAAGGGCCGGATCCGGCAGCGGCTTCGACGCCATGCCGCCGGTCGACACCGTCTCCGGCACCGCCTTCTTCACCTTCGCGCCGTGGACGGTCACGAAGGACGGGCAGAAACCCTTGACGCAGGAGAAGTCCTTGTTGCAGTTCGACTGGTCGATCTGCCTTTTCCGTCCGAACTCGGTCTCGACGGGCTGCACGGCGACGCAGTTCGACTGCACCGAGCAGTCGCCGCAGGCCTCGCAGACGAGATCGTTGATGACGACCCGCTTGTCGGGATCCGGGAACTCGCCCCGCTTCCGGCGGCGGCGCTTCTCCGCCGCGCAGGTCTGGTCGTAGATCAACACCGTGACGCCGGGGATCGCGGCCAGTTGCCTTTGCACGGCCTCGAGCTCGTCCCGGTGGTGGATCGTGAGGCTTGGCGGCCAACGGGTCGACTTCGGATACTTGTGCGGCTCGTCCGTCACGAGGGCGATGCGCTCGACTCCCTCGGCGCGCACCTGCCGGGCGATCATGTCGACCGTGAGCCCGCCCTCATGGTGCTGGCCGCCCGTCATCGCCACCGCGTCGTTGAACAGGATCTTGTAGGTGACGTTGGACTTGGCGGCGACGGACCAGCGCAGGGCGAGGATGCCCGAATGGTTGTAGGTGCCGTCGCCGAGGTTCTGGAAGACGTGGCCGCGCTTCGAGAAAGCGGATTCGCCGATCCAGTTGGCCCCCTCGCCTCCCATCTGCGTGAACCCGTCCGTCGCGCGGTCCATCCACTGGGCCATGTAATGGCAGCCGATGCCCGCGTAGGCGCGCATGCCCTCGGGCACCTCGCGTCGACGTGTTGTGCGGGCAGCCCGAACAGAAATGCGGCGTGCGGGTCGCGACGTCGCTCGTCAGGCGCAGCACCTCCTGCGTCGTGCTTCAGCCGCTCGACGCGCCCCCGCACGTCGTCGTCGGCGTGGTAGCGGAGCAGCCGCTCGCCGATGGCGATGGCGATGTCGTTCGGGTCGAGCGCGCCCTTCACGGGGAACAACCAGTTGCCGCCCTCGTCCTTCTTGCCGATGCAGACCGGCTGGTTCGCCGTGCCGTACAACTCCTCGCGGACCTGCACTTCGATGAGCGAGCGCTTCTCCTCGACCACGATGACGAGATCGAGCCCCCGCGCGAACTCTACCAGTTCCCGCTGCGAGAGCGGCCACGGGCAGGCGACCTTGTAGAGGCGAAGCCCCATGTCGCTGGCCTTGACCTCGTCGAGCCCGAGCTCGTCCAGGGCCTGGCGGACGTCGAGATAGGACTTGCCGACCGTGATCACGCCCACCTTGGGCTGGCGGCCGCCGGAGAGGACGATGCGGTTGAGGTTGTTGGCCCTCACGAAGGCCAGCATGGCGTCGCGCTTGAAGTCCTGAAGGCGCGCCTCCTGGTCGAGCACGCCGTCGCTGCGGGCGGATGTTGAGGCCGCCGGGCGGCATCGGGAAATCGTCCGGCATGACGATCTTCACCCGGTCGATCGAGCCATCGACGGAAGCCGTCGACTCGATGTTCTCCTTCACGCACTTGAAGGCGACCCAGGTGCCGCAGAAGCGGCTCATGGCATAGCCGTAGAGGCCGTAATCGAGAATCTCCTGAACGCCTGCCGGGTTCAGGATCGGGATCATCACGTCGACGAAGTGGAACTCGGACTGGTGCGCGACGGTGGAGGATTCCGCCGTATGGTCGTCGCCCATGAGGGCGAGCACGCCGCCGTGTTTCGAAGAGCCGGCCATGTTGGCGTGGCGGAAGACGTCCCCCGAGCGGTCGACGCCGGGGCCCTTGCCGTACCACATGCCGAACACGCCGTCGTACTTGCCCTCGCCGCGCATCTCCGCCTGCTGGGAGCCCCAGACCGCGGTCGCCGCCAGTTCCTCGTTGAGGCCGGGCTGGAACACGATGCTTTGCTCGAGCCACTTCTTCGCCCGGAACAGGTTCTGGTCGAGGCCGCCGATCGGAGAGCCGCGATAGCCCGGACACGAAACCCGCGGTGCTGAGCCCGGCGAGGCGGTCGCGCTCCCGCTGCATGAGCAGCAGGCGGATGATGGCCTGTGTGCCGGTGATGAAGACCCTGTCCCTGGAGAGATCGTATTTGTCGTCGAGTGTGACGTTCCGGAGCGCCGTGCCTGGATCGGCCATTCGCCGGTTCCTCCTCTGGACCCGCGCCCGCCGTCGGCTCTTTCCGATCTCGTCCGGGCTTTGTTTATGTCAGCACTACTGACATAAATAGAATTGCCCGTCAACGGATCGGCCCTGCTTTCGCCGTGTTCCAGGCCGAAAGGGAGCCCGCGACCTGAGGCTCGATTGTGCCCGGCGCCGGCCGTCGCATATGAACGATGCATGATGCGCCCGAAACGGACTCACTGCCTTGCTCGTCTCGAGCCTTTTGGCCACGGGCACACCGGTCCTGGCCCATCCACACGTCTTCGTGACCGCCCGTGCGGAGGTTCTCTACGGGCCTGACGGCAAGGTGACGGGCGTGCGCCACGCCTGGACGTTCGACAAGGTCTATTCGTCCTACATCACGCAGGGTCTCGACGCCGATCGGAACGGCAAGCTGACGCCGGACGAACTGCAGGACCTGGCGAAGGAGAACACCACCTCGCTCGTCGATTTCGATTACTTCACCGTCGTGAAGGCGAACGGCGCCCAGCAGGCCTTCGGCGCGCCGCGCGATTGGGGCATGACCCATGCGAACGAGGAGGCGACGCTCTCCTACGTGCTTCCCCTGAAGGCGCCGGCGGCGAACAAGCTCGTCACCGTCGAGATTTACGATCCGTCCTATTTCGTGGCCTTCTCGCTGGCGGAGGGCGACGCCGTGACGCTCGCCGGGGCGCCGAAGGGCTGCAGCATGACCATCTCCCGCCCGAAGCCCGTGGACGCCGGGCAGCAGCAGACCCTGTCGGAATCCTTCTTCAACGCGCTCGACGCCGCCTCGAACTACGGCGCGCAATTCTCGAACCGGGCTCTTGTCGCATGTCCGTGACGGCGGAGCCTCTGGCCCTGGCGGCGCCCGCGAAGGACCGCCTCTGGAAGCGCGCCGGTCTCGCGTTCGCGGCGATTGCCGTCGTCGCGGGCGCATCGGCGCTCCTCGTCTGGATCCTCGCTCCGGCGGCGCCTCCGCCCCCGGCCCGCGCGCCATTCGGCGCCGCGCTCCGGGAGGCCGCGCCGAGCGCCGGCGGGATGGGCGGGGCGATCCTGGCGATCCAGGCCAGCTTCTATCGGAGCCTGCAGGCGGCCCTTGCCGGCTTGAAGGAGAGCGGCGCGCGCGCTCTGGTCGCTTCTCGCGCTCGGATTCTCGTACGGGGTCTTCCATGCGGCAGGCCCCGGGCACGGCAAGGCCGTGATCGCCGCCTATCTCGTGGCGAGCGAGCGTTCGCTCGTCAGAGGCTTCAGCCTCAGCCTCGCGGCGGCTCTGGTCCAGGCGCTCGTGGCGATCCTCCTCGTCAGCACCGCCTCGGTGATGCTTCAGGCCACCGCCGCGACCATGGCGCGGGCCACGACGGGCGTCGAGCTGGTGAGCTTCGCCGCCGTCGCGCTCCTGGGCGCCGTCCTGACGTGGCGCAAGGCCGGCAAGCTCCTCGGCGTCACGGCTCCAGCGCGGCAGGGCACCGGCCCGGATGAGGCTTGCGACCACGTCCACCTGCCGCCGCCCGACGTCCTCGACACTCTTTCGCGCTGGCGGGAAATGGCGGGAGTGGTTCTCGCGGCCGGCATCCGCCCTTGCGCCGGGGCGCTCGTCATCCTGGTTTTCGCGCTCTCGCAGGGATTGTTCGCGGCCGGCATGGCGGCGACGCTCGCGATGGCGATCGGCACCGCCCTCACGACGGGGCTCGTTGCGGCCCTGGCGGTGTTCGCGAAGAGGCTTGCGCTCCGGGTCGCCGGCGGACGCGGAACGCGGGGCGCCGTTGTCATGGCAGGCGTGGAACTCCTGGCCGCCGCCTTCGTGCTCGTCCTCGGCGCGACGCTTCTCTTCGGGATGTGGAGCACGGCCGGGAGCTGATCCCCCAGGCGGGGCCGCGTGCCACCCTTGCCGTCCCGCCCGAAGCCGAGCCGCCCCTCAAGAAGGGCGGCGATGCGGATCGTTCTCCAGCAGGATCGGCTCGCCGTGCGGCGTCGCGTGCGCTGCCCTGTCCCAGGCGGCGCGGCGATCGACGAGCGCTGCCTCGTCGGTGACGCCCTTCGTTTCGACGAGGTGCTCGATGGCGTCGAGCCAATGCCGGTAATAGGTCGAACCGTCGTCGCAATCGCCCGCCGCCTGCGCTCGCTTGATGGCCGCCGACAGGGCCGAAGCCCATTCGCTCCAGGTGAAAAGGCCGCGCTCGTGCAGCGCCAGCGTCATCGCGAAGGCCTGGGCCTCCCACGGCTCGCGGAAGACCGGCGCGCCGTCCCCGCCGCGGGGGATCGGCGAGATCGCGGCGGCGGCGCGGGCGATGTCCTCATGCCGGCTCAAGGTAGCTCTCCCAGGCGTCGATGGACACGATCAGGGTCGGATCCGCCTCCTCGCCCCACAATTCGGTCCCCGAGAACCGCACCGTGTAGAGCCATTGCGGGTGCTCGCCCTCCTGGTGAGCATTGGTGTCGGGGAAGACATGGGTCCCGTGGACGCGCTCGATCGTACCCTCCTTGCCGCGGGCGTAACGCGGCAGGCGCGTGTGGCCCTTCGGGTGCATGTTGCGCGTGACGACCCGGTCCCCGGTCTTGAACCGGGCCGGCGACGGCGCCGGGCGGTCCGCCGGCCCGCCGCGGGCGAGAAAGGCCGCAACCTCGCCCGGCTTGAGGACGCGCTTCACCGGGACGGGCTCGCGTGAGCGCCCGCCCGAGCTTCAATTCCTCCTCCGAGACGAGACCGGTCTTCACGACGAGCTTTTCGACGCCCTTGGTCCAGATCTCGTAATAGCTCGACGTGAGGTATTCCGGCGGCGGCAGGGTCTCGCGCGCATGGCGGCTCATGTCGATGTTCCAGGAGCCCGTCGCGGCGGCGGAAATCGTGATCCCGAAGGCGCGGCGCTCCCATTCCGCGTGGAACCAGGGCTCGTCGCGCTCGATCCCGACCGGCCCGAAGCCCATCATGCCGCCGAGATCCTGGGCCCCGTTCACGACGCCACCTGCTCGGGCCGGAGCGGCAGCCCGGTGCCGATCATCGAATCCCGCGTCACGAGATCGGCCAGTCGTTCCTCGTCCATCCGCTCCGTGCCCTCCGGCCGCATCGGGATCACGAGGTAGCGGACCTCCGCGGTCGAGTCCCACACCCGGATCCGTGTCGTATCGGGCAGCGTCACGCCGAATTCCCGCAGCACGCCGCGCGGATCGATGACCGCGCGGGAGCGATAGGGCGCGCTCTTGTACCAGACCGGCGGCAGGCCGAGGACCGGCCAGGGATAGCAGGAGCAGAGCGTGCACACGACCATGTTGTGCTCGTCCGGCGTGTTCTCGACCGCCACCATGTGCTCGCCCTGGCGGCCGACGAAGCCGAGGGAGGCGATCGCGGCCGTCGCGTCCCGGAGGAGCCAGTCGCGGAAGGCCGGATCGGCCCAGGCCTTGGCGACGACCCGCGCGCCGTTCCGCGGGCCGACCTTCGTCTCGTAGGTTTCGACCAGCGCGTCGATGGCGGCGGGGTCCACGTAGCCCTTCTCGACGAGGATCGATTCCAGGGCCCGGACGCGAAGCTCGATCTCGGAGAGATGGCTGTGGTCGTGATCGTGGTCGTGATCGTGGTCGTGGTGGTGATGATGTTCGCTCATGGGAGAGTTCATACGCCAAACCCTTCAGAGTCCCAAGGCCCCGCCGTCCGCCCGCGGGTCGTGCACCGCCTCCACCCGCCCGTCGCGCCGGTGCTTCACCAGCATGCCGGCATGGCCGAGCGCGTCGAGATAGGGCTGTCCCAGTTCCTCCACCGGATGGCCGCGCTCCCGCAAGGCGCGCAGGAGTCCGGCGTCGAACCGGTCCTCCACCCTGAGGCTGGCAGCCGGCGCGCGCCAGGCCCGTCCGAACAACCAGCGCGGCGCATCGACGGCTTCGGCAAGTCCCATGCCGAACCGGGCGTAGCGGCTGAAGATCTGCGCCTGGACCTGCGGCTGCGCCTCTCCGCCCATGGTGCCGTAGGAGAGAACCCGTCCGTCGTCGAAGGCGGCGAGCGCCGGGCAGAGGGTATGGAACGGCTTGCGCCCCGGCTCCAGCGGGTTCCTTGCGTTGGGATCGAGAGAGAACCCCCTCCCCCGGTTCTGCCACAGGATGCCCGTCGACGGCAGCACGCAGCCGGAGCCGAACTCCCAGAAGAGGGACTGGATATAGGAGACGGCGAGCCCGTCCTTGTCGATCGCGCCCATCCAGATCGTGTCGCCGTCAGCGGGCGCCGGCAGCGGAAAGGGCGCCGCGCGCCGCCCCTCGATTCGGGCGGCTTCGCCCTCCAGCACGGCGGGCGTGAGGAAGGCCGCCGGATCGTGGGTCAGGTTGAGCGGATCGGTGACCACCCGGTCTCGGATGGCGAAGGCCCGCTTCGTCGCCTCGACGAGCCCGTGATGATGCTCGGGCGTCTCTGCGCCCATGGCGGGAAGGCGCTCGAAGATCCCGAGCAGGACGAGCGACGCGAGCCCCTGGCTGGGCGGCGGGAGATTGTAGAGCGTCGCATCCTTCAGCCGCATCGACAGCGGTTCGACCGCGCGCGCCCGGTAAACCTCGAGGTCCCGGCGGACGACCGGCGCGCCGATCGCCTCCAGGTCCGCCGCGATCTCGCGGCCCACGTCGCCCCGGTAGAAATCGGTCAGGCCCGCATGGGCGAGTTGCTCCAGGGTCCCGGCGAGAGCCGGCTGCAGCCGCTTGGTGCCGGCGGGCGGAACCTTGCCCTCGACCAGGAACGTCTCGGCGAAACCCGGGGCGGCGTGCGCGAGCTCCTGCTCCTTGACGATGTAGCGGGCTTCGGACCGCGACACCGGACAGCCTTCGCCGGCAAACCGTACGGCGTCGCCGAGCAGGAGGTCGAGGGGCAGGTTCCCGCCGCGGCTCTTCGCCAGTTCGAACGCAAGCTGCCAGCCGGCCACCGCGCCGGCCACCGTGAGAGCCGCATCGGGGCCGCGCGGCGGGATCTCGTCGTAGCCCTTGTCGCGATAGCGCTTGCGGGTGGCGAGAGCTCCCGCCGGCCCGCTGGCGTCGATGGCGTGGACCCGCCCGCCGGGCTCCCTCACCAGCCAGAAGCCGTCGCCGCCGATGCCGTTCATGTGCGGGTAGACGACCGCGATCGTCGCCGCCATGGCGATCATGGCTTCGACGGCGTTGCCGCCCTGGGCGAGGACCGCCTGGCCGGTTTCGGCGGCAAGCGTATGCGGAGCCGCCACGGCGGCGAAGGCGAAGGTCGGAGTGTCGGACATCGAAAAAAATGATCGAGCGGGACCGGGGGATGGAGGCAATCCTTGCTCGGCCAACCTTGCATGGGCGGAGGCGTTTAGGGTAGTGCCTTGCTCCACCGCCCGGAGTTCGTTCCACCGATCCCGCGCTGCCCGAGGAGAAACCGACCGTGGCGCAGACCAGCCGCTCCATCAACTGGCGCAACCTGATCACGATCGTCAGCGTCCTGATCCTGATCGGCACCGAAGTGTTCGGCGTCGCGCTCGCCGGCGGCTGGGCCATCGCGGGGCTGTTCGAACTCGGCGACGTCGCCGCCTACGTGCTGATGGGCCTCTTCAGCCTTCTCGGCCTCTGGGCCATGCTGGCCCTCTGGCGGAACTCGGTGGCGATCGAGCCCATCCAGGGCTGAGCCCGGACGGTCTCGTCCGTCGCGGACCGGCGGGGTCTTCAGCCCCGCCCCTCGCACTCCTTCAGGACGACAGGATCCGCCTCCGCGGGGAGAAGGAGCTCCATCGGACGGCACCGGCCGCCGATGCAGATCCGCCAATCGGACGTGGCCCCGGAGCGCCGCATCACGATTTCCCTCTGCGGCGGAACCTTCGGCCGCCACGCCCAGGCGCCGTTCACGAGGCGCGCCTCGGGCGGCGGGTCCATGCCGGCACCGGAGCCGCGCACGCGGGCCTCGACGAGTTCGAGCCCGGCTGGGGTCAAGCGCCAGTCCTCCTCCCAGGCGATCTTCTCGACCGAATGCGTCCAGGCCAGGGTGATGGCGCCCGCCGCGAGCGGCGCGATCACGGTCCCGGCGGCGAGGCAAAGCATCAGCCGAGCGCCGGCGAAGGAGCCCGGCGGAGGCGCCAGACGTGGAGGCCCACGACGAGCGCCGCGAGCGCGAAGCCGATCTCGTCGGTCACTGGAACCGCCAGAACCAGGAAAGCGGCGGCGGCCGTCGCCAGCAGCCGCTCCCACCAGAGGAGAGGCCCTTGCCCGTACCCGATGGCGGCAGCGCCCCAGAGGCCGAGGGCCAGCGACGCCTTGACCACCACATAGGCCACCGCGGCCCAGTAGCCCGGTCCTTCGAGGCCGGGCACCGGCTGCAGCATCAGCGCCGGATCGTAGACCGCCATGTAGGGGACGACGAAGCCGGGCAGTGCGATCTTCACCGCCTGGACACCGATCTTCATGCCGGATTCCTTCGCCATGGGCGCGGCCGCGAAGGCCGCGAGCGCCACCGGCGGGGTCAGGTCGGCCATGATGCCGAAATAGAAGACGAACATGTGCGAGACGATGAGGGGCACGTCGAGCTTGAGGAGGATCGGCGCGGCGAGCGACGACGTGATGATGTAGTTCGGGATCGTCGGGATCCCCATGCCCAGGATGAGGCTGAAGATCATCGTCAGCACAAGGGCGAGGAAGATGCTGTCCTTGCCGATCGAGATCATCCAGGTGCCCACGATGGTGCCGAGCCCGGTGAGCGTCATGGTGCCGATGACGATGCCGACGACCGCGCAGGCGAGTCCCACCGGCAGCGCCTGCCTGGCGCCGTCCGCAAGCGCCTCGACGCAGGCCTGGAGCGTCAGGCGGCCCCGTCCGGACACGGCGTTCCACAGGGCGAGCGCCGCGACGACCGCGAGGACGAGGGTGACGCTCGCGGCGATCGAGGCCGCGCAGGCGAGCGCGAGGCCCACCCAGAAGGCCACGCGCAGGGCCGGCACGGTCAGGCCCGCCGCGATGGCCGCACCGAGGATGAGCGCCACCGTGAGCGACAGCCCGACCGCCCCCGCGAAGAGAGGCGTGTATCCGGAAAAGAGCAGGTAGACGAGGACGCCGAGCGGCGCGACGAGGTACCACCTCTTCCGGATCTCAGCCCTCGCGCTCGGGAGCTCGCTCTTCGGCAGGCCGGCCAAGCCCCGCTTGCCGGCCTCCAGGTGCACGGCGAGGTAGCAGGCGGCGAAATAGAGGACCGCCGGGACGATCGCTGCCTGCACGATCTCGGCATAGGGCACGTCGATGGTCTCGGCCATGATGAAGGCGACGGCTCCCATCACGGGCGGCATGATCTGGCCGCCCATCGACGACGTCGCCTCGACGCCGCCCGCGAAGGCCGACGGGAACCCGAACCTCTTCATCAGCGGGATCGTGAACTGGCCCGACGCCACCACGTTCGCGACGCCGGAACCCGAGACCGTGCCCATCAGGGCCGAGGAGGCGACGCAGACCTTGCCGGGTCCGCCCCGCTTGTCTCCGAACACCGCCATCGAGATATCGTTGAAGAAATCGATGACGCCGGCCTTCTCCATGAAGGCTCCGAACAGGATGAACAGGAAGATGTAGGTGGCGGAGACGAGGGTCGGGACCGCATAGATGCCTTCCGTGCCGAAGGCCATGTGCTCGATCACCTGCTCGAAGGAATAGCCGCGATGGTCGAGCGGCGCCGGGAGCCAGTGGCCGAGAAGGCAGTAGGCCAGAAAGGTTCCCGCAACGATGGGCAGGGCGGGCCCCATGACGCGCCACACGAGATAGAGCAGGATCGCGAGCGCCGCGACGCCGACGGCGATGTCGAGCGAGCGTGAGATCGCCCGCCCGGTTCACGAGGTCGTAGTAGTTGAGCCAGTGATAGAGGCCGACCCCGAAACCGACGAGGCCGATGATCCAGCCGGCGGCGCGCATGGCCGGACCGCCCGCACGATGGTTGGCGAGCATTGCGGCGGCGACGAGACACAGGAACCCGACGTGCAGGGTCCGCACGACCTGGCTCGGCAGGCTGCCGCCGAACTTCACCACGAGCCCGTAGGCGACGGCGACGGCGGCGATGGCCAAGGCACCGTCGAAGACGGAGCGCCCTCTGAGACCCTGCAGGACGAGCCATGCCGCCCAGACGACGAGCGCCGCTCCGATGAGGTGGATGAGGGTCAGTCCCGCCCCGAGAGGCCTGTCGAGGGGAATGCCGAAGGAGGTGACGATCTGGACGATGGAGAACGAGACCGCCGTCCAGAACAGGAGCCGCCCGAGCAGGCCCTCGCCGAAGCTCTCGGGGAGGCCGTGTTCCGGATTGGCGACAGGCTCGGCGGGCGCCTCCATGCGCTCAAGCTCATGATCCTTCATGGCGCCCTCCCGTCCGATGCTCATTTCTTGCTCTTGGTTCTTGCGAGTCATGAAGAAAAGCCGGGGCGTGACCGCCCCGGCTTCCGTCGAAGGTTGGCGCGGCCTCAGGAGCCCTGCTTCCTGACGCCCTTCTCGGCGAGATACTTCTCGGCCCCCGGATGCAGCGGGACCGGCATGCCCTCCAGGGCTTTTTCGAGCTTGATGTCCTTCGCCGCAGAATGGGCCGCGACGAGGTCCGGCAGGCTCTCGTAGACTGCCTTGGTCATCTGGTAGGCCGCCTCGTCCTTCACGTCGGAATGGGTCACGAGGTAGTTCACGACCGCAGCCGTCTGGACCGCCGCGGTCTGGCCTCTATAGGTGCTCGCCGGAATCGTCGCCTTCACGTAAGGCGCGCCGATCTTGTCGACGATCGCGGCCGGGATCTCCACCACCACGATCTCGACGGAGGTGGCGAGGTCGCGGATCGAGGCGACGCCGAGGCCGGCGGATTGCAGCGTGGCGTCGATCTGCCGGTTCTTCATGAGCTCGATCGACTGGTCGAACGGCAGGTACTCGACCTTGCCGAGGTCCTTGTAGCTGAGCCCGGCGCCCTGCAGGATGGCGCGCGCATTGAGCTCGGTGCCCGATTTCGGAGCGCCGACCGAGAGGCGCTTGCCCTTGAGATCGGCGAGGGTCTTGATGCCGGATTCCTTCGAGGCCACCACCTGGATGAAGTTGGGGTAGATGGCGCCGATGCCGCGGAGCTTGGTGAGCTTCGCCTTGAAGCCCGCCTCCTCGTCCCCCGCCCAGCCGAGCGCCAGGCTGTCGCCGAGGGTGAAGGCGATCTCGCCCTTGCCCTGCTGCAGCAGGGTGAGGTTCTCCACCGACGCCTTGGTGGCCTGGACCGACGGCCGGCTACCCTTGATCTTCTCGGCGTAGATCTTGGAGAGGGCCACCCCGAGCGGGTAATATACGCCCGAAGTCCCGCCCGTGAGGATGTTAATGAAATCTTGAGCCTGGGCCGGCAGGCTCGCGCCGGCCAGTCCAACCGCAGCGGCGACGCCGATGACACGGCGCGTCAGCATGGAACTCATCTGATACTCCTTGGGTCTTTCCTCGACTGGCCCCGGTTGATCCGGAGCCGGTATATTCCCAGTTTGGCGGCTGTCGCGGAATTCTCAAGTGGGTAAAACGTGCTGTCCTTCTTTTGCCCCTTTGAGGGTTAAGACCCACGCCTTCCCCAACCCTCCCGATTGACGATGATCGACCGCCGAACCCTCCTCCGATCCGCCGCCGCCACCGCCGGCCTGGCCGCCGCCGGCTTCGCGCGACCGGCCCTCGCCCAGGCCGCTCTCAAGACGGGCGCGCCCGCGCCGTTCTCCTTCGACGCCCTCAAGACCCGGGCCCGCGACATGGCGAGGGCGCCCTACGTGCCGCCGCCCCGCCCCTCGCCCGGAGATGCTGCAGCAGATCGACTACGACGCCCACGGCAAGATCAAGTTCAAGACCGACCTGGCTCTCTGGGCGAAAGGCCCGAGCGACTTCCCGGTCACGTTCTTCCATCTCGGGCGCTTCTTCCAGGTTCCGGTTCGCATGCACGTGGTCGAGCGCGGCCAGGCGCGGGAAATCATCTACGACGACGCCTATTTCGACATGCCGGCGGATTCGCCGGCCCACAGGCTCCCGGACAATTCGGGCTTTGCGGGCTTCCGCTTCCAGGAGAGCCGCAACGGCAAGCTCGACTGGCGGACCAACGACTGGGTCGCCTTCCTCGGCGCCTCCTATTTCCGCGCCATCGGCGAGCTCTACCAGTACGGCCTGTCGGCGCGGGGGCTCGCGGTCGACGTCGCCGTCTTCGGCCGGACCGAGGAATTCCCGAGCTTCACCCACGTCTATTTCGAAACGCCCCAGGCCGGCTCGGACACGGTGACGGTCTATGCGCTCCTCGACGGGCCGAGCGTCGCGGGCGCCTTCCGGTTCGTCATGCGCCGCGCGGCGGCGGTCATCATGGACATCGAGACGGCGATCTACCTGCGCGGCGACGTCGGCCGGCTCGGCTTCGCGCCCCTCACCTCCATGTACTGGTATTCGGAGAAGGCGAAGCAGACCGCGGTCGACTGGCGCCCGGAGATCCACGATTCGGACGGGCTCGCGCTCTGGACCGGCACCGGCGAGCGCATCTGGCGGCCGCTGAACAACCCGCCGCGGATCATCACGTCGGCCTTCTCCGACGAGCGGCCCGAAGGGGTTCGGGCTCCTGCAGCGGGACCGCAACTTCGACCATTACCTCGACGGCGTCTATTACGACCGGCGGCCTTCCCTCTGGATCGAACCGCAGGGCGAATGGGGCAAGGGCTCGGTCCAGCTCGTCGAGATCCCGACCGACGACGAGATCCACGACAACATCGTCGCCATGTGGGTGCCGGCGGAACCCGCGCGGGCCGGCCAATCCTTCGAATTGCGCTACCGCATGCACTGGGCGGCGGACGAGCCCTATCCGACGTCGCTCGCCCGTTGCGTGGCGACCCGCCTCGGCAATGGCGGCCAGGCCGGCACGGAACGCCCGAAAGGGCGCGCGCAAGTTCATGGTGGAGTTCAAGGGCGAGCCACTGACCCGCCTGGCCAAGGGCGAGATCCCGCGCCCGGTCCTCTCGGCCTCGCGGGGCGAGTTCTCGAACATCATGACCGAGGCGGTGCCGAACGACGTGCCCGGCCACTGGCGGACCCAGTTCGACCTGACGGTCACGGGCATGGAGCCCGTGGAGATGCGCTGCTACCTGCGCCAGGGCGACGAGGTGCTGAGCGAGACCTGGCTCTACCAGTACCACCCGCCCTTCTGAGGGCCTTGCCGAAAAGTGATCGAACCGATGCTTTCCCCTCTGGAAGAAGAGGGGAATTCGTTATAGTAGAGCCGCATGGGCAACCATCATCATGGTCACCACGGACCCGCCGCCCACGCGACGGCGGCCACTCCGACCCTTTCGCTGCTCCGGCTCTCGGCGGTGGAGCGCCTGATCGGCTCGGGCGTTGTCCTCGGGGCGCTGTGGGGCCTCGTCCTGCTGGTTCTGGGTTGAGGATCGGGACTCTGATGCAGACGGCGATCCGTTTCGAAGACGTGACGCTCGGTTATGGCCGGCGTCCGGCCGTGCATCATCTCGCCGGCACCATCGCGGCGGGCAGCCTGACAGCCGTCGTCGGCCCGAACGGCGCCGGCAAGTCGACCCTCCTCAAGGGCATCGTCGGCGCGCTTCGCCCGCTCCAGGGGCGGATCGACCTGTCCACGGGCTCCGCCACGCGGATCGCCTACCTGCCGCAGGCGGCCGACATCGACCGCAGCTTTCCTCTCAGCGTCTACGATCTCGTCGCCATGGGCCTCTGGTCGCGCTCGGGCCTCTTCGGCGGAATCGGCCGCAAGGACCGCGGCCGGATCGAGGTGGCGCTCGCGGCCGTCGGCCTCACCGGCTTCGAGCGCCGCCCGATCGGCACCCTCTCGGGCGGCCAGATGCAGCGGGCGCTGTTCGCCCGGCTGCTGCTCCAGAACGCGTCCGTGATCCTGCTCGACGAGCCCTTCACGTCGATCGACCAGAAGACGACGGCGGACCTCCTCGACCTCGTCCGCCGCTGGCACCGTGAGGAGCGCACGGTCGTCGCCGTGCTGCACGACCTCGACGTGGTGAAGCGGGTCTTCCCCGAGACGCTCCTCATCGCCCGCTCGCCGATCGCCTGGGGAGAGACCGAGGACGTCCTGAGCGCCGCGAATCTCCTGAAGGCCCGCCGCATGGTCGAGGCCCACGACCCGCATGCCGAGGCCTGCGACCGTGGCGCGGGTTGACCGAAGGGCACTCGGCCCGGAGCAAAGCGCCGTCGGTGTCATCCCCGGCGGCGCAGAGCCTCTGTGTCGTCCCCGGCGAGCCGAAGGCGAGGGAAGGGGATCCGAGAGTCCAGTGGACTCTGGAGTGGATCCCCTTCCCGGCGCCACGCGCCGCCGGGGATGATACGACGGACCGCGGTTCGCCCGGGATGAAACGGGGCCGGTCGGAATCCCCGGCAGCAACGGCCCGAGCGCCATGACCGACGCCCTGATCGCCCCCTTCGCCGAGTTCGAATTCATGCAGCGCGCGCTCGTGGGCATCATCGCCATCGCGGTCGGCGGCGGCCCGGTCGGGGTGTTCCTGATGCTGCGGCGGATGAGTCTCACCGGGGACGCCATGGCGCATGCGATCCTGCCGGGCGCCGCGGTGGGATACCTCGTCGCCGGCCTGTCCCTGCCCGCCATGACGCTCGGCGGCTTCGTCGCGGGCGTGATCGTGGCGGTGCTGTCCGGCCTGGTCGCCCGGTTCACGGACCTGAAGGAGGACGCCTCGCTGGCGGCCTTCTACCTCTTGTCCCTGGCGCTCGGCGTCACGATCGTGTCGCTCCGCGGATCGAACGTCGACCTCCTCCACGTCCTCTTCGGGACGGTGCTGGCGCTCGACGACGCCGCCCTCCTGCTCCTCGCGTCCATTGCGACGATCACGCTCGCCACGCTCGCGGTGCTCTACCGCCCCCTGGTCCTGGAATGCGTGGATCCCACCTTCCTGCGCTCGGTCAGCCGGGCGGGCACGCCGACGCATCTGATCTTCCTCGCGCTCGTCGTGCTGAACCTCGTCGGAGGGTTCCATGCGCTCGGGACCCTTCTCGCGGTCGGCATGATGATGCTGCCGGCCGCTTCGGCGCGGTTCTGGAGTTCGGACGTCACGGTGATGATCGCCGCCGCGACCCTGATCGGGATCGGCTCCGGCGTCTGCGGGCTGCTGCTCTCGTTCCACCTCGAATTGCCGGCTGGCCCCGCGATCATTCTCACGGCGGGGGCCGCCTACATCGTGTCCCTCTTCCTCGGCCCGCAGGGCGGGTTGCTCTGGCTTGTCCGGCCGAGGCGGCACTTGGAAGCCTGACCACCTTCACGCGGAGAACCTCTATGTCCCTCAAGAGATACGTTGCAGCGTTTCTGATCGCAGCCGCGACGCTGTCGAGCGCCGCCATGGCCCAGGCGCCCGAGCGCCTCAAGGTGGTCGCGACCTTCTCCATCCTGTCGGACTTCGTCCGCAACGTCGGCGGCGATCGCATCGACCTCGTCACGTTGGTGGGCCCCGACGGGGACGCCCACGTCTATTCCCCCACTCCGACGGACGGGCGTCGTCTCGCCGAAGCGAAGGTGGTGTTCGTCAACGGCCTGCGCTTCGAAGGCTGGATGGGCCGCCTCGTCAAGTCCTCGGGCGGCAAGGCGGCTCTGGTCGAGGCCGCGAAAGGCGTCCGGACGATCGAGGAAGCCGCGCATGGACACGGCCACGGGCACGGCCACGGCAGCGTCGATCCCCATGCCTGGCAGAGCGTCGCCAATGCCAAGGTCTACGTGGCGAACATCCGGGACGGCCTCGGCGCCGCCGATCCGGCCGGCAAGGGGACCTATGAGGCCAATGCCGCCGCCTACCTCCAGAAGCTCGACGCGCTGGAATCCGAGGTGAAGACCGCCATCGCGCGCATTCCGACGGACCGGCGCCGCATCATCACATCGCACGATGCCTTCGCGTATTTCGAGCAGGCCTACGGGCTGGACTTCGTCGCGCCCCAGGGGGTCTCGACCGAATCGGAGGCCTCGGCCAAGGACGTGGCCCGCATCATCCAGCAGATCCGCAAGGAGAAGATCAAGGCCGTGTTCGTCGAGAACATTTCCGACCCGCGGCTCCTGGAGCGGATCGCCAAGGAAACGGGCGCCCGGGTCGGCGACCGGCTCTATTCCGACGCCCTCTCCGGTCCCGATGGTCCGGCCGCCACTTACATTGAAATGATGCGCCACAATATAAGGGCTCTCAGCACCGCGCTCTCGAGCTGACGCTTCCCCTCTCCCCAAGAGGCGGGGTCGGCAGCGTGGCGCCTCGGCGGAGGGGCAGCCGGAACTCCCTCTCCGCCCTACCTCACCTCAGGCGCTTCGACGGCCGATGTCGGCGCCGACCATCCCGCTCTCCCCTCGCCGGGAGGGCGCCCATGCGGAGCCTGCGATGCCCGACAAGATTCCCGTTACCGTCCTCACCGGCTATCTCGGCGCCGGCAAGACGACTCTTCTGAACCGCATCCTCACCGAGCCGCACGGCAAGAAATACGCCGTCATCGTCAATGAATTCGGCGAGGTCGGCATCGACAACGATCTCGTCGTCGGCGCCGACGAGGAAGTGTTCGAGATGAACAACGGGTGCATCTGCTGCACCGTGCGCGGCGACCTCATCCGCATCCTCGACGGGCTGATGAAGCGCAAGGGTAAGTTCGACGCGATCATCGTCGAGACGACCGGGCTCGCCGATCCGGCGCCCGTGGCCCAGACCTTCTTCATGGACCAGGACGTCTCCGACACCGCCCGCCTCGATGCGGTGGTGACGGTGGCGGACGCCAAGTGGCTCTCCGACCGGCTCAAGGATGCCCCGGAGGCGAAGAACCAGATCGCGTTCGCGGACGTGATCATCCTCAACAAGACGGATCTCGTTTCGCCGGAGGAGCTCGACGCCGTCGAGGGGCGCATCCGCGCCATCAACCCCTACGCCAGGATCCACCGGACCCAGCATGCGGCGGTGCCGATCGAGGAGGTGCTCGGGCGCAATGCCTTCGACCTCGACCGGATCATCGAACTCGAGCCCGACTTCCTCGAAGAGGGCCATCACCATCACCACGACGAGGACATGCAATCCGTATCCATCCGGGCTGGCGAGGTGGATCCCGAAAAGTTCATGCCCTGGATCTCGGACCTCACCCAGCGCGAGGGCCCGAACATCCTCCGCTGCAAGGGCATCGTGGCCTTCCCCGGCGAGCCGAAGCGATTCGTCTTCCAGGGCGTGCACATGATCCTCGACGGCGACCTGCAGCAGGATTGGAAGCCGGACGAGAATCGCGAGTCGCGGGTCGTGTTCATCGGGCGCGATCTCGACGAGGATGCGATCCGCGAGGGCTTTCTGGCGTGCGCCGTCTAGCGCATCGTGCGGACAAGCGGATCCGGTCTTCCGTTCGAACGATGCGCTGTTCTGGAACGAACTCTCGATCGTTTGCTTACGACGGTGACGGGACGGACGATCCATGACCTCGACCGCAGCCCCTTCCCTCACGCAGAACGTCGTCACCTACGACGCCGGAGCCAACGTCACCGCCGTCGGCTGGATGAAGGACGTCGCCGCCCTTGGGCTCGGCGACGGCGGCGTGCTGTTGGCGAAGGACGGCGAGACCCATCGGGTCGAGGCCCATCCGGGAGCGGGCGTCCTCGTCGCGGCGTGCGACGGGGCGCGTTTCGTCACCGGCGGCGACGACGGGCGGGTCGCGGTGACGGGGCCGGACGGCGCCACGGCGACGCTCGCGGACCTGAAGGGCGCCTGGATCGACTCCCTCGCGGTGAACGCGTCCGGCGCCTTCGCGTTCGCGGCCGGCAAGCGGGTGTTCGCCCGCAGCGACAAGGGCAAGGAGAAATCGCTCGAGGTGCCGTCCACGGCCCGCGGCCTCGCCTTCGCGCCCAAGGGCTACCGTCTCGCGATCGCCCACTACAACGGCGCGACGCTCTGGTTCCCCAACCTCGAAGCGAAGCCCGAGGTGCTCGATTGGAAGGGTTCCCATCTCGACGTCACCTGGTCGCCGGACGGGCGCTTCGTCGTGACGTCCATGCAGGAGAACGCCCTTCACGGCTGGCGGCTCCAGCCCGACCGGGGGCATATGCGGATGAGCGGCTACCCGTCGAAGACGCGCTCCTTCGCGTGGTCGCACGACGGCAAGTGGCTCGCCACCTCGGGCGCCGAAGCGGCGATCGTCTGGTCCTTCGAATCCAAGGAGGGTCCGATGGGCAAGGCGCCGCGGGAATGCGGGGTGAGGCCCGCGAAGGTGGAACGTGTTGCGTTCCATCCCAATGCCCTCGTGCTCGCGGTCGGCTACGAGGACGGATGCATCCTCCTCATTCGCTTGAACGATGCCTCCGAACTCCCGGTGCGGCCTGCCGTGGAGGGCAGCGGGGTCACGGCTCTCGCCTGGGACAAGGCCGGGCGCCGTCTCGCCTTCGGGTGCGAGGACGGCCGGGCCGGCATTCTCGCCCTTCCGTCGTGAGGCCTGGATGACCGGTCTCGGCGCCTATCTCAGGACGGCCTTCGGCATCCCCAAGGCCGATCCCGAGGCCATTCGGCGGGTGAAGACCTGGGCCGGAGCGGCCTTGGCGGCCCCCGACGAGCACGGCCTTCGCCGTCAACGAGATCGCCTGCAACGATCCCGGCTGCCCGGGAGTCGAAACGATCATTCTCGTCATGGAGCCCGGCCGGAGGACGAGGGCTTGCAAGGTGCTGAAGGCCCTGGATGATGTTACGGAACAGGACGTCCGCGAGGCTCTTCTCGCTTGAAGGAGGTCGTGCTTGTCCCGCATCGTGCGTATCGTCGCCTTCGGCCTCGGCCTGCTCGGGGCGACGACAGCCTCCCAGGGCCCCGAATACGCGCAGCAGTATCGGCAGCGGCTCGGAGGCGCGATCGACGAATTGCGGCGCATCGTCGAGCGTTTCGACGCCGATGCGCGTGCGAACGGAGAAACGATCGCCTCGGCCGTCGAGCGGCTGCGCGGCAATCCCGACGATCTCGCGAGCCGGCAGGGGACCGCCATGCAGGGGAACATGGAGCGCCTGGCACGGCTGGAGGCGCACCGGCAGGCGATGATCGAGGCCGGGCCGTTCCGCCGGGTCGGGCTGATGCTGCGCGACGGCGACGCGGACGTGATGCAGCGCGGCCTACCGGGATTTCGAGCCCGCCCTGCCGGTGACCGAGGAGGGCATCCTCGCCGCCGCCATGGGCTTCCTGGCGGTATGGGGCGGCGTCCTGCTGCTCGACGGGCTTCCTGCGGAGCCTCGGTCGTCCGAGCCGAACCCGGATCACCTCGAGAGCGTGAACCGGACTCGACGCGAAAGGACACCGCTTCAGGGAGCCTTCTTCGGCTTGCCGGCCAGCACGACGTAGAACCCGAGCCCGTCATGGGCGGGCAGCGTCTGCAGCCGCTGGATCCAGCCTCGCTTCTTCGCCTCGAGCAGCGCCTTGCCGACCGGCTGGAACAGCGTCTCGCCGCCGCCTTCGGGCGGGCCTTGGAGGCGGACGGCGACGCTCTTCGCCTGGGCGAACCGGCTGCGCTGCAGCATGTCCTGGATCGAGCCCGCCGCCTGCTCGCGCGATGCTCCGCGCAGGTCGAGCACCGCCTCGGCATCGGAGACGCCGAGGGAGCCGCGGAGCTTGTTGGCATAGAAGTCTTCGAAATGAGGCATGCGACCCGATCTCGTCCTTCCCCAGCCACCGCCTCGTCATCCTCGGGCTCTGCCCGCACTTATCCGATTCGCCGGGCCGGATCGCCCTCTCCTCAGCGGACCAGCACGTTCCGGAACTGCCACGGATCGGACGTGTCGATGTCCTCGGGGAAGAAGCCCGGCCTGTCGGTGAGCGGCGTCCAGTCCGTGTAATAGCCGTTCACCGGACCGAGATAGGGCCGCTGCACCTCGAGGCAGCGGCGGAAGTCCATCTCGTCCGCTTCGACGATGCCGGCCCGCGGGTTCTCGATCGCCCAGACCATGCCGGCGAGCACGGCCGAGGTCACCTGCAGGCCGGTGGCGTTCTGGTAGGGAGCGAGGCGCCGCGTCTCGTCGATCGAGAGCTGCGACCCGTACCAATAGGCGTTCCTGGCATGGCCGTAGAGCAGCACGCCGAGCTCGTCGATGCCGTCGACGATCTCGTTCTCGTCGAGGATGTGGTGCTCCTCCTGCACCTTGCCGGCGTTTCCGAACATCTCGTGCAGCGAAAGCACCGCCTCGTTGCAGGGGTGGTAGGCGTAGTGGCAGGTCGGGCGATACACGGCCTTTCCGCCCTCGCGCACCGTGAAGTAATCCGCGATCGAGATCGACTCGTTGTGCGTGACCAGGAAGCCGTATTGGGAGCCGGGCGTCGGGCACCAGGTCCGCACGCGGGTATCGGCGCCGGGCTGCAGGAGATAGATCGCCGCGGCGCTGCCGTGATCGTAGGTGCCCGCGTTCCCGGGCATCCAGCTTTCGTGCGTCCCCCAGCCGAGTTCCGCCGGCTGCATGCCCTCGGACACGAAACCCTCCACCGACCAGGTGTTGACGAACACGCCCATGCGCTTTTCCGACTTGGCCCGCTGGGTGTCGCGCTCGGCGATGTGGATGCCCTTGACCCCGACCCGCCTCATGAGGCGCGCCCAATCCTCGCGCGATGTCGGCTCTTCGAAGGGGAGGCCGAGATCGGTCGCGATGTCGATCAGCGCCTGCTTCACGAACCAGGACACCATGCCGGGATTGGCGCCGCAGCAGGACACCGCCGTGGTGCCGCCCGGATTGCGGCGGCGGGCGTCGAGGGTCAGCTCGCGCAGCGCGTAGTTCGTGCGCGCCGCCGGGCCCTTGCTCTTGTCGAAATAGAAGCCGGCCCAGGGCTCGTTCACGGTGTCGATGTAGAAGGCGTTCGAGCGAGCGGCAGAGCTCCATGATGGCGACCGACGACGTGTCGACCGAGAGGTTGACGCAGAAGCCCTGCCCGCCGCCCTCGCGTGAGGAGCGGCGTGAGGAGCTCGCGGTAGTTCTCGCGGGTCACCGCCTGCTGGATGAAGCGGATGCCGCGCGCATCCAGGAGGTCCTTGTGCTTCTCCTGCGGGTCGATGACCACGAAGCGGCTCCTGTCGAATTCGAAGTGCCGCTCGATCAGCGGCAGCGTGCCCTGGCCGATCGAGCCGAAGCCGATCATCACGATGGGGCCGCTGATGCGGCCATGGACGGGCCAGGTGGTCATCGAGAATTGCTCCTTGGACGGGTCGAACACGATCTGGGAGGTTTCGGCGACAGGCCGGTGACGCCGGCGGCATCTAGGGTTCTGCGGGGGGCCGGGTCAACCGGGTGCCCCACCCCGGGACGAGCGGAGCGAGATCTTGAGGATCGCGTCGAGGTTCAGGCGCCCTTCCCGTCCAGAGATCCTCGGGTCGCGCTCCGCGCGCCCAAGGATGACGCCCCATAGGACCGCGTCATCCTCGGACGGGCATCCTCATGCCGCGCGGCCCATCCGAACGCGCCTTGCGCAGCCGCGGCGGCGAGGGCGGCGAGGTCGGGCTTCTCCTCGACGGCGCCGGTCGGGGAGACGAGGCCGCGCGCGCCGTCGAGCGCCCCCGGGACGAGTTCCACGGCCAGCAGGCGGTCGCGCTCGTAGGGGCCCGGCATCCACAGACGCCCCGTCTTCGCGACGGAGAAGCCGAAGCGCCCGTAATAGGGAGCATCGCCGACGAGGAGCACCGCCCCATGGCCGAGCGCCCTCGCGCGCGACAGGGCCTCGCGCATGAGCTTCGCCCCGAGGCCCAGCCGCCGGTGCGACGGATCGACGGCGAGCGGGCCGAGCATCAGCGCGGGGCGGCCCGTGCCGGCCGTCACGTGCCACAGGCGCACGGTGGCGACGACGGCGCCGTCATGCTCGACGACCAGCGACAGGCCGTCCGCGGGGCGACGGCCCTCGCGCAGGCGCTCGCAGGTCTTCTCGAAACGCGATGCGCCGAAGCAAATGTCGAGCAGCGACTCGCGCGGCCCCGCGTCGCGGAAGGTTTCTTCTCGGATTTCGAACACGGCCGTGGTCCTCCCGAACAGGGAAGCGACAGCCCTCGCACCGGCTCGACGGGAGCCGGCCGTCCGGGACCAACTTTCGGGTGAGTGCCTGCCTCGGGCTGCCGAGGCAGGCGGGACGCCGTCAGATGACGTGCGTCTTCAACGGCGGGAAACCGTTGAACGCGACCGCCGAATACGTGGTCGTGTAGGCGCCCGTGCCCTCGATCAGCACCTTGTCGCCGATCTCCAGCGAGAAGGGCAGCATGTAGGGCTCCTTCTCGTAGAGAACGTCGGCCGAGTCGCAGGTCGGTCCCGCGAGCACGCTCGGGACCATGCGGTCGTCCTCGTGCTCGGTGCGGATCGGATAGCGGATCGATTCGTCCATCGTCTCGGCGAGCCCGCCGAACTTGCCGATGTCGAGATAGACCCAGCGCACCTCGCCGTCGTCGCGGCTCTTCTTCGAGACGAGGACGACCTCGGCCTCGATGATGCCCGCATTGCCGACCATGCCGCGGCCCGGCTCGATGATCGTCTCCGGGAGACGGTTGCCGAAGTGCTTCGAGAGGGCCCGGAAGATCGACTCCCCGTAGGCTTCGACCGCCGGAACGCTCTTCAGGTACTTCGTCGGGAACCCGCCGCCGAGGTTGACCATCGACAGGTGGATGCCGCGCTCGGCGCATTCGCGGAAGATCGCGGAGGCCGAGGCGAGAGCCACGTCCCACGATTCCGTGTTGCGCTGCTGCGAGCCGACGTGGAACGACACGCCGTAGGCTTCCAGACCCTCCCGATGCGCGTGCTCGAGCACGTCGACCGCCATCTCCGGCACGCAGCCGAACTTCCGCGACAGCGGCCATTCGGCGCCGGCGCAGTCGCACAGGATGCGGCAGAAGACCTTCACGTCCGCGGCGCCGGTGAGGGCCGCGGCGCGGGCGATCTTCTCGACCTCGGCCTCGCAATCGACCGCGAAGAGGCGCACGCCGAGCTCGAGAGCCCGGACGATGTCGCGCTCCTTCTTGATCGTGTTGCCGAAGGAGATGCGGTCGGGCGTCGCGCCGGCTTCGAGCGCGAGCTGGATCTCCACGACCGAGGCCGTGTCGAAGCACGAGCCGAGCTCGGCCAGGAGCTTCAGCACCGCCGGCTCGGGGTTCGCCTTCACGGCGTAGAACACGCGCGTGTCGGGAAGCGCCCGGGCGAACTTGGCGTAGTTGTCGCGCACGACGTCGAGGTCGACGACCAGGCACGGGCCGTCCTCGCGTCGGTTGCGCAGGAATTCGCGGATGCGCTCCGTCATGGCGCTCTCCCCACCAAGGTTCAATGGGGCGCGGAAGGCCCCGGATTGAAGTTCAGACGGCGCACAGGCCGCCCGGCGTCAGCGGGGATGAGCCAACGTCGCCGCCGTGCGATGGAGACACGGGAGGCGCCGATGGGTTCTTCACCCGACGATGCTGCCTTGGATTGGAAAGGGGAGGCCCCTGACCGCACGCCCGGCAATGATAAACAAGCCTCTTCGGTGTCGACCTTTGGAGGGCCGACGAGACCAAAAAAGCCCGTTCGTCGTTGCTTTAAGTCGCGTCTCCCGTTGAGAGCGGGGTACGCCGGTTTCGCCTCCGGCTGCCGGTTAGGGGTATCGAGAGCGAGTTTGCTCTCGGGCGGCTGTCCGGCCTCTTGTCCGGATGCCCACCAACCGGCACGCGACCACAGGCACGTGCGAAATTGGGCACAGCGTGAGATACGATGACTCGGCCCCCGATCGCAAGACCCTTTTGCGCATTTTTTCGACTCTCGCGCCCCGTTTTTGACCACGGCCCGGATCATTCAGCCGCCGTTAACGGCGTTTGGTGGACGAGAGGATGATCGAAGCGTAATTTTCGACGAGGCAAGCTTCGCCGAGAAACTGCGCCGCTGCCGAACGAGAGCCCGATCACCCCGATGATGCCCCTGTCCCGCCGGGTCCTGCTTCAAGGCCTCCTCGCGTCCGTGACCCTGCCGGCTCTGGCGCAGCAGAACGGAGCGCCCGCGCCCGTCGCCCTTCCGGTTCGAGGAGGTCGTGCGCCGCGCCCGCGAACTCGCGGCCTTGCCCTACGAAAGCAACCTGCAGCCTTTGCCGGAGCCCCTGAACCGGCTCGATTTCGATGCCTACCGGGACATCCGCTTCCGCCACGAACGGGCCCTCCTGGCGTCCGGCGGCGGGCCGTTCCGGATGCACCTGTTCCACCTCGGCTTCCTCTTCCAGCGGCCGGTCACCGTCAACGTGATCCGCGAGGGCGTGCCGGCGCCGGTGCCCTACCAGCAGGACCTGTTCGACTACGGGAAGAACAAGATCGAGCGGCCCCTGCCGGTCAATCTCGGCTTCGCGGGCTTCCGCCTGCACTATCCCCTCAATACGCCCAAGATCTTCGACGAACTCATCGCCTTCCTGGGCGCGAGCTATTTCCGCTTCCTCGGCCGGGACCAGAATTACGGCCTCTCGGCGCGGGGCCTCGCGCTCAACGTCGAGGGCGAGGGCGGCCAGCCGGAGGAGTTCCCGTACTTCCGCGAGTTCTGGATCGAGATGCCGATGGCGGATGCCGAGCGTGCCGTCATCTTCGCGCTTCTCGAAGGCCCCTCGGTGACCGGCGCCTACCGGTTCGAGATATGGCCTTCCGAGACGACCACCCTCGACGTCACGGCGACGCTCTTTCCGCGGCGCCAGCTCGCCAATCTCGGCATCGCTCCCCTCACCTCGATGTACTTCGAGGGCGAGAACGAGCAGCGCCGGACGGACGATTTCCGACCCGAGCTGCACGATTCCGACGGACTTCTCATCCATTCCGGCGCGGGCGAGTGGATCTGGCGTCCCTTGCGCAATCCGGCCAGGAAGGCGGTCTCGTCCTTCTTCGATCTCAACCCGCGCGGCTTCGGCCTGATGCAGCGCGACCGGGTGTTCGAGAACTACCAGGACCTCGAGGCGCATTACCACAAGCGCCCGGGCTACTGGGTCGAGCCGGTCGGCCAATGGGGCGAGGGGCGCGTCGATCTCGTGGAGATCCCGACCGCGAACGAGACCCACGACAACATCGTCGCCTATTGGCAGCCGAAGAACCCGATCGAGCCCGGACAGGAGCTGACGATCACCTACCGGATGCGCTCCATATCCTCGCCGCTGCGCTTGCATCCGGGCGCCAAGACCGTGAACACGTACCAAACGCCCCCGCGGGCGAGCGGCTCGAACGGGCCGAGCGATCCGACGCACCGCCGCTTCCTCGTCGACTTCGCCGGCGGCAATCTCGAATTCTACCTGCAGGATCCCTCCCAGGTGCAGGTCGTGCCCACGACGTCGGCGGGCCGGATCACGCACACCTTCGTGGTTCCGAACGATCACACGCGGGGCTTCCGCGCCGCCATCGACGTCAAGCTCGAGCCGGGCCAGAGCACGGATCTTCGGGCGTTCCTGAAGGCGGGGAACCGCACGCTGACGGAAACCTGGACCTATCCCTGGTCGGTGCCGCAGCAATAGCTCCTGGACCGAGATCGGTTCTCGGCGAAAGAAACCCGGTCCAGTTGCGGCTTCACGACCGGAGACGGTCTCACTCCTCCAGTTCGAACGCGTCCACTTCGCGCAGGAGCTCGACGAAGGCTCGCGCGCCGTGCTCCAGCGACGCTTCGCCCTTCTCGCGCGTCGCCTTGTCGGCCTCGCCCATGGCGCCGGCCGGGTGGAGGTCCTGGCTCATCCAGCCGAACCCGATGGGCTGCGTGGCGCGCAGGTACCTGAAGCGGCGCTCCATTTCGGCGATCCGCGGCTCGAAATCCCGCGCCTTCTCCATTCTCACGGCGTCGCCGCGGGCCGCCAGCATGAGCGACGTCTCGGCATCGCCGCCGTGGATCCCATGGCGGGCCTCGCGCTCGCTGAACAGACCCGGCGGGTAGCCGAGCCGATGCCAGGCGGCGTTGACGGCGAGCATGCCGTGGCGGACCCGCAGGTCCCGCGCGACGATGTCGATCAGGGCGACGTTGCCGCCGTGCGAGTTGGCGAAGACGAGCTTGCGGCAGCCCGCCCGGTGGACGCCGTCGCCGATCTCGTTCCAGGCCCGGATCGCCGTTTCGGCGGACAGCGTCAGGGTGCCCGGGAAGGCAAGGTGCTCGTTCGACTTGCCGACCGCCTGCAGCGGCAGGACGAGCACGTCGAGGTCCTGCGGCACGAGCGTCGCCATGCGCCCGAGATAAGCGTCGTTGATGTAGGTATCGACGCCGACCGGCAGATGCGGTCCGTGCTGCTCCACCGCCGCGACGGGCAGGACCGCGATCGTGCGGTGCATGTCGCGGGTGCGGAAATCTTCCGTCGTCAGATCGAGCCAGAAACGCGCCGGCATGTCGTACTCCATGTGATCCCCGGCGGTCCGAAGTCAGCGCTCCAGCCGGGGACGACGCGGAGCGATGCGGCAGTCGGTAGCAACGGCCACCAGCCTTGATCCAGCCCGCCACGCAATGTCCAGCTTCCATTTCCGGGTTGGGGCAACGCGAGGGTCGAAGAGGAAACGAAGCGGAATGCGTCGATTTGCTCGATGACATCAAGGGGACGGCGTTAAGGCTCGGCACCATCAAGAAGCAGGTCGCCGGCCTTGATCAGGCGATCGCCGACATTCCACATGGTCGAGCCACATGGTCGAGGATCATGGTCAGGCTTCGACGAGCTTGTTGCGGATCGCGTAGCGGATCAGGGCGGCGGTCGTCTCGACGTTGAGCTTGCGCATGGCCGTCGCGCGGTGGGTCTCGACAGTCTTCAGGCTGATGCCGAGAACGTCGGCGATCTTCTTGTTGGTGTGTCCCTCGGCGATGAGCTGCACGACAGCTTTCTCACGGGGAGAGAGAAGCGACTCCGTCGCGCCGGAGCCCTTCGCCAGGAAGCTTTCGAGGAGCGCTTCGGAGATCTTGCCGGTGAAAAAAGGTTTGTGAGCTGCCAGGCTCTCCACCGCTGCGATCAGGAATTTCCTGGCGTCCGATTTCAGCAGGAAGCCCTTGGCGCCCGCTTCAAGCACCTCCCGCACCAGGGTCGCCGTGTCGTGCATAGTGAAGATCAGGACCTCCGCGCCCGGGACACGGGCGCGGATCTGGTGAGTCGCCTCGATCCCGTTCACCAGCGGCAGCGAATAGTCGAGCACGACGACGTCGGGGCGGGTCGCCAAGCGCCAGGTCGATGGCCGCCTTGCCGTCCTCCGCTTCCCCGACCACCTCCCAGCCCGCCTGACCCTCCAGGATCGCCCGCACCCCGGACCGGACTACGTCATGATCGTCGGCGATCAGGATGCGCGTCATGGCGTGGCTCTTTCGGGCTCGTCCGAGAGCGTGGGGCAACGACCATCGGAACAGCCTGGCCAGTGCATCATAGCGCAGACGTCGGACGTCCGAACTGGTGCAAAACCCTGAAACTGAGAGGGGCAGACCCTGAATTGACCTTCAAGCCGGGTCAACCGTCGGGCCTTGGCAAACCTTGGCGCGATCCGCAGCGGCGACCGAAGCGCGGCAACGTTCGAAGGCCCCGGCAAGGGCACATAGGCCAGCAGCGACGTCCCGGTGGATCCGGTCCTGATCTTCAGGTCTCCGCCGAACTGCCGCAGGCGCGCGTGCATGCCCGGGATGCCGACGCCCATTCGGAGACGGCCGCCGACGCCGCCGGCCTCCGTCATGCCCCGGCCATCGTCGCGGACTCGGACGACCAGACGATCCCGGACGAGCTTTGCGCCGACATGCACCCGGGATGCCCCTGCGTGCCGATGGACGTTGGCGAGCGCCTCCTGCACCACCCGCAGGATCGAGCGTTGGATCTCCGGCGGAGCGTCGTCGACGGTGTCCGCCAGGCCGGACGCGCGCCTGCAATCCCGTCCGCCCCGCGAACCCTTCGATGAAAGCCCGCAGGGTGGCGCCGAAGACCGTCATCGGCGAGGCTGGGCGGGTGAAGCAGGTAGGTGAAGACGCGCAGCTCCAGGAGCGCCCTGTCGAGCAGGTCCCCGATCTCCCCGCACGTCTTCAGGGCGGCCGGGCTCTGCCGGATCTCTCCGGCCAGCCGCATCAGCCCCAGGTTGGTCGCGACAAGGTGCTGGGCCGTCGAGTCGTGCAGCTCGCGGGCGATGCGCTGGCGCTCCTCCTCCTGCAAGGCGAGCAGTTGCTCCGAGAGTTGGGTGACCTCGCTCTTGCGCCTCCGTGACCAGGTGCGAGAGCGTCCGCAACGGCCGCTCGACCTGACGGGCCGTGAACAGGGCGGCGAGGCCGCCGGCGAGGAGGAGGAACGTCGCCGGCCCGGCCATCTGCCACAGAACGCCCGTGACCGGCGCGTTGACGACGGCGAGCGGCACGGCGACGGCGGTCGTCCAGTTCGTCGCCCCGAGCGGCGATAGGCAACGAGGACCGGAAGCCCGCGCTCGTCGACATCCTCGACGACGCCGTCCATCGTGCTGTTCGGGCCGGCGCCGGCGAGGCGCGTGCGCAAGGCCGCAGGCGCGGGGATCTCCAATGCCCTCTGCCCGCCCCTCTCGGTCACGATGGGCTGGAAGCTGCGGTCGTAGACGGCCTTCGTCCAGTCGGCCGGCACGCTCTGGTCGCCCAGGATGGCGTCCAGCCGCGCATCGGACAGGATCGTGGTGATCCAGCTCTTCATCTGGCCGTCAGGGCCGTCGATCCTGAGGCTGAGCGCGATGATGACGGCGCGCTTCACGATGCCGAACTGGCGCCCCGACACCGACCAGCCCCGGTCGCGGATACGGGCAATCTGCTCCTGATAGTTGGGAAACGCCGTATGCTTCGGAAGCGGTCGGGTCGCCGAAGGGGCGCAGCGTATTGGCGACTTGGCCTTCGAGATCCTGCAGGATCAGCCAGGAGCCCTCCGGAACCGGGGTCGCCTTCATCTGCTCGTAGAAACCCTTGATGTCGCCGGAGAGGAGCGCCGGCGACTTCGACAGGCCCTTCAGGAGGTAGTTGACCGCGGCGACCTCCTGGTCGAAGCCGAAGGAGAGTGCGACCGCCGTGCTCAAGGCGCGGTCGCGGATCGCCTGTCGCTCGTTCTGGGCGCGCGAGAACAGGAGGGCCGCCGCGACGACGCACGCAGCGAGCACCACCGCCATGAAGGTCAGCGCAACACGCCGTCTGAGGCGGGGCGGGAATCCCCGAGGCGGAACGGACAATCTCGCGTGCAGCAATGTCGGTCATGCGGTCACCTTGGGCCTGGAAACCGACCGAAATGCATCGGTTTCCATGACACCCCCGCGATGCCTTACCCTAACGTTAAACCCTGAGCCGCAACGCTGTCGAGCAGGCGGAACTCCTGTGCCATCTGACAATGTCGCGATCCCGGACTGACATGCGCCCGTAGCGGTCGTCGCGTCCGGCTGCCCCGGCGCCTGGCCTGTCAAAATCAGGGTCTGCCACCCGTCAATTTCCGGGTAAACCCCAGTAGCGGTTAGCCGGGAAACAATCCGAGACTTGCCCGCTGCTACCGCAAACCGGGAGCATCCTTATGGTGCAGGTCCTTGCCGAGAACGAAAGTCCCGGAAGTCCCAAACTGGCCAGGGACATCATCTTTATCCCGGGCGGCACGTTCCGGATGGGGTCGGATCGGCACTACCCGGAAGAGGCGCCGGTCCACCAGGTGATCGTCGACGGCTTCTGGATGGACCGGACGCCGGTCAGCAATCGTCAGTTCCGCGAGTTCGTCCGCGCCACCGGCCATGTCACTTTCGCGGAGAAGCGCCCCGATCCCAAGGACTATCCGGGCGCCCTGCCGCACATGCTGTATGCGGGCTCGCTCGTCTTCACGCCGCCGAGCCGTCCCGCGGACCTGCGCTTCTGGGGCGAGTGGTGGACCTTCTTGAAGGGCGCCGACTGGCGCCACCCGTATGGCCCGAGAAGCACGATCAACGGCCTCGACAACCACCCCGTCGTGCACGTGGCCTATTCCGATGCGCTCGCCTATGCGCATTGGGCCGGCAAGGACCTGCCGACCGAGGCCGAGTGGGAGTTCGCGGCGCGCGGCGGCCTCGACGGCGCGGAATTCGCCTGGGGCGACGCGTTCACGCCCGACGGCCGGCACATGGCCAACACCTGGCAGGGCGACTTCCCCCGGCAGAATCTCGCGCAGGACGGGTTCGAGCGGACCTCCCCGGTCACCGCCTTCCCGCCCAACGGCTACGGCCTCTACGACATGATCGGCAATGTCTGGGAATGGACGAGGGACTTCTACGCGGCGAAACATCCCGCCGATGCGCCAAAAGCCTGCTGCATCCCCGAAAACCCGCGCGGCGGGCGCGAGGACGAGAGCTACGATCCCTGCCAACCGGAATCCAGGATTCCCCGCCGGGTCCTGAAGGGCGGCTCGCATCTGTGCGCGCCCAATTACTGCCGCCGCTACCGGCCGGCGGCGCGTCACCCGCAGCCCGTCGACACCTCGGCGAGCCATGTCGGCTTCCGCTGCATCGTCAGGGATTGGCAGCCCGAATAAGCGGCCCTACGCGCGCCCAAGTCTACAAAGGAGACAACCATGACACTCTCGAAACTGGCGGCATTGGCATGCGGGGCGACGATGCTCTGCGGGGCTATGGCACTGACGCCCGCCGCTGCACAGGCTCCGCCCGCGGGGCAACAACAGAGACCCAACATCGTCGTCATCATGGGCGACGACATCGGCATCTGGAACATCGGTGCGTACCATCGCGGCATGATGGCAGGACGGACGCCCAATCTCGACAAGATCGCAGCCGAAGGCATGCTGTTCACCGACTACTACGCCGAGGCGAGTTGCACGGCGGGTCGCGCCAACTTCATCACCGGAGAACTGCCGATCCGCACCGGCATGACCACGGTCGGCCAGGCGGGTGCACCGACCGGACTGCCAGCCGAGGCGGCGACCATCGCGACCGTCTTGAGCTCCATGGGTTACGCCACGGGACAGTTCGGCAAAAACCACCTAGGCGATAAGAACGAGTTTCTGCCCACCGTGCACGGGTTCGACGAGTTCTTCGGCTATCTTTATCATCTCGATGCGATGGAAGATCCCTGCCATCCGAACTACCCGCAGGAGCTGAGAGCGCAGGTGGGCCCGCGCAACATGCTTCACTCGTGGGCAACCAATGCGGATGATCCGACCGTGGATCCGCGCTGGGGCAAGGTCGGCAAGCAGAGAGTCGAAGACGCGGGTGAGTTGTGCCCGAAACGCATGGAGACCGTGGACGACGAAATCCGCGACAACGCTCTCAAATTCATCGACAAGGCGAGGGCCGACAACAAGCCATTCTTCCTGTGGCTCAATCCGACACGGATGCACATCGTCACGCACCTGTCGCCAAAATACGAGGCGATGCGCAATTCGAAGAACGGCTGGTCTATCCATGAAGCCGGCATGGCCCAGCTCGACGATGACGTCGGCCTCGTGATGAAGAAGCTTCAGGACATTGGCGTGGACGACAACACCATCGTCGTGTTCACCACCGACAACGGCACCGAGGTTTTTACCTGGCCCGACGGCGGACAGACCCCCTTCGCCCAGAGTAAGGGCACCGTCATGGAAGGTGGCTTCCGCGCCCCGGCCATGATCCGCTGGCCCGGCAGGGTGCCCGCCAGCAAGGTCGAGAACGGCCTCATCTCCGGGCTCGACTGGTTCCCGACCCTTGTCGCCGCAGCCGGAAACCCGAACATCGCCGCCGAGCTGAAGCAGGGCAAGAAGATCGGTGATCGGACCTATAAGGTGCATCTGGACGGCTACGATCAAACCAACCTGATCACCGGCAAGGGCCCCTCCAATCGCCACGAGATCTTCTACTTCGGCGAAAGCACGTTGGGCGCCGTGCGGATCGACGACTTCAAGTATCGTTTTATCGACCAGCCGGGCGGTTGGCTGGGCGGCAAGACCCAGGTCGACGTGCCGGTTCTGACCAACCTGCGCCTCGATCCGTTCGAGCGCACAGGCTGGCCCAACGCCGGAACCAAGGAGGGAGCGCAACAATACTTCGATTGGTTCAAGTACGAATTCTGGCGCTTCGTGTTCGTCCAGCAGCAAGTGGAAAAGCTGGCCATGACGGCGATCGAGTTTCCGCCGATGCAAAAGGGCGCGAGCTTCAACCTGGAATCCGTGAAGGAGAAGATCGAGGCGGCCCGGGGCGCAGTGGCGAGATAGGTGAATAGGCTGACATCTGATGATGCGGGCAGCCGGCGTGGCTGCCCGCAGTTCGAGGGGGCGCCAATCCTCAATATGCTCCAGGGCGCACTTTCGAAAACAGGAGGAACGGGTGATGAGAAGCCTACTATCAGCCCTTGCTCTCACCTTGATTGCAACAGCCGCGATGGCGCAAGTCGGCCCGCCGACGTCGCAACGAACCTGCTCGGCCAACCGCCAACTGGTGTTGAGGGACGGCGCAGTCGTCCTTGATACGTCACCCTCCACCGACGCGCGCTTCGTCAAGAGCGGGGCAGAGTGCCTCGTTGGTCAATTCCCTGAGCCGGCATGGGTCCCGAGCTCGAACAATCCACAATGCTTCATCGGCTACCGCTGCCGAGACAGTTCTGACGACTACTAGCATTGTGATTACGTCACGTCCTTAACCCGCACCAAGGGGAGTCGCAGATGGGTGTTCGCTTTTCTCCGCTCGCGTTCATCGCCCTGTTGGCCGCTTGGATCTCGGCGGCCGCCGCGCAAACCGATCCGCTGCCCTCGTGGAACGACGGCCCGACGAAGCAAGCCATCATCGCGTTCGTAACCGATGTGACGCGGGAGGGATCGCCCGACTACGTGCCGGGGCCGGAGCGGGTCGCCACCTTCGACAACGACGGCACGCTCTGGATCGAGCAACCGCTCTACGTCCAGTTCGCGTTCGCGCTGGATCGCGTGAAGGCAATGGCGCCGCTGCATCCCGAATGGAAGGACAAGCAGCCCTTCAAGGCCGTGCTCGACGGCGATATGGCGGCGGTCGCTGCCGCAGGAGAGCATGGAGCGGCCGAGATCGTCGCTGCCACGCACGCCGGCATGACACCGGACGAGTTCCGGCAAACCGTGAGGGAGTGGCTCGCGACCGCCAAGCACCCCCGCTACAACCGCCGCTACGACGAGCTCGTCTACCAGCCGATGCTGGAAGTCCTCACATACATGCGGGCGAACGGGTTCAAAACCTTCATCGTGTCGGGCGGCGGCATCGAGTTCATCCGAGCCTTCGCGGAGGAGCGTTACGGCGTTCCGCCCGAGCAGGTCGTCGGTTCAAGCATCGTCACGAAATTCGAGCGGCGCGACGGAAGGCCGACCCTGTTCCGCCTGCCACAGGTGAATTTCATCGACGACGGTCCCGGCAAGCCCGTCGGCATCAACCAGCAGATCGGCCGCCGTCCCGTCGCGGCGTTTGGGAACTCCGATGGCGACCTTGAGATGCTGCAATGGACCACCATGGCAGGCGGACGCCGCCTGGGCATCGTGGTCCATCACACCGATGCGGAGCGCGAGTACGCCTACGACCGGCAGTCGAAGGTCGGACACCTCGACAAGGCCCTCGAAGCTGCGGCGTTGGACCGGTGGACTGTGGTCGACATGAAGCGCGACTGGAAGACCATTTTTGCATCCGGGCAATAGCGGAGGGCCGCGATGGTCTCCGGCCGATCGGGTGACCACGGACAGGGGAGCAGGTCGTTTCCGATGACCTGACGGGATGCTGCCCGGACGGTCCCGCGTTGCGTGGAGCCGTGCGGCACGCCAGCCCCAAGAGCAGGGAGCAAAGCCGGTTCGGATCTGGAGCGGATCGATGACGGTGGCACGACCGGTGATTTTTTGGATCACGATTGCCGCCATTGTGCTGGTGGCGCTCGTACTGCTGCGCCCGATCCTGATGCCCTTCGCGGTCGGGATGGCGCTCGCCTATCTGCTTGCCCCGGTCGTTGACCGGCTGGAGCGGATCGGGGTCAATCGCTCGCTCGCCGCCCTGACGCTCGTCCTCCTGCTGCTCGTCGGAATGGCGGGCATCGTCGTGATCATGCTCCCGGCCCTCGTCGGCGAGCTCAACTTCTTCATCGAACAGTTTCCGCGCTACGTCGCGCGCATGCAGGCGCTCATCGCGGAGTCGAGCCGCCCGTGGCTGCACACGCTGATGGGCGAGGAACTCCACATCGGGGAATCCTCGGTCAAGATCGCCACCACCATGGGCGGGGCCTGGCTCGACGAGGCCCTGCGCTCGCTCTGGTCGGGAGGGGAGGCCTTGCTCTCGCTTCTCTCGCTCCTGGTGGTGGTGCCGATCGTCAGCATCTATCTTCTCGCCGACTGGAAGCAGATGACGGCAACGGTCGACGGCTGGGTGCCGGCCGGGCGGCGCGAGGAGATCCGGGCCCTCGGGCGTGAGATCCACGAGACGGTCGCCGGCTTCGTGCGCGGGCAGGTCGTGATTTGCCTGATCCTGGCCGTCTTCTATGCGATCGCCCTGAAGGTGACGGGCCTCCACCATGCCGTGCTGATCGGCGTCACGGCCGGGCTTGTCAGCTTCGTGCCGTACCTGGGAGCGGGCAGCGGTTTTGTCATCGCGATGTGCGTGGCGACGGCCCAGTTCTGGCCGGACTGGCTGCCTCTGGTGGCTGTCGGCGGCATCTTCTTTTTCGGGGAAACCCTGGCTGACTATGTGCTGTCGCCGCGCATCATCGGAACGCGCGTCAAGCTCAACCCGGTCTGGTTGATGTTTGCGCTTTTCGCCTTCGGGTATCTGTTCGGGTTCGTCGGCCTGCTGATCGCGATCCCGCTTGCGGCATCGTTGGGCGTGGTTCTGCGGTTCGCGATGCGGCAGCTTCTCAGCAGCCCTGAGCATGGGCTCGCCCCGGCCACGCCCGCATCGGGTGTGGCCGCTCCGCGACCCCTGGACCTCGGAGCCTCAGAGCCGGCGCGCTCGGCTGAGCCCCCGGCCCCGGAGCAGAGGGAAGTGGTGGGTGTCCGCAGCGGTGACGAGCCCGAGCATGCCCCGACGCAGATCCGCACATTCGCCTGGGCCTTGCTCTGGGTGAGCGTCTCCTTGGCCTATCTGTGATGATGGCGCCCGCTTCAGCAGCGACGGCCCCGAGACGGTCTCGACTGAGGACGGCACTTGCGGTCGGGGCGGCCCTCGTCGGCGGCTATGGGCTCTTGGCTTATGTCGTGCTGCCCTGGGCCTGGACCCACTACGAGCATCAGCACGGCCTGGCAGGCCTGCCGATGGTGACCCGCACCGCGCAGGACATTCCGGGCGATCCGCTCAATGTCGGCCTCGTCGGATCACGAGAAGACGTCGTTCGCGCCATGCACGCCGCGGGCTGGTCGCCGGCCGACCCGATCACGCTGCGAACGAGCCTGGAGATCGCCGGCAGCGTCCTGCTCGACCGGCCTTACCGCGACGCGCCGGTGAGTCCGCTCTTCTACCAGGGCCGGCGCGAGGACTTGGCTTTCGAGAAGGAGGTCGGGTCGAGCGCCGACCGGCGTCACCATGTCCGCTTTTGGAAAGTCCTGGACAGCGGGTCCGAGGGTCGGCCCGTCTGGCTCGGATCGGTGACCTTCGACCGCGGCTCGGGTTTGAGCCGCTATACGGGGCAGATCACCCATCACATCGCGCCGAACGTCGATGCCGAACGCGATGGGCTGGTCAACGATCTCGCCCGGGCCCGGATGGTCACAACGACCTACAGGGTGTCGGGCGTTGGGCCGACGCTGAACGGCCACAATGGCGAAGGCGACCGGTATTACACGGACGGAGAGATCCGGATGGCAGTGCTTGTCGTGGCCGGTCGGCCAGCAACCGATCCGCCGACCGAACTCTCTGCTCCGCCGCTCGTCTTGTTGAAGGACGCGATCTGGGGTCGCACAACGGGCATGCCAATGAGGTGAGGGCCGGCGCATCCGTGGTGGAACGAGAAGAAGTATCCGAGTGTCCCCTACGTCTTCAACTTGCGCATGGATCCGCTTGAAAAGATGGATCCGGAGTTCGCACGAGTGGGGCTATGCCGGCCGCAAATTCCTCGCCTCCAAGATGTGGGTGCCGACGGCGGCCGGGCCGTTCCTGCGAGCTCATTTGCAGAGCATCGCCGAGTATCCGCCGCAGCAATGGGCCGACACGCTCAGCATGAAGAAAGCGGTCGATGACGCGATGCGCAAGATCGAGAAGCAGGTCGAACAATAGAAGGATGCCTCGGCCGCATTGATTCGCGGCCGAGGCGTCGACTGGAAGGCGATCTTCCCTCAAAAATGAAGAGGAGGGATCCATGAAGTCAGCGGTTTTGAGCCTGATGGTTATGGCGGCAGCCTGCACCGGCCCCATATCGGCAGGGTCTGCGAGCCCCCTGATTGGCGGCAACTCCGTGACGGCAGCATGAATGCCGGTGCCGCCGAGACGCCGCCGCCCTATTCGGCCTTCGCGGCGATCACCTCGACCTCGACCTTGAATTCCGGCCGCGCGAACCCCGACACGATCATGAGCGTGGAGGCCGGCGGAGGCGTGGCGACGTAACGGTCGCGCACCTCCATGTAGGCCGCGAGATAGGCGCGGTCGCTGACGAAGGCGTTGATGCGGACCATGTCGGCGTAGTCCATGCCGGCCTGGCGCAGGATCTCGCCGATCGCCTTGAAGCAGAGGTCCGCCTGCGCTCCCGCCTCCTCGGGGACATGATCGTCCGGCCCGACGCCGAGTTGCCCCGACGCCAGGAGAAGGCGGTGGTTCGCCGGGACCTCCACGGCGTGGCTGTAGCGGGCAAAGGGCGGGCGGATGGTCGAGGGCGTGATCGGACGCACGGCATGTCTTCCAAGCTCGACCGCGACCATAGCGCAGGAGGTGCGGGCCTTGTCCACACCGGCGGCACGAAGCTTGCCAAGGCCCCTGCGAGCGCGCACAAATCCAGCGCGGCAGACGAGAGAACCGGCAACAGGGACGACGGGGATGACGATGCGGATGCACATGACGGCGGCAGTCGCCGCCTTTTTCACCTTGGGCCTTTGCGCCGCTTCGGCTCAGCAGAAGCCGACCGAGGTCAAGTTCGGAACCAACTGGGTCGCCCAAGCCGAGCATGGCGGCTATTATCAGGCGGTCGCCGACGGCACCTACGAGAGATACGGCCTCAAGGTCACGATCGTGCCGGGCGGCCCGCAGGCCAACAACCGCATGCTGCTCCCGGTCGGCCGGATCGACTTCTACATGGGCGGCAACATGATCCAGGCCTTCTCGGCCGTAGAGGAGAAAATCCCGACCCTGGTCGTCGCGGCCCATTTCCAGAAGGATCCGCAGGTGTTCCTGGCCCATCCGGGCCAGGGCTACGAGAAGTTCGAGGACCTGAAGAAATCGAACGACATCCTGGTCGCGAAGGAAGGCCTCGCTTCGTTCTATCAATGGATGAAGACCGAATACGGGTTCAAGGAGGAGCAGACGAAGCCCTACACGTTCAACCCGGCTCCCTTCCTCGCCAACAAGAAGGCCGTGCAGCAGGGCTACGTCACGTCCGAACCCCTGGCGATCGAGAAAGCAGGCGGCTTCAAGCCCGTCGCCTTCCTCCTCGCCGACAACGGCTTCAGCACCTACGCGACCACCGTCGAGGCGCGGCGCGAGATGGTCGAGAAGCAGCCGGAGGTGGTGCAGAAGTTCGTCGATGCCTCGTCGATCGGCTGGCACAATTATCTTTATGGAGACAGCAAGAAGGCGAACGACCTCATCAAGAAGGACAACCCCGAGATGACGGACGAGCAGATCGCCTTCTCGATCGCCAAGCTGAAGGAATACGGCATCGTCGATTCGGGCGACACCGCCAAGTTGGGCATCGGCGCCATGACGGACGCGCGCATGAAGGACTTCTTCGACAAGATGGTGAAGGCGGGGCTGTTCAAGTCCGATCTCGACTACAAGAAGAGCTACACCCTGCAGTTCGTGAACAAGGGCGTCGGGCTCGACCTGAAGAAATAACGCGCCATCCCTCCCCAGGCGGGGAGGGTCATCGTCGGGCCTCGATCTCCACCCTCCGATCACGAAACGGCAGCGCCAGTGCAGTTGTCTTGATGCTCGCCACTCTCGACCGCCCCGCCACCGCCTCCCCGCTCGTCTCGCTCCGCGGCGTCAGGAAGACCTTCGCCAACGGCACGACGGCGCTTGCGGGATTGGATCTCGATATCCGCCCCGGCGAGTTCGTCTCTCTCCTCGGCCCCTCGGGCTGCGGCAAGTCGACGGCTCTGCGGATCATCGCCGGGCTCGCCGAACCGACCGCCGGGCGGGTGGACTGGCCCGGCTCCTCGAACGACGACCATCGCGGAGAAATCGGCTTCGTGTTCCAGGAACCGACGCTGATGCCCTGGGCCAATGCGGCGGACAACGTGTGGCTGCCCTTGCGCCTGCGCGGCGCCTCCCGGCGCGATGCCGCCCCGCGCATCGAGGAGGGGCTCCGGCAAGTGGGACTCGCAGGCTTCGCAGGCGCCTATCCGCGCGAACTCTCCGGCGGCATGAAGATGCGCGTGTCGATCGCACGCGCCCTGAGCCTCCGCCCCAAGCTCCTGCTCATGGACGAGCCCTTCGCCGCCCTCGACGAGATCACCCGGTTCAGGCTGAACGACGACCTGCTGCGGCTGCAGCGCGAGCTTCACTGCACCGTCGTCTTCGTGACCCATTCGGTCTACGAGAGTGTCTATCTCTCCTCGCGCATCGTCGTCATGGCGGCGCGGCCGGGCCGGATCGTGGCCGAGATCCCGGTCGAGGGGCACGCGGTGCGCGGCGAGAGCTTCCGGTCGAGTCCTCTTTATGCCGATCTCTGCCGCCAGACCTCCGAGGCGCTCCATGGCGCCATGGAACCGGACGAGCATCTATGAGCGACTCGATGGCCTTTTCCGCTGCCCGGCCGGGCCGAACCGCCTCAGTGCGCCCGTTCGACTGGAACCGGGTGCTCAAGGTCGGCCTGCCGCTCGTGCTCTTCGTCCTCACCCTTTGGGCGTGGGAATCCTACGTCGTCCGCAACGAGGTGCCGGCCTACATCCTTCCGGCGCCAAGCGCCATCTGGGCGACCCTGATCAAGGACTGGCCGGTGCTGTCTGCATCGCTGCTGACGACGCTGAAGACCACGTTCCTCGGCCTTCTTCTCGCCATCGTCGGCGGCGTCGCGCTCGCCGTGCTGTTGAGCCTCTCGAGGGTGATCGAGTACTCGCTCTATCCCTATGCCGTCGTGCTGCAGGTGACGCCGGTGGTGGCGATCTCGCCGCTGCTCCTGATCTATCTCGACCAGGACGTCGCCGTGCTCGCCTGCGCGTGGATCGTGGCCTTCTTCCCCGTCCTGTCCAACACCACCCTCGGCCTGCAATCCGTCGACCGCAACCTGCTCGAGCTCTTCGACCTCTACGGCGCGACGCGTCCCAAATGGGCGCCGGCCGTCGTCGGGCGCTTCCTCTCCCGCCTGAAGGCCCTCTGGTATCTGCGCCGTCCCGCCGCCCTGCCCTATTTCCTGGCGGGGCTGAAGATCGCCGGCGGCCTCTCGCTCATCGGTGCCGTGGTCGCCGAGATCGCGGCCGGCTCGGCGGGTGCCGGATCGGGCCTCGCCTACCGCATCGTCGAGAGCCAGTACCGGCTCAACATCCCGCGCCTTTTCGCGGCGCTCGGGCTGCTCGCGGCGGCGGGCGTCATCATCTTCCTCGCGATGTCCGCCCTCTCCCATCTTTTGCTCCGCCACTGGCACGAGAGCGCGCTCGGACGGGAGCGGTGATGAAGGGTTTCGCTCCGCTCCCTCAGGAACCCGCCTATCGCCTCACCACGGGGCGCGCGCCGCTCGCGCTCGTGACGAGTGCGGGGCTCGCCGGCGACGCGGAGGGCTTCGCGCTCGTCGATATCAGCATCGAGGACGGACGCATCGCCTCCGTTGTGCCGGCCGGCACCGCGAGCCTCGACAGCGATCTGCCGAGCCTCGATCTCGACGGCGGGATCGTGCTGCCGCGCCTCGTCGACATTCACACCCATCTCGACAAGGGCCACATCTGGCCGCGCCGCCAGAACCCGGACGGGACCTTCATGGGCGCTCTCGACAACGTCCGCGCCGACCGGGAAGCGAACTGGTCGGCGCAGGATGTCCGCGCCCGCATGGATTTCGCGCTCCGCTGCGCCTTCGCGCACGGCACCGGCGCCATCCGCACCCACCTCGACTCCATCGGGCCGCAGACGGCGATCTCCTGGCCCGTCTTCGCCGAGCTCCGCGAGGCCTGGCGCGACCGCATCGCCCTCCAGGCCGTCTCGCTTTTCCCGATCGACCTCGCGCTCCAGGACGAGGCGCAGTTCCGCGATATCGTCGCGACGACGGAGCGGCACGGGGGCCTGCTCGGCGGCGTCACCTTCCTGGGATCGGCTCCCGACGAGGCGACCGACAAGGCGCTCGATCGGATCGTCCAAGCGGCCGGCGCCGCGGGCCTCGATCTCGATTTCCATGTGGACGAGAGCGATGCGCCCGAAGCGCGCACCCTCGAGCGCGTCGCCGATGCCGTCGTCCGCAACCGCTTCCGCGGCAAGGTGCTGTGCGGCCATTGCTGCTCGCTCGCCCTGGCCGGCGAGACCGACCTCGCGCGGATCATCGCCAAGGTCGCCGAAGCCAGGCTCGCCGTGGTGAGCCTGCCCTTGTGCAACCTCTACCTCCAGGACCGGCGGCCCGGCCGCACGCCGCGCTGGCGCGGCGTCGCCCCCCTGCACGAGCTCCGCGCCGCGGGCGTGCCGGTGATGGTGGCGAGCGACAATACGCGCGACCCGTTCTATGCCTACGGCGATCTCGACATGCTCGAAGTCTACCGCGCGGCGACGCGCCTCCTGCATTTCGACCATGACGGCCCCGAGTGGATCCGCACCGTATCGGCGACGCCGGCCGATCTCATGGGCCTCGACCGGCACGGACGCATCGAGGCGAGCGACGCGGCGGACCTCGTCCTGTTGCGCGCGCGAAGCCTCACGGAATGGCTCGCGCGGCCGCAATCGGACCGGACCGTCCTGGTCGCAGGCCGGGCGATCGACACCACGCCGCCGGATTACCGGGAACTGGATCGATGGGTGAGGCCGTGAGGGCCATCCCAGGTCGCAGCCGCAAGCCGCCGGAGACGGTCGGGAGAGACGCATGACCGCGCGCTACGACATCGCCGCCCTCAAGAGCCGTCTCGAGGGAATCAGGACCGAGGACAACCCGGCCCTCGTGCGCCAGAAGAGCCGCGATTTCTATTGGTACTCGCCGATCCTGAAGCGCCAGCTCGACCAGGTGACGGCGGACGCCGTGGTGAGCCCGACGTCGGAAGCGGAGGTCGTGCGCGCGCTCGCCGCGGCCTTCGAACTCGGGATCCCGGTCACCCCGCGCGGCACCGGCACCGGCAATTACGGGCAAGCCATGCCGCTGTCCGGCGGCATCGTGCTCGACCTCTCCGGCTTCGACGCCGTCAAGCACATCGCGCCGGGCCGCATCGTGGCCGAGCCGGGCGCGGTGATCGCGGCGATCGACCGCCTGACGCGGCCCCACTCGGCGCAGGAGATCCGGCTTCATCCCTCGACCTACAACACGGCCTCCATCGGGGGCTTCGTCGCAGGCGGGTCCGGCGGCGTCGGCTCGATCAAATGGGGAGGCCTGCGCGATGCGGGCAACATCATCCGCCTCAAGATCGTCACCATGGAGAAGACGCCGCGCGTGCTCGAGCTCGCGGGCGAAGAGCTCCACAAGGTGGCGCACGCCTACGGCACCAACGGCATCATCACCGAAGTGGAGATGCCGCTCGCGCCGGCCTACGACTGGATCGACCTCGTCCTCGGGTTCGACACGCTGGCGGCCGCCGCGTCGTACGCCAATGCGCTCGGCGAAGAGGACGGGCTCCTGATCAAGCAGCTCGCGGTCATCGCCGCGCCCGTGCCGCACGACGTTTTTCTCCGTCACCGGAAATACTTGCCGAGAGACAAGCATCTGGCGCTTGCGATGGTGGCGCCGCACGCCCTCGATGCACTCCTCGCCTTCACGCGCCGCTTCAGGAATGCGGAGGTTCTCCTGCGCCAGGACCAGATGTCGGAGACGGATCTCAAGGGCTTGCCGCCGGTCTTCGAACTCTCGTGGAACCACACGACGCTGCGGGCTCTGCGCGTCGACCCGACCTTCACGTACCTGCAGACCCTCTATCCGTTTCCGAACCAGCTCGACCTCGTCGAGCGCATCCATGCGCGCTTCGGCGACGAGGTGCCGGCGCACCTCGAGTTCGTCCGCTTCGACGGCAAGGTCACCTGTTTCGGGTTGCCGCTCGTCCGCTTCACCACCGAGGAGCGGCTCGAGGAGATCATCGCCATCCACGAGGAGATGGGCTCCCCGGTCTTCAACCCGCACCGCTACACGCTGGAGGAAGGCGGCATGAAGCGGACGGATTCGGTGCAACTCGCCTTCAAGCGCGAGGCGGACCCGCAGGGCCTGCTCAATCCCGGCAAGATGATCGCCTGGGAGGATCCGGCCTACGATTACCGCACCGGCAAGACGTTCCTGTTCCGAGGATTGGCGCAGGATGCGGCGGAGTGACGATGCGGATCCTCGTTCTCTACGCTCACCCGAACCCCGCGAGCTATTCCGCCGCTCTTCACCGCAAGGTCGTGGAGACGCTGAGGAACGGCGGCCACGAGGTCGACGATTGCGATCTCTACGCCGAGAAGTTCGATCCCGTCCTCTCGTATGAAGAGCGGGTGACCTATCTCGACATCCCCGGCAACCGGGAGCCCGTGAAGGAGTATGTCCGCCGGCTTCGGCAGGCGGAGGGGCTCGTTCTCGTGTTTCCGGTGTGGAATTTCGGATTTCCGGCCATCCTGAAGGGCTTTCTCGATCGCGTCTTCCTGCCGGGCGTGAGCTTCCGCCTCGAGGACGGGCTTGCGACCCCGGCCCTCACCCACGTCAGGGTGATCGTGGCGGTGACCACCTACGGCTCGCCGCGCTGGCGGGCTTTCCTCCTGGGCGACCCGCCCCGCAAGGTGGTGATGCGGATGCTCCGGGTGCTCGTGGCGCCGATGGCCCGCCGGTACTATCTCGCCCTCCACGACATGAACCGGCAGACGCCCGAAGGACGGGACGCCTTCCTGCGCAAAGTCGCGAAGGTCATCGCCGCCATCTGATCCCGCGCCCCGCAACCCTTAGCCGACTGTCATGGAACGGTCATGCCCATGAGGCATGTTGCAAGCATGGCAGGATCGGCGAAACATCCGGGCGCGAAGAGCGTGGGCTGGGCGCTCGTCCAGGCGGCGCGGCTGCATCGCAGCCGCATGGGCGACAAGCTCGGCGACCTCGGCCTTTTCGCGGGCCAGGAACAGGTGCTGCAGGCCCTTGATGCCCTCGGCCTCATGACCATGGGCGAACTCGCCGCCATCCTGAAGGTGCGCCCGCCCACCGCCTCCAAGACCGTGGCGCGCCTCGCCGCGCTCCACCTCGTCGAGCGCCACGCCGAGCCGGACGATGCCCGCGTGGTTCGGGTGAAGCTCACCGACGAGGGGCGGCGCAGGGCCGAGGCGATCGAGCGGCTCTGGGACGACGTCGAGGCGGAATGCCTCGACGGATTGGATGCGAAGGAACGCAAGCGCCTGCGCAAGTCGCTGCGCCGGATCGCCAAGAACCTCGCGGCGGTGACGGGCGCCGACACGGACGGTTTCGAGGACGATCTCGACGATCTCGCGGCGACGCGCCCTCTCAAGGCCATGCCAGCGTAACGACGAGACCTGCCGCCGCGAGGGCGGCGACGGTCTTGACGACGCCGAAGTGCAGACGAAAGAGCAGCAGCGCCGCAAGGCCGCTCAAAAGGAGCGTGGAAGGCTTCAACGCGGCGATGTCGGGCCAGGGCAGCGCGAGCGGGCCGAGATGAAGGGTCGCCACCGAGCCGAACAGCACCTGGAGCCCGAAAGTCACCGCGAGCGAAGCGACGACGCCGACCACGGCCGCCGTGATGGCCGCGAGCGCGCCCGCAAGCCGCGGCTGGGCGACGATCCGCTCCAGATGGGGGGCGCCGGCGAAGATCCAGACGAAGGACGGTGCGAACGTGACCCAGACCGTCATGAGCGACCCGAGCACGCCGGCCGCGAGCGGCGTGAACGGATCGGGAGCCCGGGTGGCGGCCAGGTATCCGACGAACTGGTTGACGAGGATCGTAGGCCCGGGCGTCGTCTCGGCGAGGCCGAGCCCATCGACCATCTCGGCCGTCGTCACCCAACCTTTCGCCCCGACGGCCGCGTCGGCCAGGTAGGCGAGCACCGCGTAGGCGCCGCCGAACGTGACGACCGCGAGCTTCGAGAAGAACAACCCGAGATCGACCAGGATGTGGGACGGGCCGAGCGCCAGCGCCGCCAGCGCCACCGGGAGCGCCCAGGCGAGCGCGCTCAGGGCCGCCGCCAGGTGGGCGCCGGCGGCACGGCGAGGCGGAGCGGCCCTGCGGGAGACGTCGCGTACGGTGCCGGCGAACGCCTGCGGCACGATTCGGCTGCCGAGAGCCCCGATCAGCGCCGCGGCGGCGATGATGTAGGGGAACGGGACCCGCAGGGCCACGATGGCGACGAAGGTGGCGACGGCCATGAGCGCCAGCGTCCGGCTCTTCAGCGCGCGCCCGGCGATGCGATGCAGGGCCTCCGCCACGATGGCGAGGACGGCCGCCTTGATGCCCAGGAAGATGCCGTCCACGACGGCGAGGCCGCGCCCCGCGTCGTAGAGAAGGGACAGCGCCAGCATGACGATGGCGCCGGGAACGACGAACAGGAGCCCGGCCAGAAGCCCGCCGCGCACGCCGTGCAACCGCCAGCCGAGATAGGTCGCGAGCTGCTGCGCCTCGGGGCCCGGCAGGAGAGTGACGAAATTGAGCGCATCGAGAAAGCCCCGTTCGTCGATCCAGCGCCTCTCCTCGACGACGAAGCGGTGCAGCATGGCGATCTGCCCCGCCGCCCCGCCGAAGGACAGGAATCCGACCTTGGCCCAGAGCCGGGTCGCTTCGGCGAGGGAGACTTCATCGCCTCCCTCCGCTGCCCCGCCTGCCTGCGCGGAGGGGGTCCCCTCCGGCGGCATGCGGGGCTGGGGCGAGCGGCGAGAGGACGTATCGGGAGGAGGCGTGCTCATCAGCGCCCCCCGACCGTCGCCGGCGTCACTGCGGATGCCGTGTCCCGAAGGGCCCGCGGCCAATTGTGGCGTTCCGATCGTGCCTCGCGGAGCCAGGCATGCAGCCCGTCGTAGACCACGAATCCGTGTCGCATGACAGCATGGTCGTCGTCGCCGAAGCGTGCCGACAGGCCGAGCGCCGTCGCGAGCAGGCCCGCGCATTGCGGTGCGAGGTCGAGCCGGTCCGTATCGGCGCCGCGGACGATGCGGGCGAGGTCGCTCAGATGCGGATCGGCATCCAGGCCGAAGGCCCCGAGCAGCGTGTCGAAGGTGCAGAATTCCCCGTCATGCTCGAACGGGGCACCCGGGAGATCGTACGCGATCGCGCCCTCGTCGGCCGCCACGGCGAGCACCTGGTCCGGCTCGACGAACAGAAAGCGGGCGCGGGGATCGAGGAAGCGCGCGACCAGCCACGGGCAGGCGACCCGATCGATCTTCGGACGGCGGCGGGTGATCCAGGTGGTGGGCTCGTCCCCGAGGATTGCCGGACCGGACCGGCGCGCGACGAGGGGCAGCCCCGCCGCCGCCCAGCCGTCGAAGCCGCCCGCCAGCGACGACGCAGCGAAGCCTTCGGCCCTCAGCGAGGCTGCGACACGCTGGCTGCGGTTATGCCCGTGGGCGCAGGCCACGACCACGGACCGCCCCGGGTCGAGGCTCCGCGCCAGAACCTCTCCGTCGCCGTGATCGGCGAGGCGGGCGGTGGGCAGAAGCTTGCCACCCTCCTCCACCAGTTCGCGGCGGCGCACGTCGAGCAGGACGGGAGGTTCCGGCCCGAAGAGGGCGTGGAACAGATCTCGAGCTTCGATGAAATAAGGAGCGCGCATGACGACCTCATGAGGATCGTGACGGAGCTTGGGCGCGCGCCTGAAGGGGTGTCCGGTTCGACCCCTGCCGACCTTTTAACCCCATCTCTGCCCGCCGCGCAACCGGGTTCTGCGCACAGGACCCATCGCCAGGAGCCTGCGAGGCCGTTAGCTTGCCGGGATGGACTCCAGCCCGCCGAAACTCGTCTCCGCCTCGATGGAGCGCCGCAGCCGCTTGGTCGGGATCGGGCTCATGTGCGCGGCGCTGCTGTGCTTCTCGGGTCTCGACGCCACGGCGAAATGGCTCAACCGGGAGGCCGATCCGCTGCTCACCGTGTGGTGGCGTTACGCCTCGAGCGTGGTGCTCGTGTCGCTGGTCATCAATCCCTGGACGCGGCCCGGCGTGCTGCACACCCGGCGGCCTTGGATCCAGGGCATCCGCTCGGTCCTGCTCTTCCTCTCGACGGCGCTGAATTTCGTCGCCCTTCAATATCTGCAGCTCGTGGAGACCCTCTCCATTCTCTTCGCCACGCCGCTGCTGGTGGCCCTGCTGGCCGCGCCGCTGCTGGGAGAGCGGATCGGGCCGCGACGACTCATCGCGATCGGCGTCGGCTTCGCCGGCGTTCTCGTCATCACCCGGCCGGGATTCGGGACGATGCATCCCGTGGCCCTTCTGTCGGTCGCCGGCACGTTCGCGTATGCGTTTTACGCCATCATGACCCGGCTCCTCGCAACCTCGGACTCGTCGCAAACGACCCTTGTCTATTCGGGCGCCGCCGGGGTCGTGCTGCTCACCCCTGCCCTGCCGCTGTTCTGGACGACGCCGTCCTCCCCGGGCACCTGGATCCTGTTCGTCGCGCTCGGCGTCTTCGGAGCGGTGGGGCATTGGCTCCTCATCCTGGCGCATGCCCGGGCGCCGGCGGCCATTCTCTCGCCCTTCATCTACACGCAGATCGTCTGGATGCTCGCCTTGGGCTATCTCATCTTCGGAGACTGGCCGGACGCCTGGACGCTGGTCGGTGCCGGCATCGTCATCGCATCGGGCCTCTACCTGCTCTATCGTGAGCGGGTGAGGCGGATCGAACCGAAGGTGACGGCGTGAACCCCGACAAGGCCCGCGAACGGAGCCCGGCGCGGTCAGGACCTAACCGACAGACGAGGGAACGAGACGAATGCAGAAGCCCGAAGTGCTGATGACCGGCCCGATGCTGCCGATCGTGGTCGAGCGGCTGGAGAGCGCCTTCACCCTCCACCGCCTGGCGGAGGCGGCGGACCGCGAGGCCCTCCTGAAGGAGGTCGGTCCGAGAATCCGCGGCATCGCCACGAGCGCGGGCCATCGTCACTGCGACGCCGCGTTCCTGCAGCAGTTCCCCGGTCTCGAGATCGTCTCCACCTTCGGGGTGGGATACGACAACGTCGATTGCGCCGAGGCGGCGCAGCGCGGCATCGTGGTCACGAACACGCCGGACGTGCTGAACGACGAGGTCGCGGATCTCGCGGTCGGCCTTCTCCTGGCCACGATCCGGCAGATCCCACAGGCCGACCGTTATCTCCGCCAGGGACGGTGGCTGGAAAAACCCTACCCGCTCACTGCGACCCTCCGGGAGCGCAAGGTCGGCATCGTCGGACTGGGGCGCATCGGCAGGGCGATCGCGAAACGCGTCGAGGCCTTCGGGGTCGAGGTCCACTACCACGGCCGGAGCCGGCAGGCGGACGTCGCCTATCCATACCATCCGACGGTGCTCGGCCTGGCGGAAGCCTGCGACGTCCTTATCGTGATCACCCCGGGCGGTCCGGGAACGAAGCACTTGATCGACGCCACGGTGCTGCGGGCCCTGGGAGCGAACGGCGTCCTCATCAACGTGGCGCGCGGCAGCGTGGTGGACGAGGAGGCGCTGATCGAGGCGCTGAAGACCGGCACGATCCTCACCGCCGGTCTCGACGTCTACGCGGACGAGCCGCGCGTGCCGCAGGCGCTGATCGAGATGGACCACATCGTCCTCCTGCCGCACGTCGCCTCCGCGTCCGTCCACACCCGCAACGCCATGGGCGCGCTCGTGGCCGACAACCTGGTGAGCTATTTCGACGGGCGAGGGCCGCTGACACCGGTACCGGAGACGCCGTTGCGGAGCCGGGCGACCTGAATCCTCGCGGGGCGAAGCCCGTTCACGCGACGAAACGCCCCCTCAGTTCGTCCTCGATGTGGATCCGGATGATCTCGTCGAAGCTGTCCTCCGCCTTGAAGCCGAGGGCCTTCGCCCGCGCGGCATCGAAGCGCCGCGGCCAGCCGGCGACGATGCCTTCGATGACCGGATCGCGCTCCCGGCGGATGCGGGAGACGACGTTCTCGCCGGCGATGCGGCGCAAGGCCTCGATCTGCTCCGCGACGGTGACGGAGACGGACGGCATGGTCAGGTTGCGGCGGGCGCCCAACCGTTCGCCCTCGATCCTCGCCGCATGGAGGAGGAAGCCGACCGCGGAGCGGGGCGAGGCATGGGCATGGCGCACGTCTTCGGACACCGGCAGCACGGCCTCCTCGCCGTTCAGGGGCTCCCGGATGATGTTGGAGAAGAAGCCCGAGGCCGCCTTGTTGGGCCTGCCCGGACGCACCGCGATGGTGGGCAGGCGGATTCCGACCCCGTCGAAGAAGCCGCGGCGGGTGTAATCCGCCAACAGCAATTCGCCGATCGCCTTCTGGGTGCCGTAGCTGGTGAGCGGCGTGAGGAAGAACTCGTCGCCGATCGCCTCCGGGAACGGCGCGCCGAAGACCGCGATGGAGGAGGTGAAGACCAGGCGGGGCGTGTAGCCCTCCATGCGGCGGATCGCATCGAACAGGAAGCGCGTGCCGTCGAGATTGATCCGGTCGCCCTTCCCGAAATCCGCCTCCGCCTCGCCCGAGACGATGGCCGCCAGGTGAAAGATGAAATCGGGCCGGTCGGCCACCAGCCTCTCGACCTCTCCGGCTTGCGAGAAATCGGAGGTCAGGGTCGTGACGGGAAAAGGCGCGCCCGCCGGTTTCTGCGGCTCGACCACGTCGTGCAGCGTCAGCCGCGCGATCTCCCGTCCGGCGAGGTTGCCGTCCTTCGCCAGGCGCTCGGAGAGCTTGCGCCCGACCATGCCGCCGCCCCCCAGGATGAGAATGTGCATCGATGAACTCCTGTGCTTCCAAGCCCGGACCCAGTGTCGTCCCCGGCGGCGCGCAGCGCCGGGGACGACACGGAGCGGCAAGAGGCCGTCACAGCGCAAACCCGCCGTCCACGAGGTGAATCTGTCCCGTCGTGTAGCTCGCCTCGTCCGAGGCGAGATAGACGGCGAGCCACGCCGCCTCCTCGGCCGTTCCGAGACGCCCCATGGGCTGGCGGTCGATGAAGGCCTGGCGGACCGCCTCGAGGCTCTGCCCGGACGCCGCAGCCTGCGCGACGATGCGCGCGTCCAGGGAGGGCGACTGGATCGTGCCGGGGCAGATCGCGTTGGCGCGGATGCCGCGCCTGATGAAATCCGCCGCCACCGCCTTGGTGAGCCCGATGACCGCGGCCTTCGAGGCACCGTAGACATAGCGGTTCGGAATGCCGCGCACCGAGGAGGCCCCCGACGCGACGTTCACGATGGAGCCGCCGCCGCGCTCCAGCATGCCGGGCACGTAGGCCCTGATGGTGCGGTGCATCGATTTCACGTTGAGATCGAACGAGAAATCGAAGTCCTCGTCGGAACATTCGAGCACGGTTCCGTGATGCACGAAGCCCGCCGCGTTGACGAGAATGTCCACCGGGCCCGTCTCCCGGGCGAGCGCCGCGACCGCGTCGCTCGAGAGCACGTCGAGCCGGCGCCGCTCCGCGCCGTCGAGGCCCGAGAGCTTCGCCTCGTCGAGGTCGGTCGCCCAGACACGCGCGCCCTCGCGCAGGAAGATTTCCGCGATGGCGCGGCCGATCCCCTGTCCGGCGGCGGTGACGAGAGCGGTCTTGCCGTTCAGGCGCATCCTGTCCTCCTTCAGCCGATGGCCTTGATCATATGGACGAGACGCCGGTCGGGCAGCGCCTCGATCCGCTCGATGGCGTACCCGTTTCTTCGGTACCATTCCACGTTCCTCCGAAGCTTCTCGCCCGTGTAGAGGCGAAGCGTCCGAAGGCCGAGCTGCCGCGCCCGCTCCTCCGCGTACGCGAGGAGGCGGCCTCCCAGGCCGCAGCCCTGAGCGGATGATGCGACGGAGACGCTCCAGATCAGCAGGTGGTCCGGAGCGATCTTCAGGATCAGGGCGCCCGCGAGCCCGTCGGCGCCCGGCACGACCCAGACCTCGCTCGTGCGGACGATGTCCGCATAGTCCGCCTGCAAGGGGAGCGGTTCAACGCCCAGGATCTCGGCGTTGGGCCGATAGGCGTCGTGCTGGAGGGCCACGAGCGCCGCGAGGTCGCCCGCGTCGCCCCGTCGGATGGGATGGTTTCGCGCGGCGCGGGTCTCTCGCGTGGCCTGCGGCGGGGGCGTCATGATCGGTTCTTGAGGTCGTCCCGGAAGAAGCCGTTGATGTCGGCGAAGGGAACCGCGTCGGCCAAGGCGTCGAAGCGGCCGTCCTGCGCGATCTCGCGCGCCGCCCGCATGAACCCGCCCCAGGCGGCGCGCGAGAGCGCCGAACCGACGCTGATGCGGCGCACGCCGAGTTCCGCCAGGTCGCCGACCGTGAGGCCCGCCGCCCCTCCCATCAGGACGTTCACGGGCTTCGGCGAGGCCGCCTCCACGATCGCGCGGATGTCCTCGCGCGAGCGCGGGCCCGGCGCATACAGCACATCGGCGCCGGCTTCCGCATAGGCCTGGAGGCGGCGGATCGATTCACGCAAGGGATCCGGATGGCCGACGAGATAGCATTCGGCGCGGGCGGTCAGAAGCACGCCGGATCCGGTCGCGTCGATCGCTCGGCGAGCCGCCCTGATGCGCTCCACGGCGAGCGAAAGATCGTAGAGAGGCTTCGCCCTGTCGCCCGTCGAATCCTCGATGGAGAGGCCCGCGACCCCGGTCTCGACGCAGAGCCGGACATTCTCGGCGACCGCCCCCGGCTCGTGGGCATAGCCGGATTCGTAATCCGCGTTCACCGGCAGATCGGTCGCCTGAACGATCTCGGCGATGTGGGCGAGCATCAGGTCCCGCGGCACCGCCCAGTCGGTATCCGGCAAGCCGCGCGTGAAGGCGAAGCCGGAACTCGTAGTGGCAAGGGCCTTGAAGCCGAGATGCCTCAGGTAGCGGGCGGTGCCGACATCCCACGGGTTCGGGATGACGAAGCAGCCGCTTTCGTGCAGGCGGCGGAAGGTCTCGCGAGGGGTCATCGGTCCTCCCGTGAAGTGGACCCGGTTCATCGGACAAGGCGGCACACCGCAATCGGGAGCCGCCTTCCACCGACGGAAGCGACTTCAGTGATTGTCCCTCGGCACCCCGAAGGTCTGGGCGACGCGCTGGTACTTCACCGCCGGCTTCAGCGTCATGCCTTCCGAGAGCTGGTCCACCATCGCGCGCTGGATCTCCTGCCAAGGCGTCTGGCTCGCCGGATAGGGGTAGCCGCCCCGGGCCGCGAGATCGGCACGGCGGCGTTCGAGCTCTTCCGGCGGGAGCAGGATATCGGCGCTGCGCTTGTTCAGATCGATGCGGATGCGGTCGCCCGTCTGGAGGAGCGCGAGGCCGCCGCCCGCCGCCGCCTCCGGCGAGGCGTTGAGGATCGAAGGCGTGCCCGACGTGCCCGATTGGCGCCCATCGCCGATGCAGGGGAGCGAATGCACGCCGCGCCTGATGAGTTCGCCCGGGGGCTGCATGTTCACGACCTCCGCGGCGCCGGGGTAACCGATCGGACCGGCACCGCGCATGATCAGGATCGTGTGCGCGTCGATCTCGAGCGACGGATCGTCGATCCGGTGGTGATAATCCTCCGGCCCGTCGAAAACCACGACCCTGCCCTCGAAGGCGTTCGGATCCTCCGGATCGGCGAGGTAGCGGTCGTGGAACTCCTTTGAGATCACGCTCGTCTTCATGATCGCGGATTCGAAGAGGGTCCCCTTCAGGTTCAGGAAACCGGCCTTGCGCCGCAGCGGATCGTCGAAGGAGCGGATGACGGTCCTGTCCCAGCTGTGCTGCCCGCGGCAATTCTCGCCGATGGTCAGGCCCGTGCAGGTGATCGCGCTCTCGTGGATCCTCCCGGCCCCGATGAGTTCCGCGATCACGGCCGGCAGGCCGCCGGCGCGGTGATATTCCTCGCCGAGGTATTCGCCCGCCGGCTGCATGTTCACGATGAGCGGCACGTCGAAGCCCACCCGCTCCCAGTCGTCGCAGGTGAGCGGCACGCCGATATGCTTGGCGATGGCATTGATGTGGATCGGCGCGTTGGTGGAGCCGCCGATGGCCGAATTGACCACGATCGCGTTCTCGAAAGCTTCGCGGGTCAGGATGTCGGAGGGCTTCAGGTCCTCCCACACCATGTCGACGATGCGCCGTCCCGTCTCGTAGGCCGCCTGGCCGCGCTCGCGGTAGGGAGCCGGGATGGCCGCCGATCCCGGGAGCGACATCCCGAGGGCCTCGGCGAGAGCGTTCATGGTCGAGGCCGTGCCCATCGTGTTGCAATGCCCGACCGAGGGTGCCGACGAGCCCACGATGTCCATGAACTGCTGAAAGTCGATGTCGCCCGCCGCGTGCCGCTCGCGGGCCTTCCACACGATGGTGCCGGATCCGGTGCGCTCGCCGTGATGCCAGCCGTTGAGCATCGGCCCGACGTTGAGCGAAATGGCCGGGATGTTCACCGTCGCCGCCGCCATGAGGCAGGCCGGCATGGTCTTGTCGCAACCCGTGAGCAGCACCACGCCGTCGAGCGGATAGCCGTAGAGCACCTCGACCAGCGACAGATAGGAGAGGTTGCGGTCGAGGCACGCGGTCGGGCGCTTGCCCGTCTCCTGGATCGGATGGCAGGGGAACTCGAAGGCGACGCCGCCCGCCGCCGTGATGCCGTCGCGCACGCGCTTCGCAAGCTCGATATGGTGGCGGTTGCAGGGGGAGAGATCCGACCCTGTCTGCGCGATGCCGATCAGCGGGCGCTTCGAGGTGAGCTCGGCCTGGGTGAGGCCGAAATTCAGGTACCGCTCCAGATAGAGAGCGGTCATGCCCGGATTGTCCGGATTGTCGAACCACAGGCGTGAGCGGAGCTGTTCCGGCGTGCGCCGTTTCCTCTCGGCCATTCGAAGATCCTCCCTGGTGGGCCGTCCTGGCGGATTCAGCCGGCCCTTTGGACCCGATGAGACCCGTCTGCAAGCGGGAAATCAACCGTCCTCTCTTTCAGGGTATTCCCGCATGGCGCACATGGCTCCGGGCGGTTCGACGGTGGTTTGACTCGGGTGCCGGCCTCCGACTCAATGCGGCACACATGAAGGAGGAAAGCCCATGCTCCCCATCGTGCCCGCCTTCTCGCGCATCGGCGAGGAGAACGCCTTTGCGGTTCTGGCCCGTGCCACCGAACTCGCGCGGCAGGGCAAGGACGTCATCAATCTCGGCATCGGCCAGCCCGACTTCCCGACGCCCCCTCATGTGGTCGAAGCCGCGATACAGGCGCTGCGGGACGGACATCACGGCTATACGCCCGCCACCGGTATCCTGCCGCTCCGGGAAGCGGTGGCGCGCGACCTCCACCGGCGCTTCGCCGTCGAGGTCTCGCCCGAAAGCGTGATGATCGTGCCGGGCGGAAAGGTCACCATGTTCATGGCGATCCTGATGTTCGGCGAGCCGGGAGCCGAGATCCTGTATCCCGATCCCGGCTTTCCGATCTACCGGTCGATGATCGAGTTCACCGGTGCGACGCCGGTTCCGGTGCCGATCCGCGAGACGAACGGATTCGCATTCGCGGCCGACGAGACCTTGTCGCTCCTCACCGACCGCACGCGCCTCGTCATCCTGAACTCGCCCGCGAACCCAACCGGCGGCGTGACCCCGAAGGCGGAAGTCGAGGCGCTCGTGGCCGGCCTCGCCCGTCATCCCGATGTGGCGGTCCTGTCGGACGAGATCTACGGGACGATGACTTATGACGGGGAAGCGCATGTCTCCCTCCTCCGGTATCCGGAGATCCGCGACCGCCTGATCCATCTCGACGGAGCCTCGAAGACCTACGCCATGACCGGCTGGCGTCTCGGCTGGTCGGTCTGGCCGAAGCCGCTCTACGACGCTGCCCGGAAGCTCGCCGTCAACTCCTTTTCCTGCGTCAACGCGGCGACGCAATGGGCCGGGATCGCGGCGCTCGACGGGGACCAGGATTGCGTCGCCGCCATGGTCTCGGCCTTCGACCGGAGGCGCCGGCTCGTGGTGGACGGCCTGAACCGGCTGCCGGGGGTCTCCTGCATCACGCCGAAGGGCGCCTTCTATGCCTTCGCGAATATCGGCGCGACGGGCTGGAAGGCGAAAGCGCTCGCCGCCGCGCTCCTGGAGGAGTCGGGCGTCGCGACCATCGGAGGGCCGGATTTCGGGATCCACGGCGAGGGCTATATCCGCATCTCATACGCCAATTCCGAGGAGAACATCGGCCGGGCGCTGGACCGCATGGGCGATTTCCTGGCGCGGAGGAAGGCCGCCTGAGACGAATAGGCGCCGGATCCTCGACGCGATCCTCGAGATCGCCATGAAGGCGCCGGAACCTCTACCCGCCCCTATCGCCGGTCAGCCGGCCTTCATCTGCGCGGCCGTGTCGTCGATCTGTGCCCGCAGGGCCTGGTCGAGGTCGAGCGATTCCGCAAGCTGCCTCAGAAACTCGCGTTCCTGAAGCGTGTCGGGGTCGATCGCGATGCGGGCCGCCGCATAGACCTGGGCCGCCATTTCGGGCGCGTTCACGCTTGCGGCGATTTCCTCCACGTCGGCCGGCGAGGCCATCTCCCGGTCGAGCCAGCCCGTGGCCTCCTGGTCGATCCCGGCTTCGGTAAGCCCCTTCATGATGCGGCCGCGCTCGGCCGCGTCGATATGGCCGTCCGCCGAAGCGGCGGCGACCATGGCGCGGAGGAAGAGAAGGATGTCGTCCTCCGTTTGCGAGACGGGATGGAACCGCGAACCTTCGGGCACGTCGAGGGCATGGAAGGTGTGGGCCGGCTCGCCCTGGCTCTGTCCTTTTGGCAAGGGAGCCGGTGTCGCCGCAGGAGCGGCGGCCTCGGTCGCCGTCACTCCGCCCATGTCGAGAAGCGGCCTGCCTGCCTTCGAGTTCTGCCAAGCCTTGTAGGCAAGGCCTCCGATCACCGCGAGCCCGCCGAGCTTGGCAAGATTGGCCGAGACGCCGCGTCCGGGCTTGGACTTGCCGAAAAGGAGGCCCGCCAGCCCGATCGCCGCGGCTTGGGCGAGGCCCGGATTCTGCTCCATGATCCGTTTCGCCGTCTGCAGAAGCTGTTCGGGCGTCTGCCCGGTGACCTGCCGCACCGTGCCGGCCACCTGCGGCCCGAGATCCGCCGGCGCGCCGCCCTGCTGCGACGGTCCAGGCGCGGTCCCGGACGGTTGCCCCTCCTGTGCAGGTTGACCGATCCGGGCGGCTGCGCCGATCAAAGCATCGAGCAGTCTCTTCGCGTCGAACATCGCATTCTCCTCGCGTGCAGGGTCAGAGCTTGGCCTCCTGCACAACGAGGGCAGCACGGATTGGTTCAGCGCTTCAGCGCCGCAGCCTCCCGGGCGAGGCGCGTGATGGCCTGGAAGTCGCCCTCCGCGATAGTCGTGGGCGGGGCAACCCAGGTGCCGCCGACGCAGGGTACGTTGGGAAGCGCGAGATAGGTCGGCGCGCTCGCGATATCGATGCCGCCGGTCGGGCAGAAGATCAGGTTCGGCAGGGGCCCCGCGACGGACTTGAGCCAGGCTGCGCCGCCGGAGGCCGCAGCGGGAAAGAACTTGAGCGCATGGAAGCCGAGGCTCATGAGCGCCATCGCTTCGGAGACCGTGGAACAGCCCGGCATCACGGGGATCGGCGCCTCCGCCAAGGCCTCGGCGAGGCTCGGCGGCGTACCCGGCGTGACGATGAACTTCGCGCCCGCGTCGGCCACCTCGGCGATCTGGCGCCTGTCGACGACCGTGCCGGCCGCGACGACCGCATCAGGAACGGCCTTGGCGATGGCTGCGATGGCATCGAGGGCGGACGGCGTGCGGAGGGTGATCTCGACCACCGGAAGGCCGCCTGCGACGAGGGCATGGGCGAGATCGATGCTGCGCCGTGCATCGTCGATCGTCACCACCGGAATGACGGGGGCGAGGCGGGCATAGGCGCGAAGGGTTTCGATGCGGCTCTGCATGGAAACATTCTAGCGCATCGTGCGGAAAAGTGGATCCGGTTTTCCGCATTGGACGATGCGCCGCTTCAGAAAATGAGCATCGGATGGATCCCAAAAGTGGAAGTCCACTTTTGGGTCCGATGCTCGCATCGTGCGGAAAAGTGGATCCGGTTTTCCGCGTTGGACGATGCGCCGCTTCAGAAAATGAGCATCTTCGCGGGAATTGGACCCGTCTTGATCGACATGCGGCACAAGAACCGCCCCACCTTTCCTCCGATCAGCTCCCGAAGCCACCTGCCCTCCGCCTTTCGATTCCGGGCGGATCGCGGAGGACTCATTCGGCCGCGATCTTCGTCGGTTCCTGCGGATAGGCCTTCACGTCGTTGCCGAGGCGGCCGGTGACGAGCGCGTCCTCGTCGAAGCCGGGCTCGTCGGTCGGGCCGACGAAGCGGCCGAAGATCCGGGAGAGAAGGCGCGAGAGGTCGTCCATCAGGATGAAGAAGGCCGGCACGAAGATGAGCGACAGCATCGTCGACATGATGAGGCCGCCGATCACCGCGATCGCCATCGGCGCGCGGAACTCGCCGCCGGCGCCGAGCGCCATCGCCGAAGGCAGCATGCCGGCCGCCATCGCTATGGTCGTCATCACGATCGGGCGGGCGCGCTTGCGGCCCGCGTCGATGATGGCGTCGAACCGGTTCACGCCCTTCGCCACCTCCTCGATGGCGAAATCGACCAGCATGATGGCGTTCTTGGTCACGATGCCCATCAGCATCAGGAAGCCGATCACGACCGGCAGGCTGATCGCGTTCTGGGTGAGCACGAGGCCCAGGATGGCGCCCCCGATGGAAAGCGGCAGCGAGAGCAGGATCGTGAAGGGCTGCAGGAAATTCGCGAACAGCAGGATGAGCACGCCGAGCACCATCATGATGCCTGCGCCCATGGCCTGGCCGAAGGAGGTGAACACCTCGACCATCACCTCCGCGTCGCCCGTCTCCTTCAGCTCCACGCCGGGCGGCAGATTGCGCGCCGTCGGCAGCGCGCGGATCGCCTCCATGATCGAGCCGAGCGCGTCCGTTCCGCGCATATCCCCCTCGAGCGCGACCCGAAGCGCACGGTCGTAGCGGTCGATCGCCGTCGGTCCCTGGCCGAGTTCGATGTCGGCCACCGCCGCGAGCGGCACGGCCGCGCCGTCCTTCGCCGGCACCTTGAGCACCTCGAGCAGGTTGCGGTTGCCGCGCACGTTCTCCGGCAGTTGCACGCGGATCGGCACCTGCCGGTCGCCCGCATCGAACTTGGGCAGGTTGGCGCCGATGTCGCCGATCGTTCCGACACGGACCGTCTCCGCCATGACGTCGGTGGAGACGCCGAGTTCCGCGGCGAGCGCCGGCTTCGGCCTGATTCTGATCTCGGGCCGGTTGAGCGGCGCCGTCGAGGTCACGCTCTGGAGCGTCGGGATCGTCGCCATCTCGCGTTCGAGCTTTGCCGCGGTCTCGATGACCACGCCCTGATCGGGACCGGTGACGATGAGCGAGAGGCCGCGCTGTCCGTTTTCGTTCATCAGGAAGAAACGGATGTCCGGGATGTCGCGCGCGAGGTCGACGATGCGGCCCTCGAGCTGGCGCTGGCGCAGGTCGCGCTCTCCCTTGGGCACGTAGGTGACGGTAAGCGTGGCGATGCGCACTTCCTTCTTGCCCGGCAGCTGCGTCCCGCCGTTGACGAACACGTCCTTCACCTCGGGCATGCGCCGCAGGTCTTCCGTGAGACGGTCCGTCACGCGCTTCGTATCGTCGAGGCGCGAGCCCGGAGGCAGTTCGACCACGAACAGGGAGCGCGACTGGTCCTCTTCGGGCAGGAAGCCGGAGGGCAGAAGGCTCGTCGAGTAGATCGAGCCGGCGAAGAACAGGATGCCGAGCAGAAAGGTGATGTACTTGTGACGCACCGACCAGCCGACCACGCGCGTATAGGCCCGCATGATCAAGCCGTCCTTCTCCTCCACCTGCTTGTGCGGGCGCAGGAAATAGGCCGCCAGCAACGGCGTGATGAGCCGCGCGACGAGCAGCGAGATCAGCACCGCGACGGCCACCGTCAGTCCGAACTGCTTGAAGTACTGCCCGGCGATGCCGCCCATGAAGCTCACCGGCGCGAAGACCGCCACGATGGTCAAGGTGATCGCGATGACGGCGAGGCCGATCTCGTCCGCCGCTTCGAGCGCCGCACGATAAGGCGATTTGCCCATCCGCATGTGGCGGACGATGTTCTCGATCTCGACGATCGCGTCGTCGACGAGGATGCCCGTGACGAGCGTGATGGCGAGCAGGCTCACGAGGTTGAGCGAGAAGCCGAGCGCGCTCATGGCCCAGAAGGTCGGGATGATGGAGAGCGGCAGCGCGATCGACGAAATGAGCGTCGCCCGCCAATCCTTCAGGAAGATGAACACCACCAGGATCGCCAATGCGGAACCCTCGAGAAGGGTGTGCATGGCGGATTCGTAGTTGCCGACCGTGTAGAGGACGGTGTCGTCGATGACGTCGAAGCGCACGCCGGGGTGGCGTCGGCCCAGCTCGACCACCTTCCTGGCGACGGCCTCGCCGACGCTCGCGTCGCTCGCGCCCGTGGAGCGGGAGATCGCGAAGGCGACCACCGGCTCTCCGTTGAAGCGAGCGAAGGTGCGCGGCTCCTCCGCCGTGTCGGTGATCGCGGCGAGTTCGTCGAGGCGCACGCGGCGCCCGCCCGGAAGGGCGATGTTCGTGGCGGCGAGCGTCTCAAGGGTCTGCGCGCTGCCGAGGGTGCGGATCGACTGCTCCTGGCCGCCGATCTCGCCCCGGCCTCCCGCAAGGTCGACGCTCGTCAGCCGAAGCTGGCGGTTCACGTCGGCGGCGGTGATGCCGAGGGAGAGGAGGCGGTCGACGTCGAGCGTCACGCGGATTTCGCGGTCGACGCCGCCGACGCGGGCGACTCCGCCGACGCCGGCGATGCTCTGCAGCTCGCGCGCCGCCACGTCGTCGACGAACCAGGACAATTCCTCAGGCGTCATCGCCGGCGCCGAAGCCGCGTAGGTGACGATCGGCAGGCCTGCGATCTCCACCCGCTGCGTAATGGGTTCGTCGATGGTGCGCGGGAGGTCGGACCGGATCTTGGCGATCGCGTCCTTCACGTCGTTCACGGCGCGGTCGGAATTGATCCCCAGCCGGAACTCGATCGTCGTCGTGGACAGGCCCTCGGCGATCGTCGACGTGATGTGCTTGACGCCGTTGATGCCGGCGACCGCGTCTTCCACCCGCTTTGTGACCTGGCTCTGCAGTTCCGACGGCGCGGCGCCGGACTGCGTCACCGTCACGGAGACGAGCGGGAGGTCGATGTTCGGAAAGCGCGTGATCGACATGTTCAGGAAGCTGAACACCCCGAGGACCGTCAGCACGACGAAGAGCACGATCGAGGGGATCGGCTTCCGGATCGACCAGGCGGAAACGTTGAGCTGCATCGGATTGCCCCGGATCACCGCGCCGGCTGTGCCTGAGCGGTCTGGTCGCTCACCACGGCCCGCACGGTGTCGCCGTCGCGCAGGAAGCTGCCCGCCTTGGCGACGACGAGTTCGCCCGAGGCGATGCCGGTCTCGATCTCGACGAAGCCTTCCGCCGACAAGCCGGTCCGCACCCGGCGCGATTGAACCTTGTTGCCCGCCACGACCTGCGCGGTCGCGCCTTCGGCGCCGTAAACGACCGAGGAGACCGGGACGGCGACCCCGGTGCGCCGGGCGATCTCGACCGTGCCGCGCGCGAAGGCGCCGATGCGCAGGGACGGGTCGGAGCCGAGCGAGATGCGGACCTTCCCGAGGCGGGTCGCCCGATCCACTTCCGGCAGCACGTTGCGGACGCGTCCCCGGATCGTGCGGTCCTGGCCCATGGAAATCTCCGCGGACGCGCCCTCGCGGACGCGCAGGATCTGCGTTTCCGTGACCTCGCCCTCCAGTTCGATCTCACCCTCCGCGATGATGCGGAAGAGCGGTTCGCCGGAAGCCGCGGCGGTGGCGCCGATCCGGGCCGTCTTGCGGCTGACGATGCCGGCCCGCGGCGCCTTGATCTCGGTGCGGTCGAGCCGGACCTCGATTTCCTGTCGGAGCGCCTCCGCGGAGCGCTTCTCGGCCTCGGCCATGCTCAGCCCGTTGCGGGCCGCGGCCAGCCGTCCTTCGGCCGCCCGGGCTAGGGAGATGCGCTGTTCGAGTTGGGCCTCGGTGGTGTTGCCGCTCCGCATGAGCGCGCGGGCGCGCTCGAGCGCTTGAGCGGCTTCGGTCTGCGCGGCTTCCGCCTGGACGATCTGGCTTTGGGCCTGGGCGATCGCGGCCTCGGCGCGGGCAAGCGCCGCGGTGTTCTGGGCCAGGGTGGCGTCGAGGATATCGCGGGACAGGCGCGCGAGCACCTGGCCCTGCTTCACCACCGCGCCTTCCTCCACCAGCACCTCGGTGATGCGCAGGCCCTCGACCTCCGGCGCCACGAGGACTTCCTCCCGCGGGACAAGGGTGCCGGTGACGATGGCGCGTTCGACGAGTTCGCGCTCGGCCGCCCGGACGACCGTGACGGCCGGCGCCAGCGACGGCGCCGCCGGAGCGGCCTCTTCGGCGAGCGCGGCCGAAGCAGCCAAGCCGAAAGCGGCGACCGCCGCGGCCATGATGGAACGCATCACGATGCGGACTCCTGCGAGGGCGAGCCCTCCTTCTTGGGAAGATCGATCCGCCCGGCGAGGGCGGCTTCGATGACGGCCATCACGTAGGCGACCTCGCGCTCCGGGTCGAACCGCGGTGCGACGGCGCGGCGGACGAAGAGCCCGTCCGCGAGGGTCGCGATGACGACGGCAAGCGCTTCCGGATCCACGTGCGCTGGAATGTCTCCGCGTTCCTGGGCCAAGCCGAACAGGGACGCCATGCGGCCGATCACGTCCCGATCGAACTCCTCGGTGACGGCGGCGAAGGTCGGGTTGCGGGTCGCCTCGGCCCAGATTTCAAGGCACAGGACCGCCCGCTCCCGCGGCTCGTCCTCGAAATGTTTGCGGCCGAGGGCGGCGAAGCTGCCGATGAAATCCTCGGCGTTCACGAGCGCCGCGAAATCGGCATTGACCCGCGCCCGGTCCCGCTCGGCCAGTCCCACCGCCATGGCGTCCTTGGAGCGGAAATACCGGTAGATGTTGCCGGGGCTCATGCCGGCCTCCGCCGCGACGTCCTGCATGGTCGTGCGGTGAAAGCCGGAGCGCACGAAGCAGCGCTCCGCTGCATCGAGGATGCGGAAGCGGCGCTCCTGGGAGCCGTCGTGGATCGGATCGGCAACAGCCTCGACCGGCCGCTGCGAAGGGGCGGTGATATCGTCCATGGGACCTGTGAGAATGAATATTCATTCTCATATGCACCGCGACTTCCCTTCGGTCAAGGGGAAGCCGGTGCTCTTCGGCACGCGGCGAGGGAGTGTCCTTCATCCGGGGATGTTCGGCGCCTCGCTCCCGCGGGATCGGCCACGAGGGGCGTCCCGGTACCGGAGCAGTTGGGCTACGATGACGGGGCAGCGGGTGCGGGGCCTGACGCGCGCCGGAGCAGCACGGCAATGGTGGCCGCAGCATCGGCGATGAGCGCTTCCTGATAGCGATAGTACATCTCGTCGCCCATGGGCGTGAAGATCGAGCCCACCTGCTGCTGGCACCGGGCGCGCAGCTCATTGAACTGGTCGAGAAGGCGTTTTCGGGTTCGCCATCGACGAAGAACTGCCGCGCTTCGGGCGCGAGGGGGAGCGCGGTCACCGAGCCCGTCGATCTCGATCGTCGATGCGGACTCCGCGGTGCCCCGATCCCGCCGCCCCTTGCGCACGATGAGTCTCGACTTGAGAACGATGCGAACGGTGCTTCGGGCCCGCATGACCGGCCGGCGTCACCGCCTCCCCATCATAGCAGTTCCGGCCGAGGCTCAAAGCGGCGCCGGCGCCGCCGCGACTGCGGTCCGGATCGCGCCGTGGTGCCGGCATGCGCGGCTCAGGAGGTTTTCGCGCGGCGTCCGCGCGGGCCCGTCGGCGGGGCGGCGACGCGATCGATCAGCGCCGTGGCGGCGGCCGGATTGCGGACCTTGGCGCTGCCGATGAAGTAGATGAAGCAATCGCGCGGCTTGCCCGGCTTCGCCTTCGGCAGGACGCGGCTGAGATCGTCAGGCGTGTCGCCTCGTGCCCAGATGCGGGCCCGCTCGGCCCAGGCATCGAGGTCGGCGGATGCATAGCCGTTCGGCTCTCCCTCGGCCGATCGCTGCAGGCGCGCGTAGACGAAGTCGCCCGCCTCGTCGGCGATGGCCGGGTAATCCGGATGATCCGCATAGACCACCGGGAGCCGGTGGCGCCTCAGAAGCTCGACGAAGGCAGGGGTCGAGAAACTGTCGTGCCGCACCTCGACCGCGTGCCGGATCGCCACGCCGTGCGCCTCCTGCGGCAGCAGATCGAGAAAGGCGCCGAAATCGTCCGCGACGAAGGACTTCGTCGGGGCGAACTGCCAGAGAATCGGACCGAGCTTGGCGCCGAGCTCGGTCACTCCGCTGTCGAAGAACTTGGCGATGGAAGGCCCCGCTTCGGCGAGATTTCGTGCGGTTCGTGACGAAACGCGACCCTTTGACGGAGAAGACGAAGTCGTCCGGTGTCTCGGCTGCCCATTTTCGGAAGCTCGCCGGTGTCTGCGTTCGATAGAAGGTTCCGTTGACCTCGATGGTCGTCACGCGGCGGCTGGCGAAGCCGAGCTCGTCCGCGTGCTTGAGGCCGGGCGGATAGAAGACGCCGCGCCAGGGCTCGAAAGTCCAACCGCCTACGCCGACGCGGATCATTCCCGTTACTCGATCACCGAGCCGGAGCTTAGCAGAGCGCCTTGTCGATGCAACGGTGCGGCTTTCGTCGGTGCCGCCACGAGATTAGGCGGCGCGGATCTGTTCGACGAATTGGCCCACGCGAGCGTGCAGGTCTGCTGCCTGCCGTGCAAGGGACGTCGTGCCGACGGCGACTGTGTCGGCCGCAGCATATGTCTGCGCGACCGTGCCGCTCAGTTGCGCGATGTCGCCGACCACGTGCGACGTCCCGGTCTGCGCTTGGCGGGCATTTTCGGCAATCTCGGCGGTCGCCGCAGACTGCTCTTCGATAGCCGAGGCCATCCCGGCGACAGCCGATGAAATCTGGTTGACGCGCGCCCTGATCTCGCGCATGGCCTCCACGGCGGCGGCAGTGCCGCCACGGATAAGGTCGATCTGATCCCCGATTTTCTGCGTAGCATCCGACGTCTGCTTGGCAAGCTGCTTGACCTCCTGGGCGACAACGGCAAATCCCTTTCCGGATTCCCCCGCCCTTGCGGCCTCGATCGTCGCATTGAGCGCCAGCAGGTTGGTCTGGCCGGCGATCGCACCGATCAGCGCGAGGACCTCGCCGACGCTGTCGGCAGACGCACTGAGCGACTCGATCGTGGAAGAGGTCTGGCCGGCGCGCTGATCCGTTTCGGATACGAGTTCGTGGGACCGGCTCATGAGCTGCGAGATCTCGCGGATCGAAAGTTCGAGTTGCTCGGCGGCGCTGGCAACCGCCTTGACGGCTCCATCGGCGCTATCGGTTGCCTTCGCGACGCGATCCGAGCGTGATTGCGTTTGCGCCGCCTGCTGCTCCATGACCTCGGCACCCGACTTGAGCTCCGCTATCTGGGCCGAGAGGTCGCCGACGGCCGCGCCAACGGTTTCCTCGAGCCCCGCCGCAAGGTGATGGAGCAGATCGGAGCGGGCCGTTTCCTCCGCCATTCGTCGCTCGTCGACCGAGTGCTGGCGTTGCTCGGCGTCGGACGCGATGCGCGTCTTGATGTCTTCCACGGCGCGGCCAATGGCGCCAATCTCGTCCGCGCGCCTGGCGCTTGCGATCTGCATGTCGACATCGCCGTCGGCGATCCTGGTGAGGTCGCGAACCAGCGCATTCAATGGGCGTGTGACCCGCATGGCCGCGAAAATCGCAATGCCAGCGGCAAAGATCAGGATGACGACAGTCGCCACTCCCATGGCGGAGCGCATGCGGTAGACCAGTGCGAGGGCCGCGCTTAAGGGTTCGGCCGCTACGACCATGAACGTGTGCGGGCCGATTGCGACAGGGGCGGTGGCGAGGAGCGCAGACCCGCCATCCTTCAACTCCGTCTCGGCGACCTGGGGTGCTTGAACATTTCCGACATCGGGCGTGACACCCGCCATCGTGCGGCCAACGAGCACGCGGCCATCCGTGCCATACACGGAGAGAAGCGTGTCGGTTTGCCCAGCATTCGGGAGCACCTTCGCAGGTGGAATGGCGATCACGACGACGCCTTGGATCTTGCCGCTCTTGTTGACCGGGAGCGGCTCCGCCAGATAGGCGATGCGCTGCTCTGCCGGCGTGCCCGGATCGAAGTTGACAAAGTGGGTCTTGCCGCCGGTCAGCGCCAACTTGATCGCCTGTGCGAGCTGCGGAAGGGGAAATGCCGGATCTCCGGAATTCATCAGAAACTCGGCGGACTTGGTCACCGAATAGATGATGAAGCCATTGGCATCCGCCAAGTAGATCTCGCTGTAACGGCCCTTGTCGAACAGTCCGAGATACGTGCCATGGAAGTCGCGGTGAACGAAATTGTAGAAGGAGTCGTCATCGTCCGCGCCGGTGAGCCGCGTGCGTTCGGCGGACGAGGAGGCCTTGGCGTAGTACGTACGCGTCTTGGCTTGGTCCTCCTGCCCCGTGGCCCAAGCCTGGGTGAGAAGAGTGATGGCTTGCTCGGTGGAGCTGCTGTTCGCGGTCGTGAAGGCATCCTTGGCGACATCGTTCATGCGATCCTTGACCTGCCCTGCCTCCGAGCTGGCAAGGAGAACGAGACGGTTTCGCGCAGCCTCCGCGAGGCCCTCGAAGGCGACCCGGTAACCGACGGCGCCCGTCGCGGCCGCGGTGACGAATGCGAGGCCGACCATGATGGCCGGGAGGCGGTAGGCAAGAGTCTTGAGCCGGGACGAGGTCTGCAAGATGACGCTGCGGATGTTCGAAAGCGGGCCACTGGTCGAGCAGGAGTCTCATGGAATTGAATTAAGAAAGAGTTCTCAGTCGAGTACGACCATGCTCAAGACATGCGATGTGGAAAGCTGCGCTGACGCGCGGGCCGAATGCGGGGGAGGCGCGCTCCCAGGCTGTTGCCAGCGGCTTGGAGGGCGTCGCTGGGCGTCCTTGCGAGCAGCCTTGACCGCTCCGAGCGTGGTCTCTTATGCCCATTTCGAATCGTCGTATGACACCGAACTGCAGGAGAACGATGCCATGCTTCCCTTACGAGATGGAACTTGACGGGGAAATGGCCTCTTGCCTGCGAAGCGGCTATGCTCGAATTGTGCAGCAAGTCCGATCTGCCGCCGGTCAACGGGGGCCGCTTCGCAACGAGCGATTCTGTCCTGGATAGTGCTCACCGATGCCAGTCCGTTCGCCCTACCTCGATGAGCTTGACGACGCCCTCGCTACCGTCCCTTTCGACAGCGGCGCGATGCTGCTCAGCGAGCTCGACGGTTATCTCGCCGGCGTGCTGGTGTGTCCCGATCTGATTCCACCGAGCGAGTGGTTGCCGGGAATATGGGGCGAGGACGAAGCCGCGCCCCTCTTCGACAGCGTCGAGGAACTGCAGGGCCTCACCGGCCTGATCATGCAGCATTACAACACCATTTCGAGCAAGCTTCAGCGCGGGCGCTACGAGCCCATCCTCGAGGTCGACCCCGATGGTGAGGAGTTGCTGTGGGGGTTCTGGATGGAGGGGTTCGCGCGCGCCATGTTGCTGCGGCCCAACAGCTGGAGGGCCATCATCGAGAGCGACGACCCTGACGCTGTTCTCGCCCTGACGGGCCTTCTCACGCTCATCAGCATTGATGAGGAGATCGTCGGTGCGTTGGGCGAGGAGCCCTCTGCCGAGGGGATGGCGGACGACCCGGGGAAGGAGCCGACTGGCGAACGCGAGTGGGAGCAAGTCGATGAGGTGCTTGAGGATCTCGCGGAGGGACTGAACGCCGAGCAGGTCGAGGATGCGATCGAGGACCTGAGCCTCGAAGAGGTCGAGGACCTGATGGCGGAACTGGTCGAGGACGCGCCTGAACGGATCCCGATCTGGATCGAAGTGCTGAATGCCTGGCGGTTGAAGCGCGACAGTGGCCGCCTCTCTCCCATCCGGCACGGCAAGATCGGCCGCAACGATCCATGCCCCTGCGGATCAGGCAGGAAGTTCAAGAAATGCTGCGGCCGGACCTGAGTTTGCCTTCGATGAGGACTTCGGTGGCGCTCGTCACGGGCGGCGTGACCCGGCAGTGACGTCCACGGGCGCTTAGCGCATCGTGCGGAACTGTGGACCCGGTCTTCCGCGCCGAACGATGCGCTGCTCTCAAAGGGTGAGCATCGGATGGATCCCAAAAGAGGGATTTCACTTTTGGGTCCGATGCTCCAGAAGTTCGCCGGCACAGCGCTCCTCGCCAAGCCAGGTCTCCAGGGCGGTGACGGGCCGGGCGCTTTGCTGCTGCCGGACGCCATGCCGGAGAGCCGCGCACAAACGAAAAGCGCCCCGAAGGGCGGCTGATCCGGTTGCGGGGACAGGATTTGAACCTGTACCTTCAGGTTATCAGCCTATAGCCACCGGGCTGCTCTGCCCCGCGTCAAAACTTGGCCCCACACGGGAGCCGAAACGCAAAA
>CAVRRI010000021.1:0-313738 GCA_963723525.1 uncultured Alphaproteobacteria bacterium
GCAACGGGCGCTCCTCTCGCCGGCACCCGCATCACCGCACGAGCCCTCCTCCTGGGAGACCGTCTCGAAATCGCAGGACTCGAGCGCGCGGACGTCCTGTCGACGAATCCCCTCGCCTTTCGGGCCGGCCAGGAAGGGTTCGTCGCGCTGTTCCGCTACGGCGTCGCCGTGCTCGTCGGCCTCTCGCCGCTGGAAGAGGACGACGTGATCCGCTCGCTCAGGCAGCGGATCGTCGGAGAGTTCGCCCGGCACGAGGAGGAGACGGCGACCATCGAACTGTCGCCCGACAAGGACGACCAGATCCCGCCGGGCGGGCCGATCTATCTGAAGAGCCTTTCGGCCGAACGGCTCGCGGTGATCGCCGACGCCCTCTCGAAGAGCGCCGCGCTCGCCCGCGACGAGCGCGAAACGGCGGCGGTCTTCGACGTCATGGAGCCCTTCGCCCGCCATCTCGCCGAAAAGGGACGCCGCCCCGGCAGCCGCAAGGAGATCCTGCGGCAGGTCGGCCATGCGCTCCTGGTCCGCCAGCGCGTCTCCGGCCGCGTTGCGGTGGAAGAAAAACCCGACGTGCTCTGGGATCGGCCGGATCTCGAGCGCCTCTATGCCCGCCTCGAGGACGAATACGAACTGCGCGAGCGGGCGAGCGCCCTCCACCGCAAGCTCGCCGTGATCGGCGACACGGCCCAGGTGTTGTCCGACCTCATCGACACCGAACGCTCGCTGCGGCTCGAACTCATCATCGTGCTGCTGATCGTCTTCGAGATCGCGATCACGTTCTTCCAGATGTTCAGCGGCTGGCCGGCACATTGAGGGCGGTTATCACGGCCTCGAAACCCCGCTCGGGCGCCACCCAGGCGAAATTCGTGAGCTGGTGCCGAAACCAGGTGAATTGCCGTTTCGCATAGGCGCGCGTATCCGCTTGTCCTGTCGCGATGGCGTCTTCCAGGCGCAGTTCGCCCCGCAAGTGGGCGAGTAGGGCCGGCACGCCGTGCGCCCGCATGACCGGCAGCATCGGGTCGAGGCGGCGTTCGCCGAGCGCCCTCACTTCATCCAGGGCGCCGTTTTCCAGCATGGTTTCGAAGCGCGCGTCGATGCGGCGGCGCAGGAGGTCGCGATCGGGCGCAAGGAAGATCGTGACGAGGCGGCGCCCCGCGAGAAGCCCGGGCTCGCGCTCCCCGTGGAAGGAGACGAGCGGTCTTCCCGTCGCGGCGAAGACCTCGAGCGCCCGCTGCACCCTGAGCCGGTCGTTGGGCCGCAAGGTGCGCGCGGTCTCCGGATCGCGCTCGGCCAGCATGCGGTGCAGTTCCGGCGTCCCGCGGCCGTCGCTATCCCTTCGCACCACGCCGCGCACCTCGTCCGGCACCGGCGGGATCGGGCTCAAACCCTCTGCCAGTGCCTTGAAGTAGAGGCCGGTCCCGCCGACGAAGATCGGCACCGTTCCCGGCTCGATGGCTTCGAGCAGCCGCGCCACGTCGGCGACGTAGTGGCCGACCGAATAGTTCACCGCCCCGTCCACATGGCCGTAGAGCCGGTGCGGCGCGAGCGCTTCCTCCTCGGGGGTCGGCCGGGCCGTGATCATCCGCAGGTCCCCGTAGACCTGCATGGAATCGGCGTTGACGACGATTCCGCCGAGCCGATCTGCCAGACGGATGCCGAGCGCCGACTTGCCTGAGGCGGTCGGCCCTGCGATGAGAACCGCGCCGGTCAAACCCTCGCTCAAGCCCCCTCTCCCGCCATGCGCTCAACCCGTCTCGTCGCGACTCTCGTCGCCAACCCGGCCCGCCCGATTCTCACCGAGGTTCTGATCGACGCCGCCGCCCGGGCGCTCGGACAAGAGACGGAACAGCGGGTCCTCGCAAGGGGAATCGCCGCCGATATCTATCTCGAAGGCGACAAAGGGACGGCCGAAACCGCCATTCGCGTCGTCCTGGGCCACGAACCCGTCGACGTCGTCGTCCAGCCGGCCGCGACGCGCCGGAAGCGACTGTTCCTGGCGGATATGGATTCCACCATGATCGGCCAGGAATGCATCGACGAACTGGCCGATTACGTGGGGCTGAAGGAGAAGGTCTCTGCCATCACGGAACGTGCCATGCGCGGCGAGATCGCCTTCGAACCGGCGCTCCGCGAGCGCGTGGCGCTTCTGAAAGGCCTCCCCGTCGGGGTCATCGAAGAGATCATCAGGACCCGCATCACCCTGACGCCCGGCGGGCGGGAACTGGTCAAGACCATGCGGGCGAACGGCGGCTATGCGGCGCTCGTCTCGGGCGGCTTCAGCCTCTTCACGGGACCGGTCGGTGCGGCAATCGGATTCGACGAGCACCGGTCGAACCGCCTCGCGGTAGCGGAAGGGCGGCTGAAGGGCGAGGTGCAGGAACCGATCTTCGGGCGGGAGGCCAAGCTCGCGGCTCTTCGCGAATTGCGCCAGCGGTTCGGCCTCGAGGCGCATCAGACCTTGGCGGTCGGCGACGGCGCCAACGACCTCGCGATGCTCGGCGAGGCTGGCCTCGGCGTGGCGTTCCGGGCCAAGCCCGCGGTCGCGGCGGCGGCCCATGCGCGCATCGAGCATGCGGATCTCACGGGACTCCTCTACGCCCAGGGTTATCGGGCCGAGGACATCGTTCGGGAGTGATGCCTCAGCTCTTGTCGCCTAAGGGGAGCGTCATCGCCTCCCAATTCTCGCCCGCCGCGATGAGGCACGACAGGCCGGTCGGGCCCGTGGCCAGGAGGGTCCAAGAGCCTTTGCGGGAGACGAGGAGCTCGATCACCCGTCCGGACTGGGCCAGCCCGACGCCGATCGGGGCTTCCTTGTACTGCTGATCGAGCGCGCTGAGGATCTTGGAGCGGGAATCGCACCCGACCTGCGCGGAGGCGGGGCTCGCACCGGCCATCGCCAGCCCGACGAGGGCGATTGCGGTGACCGCAGACTTGATGGTCGCCATACGCTGCACCTTGAATAACAAAGCACTCTGCTGACCAACGCGCGGATTCCGGGATCGGTTCGATCTCGGGCGCAGCCGCCCGGGACGCAAACGCGCGAGGGCGCACATGGAAAGGGCGGCCCGAAAGCCGCCCTGCACGCTTCGATGCGGAACCGTCTATTCGATCGACACGGCTACGAAACGGACTTCTCCTTGCGCGTTCGATACCAGGAGGAGCGCCGACTTGCGGCCTTCGCTCTTCAGGGCGTCGATCCGGCGGGTGACGTCGGCCGGGCTCGAGACCGCCTCCTGGCCCACTTCGACGATCACGTCGCCCGGCTGGATCCGCTTGTCAGCCGCCACCGAGTTCGGATCGACCCGGGTGACGACGACGCCCTTGAGGCCGTCTTTGAGGCTGTAGCGCCGCCGCAGCTCGTCGTTGATGCCCGACATGGTGAGGCCGAGCGCCTGGCGGGTGACGGTCGGCGGATCCGTCGGGGGCTGCTGCAGGCCCGCCTGCTGCTGGCGCTCGCCATCCTCCAGGCGGCCGAGCGTCACTTGCTTCTGCTCTTCCTTGCCCTTGCGGATGATGGTGACGTCGACAGCCTTGCCGACCGGCGTCGCGGCGACGATGCGCGGCAGATCCCGCGAATCCTTCACCTCCTTGCCGTCGAAGCGGACGATCACGTCACCCACTTCGAACCCTGCGGGCTTTGCCGGGCCCTTCTCGTCGATGCCGGCGATCAGGGCGCCCCGCGCGCCACCGAGACTGAGGGCCTCGGCGGTGGCGTCGTCCACGTTCTGGATGCGGACGCCGAGCCAGCCGCGCCGGGTCTCGCCGAACTGCCGAAGCTGGTCGATGATCGGGATGGCGGTGGAGGCCGGCACGGCGAAGCCGATGCCCACCGACCCGCCCGTAGGCGACAGGATGGCCGTGTTGATGCCGATGACCTCGCCCTTCATGTTGAAGAGCGGCCCGCCCGAATTGCCCTTGTTGATCGAAGCGTCGGTCTGGATGTAGTTGTCGTAGGGGCCGGAATCGATGTTGCGGCCGCGGGCCGAGACGATGCCGGCCGTGACAGAGCCGCCGAGCCCGAACGGGTTTCCGATCGCCATCACCCAGTCGCCCGGGCGAATCGATTCGGAATCGCCGAAGGGTACGGCCTTCAGCGGCTTGTCCGTCTTCACCTTGAGCACGGCGATGTCGACCTTCGAGTCCTTTCCGACGATCTCGGCCTTGAGGCGAGTGCCGTCGGAGAAGATGACGCTGATGTCGTTGGCGTCGCCGATCACGTGATTGTTGGTCACTACGATCCCCGCGGAATCGATGACGAAACCCGAGCCCAGGGAGTTCGAGCGCCGCTGCTGGGGCGAGTTGCGCGGCGCCTCGCTGCCCGGACCTTGGCCTTGGCCGCGGCGGTTGAAGAACTCCTCGAAGAGGTCCTCGAACGGCGTGCCCTGGGGCAATTGCGGCAGGGTGCGGTTGCGGGTCTCGACGGTGGTGGAGGCGGAGATGTTCACCACCGCGCCCGTGACCTGCTCGGCGAGATCCGCGAAGGATTCCGGCGCAGCCCGCGCCTCGACCTGGACGGGCAGCAGAGTGACCGCGAAGGCCAGGGCGGCGTACCAGGGCGCCGTACGGCGCCGGCCGGAATTCGGCTCGGACCGGGCCAGGGCATTCATGACGTGTGCCATCGGGTGTCCTCTCGGGGAATCGCTAGACCATAGATCGGCGGCGTTGCCTGCCATTCAAGCGCAAATGCGGCCGGAACGCGACAGGTCAGCCGACCTGACGGGCGGCCCAGACGATCAAAACACCGGCAACGGCGGAGATGATCCCGACGAGCCGCATCCGGTCGCTCGGCGTATGGGCTGCCTCGTACATCGCCTTGCGGACCCCGTCGGGGAAAGCCGCGAACAAAAGACCCTCGACCGCAAGTGCAACGCCGAGGGCTGCGATGAGGTCGACCATCAAGCCCTGTTACTGCGACGGCGCGGAGGCTGTCGGGGGCGGTCCGGCGGACGGCGCGACGGCCGCCGGCGGGACGGACCGTCCTGTGCCGCCCGATGATGCGGCGCGGCCGGTTGCATCGTTGAAGAATCGGAAGAATTCCGAGTTCGGGCTCAGGACGAGGCGGGTGTCGCCCGGGCGCAAGCCGGCCTCGTAGGCCTGCATGGAGCGGTAGAAGGCAAAGAAGTCCGGATCCCTTCCGAAGGCCTCGGCGAGGATGCGGTTCTTCTCGGCGTCGCCCTGTCCGCGCAGTTCCTCCGACTGCCGGTTCGCCTCGGCGCGGATGACCGTCGCCTCGCGTTCGGCGCGCGCGCGGATCGTCTGCGCCTGTTGCTGGCCGTTGGCGCGCAGGTCCGCCGCCTCCCGCTCGCGCTCCGTGCGCATGCGCTGATAGACGGCCTGGCTGTTCGCCGCCGGAAGATCGACTCGCGTCAGGCGCAGATCGATGAGCTCGATGCCAAGGCTCTGAGCTTGGCGGTTCACGTCGTCCTGGATCCGGTTCATGAGCCGGGCCCGATCCGTACGGACGATGGCGTCGCGGGAAGCGCTGGCGAGCACGTTGCGCAAGGATGAGTTGGTGAAGCTCGTCAGCCGCTGGTTCGCAAGCGTGATGTTGTTCGCCGCCTGGAAGAAGCGAAGCGGATCGGTGATCCGGTAACGCGTGAATGCGTCGACCTCCAGGTTCTGCCGGTCGGCCGAGAGGACCGTCTGGACCGGGAGGTCGAGATCGAGGACCCGCTTGTCGAAGTACAGGACGTTGTCGATGAGCGGCAGCTTGAAGTGCAGGCCCGGATCGCGAATGTCGGCGCGGACGGCACCGAAGCGAAGGACGATCGCGTATTGGGTCTGCTGGACGGTGAAGATGGACGCGAAGAGAATGACGGCGACGACGCCGAGCAGGATCAAAAGGCCGGTGCGCAGGACGGGATTGTTCATCGCGCGGCTCCCTGCTGCGGCGGCTGACCCTGGGCCGGCGCGCGGCGCTGCAACTCACTGAGAGGCAAATAGGGCACGATGCCTCCGCCCTGCTGGCCGTTCTGGTCGATGATGATCTTGTCCATGCCGCCGAACACGCGCTCCATCGTCTCGATGAAGATCCGCTCGCGGATCACGGCCGGGGCCAAACGGTACTGCTCGTAGACCTGGTTGAAGCGCGAGGCCTGACCGGTCGCATCGGCGGTGGCCTGTTCGCGATAGGCTTGCGCCTGCTGGACCGCTCTCGCCGCCTCGCCTCGCGCTTCCGGTACGACGCGGCTCGCGAAGGTCTCCGCCTCGTTCTGTACGCGCACCGCGTCCTGCTGCGCCGCGTTCACGTCGAAGAAGGCCTGACGGACTTCCTGCGGCGGCTGGGCCGCCTGGAGCTGCACGACGTTGACGAGCACGCCCGCCCCGTAGGCGTCGAGGGTCTGCTGCATGATCTGCCGCACTTCCTGCGCCACGCTCGACTGCTCGGTCGTAAGGATCGGCTGGATGTTGCGGCGGCCGACCACCTCGCGCATGGCGCTCTCGGCCACGGACTTGATGGTGCCCTGCGGGTTCTGGAGATTGAACACGTAGTCCTGGGCGCGGGCCGGGTTCACCTGCCAAACCACGTCGAAATCGATGTCGATGATGTTCTCGTCGCCGGTGAGCATCAGGCTCTCTTCGGTGACGTCGCGGGCGCGTCCCTGACCGGGCGCCGAGCGGTAGCCGACCTCGACGCGCTGCTGGGCGGTGACGTCGGGCTTCTCCACGCTGGCCGATCGGGTAAGGCAGGTTGTAGCGCAGGCCCTCGCTGGTCGAGCCCGTGTACCGGCCGAAGATCATGTTGATGCCGACCTCGTTCGGTCGCACCGTGTAGAAGCCGGTGAGAAGCCAGACCGCGACGGCGCCGAGCACGAGGACGGCCAGTCCCTTGCTGCCGAAGGAACCGCCGCCGGGGATGAAATCCTTGATGCGATCCTGGCCGCGCCGGAGGATGTCCTCCAGATCGGGCGGCGTGCCGCCGCCTTGAGGGCCCGAGCCCCACGGGCTCTTGCCGCCCCCGCCGGAGCCGCGCTGACCCCAGGGTCCGCCGCCGCCGCCGCTCTGGTTACTCCAAGGCATCGATCGCCTGTCCTCGTGTTTGCTGCTGCACCTGGCCGAGAGGCCGTCCCGATGCACGGCGGTTGTGGGTGCGGATGCGGCCGTATGTCAAGGCCGCCAGATGGTGATCGGCCGGGCCGAGGTCAACGTCCTGCGGCGGTTCGGCGCCGCTCGAGGTCGATAAAGGTAAACGGATGCTCATCGTCGGGACCGGCCGGATGGCTCCGACGGGCGACTTCCCGGAACGCCGCCCGGTCGAAGGCCGGAAAGAGGGCATCCCCTTCCGGCAGGGCATGAACCTCGGTCAGGTGGATCCTGGCCGCCTGCGGCAAGGCGAGCCTGTAGATCTCGGCCCCACCCGCGACGACGATCGCCCTCCGCTCCCATCCGCTCGGCGAGCCCGTCACCCATCGCCACCGCCTCGTCCCAGTCCCTGGCCACATGGACGCCCTCGGCAGAGAATTGCGGATCGCGCGTGAGCACGATCGTCTCGCGGCCGGGCAGCGGCCTCCCGATCGACTCGTAGGTCTTGCGTCCCATGATCATCGGCTTGCCCAGGGTAAGGTCCCGGTAGCGCCTGAGATCGGTCTTCAGCCGCCAGATCAGCTTGTTGTCGCGCCCGATGACCCCGTTGTCGGCGACGGCGGCGACGATGATCAGGGGGCGGTTCATGGCGTTGCGGCGAGTCGGACGAGGGCCTCTCCCGTTACACGCTGCACCGTCCACTCGTCCATCGCGACGGAGCCGAGGGACCGGTAGAAGCCGATCGCCGGCTCGTTCCAGTCGAGCACCCACCATTCGAGCCGGCCGAGGCCCTCCGTCACGCATCGGGCGGCGAGATGCTGCAGAAGGGCCTTGCCGATCCCGTGCCGCCGGTAAGCGGGGCGGACGAAAAGGTCTTCGAGATAGATCCCGTGCCGGCCGCGGAAGGTCGAGAAGTTGTAGAACCAGAGCGCGAATCCGGCGGATTCCCCGTTCCATTCCGCGATCTCGGCAAAGACCCGAGGGTGCTCGCAGAAGAGCGCCGCCGCGACAGCCTCCTCGGTGGCGTCGACCTCATGGGCGAGGCGCTCGTAGTCGGCGAGGTCTTGGATGAAGGAGAAGACCAGGGCGGAATCGGAAGGGGCTGCGGGGCGTATGGCGAGGGTCATGCGCCCCGCATAAGGCCGGTCGCGGCGGGTGTCATCCCCAAGGGAGGAGCGCAATGCAGCCAGTGTCATCCCGGCGGCGCGCAGCGCCGGGATGGAGATCCAGAATCCCATGCGCTCCGGAGTGGATCCCCTCCCCTTGCCTTCGCAGGGGATGACACCGACCCGCGGCTCGCCAGGGCCGGTACGGGACCGCTTCTCGTCGGCGCCCGCCTCACTCCTCGTCCGCGAGCTTTCGCGGCGAGCCCCATTCGACCAGCACGCGATTGATCTCCTCCGCCACGAAGAAGCGCGCGCTGTCCTGGTCGTAGCCTTCCTCCATCAGGCTGTCGTATTCGGTGAGCCTGTGGCGGATATAGGCCACCATGGAGAGCCAGGCGGCGTTTTCGGGCGAGGCGGCGCGCAGGCCGGCGCTCATGAGCGCGTGATCCACCACCGCCTCGAATTCGTGACGTGGGATTTTCGGCGCCAGGATGCGAAGCGCCGTTTCGACCACCTCGCGTCGGTTCATGCCGGGCCAAAGCTCGAGAGGTTCAGACGGCGATCGGCGCCTTGATGACAGGGTGCGGATCGTAGCCTTCGATGGCGATGTCGTCGAAGGTGAAGTCGAAGACGGAACGCACCGCGGGGTTGAGCCGCAGCTTCGGCAGCGGGCGCGGCTCGCGGGTGAGTTGGAGTCGGGCCTGCTCGAGATGGTTCAGGTACAGATGCGCGTCGCCCAAGGTATGCACGAAATCGCCCGGCCGAAGGCCGGTGCCCTGTGCGATCATGTGGGTGAGAAGCGCATAGGAGGCGATGTTGAACGGTACGCCGAGAAAGACGTCCGCCGAGCGCTGATAGAGCTGGCAGGAGAGACGGCCCTCCGCCACGTGGAACTGGAAAAGGCAATGACAGGGCGCGAGCGCCATCTTGTCGAGATCGGCCGGGTTCCAGGCCGTCACGACGAGACGGCGGGAATCGGGGCTGCGGCGGATCTCGTCGGCGACCCAGCGGATCTGGTCGATCGTGCCGCCGTCGGGCTTCTCCCAGGATCGCCACTGCTTTCCGTAGACCGGCCCGAGATCGCCGCGTTCATCCGCCCATTCGTCCCAGATGGTGACGCCGTTCTCCTGCAGCGAGCGCACGTTGGTATCGCCCCTCAGGAACCACAGCAGTTCGTGGATGATCGAGCGGAGATGAAGCTTTTTCGTCGTGACCAGCGGAAAACCCTGCGAGAGATCGAATCGCATCTGATGGCCGAAGACCGCAATGGTCCCGGTCCCCGTCCGGTCGCCCTTGCGGACGCCCTCGTCGAGGATGCGGCGCAGCAGTCGATGGTAGGCGTCCATGGCAGTGTCCCGTGTTGACGAAGCCGACCTGTTCCACCCGCGGAATCAGCCCTCGATATCCCCGTGCCGCCTTTCGATCGCCCCGGCCCGGATGGATAAGGCCCGTGCGAGCGCCGAGGCTCCGGCGAGGAAGGGATACGGGCGGCGGACGAGATTGTGGCGGATCGGCATCGGTCGGCTCCTTTCCCCTTGATAACGCAGCCATTCGCCCGCCGAGGCAACCCGTTTCGAGTTGTCCCCGTCTTTCAATTCCGGGTTTGCGACCTTATATTGGTTCTGCCGGCCGCAAGGCCGGCTATGGCGATAAACGGCTATCGGAATAAACCCATCGGACCCGGGGGCGGTACCCGGCGCCTCCACCCAAGCCCAAGCTGAGCCTTGGGTTTCGGCGGGGGCGAAATAGGATCGACGAGGGCGTAAAGGGTGGTCTTTCGCTCGGCATGGTTCCGCCGTTATCGGGCCGATTCAATAGTTGCCAACGACAACTATGCTCCGGTTGCGGTCGCTGCGTAAGCAGCTCCCAAGACCGATCCAAAGTCCTAGCGGGTAGCACCGCTAGGCGGGGTTCGGAGGCACCTGGCAACAGAAGCCTCCACTTTCATTTCCGGGCAGCTTGCATGGCCAAAGACCACATCCGCTACGACCTCCTGGTGCAGGACGCCCTCAAGGGGGTCGTCCGCAAGGTGCTGAGCGATGCCGGCCGTGACGGGCTCAGCGGCGATCACCACTTCTACGTTTCCTTCCGCACCGACTTTCCAGGCGTGCGGCTGTCGAATCGCCTGCGCGAAAAGTATCCGCAGGAAATGACCATCGTCCTCCAGCACCAGTTCTGGGATCTCGGCGTCACGGAGCACACCTTCGAGGTCGGCCTGTCGTTCTCCGGGGTCCCCGAGCGGCTCCTGATTCCGTTCGACGCGCTGACGGGGTTCTTCGATCCGTCTGTCGAATTCGGCCTCAAGTTCGAGGTCGAGACCGAGGAGGAGGACGAGGCCGAGGCTTCGCCGCCTTCCTCCGTGCGCCCCGCCCGCGGCGCCGGTTCGGAACCCGTCGAGCTGCAGCCGAAGAAGCCCGCCGTGCCAGTCGCCGCGAAAAGCGCTGTCCCGAAGGCACCGCCGGCCCCCAAGCCGGCGCCCGAGGCCGAGAAGACCGCTCTCAAGGGCGGGAAGGCGGATAGGACGGCCAAGGCCGAGAAGCCCAAGGATAAAGACGAGGCCAGCGCCGAGGTCGTGAACCTCGACGCATTCCGGAAAAAGAACTAGCGCATCGTGCGGGACAAGTGGACCCGGTTCTTCGCGTTAAACGATGCGCTGCTTAAGAGAAAGAGCATCGGATGGATCCCAAAAGTGGGGTCCACTTTTGGGTCCGATGCTTTAGACGCGGATCCCGATCGGACGCCTTTCGGCCAAGCTTCCCTGACGCGCCGGGGCGTCTCAGCGCCGCCTCACCCGCATGGGCAGGCCGCCGTCGAGTCTCAGGGTCACCTTGTGCAGGGGCCTGACCTGGTGGCCTTCGACCAGCTCCAGCCGTACTCCGCGCAGCACATGTGCCAGCACGATCACCGCTTCCTGCAGCGCGAAGCTCGCACCGATGCAGATGCGCGGGCCCGCGCCGAAGGGCAGATAGGCGAAGCGGTCGATCGCGACCCGCCGCTCCGGCAGGAAGCGCTCGGGAATGAAGGAATCGGGCTTTTCCCACAGAGTATGGTGGCGGTGGAGCACGTAAGGCGCGATCGTCACGATCGAGCCCTTTGGGATCTTGATGCGGCCGATCCGGTCGTCGGCGATGGCGGCGCGGCTCATGAAGGGGGCCGGCGGATAGAGCCGCATCGTCTCTTCGATCACCGCGCGGGTGAAGATCAGCCGCTCGATGTCTTCCGCCGCCAGGCGGCGGTCGCCGAGGACTTCGTCCACCTCGCGCTCCGCCCGCGCACGCGCATCGGGCGCCTGCGAGAGCAGGTAGAGAGACCACGAGAGCGCGTTGGCGGTGGTCTCGTGGCCGGCACCGATGAAGGTGACGATGTTGGCCTGGACCGCGATATCCGAGAGTCCATGGCCGGTCGCCGGATCGGCTGCTTCGAGGAGCAGCGTGAGGAGGTCGCGCGGCGCCGGCTCGCCCGCGGCGAGGAGTGCCTTCCGGTTCGAGATGAGGTCCTTCACGGTCTCCTCGAAGAAGCGGATCGCCGGACGGGCGCGCATGCGTCCGACGCGGGGGATCCAGGACGGCAGGCCGAAAACGTCGAGCGGGTCGATCGGCCCGAGCGCCTCGAAATAGCGGGTGATGGCGCGGCCCAGCGCATCGGGGTCCTTCTTGAGTCCCTGCGTGAAGATGGTGCGCTCCAGGACGTCGAGCGTGACCCGCGTCATCTCGAGCGAGACGTCGAGCACACGCGCCTCGGGCCACCGCCGCCAGCGCCGCACCAGGCGTTCGGCCGCATCCACCATCGCCGGCACGAACCCCGCGACAGTCCGCGGCGAGAAGAGCGGCGCCAGGATGCGGCGCTGCGTGCGCCATTCCTCGCCCTCCGCGGTGACGATGCCGTTGCCGAGCCCCGGCGCCAGAACCCGGCGCTGGAGATCGTCCTTGCGGTAGTTGGCGGCATTGTCGAGGAGGACGTGACGGATCGCGGCAGGGTCGTTGAGCACCGTCATCCGGCCGAGCAGGCCGTCGCCCGCAAGGATCGGCTCCCGGAAATGCGCCTCGGTCCAGGTGGTGAGCGGGTTCGTGCGGGCGGCTTTGAGGAAGTCGAACAGGTCCGGCGGAGTCCGGCGCGGCGTGGGAGCCGGCGGACGGAAGGGGCTCATCGGGAGAGGCTCGTCCATGGTAGGCTCTTCATCTCGCACCCCGGACCTTAAGTTAGGACCCCCCTCGCGCAACAGAAGAGGCCAGGATGTCGCCCTCCGACCGCCCCCCTAGCCGCACCGAGACCGACACCTTCGGTCCGATCGAGGTCGAAGCCGATCGGCTCTGGGGCGCGCAGACGCAGCGCTCGCTCCAGAACTTCCGCATCGGGACCGAGCGCATGCCGCTGCCCCTCGTCCACGCGCTCGCACTGGTGAAACAGGCTGCCGCGCTGGTGAACCGGGACCTCGGCCTCCTCGACCCCGCCATCGCCGAAGCCATCGCCGATTCCGCGGCCGACGTCGTCCAGGGCGACTACGACGACGAGTTCCCCCTCGTCGTGTGGCAGACCGGGTCCGGCACCCAATCCAACATGAACATGAACGAGGTCCTGGCCGCCCTCGCCAATGAGCGGCTCGGAGCCCGGCGCGGCGAAAAATCGCCCGTGCATCCGAACGATCACGTCAACCGCGGCCAGTCCTCCAACGATTCATTCCCGACCGCAATGCACATCGCAGTGGCGCGGGAGATCGATGCCCGGCTCCTGCCCGCGCTTCGCCATCTCCATCGGGCTCTCGACGGTAAGGCCGCCGCGTTCGCCGACATCGTGAAGATTGGCCGCACGCACCTGCAGGACGCAACTCCCGTCACGCTCGGTCAGGAATTTTCCGGCTACGCCATGCAGGTGGAACTCGGCATTGCGCGGATCGAGGCGACCCTGCCGGGGCTGCTGGCGCTCGCCCAGGGCGGCACCGCGGTCGGCACCGGCCTCAACACGCACCCCGAATTCGCCGAGCGCTTCGCCGCGAAGGTGATGGAACTGACGGCGCTTCCCTTCACCACGGCGATCAACAAGTTCGAGGCGCTCGCCACCCATGACGCCCTCGTCTTCACCCACGGCGCGCTCGTGAGCCTGGCGTCCGGCCTCTTCAAGATCGCGAACGACATCCGGCTCATGGGCTCCGGCCCGCGCTCCGGCCTCGGCGAGATCGCGCTGCCGGAAAACGAGCCGGGATCTTCCATCATGCCCGGAAAGGTGAACCCGACCCAGGCGGAAGCGATGACGATGGTCTGCGCGCAGGTGTTCGGCAACGAGACGACGGTGGCCTTTGCCGGCTCTCAAGGGCATTTCGAGCTCAATGTCTTCAAGCCCGTGATCGCGAACGCGGTGCTGCAGTCGATCCGCCTTCTCGCGGATGCGTCGGTCAGTTTCGCGGACAACGCCGTCGCCGGCATCGAACCGAACCACGAGCGGCTGCGCGAGTTGCTCGAGCGGTCGCTGATGCTGGTGACGGCGCTCGCCCCCAGGATCGGCTACGACAAGGCGGCCGCAATCGCAAAGGCCGCGCACAAGAACGGCACGACGCTCCGCGAGGAAGCGCTGCGTTCCGGCCACGTGACGGCGGAGGATTTCGATGCCATCGTCCGGCCCGAAACGATGCTGGCGCCGGGTTGAGCCGCCGACGGGACGAGGAAGATGGCCGAGATCATCAATCTGCGCCAGGCGCGCAAGCGCAAGGCCAGGACCGACAAGGAGGCCCGGGCCGCCGCGAACCGGGTCGCCTTCGGTCGGACGAAGGAAGAACAACGGCAGAGCGATGCAGAGCGGAAGCTCGTGGAGCGCCGCCTCGAGGGCCACAAGCGCGACGAGACGCCTGAATGAGCGGCGGCATCGTCAAGCGCTCGATCTCCATTGCCGGGCATCGCACCAGCATCTCCCTCGAAGAGCCGTTCTGGGAGGTGCTGCGCTCCATCGCGACGTCCCGTGGAACGTCGGTCCAGTCGCTCGTCGGAAGGATCGATGCCGGGCGCGGCGAGCAGAACCTCTCCTCGGCCATCCGCGTGTTCGTCCTGCAGACGATCCGCGGCGGCGAGGCATCGTCGGGCGAGTCGGGCGCGGCGCGGCAAAGCGAGGCGGCCACGGGGTAGAGCGGCCCGGCCCGTCATGCGCCTTTGCCGGCCTGAGGTCCACGGGTCGCGCTTCGCGCGCCCAAGGATGACGCCTTGTGAGGAAGCATCATCCACAAGGACGGCGCCGTTGCACCCGCTGCGCTATCCGCCGGGGCGGACGCCGATCTGCGGTGCGGGCCTGATGTCGATCGGAGGCGGAAGCGAGGGCAGTGCGGAGGGAGTCGGCAGTTGCAGCTCCTGCGCAGCCCGGCGCTCCGCCTCCGCCCGCGCCCGCTGCTCCGCCCTTTGCTCCGCCTGGAGACGCTCGGTCTCCACGCGCACGCGCTCGATCTCGCCCCTGGCCCGCTCCTGCTCCTCGCGAAGGCGCGCCTGCCGGGCGGCTTCCTCTGCAATCTGCCGGTCCCGCTCCCTCTGACGCTGGAGCGTCTGCTGCTGCGCGCGGCGCTGGCGCTCGGACTGCTCGGCCTCGAAAGCCTCGATCTTCTCGAGTTCCCGCTGCAGCACGATCGCAGCAATCCCGTTGGCCAGCGGCGCAGGGTCGATCTCGTGCACGGGACTGCCGAGGGGGCCGCGCCAGGCGAGGCCCACGGACGGCAGGGCTCCGGTCCAGGGCGGAGCGGCCGTCTTCGCCATCAGCGACCCGCGTGCATCGAGCAGAAGGGTTTTCATGTCGTATGTGATCGCCCCCTGCCACACCGCGGCGCCGCCATCGATGATCGCGGGCGAGAGCCGCAGCACGCCGTTGACGATGGCGATCGGTCCGGCGAGAACCGGGGACGTGATCGGGGCCCGTGCGAGTTCTTCCGCGAGGATCGTTTCGGTCCGCCTTGCCGCCAGCGGGTCGCTATCCGCCAGGAGCCGCTGGAGCGAGTGGTTCAAGGCCTGCGGGGCCGCGTCCGGCACCTGAATCTGCGACAGGCGCGCGTCGCCCGCGCCGCCGAGATTGGCAACGAGCCCGGACAGGGACTCCGCGGCCGCGCCGACCTTGAGGCTTCCCGAAATGCGGGCGGTAAGCGTGGTCGGCCCGGCGAGTGCCGCGAGGGGCACATCGCGCAAGCCGCCCTCGGCAACGATGGACGCCATCGGTCCCTGCCGCGTGACCGAGAACGTTCCCGTGACGCGCCCGCCGCCGAGCACGGCGTCGAACTCGCGGAGCGACAGGCCGTCCTCCGTCAGGCCGAGCGAGAAGCCGGCATTTTCCGCCACTGAGCCCGCGACCCATGTCGACACGCTTGACGCGGACCGTGGCCTTACCGCCGGTCAAAAGCTTGCTGCCCTGCTCGAACTTGGCACGGGACCAGAGCGCGTTCGGCTGCGGATCGGCCGGGGCGTTGAGAGCGAACGTCGTCATGAGCCACGGCAGGGAGAGCCGGTCGAGCGTGATGCTGCCCGAGACATCCGCAGGGGACCGTACGGCGAGCCTCGCCCGGACCGCTTCGCCCGCAACCTTGCCGTCGACGACCACCAGGGAGGCGTCCTGTTCGCGCTGGAGGGCAACCCGCGCTTCAACCGGCACCGGGGCCGAGAGGTCGGATCCGTCGCCGAGCAGCACCATGAACGGCCTGAGGTCGGCTGTCTGGAAATCAGCTTCGCCGCTTTCGATCACGTCGTCGGCCACGCCCAGGGCAAAAGGCCTCGTCGTGACGACGCGAACGCCCCCGATATCCCCCGCCAGCATCACGTTGAACGATCCGGACCCGACCCGGGTCCCGTGAAGCGCCGCACGGGACGGCCGGCGCAGCATGGCGACGTCGGGCCGGTCGATCCAGCGGCCTGTATTGTCGGTCGTCACCCGCACGTCGAGACTCTGCGTGATGCCGTCGGCCGTGAGCACATCGCCTTCAAAGCCGCCGCCTGCGGCCCGGCCGCGCGCCGTTGTCCGGAGCTTGAGCTCGCTCGAACCAGGCTCCGGAATCGCCCTTTCGGTCACGATGTCCAGGTCGAGTTCGCCCTCGCGCAGAAAGGACGGCACGAGCTTCGACACCCCGCCGATCCACACGCTGCCGAGAAGGTCGACGAGGGGCGCCGCCCGCTGCGCCGTCACCTTGCCGGCAATCCGCCCGGAGCCGTCCGGGGCGATGCGCCCGGCGACGCGCGCATTGGCTCCGGCGAGATCGACGATGTCGAGCGTCTCGACGACGAGCGCCGGACCGTCGGAGGCAATGCGGGCCGAGATGCGCCCCGCCCCGCCGCGAGCACCGGCGCGCACGTTCCGCGCATCGAGGGTGAAGCCGACATCGAGGTTCTGGGTCGCGTCGAACAGGGACGATACCTGCGGCAACTGGTTCAGGTTCAGGCCGAGGACCCCCACCTGGGCTTCGAGCCGGCCGCGCGCCCCGCTTTCGGGCGCCGTGTAGCGGCCCTGTCCGGTCAGCGTCATGGCGCCCGCGTTCACGCGAACGTTGCGGAACGAGGAGACCGGGCGATCGAGCACCACGTCGGCGGCGGCCTCGAAGGGAGTGCCGTCCAGGAGGCTGAGCGCCGGCCCGCTCCAGCCCAGCCGGTCGAGGTAGCGCGCGAAGCGGTCGGACCCGCCGGACGCGACCGTGATGCGCCCCCTGACGCCGCCCTCCGCGGCCCACCCGAGCCCGCCGGAGAGCGAAATCCGCGTCTCGCCCGGCGCGGTGAACTCCATCCGCTCCACCTCCACTCGCCCGCGATGGAACGACACCTTCAGTCCGACATTCGCCAATTCCTCCTGAGCGAAGGCGACGCTTCCGATGGCGAGATCGAGGTCGACCGGCATTGCGGTCGCGGGCGACACGTAGAGCGACAGGCTGGAAAGGAGATCCCGCGGGTTCGCGCCGATGAGAAGGTTATCGGCGTCGACGCGGCGGCCTTCGAGCTTGAGGGAGAGGAGCGGATCGCCGGTGCGGACGGTACCCGTGCCGGTCAGCCGGAGGCTGGCGCCGCCCTCCCCGGCCTCGACCACGACGTTTTCGAGTTCGATCGTGCCGCCGCTCGTGTTGAACCCCGCCTCGACGGCGGCCGGGATCGGAATTGCCGCCGCGGCGTTCTGGGCCGCCGGACCGAAGAACACCCTGGCCTTGCCGACGATATTCGGGGTCGTGGTCCCGTCTGCGCCCGGGTCCAGGGCGAGCTTGCCGTCGATGTCGAAGCGGGGAAAGACTTCGCCTCCGCCGGTCAGCTTCACCTGAAGCGTCCGGTCGGACGCGAGCTCGCCGGTCGCCAACCGGAACGGCACGCCCGCCGTCGTTCCCTCGATGCGCCAGGGGCCGAGGAGCTTCTGGCTCTCGATCGCCACGTTCTCGGCGTAGAGCTGATCCGTGCGTCCGGTTGTCGGGACGTGAGTGGTCACGAGAAGCTGCGAGACCCGCAGGTCCTCTATGGCCCATTGCCGGCCGCTTGCGTCTCCCGCCACGAGCCCGGCCGGCAGGCGCCAGTTCCCGTTCTCGGTGACCGGGATACGGATGTCGGCCCGCCCGACGCGCGTGTCGAGAAACCGCACCTCGCCCCGAAGCAGCGGCGTGAGCGCGATCTCCGACCAGATGAAGTCGGCTGTGAGCGAGGACGCGTCCGGTTGGGCCCCGCCCAGGCGCAACCGATCGAAGCGGATGCGCGGCGACGGCAGCAGGCGCACGCCGATGCGCCCCTCCGTACGGGCCTCCGTTCCGGTGGCGCGGCTGACCGCCCGGTCGATGGCGTCGCGGTGCATTTCCCAGGCCATGAACGGAGGCGCGATGAGCGCCGCCGCCAGGATCAGGATCACGAGCCCCGCGATGACCGTGAGGATGTCGCGCAAAGAGACCGCCTTCTCTCCAATTGAACCGGCAACCCTTATCCTAAGCGTCAGTGGCGCGGGAGCGCGACCGAGCGTCCGTCCACGCCTCATCCGTCCACGCTGCGCAACGAGCGTTCCGCGATGCCTTGGCGGCGAAGCAACCCTTCACGCCGCGAAGACCTTTCCCGGATTCATGATGTTCGCCGGATCGATCGCCCGCTTGAGGGTCCGCATCAGGTCGAGCGCCTCCGATCCATGTTCCGCTTCCATGTATTTCATCTTCATCTGCCCGATCCCGTGCTCTCCCGTGCAGGTGCCCTCCATCGCGAGCGCCCGCTCGACCAGGCGTTCGATGAAGGCCTGGCACTGGGCGACCTCCTCGGGATCGCTCGTGTCGACGAGAGCCTGCACGTGGAAGTTCCCGTCTCCCACGTGACCTAGGATCGCTGCCACGAGGCCGGTCGCCTCGATGTCCCGGGTGGTCTCGTCGACGCACTCGGCCAGCCGCGAGATCGGGACGCAGACATCGGTCGCCACCGGCTGGGTGCCGGGGCGGAGGCCCTTCGCCGCCCAGTAGGCGTCGTGCCGCGCCTGCCAGAGCCGGCTGCGATCCTCGGCCTTGGTGGCCCATTCGAAGGGTCCGCCGCCACAATCCGTGGCGATCCCGCCGAACCGCTCTGCCTGCTCCTGGACGCTCGCCTCGGTCCCGTGGAATTCGAGGAGAAGCAGGGGAGTCTCCGGCAGGCCCAGCTTCGAGTGCTGGTTGATCGCCCGTGCAAAGGAGGCGTCGAGAAGCTCGATCCGCGCCACCGGGATGCCTGACTGGATCGTGAGGATGACCGCATCGCAGGCGGCCTTGACGCTCGGAAACGGGCAGATCCCCGCCGATATGGCCTCCGGGATGCCGTGAAGCCTGAGGGTCATCTCGGTGATGATGCCGAGCGTCCCTTCCGAGCCCACGATCAGCCGGGTGAGATCGTAGCCCGCCGAGCTCTTGCGGGCCCGGCGGGCGGTCTTCACCACATCGCCGTTGGGGAGGACCACGGTCAGCGAGAGGACGTTGTCCCTCATGGTCCCGTAGCGCACGGCGTTCGTGCCCGAAGCCCTGGTCGCCGCCATGCCGCCGAGAGAGGCGTCGGCGCCTGGGTCGATGGGGAAGAAGAGCCCGCTCGCCCGCAGGTGCTCGTTCAGTTCCTTGCGGGTGACGCCCGGCTCGAGGGTAACGTCGAGGTCCTCCTCGTGCACGGCGACGATTCGCTTCATGAGCGACATATCTACCGAAACCCCGCCGAACGGCGCGTTCACATGCCCCTCGAGCGAGGTCCCGGTGCCGAAAGGAACAATCGGGACGCCGTGCGCGGCGCAGAGCTTCACGATCTCGACCACCTCACCGGTCGTCTGCGGATAGACCACCACGTCCGGCGGCTGATTCTCGATCCAGGTAAGGGTATGGCCGTGCTGCTCGCGCACGGCCGTGGAGGTGACGACCCGGTTCCCGTAACGCTTCGTGAATTCGCCCGTGATCGCGGCGATCGTGGCGGCGTCCGGTCTGAGACGGGGAGTCGGCTGAGGGATGTTCATCGCAATTTCGGCGCCCGAGTTCGATCGACCCTTCGGTGGAATTCTATCAGACGGCTTGCAAAGTCGACATGGCGCATGACAAACAGCCGTGCATCCCGTCCGCCACGGGGGTGTGCCCCGAGCAGGGAAGTGATATTTTCCGGGCGACCTGGGGGCGGAGGTCAAACAAGAAAACAGGGAGATCGCCGGTGTCGAACGAGCGGACCGCCCCGATTTTCTTCTTTGCCCCCTTCGTCTCATCGACGATGCGGGTCGAGCCGTCGTGGATCGACTACAACGGCCATATGAACATGGCCTATTACCACGTGCTGTTCGACCGCGCCGTGGACGAGGGTTTCGGTGTGGTGGGCCTCGGCCCGGATTACGTCGAGGAACGGAACGCCACCTATTTCGCCGCCGAGGTGCACGTCCTCTACAAGCGCGAGTTGAAACGCGCCGACACGGTGCGCGTCACGCTACAGTTGATCGACTTCGACGAGAAGCGCCTTCACTTCTATCTGGAAATCCGCCACGCCAAGCAGGGATGGGTCGCCGCCACATGCGAGAACCTGTCTCTCCACGTGGACATGGAAACCCGGAAAGTCCGGCCCTTCCCGGACGATATCCTGAACAACCTCTCGGTGATGAAGGCCGCCCATGCCCGGCTCGCCCGCCCGCAGGCTTTGGGCCGCGTCATCGGCCTGTCCGGCAGGACCCCGGTCCAGGAGCCGTTGCTGGCGATGGGGACACGGCATTAGCTCCGGCGCGAGCGTTCCCACGACGCGTGCTCCCTCTTGCGACGCATTCCTCAAGGCGAGCGACGGGTTTCCCGTCGCGCGGTGCTCCGACCGGCATCAATCGTCCCCGGTCGCCCGGCCCCTAGCAGACTACCTGTCCCGGCGCGCAGATCCGGCCCACCGGGCCCGGCCCGACGATCGGCGGAAAAGTCCGCTGCCTGTGAAGGTCCTGCCGAAGCTGGTTGACCTCGAACTGGTCCTGCTGCTGGTAGTTGAGGGACCGGTTCTGGCGCTGGAGCGTTCGGTTGATGTCGCGCACCTCCTGCTCGGCCGGGCTCGTGCGCGGCAGGCGCTGGGCCTGGGCGATCACGGGGGCGCTCAAGCCGGCAATCGTCACGATGACAAGGATGAACCGCATGGAAGCCTCCTCGGAGACGGGCTCCCCTCCTATATGGGGTGCGGACTCCCCGGGGAGAAGCTGGACCGGGCGAAAACGGCTGCGGCACGGCGGCAGGGGACCGGCGGTGCCGGAGCCTCGACGCCGTTCGCGTTTTGATCCATGGTCCGCCAGATGAATCACCCTGAGAGAGGCCCCGGCCTACCCGACGAGAGGTCGCCTGCGAACCAGGCCGGAAGCTTGGGAGCCCGCGCACGAGCGGCTGTCGCGCCGCAAGCACCCTACCTGAACGGCCTCAACCCGGAGCAGCGCGCAGCCGTAGAGGCGACCGAGGGGCCCGTCCTGGTGCTTGCCGGCGCCGGCACCGGCAAGACGCGCGTGCTCACCACCCGCATCGCCCATCTCATCGCCACGGGCCGTTCCCAACCCTACGGCATCCTGGCCGTCACGTTCACCAACAAGGCGGCCCGGGAAATGCGCGAGCGCGTGGCTCACCTCATCGGCCCGGTGGCCGAGGGGATGCAGTGGCTCGGCACCTTCCATTCCATCGGCACCAAGATCCTGCGCCGCCACGCGGAACTCGTGGGCCTGCGCTCCGACTTCACGATCCTCGGCACGGACGACCAGCTCCGTCTCATGAAACAGGTGATCGAGGCCGAGAACATCGACGAGAAGCGCTGGCCGGCGCGGCATCTTGCAGGCCTCATCGACGGCTGGAAGAACCGCGGCCTCGGCCCCGGACAGGTGCCCCCGGGCGAAGCCGGTGCGTTCGCCAACGGCAGCGGCGGACGGCTCTATACCGCCTATGAGGAGCGCCTGAAGACCCTCAACGCGGTCGATTTCGGGGATCTGCTCCTGGAGTGCCTGCGTCTCTGGCGCGAGCACCCGGACATCCTGCAGCAATACCAGAACCGCTTCCGCTACATGTTGGTGGACGAGTACCAGGACACCAACGTCGCGCAGTACCTTTGGCTGCGCCTCCTGGCACAGGCCCGCAAGAACCTGTGCTGCGTCGGGGACGACGATCAGTCGATCTACGGCTGGCGCGGCGCCGAGGTCGATAACATTCTGCGCTTCGAGCACGACTTTCCGGGCGCGACGGTGATCCGGCTGGAGCGCAACTATCGCTCCACCGCCCACATCCTCGCGGCGGCTTCGGGGCTCATCGCCAAGAACGAGGGCCGCCTCGGCAAGACGCTCCGGACGGAGGACGTGCCCGGCGAGAAGGTGACGATCACCGGCGCCTGGGATTCCGAAGACGAGGCCCGACTGATCGGCGAAGAGATCGAGGCGATTCAGGCGCGCAAGGAAGCCCTCGCCGAGGTCGCGATCCTCGTGCGCATTTCCGCGCAGATGCGCGAGATCGAAGACCGACTCGTGACGCTCGGCGTGCCCTACCGCGTCATCGGTGGCCCACGTTTCTACGAACGCGCCGAAATCCGCGACGCCCTCGCGTATCTGCGTGTCGTCACCCAGCCCGCCGACGATCTCGCCTTCGAGCGCATCGTCAACGTTCCGAAGCGGGGCCTCGGCGAGGCCACGCTGCAGGTGCTGCACAACCATGCCCGGCGGGCGAAGGTGCCGCTGGTCGAGGCCGCTCGGTTCGTCGTCGAGACGGACGAGCTGAAGCCGAAACCGCGCGCCGCCTTGCGCGATCTCCTCGTCTCGTTCGGCCGCTGGTCGAAGCTCTCCGAGACCATGACGCAGTCGGAGCTCGCGCAGGTCGTGCTGGAGGAATCCGGCTACACCGACATGTGGCGGAAGGACCGCTCGGCGGACGCTGCCGGGCGCCTGGAGAACCTCAAGGAGCTCGTGCGCTCCATGGAGGAATTCCCCGATCTCCAGAGCTTTCTCGAGCACGTCTCACTCGTGATGGACGCGAACGACGGCGACACGTCCGAACGCGTGAGCCTGATGACGCTCCACGCCGCGAAGGGTCTCGAATTCGACACCGTCTTCCTGCCGGGCTGGGAGGAAGGCCTGTTCCCGAACCAGCGCGCCCTCGACGAGAACGGCCGCGCGGGCCTCGAAGAAGAGCGCCGCCTCGCCCACGTGGGCCTCACCCGCGCCCGCCGCCGGGCGAAGATCTACTTCGCCTCTAACCGCCGCATCCACGGGCTGTGGAATTCGACCTTGCCGAGCCGGTTCATCGACGATCTGCCGGAAGCCGATGTGGAGGTCATGGAGGCTCCTGCGAACTTTTCCTATGGCGGCGGCTACGGCGGCGGTTCGCGCTTCGACCGAATGGGAAGCTTCGGCGGCTCCAGCTATCACACGCCCGGCTGGCAACGGGCGCAGCAACACCGCAGCACCACAAGCTTCGAAGCCGGTCCGCGCGGGGGACGCAGCGGCCCGATGCTGATCGAAGGCGAGCTCGTGGCGAAATCGACCGGCCAATCGGCCTTCGCCACCGGCGGCCGCGTGCTGCACATGAAGTTCGGCCCGGGCACGATCACGGCCGTCGACGGCAACAAGCTGACGGTGGATTTCGACAAGGCGGGCCGCAAGATGGTGCTCGACAGCTTCGTGGAGCCGCTGGCTTAACCGCTCCCACCGCCTTCGCGGCCGCGTCATGGATCCGCCGCTTTATGAGACGGCGCCTTGGTGATAAGCGGCTCGCCCATGCTCGAAGGCCTGCATCCCAACCGCCCCACCCACGTCATGCGCATCGCCACCGACGAGCGGTCGGCGCGCGCGATGACGGACCTCATCGGGGAAATCTTCGATCCTGCGGAAACGGCCGTGGCGGCGTTCGAGACGGAGGACGGCGGCCCGTGGCTCCTCGAAGCCTATTTCGCCACCGAGCCGGATGAGCATGCGATCCGCGAGCTCGTGAGGCCGCTGGTCGGCGCCGAAGCCGACAGGGCGGTGTTCCTGCCTCTCGAACAGCAGGACTGGGTCAAGGCATCCCTCGAAGGCCTCGATCCGGTGCGGGCGGGGCAAATCCTCGTCCACGGCTCCCACGACCGCTTTCGGGTTCGCCCGAACGACGTCGCCATCGAGATCGAGGCGGCGCTCGCCTTCGGGACTGGCCACCACGGCACGACACGGGGCTGCCTGCTGGCCTTCGCGGACGAGCTCAAGCGCCGCGTGCCGCGCCGCGTGCTCGACGTCGGCACCGGCACAGGCATCCTCGCTTTTGCGGCCGCCAAGCTGCTGAAGCGGCCCGTGGTGGCGGGAGATATCGATCCGGAGGCGATCCGCGTGGCGCGCGAGAACGCGCGGCTCAACGGGATCGGCTCCCTTCTGAAGCTCTATGTGGGTCCCGGCGTCCGAAGCCCCCTCGCCGACAGGCCGGGCGCGTTCGATCTCGTCTTCGCAAACATCCTCGCGAAGCCCCTGCGCGTTCTCGCGCCCGCCCTGGCCCGCGTTGCCGCGGAGGATGGAACGCTGATCCTATCCGGTCTGCTTGGCCGGGACGTCGCAGGGGTCCTGTCCGCCTATGCGGCGCAAGGCTGGCGACTGGAGCGCCGCTACGATCTGGAAGGCTGGGCGGCGCTCGTCATGAAGCGGCGGGGGTCAGCCCCCCGCCCGCGCCGCAGCGGAGGCCTTCAGTTCTCGGAGGCCGACTGAGGATAGCGTTTCATGAGTTCCTGCCGAAGGCGCACGGTCTCGGCAAGGATCTCTCGAATGGTGGTGAGGATCGTCATGGCATCCACTTTCGTCAGGTGTTGAAGGGCAGGAGGTCGGCCTTGCCGAGGCCGATCGCGCGGTACTCGCCCTGTGTCAGGACCGTCTCGCCGACGATGAACCCGTGCCGGCGAAGCTCCGCTTCCGCCGCCCTCATGCGGCTGACGGCGATCGCATTGACGAGGCGCTTCGCGAAGGCGGAAATCGGGGCCTTGCGGCGAGCGGGCGGTACGCCCGCAAAGGCGGAAGCGTAGGCGGTGGTGGCCATGGGTCCATCTCCAGATCGGTTGAGACGGCCCTTCGGCGTTCCTCTTGTCGTTGCAGCGAAGATAGGTTCCCAGGCGGTGGCCGGTCAGAGGCTTGGCCGCATGATAGCCATGCGCTGAACGCGTGGAACGTTGGATAATTGTTAATTCGCCTGCGCTCAGTGCATAAAGATTAAGCAGCGAAGCGAAGGACGGGCTCGTTCTGCGACCGGGCGCGCGAAGCGCCCGCCTCCCCAGGACGGCATCCCTCCGATGAGAAACGACCGGCGGTTTAGGGGCAGGGCCTCCATCCGTTTCATCCCCGGCAAGTTTGCGCCGCCGGAGGCCCACTTGTGCGCGCAGCGCGACCTTGAGGATCGGGTCCCAATAGAGGCGCCACGCCAGCCTCAGCCCACGAGTGGAGCCCGGATTGACGCTTCCACCGGACAAGGCCTAACCACTGACGTGGAAATCAGAAGCTAACTTCCACTCGGGCTCCACTCGGCGAAACTCCAGCTTGCGGTTCTCTCGGCACACGGCGGATTCACATGGCGCGGTTCCAAAGCTTCGACGACGTTTCCTCCAGGGCTCACGGCCCGCAACGGATCGCAAAGCTCCGGGCCGAGCTGGCGCGCCGGGGGCTTGCGGGCTTCGTCGTGCCTCGAGCGGACGAGCACCAATCGGAATACGTGCCCAAGAACGCCGAACGCCTCGCCTGGCTCACCGGCTTCACGGGCTCGGCCGGAACCGCGATCGTGCTGCGGGACGAAGTCGCGTTGGTCGTGGATGGGCGGTATACGCTGCAAGCCGAGGAGCAGGTGGATACCTCCGTGATCACGGTGGTGAAGCTCGCGGAGCAGTCGCCTGAGGATTGGATCGGCGCGAACCTGCCGGCCGACGGCGCCCTCGCCTACGATCCCTGGCTTCACACGGTCGAAGGGCTCAAACGCCTCGAGGAGGCCGTCGCCCGCGCCGGCGGCACGCTCGTTCCGGTCGACATCAACCTCGTCGACGTGATCTGGACCAACCGTCCCCCCGCCCCTCGCGGACAGGTGCGGCCGCACCCCGTCGAGCATGCCGGCGAAAGCGTCGCCTCGAAGCTCGACCGGATCCGCAAAAAGCTCAATGAAGCGAAGGTGGACGCGCTCGTTGTGTCCGACCCGCACAACCTCGCCTGGGCGTTCAACCTTCGCGGCTCCGATATCGGCCACACGCCTTTGCCTTTCGGCTACGCCGTCGTTCCACGGGACGGGATCCCGAGCGTCTTCCTCGACCCGGCAAAGGTGACGAACGAGGCTGGCGCCGCCATCGGAGACCATGCGGATCTCCGCAAGCCGACCGAATTCGCGGACATGCTCGAGCGGCTCGGCCACGAGCGAAAGAAGATCCGCCTCGACAAGGCGACGGCGGCGATGGCGCTTGCGCGGCGGATCGAGGGCGCCGACGGCACCGTCGATCACGGCCCCGATCCGATCAGCCTCATGAAGGCAGTGAAGAACGAGACGGAGATCGCCGGGTCGCGCGCCGCGCATCTTCGGGACGGTGCCGCCGTCACGAAATTTCTCGCCTGGTTGGACCGAGAGGCGCCGAAGGGCGGTCTCACGGAGATCGCCGCCGCGGAGGCGCTCGAGGGCTTCAGGATCGAGACGGGACTGTTGAAGGACGTTTCCTTTCCCAGCATCTCGGGCGCTGGCCCGAACGCCGCCATACCGCATTACAGGGTCACTCGATCGTCCAACCGGACGATCGAGAAGGATCAGATCTTTCTCATCGATTCCGGCGCGCAATACGAGGACGGCACGACCGACATCACCAGAACCGTCATCGTCGGCGAACCCAGTCCCGAGATGAAGGACCGCTTCACGCGGGTGCTGAAGGGCCACATCGCCATCGCCCGCTCGGTGTTTCCGAAGGGGACGACCGGCGCGCAGCTCGATTCCTTCGCCCGCCGGCCGCTCTGGGAAGCGGGGCTCGATTTCGACCACGGCACCGGCCACGGCATCGGCAGCTATCTGTCGGTCCACGAGGGTCCGCAACGCATCGCCAAGACGGGCCACACGCCGCTCGAGATCGGCATGATGCTGTCGAACGAGCCCGGCTACTACAAGACCGGCGAATACGGCATCCGGATCGAGAACCTCATCCTGGTGGAGCCGCGCAGGATCGAAGGCGCCGAGCGCGAGATGTTCGGGTTCGAGACCCTCACTTTCGCGCCGATCGATACGCGCCTCGTCGAGCCAAGCCTGATGACGGCCACCGAGATCGCCTGGCTCGACGACTATCACGCCAAGGTGCGCGAAAAGCTGTCGCCGGCTCTCGACGGAGCGGTGCTGGCTTGGCTGGAGCGCGCGACGAGGCCCATCGGATAGGGCGGTTTCAGATAATCCTGACAGACATGACTGCCGACCGTCTCCTGATCACGTCCCGCCTCGAGCTCCGCCCCCATGCGGCCTCCGATTACGCCGACATGCTGGCGCTCTGGAGCGACCCGGCCGTCACGCGTTTCATCGGCGGTAAGCCTTCGACCGAAGACGAGGTCTGGGCCCGTCTGCTCAAGTACGGAGGTCTTTGGAACCTGTTGGGCTTGGGCTACTGGGTCGTGCGGGAGCGGTCCAACGGCGCCTTCGTCGGCGAGCTCGGTTTCGCGCGCTTCCGACGCGGCCTCGGTCCGGACTTCGACGATGCACCCGAGGCCGGCTGGGTCCTGGCCCCGCATGCTCAAGGGAAGGGTTATGCCCTCGAAGCCCTCACGGCCGCTCTTCGGTGGGCAGGCGGTCGCATCGGCGATCGCTTCGTGTGCATGATCAGTCCGGACAACGCACCGTCCATCCGGCTCGCCGAGCGGGTGGGCTTCAAGCCCTTCGACGTGAGATCCTACAAGGGCAGCCCGACGCAGCTGTTTGCCCGTGAGGGCGTTGCGGTGATGTGCCCGGGGCCGATCGGCTACTAAGGAAGGATCGCCCGCAGCAGAACCACCGTCGCGACGCCGAACGCGACCGTGCCGAGGAGGGGCAGCCGCGCGGCTGCCACCATCGTCAATCCGGCGGCGATCGTCTCCGGCCAGCCGGTGGTCAGAGCCGTCGGCGCAATGACGGCCACGAGAACGGCGGGCGGAATCGCATCGAAGGCGGCCTTGGCCCGCCCGGAAAGGACGAGACGATCGGCGACGAAGAGGCCGGCGATCCGGGTCAAATAGGTCACGGCCGCCATGGCGAGGATCGCCGCGAGGGTGATCGGATCGATGCTCATGGTTTCGCCTCCGGGGAAGCGGCCAGATAGGCCGCGGCGATGCCCGCGAGCGCGCCCGAAGCCACATGCCAGGGCGCGCCGACGAGGGCGTGGACGAGAGCCGCGACCGTCGCGCCGACCGCCACGGTGACGATCGTCACCCGGCTCCGGCCGAAACCCGCGATGAGACCGATGAACAGCGCCGTGAAGGCGAAATCCGCGCCGAGCCTTTCGGGACTGCCCAGCACGGAGCCGAGCACGGCGCCCAAGGCCGTCGAGGCGATCCACGCGACCGGCAGCACCGCCGCCATGGCGAACCAATAGGCGGCCGTCACGGGACGGTCGAGGGAACGCCGCTCCGCGAGCGCCCACGATTCGTCCGTCAGGAAGAAGAAGCCGAGGAGCTTCTGCGTCCGGCTCGCCCGCATCTTCGGCGCCAGCGACGCCCCCATGAGGACGTGGCGGGCGTTGATCAGCAGCGTCCCGAAGACAAGCGCCGCCACGGGCGCCGGGTTCGCCCAGCTCTCGATCGCCGCGAACTGGGCCCCGCCTGCGAAGACGAGGACAGACATCAGCGTCGCCTCGGCGGGCGACAATCCCTTCGCCACGGCCATGGCTCCGAAAAGCAGCCCGATGGGCACTGCGGCGACCGCCGCAGGCGCAATGTCCTTCAGGCCGGCCCGCGCTTCAACAAAGCGTCTCGTACGGTAGGGATTCACGCAGTCCATCGCCGCCTCCTGCGGCGCCTTATGCCGGCGCGGGCAGATTCCGTCTTGGACAGAAGTGCGGCTTGAGCGGCAGAGCCCGGCGCCCGTGGCGGCTCAGGCGGCGCGGAAGGCGCCGGGTGTCACGCCCATGCGGGCCTTGAACACGCGGTTGAGGTGGCTCTGATCGAAGAAGCCGCAGGCTGCGGCGACTTCGCCCGGCGGCTCGCCGTGCTCGAGCAGCCGACGCGCCGCGCGAAAGCGGCGGTCGAGCAGATAGGCATGAGGGGTCAGCCCCGTCTCGCGGCGGAAGGCGCGGATGAAATGGCTCCGCGACAGCCCCGCAACCTTGGCCAGTTCCGCCAGCCCGACATCATCGGAGAGGTGCGCGTCGAGATAGTTGCGCACCCGGGCGACCGTGCCGGTCTCGATGCTCTCCGGCGGTGCGTCGAGATCGGCCCAGCGCGCGATGAGACGGGCCAGGAAATCCACCAGCCGGCTATCCTGCTCCATGACGGTGACCCTCGGCCCGTCGAGGCAAAGGGCCGTGTGCAGGCGCGTCATGGCGATCATCAGTTCCGGATCATCGATGATCGACTGCCGGAAAAACGGCGGACGGGCGAGAGGCCGCCCGGCCACCTCCTCGGCGATCTCCTGCATCAGTTCGACGGACGGATAGAGGGTCCGGTACTCGAACCCGCCGCCATGCGGCGCGCCGTCGTGAAGCTCGTCCGGGCAGACCACGGCGATGGCGCCGACGCTCGCGTAGTGCTGCTCGCCGCGATGATAGAAGGTCTCGCATCCGCCGACGATCGCCGCGATGGCGTAGGTCTCGTGGGTATGGCGCACGTAGGCGTACCGCCGGAACGTCGCCCGAAGGCATTCCAGCCCCCGGTAGCGAGGCACCCGCCAGAAATGGGTCATGTCGCCCGCAGCGCGCAACGCAGGGTCGAGCGACACCTCGGGTATGGCGACCGTCATGGGCGATACCTGGCACGAAAACAGGGCGAAGTCTTGGATGAAAGTGCTTTGCCGGATGGCGACGACGAGGGTGTCCGCCCCGGAGAGCCGCAGCCCTCTGCGTCATCCCCGGCGTCGAGCAGCGCCGGGATTCACGTCCAGAGTGCACTGGAAATCGGATCCCCTTGCCTCGCCTTCGGCTCGCCGGGGATGAAACGGTAGGATGAGACCGAGGCATATGCGCCGGCGAGGATGACACGGCGGCGTTGCGTCAGACCGTGCGAACCTTAGCGCCCCACGAGCGCGAACCATCCGTCCTCGTTCATCACTTGGACCCCGAACTCCTTGGCCTTCTCGAGCTTCGATCCGGCTCCCGGTCCGGCGACGACGATGTCGGTCTTCTTCGACACCGAGCCAGCGACCTTGGCGCCGAGCCGCTCGGCCATGGCCTTGGCCTCCTCGCGGGTCATCTGCTCCAGGGACCCCGTGAAGACGACCGTCTTGCCGGCCACGGGCGAGTCGGACCGGGCGGTCTCGACCGGCTGCGGCGTGACCTCCTGCAGGAGCGCATCGAGCATCTCCTCGTTGTGCTCCTTCCTTGAAGAACTCCACGATCGCTTCCGCCACGACGGCGCCGATGCCGCCGATCGCGGTGAGCTCGGCGCGTGCTTCCGATGCCGGGTCGGCCGCGGCGCGCGCGACTTCGCGCAGCGCCTCGAAGGTTCCGAAATGACGGGCCAGCAGCTTCGCGGAGGTGTCGCCGATATGCGGGATTCCGAGAGCGTAGATGAAGCGGTTCAGCGGGATCGAGCGTCGCGCCTCGATCGCATCGAAGAGGTTCCGGGCGCTCGTCTCGCCCCACCCCTCCCGGTTCTCGAGCCGCTTGAGGCTGCGCTCGTTGCGCGCCTTCAAGGTGAAGATGTCCTGCGGGCGCGTGATGAGGCCCTCCGCATAGAACTCCTCGATCCGCTGTTCGCCGAGCCCCTCGATGTCGAAGGCGTAGCGGGAGACGAAATGCTTCAGCCGCTCCCTCGCCTGGGCCGGGCAGATCAGACCGCCCGTGCAGCGGCGCACCGAGTCCTCCTTGCCGGTGCGCGGGTTGACCTCGCGCACCGCGTGGCTGCCGCAGGCCGGACAGACGGTCGGGAACGCGTAGGGCCGCGAGTCCGGCAGGGCGCTTGTCGAGCACCACGTCGAGCACTTTCGGGATCACGTCGCCGGCGCGCTGGACCACGACGGTGTCGCCGACCCGGATATCGACGCCGCCCCGGATCGGCTCGCCGTTGCCGCCGATGCCGCGGATGTAGTCCTCGTTGTGCAGCGTGGCGTTCGAGACCACGACGCCGCCGACCGTCACCGGCTTCAGCTTGGCGAGCGGGTTGAGCGAGCCCGTGCGGCCGACATTGATCTCGATGGCCTCGACGACGGTCATCGCCTGCTGCGCCGGAAACTTGTGCGCCAGAGCCCAGCGCGGCGAACGGGAGACGAAGCCGAGCCGGTTCTGGAGCGCCAGGTCGTCGACCTTGTAGACGACGCCGTCGATGTCGTAGCCGAGATTGGCGCGGTCGGTCTCGATCGCGCGGTAATGCTCCAGTAGCTCCTCGACGCTGGTGCAGCGGCGCATCAGCGGATTCGTCTTGAAGCCCCAGTGCTTGAAGCATTCCATCATGCCGAACTGCGTCGCCGCCGGCATGGCGCTCATCTCGCCCCACGCATAGGCGAAGAAGTGCAAGGGACGGGACGCGGTGATCGACGGGTCGAGCTGGCGCAGGCTGCCTGCCGCGGCATTGCGCGGATTGGCGAAGAGCGGCTTGCCGGCCGCCGCCTGGCGCTCGTTGATGGCCGCGAAATCGGCATGCGAGAGATAGATCTCGCCGCGAACCTCGCAGACCTCCGGGACGCCGTCGCGGCTTCAGCCGCCTTGGGATGTCGCCGACCGTGCGGGCGTTCGCCGTGACGTCCTCGCCTTCCGCGCCGTCGCCGCGGGTGGCGGCGGTGACGAGGCGTCCGCGCTCGTAGCGCAGGCTCAAGGAGAGCCCGTCGATCTTGGGCTCCGCCGTGAAGGCCAGGGGCGTCCCGGGCTTGAGCTGCAGGAAGCGGCGGATGCGTTCGACGAACTCCGCGACGTCCTCTTCGGCGAAGGCGTTCGCCAGCGACAGCATCGGCACCCGGTGGCGGATCTTGGCGAACTTCTCGGAGGCTTTGGCGCCGACGCGATGCGTCAGGCTCTCGGGGGTCTTCAGCTCCGGAAACTGCGCCTCCAGGGCCTCGTAGCGCTGGCGCAGGCGGTCGTATTCGGCATCCGAGACGGTCGGCGCGTCCTCTTCGTAGTAGCGCCGGTCGTGCTCGGCGATCTCGAGCCCCAGCGCCTCGTGCTCGGCGCGGGCCTGATCGAGGGTGAGATCGGAGACGGGGACGATGGTCGGAGCGCTGGCGGACGTCATGGCGGATCAGGACACGTTCTCGGGCGCACCATAGCGGTTCGGGCGCCGGTGGCGAGTCCGGACGGCGTCAGCGCAACGCCGCTTCGAGCAGCCGCGCCGCGGCCGCCCTCGCCTCTTCGGTGATGGTCGCGCCGGCGAGCATGCGGGCGATCTCCTCCCGCCGCAGCTTCTCGGCGAGCGGCATGACGCGGGTCGCGACCCGGTCGGACGAGGGAACGCCCTCCTTCGCGATCAGGAAGTGGTTGGACGCCTTCGCGGCGACCTGGGGAGCGTGCGTCACGGCCATGACCTGGACCCGCTCCGCGAGCCGCGCCAGGCGCTGGCCGATGGCGTCCGCCACCGCGCCGCCGACGCCCGTGTCGATCTCGTCGAACACCAGGGTCGGGGCGGAGCCCTTGTCGGCGAGCACGACCTTCAGCGCCAGCATGAAGCGGGAAAGCTCGCCGCCGGACGCCACCTTCAGGAGCGGGCCCGGCCGCGTGCCGGGATTGGTCTGCGCCCAGAACTCCACCCGGTCGAAGCCGGCGGCATCGCGGCTCTCCTCGTCGGTTGCGATCTCCGTGATGAACCTGGCGCGCTCCAGCTTCAGCGGCGGCAGTTCCGCCTGCACCGCCTTGTCGAGCGCCAATGGCCGCCTTGCGGCGTCCGGCCGACAGCTTCTTCGCCGCCGCCACATAGGCCCTCTCGGCCTCGCCCAGCGCCTGCTCGAGGGCCGCCAGGCGCTCCTCGCCGGCGTCGATCGCGGCGACGTCGCCCTCGAAACGGTCGCGCAGGGCGGCGAGCTCGTCGGCCGGCACGTCGTATTTGCGGGCGGCGGCGCGGAGCGCGAACAGGCGCTCCTCGGTCTGTTCGAGCTCGCGAGGATCGAACTCGGCCGCCCGGATCGCCTCTTCGAGCGCCTCACGAGCCTCGTCGATGGCGACGAGGGCGGCGTCGAGGGCGCGCACGCTGGGCTCGACGAGGCTCGGCGCCTGCGCGCTGCGGCGCTCGAGTTTCCGCACCGCAGCGGACAGCACGGGAACAGGCGACGCCGAGCCGGAGACCGCCTCGAACGCTTCGTTCAGCTCGCTCGCCACCTTCTCGGATTGCATCATGACGAGACGGCGCTCGGCGAGCGCCGCCTCCTCCCCGGCCTCGGGCTTCAGAGTCGTCAGTTCTTCGACCGCGTGGCGCAGGAAATCGGCCTCCTTGCGCGCCTTCTCGATGCGGGCGCGGTGCTCGTTGAGCGCCGCCCGCGCCTCGCGCACGCGACGGGCGGCGTCGGCCACTGCGCGGGTCTCCGCCTGCAGGCTGCCGAAGGCGTCGAGGATCGTGCGGTGGGTGACCGGGTCGACCAGCGCCCGGTCGTCGTGCTGGCCGTGGATTTCGACCAGCGTCGCGCCGATGCTGCGCAGGACCTGGACGCTCACCGGCTGATCGTTGACGAAGGCGCGGGTGCGCCCGTCGGCGATCTGGACGCGGCGGAGGATGAGATCGCCCTCGGTGTCGATATCGGCATCGGCGGCGATGCGGCGGGCGGGGTGATCGAGAGGACAGTCGAAGACCGCCGTCACCTGTCCCTGCGCTTCGCCGTGCCGGACGAGGCTGCCGTCGCCGCGCGCGCCGAGGGCGAGCGCGAAGGCATCGAGCAGGATGGACTTGCCGGCGCCGGTTTCACCCGTGAGGACGCTGAGGCCCTCCGCGAAATGAAGCTCGAGCCTGTCGATCAGGACGATGTCGCGGATCGCCAGCTGGACCAGCATGCAAGGTCGAGGCTTTACCCCGTCTTCTGGCCGACTCGCGGCACGCCGCGGAAGGCCTTGCTGATCCAGGACTCGGTGCTCTCGTAGGGCGCAACGCCGCCCTTCGCGAGGAGCGCATAGGCGTCCTTGTACCAGGGGCTGTCCGGGAAGTTGTGCCCGAGCACGGCGGCGGCCGTCTGCGCCTCGGGCACGATGCCCATGGCCATGTAGGCCTCGGCCAGGCGCTGGAGAGCCTCCTCCACGTGGCGGGTCGTCTGGTACTTGGCGACGACGTTGCGGAAGCGGTTGACGGCGCCCGTGTAGTTGCGCTTCTGCAGGTAGAAGCGGCCGATTTCCATCTCCTTGCCGGCGAGCTGGTCGCGCGCGACCTGGATCTTCTGCTTGGCGTCGGACGCATATTCGGACCGCGGATAGCGGTCGACGAGTTCCTGCAGCGCCAGCAGCGCGCGCTCGGACTTCTCCTGGTCGCGGTTGACGTCGGGGATCTGGTTGAAATGCGAGATCGCGAGGAGGTACTGGGCGTAGGGCGCGTCCGGGGTCGCCGGGTGGAGCTGCAGATAGCGCCGCGCCGGCCGTGATCGCGTCCTCGTACTGCCCGCCCTCGTAATTGGCATAGGCCTGCATGATCAGCGATTTGCGCGACCATTCGGAATAGGGATACTGCTTCTCGAGATCGCGAAAACTTCTTGGCGGCGCCGGTGTAGTCGCCCTTCTGCATCCGCGCGAGGCCGTCGTTGTAGAGCTGCTCGGCCGGGACCTCCGGCACGATCTCGGGCTTGTACGTGTCGCCCTTGTCGAACGGATTGATCGACGACAGCGTATCGCAGCCCGCGAGGATCAGCCCGCAGGCGGCGACCGCGAGCACGCGAACGGCAGCGCCCCTGGCGCTGGCAGACATTGTCGCGATCATGCCGCGTCGGTCCTCCGAAAACGATGGCTCCCGGCGAAGGCGGAGCGTGAAGGCTGTTTACCCTAAGCCCCGGGGCTGCGCCAAGCCCATGCCGGTCCCTTCCACGCGCACTTTGCGACGCAGGAATGGCGGCATGGGAAGGCCTCCGTGCGGCCAATTGGCGCCGGTGGCGAGGGCCTGCGAGGCGGGACGAGGCCGTCAGTGAATGTCGGGAGCGAAGGCCGGGACGGCGATGTTGTTGCCGATCTCCGCGTAACCGGTCTCCCGGCGCGCGCCCGGCTCGACGATCGCGTAGTTCGAGCGGTTCGAGAAGAGAGCCTCGAGGACCGCGAAGTTGAGGCGGTGGCCGCCGCAATAGGAACGGTAGGTGCCGAGGAGCGGAAGGCCGGCGAGGGACAGATCGCCGATGGCGTCCAGGATCTTGTGGCGGACGAACTCGTCGGCGTAGCGCAGGCCTTCCGGGTTGATGATGCCGTTCTCGCCGATCGCGACGGTGTTCTCGAGGGAGGCGCCGAGCGCGAATCCGGCGCTCCAGAGCTTCTCCACGTCGCGCATGAAGCCGAAGGTGCGGGCGCGGGAGATATCGCGGCGGAAGACGGAAGCGGTCAGGTCGACGGCCTTGCGCTGACGGCCGATGACCGGCGTGGGAAAGTCGATCTCCACGTCGAGGCGGAAGGCACGCTCGTTCGGGAGGAGTTCGGCAAAGCCTTTGCCCTGCGTGACGCGGACCGCCTTCAGGACCTTGAGATAGCGGCGGGAGGCGTTCAGGCTCACGATGCCGACTTGGTCGATGGCATCGATGAAGGGGGCCGCGCTGCCGTCCATGATCGGGACTTCGGGGCCGTCGATCTCGACGAGGACATTGTCGACGCCGAGCCCGGTGAAGGCCGCCATCAGGTGCTCGATCGTCGCGACCGCGCCGCTCTCGCGGTCTCCGATGACGGTGCAGAGTTCGGTCGCGGTGACGGCTATGTGGCGGGCGTCGATCAGTCGGTCGAAGCCGCCCGAAAGGCCCGTGCGGAGGAACGCAATGCCATGATCCGCTTCGGCGGGATGAAGGATGATCTTGACCTCGTCGCCCGAATGAACCCCGGCGCCCGAGAGGGTGATTGCTGCGCGAAGCGTGGTTTGTTGGCTTTGCTTCATTACACTAAACCTCGGCCGCTATCGTTCATGACACCGGTTGACCCGACGCCGAAGGATCCGCCGCTGTTTTCTGCCCCGATACTCTGGCGCGCCTCTGACGGGCGCCGCCCCTTTTTTGACTTGGCAGCACCTTAGTCAGGGCGAATGGCCAAGGCCAAATCACGCTTTCTTACGATCTGTTACAAAACGAAACATCGGACGACGGTACGTAACCTGTTGCTGCCTTTACACTTTCTTAACACATTCGAAGCCCCGGACGGCTCTCGTCCGGGGCTTCGTGTTACGTCATGCAGGCCTGTCCGTTCATAGGGCTCTGCGCCTGCCCGCAAGGGCGCTCGGCCTCGCGTCGGACAGGGCCTCGCACGTTCCCATAGGGTCGCTCAGCCCGCGGCAGGACGGCGGAGAAAGGCCGGGATCTCGAGCTGATCCTCCTCGCATGGTCCGGGACGCGGGCGCTCGGCCCTGCGGGTCGAGTTGACCTTGCGCCGGGCGGTAGCCCTGTGGCGGCGGCGGGCGCTTGGCGTATTCGGCGTGGACCGGGCGACGGCTGGCGCGGCGCTTCGGGGGCCGGGCGCGGCGCCGGCATCGGCGGTTCCGGAGGGGCATGAGGATGCGCCTGGGCGTGCGGGTGCGCCGGGACTCCTCGCGGCGGCCGAATCCGACGGTCGCGAGACGCTGCAGCAGCGTCATCCGTTTCTGATCGTGCGACGGCACCGGCTCGCCGCGGCTGGCACGGATCTGGTTCTGCGCCGGCACCGGCAATTCGTCGACCCGCGGCATGCGGGCCGCACGCACCACGGCCCGCTCGGCCTGCGGCGGGATGAAGGAACCTGCCGGCAGCGGCTCTTCCTGATAGGCGGCTGGCGGCAGCGGGGGCTCGTAGGCGACGGCCTGCTTCGGCTGAGTCGGCGTGAGCACCACGTCGTCGTGCGTCGCGGGCGGCATCGGCGGACGCGGCATCTCCGCTCGCGGCGTCTCGACCGGAGCGGCGGGCTGCCGCGGCTTCGACGGGCGCAGGCTTCACGCTCCGGCGCGTGGAGGTTGGCGCGAAAGGTCGGCACCGCCTGAGCGTGCGCGGCTCGCGCCCGCGCCTCGGCGCGCAGGCGCTCGGCGACTTCCGAGATCCGCTGCTCCGTGGAGGTGAGTTCGGGATGGCTCGCGGAGATCTCCTTGATCGATCCCCGTCGCGACGACCGACACCCGCACGATGCCTTCGAGGCTCTCGTCGAAGGTGGCGCCGAGGATGATGTTGGCGTCCTGGTCGACCTCCTCGCGGATGCGGGTCGCGGCCTCGTCGACCTCGTAGAGCGTGAGGTCGTTGCCGCCGGTGATCGAGATGAGAAGGCCGCGGGCGCCGCGCATCGAGACGTCGTCGAGGAGCGGGTTGGCGATCGCCGCTTCCGCGGCCCGGATGGCGCGCTTCTCGCCGGACGCTTCGCCCGTTCCCATCATCGCCTTGCCCATGCCGCGCATCACGGCGCGCACGTCGGCGAAATCGAGGTTGATGAGGCCTTCCTTCACCATCAGGTCGGTGATGCAGGCGACGCCCGAATAGAGCACCTGGTCGGCCATCGCGAAGGCGTCCGCGAAGGTGGTCTTCTCGGTCGCGACCCGGAACAGGTTCTGGTTCGGGATGACGATCAGCGTGTCGACCGATTGCTGCAGCTCGCCGATGCCTGAATCGGCGAGGCGCATGCGGCGCACGCCCTCGAACTGGAACGGCTTCGTGACGACGCCGACCGTGAGGATGCCCATCTCGCGCGCGGCGCGCGCGACGACCGGCGCCGCGCCCGTGCCGGTGCCGCCGCCCATGCCGGCGGTGATGAACACCATGTGCGAGCCGGAGAGCTGATCGCGGATCTCGTCGATCACCTCCTCGGCCGCGGCGCGTCCCGACCTCGGGCTGCGAGCCGGCGCCGAGGCCCTCGGTGACCTGCAGGCCCATCTGGATGATTCGCTCGGCCTTCGACGAGGTCAGCGCCTGCGCGTCGGTGTTGGCGACGACGAACTCGACGCCCTTGAGCCCCGACTCGATCATGTTGTTGACGGCGTTGCCGCCGGCGCCGCCCACGCCGAAGACCGTGATATGCGGCTTGAGTTCCCGGATGTCCGGAGCTTGCAGATTGATAGCCATGACTCTTTTGCCCTCTCGTGGCATTCTCGTTTGACGGCGCCCGGCCGACGTTATGCCCCACTGGCTGCCGGCGGCGGCTCGGAGGCCCCCGCCCGCAAGTTCAGAAACTCTCGCGGATCCAACGGCCTACTCGCGAGAAGTAGCCGTCCGTCCCGGTCCCTTGGAACAAGCCGCTGGAACGCGGCTCGAAATATTCGACATGCGCGACCTGCGGGTAGACGAGCATGCCGACCACGGCCGAGAAGGCAGGACCCTTGGCGGCCTCGGGCAAGCCCTTGATGCCGAGCGGCCGTCCGACGCGGACCTGCCCCTGGAGGATGCGCCGCGCCGTCTCCGGCATGCCGACGAGCTGGCTCGCGCCGCCCGTGAGCACGACCCGCCGTCCGGCCTGCGCGGCGAAGCCGGCCTTCCGCAACCGATCGCGCACGAGTTCGAGGATCTCCTCGACGCGCGGCTTGATGATCCGCACGAGGTGCGACTTCGGCAGGTGGTTCGGAACGTCGCGCTCGTCCTCGTCGACCTGCGGCACCGCGATCATGTCGCGGTCGTCGGAGCTCGAGGCGATGGCCGAGCCGTAGAGCGTCTTGAGGCGCTCGGCCGCGGCGACGCGGGTCGTGAGGCCACGGGCGATGTCCATCGTGACGTGGTGGCCGCCGACGGCGATCGCGTCCGCATGGACGAGGTGGCCGTTGGGGAAGACGCCGACGCTCGTGGTCCCGCCGCCCATGTCGACGACCGCGCAGCCCATCTCGGCCTCGTCGTCGACGAGCGCCGAGAGGCCCGACGCGTAGGGCGTCGCGATCACCGCCTCGATGCCGAGATGGCAGCGCTCGACCGCCAGCATCAGGTTGCGCGCCGCCGCGCGCGTCCGAGGTGACGACATGGAGGTCGACGCCGAGCTTCTCGCCGATCATGCCGGCGGGATCGACGATGTGGTTCTGCGCGTCGAGGGAGAAGCCGGTCGGGAGGGCGTGCAGGACCGCCCTGCCCTGCCGGAGGTCGCGGCTGCTCGCCGTCTGCAGCACGCGGTGGATCTCGCTCGAACCGACGGCGCCGCGCACCGGCACGTGCGCCTCGAAATGCTCCGAGCCGAGCCGTCCGCCGGTGAGGTTGACGATCACCGACTGGATCTCGACCTTCGCCATCCGCTCGGCCGCATGAACGGCCTGGCGGATCGCGATCTCGGCGGCTTCGAGATCGACGACGGCGCCGCCCTTGAGGCCGGACGAGCGCTGGTGGCCGATGCCGATGATGCGCGCGAGGTGCGTGCGCCCGCGCAGGGATTCGACCTGGTCCACCGGCTGCAGCTCGGCGACCAGGCAGACGACCTTGCTCGTGCCGATATCGAGCACCGACAGGGTCGCGCTCTTGCGCGAGGAGAGCGGCTTCAGCCGCGGTGTCAAGCCCTGACGCGACAGACTCACGTGTCGACTCCCTTGCCGCGCATCGGCTTCTTCTTCAGCGCATCCGGCGCGTGCGGCGGCAGCTTCTTCGGTGAGGCGCACGACGACCCGGTCCGGCATGCGCAGGTCGACGGCGAGCACGTCCTTCTCGAGGATCTTCTGCTCGCGCTCGAGCTTCACGAGACGCGCAAGCGCCTCCGCCGCGCCGAGTTCCGGCAGGCGCACGTCCATGCCGTTGTCGATCTTCAGCGTCCAGCGGCGGCCGGACACGAGCGTGCCGGCGCGGATGCGGCTCTTCAGCGGGCCGGCCGCCTCGAGCAGGGCGAGGTAGTCCTTGGTCCGCGCGTTCGCCTTGTCGCCGACCACGAACGGAAGGTCGGCGAAGCGCTCGTCCTGCATGAGGTCGATGACGGTGCCGTCCGCGGCGATGACGAAGAGCTCGCCGTTCGAGCTGCCAGAGGGCGTGCGGCTCGCGCTCGGTGAGGCGTCACGACGAGCTCGTTCGGATAGAGCTTGCGCACGGCGGCGCTCTTGATGAGCGGCACGCGCTCGAGGCGCTCGCGCACGTCGGCCGGCATCGAGGAAGGCCAGCGAGACCTTGCGGCGTCAGGCCGGCCGCCGCGAGGACTTCGGCCTCGCGCAGCTGGGCGATGCCCGAGATGGTGATCCGCTCGAGCCCGAGGCCCAACGCCCGCGCAAGCGCGTGGTGCGGCTCGCCGTACGTGCGGTAGAACTCGTCGAGGTGCCCGCCTTCGGAGAGGCCGACGAAGGCACGTGCGGCGAAGAAGGCGAGGGCGAGCCCGGTGCCGAGGAAGCGCGGCAGCCGCCGTCCGAGCGGGACGGAGACGGAGCGCCGGCGCCTGGTCGCGGCCGAAGAGAAACGTTCTGGCGAAGGCGAGAGGGTGCGAATGAGGACGCGCGCGCAACCGCGATGCCGGCCGCAGGGGCCGTCATCGGTTGCAGGAAGCGTCCTCCACCATCCATCGCACAAGCTCGCCAAACGAATAGCCCGCGTGGGCCGCCAGTTCGGGCACCAAGCTCGTCTCGGTCATGCCGGGCTGCGTGTTGACTTCGAGGACCACGAGTTCACCGGTTCCGCCCGGTGTATCGTCGTATCTCAAGTCGGCGCGGCTGACGCCCCGGCAGCCGAGTGCTTGATGCGCCGTTAACGCCAACTCTTGAACCTGTTGGTAAATATTCGGTTTAATTTCGGCCGGGAGCACGTGAATGGAGCCGCCTTTCACGTACTTGGCGTCGTAATCGTAGAAGAGGCCCGTCGCGGGCCTGATCTCGATGACGCCGAGCGCCTTGCCGCCCATGACCGCGCAGGTCAGCTCGCGGCCCGGAATGTATTTCTCCACAAGGACTTGGTCGCCGAGCGGCCAGTCCTCGCGCAGCAGTTCCTGGGGCGGGTGGGTGCGGTCCTCGCGCACGATGATCACGCCGACGGACGAGCCCTCGCTGACCGGCTTCACCACGTAGGGCGGAGGCAGGACGTGGCCCTTCGCCGCCTCGGTCCGTTAGACCACGACGCCGTGCGGGACGGGGACGCCGGCCGCCGCCATCACGACCTTCGCCTTGTCCTTCTGCATGGCGAGCGCCGAGGCGAGGACGCCCGAATGGGTGTAGGGAATGCGCAGGACCTCCAGCAGCCCCTGGATCGTGCCGTCCTCTCCTACGCGCCCGTGAAGGGCATTGAAGACGACGTCGGGGGCGATCGCCTGAAGGACCGTCGCGATATCCGGCTGCACGTCGATCGGCGTGACCTTGTAGCCCTGCTCCTCGAGCGCCCGGCAGCAGGCGCGCCCCGAGGAGAGGCTCACCTCGCGCTCCGCGGACCAGCCGCCGAGCAGGACCGCAACGTGCTTCGTCATCTCTATCTCCGCCTCAGGCGATCCCGACCCGCTTGATTTCCCACTCGAGCTCGACGCCCGACGCCTCGCGGACCCGACGGCGAACCTCCTCGCCGAGACCCTCGATGTCGGCGGCCTTCGCCTTGCCGTGATTGATCAGGAAATTGCAGTGCATCTCGGACACCTGCGCGTCGCCGCGGCGCAGTCCGCGGCAGCCGGCGGCGTCGATCAGCTTCCAGGCCTTGTGCCCCGGCGGGTTCTTGAACGTGGAGCCGCCGGTGCGCGTGTTGACGGGCTGGGTCGAGGAGCGCGCCTCCGTGATCGCGTTCATCTCGGCGAGGATCGCCTCCGGATCGCCGGGCCGACCCTCGAACAGGGCCTCGGTGAAGATGACATCCTCCGGCACGCTCGAATGGCGGTAGGTGAAGCCCATCTCTGCATTGGTGTAGGTGACCGTCTCGCCCGCGCGGGTGAGGCCCGGTCGCCTCGACGAGCACGTCCTTGGTCTCGCCGCCATAGGCGCCGCCGTTCATGCGCAGCGCGCCGCCGATCGTGCCCGGAATTCCGCGCAGGAACGACAGGCCGGCGATGCCGGCCTCGGCCGCCGCGCGGGCGACCTTCACGTCCGGCGCGCCGGCCCCGGCACGAACCCGATGCGGCGGTTCGACCGAGATGTCCGAGAACGGCTTGCCCAGGCGGACGAGGACGCCTTCGAGGCCGCCGTCGCGCACGAGCAGGTTCGATCCGAGCCCGACGACCAGCACCGGCACCGCGGGATCGAGGCGCGCGAGGAAATAGGCCAGGTCGTCGGCGTCGGCCGGCGTGAAGAGCACCTGCGCGGGACCGCCGGTGCGGAACCACGACAGCGGCGCCGTCGGAGCATTCGCCTCGAGCGGCCCGCGCAGGTCCGGCAGGCGCGGACCGCAGGCCGGCGGTGATGTCCGGGAACATCACGCCGCCTTCTCGCCGAGCGACTCGAGCTCGCCGGGCAGCGCATAGGCCCATTGCGTGATGTTGCCGGCGCCGAGGCAGACCACGTAGTCGTCCGGGCTTGGCGATCCCCTTCACGAGCCCTGCGAGGTCCTCCGACCTGTTCGAGCGCCATCACGTTGCGGTGCCCGCGCGCCTTCAGGCCCTCGACGAGGCCGTCGCGGTCGGCGCCGGGAATCGGCTGCTCGCCGGCCGCGTAGACCGGCGCGACGATGACCGCATCGGCGTCGTTGAAGCAGGTGCAGAAATCGTTGAAGAGCGCGGACAGGCGGGTGTAGCGGTGCGGCTGCACGACCGCGATGACCTGCCCCTCCGTCGAGGCGCGGGCGGCCTTCAGCACCGCGGCGATCTCGACCGGGTGGTGGCCGTAATCGTCGAAGATGGAGACGCCGTTCCACTCGCCCGTCTTGGTGAAGCGCCGCTTCACGCCGCCGAATCCGGCGAGCGCCTTGCGGATCTGCGTCCGCCGTGACGCCGAGCTCGTGCGCGACCGCGATCGCCGCCGTGGCATTGAGCGCGTTGTGGTGGCCCGGCATCGGCATCATGAGGTCGCCGATCTCGACGATCGCCCTGCTTGCGGTCGCGGATGAGCACGCTGAACCGGCTCCGTCCGCCGCGCAGGTCGATGTCCATGAGGCGCACGTCCGCCTGCGGGTTCTCGCCATACGTGATGATGCGGCGGTCCTCGATGCGGCCGACGAGATCCTGCACGGTCGGGTGATCGATGCACATCACCGCGAAGCCGTAGAACGGGATCGAATCGATGAAGGAGCGGAACGCGTCCTTGATGGCATCGAAGGTCTTGAAGTGGTCGAGATGCTCGGGGTCGATGTTGGTGACGATCGCCACGTCGGCGGGCAGCTTCAGGAAGGTGCCGTCGGATTCGTCCGCCTCCACCACCATCCACTGGCCGTCGCCCATGCGGGCATTGGTGCCGTAGGCGTTGATGATGCCGCCGTTGATCACCGTCGGATCGAGCCCGCCGGCGTCGAGCAGGGTCGCGACGAGCGACGTCGTCGTCGTCTTGCCGTGCGTGCCGGCGATCGCCACGCAGGACTTGAAGCGCATCAGCTCGGCGAGCATCTCGGCCCGGCGCACGACCGGGAGCCGCTTCTCGCGGGCGGCTGACGAGTTCCGGGTTGTCGCGCTTGATCGCCGTCGAGACGACCACGATCTCGGCGCCGTCGATGTTCTCGGCCTTGTGGCCGACGAAGGTCCTGATGCCCTTCTCGTTCAGGCGCTTGACGTTGTAGTTGTCGGCGGCATCGGAGCCTTGAACCGTATAGCCGAGATTGTGCATCACCTCGGCGATGCCGGACATGCCGATGCCGCCGATGCCGATGAAATGGATGGGGCCGAGTTTCGGCGGCAGTTTCATGAGGGTCTTCCCTTCGTTCTGCGAGGCCTGCATGCAGCACGGCCTGGGCGAGCCGCTCGGCGGCATCCGTGATGCCGGCGCTCTTGGCCGCGGCGGCGGCCCGGGTCAAGCGGTCCGGATCGTCGAAGAACCCGCGGATCTCGCGGGCGAGGCGCTCGGGCGTGAACTCCGTTTGCGGCATCACGAGGGCCGCGCCGATTTCGGCGAGAACCCTCGCGTTCGCGGCCTGGTCCTGATCGAGGGCGCCGGGCAGCGGCACCAGGATCGAGGGTCGGCCGATCACCGCGAGTTCCGCGACCGTCGATGCGCCGGAGCGGGCGATGACGAGGTGGGCGTCGGCCATGCGCCGCGGCAGGTCCTTGAAGAAGGGCTGCACCTCCACGCGGACGAGGAGGCGCGAATAGTGCGCGCGGACGCGCAGCAGATCCTCCTCTCGAGCCTGCTGGGCGATGATGAGCTGCGGATAGAGCACCTTCGGCAGCCGCTCGATGGCAGCCGGCACGACGTCGCTCATCACGCGGGCGCCCTGGCTGCCGCCGAAGACGAGAAGACGCATCTTGCCGCCCTTGAGCACCGGCGGATAGCCGATCTCCGACGCTTCGAGGACCGCCGGTCGCACCGGATTGCCGGTATGGACGATCCGGCCCCGCGCCGCGGCAGGGATACCGGTCACGGTGGGAAAGCCCGTGGCGATCAGCGAGGCCCAGCGGGCGAGGAGCCGGTTGGCGCGGCCCATGACGCCGTTCTGCTCGTGGATGATCGCCGGCACGCCGAGCATGGCGGCGGCCATCACCGGCGGCACGGTCGGATAGCCGCCGAAGCCGACCACCGCGGCGGGCTTCATGCGCCGGATCGCCGGAACGGCCCTTGGCCACGCCCAGGCCGAGCATGATCCCCGCCGATGCCATGCGCAGCGGAGAGCGGCCCGACGGCGTCGCGGAAGGGATCTCGATCACCTCGTCGGCCGGGAACGAACCCGCGATCGCCGCCGACGCGCTTGTCCGTCGCGAGCGCGACGCGCGCGCCCGCCGGCCTTCAGCGCGTTGGCGAGCGCCTCGGCGGGAAAGAGGTGCCCGCCGGTTCCGCCGGCCGAGAGGAGGATGAGCGGTCCCGTCATCCGCGATGCCAGGGCGGCGAAGCGGTCCATGCTCTCGGCGCGCGGGCGCCGGCGCGTGAGCGCGACGAGAAAGCCCATGCCGAGCGCCAGCGACAACAGCGAGGAGCCGCCATAGGAAATGAACGGCAAGGTCATGCCCTTCGCCGGCATGAGATGCACGTTCACCATCATGTTGATCGCCGCCTGGAGGCCGAACATGAGGATGAGGCCGGTCGCTCGCGAGGCGGCAGAAGGTGTCCTCGTTCTTGCGCGCGAGCATCAGGCCGCGCAGCACGATGAAGGCGAAGATGGACGAGAACGCCGAGGCAGACGACGATGCCGAATTCCTCCGCCGTGACGGCGAAGATGAAGTCCGTATGCGCGTCGGGCAGAATGCGCTTCACGGTGCCCTCTCCGGGACCGCGCCCGAGCCAGCCGCCGTTGGCGAAGGAGTCCATCGCCGTATCGACCTGGAACGCTGTCGCCGGAATCACTTGTCCATGAACCGCTCGATGCGGTCGCGCACGTGAGGCAGGAACTCGTAGGCCGCCACGATGCCGACGAGACCGGCGCCGCCGAGGCCCATCACCCAGAACCAATGCAGGCCGGCGACGAAGAAGAGCCCGCACCACACGATGGTGACGAGCATCGTCTGCCCGAAATCGGGCTGCAGGATCAGCGGAACGATCGTCGCCGGCAGGATGAGGAACGCGAGGAACGTGCCCGGCATGTCGCTGCGCCGCGATCCTTCCGAGAAGGCCCAGGCGGCGAGGACGACGAAGGCGGGCTTGACGAATTCGGAGGGCTGTATGCCGACGGGGCCGAGCATGATCCACCGATGCGCGCCCTTGATCTCGGGGCCGAACTGGAAGGCGAGGAAGACGAGCCCCATGCCGAGCGCGTAGACGATGAGCGCGAGCCGCCGCACGTGGCGAAGCGACAGGAACGACACGCAGAGCAGGATCGCGACGGTCGGCAGCAGGAACAGCACCTGGCGGTTCACGAAATGGAAGGTCGAGAGACCGAGCCGCTCCGCGACCGGCGGGCCGCCGGCCATGAGGAAGACGAGCCCCGCCACCATGAGCGCGGCAAGCGCTGCGAGGAGCGAACGGTCGACCGTCCACCACCAATCGCCGACCGCCGATCGTTCCGCGCGCGACACCATGATCAGGCCCCCTTCGAAAGTTCGATGCCGGGCAGGGCCCGGACGAGATCGCGGAAGTGGTTTCCGCGCACCTCGTAGTTCGGATACTGGTCGTAGGACGCGCAGGCCGGCGACAGGAGCACGACCGGCTCCGAAGCCTGGCTGGAAAGCGGCGTCGGCGGCGGCAAGTTCCACCGCCTTGTCGAGCGTGCCGGCACGGACGTAGGGCACCTCGCCTTCGAGGACGCGTGCGAAGTCCTCCGTGGCCGCGCCGATCAGGTAGGCTTTCTCGACCTTCGGGAAATAGGGCCTGAGCGCGTCGATGCCGCCCTCCTTCGCCTTGCCGCCGAGGATCCACAGGATGCGGTCGAAGGAGGTCAGCGCCTTCTCGGTCGAGTCCGCGTTCGTCGCCTTGGAATCGTTGACGAAGAGCGCCGGGCCGCGGCGGCCGATCTCCTCCATGCGGTGCGGCAGGCCCGGGAAGCTGCACACGCCCGTCCGCGATCGCGCCGTCGCGATCGAGCCCGAGGAGGATGGCCGCTGCGGCGGCGGCCGCCGCGTTCTGCGCATTGTGCCGGCCGCGCAGCGAACCGATGCCTTCGAGAGAGGCGAGCGTCCGGCCCGTCCGCCGGCGTATCGAAGCTCCCTCGGCATAGATGTCCGCCACGCGCTCGGCGCTGATCGTCACGACCGGCCTTCGCCGCGGAAAGGCGCCCGGCGATCGCCTCCGAACCCGCGTCGTCGATCCCGATGACGGCTGTGTCCGCCCGCGCGACGAGCCGCTCCTTGATGGCCGCGTAGTTCTCCATCGTTCCGTGCCGATCGAGATGATCGGGCGAAAGATTGAGGAGAACGCCGATCGTCGGCGCGAGCGACGGCGCAAGGTCGATCTGGAACGACGAGCATTCGACCACGTGGATCCGGTCGTCGGAGGGCGGCTCGAGCGATGAGGATCGCGGTGCCGATATTGCCGCCCAACTGCACGTCGCGCCCGGCCGTGCGCAGGATATGGGCGACGAGCGCCGTCGTCGTCGATTTGCCGTTGGTGCCGGTGATCGCGACGAAAGGCGCGCGCGGCGCGATCTTCGCGCGCTCGCGGCAGAAGAGCTCGATGTCGCCGACGATCTCGACACCCGCCTCCCTGGCGAGCCTGGCCGACCAGTGCGGCTCGGGATGGGTCAGCGGCACGCCGGGCGAGAGGATGAGGGAGTGAAAGCGCGACCAGTCGGCGTCGCGCAGGTCCCCCGTCTCGATGCCCCTGCGACCGCGCTTCTGCCATCTTCGCCGGGTTGTCGTCGCAGGCCAGCACCTGCGCGCCGCCGGCCTGCAGGGCGAGCGCCGTCGCCAGGCCCGGAGCCGCCGAGGCCGAACAGCGCGACCGCCTTGCCGGCGAAGGTCGTGACCGGCGTCATCCGCTCACCGCAGCTTCAGCGTCGCAAGGCCGACGAGGGCGAGGACGACGGAGACGATCCAGAACCGGATCACCACCTGCGGCTCGGTCCAGCCGAGCTGCTCGAAGTGATGATGGATCGGCGCCATTCTGAACACCCGCCTGCCGGTGAGCTTGAACGACGCCACCTGGATGATGACCGACAGGATCTCCAGCACGAACAGGCCGCCGACGATTGCGAGCACGATCTCGTGCTTCGCCGCCACCGCGACGGCGCCGAGCAGTCCGCCAAGGGCCAGCGAACCCGTATCGCCCATGAAGATCTGCGCCGGCGGCGCGTTGAACCAGAGAAACCCGAGCCCCGCTCCGATCACGGCCCCGCACAGCACCGCCAGCTCGCCGGTGCCCGGCACGAAATGGATCTGCAGGTAGTTGGCGAAGATCGCGTTGCCGGCGAGATAGGCGATGAAGCCGAAGGTGCCCGCCGCGATCATCACCGGCACGATCGCCAGTCCGTCGAGACCGTCCGTGATGTTGACCGCATTTCCGGCGCCCACCATCACGAAGCCGCCGAACACGACGAAGAACCAGCCGATGTCGAAGATGAGCTCCTTCGAGAAGGGGAGCGCGAGCTTGTTCGAGAGCGCGGGCGTCGAAATGTAGGAGATCGCGATGCAGGCGAGGCCGGCGATCAGCGCCTCGGCGGCGAGCCGCGAACGGCCCGAAAAGCCCTTGTGGGATTGCTTCGTCACCTTGAGGTAGTCGTCGTAGAAACCGATCGCGCCGAAGCCGATCGTGACGAAGAGCACGACCCAGACATAGCTGTTCCTGAGGTTGGCCCAGAGCAGGGTCGAGACGAGCAGGCCCGCGAGGATCATGAGCCCGCCCATCGTCGGCGTGCCGCGCTTCGTCAGGAGGTGCGATTGCGGCCCGTCCTCGCGGATGGGCTGCCCCTTGCCCTGCTTCAACCGCAGGAGCGAAATGATCGACGGACCGAACCAGAACACGAACAGCAGGGCCGTCGCCGTCGCGCCGCCGGTGCGGAACGTGATGTAGCGAAAAACGTTCAGCGGGCTGAAGTACGGGCTATAGTCGGCGAGGAAGAAGAGCATGAATTATCCTTTCGCCGCCTTGACTTGAATGCCGGAGCCTAAGTTCTGCTTCAAGGCTTCGACGATGAGCCCCATCCGGGTGCTGAGCGATCCTTTGACCATGACGGCATCGCCCGCCCGGAGCGCGGCGGCGACCACGTCGACGAGGTCGGCCGAGGTGGCCGCATGCGCGGCGACGCGCCCGGCGGGGAGCGCGTCGACGAGATTCCGCATGAGCGCCCCTGCCGCGAAGACGAGGTCGACGCGGTTCGCCTCGACCGCCTCGGCCAGGCTGCGGTGAAGCTCGGGGCCCGCATCGCCCAATTCCTTCATGTCCCCTAGGACGGCAATGCGGCGGCCCGCCGCGATCTCCAGGCTGCCGAGCGTTCCGAGCGCCGCCCGCATGGAAGCCGGGTTGGCGTTGTAGCTCTCGTCGATGAGAAGCGCCTGGCCGCCGCCGACGTTCAGCATCGTCCTTTCGCCGCGGCCTACCGGGGGCTGCAGCTCGGTGAGTGCCATGGCGGCCTGAGCCGCGTCGGCGCCGAGCGCGTGCACGACGGCGAGCATTCCGAGCGAGTTCATGGCGATGTGCCGCCCCGGCGTGCCGAGGCGATACGTCACGGGCCGGCCGAGCACGCGTGCTTCGACCATCGAGAGGTCCGGCTTGAGGACGATCCGTTCCGCCCTGACGTCGGACGCCTCGTGCTCGCCGAAGGTGAGGACGCGGCCGGCATTCGACGCGCGGGCATGCGCCAGCAGACGCTCGAAATACGGGCTGTCCCGGCCGATCACCGCCGTGCCGCCGGGCTCGAGCCCGGAGAAGATCTCGCCCTTGGCGTCGGCGACGCCCCAGATGGAGCGGAAGAACTCGATATGCACCGGCTCGACGGTGGTGACGAGCGCCACGTGCGGACGCACCAGTCCGGCAAGAGGCAGGATCTCGAAAGGATGGTTCATGCCGATCTCGAAGATGCCGTAGGCGCTCTCGCGCGGCATTCGGACGAGCGTCAGCGGCACGCCCCAATGGTTGTTGTAGGACGCCACCGAGGCGTGCGTGGCGCCCTGGCGGGAAAGGGCCAGGCGAAGCGCCTCCTTGGTGCCGGTCTTGCCCACGGAGCCCGTGACGGCGGCGATCGCGCCCGAGCTGCGCCGGCGGGCGGCGCCTCCCATCCGGCGCATGGCGTCGAGCACGTCCGGCACGACGACCAGAGCGCCCGCATCGGCGAACTCGCCCGCGCGCGTCTCCGCGACGAACAGCCGCCGCGGCGCCCTTGGCGAAGGCATCGTGCACGAAATCATGGGCGTCGCGAACGTCGCCCTTGATCGCGAAGAAGAGATCGCCGGGCCGCAAGGTGCGAGTATCGATCGAAGCGCCGGACGCCTGCGCGAAGGAGCCGACGAGACGGCCGCCGGTCGCGGCGATGACCTCGTCGGCGGTCCACAAGGGCTGGGTCATCGGGCGCGTTTCCCCGCAATCGCCTTCCGGACCTCGTCGTGGTCCGAGAACGGCAGGGTCCGGTCGCCAATGATTTGGCCCGTTTCATGGCCCTTGCCGGCCACGACCAGGACATCGCCAGGTTTCAATTCCTCGACGGCCGTGCGGATGGCAAGGGCCCGGTCGCCGATCTCCCGGGCGCCGGGGGCCCCTGTCAGGATGTCCGCCCGGATGGCCGCGGGGTCTTCCGAACGCGGATTGTCGTCCGTGACGATCGCGATGTCGGCCTTCTCGACGGCGATCCGGCCCATGAGCGGGCGCTTGCCGCGATCCCGATCGCCACCGCATCCGACGACGATCACGAGACGCCCCAGGGTGAAGGGCCTCAGGGCATCGAGCACATGGGCGAGCGCGTCGGGCTTGTGGGCGTAGTCGACGATGCAGAGCGCCCCGTCGATCTCGCCGACCCGCTCGAGACGCCCGGGAACACCCTTCAGGGCGGTGAAATGGCTCAGGACCTCCTCGGCCCGGGCCTGCGCCTTCGACGGCCACCACGAGGCCCGCCGCGAGGAGCGCGTTCTCGACCTGAAAGGCCCCGAGAAGCGGAAGATCCGCTTCGATGCGCCGCCCGATAGGCCTCGACCGTCAGCTGCTGACCGAATCCGGCGGCTCGACCCTCGACGAGGCGCAGGGTCTCTCCGGCCCGCCCCGTGGTCATCAGCCGCAGCCCGCGGCGGCGCACGCCTTCGAGAAAGACGTCCGCGAACGGCCCGTCCGCATTGACGACCGCAGGCGCATCGCTCGGGAGCAGCGTGTCGAAGAGCCGGAGCTTCGCGGCCGCATAGGCCTCGGTCGTCCCATGATAGTCGAGGTGGTCGCGGCCCAGATTGGTGAACCCGCCCGCCGCGAGGCGGACCCCGTCGAGGCGGCGCTGGTCGATGCCGTGGGAGGAAGCCTCCATGGCCAGGCGCTCGACCCCTCCTCGGCGACAGGCGGTCGAGGGTCTCGTGAAGGGAAATCGGATCCGGCGTCGTGAGCGACCCGTAGGCGGCGCCCGTCGAGGTGACGAGACCGAGCGTTCCGAGGCTCGCCGACGACGCGGCCGAGCGCCGGCGAAGAGCTGCCGCGCGAAATCGGCGACCGAACTCTTTCCGCTGGTGCCGGTGACCGCGACCACCTTCTCGGGCTGTCGCGGATGGAAGCGGGCGGCCGCGAGCGCGAGTGCCCTTCGCGCGTCGGCGGAGCGGATGAACGGCACCGCGAGATCGCCCGGCGCGGCTCCTTCGCCGACGACCGCGGCGGCGCCCGCCGCCGCGGCCTGCGCGGCGAAGCTCATCCCGTCGGCCTTCGTGCCCGGGAGTGCGACGAACACGCTGCCGGGCCTGACCTTTCGGCTGTCCGAAGCGATGCCCGTAACAGGAACCGAGGCGCCGGGGGTGCCCTGCGCCTCGGGAAAGAGATCCGAGAGGACCGCGTTCGTCAGGCTCATCTCGTGCCCCACGCGCCGAGGCGCGTCATGAGCGGGAAGGGATCCTGCGGCTTCTCGAAACGCGGCGGGATGCCGAGCACGGGCGCGACACGCTCGATGATGTTGCCGGTGGTCGGCGAGGCGTTCCAGCCGGAGGTGGCGAAGCCGTGGGTTTCGGGCAAGCCCTGCGGTTCGTCAAGGATGGTCAGGAACACGTACTTAGGTTTGTCCGACGGCGAGATCGCCATGAAGGTCGTCAGGAGTTTGTTCTTGACATAGCGGCCGCCGACGACCTTTTCGGCGGTGCCCGTCTTGCCGCCGACGTAGAAGCCCGCCACGGCCGCCCTCGTGGCGGAGCCCTTTTCGGCGTTGAGGCGCATCACGTAGCGCATCGCTTCGCTGGTTTCGGGCCTGATCACACGGGTCGCCACCGCCTTGGCGTCCGCTTCGCTGCGTTTCAGGAAGGTCGGCGGGATCAGGTAGCCGCCGTTGACGAGGGCGCCGTCGCCATCACGGCCTGAAGGGGCGCGACCGCAACCCCGTGGCCGAACGCGATGGTGACCGTGTTGAGCTCGCCCCAGCGGTGCGGGACGATCGGCTCGGCATTCTCCGGCAGCTCCGTCTTGAGCCGGTCGAGCTGGCCCATCTTGCTCAGGAAGGCCTTGTGCCCCTCGACGCCGACGCCGAGGGCCATGCGCGCCGTTCCGATGTTGGAGGAGTGGATGAACACCTCCGGCACGGTCAGCACCCGGTGCGTGCCGTGATAGTCGCCGATGGTGAATTTGCCGTAGCGCAGACCGGAGCGCGCATCGAGCGTCGAGTTGATCGTGAACTTGCCCGAATCGAGCGCCATCGCGGTGGTCAGCGCCTTGAATGTCGAGCCCATCTCGTAGACGCCGACATTGATCCGGTTGATGCGGTCCTTCTCGAGCGCGTCGACGGGGTTGTTCGGATCGAAGTCCGGCAGCGAGACGAGCGAGACCACCTCGCCGGTATTCACGTCGACGATGGCGCCGGCCCCGGCCTTCGCCTTGAACTTGTCGATCGCCTTCGAGAGCTCGTCGCGCAGGATGTGCTGGACGCGAAGGTCGATCGAGAGCTGGACGGGCTTGAGGTCCTCGGCGCTGATGTTGAAGCCCGCGCCGTTGAGGTCCTGCAGCCCCTGGCCGTCGATGTATTTCTCGATGCCGGCGATGCCGACATTGTCGACGTTGGCGAAGCCGAGCACATGCGCGGCCGCATGGGCGTTCGGATAGACGCGCTTGTTCTCCGGCAGGAAGCCGACGCCGGGAATGCCGAGCCGGTGCACCTCCGCCTGCTGGCGCGGCGTGATCTCGCGCTTGACCCACACGAAGCCCTTCTTGGTGCCGAGCTTGTCGCGCAGCTCGCGCGCGTCGAGATCGGGCAGGACGGCGGTGAGGAGCTCGACCGCCTCGTCCTTGTCGATGATGTTGCGCGGCTCGGCGAAGACGGAGACCATCTTCACGTCGGTCGCGAGCACCTCGCCGTTGCGGTCGACGATATCGGGACGCGCCGCCGAGATTTCCGAGGACGTCGCGCGGCGCACCTCGCTGCCCGGGTCCCTCGCGACGGCCAGCATCACGAGGCGCCCGCGATCACCGAGAACAGGATCGTGAAGCCGAGCGCGACGAGGCCGACGCGCGCCGTGCTCTGGTCGACACGCAACCGGAAGAGCCCGCGCAGGAAGCTCAAGGGGCCGGCCTTCTTCGGCGCGGCAGGCGCGGATGGCGGCTCGTTCGGCACCGGCGTCACCGTTTCGGGGTCTGGGTCGTAGGCGTACGGGCGTCGCTCGCCCTGTCCTTCGGGGTCGCCGTCGGCTCGAGCAGACCGAGCGCCTCGAGCTTGCGCGCGATGCCGTCCTCGCGCGGCGGCCGCTTCGGCAGATCGCTCAGGCGGGCCAGCTGCTGCACGCTCATCGGCTGCAGGTCGAGATGGCGCTCGACCGCCTCCTGAAGGCGGTCGGGCCGGTTCAGAAGCGCCCATTCGGCGCGCAGCACGGCGATGGCGTCGCGCTCGCGCTGGACCTGGCCTTTCAGCTTCTCGACCTGCTCCGCGTAGTAGAGCGTCTCGTACTTGATCGAGTAGGCATAACCGGCGGATGCGATCAGCGCCGTGATGGCGGCCATGTGCAGGAACCGGATCATCGGCGCCCTCCTCTCTTCTCCGCGGTGCTCGGCAGAGCGGCGAGCATCGCGAGCGCGTTCGACGGCGCCTGGGCGGGAGCGTCCGTGCGCTCGCCGGCCCTGAGCTTCGCCGATCGGGCGCGCGGGTTGCGGGCGATCTCGGCATCGCCCGGGACGATCGGGCCGCGGGTCACGGCCTCGAAGCTGGGCGGAGCGGCCGCGACGGCCGGACAGATGACGCGAGCCGCCGGGCTGGCGCGCCCGCTGCGCGCCGCGAAGAACTGCTTCACGATGCGGTCTTCCAGCGAGTGGAACGTCACCACCACGAGGCGGCCCCCGGGCGCGAGGATGCGCTCGGCCGCATGGAGAGCCCGGACGAGCTCGCCGAGTTCGTCGTTTACGGCGATCCGCAGGGCCTGGAAGACCCGCGTCGCCGGATGGATGCCGCCCGGTTCCGGACGGACGATGCCGGCGACGAGATCGGCGAGCTGGCGCGTCGTCTCGATGCGGGCGCGCCGGCGCGCCTCGATGATGGCGCGTGCGACGGCGCGGGCCCGGCGCTCCTCGCCGTAATGGTAGAAGATGTCCGCGAGCTCCGCCTCCGGCGCTTCGTTGACGAGGTCGGCGGCGCTCGGACCGCCGCGCTCCATGCGCATGTCGAGCGGACCGTCGTGGCGGAAGGAGAATCCGCGCTCCGCCTGGTCGAGCTGCATCGACGACACGCCGATGTCGAGCACGACGCCGTCGACGGCCTCGCGCGCCCTGCGCGGCGGCGATCCGGTCGAGATCGCCGAAGCGGCCCGGCACGAGCACGAGCCGCTCGCGCATCCGCGCGACCAGCGGCGCGCCCCACGCGATCGCGTCGGGATCGCGGTCGATGGCGATGACCCTGTTCTGCTTGTTCAGATCGAGAATGCCGCGGGTATAGCCGCCCGCCCCGAAGGTGCCGTCGACGAACACGCCGCCGCGTTTCGCCTGAAGCGCCTCGCAGACCTCCGCCAGGAGCACGGGAACGTGACGGGCAGGTCCGCCAGCGGCTCCGGCTGGGCCGTCGCCGCGTCCCGTCATCGCTCCCGCACTCCTGGCGGATCGTCTTGCGACGTACGCATCTCCCTGACCCGGTTGCCGAGACCCCGCTTCAGGTCTCTCACCTTCGCGCGCGCCTCCTCCAGGTGCGCACGAAAGGCCTGGGGCTCCCAGATCTGGAACTTTTGACCGAGCCCGACGAACACGACCGTGTCCGTGATCCCGGCATGCACCTTCACCGACTCCGTGAGGATGACTCGCCCCTCCGGATCCACCTTCAGAATCTCGCTCGTCCCGAACAACGCGGTCGAGAGTTGATCCCGTTCGTCCGAATAGGGCGACAGCGTCGACAAGAACGCATCGATCTCGTTCAGCAGCGAATTCCCGCCCGCGTCCAGCGCCGGCGCATCGAGCGCCGGATGAACGTACAGGCCCTCGAACCCGTCCCGCGCCAGCACGGCCCGGAACGGTGCGGGGATCGAGACCCGACCCTTCGCGTCCAACCTGTTGGTGAAATTGGACACGAAGCGGTTCATGGCCCGCAGCCCGCACGCTCCTGATTGTCAGCCCCCCGGCGGGCCATCGAGACCCGCCGCCTCCCGCTTTCGGCACAGCCCTTCCTTGGGCGGACGCCTCGTAGCCCCACGAGCGCCCGACCAACTCTTCGGAAGGCACCGTCAACGGGATGATTTGGGATATCATGGGATAGTATGGTCGTCAACGGAACGGCACGGGCCAAGGCACCCTCTGCGGGTTGTGCGCCATCAGACGCCGTTAGGGTTAACGAACCGTAAGCGACGCCTGCCTTTAGGCGGCGTCCTTGATGTTGATAACCGGTGGAGAAAGTGTCAGCCGGCCTGTAAGCCGGGTTCTGTAGGGCCTGAGCTCTCGCTCGGACGTGGCGGCCATTCCTCTGGGACGGCTGTCGCCAGCCGCCTCTAGCAACCAACCCGGACGACGAGCCTGGAAACCGGCCTGACGCGAACGTCGTGTCGTCCCTATTTGGTCTTGCTCCTGGTGGGGTTTGCCGTGCCGTCCGCGTTACCGCGTCCGCGGTGCGCTCTTACCGCACCCTTTCACCCTTACCCCGCAATCGGGGCGGTCTGCTTTCTGTGGCACTGTCCCTGGGGTTTCCCCCGCCGGAGGTTATCCGGCACCGTGCTTCCATGGAGCCCGGACTTTCCTCCCCGGGGCGACGCCCGGAGCGGCCGCCCGGCCGGCTGACACGGGGGATGTGGTCCCGCTGCCCCCCTGGCGTCAAGGCGGAAGTCTAGCCTCGCGCATGGGAACTGTTCCATTGCCCGAGAGTTGGCCACTTCGTAAGGTCAAGCTGAGTCGGGCTGTGTGATGTGGCCCGCCAAAGACAGGAAGCACCCATGAAAAAGATCATCATGATGGCTGCCGCCGGCGCCCTCACTCTTTCCACGGCGGCCTGCTACACGCCGGGCGAGCGCGCGGTCGGCGGCGCTGCGATCGGCGGCCTCGCCGGGGCGGCAATCGGCGGAGCGGCGACGGGCCGGGCGAGCGGCGCCCTGGCCGGCGCGGCGGTGGGCGCTGCCGGCGGCGCGATCGTCGGCGCCGGGACGGCGCCCTGCCCGCGCGGCGCCTACAGGGATTATTACGGCAACGTGCGCTGCTACTGAGATCGTCTCGCCGTCGGAAAGGAGGGCCGAGCCTGTCTCGGCCCTTTTCTTTTGCGCCCGCTTGCGACTACCAAGGGAGGCCATGAACTATTCGATTTGGGGGAAGATCGGCGGTGCGGGCCTGGGCCTGGCTCTCGGCGGGCCGATCGGGGCGTTGCTCGGCGGCTTGGCGGGGCACGTGCTGGTGGACCGCGAGGGAGCGCCCTTCGGTGCCCCGCCGCGCGATCTCATCTTCGCCACCGGCCTCGTCGCGCTCGCCGCCAAGATGGCGAAGTCGGACGGCGTGGTCGTCCGCCACGAGGTCGAAGCCTTCGAGCGCATCGTGGAGGTGCCTCCGGGCGAGCACGAGCGCGTGAAGCGCCTGTTCGACCTGGCCAAGAGCACGACAGAAGGTTTCGAAGCCTATGCCCGCCAGATCGGCGAGGCGTTCAAGGACGAGCCGCATCTGCTCGAGGACGTGCTCGACGGACTCTTCCACATCGCCAAGGCGGACGGCGCCGTGCACGAGGCCGAATACGCCTATTGCCGGGCGGTGGCGCAAGCCTTCGGCTTCGGCGACCACGACTTCGACCGCATCGCCGCCCGCCACGTGCGCCGGGCCGACGATCCCTATCTGGTGCTCGACGCGGACCGCTCGATGTCGAACGAGGACCTGAAGCGCCATTATCGCAAGCTCGTGGCAGACAACCATCCCGACCTCGAGATCGCGCGCGGCCTGCCTCCCGAGGCAGTGAAGATCGCGACCGAGCGGCTCGCCGCCATCAACGAAGCCTGGGACCGGATCGCGCGGGAGCGAGGCATCGACTGACCCGATGAGCGAGCGCCTCACGCCCGAAAGCCCGGTCGCCGCCAAGGTCTTCCCGTCCCCGAACCACGGCGAGCGCAGGGACGGCCGCCGGCCCGACATGCTCATCCTCCACTACACCGGCATGCCGGACGAGGGCGAGGCACTGCAATGGCTGGCCAGCCCGGTCTCGCAGGTCTCCGCCCATTATTTCGTGTTCGGGGACGGACGAGTCGCGCAGCTGGTGCCCGAGGGCCGCCGGGCCTGGCATGCCGGCGCCTCTCGAGCTGGGGCGGCGAGCGCGACATCAACTCCAGCTCGATCGGAGTCGAGATCGCCAATGCCGGCCATCCGGGAGGCCTGCCTCCGTTCGGCGAGGTGCAAATCCGGGCCGTGATCGCGCTTTGCCGGGACCTCGTCGGCCGCTGGCGCATTGCGCCGGATCGGGTGCTCGCCCATTCGGACGTTGCGCCCGGCCGCAAGCTCGATCCCGGCGAGATCTTCCCATGGGAGCGTCTGCACGCAGCCGGGATCGGCCATTGGGTTCGCTCCGCTCCGGTCTGCGACGGGCGGTTCCTGACCCGGGGCGATCAGGGCATGCCCGTCGAGGCCCTGCAGGCCATGCTCGCGCTTTACGGCTACGGGCTCGCGATCACCGGCACGTTCGACGAAGACACCGAAAAGGTCGTCGCCGCCTTCCAGCGCCATTTCCGGCAGGTGCGGGTCGATGGCGTGGCCGACGCTTCCACCATCACGACCCTGCGGGATCTCATCGCCTCCCGGCCGCGTCCCGCCACGACATGACGTTTAGGTTAAGTCAGTCGTCATCGCCACCTTCCGGAATCTCGTCGCCTCTCGGCCCGGTCCAGCCGCTTCAGGACGCCGCCGGTTCATGACAAAGAGTTCACTCGATTGCACCCGGCAATTCGGCCACAATCCGCGCCCACCGGGAGATCCGGCCTGAAGGGGTGAGAACGGCGTGCGTCGCGTTTGGCTTTGGACCGTGCTGGTGCTGGCGTTCGCCGGCACTGCGGGTTTCTTCATCTGGCGTCCCATCGGCGGCAGCGCCGCGGACGTGCCCTATCGGCTGGCCAGCCTCGACCGCGGGACGATCACCGCGAGCGTCCGGGCGACGGGCACGCTCAACCCCGTTACGACGGTGCTCGTCGGCTCGCAGTTGTCCGGCCAGGTCGTCGAGATCATGGCCGAATACAACAGCCTCGTGAAGGCCGGCCAGGTTGTCGCACGGCTCAACTCGGAACAGATCAAGTCGCGCCGCGACGCCGCCCGGGCCGATCTCGAGCAGGCCAGGGCCGATCTCGGCATGCGCCGGGCTCAGGTCGAGAAGTCGCGGGCCACCCTGCAGCGCTCGGAGGCCATGAAGGGCGACCTCGAGGCGCAGCGGGACAAGGCCCATGCGCAACTCGCCGAGGCCAAGCGCAATCTCGCGCGGCAATCCGAGCTCAGCGAACGGGCGGTCGCCTCCCGGACGGCGTTCGATCAAGCCAGGACGCAGGTCGAGATTCAAACCGCGACGGTGGCGTCGACCGACGCCCAGATCGCCTCGAACGAGGCCGAGATCGTGGGGCTCAAAGCGGACATCGTCCTCGCAGAAGCGCAGGTGAAGTCAGCCGAGGCCCTGATCCTCCAGCGCGAGGCGAAGCTCAAGGATATCGAGATCGACCTGTCCCGCACGGACATCAAATCGCCGGTCGACGGCGTCGTCGTGAAGCGCGAGATCGAACTCGGCCAGACGGTCGCGGCTTCGCTCGCGGCCCCCACCCTCTTCACCATCGCCCAGGACCTGCGCGAGATCGACATCTACGCCAATATCGACGAGGCGGATGTCGGGCGGATGAAGGCGGGACAGCCCGTTGCCTTCACGGTGAACGCCTACCCGAACCGCACTTTCAACGGGACGGTGCGTCTCGTGCGCCTGAGCGCGCAGACGGTGCAGAACGTGGTCACCTATACGGGCGTGATCGGGGTCGACAACGCCGACATGGCGCTTCTCCCCGGCATGACCGCGAACCTCCAGATCGTGACGGACGAGCGCCGCAACGTGCTTCGCGTTCCGAACGCGGCGCTTCGGTTCCGGCCGGTATCGGGCGCGGCCAACGCGGTCATTCCGGCGGCCCCGCCGGCGTCCCTCCCCGAGTTGGCCGCGCCGCGCGGACGACCGCTTCAGGACATCCGCGAGCGGCTCTCGGCCGAGGTGCAGCCCACGGTGGAGCAGATGGCGGCGATCGATCGTATTCTGGCCGAGGCCCGCGGTACGGCGCCGGCGCGCGGCTCCGGCCTTTCCGATGAGGAGCGCCGTACTGCCCTCCGGCGGTACCGGCAGGACCTGCAGGCGAAGATCGAGGCCGAGCTCGATCCGGACCGCCGCACGAAGGTTGCGGCCGTGATGTCGCCGGAGGGCCGGCGCCCCGCGCGCCAGCCCGCCGAATCGGGCACGCCGGGCCGCGTCTACGTCGTCGACGATCAGGGCCGGCCGCAGCCGGTCGCGGTCCGCCTCGGCATCACCGACGGCGGCTTCACCGAGCTCCTCGCCGGGGACGTCGCGGAGGACGCGGCGGTGATCGTGGGCGGCGGCCCGCGCGGCTCGGGCGCCGGCCAGCCGGTCGAGCCCGGCACGCCCACCCCCGCCCAGCGCCCGCGCGGCCCGCGCCTCTTCTGAGGAGTCGCTTCCGTGCCGCTCATCGAAACGCAGGACTTGAGCCGGACCTACGAACTGGACGCCGGCCGCGTCGTCGCGCTCGACGGCGTCACGCTGGCGATCGACAGGGGCGACTTCGTGGCCGTCATGGGCCCGTCGGGATCCGGCAAGTCGACCTTGATGAACCTGATCGGCTGCCTCGACCGGCCCACGGGCGGGACCTACCGGCTCGCCGGGACGGACGTGCATCGGCTCGGCGCCGACGGCCTCGCGGCCGTGCGCAACCGGGAGATCGGTTTCGTCTTCCAGCAGTTCAACCTGCTCCCGCGCATCGACGCGCTCGCCAATGTCGAACTGCCCATGATCTATGCCGGCACCGACCGTAGGACCCGGCACGCCAAGGCGCGGCAGGCGCTCGCCCGGGTCGGCCTCTCCGAGCGGGCGCATCACCGCCCCGCGCAGCTTTCGGGTGGCCAGCAGCAGCGGGTCGCCATCGCCCGCGCGCTCGTCAACGAGCCGAGCCTGCTGCTGGCGGACGAGCCGACCGGCGCACTCGACAGCCGAACCGCGGTCGAGATTCTGGCCCTCTTCCAGGATCTCAACCGGGAAGGCGCCACCATCGTGCTCGTGACCCACGACGCCGATGTGGCCCGCCATGCGAGCCGCCTCGTCCGCTTCAAGGACGGCCGCGTCATCGAGGATGCCCGGCAGACGCCCCGCGACGCCCGGCACGCCCTGAAGGAGGCCGCATGAGCCTCCTCGAAGCCGTTCGCTCCGCCCTTTCGGCCATTATGGCGAACGCCCTGCGCAGCCTCCTCACGATGCTGGGGATCGTGATCGGCGTCGCGGCCGTGATCGCCATGGTGGCGATCGGGTCGGGGGCCCGCAACCTCGTGGACCGGCAGATCCGCTCGCTCGGCGCGAACCTCGCCGTCGTCGCTCCCGGCAACGTCACGCAGGGCGGCGTGCGGCTCGGCGCCGGCGCGGCTTCGACCCTCACCGACGAGGACGCCGACGCGATCCGCCGGGAGATCGACGGCGTCGTGGCGGCGGCACCCTTCATCCGCGGGCAGGTCCATGTGGTGTTTGGCGCCAACAACTGGAGCACGCCCGGCTATGCCATCGACACGGACTGGTTCGATGCGCGCGAGTGGGACGTGGAGACGGGCCGGACCTTCGATCCGGAAGAGATCCGCCGCGGCGAGATCGTCGTCATCCTCGGGCGCACCGTGGCGCGCAACCTGTTCGGCGACGGAGATCCCCTCGACCAGACGATCCGCGTCCGCAACGTGCCGTTCAAGGTCATCGGCGTCATGGCGCCGAAGGGCCAGTCGGCCTTCGGGACGGACCAGGACGACGTGATCTTCGTGCCGCTCGACGCCGGCCGACGCCGGGTCATCGGCCGCAACTACGCCAAGGACCGTTCCGTCTCGTCGATCTTCGTGAAGTTCGCCGCCGAGGAGGACATCGAGCCCGGCATCGAGCGCATCTCCGCGCTGCTGCGCCAGCGTCACCGCCTGCCCGAGGATCAGGAGGACGATTTCTCGATCCGCAACCTGACCGAAATCGCCAACACGGCGTCCGCCTCCGCCAACACGCTCTCGCTGCTGCTCGCGGCGGTCGCCGCCGTGTCGCTCCTCGTCGGCGGCATCGGGATCATGAACATCATGCTGGTCTCGGTCACCGAGCGCACCCGGGAGATCGGCCTCAGGCTCGCCGTCGGCGCGCGACCGCGGGACATCCGCAGCCAGTTTCTCATCGAGGCGACGACGCTCTCGACGCTCGGCGGCGCCTTGGGCATCGCCCTCGGCGTCGGCGCCGCCTACGGCATCGCGCAGGCCGCCGGCTGGCCGTCCCTCGTATCGACGAACGCCATTCTCATCGCGGTCGTGTTCTCCGGGCTCGTCGGGATCTTCTTCGGGTTCTATCCGGCGCAGCGCGCGGCGCGGCTCGACCCGATCGAAGCGCTGCGGCGAGAGTGAGAGCGCCCGCCCGCCTCACTCCGCCGCCATCACCGCATAGAGGGCTGGGTCGTAGTTCAGGATCGGCGACAGCCAGCGTTCGACCTCCGGCACGCTCATGCTCTTGCGGGCCGCATAGGCCTCGACCTGATCGCGCTCCACCTTGGCGACGCCGAAATAATGCGCGTCGGGATGCGCGAGATAGAGCCCCGAGACCGACGACCCGGGCCACATGGCGAAGGACTCGGTGAGCGTCACGCCGATACGGCGCTCGGCCTCGAGAAGGCGAAACAGCGTGTCCTTCTCCGTATGGTCGGGCTGAGCCGGATAGCCCGGCGCCGGGCGGATGCCCCGGTATTCCTCCCGGATCAGTTCGTCGTTCGAGATCGCCTCGTCCGGCGCGTAGGCCCAGAATTCCTTGCGGACGCGCTGGTGCATGCGCTCGGCGAACGCCTCGGCGATCCGGTCGGCGAGCGCCTTCACGAGGATCGACCGGTAATCGTCGTTCGCCCGCTCGAACCGCTCCGCGATGCGGACCTCTTCGATGCCGGCCGTGACGACGAAACCGCCGACATAATCGTTCAAGCCGGTCTCGGCCGGTGCGACGAAATCCGAGAGGCAGAGATTGGGGCGGCCGTCCCGCTTGGCGAGCTGCTGACGAAGCCCGTAGAAGGTGGCGAGTTCCTCGGTGCGGCTCTCGCCCGTGAAGAGGCGGATGTCGTCGCCGACGGCGTTCGCCGGCCAGAAGCCGATCACGGCCTTCGGGTTGAACCAGCGCCCGTCAACGATCTGCTTCAGCATCTCCTGCGCGTCCTCGTAGAGCTGTCGCGCAGCCGCGCCCTGCTTAGGGTCTTCGAGAATGGCCGGGAATCGGCCCTTCAGCTCCCAGGTCTGGAAGAAGGGCGTCCAATCGATGAAGGGAACGAGTTCCGCCACATCGTAGGTGCGGAACACGCGGGCTCCCATGAAGGTCGGCTTCGGCGGAGCGTAGGTGCTCCAATCGATCTTCATCCGGTTGGCGCGTGCCTTGTCGAGGGGCAGGCGCTGCTTGTCGGCTTCGGCCCGGGCGTGGGCGTCGGCCACCCTGCGGTACTCCGCCTTGAGCGTCTCGACGTAGCCGTCCTTCGCGTCCTCCGACAGGAGCGACGAGACGACCCCGACCGCCCGGCTCGCGTCGGTCACGTAGACGGTCTGTCCCTTCTGGTAATGGGGATGGATCTTCACGGCCGTGTGGACCCGGCTCGTCGTCGCGCCGCCGATGAGGAGCGGGATGTCGAAGCCTTCGCGCTCCATCTCGGACGCCACGTGCACCATCTCGTCCAATGACGGCGTGATGAGCCCGGAGAGCCCGATGATGTCCACGTTCTCCCGGCGGGCCGTTTCCAGGATCTTCTGGGCCGGCACCATGACGCCGAGATCGATGACCTCGTAGTTGTTGCAGGCGAGCACGACGCCGACGATGTTCTTGCCGATGTCGTGCACGTCGCCCTTGACGGTCGCCATGAGCACCTTGCCGGCGGCGGAACGTTCGGCTCCGCCGTTCACGGCCTTTTCGGCCTCCATGAACGGCATCAGGTAGGCGACCGCCTGCTTCATGACGCGCGCCGATTTCACCACCTGCGGCAGGAACATCTTTCCCGAACCGAAGAGATCGCCGACCACGTTCATGCCCGCCATGAGGGGGCCTTCGATGACGTGGAGCGGGCGCTCGGCCCCCTGGCGCGCCTCTTCGGTATCCTGTTCGACGAACTCGGTGATGCCGTTGACGAGGGCGTGCTCCAGACGCTTCTCGACCGGCCAGGACCGCCACTCGAGATCGGCGGCCTTCGCGGCGCCCGCACCCCCCTTGAAGCGCGGCGCCGCCTCGAGCAGGCGCTCGGTCGCGTCGGGGCGGCGGTTGAGCACCACGTCCTCGCAGAGGTCGCGCAGCTCCGGATCGATCTCGTCGTAGACGGCGAGCTGGCCCGCATTCACGATGCCCATGTCCATCCCGGCCCGGATGGCGTGGAACAGGAACACGGAGTGCATCGCCTCGCGGACGGGCTCGTTGCCCCGGAACGAGAACGACAGGTTCGACACGCCGCCGGAGATATGCACGTGCGGCAGCGTCTCGCGGATGATCCGGGCCGCCTCGATGAACGCCACCCCGTAGCCGTCATGTTCCTCGATGCCGGTGGCGACCGCGAAGACGTTCGGGTCGAAGATGATGTCCTCCGGCGGGAAGCCCACCTCCTCGGTCAGGATCCTGTAGGCGCGGGTGCAGATCTCGACCTTTCGCTCGAGGGTGTCGGCCTGTCCCTGCTCGTCGAACGCCATGACGACGACCGCCGCCCCGTAGGCCCGGCAGATCCCGGCTTCCGCCTTGAACTTCTCGACACCCTCCTTCATGGAGATCGAGTTCACGATCGCCTTGCCCTGGATGCATTTCAGGCCGGCTTCGATGACGTGGAACTTCGAGGAATCGACCATCACCGGCACGCGGGCGATGTCGGGCTCGGCGGCGACCAGGTTGAGGAACTCCACCATCGCCTTCTCGGAATCGAGAAGGCCCTCGTCCATGTTGACGTCGATGACCTGCGCGCCGTTCGCCACCTGGTCGCGGGCCACGTCGAGCGCGGCCGCATAGTCGCCGTTGGTGACGAGCTTGCGGAACTTCGCCGAGCCCGTCACGTTGGTGCGCTCGCCGATGTTCACGAAGGGGATGTCCTTCGTAAGGACGAAGGGTTCGAGGCCCGAGAGCCGCATCAGCGGCGGCACTTCGGGAACCGTGCGGGGCGCCTTGCCGGCGACCGCCTCGGCGATGGCGCGGATGTGGTCTGGCGTCGTGCCGCAGCAGCCTCCGACCACGTTCAGGAACCCGGCTTCCGCGAACTCGGCAAGCATGGAGGCCGTCGCCTCGGGCCGCTCGTCGTAGAGGCCGAACTCGTTCGGCAGACCCGCGTTCGGATAGGCGCACACAAGGGTGTCGGCGACTTTCGCGATCTCCTGGATGTGGGCCCGCATCTCGCGGGCGCCGAGGGCGCAATTGAGGCCGACGGAGAGCGGGTCCGCGTGGCGGACGGAATGCCAGAAGGCGGTGGGCGTCTGTCCGGAAAGCGTCCGCCCCGACAGGTCCGTGATCGTGCCGGAGATCATCACCGGCAGCCTGACGCCCCGCTCCGCGAAGACCTGATGGGTGGCGACGATCGCGGCCTTGGCGTTCAGCGTGTCGAAGATCGTCTCGATGAGGATGATCTCGGCGCCGCCGTCGACGAGGCCCCTCACCTGCTCGGCATAGGAATCCCGTACCTGGTCGAACGTCACCGCGCGATAGCCGGGATTGTTCACGTCGGGCGAGATCGAGAGCGTCCGGTTGGTCGGGCCGACCGCGCCGGCGACGAAACGGCGGCGGCCGTCCTCCGTCTCGGCGATGAGCGCCGCCTCTCGGGCGAGGCGGGCTCCCTCGCGGTTGAGCTCGTAGCCGACGGCTTCGAGGCCGTAATCGGCCTGCGCGATCGACGTCCCCGAGAAGGTGTTGGTCTCGACGATGTCGGCGCCGGCGCGGAAATAGTCGAGGTGGATCTTGCGCACCGCGTCGGGCTGCGTGAGGATCAGCAGATCGTTGTTGCCCTTGAGGTCGTGGTTGAAGCCGCGAAAGCGCTCGCCCCTGAAATCCTGCTCGGAGAGGCGCAGATTCTGGATCTCCGTCCCCATCGCGCCGTCGAGCACGAGAATGCGCTTCGACGCGAGGCTGCGGAGCGCCTGGCGAATTTCGGCCCCGTCGGCGAGCTTGATGGCGAAGTCCGACATGGATTCCCTTTCAGGCCTACGCCGCCGCCCGTTCCGCCTGAGGCTGCGCCCGCAGCCCCAGGAGGTGGCAGATGGCGTAGACGAGGTCGGCGCGGTTCATGGTGTAGAAATGGAACTCGCTGACGCCGCGGTCGACGAGGTCGATGACTTGCTCGGCGGCCACGGCGGCGGCGATGAGCTTTCGGGTCTCCACGTCCTGATCGAGGCCCTCGAAGCGGGCCGCCAGCCAATCCGGCACGGAGGCGCCCGCCTTGGCGGCGAAATTCGCGGTCTGCTTGAAGTTCTGCACCGGCACGATGCCGGGAACGATCGGGATGTCGATCCCGCGGGCACGGACCCGGTCGAGATAGCGGAAATAGAGATCGTTATCGAAGAAGAACTGGGTGATGGCGCGATCGGCGCCGCAATCCACCTTGGCCTTCAGGGCGTCGATATCGGCCTCCAGGGAGGGGGCCTCGGGATGCTTCTCCGGATAGGCCGACACCGAGACCTCGAAATCGCCCAGGCGCTTGATGCCGGCCACGAGTTCGTTGGTCTGGCCGTAGCCTCCCGGATGGGCCTCGTAGGCGGTGCCGATGCCGCCTGCCGGATCGCCGCGCAGCGCCACGATGTGGCGCACGCCCGCATCCCGATAGGCGCGCACGACCTCGTCGATCTCGTCCCTCGTAGCGGCGACGCAGGTGAGGTGCGCGGCGGGCTTCAGGCGCGTCTCGCGGACGAGGCGCGAGACCGTGGCGTGCGTGCGCTCGCGGGTCGAGCCGCCCGCCCCGTAGGTGACGGACACGAATTGCGGGTTCAGCGGCGCGAGGCGCTCGATCGACGACCAGAGGGTCGCCTCCATCTCGGGAGTCTTCGGCGGGAAGAACTCGAACGAGACCTTGATCGGACGGGTGCCCTGGCGGCTCGGACGGAAGGAGACGGGGATCATCAGGCCACCTCGCGGTTGCTGTGTTGGGCCAGCGGCCAATCGGTTGCGACGCGGCGATCCTGGCCGAGCCAAAGCGTGACGATGAGCTTGTCGGCGCCTTTGCGCAGCGGGGCGAGGTTGCGGGTGAGCGTGCAGTCGAGCCCCGCCTCTTCAAGCCAGCCTGCGACCTGCTCGGCGGCAAACCCGAGGCGCCGATGGGCCTGCGCCTCCCGCAGGAATTCCAGGTTATGGGGCGCGAAATCAACGACCAGCACGCGCCCTCCCGGCGCCACCAGGCGGGCCGCTTCGCGGATCGCCCGGGCCGGGTCGTCGAGGTAATGGAGCACCTGGTGGATGACCACGAGATCGAAGCTGTTCCTGGGGAAAGGCGGCGCGTAGATGTCGCCCTGGCGCAGCTCGACGCGCGTGAGCCCCGCCTTCTCGAGATTGGCGCGGGCAACTGACAGCATGGCATGGCTCGCGTCGAGCCCCACCGCGCGGGCCGTCCGGAGGGCGAGGAGCTGCAGCATGCGGCCCGTGCCGGTGCCGAGATCCACGAGGTTCCGGATCGGCTTCGGGCCGAGGGCCTCCAGCACCGCGGCCTCGACGGCCGCCTCGGGCACATGGAGCGAGCGGACACGATCCCACTCGGGAGCCAGACGCGCGAAGAAGGACTGGGCCATCTGCGCACGCTGGGCGCGGACCGCGCCGAGACGCGTGCGGTCGTCGAGAAGCTGCTGGTCGGCGCGGTCGAGGGCGTCGAGCATCGGGCGCAGCAGGCGCGCCGCGGCGCCGCGATCGGTGAGCCTGAAGAACGCCCAGGCGCCCTCGCGATGCCGCTCCACGAGCCCCGCCTCGACCAGGAGCTTCAGGTGACGGGAAATGCGGGGCTGCGACTGGCCGAGAATGTCCGTGAGATCCGAAACCGACAATTCCCCTTCACCGAGGAGCGCCAAGATCCGCAGCCGCGTCTCTTCGGCGGCGGCCCGGAGGATGCCGAGGGTCTCGTCGAGAGTCGGGGTGACGTCGTTCATCGGCCGCCCTGTGCATTACATATAAAGATATGTTTATATCCGCTTCGCATCCCCGCCGCAAGCGCTTCCTCGGCAGCGGATCACCGCCGCGGAAGGAGCCGGGAAGACGCCGTTGTCGTCCCGGAAACGGGCGGTTTCAGCGGAAGGGCGGCTCGTCGAAGGAGCGGAGCTTGCGGGAGTGGAGGCCTGCCCGCTGCTCGCGCAGGATCTCGAGGGCGGAAAGCCCGATCATCAGGTGCTCGCCGACCGCCCTCTCGTAGAACGCGTTGGCGGCGCCGGGCAGCTTGATCTCGCCGTGGAGCGGCTTGTCCGAGACGCAGAGCAACGTGCCGTAAGGGACTCGCAGGCGATAGCCCTGGGCCGCGACGGTGCCGCTCTCCATGTCGACCGCGATGGCGCGGGAGAGATTGATCTGCCGCCGCTCCTGGCTCCAGCGGAGCTCCCAGTTGCGGTCGTCGTAGGTGACGACCGTGCCGGTGCGCAGGCGCTTCTTCAGCTCGTCCCCCTCTTCGCCGGTCACGCGCCGCGCGGCGGCCTGCAGGGCGAGCTGCACCTCCGCGAGGGCGGGAACCGGGACTTCCGGCGGCACCGCGGCGTCGAGGATGCGGTCGCGGCGGAGATAGCCGTGGGCAAGCACGTAGTCGCCGATGGTCTGCGACTGCCGCAGGCCGCCGCAATGGCCGACCATCAGCCAGCAATGCGGGCGCAGCACGGCGAGGTGATCGGTAATGTTCTTGGCGTTCGAGGGGCCGACGCCGATATTCACGAGCGTGACTCCGTGTCCGTCCCGCCGCAGGAGATGGTAGGCCGGCATCTGGAACCGGTGCCAGGGCGATGCGGAGAGCTGCGCCGCGCCGGCCGCCTCGTCGAGGCCGCGCTCAAGGGTGATGCCGCCCGGCATGACGAGCCTGTCGAAGGGCCCGTCCTTGGCGAGTTCCTCAGCGGCCCAGCGGATGAACTGGTCCACGTAGCGGTGATAGTTCGTCAAAAGGATCCAAGGCTGGATGGAGCGCCAGTCGGTTCCCGTGTAGTGCACCAGCCGGCGCAGCGAATAATCGACCCGGACGGCATCGAAGAGCGCGAGCGGCCGCGGCTCGCTCGCGCCCGTCACCCAGGTCCCGTCCGCAACCTCGTCGCCGACGGTGGCCAGAAGCGGCGTCGGAAAATAGAGGGCGAGGTCCGCGGCGGTCGTCGCGCCGCGTCCGAGTTCGTCGCCGCGCTCGAAGACATACGGATAGGGAATCTCCTGGTCGCTCACGCCGACCTCGATGGCGGCGTCGTAATCGCGCACGAGATGATTGAGCTGCTCCAGGAGATATCCGCGGAAGGCGGCGGGCTGCGTCACCGTCGTGGCGTAGACGCCCGGGCCCTGGAACTTCGCATAGGCTCGCTGGGTGCGCGGCAGCGGCCCGGTCGCCCGGTAAGTGACGCGCAGTTCGGGATAGCGGAAGCGCGCTCGCTCCTGGGCCGACGGCCCCTCCCCGGTGGCGAAGAAGCGCTCGAGCGCGTCGCGTTCGGCCTGGATGGCCGTGTCGTGGAGCAGGATCAGGCGATCGACGGCGGCCTGCGGCGAAGACACGGCCTGAAAAGTCGAGATCGAATCGGCGGACAAGTGATCGCCCCTTGGCACTGTTCGGTGCCTCAAGGGTCTTACACGGTATGCCGCGCATGCCCAAGCCCGGCACGGTCGAGAACCCCTGGCACGGATAAGAGAAACCCGGCCGCGGGGGCCGGGTTCGAGTCGTCGCCCGCGACGGGCTCAGCGGATCTCGATATTCGCGGCCGCCGACTTGCCGCGCTCGGACTTGACCTCGTAGGCGACGGTCTGTCCCTCGTTGAGGTTTTGAAGGCCGGCAGCCCGAACCGCCGTAATATGGATGAAGACGTCGCGCCCGCCGTCGCTCGGCTTGATGAAGCCGTAGCCCTTCGTCGGATCGAACCATTTCACGGTGCCGGAAGCCTTGTTCATTTCCAATCCTTTCATCATGTCTCGCCGGATTTCCTCCGGATCCAATCGGCAGGCGAGAGACTTGGGCAGGCCTTCGAAGAGGCGAAGCAGCAAGGCAGGCCGGCAGATTGACGTTAGGGAAAACTATCGTTCCGCGACGGTCAAGATGCTTCTACGGAAACGGAATTGTCCGGCCGCAGAAACGACGCGTTAACCATTTGTTAACTATGTTTAACCAATCTTTGCGGCAGCGGAATCGCTGCGAACCCTACGGCAGATTCCGATTGCCAACTCTTCGTTCGTCGGCCCCGCCGGAACTTTGTTCGAAGCTTGAGCGTTGATCGGACGCTCAGGTGCAACCCTTGTTCGCATCCCACGTGATGGTCCGGCGCGGCGGGCCGGCCACAGCGATCGGATGCGTTGGGCATCAAGTTTCATGCTGCAACGGATCGACACCACGCTCCTCTCTCCGCCGACCGCCCATCTGAACGTTGCGCGCCTCTGGCGTTCGGCGCGCCGTCGGTTCGCACGGTCGGCCTTTCCGTATTTCCTGGTCGCTTCGGTGATTCTGCCGATCGGGCTCCTCGCCGTCGCGGTCCAGGACGAGCGGATGCGGAGCGCAGCCCTTCTCTTCACGCCGGCCATGATCGCGCTCGTCATCCTCGCCGCCTATGCGTGGCGTGGGCACGAGGACCTCGAGCTCACGGTCGATCTGCGCACGCGCGCCCTCACCAACGCGCTCGGCGAAAAGGAGCAACTCCTGAAGGAGGTGCACCACCGGGTGAAGAACAACATGCAGATCATCTCGAGCCTGATCCGCATGCAGGACCGGGTGAAGACCTCGCCGGACGAGACCATCCGGCGCGTCCAGGCCATGGCCCTCGTCCACGACCTCATCTACACGCAGGGCCAGTTCGCAAGCGTCGATCTCGCCGCCTACACGCGCCGCCTCTGCGAGTCCTTGCGTGCCAGCGGCGGACGGACCCCCTTCGACCTTAAGCTCGAACCCGTCACGATCGCACTCGACCGCGCCATGCCGTTCGCCCTGATCTTGAGCGAGGTCGTGACGAACGCCATCAAGCATGCCCTCGAGGAGAGCGCCGGCACCATCGTGATCGACCTCACGGTCCACAAGGGCGTCGCGAAGCTCACCGTGAGCGACAACGGGACCGCGCTGAACCCCGAGGTCGACGGCCGCGGATTCGGACTGCGCCTGGTCGACAGCCTGAGCGTCCAGCTCGACGCCGTCACGAGCTTCGAACGCGAGGACGGGACGACGTTTCAGATGACGTTTCCGGTGGGGTGAAGAGGGAGGGCGGAGCAGTGTCCGACGAAACGGTCGCCGGCTCCCTGCCGGCCGCGCTCATCGCCACGGTGGCGTCAGAGACGTAGGCCGCTTCGTCGATGATGATCGCGTTCGCGCTGAAGCCCCTCGCGCCTATCGAACCCTCGCCCCCGCGCCTTCGTTGTGGACGTCTCCCGGGCGAAAGCCAGCCCGGCGTGTTGGTCGGCACATCCCCGGCCGCCGCGGCCGACCGAGCACCATCGGCAGGGCGTTCGCTCGGCCTCCTCTAGCAGCGCGGAGGCGGCCCGAGGGGATCAGCTCTCGTTTGAGCTGATCGTTGCGGACGCTAACTAACAACCAGATCCGCGCGCACTCTGCCCTCGGATACATTCCACATGCTCTCCTTCCCCAGCTACACCGACCGTCGCCATCTGGCCGATCATGAACTAGCATTCGAGGGCCGGTCAGGCCAAACCCCCGCAGTCTCGCGGGGGCATTGGTCAGGTGTATTGGCGGGAGGCCGCGGAGGGAACTGACCGGAGTGGGGAGAGCCACATGTACACGATGTTAGTGATCTTTGTGGTCGGTCTTGTGTTTGCGGTCGCATCAATATCGGCCGTCTACTCCTACGGCCGGTTCGCAAAGCGGTCACGCGGTGAACCGTCCTTCTGTTTGCCGACGGGCGGACGGCGGACGCCTCTCATGGAGGACCTCCACAAGTTCTTGGCGTGTCCAAAGGGCGCATCCGGCCTCGCCATGGTGTCGAGCAACCTGGATGCGTTTGCCGCCCGGAGCCTTTCGGCGCGCCGTGCAGGACGCAGTCTCGACCTCATGTACCACGTGTGGCACTCAGATCTTACCGGTCGGCTTCTTGCCTACGATGTGCTTGAGGCTGCAAACCGCGGAGTTCGCGTGCGGCTCATTCTCGACGACATCAATGATTTCGGGCGAGACCCCGCCTACCTCGCGCTGGATGATCACCCCAACATCGAACTGCGTCTGTTCAACCCGAGCCGCGCCCGGACGGGGCGCCTGCGACGCGGTTTGGAGATGACAATGCGACCATTTAGCTTGACGAGACGGATGCACAACAAGGCCTGGATCGCCGACGGAACGCTCGCAATTGTGGGCGGCCGCAACATTGGCGACGGTTATTTCGACGCCGCAGAGGCCTCCAACTTTCGGGATCTGGACCTTCTCATTGTCGGCGACGCGGTGCCCCAGACAGAAGGGATCTTCGACCAGTACTGGAACAGCTCTGTCGTCATTCCTATCGGCACTTTGTCGAAACCGAGCGGGACGGACCGAGCGGCGCTTCGCCAACGCCTTGTGGATCAGGTAGGAGCCGAAAGCAGCCGCCCCTATCTCGAGCATGTTCGCGCACGCAGCGATCTTGCTTTCGCGCTGGACGACATCGAGATGCACTTCAGTGATAGCGTCCAGGTCATCGCTGATCCACCTGAGAAGGCCCTCGGTGACAAGGGCGAGAGCTGGCTGAGGAACTTGCTCTCGCCGCTCGTCGTCGGCGCCAGCCGAACCCTCGAGATAACCTCGCCCTATTTCGTGCCTGGCAATGAGGCTGCGAAGGCGCTCGTCCGCCTCGTCGGCAGCGGAGTGGACGTCGCCGTTTTGACGAACTCGCTCGCGGCCACCGATGTCGCCGCCGTGCACAGTGGCTATGCCCGATATCGCGCGCAACTGATCAAAGGTGGGGTCCGACTCTTTGAGCTGCAGCCCCACGGCCGTGCGTCCGACATCTCACTTTTTGGGTCGAGTGGCACGGGTCTCCATACGAAAGCGTTTGTCGCTGACGAGCGCATCGGCTTCATCGGGTCCTTCAATTTCGATCCGCGCTCGGCCTCGCTCAATACCGAGATGGGAGTGCTCTTTGAGCATTCCCCGCTTGCCAAGAAGATGCGAGAACTGTTCGAGCGCGAGGCCGCGCCATCGATGAGTTATCGACTGTCGCTATCGGAGGATGGAAAGCTTCGCTGGGAAGGCGAGGCCCACGGAGCGCTCAGGATCTCCACCCGCGAGCCGGAAACTCATTGGCCACGTCGCCTGGCTGTAAGGTTGATCGCATGGCTGCCGATCCACTCGCAGCTGTGAATTTTATCTGCGACTGCTTGATTTCGTCAGTGGGCTCCTCGAATCGTCCCCCGTGCCGGCGCTCTTCGACGCGCTCGCCGCAGACTTTGCCGCGCGAACGCGGCTGCGGATGCAGAGACAGCCCTCGGTGCCGTGGACGGATCTCCACGAGCCGGTGAACAAGGGAGACGCCCACGGGACGGAGCATCAGGGGTCATCGTCACCACGAACTTTGGCCACTCCTGGAGATGGCGTGCCGGGACCGCACGATGACGTCCTTCCAAGATCTAGACGATGGACACCGAAATCCAGGTGCGTCCCGAAGTGACGAAGTGCTGTCCCGAATTGACAAGCGCGTCAGCGGGGGGAGTGATAGGATGTCGACCGCTGAGGCAACGCTGTTATCAATTGTCGCCGTTAGAGGAATGGCCCGCGCAATGACGTGGAGTCTATCCCGTGCAGCATGACCGGGACGAGTTCGCATCTGTTCGGCAGCCTGAGCGCCACCTCGCGCTGCGTGGATACAGGACCGACAAAAGGGACGGACGCATTCTAGCCGCTTCTGCAAGTCGCCTCTTAGCTTCCGAAAAGGCGCGCGCTCCGGCACACGTCCGGACGAAGCGCACGACGATGGGCCTTGTAATGTCACTTCACGATTGACATAGGAGCGCATCGATGAACAAGCAGGAAAAGGCAGAAGACAAGAACGAGTTATTGAGTTCGGCTGGACCCTTGAAGCGAAAGGACTATGAGCGCGAACTTGAGCGGCTTCATGTCGAACTCGTCAAGCTCCAGGAATGGACAAAGAGCGCCGGCGCAAAGATCTGCATTGCGTTCGAAGGACGCGACGGCGCCGGGAAAGGCGGAACGATCAAAGCCATCACCGAGCGGGTGAGCCCTCGCGTCTTCCGCGTCGTAGCGTTGCCGTCTCCGACCGAGCGCGAGAAATCGCAGATGTATATCCAGCGATACATCCCTCACCTCCCGGCCGCAGGCGAGATCGTGATCTTCGACCGCAGCTGGTACAACCGTGCCGGCGTCGAGCGCGTCATGGGCTTCTGCACCGAGGAACAGGTCCAGTGGTTCCTCAAGGCCGTCCCGGGTGTCGAAAGAGCGATTGTCGATTCCGGAGTGATCCTTTTGAAGTATTGGCTGGAAGTGAGCCCGGAGGAGCAGACGAGGCGTCTCGAAGCGCGCATCGAAGACGGTCGCAAGATTTGGAAGCTGTCGCCGATGGATCTGGAGTCCTACAGCCGCTGGTATGACTATTCCCGGGCGCGCGACGAGATGTTTGAGTCCACCGATACCGCTTGGGCGCCCTGGTTCGTGGCCCACTCCGATGACAAAAGACGCGCTCGCCTCAACATCATTACGCATCTCCTCAGCCGGATTCCCTACAAGGAGGTCCCGCGCCCGAAGGTGAAATTGCCGGAAAGACAGAAACGAGGTGGCTACAGGGACCCGGGCTATCCGTGCAAGAAGGTCCCGGAAAAGTTCTGACACATCTTGGCGCGCCGAAAGGCCGTGTCGTGCCCGGCCAACCCCTCTGCCGCGGCCCATTCACGAGTGCCGCGGAGGTGGACTTTGCGTGTGGTCCTCCATACCGCTGCCAGCGTCCGCAGCCTCGAGGTGCGCAAAATACTTGACCGATGTTGCCATCGGTGGGAGCCGTTGGGCCGCTCGCGACGCAACTGCAAATTCATCGCAGATGCTTCGGCCACGATTGTGATATTGGTCATGGCTCGTCCCACAGCGATCATGGAGACTGCGGCAAGGAGGAATTCAGATCCACACAAGGCATGGGCGAGACGGGCCAGCAATCGAGTACATGATCGACCCTTGACGTGGACATGATGCGGTAGCGCAGGAACCGATTTCAAGAGCACATCGCCAAGGAGGCACCGCACGTCCTCGAGTAGGCGGCAGAACTCGTCATCGTGGCCGCACTCTCGAGCAGAACCATTCCACCATCGAGATCGATCCAAGCCAACTCTTGTTTACTGTGGTCGGTCGACGCGGTGCGTGAGGGCGCCTTTGCACTGCATAGGGGAGCATCACAAATGCCTCTGTGGCTCATTCCGATGATCTATGTGACCGCAAGCGTCGTGTGTGGATTGGCGCTGCCGCGCATCGAGCAGGCCTATTTAGCGCCGTATACCCTCGATCTGTCGGTCGCCTCAGCGCAAGCTTACCTCTCGGCCGCAGCTTCGGGCATGATGGCGCTCACCGGGGTCGTGTTCGCCATGGCGTTCGTGATGGTGCAGTTCAGCGCTATCGCCTACTCGCCGCGGCTGGTCCTTTGGTTTGCGCGCGACCGTACGCTCTTTCATGGACTCGGCGTGTTCGCGGCAACGTTCGTGTATGCGCTCTTTACACTCGGGTGGGTAGACCGGGGCGGGTCCGGATCGGTGCCCTTGTTCTCCGGTCTTCTTGTGGCGATCATGCTTGTGGTGAGCATGATTCTATTCGCGCGGCTGATGCAGCGCCTTAGCGATTTGCAGATCGTGAGTGTGCTGCATTTGATTGGCGACAAGGGCCGCGATGTCATTCGCGACATGTTCGTGCTCCTGGGCGACGTCAGGACCACCAGCGAGGACAACGCGACAGGAGTCAGCGAAATTGCTCAACTCGGCCCGCCGACACAGACGCTGAACTATTCTGGCCCACCCCGTACGATCGCCAAATTCAACATCGGCGCGCTCGTTGAACAGGCCCGTCGCGCCCAGGCGGTGATTGTTATGGCCTGCGGCGTCAGCGACACGGTGGTGAAAGACACCCTGCTGCTGCGGGTCTACGGCGCTACGAGCCAGCTCTCGGAAAGCGAACTGATGGCCGCAATTCACCTGGTGAAGGAGCGCACTTTCGAGCAGGACCCGAAATATCCAATCCGCCTCTTGGTCGATGTCGCCATCAAGGCGCTTTCTCCGGCCATCAATGATCCGACGACGGCAGTCCAGACGATCGATCAACTTGAAGATCTCCTGCTTCGTCTAGGCGAGCGGGAGTTGGAGGCCGGCTACGTCAAAGACGCCGCCAACACGCTCCGCCTCGTGGTTCCGATGCCGACATGGGAGGACTATCTTACCCTTGCCTTCGACGAAATACGCCAATTCGGCAGCACATCGGTCCAGGTCATGCGGCGCTTGCGATCCGCTCTCGAGGGATTGAGCGACTCACTCCCCGGCGCCGTGCGTTCCGATGCAATACGCCGACATCTCGAGCACCTAGATCGCACGATCGAGCGGTCACTGCTTGATCCGGCTGACCGGCTTATCGCGCGCCAGCAGGACCGCCAAGGCCTTGGCCTTTCGCGCAAGGCCGCAGAAACGAAGAACGTGTTGCCCTTGGAGTCGAGAACCGCGCGAACATAGGCTTCGCGCCCTCCGAGCTACGAAGATTGCAATTGCTTGATGTGAGCTGCGTCCGATTTGCCGGGTGGAAAGCACGTTGGACTCTACCTGTCATGCGCACGTTGCGTAAACGCGCCCGTAGGTGTCCACCTCTTGGGCATCTGGAGCCATTGTACCCCGTCACGGCTGCCGCCCCGCGAATGGGGCCCCCGCGGCGCCGACATGGGCGGCTCGACGGGTCGTTTGCCCTGTTACGGATTCGAATTGACCAGTGATGCGATCCGCTCCGAGCGCACGGTCGCATCGCCGAGCGCGATAAACTCGGCGAGATCGCGTGGCGCCGCTGCCATCCCTGCCCGGCTCGGCCTGCTTGGTCGTGGTGTCCAGACTTCGCGGGTGTCGAGAAGATAGACGCCATAAGCCACCCGCAATCCGGTGGGATCGCCTGTTTCAATCTCCTGCTCGATGGAGTAGGCGGCTAGCGCGGCATTGACGACGACCGAGGTCTCAATAAGAGCCTGCCGATATCCTGGACGATGGATCACGTCGGGCCCGAACACTTTGATCAAGGCCCTCGCCGAGGCATGGACGACGACAAGCAGTCGATCCAGTATGTTGCGAAGCGAATGCTTGCCAGCGAGTGGCAGATAATGGCTCGGACTTAGAAACGCGTCGACTGCTGCCTGGACGGCTCCGCAGCCACTATGCCCCATCACGACGATCAGTTTCAGGCTGCCGCTCAAATTCTCTACGGCATACTTCAGGCTGCCGAGCACTTCCGAACCAAGGCCATTGCCTGCCACACGGATCACAAACAGATCATTTGGTCCCTCATTGAAGATGAGTTCGACCGGCACCCGGGCGTCGGAGCAGCCTAAGATGGCGGCGAAGGGGCGCTGTCTGGGCGCCGCCTCCTCGCCCGGCAGCAGACCCAGATCGCGCGGATCAACCTGCACGACCTGCTGCACCAGGCCGTCCTCGTCCATAAGTCCGTCAAAGAGCGCAGCGAAGGCTCGATTGCCGTCTTCCAGCCGGCGCCTTGCCGCTTCACTATTCGACGGGCGAGTTCTGGTGTGACTACCACACGCCTCATATCGGTAGGTGACCTCGATGGCTTTCATGCGTATCACCCTACTGTCAATCAGATCGCGGTAGCGCAGCACCGCCTGCAGCGGCGTGACCCTGCCGTTGGTGAACGCTCTCGATCGCCTGCAGGAGGCGACGATCGAGAGCGGCGGCAAGACTTGGCGGGTGCGCAGTGAGGTCACCGGCTGCGTGCCTCTGCTGATGCGCCTCGCCGGCCTGACGCTGCCGCCGCGGGTGCGCGCTATTTCGCCACTAACGGCCGCCCCGCCCGCCTCACCAAAGCGGAGGGGACGCCCACGCCGTAGCGCCACGCCCGCCTGAATTACGCCTACCCGGCGAGTTGCGTGCTCAGGCTCGGCTTGCGGCCAGTGTTCCGAAGGCGCACCATCCTTTGGCAGATTATCATATTCGGCATGTCAACGGATCCCCTCGCCTGGGTAGGGCCTTGCGCCGCCGCGACGGTGTTCGTCGTCATGCTGTCGCTCGGCCTTCTCCTTCGGCGTGAACAAGTCGTCGCGGCACTTGTGAGGCGTAACATAATCGCGGCGGTTTTGTTTGCGGTGGTCGTCCCGGTGCCGGCACTCGCAGTGGTCGCCGTGAAGCTGCTGGGGCTCAAGGGCGCCGTAGCCGCGGGGATTGTGTTGATGGCGGTCTCGCCGGGAGCACCGGTGGCCTTGCGGCGCGCCCTTGAAGCGGGGAGCGATCGCGCGTTTGCCCCGCCCTTGCATCTGGCCATCGTGATATTGGCCGTGATCACCGTACCAGTAAGCGTCGCGATCATGGATGCGATCTTCTCGGTCAGTTTCGTCGTCTCGCCGCTCGATGTCGCGCGCCAGGTCTTCTTCTCGCAGCTTGTACCACTCACCATTGGATGCACGCTGCGCGCGTGGAAGCCGATGGCTGCCGTCTGGCTTGAGCGACACCTCGCGGCAGCAGCCAACGTTATGTTGCTTGCTCTGGGTATCGCATGCATTGTGATGCTCGGCCCCTTCATCCTTGCGACTGGCTGGATCCCGCTGGTCTTAGGCGCCGGGATAACTCTTGCCGGGCTCCTGTTCGGAGCTGCCGCTGCGGGACGGGAGTCGGGGGTGCGGCCCGGTGCGGCCATTGCGGTGGCGATGCGCAACCCAGGACTCGCGCTCCTGATCGCCGGGCTCAACGGGATGCCGCCTCAGGTCACTGCGTCGATCCTTGCCTATGCCATCGGGTTAAGTGCCGTCATCGTCGGATTTCTCGTGTGGCGGAAAAGGGCGCTTGCTTCTGATGCACCACCGCCCATAACAAGCCACCGCTAATTCAACCCACCGGTATTGGGTGGATGGGTCGGCGCAAGATGTTCGAAGCGAAGGACGAGGTGAGACGATAGCGGATGCCTTCGCCCCACCCAGTTGCCCACGACTGCGACGAATTCATGAACGGTTACACCCTTCCCGATCGGATCGTCCTCACGTGCGTTCGGCTGCGTCGGCGTGATTTCCTTCTCCGTGAAGCCACGTTTGAAGGCGAAGAAGCGCTGAAAGATGGATTGCTTGCCGGCCCGTCCGATCGCGGCGAGCAAGCCGGTTCGGTCCCCTGGTCTGAGGGCGCGGATCTCGACCTTGCGACCATCGCGCAGCTCTTCGATCGCCGAGTAGTTGGCCGCGTCCATTCACCACCTCGAATCGCCCGGCAGTTTCCGACGGGCGGACCAACCGATGCTCCCGGTTCAGCCAAGCCGACAGAGTGGCTTGCCGCCGCAGTCGCGGCGGCACCCGGTTCACCTCAGAACGAGAGCGTCGCCTTCACCTGCTCCAGACGGCTCAAGGCGAAGTCGGCTTCTCGCCGGGCATTGTCGTCCAGCGTGGCGTCCCGAACGTTCGCGTCAATGCCCGCTGAACACGAGGGCCTGGATCGGCATCACCAGTGCCTGGATGCGCAGGATCAGGGCGTGCACGAGCGCCACGGCATCCACGCCATGGAGAGCGAGGCGCCGCACGGTGCCGAGATCGCCCGCGGCGATCCGCTCGTGGTTGCTGGTATAGGCGTTGGCGATGCAGCTTGACCCCGGCGTCACGCCGTCGAGCCCGCCCTCGTAGAGCGGCTCGAGATAGACGAGGATGGTTCCCGGCCGGACCACCTGCTGGGCGTCGATCAGCTGCTCGCCGCTGCGGACCTGGCCGGCGGCGATGAAGTCCTGCACCCCCGTGACGACCATCGGGATGACGGTCCAGGGCTTCGAGATGCACGTGGCCTCGGCCGCCATGCCGACCTTCAAGACCTGCGCCTCGGTCTGCCCGAAGCCGGCCTGCAGGGATTGCCGCCCGGCGCCCGCCGGGATCAGGACGCCGGCGGGGCGCATGAGCGGGTTGACGATGTCGCCGACCCGCAGGGTGAACTGCTCCACGTGCCCGTCCACGCCGGCGCGGACGACGGTCTTGTCGAGATCCACTTCCGCCTGGGCCAGCGCGGCTTCGGCGCTGGCTTTTTCGGCGGGAAGGAGGCTGGCGATGCGCGCCTCGGCCTGCCCCTTGGCGGCCGTGGCGGCATCGATCGCCCCCTGGCGCCCCTCCACGGCGACCTGCAGCTTCTCGATGTCCCGGAGGGCCACGGCGCCGGGGTTGCGGCGATAGATTTCCTGTTTGGTCGCAAGCTCGTCCACGGCCTGCTGGTAGGCGCTCCTGGCCTCCTGGATCCTGCCGTCGGCCTCCAGGATATCGCTGCGCGCGACCAGCAGCGCCGCGTCGGTCTCCGCAATCTTGCGCCGGGCGGTTTCGACGGCCGCTTCCTGCTTCGAGCGGTCGAGCCTGAAGATCGGCTGTCCCTGCTTGACCGTGTCGCTCAACCCGACATTGATCTCGGCCACGCGCCCGTTGGTTTCCGGGAGGATCGGGACGGTTCTGAAGAACACCGTGGCGTTGCTCGTCGAGGGGTGATTGTAGAACACCACCGTGATCAACGCGACGGTGAGCATCAGACAGAGCGTGATGCCCCAGCGCAGCTCGAACCAGACCGAGTAGAGCGTGATCTCCTTGCCGAGCCGCTTGCCCTGGCCATAGCGGCGGAAGAGATAGTCCGGAACAATCGTCAGGAGGGAGCAGAGAAGAAGCTCAAGCATGGATCCGCTCCTTCGGCCTGCGGGAGGGTGCTTTAGTGCCGTCCGGCGCTTCGATCCCCTCGCGCCGCGTGACCTCGGCGACGCTCACGTCCGGCCCTTTCGTCGTGCCCTCCCGCATGTCGGCCGTGCCCTCCCGCGGGCCGTGGCCGGCGATCGTCTCGAGGGACTCCGCGATCCGGCCGAGCGGCCGCCCGAATTCAGGGAAGTCGATCAGGGCGAGCAGCAGGCCGGCCACCCAGAAGACGTGCATGTGCGTGAAGAGGGCCAGCAGGCCGAGCACGGCGACGATCTCGAACTGCAGCTTGTGGGACTTGTGGGCGATCCGCTCGGGCAGCGTATGCAGCCGCAGGAACAGGAGCCCGACGGCCAGCACGGCGCCGACCAGGAACACGGCCATGACCGCCATGAGCACGTCGGTCTCGCCGGGAGCGGTGACGAACGGCGGCAGATGATGCGGTGCAGCGGGATGAAGCGACGCAGTCATACCGACTCTCCTGTGGAAGATCCTGAGACGCCTCGCCATGGCTTAGGATTTTCAGTCACTTGGCCGCTCGGGCGAAGTAGCGTGCGGCGAACGCCTATGCCAGCACCTCTCGTGCAAGGCCTACCTCTCGCAATCATGACACCGGACCGTCAACTGGCGGCCGGCCACCGGCAGGATGCTGTCGTAGCCATTCAAGCAGCAGTACATAGCTGACGGCCAGCAGCACAGGCCCGACAAACAGGCCGAGAAGACCGTCGACAATCATGCCGCCCATGACCCCCATCAGAATGACCGGCATCGGCACTTCCAGCCCCCTGCCGAGCATCAATGGCCTGAGAATATTGTCGCTAAGCCCGACGACTACGTTCCAGATCAGAAAGAGGATCGCCGACGAGGTTGCTTCGGTCGCGAAGACATAGACGACGACCGGCAGCGTCAACAGAATCAGCGGCACCTGCACGATACCCAGCAAGAGCGCAGCGAGCGTCAATAGACCGGTTGCCTGAAGTCCAATGGCGAAGTAGCCAATACCCAAGAGCAGTGACTGGATCAGGGCCACGCCAACTACCCCCAGCGCCACACCGCGGATCGTAGCCGCGGTCAACGTGACCAACTGTACCCCGCGCGCCTTGCTGCCGGTGACACGTTCCAGCAAGCGCCGAGCGAATTCGGTAGCACCCTTGCCATAGGCGACGAGCACAGCGGCGATCGCGAATGAAAGAACGAACGATAGTTCGCCGGTGGCTAGGCGACCAGCGAATGACGCCAACCATGCCGCGGGTCCGCTCAACAATTGGCCGTATTCTGCTAAGGCCGCAGGCAAGTTGGTAGCGACGAGCGTCCAGATCTCTGTCAGTTTTTTGCCAACCAGTGGTGTTCCGTCGAGCCATGGTGGCGGCGGCGGCAAAGTCACATCGTGGCTCTGCAGGCTCGAGACAAGCGAGTATATGGAACTCGCGAGCGACGTCACTACGATGACCATCGGCCCCAACGCCACCGCGACGCCGACCAGCCCGATGAGGAGTGCCGACCAACGCGGGCCGATTCGGGTGGCCAGACGGAGATGCAGCGGATACAGCATCACCGCCAGGATCGCCGACCACGCCAAGATGCCGGCAAAAGGCAGCACGATCCGGCCGCAGGCGTAAACCAGCGCGGCGACCAGCCCGATCCGAAGCGCGGCATCGAGCATGGTCGAGGACGAAGGCGCGTTGCCAGCGTTCGGCGCGTTCGGGTCCATCGCTTTGTCCCCTTGGTCTAGTCATACCAGGATATGTCCCCCAAGACGACGATGGTCCGGCGTGAAAAGAAAGATTTCTCCTTCAGTCAAGCTCGTCCCAGACCACGTCCCGTCCGCGACGACGCTATCAGCTTCGTAGCCGTTACAGGGCCGCGGCGGTGCGGCGCCGGGAGGTTGCGGACGACCCGCGATCCCCTCGCTATTGAGCGTACGACTTCACATCGGCGCTCGACTATTCGCGGGCGAGCGCCTGGCGGGCAAGGCACCGCCACGACGGCACGCCGGTCGTGTCGATGACCCGACTGTCAACCCGATGTCCCCTATGAACAAGCACGCGGTTCCAACGAGATTATCCTGATCGGAAGGGCTCGGTTCGTCTCCGGTGAAATTTGTTCACGTGAGGCCGAACTCGCGATCGCTCAGAGCATCAATCCTCCGTTCGTCGGAGACTCGCGGAGGTTCGCAGACGGTGATGCGACGCGGCAAACTACCCCGGGCCGGAGGACCGAACTGGCTTGATCGCTGCCGTCGGCCGTGAACCCTCGTCGGCTGTTGCCGGGCGGTTTGCCGATTGACAGCGCTTTCGCACGGAACAGGAGTAATATGGGTCCCGGCAGCCGACACGCCGGCTCCCACGAACACAAGTCGGGCGGGGGCGATCATCATGGAGGGTGTCATGCGCCGTCTTCTTATTCCCGCCGCGTCGCTCGTGGCTCTGACGGTGCTTCTGCCCGCGCACGCGGAGGCTCAACGCCGCGGCGTGCGCGTGCACGCCGGCGGTGTGCATCGGACGGCCGTAGTGCGGCCGGTCCGGGCCGGATACCGGCCCGTCGCTCGCCGATCGGTTGCCGTGAGCCGCACGGCCTATTATGGCCGTGGTTACTATGGCCGGGGTTACTATCGGCCGGCCTATAATCGCCCGGGTGTTGCGGCCGGCGTCGCTGCGGGCACGCTGGCGATTGGTGCCGCCGCAGCGAGCACGCCATACCGTTACGGTTACGGATACGGCTATCCGGCCGGCAATCGCTGCCTGCGCCAGCAACAGGTCTGGACCGGCTACGCTTATCAATGGCAGTGGGTCCGCGTCTGTTGAGGAGCGAGCGCGGGCAGGTGCCGCCGTGGCGGCCTGGGATGGATGTTCGATCGGCCGCCCATCCTGGGACCGGGCCAGCGACCATGGCGGTTGATCGCTGGCTCTTACATGCGACCACTCAGACGCGGCCTCAGGACCTCGTTCGGACGGCACCGGGGCGACCTGGATAACGAGAGCCCGGAGTTTAAGCGGCTCACCACGGGCAAAGCGAGGCTTTAGCGGCCTCTCGATTGAAGGATATCGGTGTCAACGCCTGCCGACGCGATTGACCGGACCGCCACGGTTCATTGGTGTTCCAGGCCGCACTCCTACACCCGGTGCACCGACGCCGGGGGTCGCCACAGCACGCGCGACCGGCCGCGGCCGTAGCACGACGCCAGGTCTTACGACGCAACCGACAGGATAATTAATGTATTGGCAGTAAACCACGGCGCTGGCCTCTTCGGTGCTTGCGGCCACAAGCCCGCCTATGAGTAGCGACGACAACGCGATTGGGAGCTTCATTTCCGCCTCCATTAAAAGCATGATCCTTTGTCGATCTCCGCTGAATTTGGCGCAATCCGCAGCGGGTCAAGGCACGGATTTGCTGGAAAAGCGCGGCTGCGATGACTGTGCCGACGGTCTGATCGCGGCTTCGTATTCGCGGTCGAGATCCTGGCGTACGGCCCAGCCTACAAAATCACGGCCCGCGCACAAGTCTCATAAGCGTCTCGGTTTGGCTCCTTTCGCTTCAGGAACGGGACACTGGACCACGCCCAGATAACAAGGACAGGTATTGGATGATCCTCGGTCGACTGCCTCGGTCCTATTATACGCACATAGCCTCAAGACTGGGTTCAATCTACTTCTCGGTGCAGACAATCTGGATGTATATTGTCTCGTAGTTTCGTACCTCGCCCGAAGTGAACTTGTCCGCCATAACGCGGTTCAGAGTCTCCACCTGAGCGAGAAAGCCTCCATGGAGTGTGGCTCTCGCAGCCTCACATTTCTCTTTTGAGGAATACTCTTGGGAGAAAATCGTCGGGCTGTACCTCAAGTTGGGCGGATTGGTTGCGGCAAAAGTCACGATCATTAGCACCCACATAGCATCTCCGCCTTTCATCCAGTACGTTCCATGTCGAAGCATGGTCCGATTTCAGCGCAGGCTGATCTCCACACCGCTCACACTGGCAGTAAATTCGAGCCCGATATTGCGGCCGCGCAGGACGAGAACGACTCCTCTTGCATTCTGCAGTCGGATACTCGATCCGCCGCCGGCGACGGCGACTCCGGTGCCGACGGCGGTATGGGTCCCGGCGATGTCGGACGCCTGGCGCAAGTTACAGGCACTCTCTACCAAGTCGGCCTTCGATGCTCCGATCGTCGCGCCGAAACTCAAGCCGCCGACGCTCAGCGGATAACGGCGTCCCTTGGAGACCAGCGTCCCGCTGCCGCCTCCGACGCCGACGATGAACCCCGCCTTGGCGATCTCGACGTAGACCGTACCAGGTCGCAGCTCACACCGGTGCCACCCGTTGGTCCCATGCCCACCTGTGTAGCCAACAAACCGTTGCGAAACAATGCTACCGCGAGAACTTCTTGTACTTGATCCGGTGCGGAATGGTTGAGTCCGTCCCGAGTCGACGCTTCTTGTCTTCTTCATAATCCGCGAAATTGCCCTCGAACCATTCCACGTGGCTGTCGCCCTCGAAGGCGAGGATGTGCGTGGCGATGCGGTCGAGGAACCAGCGGTCGTGGCTGATGATGACGGCGCAGCCGGCATAGTCCTCCAGCGCCTCTTCGAGCGCACGAAGGGTATCGACGTCGAGGTCGTTCGTGGGCTCGTCGAGAAGCAGGACGTTCGCGCCCGACTTCAGGATCTTGGCGAGGTGCACGCGGTTGCGCTCGCCGCCGGAGAGCACGCCGACCTTCTTCTGCTGGTCGGAGCCCTTGAAGTTGAAGGCCGAGCAATAGGCGCGGGCGTTGATCTCGCGCTTGCCGAGGTTGAGCACTTCGTTGCCGCCCGAGATCTCCTCGTAGAGCGTCTTGTTGGCGTCCAGGCTGTCACGGCTCTGGTCCACGTAGCCGAGCTTCACGCTTTCGCCGATCCTGATCGTCCCCTCGTCCGGCTTTTCCTGGCCGGTGATCATGCGGAACAGGGTGGTCTTGCCGGCGCCGTTCGGCCCGATGACGCCGACGATGCCGCCGGGCGGCAGCTTGAACGAGAGGCCGTCGATGAGGAGCTTGTCGCCGAACGCCTTCTTCAGGTCGTCGAACTCGATCACGTTGTTGCCGAGACGCTCGGCGATCGGGATGATGATCTGGGCGGTCGTCGGACCCTTCTCGGAGGCTTTGGCGACGAGGTCCTCGTAGCGCTGGATGCGGGCCTTCGACTTCGCCTGGCGGGCTTTCGGCGAGGCGGAGACCCACTCGCGCTCGCGCTCGATCGTGCGCTGGCGCGCCTCTTCCTCGCGGCCTTCCTGCGCGAGGCGCTTCTGCTTCTGCCCCAGCCAGGACGAGTAGTTGCCCTCGTACGGGATGCCGCGGCCGCGGTCGAGCTCGAGAATCCAGCCCGTCACGTTGTCGAGGAAGTAGCGGTCGTGGGTGACGATGAGGATCGCACCCGGATAGGAGCGCAGATGCCCTTCGAGCCATGCGGTGGTCTCGGCGTCGAGATGGTTCGTCGGCTCGTCGAGGAGCAGAAGGTCCGGTTGTTCGAGCAGGAGCCTGCACAGGGCGACACGGCGCTTCTCGCCGCCCGAGAGCCGGTCCGCCGGCCAGTCGTCAGGCGGACACCCCAAGGCGTCCATCGCCTGGTCGACCTTGGAATCGAGATCCCACAGGCCCTTGGCCTCGATCTCGTCCTGGAGACGGGTCATCTCGTCCGCGGTCTCGTCCGAATAGTTCATGGCGAGCTCGTTGTAGCGGTCGAGGATCGCCCGCTGCGGCGCCACGCCCTCCATCACGTTCTCGCGCACGGTCTTCGTCGAATCGAGCTGCGGTTCCTGGGGCAGGAAGCCCACGCGAGCGCCTTCCGCCACCCAGCCCTCGCCGGTCCACTCCTTGTCGATTCCGGCCATGATGCGGAGCAGGGTCGACTTGCCGGACCCGTTGACGCCGAGCACGCCGATCTTGGCGTCGGGGTAGAAGGAGAGGTTGATGTTATCCAGGACCTTCTTGCCGCCCGGATAGGCCTTCGAGAGGCCGCGCATATGGTAGATGAACTGACGGGACACGGAGGGAAACCTGCTGGATCGGGGTGGGTGGAGTTGCGCGCTCCGTTAGCAGGGGCGAGGGACAGCGGCAAGGCGGCGCGCTGTCCCGACCGCCGCGACAGGACCATCGCCGGTGCGATGCGCTGTTATCGGAAGGCGAGCATCGGATGGATCCCGACGGTGGAATCCACTTTTGGGTCCGATGCTTTAGAGCCCTTTCACCAGCCCTCCGTCGACCAGGATGTTCTGCCCGGTGACGTAGCCGGCGTCATCCGAGAGCAGGAACGCCACGGTCTTCGCCACCTCGTCGACGGTACCGTAGCGGCCCATCGGGATGCGGGCCCGGCGCTCCGGTTTCTCCGGCAGGCTGTCGATGAAGCCCGGCAGCACGTTGTTCATGCGGATGCCGGCTTTGGCATACCGGTCGGCGTAGAGCTTTGTGAAGGCTGCGAGCGCCGTTCTAAGCGCGGACGAGACCGGAAAGTCCGCATCCGGTTCGAAAGCGGCGAAGCTCGACACGTTGACGATCGCCCCGCGTCCCGCCTTCTCGAAATGCGGGGTTACGAGCCGCGCCATGCGGACGACGTTCATCAGCACCATGTCGAGACCGAGATGCCAGTCGCCGTCCGGAATGGCGAGGAGATCGCCCTTGGGCGGGTGACCGGTGTGGTTCACCACCGCGTCGATCCGTCCGAACCGGTCGAGCGCCGCCCGAACGATGCGCTCGAGGTCCGCGGTCTCGGTGACCGAACCCCGCACCGCGAGGCCGCCGAGTTCGTCCGCCAGCGTTTCGACATCCTGCGACCGTGCCATCAGGGCGAGGCGGTAGCCGCGGTCGTGGAGCTCGCGCGCGACGGCGGCGCCCATGCCCTTGCTGGCGGCGGTGACGATGGCGACGGCGTTCATGCGGGTCCTTTGGCAGGTTTCTTGGCGGAGGCCGGAGCGGGCGCCGTGCTGCCGCGCACGACGAGTTCGGTCTTGAGCCGCACGCGGCGCGGGGCGGGCCGCCCCTGCAGCAGGTCGATGAGCACGTGCGCTCCCGCGCGGCCAAGCTCGCGCCGGGGTTGCCGGACGGTGGTGAGCGGCGGCTGCGCCATGGCGGCGAATTCGATGTCGTCGAATCCCGCCACCGAGACGTCCTGCGGCACCCGCACGCCCGCCGAGATGAGACTGCGCATCAGGCCCATCGCCATCTCGTCGTTGGAGCAGAACACGGCGGTCGGCCGGGCCGGCAGGCCGGCGACGATCCGGCCGGCCGCCGCGCCCGCCTCGAGCGAGTAGTCGCCCGGCAGCACGAGATCGGGATCGGAGGCGATCCCCTCCTCGCGCAATCCGTCGCGATAGCCGCGGAACCGCTCGCGTTCGAGCACGTTGTCGGCGGGCCCGCACACATAGGCGATGCGCCGGTGGCCGAGCGAAGCGAGATATTGCGTCATCCGCCGCGCGGCGGCGCGGTTGTCCACCTCGATCTGGGGAATGTCGGCCCCCGGGATGGCCTCGCAGAGCGCGACGAGCGGCACGGTCGTCTTCATGGCGGGCCCCTTGCCGTCCCGCGACTGGCCGAAGAGATGCCCGTTGAGGAGAAGCGCGCCGTCCACCTGGCCGGCCGACGCGAAGGCGGCGAAGCGCGCCTCCTTTTCGCGCGCCCCGTCGAGATCGCCGATGATCATGCCGTAGCCCGCCTCGAACAGGGCCTCCTCGATGCCGCGCAGGATCCTGGAGAAGAAGATGTTGTCGAGATTCGGCAGAACGACCAGAACCATGCGGGTCTTCTGCGAGCGCAGGGAGCGGGCCGCCGGGTTGGGCACGTAGCCGATCTTCGCGATGGCCTCGCTGACCCGCGCCCGGGCCTGCGGCGAGACGCGCTCCGGATAGGCGAGCGCACGGCTGACGGTCGCCGTCGAGACCTTGGCGAGGCGCGCCACGTCCTTGATGCGGGCGGCCCGCGAGCCCCTCTCCTCGCTGTCGGCCTCGGCTCCTCGATCAAGCTCGTCCATGGCCGTGTTCACGCTTTGCCGATGAGGCTTGTCAACCGGTTTGACAGCAGCTTCCGTTCGGGTACATTTAATGTAATCGATTACATACCCTCCCGTCGAGAGAGACTGGCGGGCCGGTACGCTCCGCAGAGGGCGATGCAACGTTTGAGGAGGAGACGCGATGAGATCCCCCGTCCCGATCGCCTGACCGCCGGCCGGGCGCGACTCGCGCGCCGGCCGCCCCATCCCGCCCTCGGTCGGGAGATTCGATGCTGCACGCGAGCCGGATGATTCCATGGCCGTACTTCGCGCAGAGCGCGTCTCGAAATCCTTTGGGCCGATCGAGGTCCTGAGCGACGTGTCGCTCGCGCTCGAAGCCGGGCGAGGTCCACGCGGTGATCGGCGAGAACGGCGCCGGCAAGTCGACGCTCATGCGCATCCTCTCCGGCCACCTGCCGCCCAGCAAGGGGGGCCTGTTTCTCGATGATGCGCCGGTTTCGTTCTCGGGCCCGGTCGAGGCCGAGCACAAGGGGCATCGTGCTCGTGCACCAGGAGATCCTTCTCGCCGAGGACCTGACCGTCGCCCAGAACCTGTTTCTCGGACGCGAGGTCGCGGCGCTCCGGCTTCGTCGACGACCGCGCGATGCGCGAGCGCACGAAGGTGGCGCTCGCCGAACTCGGCGCTCATCTGTCGCCCGACACGGAGGTGCGCCGCCTCTCGATCGCCGACCGGCAGCTCGTCCAGATCGCCCGCGCGCTCCTCGTGCCCCACCGCGTCGTGGTCTTCGACGAGCCGACCGCGGTGCTCACGCCGATCGAGGCCGAAAGCCTCTTCGGGGTCATCCGCCGCCTCAAGGCGCAGGGCGTCGCCGTCCTCTACATCTCCCACCGCCTCAACGAGGTGAAGGCGATCGCCGACCGCGTCACCGTGCTGCGGGACGGCCGCCTCGTCGCGACGCGCGACATCGAGGGGCTGGAGCCGATCGAGATGGCCCGCCTCATGGTCGGGCGGGACATGTCGAAGCTCTACCCGGCGAAGCCCGCGACGGCCTCGGACGAGATCGTGCTGCGGGCCGATTCGCATGAGCGTGCCCGGCCATGTCGAGGAGGCGTCCTTCGCCCTCAGGCGCGGCGAGATCCTCGGGTTCGGCGGGCCTCATCGGCGCCGGGCGCACGGAGCTCTTCGAGGGCCTCGTCGGCCTTCGGCTCGAGCCGGGGCACCGTCACCCTCGACGGGAAAGCCGGTGCGCTTCCGGAATGCCCGGGACGCCATGGCGGCCGGGCGTCGTCTACCTGTCGGAGGACCGCAAGGGCAAGGGCCTCCTGCTCAAGCAGAACCTGCGCACCAACCTCACGCTCGCGGCGCTCGACCGCTTCGCCCGCGGGCCCTTCATCGACGTGCCGGCCGAGGAGGCGGCGCTCGACGGGGCGATCCGCGACTTCGACATCCGCGCCCGCCGCCGCGACCTCCTCGCCGGGCAGCTCTCCGGCGGCAACCAGCAGAAGCTTCTTCTCGCCAAGATGATGCTGGTCGAGCCGCGCATCGTCATCATCGACGAGCCGACCCGCGGCGTCGACATCGGCACCAAGGAGCAGATCTACCGCTTCATCGCCGCGCTCGCCGAGGAGGGCCGGTCGGTCATCGTCATCTCGTCCGAGATGCAGGAACTGATCGGCCTCTGCCACCGCGTCCTCGTCATGCGCAACGGGCGCATCGCCGGCGAGGTGCGGCAGGACGAACTCACCGAGGACGCCATCGTGTTCCTCGCCACCGGCGTTCACGAGGAAAGGGCGGCGGAGATCGCCGCAGGCCACGCATGACCGAGACCGTTCTCCGAAAGCCCTCCGACCGCCGCGGCCTCAGCCTCGACATGCGGGCGCTCTCGCCCTTCATCGCGCTCGCCGTGCTGGTGGCCGTCGGGGCCCTCGTGAACCCCGACTTCCTCACCCCTTCGAACCTCCTCAACGTCGTCACGCGCTCGGCCTTCATCGCCATCATCGCGGTCGGCGCCACCTTCGTCATCGCCGGCGGAGGGCTCGATCTCTCCGTCGGCTCCATGGCGGCCTTCGTCGCCGGCGTGATGATCCTGACGCTGAACAATCTCGGCACGCCCGATGCGGGCACGCTCGCGCTCGGCCTCCTGGTCGCGCTCGCGCTCGAGCGCCGCCTGCGGCCTCGCCAACGGGCTCATCGTCACCTTCGGGCGCATCGAGCCCTTCATCGTGACGCTCGGCACGATGGGCATCTTCCGGGCGCTGGTGATCTTCCTGGCCGCCGGCGGCACCATCACCATGCGCAATCTCGAGCTGCGCGAACTCTACCGCCCGGTCTATTTCGGCAATCTCCTCGGCATCCCCATCCCGATCATCGTGTTTCGTGGCGGTCGCCGGCGTCGCCGCGCTGATCCTCTACAAGACGGCCTTCGGGCGCCACGTCGTCGCGCTCGGGTCCAACGAGGACGTGGCGCGCTACTCGGGCGTGCCGATCTGGCGCGTCCGCACGCTCACCTACGTGATCCAGGGGATCTGCGTCGGCATCGCGGTGCTCGTCTACGTGCCGCGCCTCGGCTCGGCGACGCCGACCACCGGTCTCCTGTGGGAACTTCAGGCCATCACCGCCGTCGTGATCGGCGGCACGGCGCTCCGGGGCGGCATCGGCCGCGTCTGGGGCACGGTCGTCGGCGCGATCATCCTCGAACTCGTCGCCAACATCATGGTGCTGTCGAACTTCGTCTCCGAGTTTCTCGTCGGCGCGGTGCAGGGCGCCATCATCATCATCGCCATGCTCGTCCAGCGTTCGCTGCAGCGGGGGCGGTAGAACCGGCGCGGGCCTGCCGGCAGTTCAAAGGCTCCAGCCAACCCTCAGGGAGGAACACATGAGAGGATCGGCCTTGAAGATCGCGACCGCAGCGGGCCTCGCCGCTGGCCTCGCCACGGGCGCGGCGGCGCAGCAGAAGAACGTCACGATCGGCGTCTCGATCCCGGCCGCGACGCACGGCTGGACCGGCGGCGTCGTCTATCACGCGCAGGAGACCGCGAAGCTCCTGGAAAAGGGCTATCCGGGCCTGAAGGTGATCGTGAAGACGTCGCCCGACGGCGCCGCGCAGGCGAACGCCCTCGACGACCTCACGTCGCAGAAGATCGATGCCCTCGTCGTGCTGCCCTTCAATTCGGACGAGCTGACGAACCCGGTCCGGGAGGTGAAGCAGAAAGGCACCTTCATCACCGTCGTCGACCGCGGCCTCAAGGATCCGTCGATCCAGGACATCTACGTCGCCGGCAACAACCCGGAATTCGGCCGGGTCGCCGGCAAGTACTTCGTCGACAACCTGAAGAGCGGCAACGTCGTGGTGTTCCGCGGCATCCCGACGGTGATCGACGAGGAGCGCGTGTCGAACTTCGAGAAGGCGCTCGAAGGCTCGGGCGTCAAGGTCATCGACAAGCAATACGCCAACTGGAACCGCGACGACGCCTTCCGGGTGATGCAGGACTTCCTGTCGAAGCACCCGAAGATCGACGCGGTCTGGGCCTCGGACGACGACATGGCGCTCGGCGTCATGGAGGCGATCCGGCAGGCCAAGCGCGAGGACATCAAGTTCGTGCTCGGCGGCGCCGGCATGAAGGAGATGGTGAAGAAGGTGATGGACGGCGACAAGATGAACCCGGTCAACGTCTCCTATCCGCCTTCGATGATCTCGACCGCCATGGGCGTCACGGCGGCGCATTTCTACACCAACGCCCCGATGCGCGGCACCTACGTGCTCAACGCCCAGCTGATCACGAAGGACAACGCGAAGGAGCACTACTTCCCGAACTCGCCGTTCTGACACTCGCGTCCCTCCTGCGGGAGGCGTAAGAGCCAAGCGAGGGCGAGGGGGACGCCTGACCGCTGGAGAGTCGGGGTTCCCCTTGCCGCCCCTTCGGATACCGCCCTCTCCCGTGCCGGGGAGACCTGCTCAACGGAGCACTGTCCCATGAAGACCATGAAGGGCCCTGCCCTCTTCCTCGCCCAGTTCGCGGGCGATGCGCCGCCCTTCAATTCCCTCGACGCGATCGCCCGCTGGGCGGCGTCGCTCGGCTACAAGGGCGTGCAGATCCCGACCTGGGACGCGCGCCTGTTCGATCTCGAGAAGGCCGCGACCTCCGACGCCTATTGCGACGAGGTGAAGGGCACGCTGACGCAGCACGGGCTCGAGATCACCGAACTCTCGACCCACCTCCAGGGCCAGCTCGTCGCCGTCCACCCGGCCTTCGACGAGGCCTTCGACGGCTTCGCGGCGCCGGAAGTGCGCGGCCGGCCGCAGGCGCGCACCGAGTGGGCGGTCGACCAGATGCGCCTTGCCGCGCAGGCCTCGAAGCGCCTCGGCCTGAACGCCCACGTGACCTTCTCGGGCGCGCTCGCCTGGCCGTTCGTCTATCCGTGGCCGCAGCGTCCGGCGGGCCTGGTCGAGACCGCCTTCGACGAGCTCGGCCGCCGCTGGCGTCCGATCCTCGACGCGTTCGACGAGGCGGGCTGCGACGTTGCTTACGAGATCCATCCCGGCGAGGACATCCACGACGGCGCCACCTTCGAGCGCTTCCTCGATGCGGTCGGCGGGCACCCGCGCGCCTCCATCAACTACGACCCGAGCCACTTCCTGCTGCAGCAGCTCGACTACGTCGCCTTCATCGATCTCTACCACGAGCGCATCAAGGCGTTTCACGTGAAGGACGCGGAGTTCAATCCGACGGGCCGCGTCGGCGTCTACGGCGGCTACGAGAGCTGGATCGACCGCGCCGGCCGCTTCCGCTCGCTCGGCGACGGACAGGTCGATTTCGGCGCCATCTTCTCGAAGCTCGCCCAGTACGACTACGATTCATGGGCCGTGCTCGAATGGGAATGCGGCCTGAAACATCCGGAGGACGGCGCGCGCGAGGGCGCGGAGTTCATCCGCAGCCACATCATCCGCGTCACCGACAAGGCCTTCGACGATTTCGCCGCCGGCGGAACCGACGAGGCGGCGAACCGGCGCATGCTCGGGCTTTCGGAGACGCTGAAGGCGGCGGAGTAAGGACGAGGACGTGCAGACATGACCATCACGGGATCACAGGATCAAAGGCTCAATCGCCGGCTTCGCCTCGGCATGGTCGGCGGCGGGCGCGGCGCCTTCATCGGGGCGGTGCATCGCATCGCCGCCCGGCTCGACGACCGCTGGGAGTTCGTCGCCGGCGCCCTCTCCTCCGACCCGGAGCGCGCGCGGCTCTCGGGCGAGGACCTGCTCCTGAAGCCCGACCGTATCTACGCCGACTTCGCCGAAATGGCGCGCCGGGAGGCCAGTCGGAAGGACGGCATCGACGCGGTCGCGATCGTCACCCCGAACCACGCCCACGCGCCCGCTGCCAAGGCCTTCCTCAAGGCCGGCATCCACGTGATCTGCGACAAGCCGCTGACGACCACTCGCCGCGAAGCGGAAGAGCTCGTGGCGCTCGCCAAGGAGTCCGGTCTCGTCTTCGCGGTCACCCACAATTACACCGGCTACCCTATGGTGCGGCAGGCGCGCGCGATGGTGCAGGCAGGCGAGCTCGGCGCGATCCGCGTCGTACAGGTGGAATACGCGCAGGACTGGCTTGCGACCCCTCTCGAGGAGAGCGGCCAGAAGCAGGCCGCCTGGCGCACCGACCCGTCGCAATCGGGGCCGGCTGGCTCCGTCGGCGACATCGGCACCCATGCCTTCAACCTCGCCGAGTTCATCGTCGACGACGAGGTGACGGATCTCTCCGCCGAGCTCCACACCTTCGTCGCAGGCCGCCGCCTCGACGACAACGCCCACATGATGCTGCGCTTCGCGAAGGGCGCGAAGGGCATGCTCTGGTGCAGCCAGGTCGCGGCGGGCCAGGAGAACGGTCTTCGCATCCGCGTCTACGGCGAGAAAGGCGGCCTCGAGTGGCACCAGGAGAACCCGAACCTCCTCGTCTTCTCGCCCCTCGGGGAGCCGCCGCGCGCTGATCCGGCGCAACGGAGCGGGATCCGACGAGGTCTCGCGCGCCGCCTCGCGCATCCCGTCCGGCCATCCGGAAGGCTACCTCGAAGGCTTCGCGCAGATCTACGCCGACGTCGCCGAACAGATCGCGGCGCGGCTGGAGAACCGCGACCCCAGTCCCTTCTCGCTGCAGGTCCCGACCGTGGAGCACGGCCTGCGCGGCGTGCGCTTCATCGAAGCGGCGGTGCGTTCGTCGCAGCAGAAGAGTGCCTGGGTGCCCGTTTAGGGGCTTTCGGGCTCGTTGCTGCCAATGTCATCCTCGGGCGAGCGTAGCGAGACCCGAGGATCCTCGCTAGGAGCTCAACGCGGAGAGCCGCCGGACCGCCTCGCGGAGGGGCTGGCCCTTGGCCACCCCAGCCGCCGCCGCGCGATCGTTCACGAAGGTGACGATGCCTTCTTCCCACATGTCCACGGGATCGCCGATGCAGGCAGTGTCATGGCCCACGGTCGCTGCGGCTACACCCTTGTCCTGGAGAACCTCCAGCCCGGCAAGCCCGGCCTTGTCCTTGCCGACGCCCGCGTCATTGAAGAACACAGCCGCCAAGGGAACTGCCAGCGCAATCTCGGCAGAGCTCTTGCCTCCATGCGAGGCTGCAATGACAATGGCACCCGCGTCTTCAGGGCTGATCCGTCCGATGGAGTCCATGATCACGACCGGCATTTGGGCGACTGTATCAACTCGTTGGCGTTGCATCACGTGCTCCTGCTCTCGCTTGTCTGTCCACTTGTGTCTCATGCGGCCGCCGGCAAGCTCGCCGTGACCTCACGCAGGACATCGTCCAGCGCCGCGACCAGGAAGTCGATCTCGGCGTGTTCGGTAATGAAAGGTGGGCTGATCTGGATGTGATCACCATTTCTGCCGAAGTTGGAATGAGGAACGCCGGCGCCGATCATGATGTTGCGCTGGCGCATTCCCCTTACGATCCGCCCGGTAAGGTCGAAGCTAGTGGGGAAAGGCTCCTTGGACGTTCTGTCAGCGACGAACTCGATTCCCAGGAGCAGCCCAAGCCCACGGACCTGGCCGATGATTTCATGGCGTGCCATGAGAGCGTCAAGCTGCTGTCTGAGATAGGGCCCTACCTCGCCCGATCGGCGAAATAGGTTCTCCCGCTGCATGATGTCGAACACCTGTTGCCCAACGAAGCAGGACACGGGAGTGCCGCTATAGGTAAAGCCGTGATTGAAGCGTTTCGTCCCGCTGCGGAGTGGCTCCAGCACTTTCCGGGCGACGATCATCGCCCCCAAGGGCGCGTAGCCGCTGCCGATTCCCTTACCGGTGGTGATGATGTCCGGCTCGACGCCCCAATGGTCGATGGCGAAGTGATATCCCGTACGGCCGTACCCTGTTAGAACCTCGTCGGCAACGAAGAGAATGCCGTATTGATCGCAGATCTCTCGGATCCGGCGGTAGTAGTCAGGCCCCGGCACGACACCCGTCACCGTCGTCCCCATCACCGGTTCGGCGAAAAATGCGGCAACGGTCTCTGGGCCCTCCATGCAAATCTCCCGCTCGAGCTCATCGGCCGCATCCGCTCCACACGGGCCATTCAAGGACCCGCCTGGCCAGCGATAATCATACGGCGGGTCGATGTGGGTGACGGGAAACAAATAGGGCGCGTAGATCGAACGCCAGCTCGTCCGAGCTCCCAAGGCCAGGGCGCCAATGGTGACGCCATGGAAGCTCTGCCGACGGGCGATGATCTTGTATCTCATGGGCTGCCCGCGCTCGACGTGATATTGCCGCACAAGCTTCAAAGCACTTTCGTTGGCCTCTGAACCGCCCGACACGAAATACACGGCACCCATGTTCTTCGGCGAGATCGAGAGCACGGCCTCGGCCAGCCTTTCCTGCCACGGGTGAGTGCTACCAACGCCGTAGGCAAAGGTCACGCTGTCGCCGGCAGCGGCGAGAGCCTTGTAGATCTCGGTGCGGCCATGGCCGATGCCGACGACGCCGGCGCTGGAATTACCGTCGAGGAAGCGGTTTCCCTTGTCGTCGAAGATGTACACGCCCTCGCCGCGCACGATCTTCAGCGGCACGGACCCCATATCCCTGTAGAACACCGGCGTAGCTGGCTGCATCGCAATCCTCCCGCAGAAACAGGGCATATTATCGACTATTAATAATTATTATGTCAACTACACCTGCCGCTGAGGTGTGGAGGGAATGAGAGTGCTGCTGGGATGCATAGCGGATGATTTTACCGGTGCCGGCGACGTGGCTGGAACAATCGCACGGCTGGGACTGCGGACCTGCGTGGTCGTAAATCGCAGTGCCGCTCCGGTAGGGTTCGACGCCTGCGTGGTGGCCTTGAAAACACGCTCTGTGCCGCCGACGCGGGCGGTTGCGGAAGCACTGGACGCGTTCGAGTGGCTGCAGGCGCATCGATGCGATCGGTTCCTGTTCAAATACTGCTCGACGTTCGAACTCCACACCGCGGGGCAATATTGGCCCGGTCGCCGACGCTCTTGCGGAGCGGCTCGGTGCTCGCGGTGTCATTGTCTGTCCGGCTTATCCTGCCAATGGTCGCACGGTTTACCAAGGGCACCTTTTTGTCCACGACCGCCTTCTCTCCGAAAGCGGCATGCAGCACCACCCGGTGACCCCGATGGTGGATCCAGATCTGCGCCGTTGGCTCGGCTACCAGACCTGTGCCGGCATCGGCCTCATCCCCCTCCCAATGGTGCGTGCCGGGGCGGGCGCGATCGCCGAGGCCGTTCAAGCATCGGCGGATCGCGGGGAAACCTTTGTGGTGGTCGATGCGATCGCGGATGCGGATCTTGCTTGCATCGGGGAGGCTGTCGTGGGAGCACCGCTCATTACGGGCGGCGCAGCTATCGCGGCTGGTGTCGTAGCCGCCCTCCGGCAGTCGTCGCAATACGAGCCGCAACAGCCGGTGAGCCGGGCCGTTTCAGGGCCGGGCGCCGTCCTGGCCGGAAGTTGTTCGCGCGCGACCCGGGAGCAGGTCCAGTACTACCGCCAGACCCGGCCGTCGCTGGCTCTTGATGCAGCGCAAATTGTCGAAGGACGGGTCGATCTCGCCGCGGTCTACCGTTTCGTTTTTGAGAACCTGCCAGCCGAACCTCTATGCTACACGAGTGGTGAGCCCGACGAGGTTGCAGCGATTCAGCGGCGCTACGGCGCCGCAAACACCTCGGTCACCCTCGAGCAGTTTTTCGGGAGACTTGCACAAACCTTGATCGACGGCGGGGTGACCCGTTTGGTGGTCGCCGGCGGCGAAACGTCGGGGGCCGTGGTTGAGGCGCTCCTGCCCAATGTTCTGGAGGTGGGGCCAGAGATCACTCCCGGCGTCCCGGTCATGATGCTGCGGCTCGGTGGCAGAGACAGAGCCCTTGTCCTCAAGTCCGGAAACTTCGGAGGAGTGGATTTCCTCCCCCGTGCGCTTCGACAGATGGAGACAGGCCGTGCAGGAAGTTAAGATCCGTGACACCCTTGTGCGCTTGGCGCGCTCTTTGTTCGAGCGTGGTCTAACCCCAGGCTCCTCCGGCAACATCAGCGTGCGCTTGGATAACGGTGGATGGCTTGTGACACCGACCGATGCGTCACTCGGCTTCCTCGATCCATCGCGCCTCACGCGCCTCGATCAGAATGGCAATCTCATCGCCGGTGACCCACCGACGAAGGAACTGCCGCTCCACGCCGCCCTTTATCAGACGCGCCGCAAGGCAGGAGCGGTCGTCCACCTGCACTCCACCAACGCGGTCGCGGTGTCGCTCCTCGGGGCTGCTCGCGCCGACAACGCCATTCCCCCGCTGACGCCGTACTTCACCATGCGTGTCGGCCCCACCGCACTGCTGCCTTACTTTCGGCCGGGCGATCCGGCGGTGGCCGAGGCCATCCGAGCGCTCTCAGGGCGACATGCGGCGATCCTGCTCGCCAACCACGGCCCAGTCGTTTCTGCGTCGACCTTGCAGGATGCCGTGTTTGCGGCGGAAGAGCTCGAGGAGACAGCAAAGCTCATGCTGATGCTGCAACACGTCCCGCACCGGTCGCTCACGACCGGCGAAGTGGCCGAGTTACGGCAGCACTTCGACTGCCCGTAAGTTGTATTCATAATTAATAATTGACAATGACGATTGGGCTGGGCAGGATCCGTCTCACCTGAACAGGCGGGAAACTCGAAGATGATCAAGCGAACCGTTGAAGGGCGGCACGGCCGCATCGTCCTGACTGACTCGATCACAAAAATTGCGCCAGAAGACCGCGACAGCATCGTCATAGCCGCGTCGCACGGGGGATCGAGTTGCGGCGACTATGCCCTGAAATACCCCCTGCGGGCTGTCGTATTCAACGATGCGGGAGTGGGCAAAAATCGAGCAGGCATCGCTTCCTTAGCAATGTTGGATCAGGCCGGCGTCATCGGTGCGACGGTCAGTCATCTGAGCGCGCGCATCGGCGAGGTCGAGGACATGTGGGCGCACGGCATCATCTCCCACGTCAACACCTGCGCGGTCGAGGCGGGCCTGTCCGTCGGCGAGGCGCTGCGCGGTGCCGTCGACCGTCTACTGCAATCCGGACAGAGTACACGAGATGATCGGTGAGTTGTTTCCCGGCTTCCGCGCCTGCACGCTCCAAGGCGTGAGGGGGTCGATCTTCGCGCGAGTTGGCGGGAGCGGCCCTGCTGTTGTGCTGCTGCATGGGTTCCCGCAAACACACGCATGTTGGCATCGGGTTGCACCGGCCCTCGCCTCGGAGTTTACAGTGGTATGCATGGACCTGCGAGGATACGGTGCCTCTCACGCGCCCCCGGGTGATGGGGCGACCACCTACTCCAAGCGCGAGATGAGCCTCGACGTAATCGCGGCGATGCGGGTGCTGGGGCACGAGCGATTTTCGCTGGTGGGCCACGACCGTGGCGCGCGCGTCGGCTATCGCATGGCGCTCGACCACTCAGCCGTGCTGCGCGAGCTCGTGTTGCTCGACATCGTTCCCACCAACGCATTCTGGCAACAAATCAAGGACGGCACCTTCTCCGCGCCCCACTGGAGCTTCCTGGCGGGGCCGCACCCCCTGACCGAGGACGCCCTCATGCACGACCCGGCAAGTTACTTCGACGAGCTTCTCAAGCGGTGGTCGAGCCGCGGCTCGCTCGACGTCTTCGATCCTCGCGCCTACCAAGCCTACCGCGCGGCCTATTCGGAACCGGCACGGATCCACGCATTTTGCGAGGATTACCGCGCCGGAGCGACGAGTGACGTGGATGCGGACGACGCGGACCTCGCAGCGGGACGCACGATCGGCTGTCCCACGCTGCTCGTCTGGAGCAGCTATCTGACCCGAGGTGAAGCCGCGAAGGTGGAAACTCCGCCTGAGGTATGGAGACGGACATTCGCGCCCACGATCGAGGACGTGCTTGTGGACTCCGGGCACTTCATTCCAGAGGAAGCCCCCCAGGAGACCGCTGCTGCCGTCTCGGAGTTTCTCCGAAGGCGAGACTAATGTGTGGGCGTGGTGGTTCACTGCTGGTAAGATCGGCTCGGTTACCTAGAGCATCGGACCTAAAAGTGGAATCCACTTTTGGGATCCATCCGATGCTCCCCCTTTGAGAACAGCGCATCGCTCAGTTCGGAAAACCGGGGCCACTGTTCCGCACGATGCGCTAGCTGTTGTTCAGGTCGAAAGCGGATCGGCTCTTTGTGACAAGTCACTTGATCGGATCGACGCTGACCATCTCACCATAGCTGCGGGTCTCGGACCCCAGGCACGCGGAGTGTGCGGTGCGGGGGTACAGTTCGACTCCCGCTGGTGCTGTTGGAGTCCGGAAGTCTGCGACCGAGCCCGGGGCAGCCCTTCTGGCTCGCGGGGATCTGGCGTTGTCTGAAGCACAGGTCTTACGACCGCTTGCGCACCATCCGCTGTGCGTCACGAAGCTGCGCTGCTAGTGCCTGTCCATCGGCCTGATTGTGTGTCGATGCGAGGCGGCTCGCAGTGGACGCGTCTCCCGCCAGGATCGGCTGTGCCAGCGCTTGATGCGCCTCGACCATCTCTCCCAGATCGGTATGGAGAGGACCGGTTAGGGTCATGAAGAGCTTCACCTGCGAAGCCAGGGTGGAATAGATCTGTGCGAGCCGCCGATGGCGCGACATATCCACGACATGAACGTGAAAATCCAAGTCGAGCTGAATCATCAGTCGCGGATCGGAGCTGCTCGCCGCTCCCTGCATGGCGCGGAGGATGTTGCGGAGTGCCACCTGATCAGACTTCGTGGCGTTCGTTGCCGCAAGTCCCGCCGCCAAAGCCTCCAAGGCGTCGCGCAATGAGCAGAGTTCAAGAATATCCTCGGGCGTGGTAGTCGCAACAAACATCCCGCGGCGCGGACGGTACTCGACAAGCCCTTCCATTTGCAGGAGCTTGAATGCGGACCGTATCGTGCCGTGTGCAACGCCGAGCTCCTTCGCGAACTCGCTCTCGACGAGGTGCGAGTCCGGCGGCAGCGAGGCGGACAAGATCCGCTCTCGCAGCGCCTCGGCAACGACAACATCAAGGCCCGCGCGTTCGGCAACGGGAGACTGCGCTGGTTTCCGCATACGTGAATGCTCTCCGCCCAAACACACCGGTGAAGGCTGCATCAGCTGGCACAACCCATATCTTTTAGGTATCTAATGATCGTCAATAGTTATCAATTCCACGTCCGTCGAGGAATCCGGAGAGCGCTTGCTCAACCGCATAGCCGCTACGGCCCGCGAGGGAATTCGCATCATAATTAATAATTGATAAAAATACAACTGAATGATCAACCTTTCAACTTCGCCGATCCTCGCACCAAGTAGGTGGAGGGCATCGATTCCGACATGATGCACTACATCCTCGGCAAGCTGGGCATTCGAGGATCTCACCAAGGGACGTCGAGTAGCCTCGTATCTGGGGTCCAATCTGCAGGACTGGGTGGATGAATTGGGCAAGGGGGGCAGTCGCCTCGAGCTACCCGGCTGTGCCTGAGCTGCTGCAGGACCTGCAGATCGGGCGCATCGATGCCGCCGTGATCGACGCCCCCGTCGCGGCCTACCTGATGGCCCAGAATCCCAGCCTCGCCGCGGCTGTCGAAGTGGCAGTGCGCTCGTCGCATGAGAGGAGTGCCTGGGTGTCTGTTTAGAGGGATATTGGCTCATCCCGCAAACGGCATCCTTTACTAAAAGGCGTCGTTTCCGGGCACCGGGTGTCAATCGTGTCTAAGTACGTCATCCTCGGGCGAGCTGAGCGAGACCCGAGGATCTCAGGTCGAATAGAGCGCTTGATCCTCAACCCGATCCTCGGATCTGCGCTTTCGCTCCGTCCGAGTGGACCACCGGCTGCGCCGACCCGCAGGGAATGAAACGAATCGGCCTTAACCGCCGTAGTTTCTCATTAGGATGACGTCCCTTCTTGTCCTCCCCGGCGGCGCGTATCGCCGGGACGGGGATCCACTTCCAGCGCACACTGACATGGATCCCCTCCCCTCGCCTGCGGCTCGCCGGGGATGACACCGAGACGCGGCGCTCCATTCGAGGATGACGGGATATGAAAGCGGCTCTCGATCATTCGTGCCGAAGTTCAACGGCGAAAGCCGGTCCGTCCGCCGTTGAACCTGCCTAAGCCAAAGCCCCCACCAGCGCCGCATAGGCTTCCTCCGCCGCGAGAACGGCCGTCATCTGGACTTCATGAGCGAAGCGGAAGGCGTCGCCGCAAATGGTCTCGTCGGGGAATTCAGTGATCAGCGTCAGCGGGACCGGATGGCGCGCATCTTCGGCGACGCGGCACGGCACGCCGTGCACGGCCTCATGCGGAGCATCGCCCGCATGGGCCGCGCAGATCTCCATCTGCCGGCGGTTGAAGGCGATAAGGCCCGGGACGGCGGACAGGCGTGCGGCCACCGCTGCCAGAAGCGCCCTCCCCGGCTCGGCCCATCCGGGATGGTGGCGCAGGATGAGGAAGAAGCCCTTCGGGAGGGTCCAGTGTTCGAACCCGCGCGGCAGATAGCCGGTGAAGGGCCGCGTCCACTCGTGCGCAGGATAGCCGTGGAGGTTGAGGTGCAACCTCGCGCCCGACAGGGCCAGCGCCTGCCATCGTGCATCGACTTCGGAGAGCCGGTCCTTGGATGCATGTTCGAGATCGTTGCCGAGCGCGGTGTAGCGCGCCGCATGGTGCATGTGCCGCGGATTGCCCTCGCAGAGCCGTCCGTGCAGCGCATAGCCGTCCGGGTTCTCGACGGGAATCAGCGCGATGTTCGAATCGGGATCTGCCAAAAGGCGCCGCGCCGCCCGCAGGGCGCCGACGGGACCGGACGTCTCGTTCGCATGCTGGCCCGCCGTGACGAGGATCGCCGGGCGGGTCCCCTTGCGGTAGAGTCCGTCAACGATGCGTCCCTCGCGCGAGCGGCTCTCGAACCGCATGCCGTGGAGCGCATCGAGTTCGCGGCGGATCTGCGCCAACCCGAGCGCCCCCTCGGCCCTTTCCAGGTCCTGGTCCGGACGCGCCGGGTCGACCGGATCTCCGAAGGACCGGAGTGAAACCCGCACATGGGCCGGCCCCTCCCCGGCGCGGATGTCGGGCACGATCTGCCCGGGCCGGAGGCGACGGTCCTCCGGGTGCCGGCCGGAGCGTTTCCTGAACCATTCGAGCAGGCTGAAATAGAGATCCTCGTGCAGGGCTTCCCGAGTGCTCATCACCTCGTCGCCCAACGCGAGCGGACGCTCGATGCCGGGAATCGCGACGTCGATGGCGAGGCGCTCGCAGTAAGGCTCCTCCTCCGGCCAATCATGCGCCGCGACCGCAGTCAGGACTTTGGCGAACACGATCTCCGCCTCGGTCTCGACACGTTCGTCGATGTCGGGGAGACCGCCCGGCCGGTTCGTGACCCGCAGCCACCCGGCCGGCGACAGGTCGGCCTCGCCCAGGTGGTTCCTGTGCAGCCGGTTCGGAGCGTCGACCCGGTGCACGCTCCGGTGCCCGGAGTTGGTCTCCACCGTCACCCGGTAGGCGAGGTCCGTTCCGCCCGGCTCGAAGGTCAAGTCGATCCCTTCGAGCAGGGCGGCGAGAGGATAGGCCTCGAGCAGGAATCGCTGGGGATCGGCGCTCGGGTGCACCGGGTAGACGATCTCCACACGCTCCGCACCCTCGAGGGAGATCTCGTCGAGGAGCGCATGAACCAGCGGCTTGTAGGCGCTGCGCAGCCGCGCCGGCACGCCCGCCCGCGCCAGCGCCGCCTCCGCGTCGCGACGCGCCCTACGGTCCTCGAAGAGCCACGCCTCGAGCTGGGCGCCCCGGTGCTCGGACCGTGCCCATTCATGCACGATCGCATCGAGGGTCCGCGGAAGCCGTTCGTCGAGCAGGACCGTCATCGGGCGAGCCCCGGCGAGCGCCTGGCCTTCCCGTGACCCGAAAGGATCAGGACGCCCACTCGCCCTTGCGCATCAGCGTCTCGGACCTGCCGTCGGCCGTGATCCCGTCGACGTCGATCTCTCCGGAGCCGATCATCCAATCGATGTGGATCAGGCTCTTGTTGCCGCCGCGGGCGATCACTTCCTCGGGCGTGAGGCTGCCGCCGTCGACGAAGCACTTGCTGTAGCATTGGCCGAGCGCGATGTGGCTCGCGGCGTTCTCGTCGAACAACGTGTTGAAGAAGAGAAGGCCGCTCTGCGAGATCGGCGACGAATAAGGCACGAGCGCGACCTCGCCGAGGCGGCTCGCGCCCTCGTCGGTCTCGAGCACCTTGCGCAGCACGTCCTCGCCCTTCGAAGCCTTCGCCTCGACGATGCGGCCGCCCTCGAACCGCACCTCGATCCCGTCGATCAGCGTGCCCTGGTAGGACAGCGGCTTGGTGCTGCGGACGCGGCCTTCGACGCGGTCCTTGTGCGGGGTCGTGAAGACCTCCTCGGTCGGAATGTTGGCGTTGCAGACGGTCCCGTTCTTCGCGAGCGCCGAGCCGCCCTGCCATTCGTGCCCCTCCGCGAGACCGACCGTCAGGTCCGTGCCCGGCCCGTGGAAGCGGATCGCCGCATAGCGCTTGTCGTTCAGGAACGCGGTGCGGGACTGCAGCTCGCGGTTATGGGCCTCCCAGGCGGCGACCGGATCCGCGGCATCCACCCGCGAGGCGGCGAAGATCGCATCCCAGAGGCGCGACACCGCGACCTCCTCGGGATCGTCCGGGAACATCGCCCGGGCCCAGGCAGGCGTCGCCGCGGCGACGATGGACCAGTTGGTATTGAAATTGACGATCTGCTCCATCGCCGGCACGTAGGCCTTGGACCTGGCGCGGTTCGCGCGGGCCACCTTGTCGGTGTCCTGCCCGGAGAGCAGAGCCGGATCCTCACCCAGGATGGCGAGCCGCGCCGCACCGGCCCGGTAGGCCGACGCCATCCCTTCGAAGAGCCAGCCGGGAGCCGTGTCGAAGGCGTCGTCGGCTGCGTACTTGAACCGCAGCAGCGTCGATTCCTCGTCGCCGAGGAGCGTCGTGACGAGGGACGCGCCGGCCTTGTAGGCCTTTTCGGTCACGCGGCGCACGAGCGGCAACGCGTCGAGAGGCGCCGTGATGACGACCTCCTGTCCATGCTTGAGGCCGAGCCCGACCTTCACGGTTACCTCGGCGAGGCGATCCAGGCGCTGCTCGTGGGACGGAGTGTTGGAGCGGGTCGGCGCGTGAACGTTCATGGCTGTCTCTGGCGGGCTTGGATGAGCGGGACGGGAGTTGTGCACAGGGGGTGCCGGGACGCAACCCGGAAAAGCCCGCCGTCATCCCTTCACGGCCCCGGCCGTCAATCCGGCCACGATGCGCCGCTGCAACACCAGGACGAGCAGGATGAGCGGCACGGTCACGATCACCGAAGCGGCCATGATATTGCCCCACGGCAGCTCGTACTGGCTGCCGCCCGAGATGAAGGCGATGGCGACCGGCACCGTCCGCTGCTCGCTCGAGAGCGTGAAGGTCAGCGCGAAGAGGAATTCGTTCCACGCGGCGATGAAGGCCAGGAGCCCGGTCGTCACCATGGCGGGGCCGAGGAGCGGCAGAAAGACGCTCACGAGGATGTTCCAGGGCTTCGCGCCGTCGACGATCGCGGCCTCCTCCAGTTCCTTCGGCAGCTCCCGCATGAAGGTGGTGAGCACCCACACGGTGAAGGGCAGCGTGAAGATCAGATAGGAGAACAGGAGGCTCCAGAGGCTGTTGAACAGGCCGAGCCAGCGGACGAGCTCGAACATGCCGGACAGCACCGCCACCTGCGGGAACATGGAGACGGCGAGGATCGCGAAGAGGAGCGACGTCCGCCCGCGGAAGTCGACGCGGCCGAGGGCATAGGCGGACGTCACGCCGAGCAGCAGCGACAGGGCGACGACCCCGGTCGAGACGAGGAGCGAGTTCAGGATGTTGCGCCCGAAGGGCTGTTCCCGGAACACGCTCACGTAATTCTCGGGGTAGAGCTCGCTCGGCCAGAACTCGACGCGGAAGAGAGCGGTGCCCTGCTTCAGGGACGAGACGATTGCCCAATAGAACGGAAACACCGCGTACAGGATGATCGCCGCGACGAGCAGCGCGAAGGCGATACGGCGGATGATGGGAGGCGCGGCCATCGTCCTTCTCCTATCGATGCGCCGACGGCAGGCTGACCCGGCCCGACATCAGGATGACGACGGTGACGAGCGCGATGAGCAGGAAGAGCAGCGTCGAAGCCGCGGACCCGAAGCCGACATCCTGAAAGTCGACGAGTTGCTGGCGTGCATAGACGGACATCGTCGCCGTGTCCTGGTTGTTGCCCGTGAGCACGAAGGGCAGGTCGAACACCCGCAAGGCGTCGAGGGCGCGGAAGATCACGGCGACCATCAGGGCCGGACCGATGAGCGGCAGGGTGATCTGGAAGAACACGCGGATCGGACTCACCCCGTCGATGCGGCTCGCCTCGTAGAGATCGTGCGGGATGAGCTGGAGCGCGGCAAGGGTCAGGAGCGCCATGAAAGGCGTCGTCTTCCACACGTCGACGGCGATCATCGCCGCCATGGCGAGCGCGGGATCGGCCGTCCAGGCCATGGACCGCTCGATCAGCCCGAGCTTCAGGAAGATCGCGTTCACGACGCCGTAGAGGTCGTGATACATCCAGCCCCACATCTTGGCCGATATGACGGTCGGAATCGCCCAGGGGATCAGCACCGCCGCCCGGAGCATCCCGCGCCCCCGGAAATGCGCGTTGAGGGCGAGCGCGATAACGATGCCGAGCACCGTCTCGATGGCGACCGACACGGACGTGAACACGAACGTGTTCCGTACGGCCTTCCACCAGGTCGGGTCCTGGACGAGATAGACGTAGTTGTCGGCGCCGACGCCCTCGTAGGCGTCGAGGGACGAGAGCCTGGCATCCGTGAAGGACAAGAGGATGGTGCGCAGGAGCGGCCATCCCGCGACGAGAACCAGGGCCACCAGCACCGGCGCCAGGAACAGCCAGGCGGTCCGCGTCCGCCGCCGGTCGAGTTCCGACGGCCCCGCTTCCGCCGGCAATTCTGTTCCGCCTTCCCCGTTCCGGTGCTTCTCCAGCACCGCGCCGGCGGCGGTCATGGCCTACCACCGGCCGCCGCGACTCAGGCGCTCGAGGCTGCGCTGGAGATTGGCCAAGCTCGCATCCGCCTTCTCCTGGCCGGACAGCGTGCGATGAACCGCGCTGTAGAACTCGGACGAGACCTGGTTGTAGCGCTCGCCCGTCGGCGCCGAGGGTCGCGCGACCGCGTTGGTGAAGGTCGTGTAAAGGTCCTTGAAGTGCGGATTGGCCTTCAGCACCTCCGCGTCCTGATAGAGCGCCGGCAGGGTCGGAGCGAAGCCGCCGACGACCGCGCGGCGCTTCTGCTCCTCGGGGCTGGTGAGGAACATGACGAGATCGATCGCCGCTTCCTGGTTCTTCGAATACTTCGATACGGCGAGCTGCCAGCCGCCGAGCGTGCCGGAATTCTTGCCCTCGGCGCCACCCTTCGGCAGGGCCGCGATGCCGACCTTGTCCTTCACCGGGCTGTCGGCGGCGTTCGCCAGCGCCCAGGCATAGGGCCAGTTGCGCATGAAGGCGGCGCTGCCCGACTGGAAGGCGCCCCGCGCCTCCTCCTCCGAGTAGTTCAGCACGCCTTGCGGGGCGATCTTGCCGACCCAGGAGGCCGCGAGCGTCAGCGCCTCGACGGCCTTCGGGTTGTTGATGGTGATCTTGCCGTCCGGGCTGACGATGCTGCCCCCGCCGAAGCTGTCGATCCATTCGAGCGCGTTGCAGGTCAGGCCCTCATAGGCCTTGGCCTGGAAGACGAGGCCCCAGAAGTTAGGGTTCTCCGCGCGCTCCTTCTCCAGGACGATCTGCGCGGTCTCGGTGAGCTCGGCCCATGTCGTCGGAACCTGGCGTCCGTGTTTCTCCAGCAGGTCCTTGCGGTAGTAGAGGATGCCCGCGTCCGTGAACCACGGTACGCCAACGAGCTGCCCGTTCACGGTGTTCGCCGCGACGATCGGCGGGAAGTGCTGCTTGATCGACTCGCCGACCGTGCGGGTCATGTCCATGAAATGAACGCCGAGAATGCCGGGCCAGACGATGTCGATCTGGAAGACGTCCACGTCGCCCGACTTGGCGGCGAGCAACTGCTGGTACACGGCGAGGCGCTCGGTCGCCGAAGGCGGCGTCTGCACGATCCGGACCTCGTTGCCGGTCTTCTTCGACCAGGCATCGATGCCTTCCCGGCAACGATCGAACTCGGCTCCGACGGTTCCACAGGCGATGGAAACCGTGACCGCCCCCGCGGGGAGGGCCCAGGCGAGACCGCTCAAAGCGGCAATCACTTTGATGGCTTTCAACATTGGCGTTCCCTCTGGCGTCTCCCGTTCAGGCTCTGATGTTTCATCGCCTGATGCTCTCGCACGAGATCCGCTCGATCGAGATTCTCTTGATCGAGATTCTTGGGCGCCACCCGCCTGTCGGCAAGGCGGCCGGCTCTATTGTTGCCCTCGGGCGACGTCCAGGCCGCCCTCCGGCGAGAGGACGGCGATTCCGGCCCCGAGGCCGGCGAGCGAGAGCATGGCCCCTTCGAGCCGGGCGCCATCGGCCGGTCCTTCGAGGCGGCCGGCGAGCCCGTCGGGCAGACGATAGCTCCGCGGGGACCGCGACAGGTTGAAGGCGCAGAGCAGCGCCTCGCCGCTCCCTTCCCGGCTGAACACGAGGAGAGCGTCGTCGAGATGGCGGAACCGGAGCGTGCCGCGCAGGAGCGCCGGGTGCGACCGCCGCCAGCCGAGCAGGCGCCGGGTGAAGTTCAGCATGCTCTCCGGGTCGCCGTCCTGGCGCGACACCGACAACTCGCCATGGATGGCCGGAACCGGCAGCCAGGGCTCCGCCCGGCTGAAGCCCGCATGGGGCTCGGCGCCGTTCCACGGCATCGGCGTCCGGCACCCGTCCCGCCCTCTGTATTCCGGCCAGAACGTGCGGCCATAAGGGTCCTGAAGCCGCTCGAAGGGAACGTCGGCCTCCGGCAACCCGAGTTCCTCGCCCTGATAGACGAAGATCGTTCCCCGCAGGGTGACGAGCAGGGTCATCAGCAGCCGGGCGAGATCCGGATCGGGATTCTCGCGCCCTTCGCCCCAGCGGGACACGACCCGAGCCACGTCATGGTTCGAAAATGCCCAGGAGGGCCAGCCCTCGGGTGCGGCGTCGTGGAATTCCCGGACGATGCCGGCGATGTAGGCCGGCGTGTGATCGCGCCCGAGGAAACCGAAATTGTAGGCCGTGTGCAGCAGGCCCGATGCGACGTAGGCGGCCGTGATGGCGATGTGGTTGTCGTCGCCGCCGATCTCGGCGACCGCCATGCGGTCGGGATAGCGGTCGAGGAGGTCGCGGATGCGCCGCAGGAAGCCGAGGTTCTCGGGCCGGCTCTTGTCGTAGAGGTGCCGCTGCCAGAAATAGGGATTGTTGATGTTGGCCTCGCCGACGAAGGGCTCGCCGGTCGGGCGAGGCGGATTGTCCCGCAGGTGCGGGTCGTGCATGTAGAAGTTGGCGGCGTCGAGCCGGAAGCCGTCGACCCCGCGGTCGAGCCAGAAGCGGGCCTCCTCCAGGAGCGCGTCCTGCACTCGCGGATTCTGGACGTTCAGATCCGGCTGGCTCGGGAGGAAATTCTGCAGATAGTATTGCCGCCGCCTCGTGTCCCACGTCCAGGCGGTGCCGCCGAACACCGAGAGCCAGTTGTTGGGCGCCGTCCCGTCGGGTTTCGGGTCGGCCCACACATACCAATCGGCCTTCGGATTGTCCCTGGAGAGGCGGCTTTCCCGGAACCAGGGGTGCTCGTCGGAGGTGTGGCTGAGGACGAGGTCGACGATGACCTTGAGGCCGAGCCCGTGCGCCCGCGCGAGCAGTGCATCGAAATCCTCGTTCGTGCCGAAAAGCGGGTCGACGGTGCGGTAATCGGCGACGTCGTAGCCGAAATCCCGCATGGGCGACGTGAAGAAGGGCGAAATCCAGATCGCGTCGACGCCGAGCGAGGCGACGTATTCGAGGCGCGCCGTGATCCCGGCGAGATCGCCGACGCCGTCGTCGTTGCTGTCCTGAAAGCTTCGGGGGTAGATCTGATAGACGACGGCCCCGCGCCACCATTCCGCCACGCCGATCTCCCGAATCCGCCTCCGCGCCTGGGCTTCAGATCACGATAACGCCCTCCTCCACCCCCGTCATCATCATCACCGACGCCCTCGGGCGGAACGCAAGCGCCCGTTGCGGCCTGAGGTCCTCGGCTCGCGCTTCGCGTGCCCGAGGACGACGCCCGAATCCTCCATCAGGGTGTCGGTAGCTAATCAAGTTGTCCGGTTTTGGTAGCACATCAGTTGTCCGCTTTTGGTTGCGGCGCTTGGGGGGAAGCGGAGCAACCCCCAAGGCCGTTTGGGGTGTCCTCAGGGCGCCGCCGGTGCGGCCGGCCGGATGGTTTCTTGGTTCGACCTGAGAGCCCGTTTCGTCGGCCGCGGGTTTGGGGGGCCTCGTGTCGAGCCGCGGTCGAGGCTGGCCGAGGGGGGGGGGGGGGGGGGGGGGGGGGGGGGGGGGGGGGGGGGGGGGGCGGCGGCGCGCCCGAGGCCAGGCGGGGCGCGGCCGGGGCGGCGATCGGACGGCCGTCGGCGGCGTAACAGGCGAGCGGCGTGGGCCGTGGAAGACGGCCAGCGTGCGGTCGGGATAGTGACGCACCTTGACGGTCGCTTTGACGAAGTGCGCGCGAGCCTTGTCGCCAGGCAGTTGAAGCCGCAGCCCGCCATAGACGACGGTGTTGTCGCGCCCCACCACGCGCGTCTCCTCGAGGCACAGGGTCTCGGCGAGCAGCGCCTGATCGACCGGCACGAAGGCGCTCTCCGGCACCGCCGCAGGCCGGGCGAAGCGGGCATTGTGCCGGGGCAGATAGTCGTGGCGGATGAAGCTGTTGGCCGCCGCGATGGCGGTGATGCCGGCGAGCGCCAGTTCCTTCGCCAGCCGGTCCTGCAGGGTTCCGAACAGGCGTTCGGAACGGCCGCGCGCCTCCGGCGAATAGGCCGGGATGTGCTCGACGCCGAGGTGCTTGAGCGCCCGCCCCACTTGCGTCAGCCGGTCCTTGTCGACCGGCCCGTCCGCCTTCGGGGTGTAAAAGTAGTGGCTGCCGCGGTCGGTATAGAGACTGCTCGGCAAGCCCTGGGCACCGAACACCTCCAGGAGCGCCTGGAAGGTCGAGGCCGTGCCCTCCTCCTCGACCAGGAACGCCGCGTAGATCGTGCTGGTCGCATCGTCCATGGTCACGATCAGATCCAGCGGCGCCTGCCCCGCCAGCCAGGCGAAGCGGCTGCCGTCCTGGTGCAGCATCATGCCTTGCAGCGGCTTGCGCTCGCGCTTGCGACGGTGCGCCCCGCGCCGCGGCGCCCGGTCCACCAGACCCGCGGCGTGCAACTGCGTCTTCGTCCAGGTGTAGCCCCACCGGAAGCCATGATCGCGCACCAGATGCTCGTGGAAGTGCTTCACGTTCCAGCCCCGGTACACCCCGCCATACAGCTCCCGCATCAGCTGCGCAGCCGCCGACGGAACCCGCTTCGGCGAAGGCTTGCCGAGCCGGCGGTCGACCAGCCCCTCAAACCCCTCTTCCTCGTAGCGATCCCGGTACACCGGAACTGCCGCTCCGACAGCCCGAGAACCTCCCCAGCCTCCAGCATCGATAGCTCGCCCGCCTCCCAGCGGCTCAAAACGTCCAAAAACTTCCGCATCCTGCGGTCCTGTCGCCACGTCGCCCGGTTCATCGCCTGGACCCTCCCCAGGCCAAGAAACCGGACAACTCGTGTGCTATCTAACCCGGACAACTCGTGTGCTTACGACACGGATCCTCCATCAGGGTTGTGGCCGGCTCTCGCTCTTGCGAAGATCGGTCAGGCGACCGGCGTTCCCCTCGGGAACTCGCCCGGTTCGATGCTCACGGGCCAGGAGCGCATCATGGCTGACGTCTCGCTCCACAACGTCCACAAGTCGTTCGGCCCGGTCCATGTGTTGCGCGACATCAATCTCGAGGTCGGCGACGGGGAGTTCGTCGTGTTCGTGGGCCCGTCGGGCTGCGGCAAGTCCACCCTGCTGCGCGTGATCGCCGGGCTCGAATCGATCGGCCAAGGCGAATTGCGCATCGGCGGACGGCGCGTGAACGACGCGCCGCCCGCGGAGCGCGGGATTGCGATGGTGTTCCAATCCTATGCGCTCTACCCCCACATGAACGTCTACAGGAACATGGCCTTCGGCCTGAAGTTCGCGCGCGCCGACAAGGCCGAGATCGACCGGCGGGTGCGCCAGGCCGCGGAGATCCTGAAACTGTCGCAGCTACTCGACCGCAAGCCCCGGGAATTGTCGGGCGGCCAGCGCCAGCGGGTGGCGATCGGGCGTGCGATCGTGCGCAATCCCAGCGTCTTCCTGTTCGACGAGCCGTTGTCGAACCTCGACGCGGCCCTGCGGGTGAACACCCGCATCGAAATCGCGAAGCTGCACCGCGACCTCAATGCGACAATGATCTACGTCACCCATGACCAGGTCGAGGCGATGACGCTCGCCTCCAAGATCGTGGTGCTGAACCAGGGCCGGATCGAGCAGGTCGGCGTGCCGCTCGAACTCTATCACCGGCCCAAGAACCTGTTCGTCGCAGGATTCATCGGTTCGCCGCGCATGAATTTCATCGGGGGCAGGATCGCCGAGGCGGGGCCGCAGGGAGTCGCGGTCGCCTTCGCGGGATCGCGGATCGTCGTGCCGGTCGCTCCCGGTGACGCGAAAGCTGGCGATGAGGTCACGCTCGGCATCCGGCCCGAGCATATGGACGGAACGCCGGGAGAGACGAACGTCGCCGGGACGGTCGACGTCGTGGAGCGGCTGGGCGAGTCGAGCTACGTCTACATGCGCATCGAAAGCGGCGACCCGGTCGTGATCCGGGTGCCGGGCGACCTCTCGGTCTCGCCCGGCGAGGCGTTCACGGCCCCGGTGCCGCCGCAGCACAGCCATCTCTTCGACGCTGACGGCATCGCCTTCGCGCGCCTTCGGGCCTGATCCGAATTCGCCGTTTGTCCCGAGACGAGCCAGAGGACGCACTCTGCGACGAAGAAAAGGCGCCGGGCGCAGAGGCCCGGCGCGAGTGGCCGGCGGCCAGGGGAGAGACCGGCACAACAGGCGGAAAGCCGGTCGTGATGTTCCGCCGGGGCGAAAAGGGGCAATGGGCGAGCTGAAGCCTTCCTTGCTCCCGATGCGCCGGCTGCGGCGTCGTCGACGCCGAGAGTGTGGAGGGCCGGACAGGTCGCCGAAGGGATCGCCATGGATCTCCTTATGATCCAACTATTATGGATATTCAAGTATCATGTTTTTCGCGATGGCCAATCCAAAGAAATTTGATGCAAGTTCAGGGATGGCGAAGGTTCCGACTCGCACCGAGCAATACGCCGCAATCGGGCGGCGCTTGGCCCTTTTGCGCCTGACGCGGGGCTACGAGAGCCAGAAGGAGTTCGCCGACGCCTTCGATTTCAACTACACGCAATGGAATAATTACGAACGCGGCTCGAGCCGTCCGAACCCGGACGATGCCTTGCGGTTGAAGCGTCGATTCGGCGTTACGACCGACTGGATCTACGATGGCGACGAGTCCCACCTCTCCGTCGAAATGCTCCGTCGCTTGGAGGAGGCGAGCGCCAAGCTCGCGGCGCAGGAAACCGCGACCGCCCGCCGGAAACCGGGTAGACCGCGGAAGTAGGTTTCAGAGCGGCTGTTCGTAGGCGAGCCGCAGGACAACGGCCGTTTCGCGCCGCAGGATCCGGGCGGTCGATGAATTCCACGAGTTCCTGAAGATACTCCACGACGAGCCGGGCATCCTCCGGTTTGGGCGGCAATTGCGACGCGATGGCGATCGCCTCGCGCCGCAGGAATTTCTCCCGCTCAGGATCGATTTCAACATGCTTCGAGAGAGCCATGGCAAAAAGCCTTCCTATGAATGTTCCTATTTTGTTCTAGTTTTCCAGGCCTGTCCAGCCTAGGAAGACTAACCTCGGCGACCCGTGTGAACAAGTTGCATTCGATGCAATCAATGTTCCGTTAGGCAAAGCACTCCCACGCACACACGGCAATGATATTCCAAATCTTTTGGATTTTCGTATTGTAAATCCAAAACTGTTTGGACTACGAGCAGGGAATCGTGGAGGTGCGAGGCGCATGTGCAGCGAAACCGAAATTGACGGACGCCTCGACGAAATGCCGTTCGCCATCGGCACCATACAGCGGCACGTCCACGAGCTCATGCGAATGGGGAAGCGCGGGGAACTCGACCTGACTGACCTGCAGAGAGCCCGCCTCCGCTCGTTCTCCAACGACATCGCGGATCTCGTCGCCGATCTCGAGGCCCTGGAAGCCGCCGAACCCATCCGATCGGACCTCTCTCCGCGCGAGAACATGCAGGTCTATTGGGCCGAGATCGAACGGGGGAGCCCGATGAGGGGGTTCGATTTCGACCCTGTGCGTCGAGACCACGACGGATGCGTCGGTCCTTGCTGACGTTCGTCGAATCGGAGGCTGACATGACCGACTTCCAAGTCTGGGCCTTCTACTGGGTCGCCGCCATCGTGCAGCTCTTCATGGCCGGAGGCATTCTCTGGCTTGCCAGGCGCCGCCGGCCCAAGATCTTGCTGGACGAGTTCGACGCAGTCGGCGACTGGCCGCATCCGGCCTCGCCTGCCGTCCGGGACGACGATCTCGACAGCCTCCTCGGCTGATCGAGCAGCCGCCATGGGCGTCGTGCCTGGCCCGGCGCCGCAGGCGCGATCCGCCAGCCGGGCAGCCCATTTCAATTCGGCACAACGGCCCATGAGAGACTTTACGATCTCCTTACCGTACGGACCGCCTTCACTTGCCTGAGAGGCTCGCTTTGGCGAGTTTTGATGCGGTAATTTTCATGAGGTGTTCACCATGAGCGGACCGGGTGGCGTAGCCGGCAACCAATTGCGGGCGTTTGTCGAGCGGATCGAGCATATCGAGGAGGAGATCAAGGCGCTTGGCGAGGACAAGAAGGAGATCTTCGACGAGGCCAAGAACGAGGGCTACGACGTCAAGATCCTCAAGGAGGTTATCCGTTTGAGGAAACAGGACCAGAAGGAACGGGACGAGCACGAGTCCCTCCTGGAGACCTATATGCATGCGATCGAGACGGCCGAGCCTTACCTCGAAGCCGCCGAGTAACGGCGAGACACAGAGGCTTCGACGGGCCGCCGGCTGGCGGCCCTTTTTTAAGCGCGACTGGACACCGGGACCCCGGCGGCCGACCGATGGGCACCTCGGCGCTAGCCCAGGAGATCGTGATGTTCCTTGTGGCGGCGGATCCAGGCGTGCGCATAGGAGCACATGGGTGCGATCCTCCGCCCTTCGGCCCTTGCGAGTTCGACGATGCCCTGCATCAGACGACCGGCGGCCCCCGTGCCGCGGAGCGGGACCGGAGCTTCCACATGTTGAATGACGAGCACCGAGCCCTGACGCCGATAATTCGCGAAGGCAACCTGTCCGTCGACGTCCAGCTCGAAGCGGCTTCGGTCGACGTTGTCATGGACGCGACTGTTCATAGGTCTCTACTCACGCTGATCTATCCCGCAAAACGCAGAGCCCCATGCCCCGTTCCTTCCCCGCGACCACGGGGACGATCGCGGTGGCGAACGGCTACCTAGAATTACTCTACCCGTGTGCAAGCTTGTGAGCTGCTGCCGAAATGGAGAACAGTACGAGCGCCAACGAAGCGAGTGATTCCGGCGCGGGACAATCCCGCGAGACGCTGGTCTCGAACCTGGGCGCTCTCATCCGGCAGCATCTCCGACGCTCTCGGCCTCCCTGTTTCGGCGTTTCTGCGATCGGGCAGGTGCGGCAGATTGGCAATCACAAGCGTCCCGGCCAGAAGATGAACGGTGACAGCTCCGGAAACGACTTCGAGAGTCCAGCCGTGCGCCTCCGGAACGGCGTGCATGTAGATCGGTGGTCCACAAAACCCGATTCCCCAGCCGAAGATCTCAAGCGCCGCGGACGCGAAGCCCAGCCCCCGATCGCCGCCTTCCACAGCGGCGAGAACAGGACTCCGCCGACGCTCGCGCCGTTGTGCGGCCACGACGCGCCAACCGAAGAAACCCCGTCCGTCATCGGCCATCACCCCGGCCTCCCGTGCTGCCGTTCGACGCTCGTCCTTGCGGGTCGGCCGGTCGTGGAGCAATCCGCGGCGGCATCTCCCCTTCGCCGTGGCTGCCGGGGACGGGGGAATGTTTCGGCCGCGACCGAACCGTGTCATGAAAATAGCGGTCATGGTGGAGGCGGCCGTTGCTGCGGCTCGCCGGTGAGGAGGTCGCCCGTGACGACAACGTCCAGGTTCGCGGAGATCGCATCGCTCGCAGGGGATCCTGCACGGGCTGCGATGCTCGATGCCCTGATGGATGGGCGTGCGTTGACGGCGACCGAACTTGCCCAGGTCGCCGGCGTGACGCCTCAAACCGCCAGCGGGCATCTCGCGCGCTTGACAAGCGGCGGCTTGCTCAGCATCGAGAGGCAGGGACGGCACCGCTATCACCGCATCGCTTCGCCGGCGGTGGCGCGCATGGTCGAAAGCATCATGCAGGTCGCATCCCTCGCGGTCGTTCCAAGAATGACATTGACGACCGGTCCTCGCGACTTGGCGCTTCGGACCGCAAGGACCTGTTACGATCATCTCGCCGGACGCCTCGGCGTTGCGATGGCAGATGCCCTGGTGGAGGCCGGGCATGCCGAACTCGATCAGGATGCCGGCACCATCACCGACAGCGGACTCGCTCTCTTCGGCCGCATCGGCATCGACATCGACACGCTCTCGCCCGATTCGCGCCGACGGACGAACCGCGTCCTTTGCCGTCCGTGTCTCGATTGGAGCGAGCGCCGGCCTCATCTCGCCGGCGCCGTCGGCGCCGCCCTGTGCCGCCATTGCTTCGAGCGTGGACGGATCCGCCGCATCGAGGGAACGCGCGCGGTCGCGATCACCCGCAAGGGCGAGCGGGCGCTCCGGGAGCGCTTGGGCGTCAATCTTGATCCGTAGTCCGCCTCTGCGACGTTCGGGACGAACCGACGGCAGCATGACGCCTGCGTCGTAGGGGCGTCACTCTCGGGCCTGGTGCAGGGCTTCACCCTCGGGCGCGCGCAGTGAGACCCGAGGATCGCGTGAAGAGAAGGACGCCTTTGCCGGCACCCGATCTTCGGACCTGCGCTGCGCTCCGTCGGAGGACGACGGTGAGCGCGCAATCGCGGCATGAATCCGCCAAATCGCTAAAAATCGACCGATCCGCGAAACGGCCCGTCAGCTCGATTGTTCGAAACTCTCCCGTGCTGGAGCAAGCCATCAATGCCGATCCGCTCCAGTAAACTCGGGAGAAGCCGGCGAGTACCGCGTAGAGGCTTCTCCCGTTCTTTCCTTCGAGGCCGCGAGCGAAGACCGTTAGCGGGGGCTCGTCCAGGCGGCCATTCGCGCCCGTTCCTCGGCCTCGGCCGCGCATTTCTCGACGTGAGCCGCGCGGTTGATGACCTGCAGGTTCGGCCATCCCCAGAACTCGAGAAGATCGGGCCAGGGCGTGCGGCGGTGATCGCGCCAGACGCGGTAGAGGGGCAGGCGGTGGTCGACCTGCGCGGTTCGAAGAAGCCGCTTGCCCGTCAGGGCACATCGCCGTTGCTGCGCGACCTTGAGCGGCTTGACGTGTTCGCCGGGGACGGTCCAGAGCTGCCAAGCCGTCACGCAGGCGCTGTGCCAACCGGCATTGGTGTTCGGGCGGCCATCGCCCCAAAGATCCCGGTGCCAACCGAGACGATAGACCGGTTGGCCGCAGACGCAGCAGCTTCCCCGGCCCAAAGCAAAGGCCTTCTCGCGGAAAGGCGCCGGCGGCGCCCGGAAGCTCGCCGACACCCCGTCTCCGCGCGTGGCGCCCGGGCGCCAGATCCAGCCCTCAGGAGGTCCCGACAGGGCTGCCAGGCCGCGGGCGAGCCGATCGGCGCGGATCGGATGGCTGCGCCAGTAGCTCTCGACCGCAAGGCGCGGCGTCGGCGGAATGAGGGAACGCGAAAGGGCATGGGCAAGCACCGGCGCGGGAAAGACGGCCGGCATGGCCCGACGGAGCCGCGCCAGGGACTGCTCGTTGCGCTCATCCCGCCAACGCGACATGTCTCACCGGTCCGACCGGAAGATCGCAGGCGCCGGGAAACGCGGAAGGGAAAGCGCGACGAGGCTCGACAACGGCTGGCGTGGGACCTGAGGGTTGCTCCCCGCCCTACATGAGTCTCGCGCAACGGCAAACAGAGGCGCGTGAGACGGGCGGGGCGCGCCGCGCTGGGACCCCGTCGCTCTCAAAGATGAATGACGCCGAGCCGAGCCGCCTGTGCAACGGCATCGGTGCGGCCGACGGCGTCCAGCTTGTCCAAGACCGAACCGACATGGAACTTCGCCGTATGGACCGAGATGCCGAGGCGGCGGGCGATCTCCTTGTTCGACGCGCCCTCGGCCATGATGTTCAGCACTTCGGTCTCGCGCGGGGTCAGCAGCACGTCCGGATTCGCTTGGGAACTCTCACCGGGCGGGAGGACCAGGACGGCATCCGGCATCTCGCCCGGTTCCACGAGTCTCACAGCCGGGAGATCGGCCAAGACAGCGGTGAGCCGGTCGGCGAGCGCGGGATCGGAAATGTCGAGCGCAAGCCTGATCGGCGGGGCCGAAGCATCGCTCAAGGGGGCGGCCTTTCGCCGATGATCAGACTCACCTCGCTCGGCTCCCCGCCCCGGCGGATGCCGAACGTGACGGTCCTTCCGACGCTCTCAGGGCCGAGCATGCGCACGAGAGCGTGCACGCTGCGCACCGGCTCGCCCTCGCAGGTCACGAGGACGTCGCCCTGGCGGAACCCCGCGGCCGCACCCGGACCCTTCGGATCGACGCTCATCACCATGACCCCTGTTTCGCCCCCATCCTGGAGGGCGACCTGCTGCAGGCCAAGGCCGACATAGCCGCGGGCGACGCGCCCGTGCCTCTCCAGCATGGCCGCGACCCGCTCGATCGTCGGCGACGGGATCACCAGCACGCGCTGCCGGGGTCCGAACACCGCCATGCCGAACCCCCGGCCGACGGGATCGAGGGCAAGCCCGCCTTCGGCCGTTCGCCGCAAGCCGACGCCGAGTTCGATCCGCGCATCGATTTCGCCGCCCCGCAGGCTCCGCCACGAGCCGCCGGTCCGCGACACCATACCGAGGGCCGCCGTCGGATCGCCATCCTCGGCACCGACGACGAGCGCCATCGCGCCGGGCGCCAGCGCGAGGCGCTCCAGGGGGGCTGGCTTGAGCTCGGAAGGGCCGATCCGCAGCAGGGCGACGTCGGTCGTCGGATCGCGTCCGACAAGTTCGGCCGGTCGCGTGCCGCCTGGGAGCGCGACCGTCACGTCCCCCTCGTCTGCCAGCGCCTCGTCGGCCGTCACCACAAGACCCGGCCGCCAGAGGAATCCGCTCGACCGCGATCGTCGCGAGTGGACGGCAACGACGGAGGACGCGGCTTCGGCGACCAGGGCCGTGAAGCCGGCCGTAAGGTCCTGCAGCGGGGTCGGAGTGGCGGTCATCGGGAATCTCCTCAATGCGTGTGTTCAGGATGGCCGGGCGGCGCCTGCCCGCCCACTGCCCGCATGGTCAGGCCGCCTCCCCTTTCATCGGCCGGGGCGGCTCTCCACATCATGCGCAACACCTTTTCAGATCACGTGCCCCATGCTCGACCTCGGCCCCATCCTGATCCTCGATCCCGATACGGACGCCTCGCGGCCGACCGCTTCCGCTCCGCCCTCCTCATCGGACACGGCGCTGCTCGACGCCTATTCGGAGGCGGTGGCGGGTGTGGTCGATCAGGTGGGCGCCGCGGTGGTGCGGGTCGAGCCGCAGACGGCCGGCCGGCCTGTCGGGGTCGGCTCCGGCGTGATCATCACCCCCGACGGGCTCGTGCTCACCAACAGCCATGTCATACAGGGCCGCCGGGACGCTCGCCTGTCGCTCGCCGACGGCCGCACGGTCGAGGCCCGCGTGCTGGGCGACGACCCGGATACGGATCTCGCTCTCCTGCGGGCGGCCGGCGACGGGCTCCCCTTCGCCCGGCTCGGCGACTCCAAGCTGTTGAGGCGGGGGCAGATCGCGGTGGCGATCGGCAATCCGCTCGGCTTCGAGTCCACCGTCACCGCCGGTGTAGTTTCGGCGCTCGGCCGCTCCCTGCGCGGGAGAACGGGCCGCCTCATCGACGACGTGATCCAGACGGACGCAGCCCTGAACCCCGGCAATTCCGGCGGGCCGCTCGTCTCCACGCGGGGCGAGGTCATCGGAATCAACACCGCCGTCATCATGGGAGCGCAGGGCATCTGCTTCGCTGTGGCGAGCAATACGGCGAGTTTCGTGGTCTCCGAAATCATCCGGCACGGAAGGGTCAGGCGCGCCTCGATCGGGGTGGCGGGCCATACCGCGCCCCTCCCGCGGCGCGTGGCCCATGCGGCCGGGCTCTCAAGCCGGTCCGGAGTGGTCGTGATTTCCGCCGAGGCCCACTCGCCCGCGTCCCGCGCCGGCATCGCGCAGGGCGATGTCATCCTGGCGCTGGATGAGCAGCCGATCACGGGGGTCGACGACCTCGTGCGTCTCCTCGACGGCAGGCGTATCGGGCAACCGTCCAGGCTGAGGCTGCTGCGGCAGGGCGAGGTGCGCGAAGTCGAAGTCACGCCGGTGGAGCGGAAAACGGCGCCCGACCGGTGAGGGACGTTGGGTCCAGGGCTTGGGTGCAGCCGGATGATGCTCCTGATTGATCGTCATCCTCTGACGGAGCGCAGCGGAGGTCCGAGGATGACGCCTGTGAGTTCGCTCGCCCGAGGATGATACCCAATGCCGGGCCAAGGATGAGGCGGGTGGGGAGAGGATGACGTGATCGGGGCGGCGCGCCCGGGCCGCGAGGCCCGGGCGGCGGCATGCGGGTCAAGACTAGTCCCCGTATCCGAGTTCCGAAGCGACCGCGCGCGCCGTCTCGACCAACTCGCGCAGGCTCGGCACGCGCCCGAAGTCTGTGGGCGTCAGCCACTGCTCGACTTCGGCCGCCTGGGCAACGATCGACAGCAGCTTGAAATCTACGAACTCGGACCTCGGCAAGGGCAGCACCGGCTCGAACTCCGGGGAGGAGACATCCTCGGCAAGGCGCTCGCCCATCAAGCCACCTCGCGCATCGTGCGGCGCGGGGCCGGCGCGGCGTCCCAAACCAGCAGCGACTCCGACCAGCCTGTCGCCGCGCGCGCGCCCGCAAGCGCATCTGCGGAAACGTCCATGAAGGCGGCAAGCGTCATCGATCCGGCTATTTCCTGCGGCAGCCCGAGCGGGCGCACCGTCCAGCCGAATTCATGCCAGCGCGGCAACCAGTATGTCTCTTGGACGCCGCCGACTCGCCGTGCCCCGACGGTACAGCAGTAATCCATCACGCTGCACAGGAGCGCCCCGCCTACCGACCGGGATCGCCGCCCGAGCCGATGGGCCGGCACGACGAACATCCGCGTCCATTCGAAGCTTTGGCTGTCGGTCGGCATGGCGCCGTGCTCGACGAGGTGCGGGAACACCGTGGCGAGGAGCGTTGGCTTCGACATGGGGATGAGCCGGGAACCGCCGACCACGTCGCCGTCGAGCACGGCGATGAGGTGGACCGCGTCCTCGGTGTCGAACTGATCGCGCTCGCGGCCGTTCTCGGTGTTGAGGTCCGTCCAGCCTCGCTCCTCGATGTAGATGAGGTGCCGCCAGCGATGATAGCTGTCGAGAAGTGAAGCGTGCCGAGGTGCACTTGGCGCTCCCACGACGTGAATTTCGACCATGATGGCCTCCTGTGTTGACGGAGGCAGGATCGACAATGCGCCGGAGCGCGGCTATCGGCAGATCTGCCGATATGGCTCGAAGAGGCTGAAGAACGCGGTTAAGGAAGGAGGCTGAAGCTCAATAGGGCTGAAGCTCGCCCGTCCGGAGCGCGCACGCAACCGCCTGCGTGATGCTCGCCACGTTGAGCTTCTGGCGGATACTCTCCAGGTGCGCCCGCACGGTCTTTTCGGCAACGTGCAGGATGCAGCTCGTCTCCCAGGCCGTCTTTCCGGCCGCCACCCAGGCGAGCACCTCGCGCTCGCGGGGCGTCAGCCTTGGCGCCGGAAGTTCCGGCTCGCCGTGCAGGGCCCGCATCCGTCCGTGAGCCGAAATGGCGATGAGGTGCAGGGCGGCGAGCTGCCTGCGGCCGAGGTCGACGGCGCGATCCGTTCCGAAGCTCAGCCCGGCCTGCCAGCCGGTGATGCCGTAGAGAGGCACGCAGAAGCCATCGACGAGGCCGAACTCCCGCGCCTCTCCCATGAGCTCGACGGCTTCGCGGGCCGCACTGAAGACGGGCGGGACATCCCGCCAGATGAAAGGCGAACTGGTGACGAGCGCCTGCTGCGATACCGGATCCTTGCGGAAGTAGTCGCGCTTCATGTAGCGCTCGAACCACTCGGGCGGCCAGGCGCTCAGCATCACGCGAGGCTCGAGGGGCCGATGCGGGAGCGGCAGACCCGTGACGATGAAGGACGAAAAGCCAAGCCGCTCGACGACGTTCTTGAGCTCCGCCAGGACCTCGTCCGCCGTCCCGAAATCGTCGATTCGCTCAACAAAATCGAAGGCGATCCTATCGAAACGTTGATGTTCTCTCATCGCGCCTCTTTACGCCCCAATACGCACATCAGGCGACCCGTCCGCAACAGGATCGCAACTCTCGCCTACGTAGTCAAAGGCATGCGCAGCAACCAGAGCTTTGTACGGGCTCTTGCGAAGCGGGCCTCGCCGTGGGGGCTTTCGCCGAATCGCGATCGCCCGCCCGGAAAACAACAGGCATTTGGCGTGCCGCGAAGCCGGACATCCTCACACAGGAGGGACAATCCTGCGAAGCCGCTTGCCGGCGGCTCCAAAACTGCGCCCGCCCGACGGGTCGTCCGGGAGGGGCGCATTGCAGTAGAGTAGTCGTTTCCATCGAGAGAGAGTTCGAGCCCATGACTCATCCCGCATTCGCACCGGCACGCACGGCCGTCGTCACGGGCGGTGCGTCCGGGATCGGGCTGGCGGCGGCGGAGCTTTTCGCCGCGCTCGGCCTGAAGGTCTGCATCGCCGACCTGGACGGGGAGCGCCTGCACCAGGCCGCCAGGGCCGTCTCCGCCGCAGCGCCGCAAGGCTCGGCCGGCGTGCTGGCCGTTCCGACCGACGTCGCGCGCATGGACAGCCTACGCGAGCTCGAACAAGCGGTCCTGGATGCATTCGGACCCGTGCATGTGCTCATGAACAATGCGGGAATTCAGCCGGGGAGCGGCATATTCGGACCGGGCGAGAACTGGGAGCGAACCCTGCGGGTGAATCTCTGGGGCGTGATTCACGGAACCCAGGTGTTCGCCCCCGGGATGATCGCCCACGGGGAGCCGGGCGTCATCGTCAACACCGGCTCGAAGCAGGGGATCACCACGCCCCCGGGGGATCCGGCCTACAATGTCTCAAAGGCCGGCGTGAAGGCCTTCACGGAGGCGCTGCAGCATGAATTGCGCAATACGGCCGGGTGCCGTGTGTCGGCGCACCTTCTGATCCCGGGCTTCGTATTCACGGGCCTGACCGCCAGGGGGCGGACCGAGAAGCCGGCCGGCGCCTGGACGCCACAGCAGACGGTCGCGTTCATGATGGAGCGGCTCGTGGCGGGCGACTTCTATATCCTCTGCCCCGACAACGAAGTGACGCGCGAGGTGGACGAGAAGCGCATCCTGTGGGCGGCCGGCGACATCGTCGAGAACCGCCCTCCCCTGTCCCGCTGGCACCCGGACTATCGGGAGCGGTTCAGCGCCATCCTGCTCGGCAAAGGCTGACGGAGCATCGTGCCGCCCCCCGGGGAAAGCGAGTCGAGACCGGGAATTGCGAACCTGGCTGGCGATGGACTTTCGCCAAACAAATCCTAAAGGAATCTCGGTCAATTCCTTGGCATTCTCGAGTGAAAACCCGAGGATGGCGCAGAGGAAGGGCTTTACCGGCGCGCATCAACCTGCAATCCTTCCCTTGAGATATGCCCAAGATACGAGAGCCGGATTTGAGCCGGCCCGCCCAAGGGAGGAAGCATGGCGCTTCTGGAGCTTCAGGGCATCGCCAAGCACTTCGGCGCGATCGAGGCGCTGAAGGGCATCGATCTCTCCATGGAGGCCGGGGAGGTCATCGGCCTCATGGGCGACAACGGCGCCGGCAAGTCCACGCTGGTACGCATCGTCGCCGGCAATTTCCGACCCTCGGAAGGCGAGATCCGGATCTCCGGCGAGTCGAAGCACTTCCACAGGCCGGTGGATGCCCGCGCCGAGGGCATCGAGGTCGTCTACCAGGATCTCGCTCTCTGCGACAATCTCACGGCTGCCGGGAACGTGTTCCTCGGTCGCGAGATGAAGCGGAGCGTCGGACCGCTCAAGATTCTCGATTATGCGGCCATGTACGTGCGGACGGCGGAGATCTTCAAGGAATTGAAGTCCGAGACGCGTCCGCGCGATCTCGTCCGCCAGATGTCCGGCGGGCAGCGGCAGGCGGTCGCCATCGCGCGGACCCGGCTCTCCGACGCGCGAATCGTGCTGATGGACGAGCCCACCGCCGCCATCAGCGTAAGGCAGGTCGCCGAGGTTCTCGACCTCATCAGGCGGCTGCGCGACCGCGGGATCGCCGTGATGCTCATCAGTCACCGCATGCCGGACGTCTTTGCGGTCTGCGACCGCATCGTGGTGATGCGCCGCGGCACGAAGGTCGCCGACAAGGCCGTCGACCGCACGTCTCCGGAGGAAGTGACCGGTCTCATCACGGGGGCCATCCATGCCGCTTGATCAGCCGCGGACGAAAGGGTGGCCACCCTAGCGAACTCACCCAGGCGATATCGAGGACTTGATCGCAACGAGGGCCCATGACGACCGTTCCCACACCGCCGATCCATAGCACAGTCGCCATCGAGGACGTGACCGGCCTGAAGGAGAGCAGTCTCGGCCGCCGGCTGTTCTCCAGCCAGCCTTTCTGGGTCACCGTCGCGCTGATCATCATGTGTGCGGTGATGAGCGTCTATCAGCCCCAGGCCTTCGCCAGCTCCGACAACTTCTTCAACATCACCCGCAACTTCGCTTTCATCGGCCTCATGGCGGTGGGCATGACGGCAGTGATCCTCACCGGCGGGATCGACCTCTCGGTCGGCTCCATCATGGGCCTGGTGGGCGTGGTCTGCGGGCTCGTGCTCCAGGCGGAAAACCACTGGGCCCTGGCGGTCGTCGCCGGTCTCGCCGCCGGAGCACTGGCCGGCGCGGTCAACGGGGTGCTCATCGCCTATGTGGGCCTGCCGGCCTTCGTCGTGACGCTCGGCATGCTCTCGGTCGCGCGATCGCTCGCGATCGTGCTGTCCGAGAACAAGATGATCTACGAGTTCGGCCCCTACGGCGACACCTTCAACGCCCTCGGCGGCGGATCGGTCTTCGGGATCGCAAATCCGGTCTGGACGCTGATCGTGCTCGCCCTCGTCTTCGGCTTCGTCTTCAACTTTACCAGCTGGGGCAAGTATCTCTATGCCATCGGCTCCAACGAGAATGCGGCCCGGCTCACCGGCGTGCCGGTGCGGCGCGTCAAGCTGCAAGCCTATGTCGTGTCGGGTCTCACGGCGGCGCTGGCTTCCGTCATGATCGTCGGCTGGCAGGGTTCGGCCATCAATGCCCTGGGCCAGGGCTACGAGCTGCGCGTGATCGCCTCGACGGTGATCGGCGGTGCGGATCTCATGGGCGGCGCCGGCGGCGCCTACGGCGCTGTGGTGGGCGCAGCCCTCATCGAAGTCATCCGCAATTCCCTCTTGATGGCCGGCGTCGATGCCAACTGGCAGGGCGCCTTCGTCGGCCTCTTCATCGTGTTGGCGGTTCTGCTCCAGCGGATCCGCGGCAAACGCTCGGCCTAGGACCGGTCGGGCGAATAACCTGCAGGAGGAAACCATGAAGGCACTGACACTTGGCGTCGCGGCTGCGGCACTCCTCGCGGCGGGCGCGGGCGCCCAGGCACAAGGCAAGAAATACACCTTCGCGCTCGTCCCGAAGAACATGAACAACCCGTTCTTCGACCAGGCCCGCGACGGCTGCAAGAAAGCCGAGAAGGAACTCAACGGCGCGATCGAATGCATGTATATCGGCCCCGGCGAGCACGGCGGCGGCGACGAGCAGGTTCAGGTGGTGAACGACCTGATCGCCAAGAAGGTCGACGGGATCGCGGTCTCGCCGTCCAATGCGGCCGCCATGGGTAAGGCGCTCGAAGCAGCCAAGAGGGCCAATATCCCGGTCCTCACATGGGATTCCGACCTCCTCGAGAAGGACAAGGGGTTCCGCCTCGCCTATGTGGGCACCTACAACTACGACATCGGCGTGAACCTCGCGAAGCTCGCCATGGCGCAGAAGCCCAAAGGCGGCACGATCTGCATCCAGTCCGGCGGTGCCGCCGCGGCCAACCACAATGAGCGCATGCAGGGCATCCGCGACACGATCGCGGGCAAGAAATCCGCCTCGGCGCCGGGCGATAGGCTCAACAATACCAACGGCTGGACCGAGATCGCCGGCTGCCCGCTCTACACCGACGACGATTTCCCGCGCGCGGTGCAGCAGATGGAAGACATCCTGAACAAGAACCCGCAGCTCGACGCCTTCATCCCGACAGGCGGCTTCCCGCAATTCATTCCGCAGGCCTATCGGAGAGTCGCCGAGAAGTACAAGGCGCGCCTCGACGACAACTCGCTGGCTCTCATCGTCGCCGATACCCTGCCGGTGCAGATGGAGCTCATGAAAGCCGGTCTGTCGAAAGGCCAGGTGGGCCAGCGTCCGTTCGAGATGGGGTACAAGACCATGTTCTTCCTGAAGGACGTCAAGGACGGCAAGGCGCCCCCGACGGATCCCACCTATACGGGCCTCGACGTCTGCACGCCGCAGAACGCCGCGACCTGCGTCGGCGGCTCCGGGGCCTGAGCAGAGCCGGTTTGCGAGGAACAGCGCTCCCGGATCCCGGATCCGGGAGCTTCTTGTTTGCGGGTACCTGCCGGCGATTCCCTGCAAGCTCGCGATCGCCGGCGCGAACAGAAGGTGATGATGGAGATCGGGGTCGGCATCGTCGGGACAGGGATCATGGGCGGCGACCATGCTCAAGCCCTGGCGGGCTCGATCAAGGGAGCGGCCCTCGTCGCCGTCCACGACAGGGACCCGAAGAGGGCCTCGTCCCTCGCCGCGGCGACGGGGGTCGTCCGCGTCCATGCAGACGCCGCCGCGCTAATCGGCGACCCCGGCGTCGAAGCGGTCGTGATCGCCTCGCCGGATCCGACGCACGAGGAACTGGTGCTCGCCTGCCTTGCGGCCCGCAAACCCGTGCTCTGCGAAAAGCCCCTGGCACCCAGCATCGACGGCTGTCTACACATCCTCGAAGCGGAGACCGCGATCGGGCGCCGGCTCGTCCAGGTCGGATTCATGCGGCGCTTCGATCCGGGATACATCGCCGTGCAGCGGGCCCTTGCGGCGGGCGAGGTGGGCGCTCCCCTCCTCATGCATTGCACGCACCGCAACGCGACCGTTCCGCCGTCGTTCGACTCGAGCATGCTCATCAGCAATTCGGCGGTCCACGAGATCGATGTCGCCCGCTGGCTCCTGGGGGATGAGTTTGCATCTGCGACCGTGTTCAGTCCCGCCGACCGAAGACCCGCGGCCTTGCGGGATCCGCAGTTCATCGTCCTCGAAAGCCGGCAGGGCGTGCTCGTCGACATCGAGGTGTTCGTGACCGCACGCTACGGCTACGACGTCCGCGCGGAGTTGGTCTGTGAAGCCGGCACCTTGACGCTCGCACCACAGGCGCCCGTGCGCACGTGCATTGCCGGCCAGCAGATCTCCCTCTTTGCCGAAGACTGGCGCGCCCATTTTGCGGAGGCCTACAGGAACCAGCTCCGGGCCTGGATCGGGGGGATCAGGAGCGGAAACCCGACGGGTGCGAGTGCCTGGGACGGCTACGCGGCGACCGCGACGGCCGCCGCCTGCCTCGAAGCGCTCCGAACGGGAACGAGGACGCGCGTGGAGCTCGCGGATCGTCCGGACTTGTACGGCGACGACGAGCGGCGGTGACTCCGGACGACCGTGCCGATGCGGGGATCCGGCCCGAGCTTGTCGAACGGTGCGGCAGGTCCGCGACGCATCGGGTATACTCGACCCCAAACCGGGAGGAGACGATGAAAGCCGACACCATCGAGCAGGTGCGGAGGGGCCGGGTCTGGCTCACGGCGGACGAGTGCGACCTCGACGATTTCGCCGCGCTCGTGGAGCGCACGACGGATCCCGCCGACTATCCCTTCGCCGAAGAGGTGATCTCCAACGTCCTCGTCTACGACGGGGCGGCCGTGCGAGAGGCGGCGACATCACCGGACACCCGCAGGGCCCTTCTGGCCGAGTGGGTCGAGGCCATGACCGGCGGACCGGGAGTCGTGGTCTTTCGCAAGGCCTTCGACGACACGGGCGCCGTCGATGCCGCGTCCGACCACTTCTGGGCCATGATCGACGAGCAGCGGGCGAGCCACACGGGCGGCGGCGACCACTTCGCCAAGCCCGGTGCCAACGACCGCATCTGGAATGCTCTCGAGAAGCTCTGCTTGCGCGACCCTGCGGTGTTCGCCGCCTATTACGGCAACGAGATCGTCGCGCTCGTCAGCGAGGCTTGGCTCGGCCCCGCCTACCAGTTCACCTCGCAGATCAACGTGGTCAATCCGGGCGGAGCCGCGCAGTCGCCGCACCGCGACTACCACCTCGGCTTCCAGGCACCGGAGGTGATCGAGCGCTATCCGGCCCACGTGCATCGGCTCTCGCCGGTCCTGACGCTCCAGGGCGCGGTCGCCCATTGCGACATGCCGGTCGAGACAGGCCCGACCCTCTATCTGCCCTACTCGCAAACATACCTTCCGGGCTATCTCGCCACCGGGAAAGCGGAGTTCCGCGACTATTTCGACCGGCACCACGTACAGCTCCCCCTCGCCAAGGGCGACGCGGCGTTTTTCAATCCGGCCCTCTTCCATGCCGCCGGCAACAATCGGTCGAGGGACGTCCGGCGCATGGCGAACCTGCTCCAGGTGTCCTCGGCATACGGCCGGGCGATGGAGAGCGTCGACCGCACTCGGATGAGCGCAGCTCTCTATCGGGCGCTCCTCGCCCTGCGGGCGGAGGGCAAGCTGACCCTCGAGCAGAGCGGATGCGCCGTGGCGGCCTGCGCGGAAGGCTATTCCTTTCCGACGAATCTCGACCGGGATCCGCCGCTCGGCGGGATTGCCCCGCAGACTCAGCAGGCCCTCATGATGCAGGCCCTTGCGGAACAATGGGAACCGGAGGCGTTCGTGGAGGCCCTCGAGGCCCAGGCCTGGCGCCGGATGACCTGAATTTCCTCTCGCTCCCGTATCCGGGCGTTGCGGGAGCTTGCCTAGAGCTGCGGACGCTCGGATGGAATGGAACTGCCGCTCTCTCCTTTTGATTGCGCATCGGAGTTTTCCCGAAACCGGGTCCCACTTTCGGGTCCGATGCTCTAATTCGGCCCGCTCGGCATCTCCACTGCTTCGAGAAACGGAAACTCGAACAGGACCACTCCGGCCTCGTCGGTGACCTCGAAGTAACTTTCCAGCCAGGATCCGGGGCCGTCGAACTCGCTCTCCATCAGGTCGCGAGCGGCGGCCTTGGCGGCTTCCCATGCCTGGTCGGCGTTCGTGAAATCCTGACCGTCTTCATCGTCGAAGCGGCGGCGATTGCGGCAGAGGTGAAAGAAGTAGCGCGGCACCGCCCTGCTCCGGTCGAGTACCCCCAAGTCAAGACACCTAGAGCATCGGACCCAAAAGTGGAATCCACTTTTGGGATCCATCCGATGCTCTTTCTCTGAAGCGGCGCATCGTTCGGCGCGGAAAACCGGGTCCACTTGTCCACACGATGCGCGCATCGGACCCAAAAGTGGACCCCACTTTTGGGATCCATCCGATGCTCTTTGTCTGAAGCGGCGCATCGTGCGGAAAACCGGGTCCACTTGTCCGCACGATGCGCTAGCACGGCTCGCCGTTCGCTTGAATCGGGGGCTTCACCGGTCGACAACGGAAACCTCGACCGAGCCGACCCGGCTGCCGTCGACGACAAGCTCGTACCCTTCCAGGTTCCCCCTCATGATGATGGCTTCAGGATCCCTGAGGAGACCCTTGATGAGGAGGAGACCCCGGCTCGGGTCGGGATAGACCTCGCGGATGACGGTGGTGATCTCCAGACTGAACGAAGCGGCGACGACGGGCCGATGGAGCCGCCCCGCTCTCCATGCTTCGTATTGTTCCGCCGTCGCGACCCTGTAGAGCGTCAACGGAAAGGAAAGGATGCCGCGCAACGCCCTGGCATAGCTTGGGTATCCAGGCAGGGTCCTGATGGCCCGGACCGCTGCCTCGTCACGCCGGAACGGGGCTCCCCAGGCACGCTCGCAGGCCCTGATCTCCTCGCTCACGGAACCCGACCGGGACAGGGCGGTGTAGGCCCTGAACCAGTCGTAGCCCGTCATGGGAAAGGTCGTGTGGTTCATCGGCCGCACTTAATCGCGCGGCCCGACGATTTCATCTGGACCTCTACCTATGCGGCGTATCCTCGGCGTCGGGCGTCATCCGCGAAGCCCCAGCCGTCATCCTTGGGCGCGCGGCAACGAAACCTGGATCTCAGGCCGGCGCTCGAACCGCCACCCGATCCTCGGATCTGCGCTGCGCTCCGTCCGAGTGGACCACTGGCTGCGCCGACCCGCAGGGAATGAAACGAACCGGCCTTAACCGCCGTAGTTTCTCATTAGGATGCCGGGGGGATAGCCCTTCCGAGAATGACGGGTGGGTGAGGCTGGTGGAGAGTTGCGCTCCGTCCGGGGACGACAGGCAAGGTCTCTGCAGGTGAGCACCCGGCGTCCCCGTCCTGGCTCAGTTGCGCCGCTCGACCGCGATCGCCGTGGCCTCGCCGCCACCGATGCAGAGGGACGCGACGCCGCGGGTCAGGCCCCGCTGCTCGAGCGCGTACAGGAGCGTGACGATGAGGCGGGCACCGGTCGCCCCGATCGGGTGGCCGAGCGCGCAGGCGCCCCCATTGACGTTCAGCCTGTCGCGCGGGATGCCGAGATCGCGCTGTGCCGCCATGGCAACCGCCGCGAAGGCCTCGTTGATCTCGAAGAGGTCGACGTCGCCGACGCTCCACGCGACCTTGTCGAGCAGCTTGCGGATGGCCGGGATCGGCGCCGTCGTGAACCAGGCCGGATCCTGCGAATGGGTCGAATGGCCCTTGATCTCGGCAAAAATCGGCAGGCCCTCGCGTTCGGCGATGGAGCGCCGGGTGAGCACCAGGGCCGCCGCACCGTCGGCGTTCGCGGAGGAACTCGCGGCCGTGATCGTGCCGTCCTGCCGGAATGCCGGCCTGAGCGAGGGGATCTTGTCGGGCGAGAGCTTCAGCGGATTCTCGTCCGTGTCGACGACCTTGGGGCCGGCTTTCGACGGGATCGTGATCGGAGCGACTTCCCTGGCGAAGCTGCCCTCCGCGATCGCCGCCTTCGCGCGGCTGAGCAACTCGACGGCATAAGCGTCCTGGTCGGAGCGGCTGAATTGATAGGCTTGCGCCGTCGCTTCGCCGAAATCCCCCATCGCTCGTCCGCCCTCGTAGGCGTCCTCGAGCCCATCGAGCATCATGTGGTCGAAGATGCGATCATGCCCCACTCGGTAGCCGCTCCGCGCCTTCGACAGGAGATACGGCGCGTTCGACATGGACTCCATGCCGCCGGCGACCACGATGCCGGCCGAGCCCGCCAGGATGAGGTCGTGCGCCAGCATCGTGGCCTTCATGCCGGATCCGCAGACCTTGTTGACCGTGGTCGCGCCGGTGGCATCCGGCAGACCCGCCCCGCGGGCCGCCTGCCGGGCGGGCGCCTGTCCCTGCCCGGCAGGCAGGACACACCCCATCAGCGCTTCGTCGGCCCGGTCCGGCGCCAGGCCCGCGCGGTCGAGCGCGGCGCGGATGGCGTGGCTGCCGAGGGCGGGCGCTGGAATTCCCGCAAGCTCGCCTTGGAAACGACCGAGCGGGGTTCGCGCCGCCGAAACGATCACGACCGGATCATGAGTTCATCTGCACCTCCTTGAGATGATGGTTGACATATAATATGGTGACCGTCATGTAAAGAGCGAGTTCGGATCGGAGACGGCACGTGCGGTACGAGAAGGGGCGCAAGGAGGAGACCCGGCGGCGGGTCGTCGAGGCCGCGTCGCGCCGGTTTCGCAGGGACGGGATCGAGGGGACGGGAGTCGCCGGCCTTATGGCCGATGCCGGCCTCACTCATGGCGGCTTCTATGCTCACTTCCCGTCGAAGGACGACCTTCTGCGGGAGACGCTTGCCGCGGCGCTCACGGAAACGTGGACCCATCTCGCGTCGGAAGCGAAGCGCGCAAGCGCGCGTGGCGAAGACGGGCTGGAGGCGATCGTACGCCGCTATCTGCGAGCGGCGCATCGCGACAGACCTGAAGCGGGTTGCGCGGTGGCGGCGCTCGCATCCGAGATTTCCCGGCACGACGCGAATACACGGGATGTCCTGGCCAAGGCCATCCGGACGATCGTCTCGGTGATCGCGGACGAACTGCCGGCCGCCAGGACCCGACAGGAAGCCGAGGAGACGGCCCACGCCATCTTCGGCCTCATGGTCGGGACCCTGCAGATCGCCCGCATCACAAGGAGACCGGCGGAATCCGAAGCGATTCTCGCGGCCGGCCGGGAGGCCGCGTTAGGTCTGTCGCGACGGCTGTCCGGCTGAGGTCGGCGCGCCGAGAACCGTCGTCGATCGTCAGTGTCCCGGTCGCGGTATGGACGGCGATGTTCGGCAGTTCGGGATTTCCGCACTCGCCTCATCGTTGCCGCGGGCGCCCGAGCGTATTGACGACGATCACGCCCGCGAGGGTCAGCGCTCCGCCGGCAAGCGTTGCGACGGCCGGTACTTCGCCGATCCAAAAAAAGGCGATCAGAAGCGTTGCTGGAATACCGAGGTAGAGAAACGTGGCCGCTCGGCCGACGGGGAAGCGAGCCAGTGCATAGGCCCACGCGAAGTAAGCCATCGCGGCTGGACCGATCGCCAGATAGACCGCAGCGAAGGCCGATCGGCCCGATGCCTTTGGAAGGCTTGCCAATCCCTCCGGTAGATACGGCAGGAGGAACAATGTGCCCGACCAGATCATCCATGTGGCGACGGCGAGCGGGCCATAGCGGGCGAGGAGCGGCTTCTGAACCACGAAGTGCAAGCCGAAGCAGACGGCGGCCGCCAGGACGTAGAGCGCTCCAGCCTCGAATTGAAGAGCACTGGTGCCGTGGCGGGTCATGGCGATGGTCGCGACTCCTGCGAAAGCGGCGGCAATTCCGAACCAGCCCCAAACCCCGAGCCGCTCGCGCAATAGGATGAGGCCCGCGAGCGCCGCGACGATGGGATGGATGTTGACGAGGATGCTCGTCGTGCCCGCGCTGACCGTCACCTCGCCCAAGTTGAGAAGGATGTTGTACGCGGCGATTCCGAGCCCGCCCGCGAAGACGACGCGAGGGATGTCGGGACTTCGGGGCAGACCCGGCTTCGTGGCCAGCGCCAAGACGAGGAGCACTGCGGAGGCAAGAGCAAAGCGAACGGCAGCGAGCCCGTAAGGCGTGAATCCCTCGAGCCCCACTCGAATCGCCGGGAACGCCGACGACCAGAGAAGGACGGTGACCGAAACGGCGAGAATTGGTGCAAGCCCGCTCCCGGAAACAGGACTCGTCGTTAGCCGCATGAGGGCACACTCCTTGCAGGCGCAACATCGTCGTGCCGCCCTCAGTGCACAACCGCTGTTTCGGCACGCCTCGCGTGAGGCCTTCTCACGGCTGTTGCAACTGCTCCTGGATGTGGCCCGAGCACCCGCCGACGCTTCTGCAGATTTTCGAGGGCAGCGCACTGCCGGCGAGGCAGCCGGCGCGAGCCCGTCCCCTCTCCGTCGCCAAGGGCGGCGACCCTTCTCCACAGCTTGCACATGCAGGGGTCTTGCGATTCTCTTTAAGGGTCAATTCATTCCGCCACCGCCGGACACCAGAAAAGTCGACGTATGAGACTCCCACCTCTCGATGCGCTCCGGGCTTTCGATGCCGCGTTCACGCACAGGAGCTTTACGCGGGCCGGAGAGGCATTGCACGTCACCCATGGCGCGATAAGCCGGCAGGTGGCCCAGATCGAGCGCCATCTCGGAATGCCTCTCTTTCGGCGCGTGGCCCGAGGTCTCGATCCGACGGCTGCGGGCATCCGGTTCCACGTCGTCGTCAGGCGGGCACTCAACGACATTGCACAAGCTTCGGATCTCCTGCGCGCGGAGGCCGGCGGGTCGGCCGGCGGAGTTGTTCGCGTCAGTACGATGCCGTCGTTCGGAGCCCGCTGGCTGATTCCCCGACTCGGTGCGTTTCGGACGGCGCATCCGGCCGTCGAGATCGAAATCGTCGCGGACAACCAAATCGTCGACCTCGCCCGCGACGGTTTCGATCTGGGTATCCGCTACGGCAAGGGCCAATGGGACGGAGCAGAGGCTCGCCTGCTTCTGTCCGAGCAGCTCTTTCCCGTGTGCGCACCTTCGTTCCTCACCGGGGTGGCTGCCGACCACGAACTCGTGCGCAGCTCCCCGCTCCTTCACGACGGCGAGAGATCGCGATGGAGACGTTGGCTCCGGGCTGCAGGATTACCGGAGGAGCTGAGCGTCACCGGCTCGGTTTTCAACGACTACAATTTGCTGGTGGAGGCCGCCGCAAACGGCCTTGGATTGGCCCTCGGGCGCAGCGCGCTCATATCGCCGGAGCTGGACACCGGGCGACTTGTTGCGCCTTTCCCCCAGGAGGTTGCGAGCGAGTGGGCCTACTACCTTGTCGCTCCGGCCTGGATCGACCGTCCGGCGGTTCGCACCTTCGCGGAGTGGCTCCTGGTCACGGCAGCCTGCGCATAGAGCCGGTATCGCCCCTCTGCGTGCATCAAAGGGCTTTCGCCAGATAGCGGACTTCCTTGCGCCGGTCATGCAGGGTGGCGCGTCCGACCTCGCGGAAGCCGAGCGCCGCGTGGAAACGATCCGACGTGGGGTTCGGCGGATCCAGGTTGACTTCGCATACGACAAGCTCATGCGCGACGCGGCGCGCGCGTTTCGCCAAGGCATCATAGAGGTCGCGGGCATGACCCCGCCCCCGCGCCGCGGCGGCGGTCACGACCCGGTCGACGTACACGAATCGGCCGTATCGCGCCCTGAACCAGGAGAAGTTGGGGTTCGCATACTCCGCATTCTGATCAAGGGCGATGATGAACGCCTCCGTGCCGGTGCCGGCCCGCGCGGCAAAAAACGCGATGGACAACAGCGCCCGCAGACCCTGTTGGTCGAGCCACGAGGTCTCCACCGCGTTGGCGTTGTTGAGCGTGAGAACGGCCCGTTCGTCGGCGGCCGTCAGGGTCGTTACTGCAGCCCGCGTCAATGGATTGTTCCCCGGCCTGCGTCACTTGTTCGGACCGCGGCAAGATTGCGGCCGTCCCGAACCTTGCGTTTGGGCAAGACGATCACCGCAATGGAGCTGTCTTGTCGAGATGCAACGTTCAGTAGGACGAAAGAACGCCGATCAGCATCTCCAATGTGAACGGCTTCGAGAGGAACCGGCCGGACGGCATGACGCGGGCGTGTTTCCACCCCCGGCCCGACGCATAGACGATGGGTTTGTTCGGCCATTTCCGATAGAAGGCCTCGCCGACATCCCAGCCGTCCTTCAATCCGGAAAACTGAATGCCGGTATAGAGTCCATCGAGCGTGGAGTGAGTCCCGATCAGCGAAATCGCTTCCTCGCCGGAACGCGCATGGAGGAGTTCGGAACCTTCGCCCGACAGGACAAGCGAAACGGCGTCCCGGACGAAATCGTCGTCGTCCACGACGAGAATGGTGGGCGCCCTGATCTCGTCCTCGAGGGTCGTGGATTCGCTTCTCTCGAAAGGCTCCATCCAGTGAGACGAGCTTGTGACCTCCATAGCCCTCGCTCCCTCGCCTTACGCTCTTGCGAGAGTTCCGAGCGGACCACTCCCCGCCGGCAGCCTCGCCAGTTGGACCAGGGCCGTGACGTGGAGCATCAACAGGATCGGAACGATGAAGGCCGGAATGAGCATCCAGGGGAGCGTGATCATCATCGTCGTATCAGGCTCTCCGCTGAACAGCCGGATGGGCAGGTCCGGAGCCGACAGGACACCGAGCGTCACGGCCGTGACGAGGTCGAGCGCGCCGAACGCGCTGAAGATCACAGCGAGCGGCCGCCATCCTGCCATCTCTGTCTTGATCGCCCAGGCCACCGGCAGAGCGGCCAGGCCGACCAGGATGTCGCCCCAACCGGCCGTCGGTGCGAAGGGCGCAGGCAGGCGCCCCGCATCCTGGAGAAGCAGGAAGTTGATGCCGAACACCCTGACCCAGTGAACGGCGATGATCACCGTGAGCGGCATCGACAGAACGGCCGAGAAACGCTCTGCGCTCCCGCGGGCCAGAAGGACCATCGCGAGCAGCGGAAGCGCGAACGCCAGTCCCAGTCCGATGGTGCCGATCCCCTTGTCGGGATGGAACGCCTCGTAACCCGCCAGCGCCGCGACGAGGATCGCCCAGGCCACGAACCCGAAGGCAAGGCGCCAACGTGTCGCCGGGCCGCCCGGATACGCCAGCACCGTCGTCGTCACGATCACCCCGGCGCTCGCGGTGATCTCGATGGACCCTAGGATATCGAGCATGGCCATGGGATGGTACTCCTTGCGATGTTGCTCACGCGCTCTTGCCCGCGACCGTGCCCCAGCTCGGTGACAGGACCGCGCCGATGCAGATGAGGCCGAACAGCACGAAGGACGTGGCCACGATGCCGAAGAGCCCGCCCATTCCGATCCCGAGGGACCTCACCGCGAACCAGCCGATGAACCCGGCCACCGTGAGACGGACGGCTCCCGCGATGATCGGAACGACCACGCGCCGAGCACCCTGGCTTGCGAAGAACAGCATCATGCCGACCCCAAACAGGACGTAGAACGGCGCAACGGTCCGCAGGTACTGATCGGCGACCGCCCAGACGGCCGGAGAGGCATCGAAGAGCTTCGTCCATACGCTCGGCGCGAGTGCGGCCACGAGCCCGATCAGTCCCGTGACGCCGCCGCCGATCACCGCCCCGGTCCACGCGATCTGCCGCGCGCGGGCAGGCTGATTGGCTCCGACATTGGCCCCGACCATGGTGACGGCTGCAGTGCCGAGACCGAACAGGATCGGAATGAGGAGATAATCGAGCCGCGATGCGATGCCGTAGCCGGCAATGGCCTCGGCGCCGAACAGGCCGACCGCGCCGGTCACGCAGGCCACGGTCAGATTGGCCATGATGGTGCCGAGCGCCGACAGGGTCCCCACGCCCATGATGCTGCTCAGGAGCCGCTTGTCGAGCGAGAGGAGCGACAGCTTCAGGGGCGCGCGGCCGCTCGTCAGATAGCGGATCAGGAAGAAGGCGGCACCCAAGTAGTAGATGAAGATCGCGATGCCCGCCCCGGCGATGCCGAGTTGCGGGAGGAATCCCCACCCGAAGATCAGCGCCGGCGACAGGGGAACCATCACCATCGCTCCCGCGAAGGTGATGACGGCCGGCGTCTTCACGTCTCCCGCCCCGCGAAGACCCGCGGAGAGAAGCGCGGTCACCCACAGCGGCACCGAAGCCAGGAAAGTCCAGTTCGAATAGGTGACGGCCGCCTTCAGCGACTCACCCGTGCCTCCCATCGCCGCGTAGAGAATGGGAGCGGCGAGCCATGTCAGGATGTTGAACACCACGCCGAAACCGAGCCCGAGCGCCAGGGCCTGGAACAGCACGCCTTCGGCATCTTTCGACTCGCCGGCGCCGAGAGCCCGCGCCATCGCGGCCGCGACGCCTCCGCCGATCCCCCCGTTCGCCATCATCTGCATCAGCATGAGGACCGGGAAAACGAGGCTGGCCCCGGCCAGGCTGTCGGTGCCGAGCTTGCTGACGAAGTACTGCTCCATCACGCCGACCAGGACTTGGACGATGAGGACGATGAGCGTCGGCAGGGCGAGGCGGATCATCACGGGGGCGATCGCGCCATCGAGGGACGCCCGAAGCGCCTTCGCACGCGGATCGGGCGCAGGTGAACTCGCCGCCCGCTGATTGGAGACCCCCGAACTTGCAGTCATAACTCTAGCCCTCATTTCGTTGCATGTATAATCATTATATGCATATACAGTCAATCGGTTGCCCAAGTGACCCGGTCGCGCTGGGCCGAGCCGTTTCGAAGGGCAATGCCACCCCTATCCAGCAATGTCCCCGCCCACGAGCGGATCAACCACGAGCGGCCGATGAAGAGCCTTCCTGCACGCGTCGCCTTTCTCTTCCTTTTCTCACTCGCGCTGGGGATCGGTTCGGCCGCGCCAGCAGGGTTCGGAGCGGCCGAGGCATCCGCCGCCGGCGAGCGGGGAGCGCCGCCCTCGGCAGGGCTCGTGCGGCTCGCCGCCGGTCCGGAGCAAGACGACATGCGGCGGCAGGACGCCGACAGCTACACGCGAGGCTGGAGCCCCGACGGGAAGATCAGGTTCATCACCCTCCCCGACGGAACGCGCCTGCGGTATCTCAAGACCGGAGCCGGTCCGGCGCTTCTCCTCCTCCATCCCTTGCGGGCGCAACTCGACTATTTCCAGCGCCTCGTCCCGCGGCTCGCCGCCCGCTTCACGGTCTATGCGGTCGACCTTCCGGGTCTCGGCTGGTCGGACATCCGCGCGGACGCCAGCTATGAGGAAGCGGCGCTCCGTCGGGTGGTGGTCGCGTTCGCAAAGGCACTGAACCTCGCCGACCTGACGATCGTGGGCGAATCCATGGGCGCCACGCTCGCCTTGACCGCGTCGACCGAGATGCGGGACCGCGTCCGGCATGTCGTCGCCTTGAACACGTATGATTACGCTCCGGGCATCGAGCGAGCGAACTTCCTCGCTTCGGTGATCGTCAAGGCCATGCGGGTGCCGGGCGTCGGGTCGCTTTTTGCCGGGTTCGAGAACGAGTCGATCCTGTCCGGGATCATGGAGGGTGGCTTCTTCGATCCCGCGAAGCTTCCCGCGGACTTTGTCCAGGAGCAGCTGAAGAGCGGCAGGAGGCCGGGTTACGCGGCCGTCGCGACAGGCTATTTCGGCGCGCTCGAGAGCTATGTGGCGGCCCGCAGTCTGTACGGCCGCGTCAAGGTTCCGGTCACGCTCGTCTATGGCGACCACGACTGGTCGACGCCGGAGGAGCGTCGCGAGGTGGCGCAACTCGTGCCCGGCAGCCGGCTGATCACACTGGAACGTTCAGGCCATTTCGGGGCCCTCGAACAACCCGACGAGATTGCCCGCATCATTATCGGCGCCGCCCGCGATGCGGGCGGCTGCGCCTCGGCTTCGAGCGCTCAGGCCGTTCAGCCGGGCCTGCCGGTGAGCCGGCCAGCCGGCAGGGCCGGATCAATACAGTCAATGCTCGAGGAGCTTAGTCACGGATGACTCGCAAGGTCGTCCCCAGCCGGCTGGCCTCCTCCCGGCCTAGAAGACGGGCAACCTCTGGAAACGACTTGCCGCCAGACGGGGAGGGCGCGGGAGAACGTGGCTCGGCCCTTTTTCGTCAGCACGACGATGCGCTGGCGACGGTCGGACCGCGATTCGCGGAGTTCGAGATAGCCGTCCCTTTCGAGCGGCCGCAGAACCCGCGTCACGGTCGTAGGGTCCATCACGAGTGCGCCCGCGAACTGCCGACCGTGAAATCGGGCTTCAACTTGATGTAAGAGAGGACGCTGAACTGCGTGCAGGTGAGTCCGACCGAACTCAACCGCTCGTCGTAGATCTGCGTCACCAGCCGCGTTAGCTTCCTCAACTGGAGGCACGTGCAACCGGTCAGCTCGTCCCGGGTCGGATCGTCAGTCATGATTTCGCTCATCAGTCCGCAGGATGGACTGAGGTACATATTACATGCATATGCATGATATAAGACGGTGTTGGCATAATCGCCCGATGTCGGCTTGGTCGCGGCGCCTGGTATCCTCCACGGCAATCGGACGCGGATCAGCAGGCGTCCTGATGGTCGCGCTGCTCCAGTAAATGCTTTCGGCGAAGCGGCTGCCGCGAGCCCCCGCTCAGTCCGGCCCTGCCTCGGCAATCCTCGGCCGCGGCAGTTGCGCATCAGGCGGCCCACGCAAGGGCGCTTGCCCAGATCGTGGTAGAACCGACATCACCCCGTCCCGAAACGGACGATGCTGAGCGCCTCGCGAAGCCAGCGACGAAACGTGGCGATCGCATCGTCGCGCGCTGTCCCTCCCCGCCAGACCACATGGTAGGAATAGGCGTCCGGCACTTCGATCTGAAATAGGCGAACGAGACGGTTCTGCCGAAGGTCATCGGTGGCAAGGAGTTGCCTGCCTAAGGCCACACCTTCGCCAGCCGCGGCGGCCTGAAGAAGCAATCCTGCGTCCGAATAGGACGGCGGCGCCGAGGGTTCGGGAATATCGAGGCCAGCCTTGTGGAACCAAGGTCCCCAGGGCAGCCAGGGATGCCGGAGGAGCGTGCATCGGGCGAGGTCCTGGGGTTCCGCGATCTCGAGCCGGTCGCGATACTCCGGACTGCAGACAGGAAACAGAACCTCGCCGGCCAGCAGTTCGTACTGGACGTCGGGCCAGCCGCCTGCTCCGAACCGCAGTGCAACATCAATTCCGTCCTTCCCGATCTCGACCCGCCGTGTGGATCGACGATGCCTTTCGCGATTTTCTTCGCAGCGTCCCCGGGAACCCGGACCATGCCAGGCACTTGGCCGGCTTGCTGACGAGTAACCGGCTCCCGGAGCGCTGGTATGCCTACAAGCACGGCCTCATGAAGGATCACGTCGACGAAAGGGCACTGTTTGGGTTTCTCGACATGTGGACCAAGGGCGGATTTGCCGATCGCCTTGGCGCCACCAATGTCCCTGGGGTCGCAATCGTCGGCGAACACGACAGCGAGATGTACAGCGACTCGAACATGCGCTCGACCTTCGGGCGCCACTTCGAGAACTTCGACGTCATCACCATCGCCGGTGCCAGTCATTACCGTAGACGCCGCTCGTCTTTGCGAAAGCGTTGGAAGATCATCTGCGACGCATCGAGGCGCAGGCATGTTGAGGTTTTTTACGCTGGATGTCTTCACCGAGCGGGCTCTCACCGGCAATCCTCTTGCCGTTGTATTCCAAACCAATTCCCTCGATGCGGCAGCCATGCAACGCATTGCCGCCGAGTTCAATCTGCCCGAGACGGTGTTCCTCACCGATCCTTCGGCAAGCGAAGTGCCGATCCGCATCTTCACGCCACGAACGGAAGTGCCTTTCGCCGGTCATCCGATCATCGGCACGGCCGCCCTTCTTGCCGATCAGACCGGGACCTCGGCGCCTCGCGAAGTGACGCTCGTTACGTCTGCAGGCCCGGTTGCGTGCCGCGCCGCTGCGGCCGGTGGGGTCAGTTGGGCCGAGTTCACCACGTCGAAGGCGCCGACGGAAACACCTTTCCAACGCGGACCTCAATCAACTCGCGGCCATGATGGGCATTGCACCGTCAATGATCGGCGGCGGCGGCCGACAGCCGAGCATCTTCGGCACCGGGCTCGATATTGTATTCGTTCCGGTGATCAGCATCGATGCTCTTCGCCAGATCCGGATCGAAACTTCCCACTGGAACTATGCGTTACCGGCGCCACTGCCCCGTGTGCTCGCCGCATATTCCCCTATCTCTGCGGGCCCGCTGCAACGAATCCGCGTCTTTGCGCCGCTCTACGGCACGCCGGAGGATCCGGCGACCGGCGGCGCCGCGGCCGCGATCGGAGGTGTTTTCGCACGGTTCAGCGACTTGCCTGACGGCGACCACCACGTCGAGATCCATCAGGGGCATGAGATCGGGCGCCCGAGCGTCATTACGCTCGATTTCACCATACGTCATGGCCGAAGCGAGCCGGCGCGTATCGGCGGCAGAGCCGTCATCGTCCAGGAAGGCTGGCTTCGATATCCGGGAGCCTTTCCGCAGCACTCAGCGCCGGTCTGATCTGAACGGCAGTCACACGTCGGTTCGTCAACCGACCGGAAGAGCGCTCCCGGCGCCGTCTTCGAGCCGCCCCCAGCACCAGCCGAGGGACGCTCCGAGGACACCCCAGAAGACCAGGGCGACGGCGAGCGAGCGCACGGCGAACTGCGCCGCGAGCGCCGCCGGGATCTCGCTCGATGCCGCCGCGTGCGGCGCCCCGATCAGATGCGGGAGCGCGATGGCGGCGAACCCGAGGGCGATGGCCCCACGGGTGCGGACGACGGCGAAGAGGTAGAGGCCGGTCCCGGTGCCGAGTGCGGTGCCGATCCACCAGGCTTGCCGTGCCGCAAGGTGCCCGCCTGCCATGCCGGGAAGCTCCGGGGGCAGTCCGATCGCGGGCGCAAGGTTGACGGCGAGAAAGCCGCCGACAGCCCATCTCGTCGCCCTCTGCACGGTGATGTCGTGACCGGTTGCAAGGAGGAGCGCCGCCAACACGAGGGCGTACCCGACGCCGCTGACAAGCGTCGCGAGAAACGTGAAGGCCGCTCGCGGGAGCCCGTCGCCGGGCTTCCATTCATCCGCCGCCGCCTCGTCGTGGGACGCGCCGTGCCGATGGGCAGGCTCCTGGTCGCCGCGAGCGGCGTCGCCTGCCTCGTGCAATGCGCCCGATTCATACGTCTCGGCCTGGAGGATAAGAGGCGTCGTGAGGACGAGTTGGAGGGACGTCGCCACGCAGGCAGCCAGGAACCCCGCGACAAGCGCCGCCTTGAGGACACTTGCGATCATGAGAGCCCCCGTCAGTGACAGGGGAAGTTATGCGCGTGACGCCAGTCGTGCGCTGCGTTGTGCAGCGCCGCAGGGGCGGCAAAGCCCGAGACGAAGATCAGTGCGAGGCCCAGGGTCGCCGCGACGGTGATGGCCGCGAGGCGCCGAGACGGAGCGGCCGGGTAGGCTTGAACTTCGATCGACACGGATGATCTCCTGACCGCCGCTCCGGCGCCGCTTGTCAAGCGACGACGGCTTGTCTCCTGGTCATGGCAGGGAACAATAGTGTTGCACGCCGGACCCTGCAAGCGATTCCTAACCGGGTCGTCATTGCACCGCGCCGCGCGCAGCCACGGGCCAGATCGCCTCCACGCGCCCGCTGCGGACGACATGGACCTGATCGACCATGTTGCTGACCGCGCAGCAATGGTTCGGAATGACCGTCACGACATCGCCGATTCCGGGCCGCTCGCGGCACGCCGACAGGTCCACGGCGGCATGCTCCTCCGAGAGCGTCGTGATCGCCGCTTCGGGGTATTCGACGACATGGCCGTAGTTCCTGACCGTATAGAGATCGGATGTCAGGACCTTGGTGCCCATGTCGAGCACGGCTCGTTCCGGGGTGGGACGGCTGACCACCGTGGACCGGATCCGCAGGGCGCAGTCGTCCCACGTGGCGGCGCCGGCGGCGACCATCATGACGTCGTTGTAGATGTAGGTTCCCGCCCGATGCTCGGTCATCATCGGGTAGTCCTGCACCTGCATCAGGTCCGGCGTGCCGCCTCCCGAGATGACCGGGACCGGAATTCCGGCCCGGCCGAACAGTTCGAGGGCGCGCTCGAAGAACTCCCGCGTCTTCGGTGCGCGGTTCGGAAAAGTCATGATTCCTTGAAACTGCATCCGCGGGAGCCTGCCGGCCATCCTGGCCAATTGCACGGCATCCTCCGGCGTCTGGACGCCGTTGCGCCCGAAGCCGGTATCGCACTCGATCAGGAAGGGGACGTCCACGTCGTGGCGGCGGCCTGCCTCCGAAAGGCCCCTTGCGACGACCTCGTTGTCGAGGACCACCGCAAGTCGCGAGAGGCGGCGCGACAGCGCCATGAGGCGCTCGAGTTTTTGCGCCCCCAGAATGTTGTAGGTCAGCAGAATGTCGTCCGCCGCGCCGGCATCCGCAAAGACCTCCACCTCGCCGAGCTTCTGGCATGTGATGCCGACCGCTCCGCCTTCGACCTGAAGCTTCGCCAGAGCCGGGATCTTGTGCGTCTTGATGTGGGGACGGTTCGCGATGCCGCGGCGGGCGAGGCGGTCCTGCGCGCGGCGGATATTGGCCTCGACGACGTCGAGGTCGATCGTGACGGCAGGCGTATCGAGTTCCAGGACCGATGGCACGGGAAGCCCTCCCAAGCGCGGGTCTCGTCGGCGGCGGATGCTCGCTGGGCCGGCGCGGGGATAGTTCCCCGCGCCGTCGCCGCGCGGCCGCTAGAGCATCGGACCTAAAAGTGGAATCCACTTTTGGGATCCATCCGATGCTCCCCTTTTTAGAACAGCGCATCGCTCAGTGCGGAAAACCGGGTCCACTTTTCCGCACGATGCGCTAGAATCCGGTTCCGATGAACGTGTCGATGTTCGATACATCCACCTGCTTGGTTTCGAGGATGATCTCCTTGGGGAATTTCTCCCCTTTCGCGACCTTGTAGCCGTATTGGACGCCTTCCGGCGCCACGAAGTGATACGTGAAGGTGGCATCCATCTTGCCGGCCTTGATCGCCTTGTAGGCGTTCTCCTCCCCGTCGATTCCGACGACCTTCACGCCCTTCTGGCGCCCGGCCGCTTCCAGCGCGGTCACGGCGCCGAGAGCCATGTCGTCGTTATGCGCGTAGACGAGCTGGATCTCGCCGGGCTTGAACCGCTGCAGCATGTCTTCCATGAACTTCAACGCGGGCTCGCGGACGTAGTTGGCCACCTGGCTCGCCACCACCTTCACGTTCGGGCATTCCTTCGACAGGACGGCGACGAAGTGGTCGTGCCGGTCGATCGTCGCCGAAGCGCCGGCGGTCCCCTGGATCTCGATCACGTTGCCCTTGCCGTTCAGGACCTTGCAGACGTACCGGCCGGCCGTCTCGCCGATCAGCTTGTTGTCGGCGCCGATATGCAGCGTCACGTCGGTGTTGACCTTGCGGTCGAGAGTGACGACCGGAATCCCCGCGGTCATGGCCTGCTTGACGACCGGGGTCAGGGCCTCGGCCGTGACGGGGCTGATGATCAGGACCTTCACGCCTCGTGCCATCAGGCTCTCCACGTCGGAGACCTGCTTGGAGGCGTTGTTCTCGCCGTTGGTGACGATCAGGTCCACGTCCGGAAGGTTCTTCTCGGCGTAGCGGCGGTTGCCTTCGACCATGTTGACGCGCCAGGAACTCTCCATGGTTCCCTGCGAGAACCCGATGGGGATCTTGCTTTGCGCAACGGCGGCGCCGGTCGCGCACGCCAAAAGCGCGCCCGCTCCGGCGACGGGTATCAGCGTCTTCTTCGAGAGCTTCATCATATTGACCTCCCAGGGTTGACGGGCCCCTCCCCTTCCGCGTTCAGGACGCGGAGCTGCTCCGCCGGCGGCGCTGCATCTCGAGCAGCACCGCCGCGACGATGATGGCCCCCTTCACGATCTGCTGGGTGAAGGGGGAAACGCCGACGAGGTTGAGGATGTTGGCGAGCACGGCGAAGATCGCGGCGCCGATGACGGTTCCGACGACCCCGCCTTCGCCGCCGAAGAGGCTGGTGCCGCCGATCACCGCAATGGCGATCGCCTCCAGCTCCAGTCCGACCCCGGCCACCGGCTCGCCGACATTGAGGCGCGAGACGAAGATCAAGGCGGTAAGCGCCGAGAGCACGCCGCTGATCACGTAGACCGAGAAGACCGTGAGGCCGACATCGATGCCGGAGAGCCGCGCCGCCTCCCGGTTGCTGCCGACCGCATAGACGTTGCGGCCGAACGGCGTGAAGCGCAGGACGCCGTAGGACGCCGCCGCGATCACGGCGAAGATCCAGACGGCCACGGGCAATCCGAGCCAATAGCCCTGCCCGAGCCAGGCGAACTCCGCCGAAGCGTTCGGGAAGGTGATCGGATGGCCGTCGGCGATCGTCATCGCAAGGCCGCGCCCCATCACCATCATGCCGAGCGTCATGATGAAGGGCGGCAGTCGGCCGACGGTGATCCCCAGGCCGTTGATCGCGCCCATGGCCGCGCCGGCCGACAATCCGGCCAGGATCACCAGCGGGATCGGTACGCCGCCCTTCAGCAGCAGCGCGGACACCACGGCCGTCACGCCGACGATGGACCCGACCGAGAGATCGATTCCGGCGGTCAGGATGATGAAGGTCATCGCGATGCTCACGATCCCGAACAATGCGATCTGGCGGGCAATGTTGATGAGATTGAACGTGTTCAGAAAGGCCGGGGACAGGACGGTCGCGACGATGCACAGGAGAAGCAGGGCCCACACCAGTCCCGATGCGCGCAGGATCGCCATCTTTTGCGAGCGCGCGTGCGGTGCGACATGCTGCATGGCCGTTTCCATGGCCTTCGTCCGGTCTCCGGTTCGCCCAGGGCGGTCGCCCTGGCGCTCGTTTCCTCAGGCGGCCCTGCCGAGCGGGGTCCCGCTCACGGCGCATTGCATGATGAGTTCCTCGGTCGCCTCGCCGCGCTTCAATCGCGCGCAGATCCGGCCGTTCCGCATGACGAGGATCCGATCGCTCAGGCCCAGGATCTCCGTCAGCTCCGACGAGACCATCACGATCGCAGCCCGCTGCCGGTCGGCGAGTTCGGCCAGCAGGCGGTAGATTTCGCGCTTGGCTCCCACGTCGACGCCGCGCGTCGGTTCGTCGACGAGAAGGATCGCGCAGCGGGCATGCAGGCTGCGGGCGATCATGCATTTCTGCTGGTTCCCGCCGCTGAGATCGGCGATGCCCGCGTGCGGATGAGGCGCACGGATATTCAGGCGCCTCAGGAGCGCGTTGACCGCCCTATCCTCCCGCCCTTCGCTGAGTAGGCCGCCCCTCATGAGTTCCGAAAGACGCGAGATCGTGATGTTGAACGCAACGTCCCGGGTCACGAAGCACCCTTGCGTCTTGCGGTCTTCCGGCAGGAAACCGATTCCCCGTCGGATCGAATTCCGCGGAGTCGGGCTGCGGACCGGCATGCCGTCCACCGAATAGGACTCGGCCGCGGCCGGGTCGGCCCCGATCAGCGCCCGGAGAAGCTCGGTGCGGCCCGATCCGGCGAGGCCGCAGATCCCGAGGATCTCGCCCTGCCTGGCATCGAAGTCGATGTCGTGCAGGACGCCGGGCCGCGAGAGACCGCGGACGGCGAGCACGATCGGACCGGCGGAAAGCTCCCGGGTCGGGTAGATGTCGGCGAGCTTGCGCCCCACCATCATGCGAATGAGGGCATCCATGTCGGCGTCCGCGACGTCGCGCGTACCGACCACCACACCGTCCCTGAGGACCGTGACGCGGTCGCAGACCTCGAAGACCTCCTGCAGCCGATGCGAGATGTACACGAAGGCGACGCCCTCGCCCGAGAGCCGGCGGATGACCTCGAAGAGTTTCTCGAGTTCCGCGCCGCCGAGCACGGCGGAGGGTTCGTCGAGCACCACCATCCGCGCATCGCGCGACAGCGCGCGGGCGATTTCGACCATCTGGCGCTGTGCGACACTCAGATCCATCAGGCGGGCGCGCGGATCGACGCGGAACCCGAGCCGCTCCATGACGGCAAGGCTGCCCGACACCGCTTCCCGCCAGTCGACGGTTCCGATGCGGGTTTTCGGCAAGCGCCCGAGAAAGATGTTCTCTGCCACCGACAAGTGCGGCGCCAGCATCATCTCCTGGTAGATCACCGCCACGCCGAGTCCGAGCATCTGGAGCGGCGACGGCCGATCGATCCTCTGCCCGCCGATCCGGATCTCTCCGCTGTCGGCGCGATACGCGCCCGACAGGATCTTCATCAGCGTCGACTTGCCGGCACCGTTCTCGCCGACCAGGCCGTGGACCTCTCCGCGCCTGACCGAGAAATCGACATTCTGCAGCGCCGCGACGCCGGGGAATCCCTTGCTGATTCCAGCCATCTCGAGAAAGGGCTGGACTGTCGGGGAGCCGGGAATCGGAGCCGCCGCCACCTTGCATCTCCCTTAGCGCAAACGAGCGCGGTTCACCTGACTCTGCGCGAATGAACCGATTGAGAGGCCCCACAAACCGCATTCATCATATTAAATGATGATCATATAAATCTGTGGTACAGTCAATGCCCGATGGTTTCCGAAGAGGCGCCCGCTAACCTGATGCCCATGAGCTATCCCGACGTCCTCCACCTTCCTTCGGTCCGCACCCCGAAGCGAAATCTCTTCACGCACGTGATGGACGAGCTCGGACGCCGGATCGTGCGCGGCGACCTCAGGCCCGGCGACACGCTGCCCAACGAGGCTGACCTCGGGCGGGAACTCGGTGCCAGCCGTTCCGTCGTCCGCGAGGCGGTCAAGTCACTGGCGTCGAAGGGCCTCCTCAAGTCGCGCACGCGCACCGGCACGTCGGTGCTCCCGCCGACCCATTGGAACCTTCTCGATCTCGACGTCCTGAACTGGCGCTTCGCCGTCATGCCTCGGCTGCAGTTCTACCGCGAGCTGTTCGAGATTCGCGGCATGATCGAACCGGCAGCGGCGGCCCTGGCGGCGGAGCGGGCGACGGCCGCCGACCTCGACGTTTTGAGCGAGGCTTATCGCGCGATGCAGGCGGCGGATCCGGCGGGCACCGGCGCGATCGAAGCCGATCTCCACTTCCACCGGTCGATCCTGAGCGCCTGCTACAACGATCTCCTGGTGCAGATGGGCGGCGTCATCGGGGTCGGTCTCCTGACCAGCTTTCGGATCACGAGCCGCTCGTACGAGGTTTTCCTGCCGATGCACGGCGAGGTTCTCGACCAAATCGTGGCGCGCCGGCCCGCCGAAGCGAGAGCCACCATGGAACTCCTTCTCGTGCGAACGCGGGAATTCCTGGAGCGGGAGCTTGCCGGCAATGAAGCGGCGGAGGAGCTTGAGCAACGCCGAAGCGCGCAAACGCGGCGGGTCTAGTCGTTGTCCTCGGGCGCGGTCCTCGCGCGCGCGAGCGAAACCCGAGGATCCCAGGCCGAGAAGGGCGCCCATCCCGGCACCCGATCCTTAAGATCTCCGCTGCGCTCCGTCCGAGGATGACGCCCACCTTGTCATCCCCGGCGAGCCGAAGGCGAGGGAAGGAGATCCAGTTTCCAGTGCTCTCTGGAGTGAATCCCCTTCCCGGCGCTGCGCGCCGCCGGGGATGACAACAGAGGACGCTGCGCTCCGTCCCAGGATGACGACGGATGGAAGGACGAACGATCTGTGTCCAGCCTATCGGCAGCGACACACGCTTACGAGATGATGGAGGAGATGATGAACGAGTTTCCTCGCTTCGACCTTCAGGGCCAAGTCGCCCTCGTCACGGGAGCAGCCCGAGGCATAGGACGCGCCCTCTCGCTCGCTCTCGCCCATGCGGGCGCCGACCTCGCCCTCGGCCTCCGTGAACGCAACAACGAGCACGGCCTCGTATCGGAAATCGAGGCCCTCGGCCGGCGCGCCCTGCCCCTGCAGATGGACGTGACCCGAATGGGCGAGATCGCGAGCGCCGTCGACGAGGCGGTCGATCGTTTCGGCCGCCTGGACATCCTGGTCAACAATGTCGGCTGCGGGCCCGAAAACCCAGCCGAGGACGTTCGGGAGGAGGATTTCGATCTGACGGTCGCCGTCAATCTGAAAGGGACCTTCTTCGTGAGCCAAGCCGCCGGCCGCCACATGATCCGGCAGGGCTACGGGCGGATCGTCAATATCGGCTCGCAAGCCGGATTCGTCGCTCTCCCGGGCGAAGCGATCTACTGCATGACCAAGGCGGCCATATCGCATCTCACCAAGTGTCTCGCCGTCGAGTGGGGCCGGCACAACATCACCGTCAACGCGGTCGCGCCGACATTCATTGCAACGCCAGGAACGGAGCCGGCGCTCCGGGAGCCGGCGTTTCGCGCCGATGTCCTCGAGCGGATCGCCGGCCTCCACAGGATCGGCCAGCCGATGGATGTTGCCGGCGCGGTGATCTTTCTCGCCTCGCCCGCGGCCTCCCTGATCACAGGCGACACCATCCTCATCGACGGCGGATGGACGGCCCGGTAGCAGTCACGACGCTCCTGCCGACGGCGGATGATGCCGGGCCAACTTTCCGCCCACATGCGAGGGCATGCTGGGCTGTCTGGCGGAGGAGGCTCCCATGGAACGTCCCGCACGCGAGTGGCGTTCCGTGCTCCGGGTGCCTGCGCTTTCCCCGGGGGCCGTCCGCCTGATCAGGGAGCCCTTGCTGCATTTTCTCGCCATCGGCGGGCTCCTGTTCGCCGTTCATTCCGCTCTCGAGCCGACCACGAACGAGCCGTCCTACGGGCCGTCGCGGATCGTCCGCATCACCGATGCGGATGCCGGATGGCTGAAGGACATGTGGGCGCGCCAATGGCGCCGGCCGCCGACCGACGACGAGCTCAGGGGCCTCGTCGCCGACCACTTGCACGAAGAGATGCTTGCCCGCGAAGCACGGGAGCTGCATCTCGACGATGGCGACCCTGTCATCCGCCGCCGGCTTGCGCAGAAGATGACGTTCCTGCTCGACGACACGCTTCGCGTCTCCGAGCCGCCGGAATCGGAATTGCGCAGCCTCTACGAGGCGCGCCCGGAGCTCATCCGTACGCCGGCGCGCATATCCTTCGACCAGATCTTCTTCGACCGTAAGCAAGGCGAAGATCGCGCCGCAGGCAAGGCCGGTATCGTCCTCGCGAGGCTGTCCGATTCATCGGGTGACTCGGCAGGCGAAGGAGACCGTCTTCTGCTCGGCGACGTGTTCGTCGACCAGGACGAGCTTTCTCTGGCCAACGTGTTCGGCGCTGCATTCGCGCGCGCCGTCTTCTCGGCTAAGTACGGCCGCTGGTCGGGCCCGGTTTCGTCCGGCTACGGTCTGCACCTGGTGAAGGTGACGGGAATGCAGCCCTCCCGGACCCCCGCTTTCGGCGAGGCGCGCGGCCGGCTGGCGGACGAATGGCACCGACAGCGGCAGGAGGCTGCCAGGGACCAGCTCCGCGCCGGCCTCGCACGGAAATACGAGGTCGTCGCCGATCCGAACGTCCGTCGGTTGCTCGGACACGCGGTGGACGATGCAGGGGCGCGGCCATGAGGTTCCGCATCCTCATCGTGCTGGCGGCGCTGCTTTCCCCCCTTGCCGGCGTCTGCCACGAGATCCGCCCCGCCTATTTCGACCTTCACGAGGACCGCCCCGGCGAGTTCAGCGTGCTCTGGAAGACGCCCATGCGCGGCGACCTGCGCCTTGCCCTGGACCCTGCCCTGTCCGGCCCCGTCGAGATCCTCACCCCGGTCGCGACAAGGTTGACCGGGAGCGCCGCCGTGCAGACCTGGCGCTTGCGGGCCGACGACCTGCGCGGACAGACGCTCCAGATCGTCGGCCTGGAACGCACTCTCACCGATGCGCTCGTGCGCGTCGCCTTTGCGGACGGCGGCACCTGGGTCCGGCGCCTGACGCCGCAGGAGCCAAGGGCGATGATCCCTGCCCGGCCGAGCGGTTGGGCCGTCGCGCGCACCTACCTCGCGCTCGGTGTCGAGCATATCCTGCTCGGAATCGATCATCTGCTGTTCGTCCTGGCGCTCCTGCTCCTCACGACCGGGACATGGCCGCTGCTGAAGACCGTGACGGCCTTTACGATCGCTCACAGCGTTACGCTCTCGCTGGCGACACTCGGCGTCGTCCATGTGCCATCGAAACCGGTCGAGGCGGTCATCGCGCTCAGCATCGTGTTCGCGGCCGTCGAGGTCGTGCGTGCGCGTCGCGGCCGGGCAGGGCTGGCGGCGCAGATGCCGTGGATCGTCGCCTTCACGTTCGGGCTCCTGCACGGTTTCGGCTTCGCCGGGGCCCTGAGCGAGGCCGGCCTGCCGGAGGGACACATCCCGGCGGCGCTCCTGTTCTTCAACCTCGGCGTGGAAGCCGGCCAGTTGCTCTTCGTCGCCGCGGCGCTGTCCGTCATGGGCATCGTCCGTCGTCTTCGGGTCGCGTTGCCGCGCTGGGCGGAGCTGGCGCCGCCCTACGCGATCGGCGGCGCGGCGAGTTTCTGGGTCATCCAGCGTTTGGCCGCCTTCTGACCTTCGTATCGCGTAGTGAAGGGCGGCAGCATTTCAGGAGATTGCGATGTCTCGGAAGAACGGGATGGCGCAACGGTCGCGAAGCCGATCGATCCTCGCAGGCCTGACGGTCACGACGGCGTTCCTGGCAACCGCCTCGCCGCTCGAAGGCTTCGCCTGCGGTTTTCACGACGACGCGACGCTCGCGCGCGGCATCATGAACTGGGTCTATCCGGATGCGATGCATGTGGTGGGCGCCACAGCAGCAGCGGTCGCGGAAGGACGGCTTTCCCCACCGGATGGCCAGATGGGTCCGGATCCGTTCGGAACCCGCTATCGCGCGACGATCAGATCGATCGAACGCTTCCTCGAAGTACTGAGCCCGGCTGCGGGGGCGCCCTCCCCCAACTTCTCCCTGGTGCTCGTCGAACCGATGCTCTGGACGCGGTTCGAGGGCGATCAGGGCCGGTTGCGCGCGCAGGTTCACGTCTCCGGCCCGCAGCCGGGAGACCTCGTCCTGGTATCGGATACGAACGTCATCCGGGCGGTCGCGGACGGGCGCTTCTCGATCGGCGACGCGCACCGTCTCGGCCTCATCCGCCTTTACGGCTCCGACGACCGACGGGCGCAGTTCCTGGCCGCCCACCGGGATGCCGGAGGCGCGCGCCGCCCCACCGACCGGGCCGTCACGGACGCCGACACGCTTCACATCGCGGGAGGAAACCCATGAACTGGACGTCGCTGCATCGGTTCGGCCTGACCGGCCTCCTCACGATGGGCCTCGGGCTGCCGGCTTGGGCGCAGGACGCCGGCATGCTGGACAAGGAGACCGCGGAGCAGGCGTTCAGGCGGCCGGCGTACTCGCCGCCTGCGGGACGCAACTTCCCGACCCGCCCCTTCTTCGGGGACACGCACCTGCATACCTCCTTCTCGATGGATGCGGGAGCCTTCGGCGCCCGGCTCACGCCGCAGGATGGCTATCGCTTCGCCAAAGGCCAGGAGATCACGGCCTCGACCGGCCAGCGGGTGAAGCTTTCCCGCCCGCTCGACTTTCTCGTCGTAGCCGACCATTCCGACAACATGGGCTTCTTCCCGCAACTGTTCGCAGGCAAGCCCGAACTGCTTTCCGATCAGACCGGGCGACGCTGGTACGACCTGATCCAGACCGGCAAGGGCGCCGAAGCGGCAATCGAGATCATCACCAGCTTCAGCCAGGGCACGTTCCCGAAGGCGCTCGCATCCCTGCCGGGTACTTCGGCCTACCGCTCGGCCTGGCAGGAGACGATCAAGGCGGCGGAGGAGGCGAACGAGCCGGGCCGTTTCACGGCCTTCATCGGCTACGAGTGGACTTCCAACACCGGCGGTAACAACCTGCACCGCAACGTGATCTTTCGTGACGGCGCGGCGAGGGCGAGCCTCGTCGAGCCCTTCACGACGCAAAGGCCGCTCGGCAGCGACGATCCCCGCGATCTCTGGAAGTGGCTGGCGGCCTACGAGGAGAAGACCGGAGGCGACGTGCTGGCCATTGCCCACAACGGCAACCTGAGCAACGGGCGCATGTTCCCGATCGTCGAATCCTTCACGGGCCGCCCGGTGGACCGCGACTATGCCGAAACCCGAGCGCGCTGGGAGCGGCTCTACGAGGCGACGCAGATCAAGGGCGACGGCGAGGCGCATCCGTTCCTCTCGCCCAACGACGAGTTCGCGAATTTCGAGCGCTGGGACAAGGGCAACCTCGATCTGAGCGAGCTCAAGGCGCCCGAGATGCTGCAATACGAATATGCGCGATCGGCCCTCAAGCTCGGCCTCAAGCTGGAACAGGACCTCGGCACGAACCCCTACAAGTTCGGCATGATCGGCTCGACCGACGCCCACACGGGACTGGCCGCGGTCGACGAGGACAATTTCTTCGGCAAGACGTCGTCCTCCGAGCCGAGCCCCACCCGCGCGACGCACCCGTTCATCAAGACCGAGAAGGCCACCATCATGGGGTGGGAGCAGACCTCCTCGGGCTACGCGGCGGTGTGGGCGGCGGAGAACACGCGCGAGGCGCTGTTCGACGCCATGGAGCGGCGCGAAACCTATGCCACCACCGGCCCGCGCATGGTCGTGCGCTTCTTCGGCGGTTGGGACTTCGAGCCGGCCGATGCGCAATCCCGCAGCCCGGCGGTCGCCGGCTACCAGAAGGGAGTGCCGATGGGCGGCGATCTCCGCAGCGCGCCTCCCGGCCGGGCCCCGGGCTTTCTCGTGGCCGCGCTCAAGGATCCCATCGGAGCCAACCTCGACCGCATCCAGATCGTCAAGGGTTGGCTGAAGCGGGACGGCGTGCTCGAAGAGAAGGTCTACGACGTCGTCTGGGCCGATGCCGACCGTCGCAAGCCGGGCTCCGACGGGAAGCTGCCTGCGGTCGGCAACACGGTCGATGTGGGGAACGCCACCTGGACCAACACGATCGGCGACCCGGAACTCATCACCTTGTGGCGGGACCCGGACTTCGATCCCACGCAGCGTGCCTTCTACTACGCCCGCGTCCTGGAGATCCCGACACCGCGCTGGACGGCGTACGATGCCAAGTACTTCGGCATCCAGATGCCGCGGGAGGTGCCCATGACGACCCAGGAGCGTGCCTATACGTCGCCGATCTGGTACACGCCGGGATGAGACACGCGCCTGCCCTACCCGGCTCCCGCTTCGATCAGCGCGAGAGTGCGACCATCCCTGCGGCCGCCGCAATAGCGCTCGATCGCCTGCGTAAAGACGCTTCCGCCGTCTTCGGCGGCAGCCGCGAACAGGGTCATGGACGAGCAGAACTTCATGTCGTCCGGCGAGCCGAAGACGGCGGCGAGGGATCGTCCCTCGATTCCCAGCACCGCCTGCGTGCAGAGGATCAGCCTCGGCCCGAGCACCGGATGGGCCAGATAGGCCCTCGCCTCGTCGAGCGAGCCGATGCCATAGAACAGCGCGGTCGAGGAGTGCCCGAGCCCGCGCATCTGCGGAAACACGAACCACATCCAGTGGCTCCGCTTCCGGCCTGCCCGCAATTCTTCGAGGGCGCAGGCGAGGATGGGTTCCTGCGCCTTCACGAAACGGTCGAGGTCGAACGGATCGGCAGGTTCCATGGCACGTCTCGGAAACTCTCCGGTCATCCTCGCCGTCTGCTTCAGGGCCGCGCGGGGATCGTGAGGCCGCGCTGCACGGCCGGGCGCGAGAGACCTCGCTCCAGCCAGGCCGGCACGTGGGCGAAGGCTGTCGAACTCGACGAGGTCGCGCGCGCCGTAGAAGCCGACCAGATTGCGCACCCAGCCGAGCATCGAGACGTCGGCGATGGTGTAGTCGTCGCCCATGATCCACTCCCGGCCGGCGAGCCGCGTATCGAGGACGCCGAGCAGCCGTTTCGATTCCGCACTGTAGCGCTCCAGCGGGCGCTTGTCGGCAATCTCCCGGCCGGCGAACTTATGGAAGAAACCGAGCTGACCGAACATGGGTCCGATGCTCGCCATCTGGAAGAACACCCACTGGATGGTCTCGTAGCGTTGCCCCGGGTCGGCCGGCAGGAGCCGGCCGGTCTTCTCGGCGAGATACAGCAGAATCGCGCCGGATTCGAACAACGCGAGCGGCCGCCCGCCCGGTCCGTCCGGATCGAGGATAGCCGGGATCTTGCCGTTCGGGTTCAAGGACAGGAATTCGGGTGTCCAGGATTCGCCCTTGCCGATGTCCACCGCGTGCGCCTCGTAAGGCAGCCCGATCTCCTCGAGCATGATCGAAACCTTGACGCCGTTCGGTGTCGGAAGGGAATAGAGCTGAAGCCGGTCCGGGTGCTTGGCGGGCCAACGCGCAGCGATCGGAAAGGCTGACTGATCGGACATTTGAGAGTTCCTCGAAGGTTTGGTCGGACGTAGCAAGCCGCGCCGACAAAGAATAGCCTCGGGCTTCGGCGAACGGCGCAAGCCGCAGCCCGGCCCGAGTCGGAGGAATGGAATGAGTGGTGCGCCCCGCGGGACTTTCTTCGATCGAAGTGTGCCACGGCTTTTCGCTGCTTTGAGGGAAATCCGAAGGGAAATCCGCGGGCGGAGACCTTGTTTGTCAGAATAAGTGGTTAAACCCGACGACTTTTGCGAGTAGGACGACACCGGCGAAACGATCAAGCAACTCGGCTTGGATCGACGACCGTGTCGGGTATGGAGAACTTCCGTCGTCCTCCGTTTCCAGACGGCGGGAGCGGTCATCCGAAGGGGCGACCCGGTAAACCCGCCACCGAGGCGCATGCGGCATCGGGTGAGCGACAAGCGACGCTCGCATCTAAATTGATGCTCGTTCTGTAGACGCCATCGCAATCCGCCTCTATATGCGCAATATCCACAGAGACGAGGATGAGAATGACCAGAGTAGAACAGCGAACACAGAAGCTTATCGAGCAGCTCGGAAACGTCGGAGACTTGGTGTCCGATCGGTCCCGCAGCGAGGCCGCCGAGGTGAAGCGGGTGGCTCGCGCACTCACGTCTCTCCTCAAGAGGAAGACAAGCACGCGGGCGGCCGCAAAAGCGCCGGCCTCTCGCCGCGCCGCATCCGTCGCTCCGGCCAAAACCGGACGTAAACCGACGGCGGCTTCGCGAAAGCGCAGCACCGCGCGAGTAACGAAGGACGGGCGATCCATCTCCGAGGTTCGTCGCGCGGCCGCTCACAAGGCGTGGGAGACAAAGCGTCAAAAGGCGCGGAAGCGCTGAGGACGCTGCTGCGAGTCAGCGATAGAGATCCGCTCGCGACGGCGGCAGGCCGGCGGAACCCCGTGTGCGCTTCGAGCTCAGCGTCTGGTTGACGCCGACCGCGGCGCGTTCGAACGCGAGCGAACACCCCGCGAGGTAGAGGAGCCACATGCGCGTTTTCTCGAAGCCGACCTCCGCCTCGGCTTCGGAGCGCCGCGCCGCGAGTCGCTCCCACCACAAGCGGGTCGTGCGCTGATAGTGCTCGCGCCAGGCTTCGACGTCGTGAACTTCGAAACCGAAACGCTCGAGGTTTGCTACCGACATACCGAGGTGGTCGAGCTCGCCGCCGGGAAAGATGTAGCGGATGAGCGCCCGGTATTCGGGTTTGAAGTCTTGCGAAGGCGCGCTCGCTGCGCTTGGCGCGGCGCGCAATGGTGTGATGCAGGTACAGGCCGCGGGGGCGCAGGAGCCGGTGCACCGTCCGGAAGTAGGTCGGGTAGTTCTTGATGCCGACATGCTCGAACATGCCGATGGAAGAGATCTTGTCGAACTCGCCCTCCATCTGCGTATAGTCCTTGAGCACGACTTCGACCCGGCCTTCGAGGCCGCGGCTCGCGATGCGCTCGCGGGCGAGCGCCGCCTGCTCCTCGGCGAGCGTCACACCCGTCGCGCGGACGCCGTAATGCTCCGCCGCATGGCAGATCAGGGCGCCCCAGCCGCAGCCGATGTCGAGAAAGCGGTCTCCGGGCGCGAGGCGCAGCTTGCGGCAGATCATATCGAGCTTGTCGCGCTGCGCCCGGTCGATGTCGTCGTGCCAGTCGGGCTGGAAGTAGGCGCAGGTATAGACCATCTCCCGATCGAGGAAGAGGCGGTAGAAGGCGTTCGAGACGTCGTAATGGTAGGCAACGTTGGCCTTGCTGGTGCCCGGCCGCCCGTCGCGGTCGATCGTGTCGCCGCGCAAGCCGGCGGGCGGCCGCAGCAGTTCGGTCGGCGCGCGCCAGAACGGTGCGAGAGCGCGAAACGCCTTCAGCAGTCCGACGCCTTTGAGCTGCTTGCCGATTTTTCCCTGCGGACGCTGCGCCGCAAGTTCGAAGATCGTACCGTTCTCGACGTCGAGGAGCCCGGCGACGTGGGCGTTGATCAGCGTATCGAGGCCGGGACGCCGCACCAGAGCCGAGACGACGCTCTCGCGGCGGATCACGATGCGCATGGCGTCCGGAGCGAGATCCGCCGGCACGGTCGAGCCGTCCCACAACTCGAAGCCGAAGGCGAGTCGCAGCACGCCGTGCGCCTCCGCCAATATCTCCCGAAACCGCTTCAGCCGCTCCTCGGCGCCGGCCATCACAGCTCCCCTGGATTCGCGGCCCTTTCACCATGGGCCTCTCGATAGGTCAAGCCGACCGCCGTCATTCCAAAGCCCGAAGAAGGCCTCCACCCGGTAAACTGGTCGCCGCCTGCATGAGCGGGTGGATCGTTGCCCACGCCGACAACCCCATCCGATGCCGCCCGGGCAGTGTCTGTGCTGGGAACCTTAGAATGCTCACCTATAGTTACTGTCGATCAGAGCGACGTAGTCGGGAGGAGGCAGGGATGCCGAAGAGCGAAGTCGAAATCGGTCCCGACAGCATAGCTGTCTTCACGCGGGTGGACGGAACCCGCCTCTATGTTTCGCTGGATGAGGGCGACCTATGGGTGCGCGCTTCGGCGCCCCCGGGGAAGCGGGGGAACTCTGTCCGCGTTGAGCAACACGCCGATAACGATGGCTTCCGGTGTCGGCTTCGGCTCGGCACCTAGAGCATCGGACCCAGAACGTCCGAGTTGTCTGGTCAGGTCATCGAAAAGACAGGCATGCGATCGCCAATGCCCCTCAGGCTCACATCCTGAGGCTTGGCATCCACCCCGCGCGATGAGAGGAGCCAAGCCGAGTCGGCGTGCTGGACGATCGCCTGGGTGGCGAAGATGCTGTCGCCCGTAGCAAGCTCCTGCACGCGCGACGCGATGTTGACCGTCTGGCCGAAGTAGTCCTGACGATCGTTGAGGTTCACGGCGAGGCACGGACCCTCGTGGATTCCGATCTTCAGGATGAGGTCCTCCGCTCCCCGCCGCTCGTTCATCTGCCGCATGGATTCGCGCATCCGAAGGGCGGCCGAGACGGCCCGGTGCGGCGCCGGAAAAGTCGCCATCACAGCGTCGCCGATGGTCTTGACGACGGCCCCGGATTCGGACGCCACGATCTCGTTCAAGATCTGAAAGTGAGCGCGGACGAGGTCGTATGCGACGAGATCGCCAACGCGTTCGTAGAGCTCGGTCGATCCCTTCAGGTCCGTGAACAGGAAGGTGAGGCTCATGATCTTGAGCCTCTGCTCGACATCGAGCGTATGGGTGCGATAGAGGTCGCGGAAGGTCTGATTGGTGAGGAGCCGCTTCGCCGTCAGGAAGGGGCGGCGATTACCCAACAGTTCGTCCAGGTCCGGGCCCGCTATGAAGATACCGGGCAAGACCCGGCGCTCCGTGCGGTTGTCCAGCAGGAGGCGGAGCGGCCCCGGATGCATGGCCGCGCGGCCGACGGGAGCGCGCGCGCTGCCGAAGACCAGGGACAGCTCCTGGCGCTCGCGTGCGGGGTCGCCTTCGGCTTCGATGAAATGGGCCGAGTGGGTAACCGGATCGAAGACGATCAGGAGTTCCGCGGGAAGCTGTAGGGCCAGGATCGCCCGCTCGCCGGCCTGCAACTCGACGGATTCCAGCACGGCCCTGCGGCTGAGCTCGTCGAAGACGCCCGGCTCGGGGAACGCGACGCTCGAACCGAAAAAGACCTGCCGGTAATAGTCCCAGAAGCCGAGGCTGTCCGGCTCATGGGCGGCGATGCGGCGAACGCGGGGACTGACCGTGAAGCTCACCTCCACGGTTTCGTCGAGCGTCGGCTCGCTGGCCATTCCACAGAACGCGCAATGGTAATCCTCCTGCCGCACGCTCTTCAGGGTGGCATTGGCGTCGAGGACGCCTCCGCAGCTCGGGCAGAGGATGTTCCAGGACATCTCGAAGAGGCCCAGCCTCGACGCATGCAGGAGCGCCGCGATCACTTTCTGCTCGTCGAGGTCCCGGCCGGCCGCGAAGCCGATCGCGTTGACGCGCGCGAGTTCCTCATCGGAGCCGTCCCGCACAAAATCCTCGAGTGCGCGGACCGCTTCAGGGTCGGCCGAGCGGCGCAGGGTCTCGAAGAGTGCGTCTGCATCCTGCATCGGCCGAGCATAGCTCATTCACCCCCGTGGTGGACAGTGCGGCACCGCACTGCGCCCTGGTCCGCCTCGAGGATCACGGGCACCCACCTTTGTCGAAATGGCTCACGCCGACCGGGCTCTGGACGCCCGGACAGGACTGCAGCATCGCTCCAGACCCGATTGTCAGGCGCGGCGGACGGTGGCCATGACCTCGGAGAGCAGTTCCTCGATCGTCTTCACCCATTCCTGCGGGGCCGGATGGGTCGACAGCGGTGCAGAGGCGCCCGTCCCTGCCCGAGCCGATCCATGCGGCGCCATAGCTCGACCGCGGCCCGCGTGTCGTACCCTGCCTTTGCCATGAGAAAGAGCCCCAGCCGATAGACCGTTTCGTCGGAGACGAATTGACCCGCCAGGCGGTCGCAGCCCCGAGCATGGGAGCCGCCGCGGCACCAGCCAGGACCCGGAGGGCGTTCCGGCGGCTTATGAAGATCGTTGCACACGACGGTCAGCTCTGGGGTCGACTCTGAATGCCTTGCATGGGGCGACAATGGCCGGAGCCGATCAGGAGAAGCTCTGCGTCGGGCGATCCAGCACCTGTCTTCCCATGAGGCTGGCCAGGAGATCGACCATCAGGAGCGCGGTCTTGCCCCTCTCGTCGAGAAATGGATTGAGCTCCGCTAGATCGACGCTGCTGACGAGCCTACGGTCATGCAGAATTTCCATGATGAGGTGAGCCTCGCGGAACGTCGCGCCGCCGGGCACGGTCGTTCCGACGCCCGGTGCGATGCCGGGGTCGAGGAAGTCGACGTCGAGGCTGACATGCAGCATGCCATTCGCTGCGGCGACCCTGTCGAGGAAGCCCGAGAGCAGATGAGCCACGCCGTTCTCGTCGATGCTGCGCATGTCGTGCACGGTGATGCCGGCCTGCCGTAGTGCAAGGCGCTCGTCGGGGTCCACGCTCCGAATCCCCATCATGCAGATGTTGGAGGTCACCACCGGAACGTGAAGCAGGGGCAAGTAGCCGTCGAAGCCGGGCTGACCTGTCGCATACGCAATGGGCACGCCGTGCAGATTACCGCTTCGGGTAGTGGTGAGCGTATGGAGGTCGGTATGGGCATCGAGCCAGAGCACGAAGAACGCACGCCCCAACTCCCCTGCCCGTCTCGCCAATCCGGCGAGGGTGCCTGCCGACAGGCTGTGGTCCCCGCCCATGAACACCGGAAAGGAATCTGCAGGACACTCGTACGCCGCATCAGCGATGGCCTGGGTCCAGGCCGCGATCTGGGGCAGAGCCTTGATGACGCTGTTGGGGTGAGTGACGGGCGTCGGTGACGGCGGGATGATGTTGCCCTGATCGACCACCACGTGTCCGAGGTCACGCAGCGCCTGGACAATGCCAGCCGCCCGGTAGGCGCTCGGGCCCATGTCACACCCGAGCCGCCCCGCCCCGTCCTGGACGGGAACACCGATCAGCCTGCACAGACTTGGCAAGGCGAACTCCCGAATTCGTGCGATGTGCGTTCGTGCGATGTGTCGGCCGCCACCTCTGCCCTTGGCTGATGGCTCCACTGGTCTCCCCGCACCCCGGTTGCAACACCCATCCGACCATCACGCCAGGGGCCACATTGCCGCGCGGACCAGTTCTGAACTTCCAGAGCGGCCGGCCGCAAGACGTGCGTCCGGTCAAGCGCCTGACCGGCGGCGAACCGACCGCATCGTGCGGCAAAGTGGAGGCGGTTTTCCGCGCCCGCGCTTTCACATCCACTACACCCCGACCTACGCATCGTGGCTCAACCAGGTCGGGCGGTGAATCGCGTTGATCACACAGCGGCAGATCCGGCGCGGCTCATTCATCAGCGCTCTCGCCGACAAGATCACCGCCTTCGTCGGGCCCACAACGCCAAGGTCCGCCCGTTCCTCTGGACCGCGACCAGCGAGGCGATCCTCACCAAGATCGAACGCCTATTAAAGCTGTTAACGGGACCGGACACTGGCTTTGCTCACTTCGGTGCCGACCTAGTTGATCCAAGGCTCATGACATTCCATGAGGCTGGCTGGAGAGTCGCGCGGATCTGGCCCCCCTCCACCCGGACGTCCTCGAGCTTCGCCGGTCTGATCCGATCCGGGTCCTCTCTGTTGTTCACCGCATTGAGATCACTATCGGTGAGCTCTAGGGCTTCGATTACGGCTAGCTCGCCGAAGCTGCGGGCCTCAATGCTCACCGCCATGGCGTCCGTGAGGTGCCGATTGAGGAGGAACAGGGCCAGCCCCCCACGATCGTCCGCGACGGCCGAAACCTTGAGATAAGGCACGTCAGGGATGGGGAAAGTCAGCTCCAGTTCGCCGCGCGGATCGTAGTAACTTGCCGAATAGGATTCACTCTCAACCTGCGTGCGCAGCACCTTGCCGCGCCCATACCGGCTCATCTGCGCGAAAGGGTAGAAGATTGTCTGCCGCCATGCAGGGCCGCCGGTCTCGGTCATGATCGGCGCGATAGCGTTGACGAGTTGGGCCAGACAGGCGGCCTTGATTCGGTCGGCATGGTTCAACAAGGAGATGCAAAGCCCCCCAAATGCCAAAGCATCCACCATGTTGTATTGCTCCTCCAGGATTGGAGGAGCAATCGGCCACCCTTCCTTCACTCGATCGCGACGGTTGCGGCGGGTGCGGTACCAGACATTCCACTCATCGAAGCATAGCATCATCCGCTTCGGTGAGCGCCGGCGAGCCGCAACTGCATCGGCGATGGCAACGACTTCGTCGATGAAGCTGTCCATCAGGTCAGGCGAGGCCAGGAAGGCCGGAATGTCATCGGCGTAGTTGTTGAGGTACGTGTGAAGCGAGATGTAGTCGACGTGCTCGAAGGTATGCTCGAGCACCTCGTCCTCCCAGCGACCGTAACTTGGCATGTTTCTGGCCGAGGAGCCGCAGGCCGTGAGCTCGATCGCAGGATCGATCCAGCGCATCATTTTCGCAGCTTCCTTGGCGACCAAGCCGTACTGCGTTGCAGTTTTATACTCCATTTGCCATGGGCCATCCATCTCGTTGCCGAGGCACCAAAACTTGATGCCGTGCGGCTGCTCGTACCCATGCCGACGGCGCAAGTCGGAGTAATATGTTCCGCCGGGATGGTTGCAGTACTCGACGAGGTTCCTCGCAGCATCGCCGCCGCGGGTGCCAAGATTCACGGCAAACATAGGCTCCGCCTCGGCGGCCCGGCACCAATCAATGAACTCGTTGGTTCCGAAGGTGTTTGGTTCCGTCGAGAACCAGGCCAAGTCGAGCCTTTTGGGCCGACTTTCAACCGGACCTACACCATCCTCCCAATTGTACCCCGATACGAAATTGCCGCCGGGGTAGCGGATGATAGTGGGAGCAAGCTCGCGAACGAGTTCGAGCACATCGCGGCGAAAGCCCTTTCGGTCGGCTGTTGGGTGGTCAGGCTCGAAGAGGCCGCCATAGATGCAGCGGCCGAGGTGCTCGACGAAGGCGCCGAAAAGGCGGGAATCGGTTTGACCGATTGCGAAATCGCGATCCATTACGACCGTGGCTCGTTGCATGGATGTCTCCGTCGGTTTCATTTTGCAGGGACGGCCGGCACAGTATCCGGCGTGAGCACGGCTTCGCGAAGCTGCCGCGAATAGGGATGCCGGGGCATGGACGGTACGGTGCGCGCCTGGCCGAATTCCACCACCTGTCTTCTGCATGATGATGCGATCGCCGATCGTCGGCGCGAGTTCGAGCATGTCGCGACGGAAACCTTCCGGTGTGGCACTGGGATGGCCGGCCTCGTAGAGGCCGCCACAGATGCAGCGCCCGAGGTGCTTCGCGAAGGCTCGAGAGAGGCCCCTGTCTGTCGTCCCGATTACTTTGCTTCGGTTGAGATTGACCTTCACTTCACGCACTTCCGTTGATGGGAACGGCTCAGCCGGTGGATTCGCCTGCGAGCGCGGCGTCCGGAGAAAGCACCGACGCCTTGAGCAGGATGGAGTAGGGATGTCTCGGGTTGTCGAGGACCGCACGCGCGTCGCCGCTCTCCACCACCTTGCCCTTCTGCATGATGATGATCCGGTCGCTGATGTAGTAGGCGGTCGCGAGGTCGTGGGTGATGTAAATGATCGAGACGCCGAGCTGGTCACGCAGCGTCCTGAACAGGTTCACGATGGCCATTCGGAGCGACGCGTCGACCATCGACACCGGCTCGTCCGCGACGATGAGCGCGGGGCCGGGGATGAGCGCCCGGGCTATCGCGACGCGCTGCAACTGGCCGCCCGACAGCTCATGCGGGAAGCGCCGGTTGATCTCGACGAAGGAGAGGCCGACCTTGCGGAGCGCCTCGTCCGCCAGGCGCTCGGCGTCGGCGCTCTTCCGTGCGCCGGCGAAGTGGCGCGCGGTCGTGAGAAGGTAGCGGTCGACGCGGTTCAGCGGATTGAAGGCTTCAAACGGGTTCTGGAAGATCGGCTGTACCGCTGCCATGAAGCGCATGCGCGCGCTCCTTCCGCCGGACCGGGTCACGTCGGACCCGCGGAACCGTATCGCGCCCGTTGTTGGGGTGACGAGATTCAGGATCATGCGGGAAAGAGTCGTCTTGCCGCTTCCCGACTCGCCGACGACGGTGAAGATCTCTGATCGCTCCGCGGAGAGCGAGAAGCTGACGTCGTCGACGGCGCGAAAGGTGCCGCCGCCGAAGAGGCCGCCCCGCGAATAGTCTTTGGTGACGCCTTCGACGGAGAGGAGGGGCTGGCTCACTGCGCCGCCTCCGCCGGTTCTTCGTGCCTTGCGGGCTTCACGGCGGGGCTTGCGGCGAAGCAGGCGACGCGATGGCCAGGCGCGAGCGCCGTCAGGGCCGGGACTTCGCGGCGGCAGATCTCCATGGCGAGGGGGCAGCGCGGGTGGAACCGGCACCCCGGCGGCGGCGCCGAAAGATTGGGCGGGCTTCCGCCGAGCGCCTTCTTCAGGCCGGAACTGCCGATCTTCGGCAGGCTTTCGATCAGGTGGGCCGTGTAGGGGTGGAGCGGCTTTGCGAAGATCGCGCGGGTCGGCGCCTCCTCGACCAGGCGGCCGGCATACATGATACCGAGCCTGTCGGCCATGTTGGCGTGCACCGCCATGTCGTGCGTGACGAACAGGATCGACGAGCGCATTCCGCGTTGCACTTCGCGGATCATGCCGAGCACGCTCTTCTGGACGACCACGTCGAGGGCCGTCGTTGGCTCGTCGGCAATGATGAACTCGGGGCGGCAGACGGTGGCCAGCGCGATCGTCACGCGCTGTCGCATGCCGCCGGAGAGCTCGTGCGGGTAGGCGTCGAGGATCGAAGGCTCGAGATGAAGCCGCCGCAGGTGCTCCTCGACAATCTCCAGGAACTCGGGCCGGGGCCGGCCGATATGCGCGAAGGCGAAATCGAAGAAGGAGTGTCTGATCCGGCGGACCGGATTGAGCACGTTCATCGAGCCCTGCATGATGTAGGAAAGGTGCCTCCAGCGCACCGCCGCGAGCGCCTTGCGGTTGAGCTGGTGGATGTCCCGGTCGAGGAAGCTGAATTTCACCGAACCGCCGACGACGTTGAGCGGAGGACGGTTCGCTGCCGCGATCGTCTTGATGAACGAGGTCTTCCCGGAGCTCGATTCGCCTGCGAGCCCGTAGATCTCATTGCGATCAACGTGCAGCGTGATGTCGTCGACCGCACGCACCTCGCGGTCGATCCCGAAGTACTTCATCTGATAGTAGGCGCGGAGGCGCTCGACCGAGAGTACGGGGTCGCTCGCGGGTTGCGGCGCCGGCGCCATCACGCTGCCCCTCCGCCCATGCGGCTCAGCCGGCTGCGCGGGTCGATGTACTCATTCATCGACACGGCCAGCAGGAAGAGGCCGATGAAGGTAATGGTGACGAACACTGTCGGGAACACGAACCACCACCACACGCCCGAAACCATCGCACTATGTTGGTTCGCCCAAAAAATCATGGTCCCGACGGTCGGCGTGTCAAGGTCGGTGAACCCGAGGACCGAGAGCGTGACTTCGAGGCCGATCGACCAGTTGATGTTGTTGAGGGTGGTGGAGAATACGATCGGCAGCACGTAAGGCAGGTGTTCGCGCAGCACGATCTCGCGCATGCTCATGCCAGAGAAAATGCTCGTGCGTGTGAACTCGCGCTCCTTCAGGCTCATCATGATCGAACGGATCAGGCGCGCATCGTAGGCCCAGCCCAGGCAAGCCATGACCAGCGCCAGCAGCACCCACGACATGTAGTCGCGCATGACGAAGTAGAAAAGAACGAGAAGCGGGAAAAGCGGGACGACAATGAAGGTGTCGTTGACCGACATGAGCACGCGGTCGGTGAGACCGCCGACATAGCCGGACACGAGGCCGACGATGAGCGAGAGAATGCGGCTCAGGATCGCGACGGCGAATCCGAAGAGGAGCGTGTTCCGCATCGCGAAGGTGAGAGTCCAGAAGGTGTCCTGCCCGCGCGAGGTCGTGCCAAACGGATAGGCCCACGAGGGCGGTGCGTCCTGCGGCAAGACATAGGTGTCGAGCGGGTTGTAGGGAGAGAAGAGGGAGAGCGCGGCGATCACGATCACGAACCCGGTCAGGATCGAGCCGACGGCGAACTCGAGATTGTAGCGGAAGAGGTCGCGGGCGATCCTGAACATGGCGCTCACGCAAGCTGCACGCGCGGGTCGAAGATCGGGTAGAGGATGTCGATGAGGAAGACCGACGCGGATACCGCGATGATCGAGATGGCCGTGACGCCGAGAACCAGGCTGTAGTCGGCCGAGTAGACGGCTCCGATGAGAAGTCGTCCGAGACCCGGATAGCTGAACACCTGTTCGACGATGATCGCGCCGTTGAAGATCGCGCCAAGCGACATTGCAAGGCCGGTGACCTGAGGCACCAAGGCGTTCCGCATGACGTAGAACGGAAGGATGCGCTTTCGCGGGACGCCGCCGAGCTCGGCGTAGATGACGTAATCCTCGGTGACGATGTTGGAGACGAGCGCCCGCATGCCGAGGAACCAGCCGCCGATGCTGACCAGGATGATCGAGAGCGCCGGCAGGATCGCGTGGCGGAGAACGCTGCCGATGTATTCGAGGGTGAAGGCCTGGGGCACGTTCTGTGCTGCGCCGCCGCTGATCGGCAGCACCGGCCAGAGATAACCGAAGATGATGAGCAGAACGAAAGCGATGATGTAGTAGGGGATCGGGTGGAAGCTCATACTCACCACGCCGAGAAGCTTGAGCGTTCGGCTCTTGCGGTAGTAGCCCGCGAGGCCGCCGAGGACGTTGCCCAGTATCCAAGCAAGCATCGTGCAGGTGAAGAGGAGGCCGATCGTCCAGGGAAGGGCCCGGGCGATCAGCGTCGCCACCGGGGTGGGAAAGGCGGAGAGGGAAGGACCGAAATCGAGCGTCAAGATACGGCCCCAGTAGACGACATACTGATCGATGAGGCTGCCCTCGATCCCATAGAGCTCCTGCAGCGCCTCGCGCATCCGCAGGACCGCCTCGGGGCTGGTGTCGCTGAAAGCCGTCATCGACGCGATCATCTGCTCGACCGGGTCGATGGGGGTCAGATGCGTGATGAAGAATGTCAGCGATATGCCGATGAAGACGACGAGCACGAACTGCACCAGCCGCTTGGCGACATAAAGCCCGTAAAGTCGCATGGTCCGAACCGGGGTAGTTGGTGGAGCGGGGCCACGACAGCCCCGCCCGACAAATTGTTCTTTCCGCTACTGCGCGGCAGGCTTCAGCTTGACCATCATGTAGCGCGAGTTGCTCCAGTTCGGGACCGGGTTCGTGTACGGGTTGTCCGCCGTCGGATAGCCGGTCCAGTACTTCTGATCCATCATCGTGAAAACGTTGTAGGACATCAGCGGGATGATCGGCATCTCGCGGACGGCGAGCTTGATGTACTCCTTGCCGAGCTCGATTCCCTTCGGATCGTCGAACGGGATCGCGCGGATCTGCTCGATGATCTTGTCGAGCTCGGGGTTCGACCAGCGCGACCAGTTGCGCGGGGTCTGCACCTTGCCGGCCGGCTGGACGAACTGGGAGTGCCAGCTGTCGAGGAAAAAGCTGAGGTCGGGATGGCCGCCCCAGGTCTCCACGCTCCACGAGATGATCGTCTCGAAGTCACCGCCGTTGCGCCGCGTCAGAAATGCCGCCTGCGCGGATTCGGTGGTGGCGTCGATGCCGAAGCGCCGCCATTGCTCCGCGATCATCGACCCGCCGCGGGTCATCACCGGCCGGGCCTCGCCCTCCACCACGACCTTGATGGAGAAGCGCTCGCCGTTCGGCATATACCAGTTGTTGCCGCGCCGGGTGAAGCCGGCCCGCTCGAGGAGCTGTGCCGCGGCCTCGAGGTCCTGTTTCCACCAGCCGAGCCCGAAGGCGGCGCCGATCTCCTCGGGATCCGTCGGGATCTGGTCGCGCATCGCGGACCGCAGCATGTCGGCGATCTGCTGGCCCTTCGTCGGATCGTAGGGCTTGATCACCTTCTTGCCGGTATCGATCTCGAACTTGGAGAGCCATTCCTCCATCGGCTTGTGATAGAAGCTCGGATGGGTGCCGGTCGGCGGAACGGCGATTGCCGAGATCGTGGCGGCGCCGCGATAGGACGCCATAGCGATCGCCTTGATGTCGAGCGCCAGCGCCAAGGCCCAGCGCACGTCACGGTTCTGGAACTTCGGGTTCTGGTGGTTGAAGATCACCTGCGGCAGCGTCGGATCGGGGTGTCCGTATGGGAAACCCTCGAACCAACCGATCGAGGTCGGCGACTCCTTGACCAGGGTGAACACGCCTTCGGGCGAGGTGTCGTGGATAATGTCGAGCTCGTGGTTGCGCTGGGCGATGACGCGCTTGTCCGGCGGGCCGGGGTCGAGATAGGTCACGTAGCGGGGGCCCGGTTCGCCATACCGGGCGAGCGAAGTGCGCTGCCAATCCTCGCGCTTCTTCCAGGTGAACCACTGGCCGTTCGGGTCGTAGCCGTGCAGAACGTACGGTCCGATCGAGACCGGCGGGTTGTTGTCGAACTTAAGCGGATCCTTACCCTCGAAGACGTGCTTCGGCATTATCCACATCGCGTTCCAGCGCACCGTAAACAGCGCGTGAAAGCGCGAGTTCGGCTTCTTCAGCTTGAAGACCACAGTGGACTTGTCGGGAGCCGAGATGCTGTCGACGTTCAGCTGGACCTGGGCGCTCCGTACGAGCCCGTCGGTTTTCAGGTGCGTGTTGATCGTGAAGACCACGTCGTCCGCGGTGAACTCGACCCCGTCGCTCCAGTGGATGCCGGGGCGCAGCTTCACCGTCATCTCGGTGAAGTCGGCGTTGTAGATCGGCGGCGCGGAGGCGAGCGAGTTATCCCAGACGCCGTTCAGGCCATGGTCGGGGTCGATGAACCAGAACGTGTCCATCGCCAGCTGATGCAGGCCGGTCGACTGGCCGCCGGCATTGACCGCCCAGATGTTGAACCAGCCTGCGTTCTTGATCGTCCCTTCCGGGTTCTCGATGATAAGCGTCTCATTGCGCGGGACACCCGAAGTGGTGCCTTGCGCAAACGCAGAGACACTAAGGATCAGGGCGCCCGTGGCGAGCGCAAATGACTGCAAAAGCCACATGTCTTTCCTCCCTAAGTGGTTGTCGAGGTGGAAGCCCAGGAGCTTTTCTTTGCTGCGAGCGACAGCTTGCAACGGTCTAGATCATATGTAAAGGGAGGCTGCGCGCGAGCCGCGATTGTTCAATCACGACCTGAAAGTTCCGATGGAGTTCACGACCTCACTTCCGAACGGCGTTGCCCGCCAGGCCGTCGACACGATTGGTCGCTGGATCGCAAACGACACGTTTTCGCCGGACCGGCCGATGCCGACGGAGCCCGAGCTCGCGGCATCGCTCGGGGTGAGCCGTGCGACGGTGCGCGACGCCATCAAGGTGCTGTCGGGGAAGGGGCTGGTCAGGACGGCGCGGCGCTACGGCACGCGGGTGCTGCCGGTCGAGGACTGGAATCTCCTGGACGGCGACGTGGTCGGCTGGCACCACCGGGACCACCCCAGGATGCGCCGGATCTTCGCCGAGACGACGGAGCTCCGCAGCATCATGGAGCCTGCGGCAGCAGCGCTCGCCGCCGAGCGGGCGACCGAGGCGCAGATCCGCACGATCCTCGACGCCGCCTATGCCATGCATCCTGAGGCGGACGACGTGCAGGCGCTCTTCGACGCCGACTGCCGCTTCCATGTCACCATACTCGACGCGACGCAAAATCAGGTGATGCGGCAACTTCGTCAAATCATCATCACGATGCTCCGCGTGTCCTACGACTTCGGCGTCAGTCGCCTGGGGAACGATCCAGTGACCCGTCAGGGGCACATTCTGGTCGCCGAGGCGATCGCATGCCGCGACGCCAAAGCCGCTCGCAAGAACATGTCAACGATGCTTGAGAATAACAGAAGTCTCGCCAGGAGATCACGCCGCCTGGACCCGGTCGACCATCTTTCGGGCACAACATCGACTGGGTGAGAAATGACCGCTCGCGGCCATTGTCGAGGAGCCGTGCGCCCGGGTACCGCACCGATGATAAGATCGGTGTGCTTCCGGATTTCATGCTGCCGGCCCCCTTTGTAGATGCTTGAGCCGCCGATCTCCCCGAGCAAGACATCGTAGTTACCAACCAAAAAAATCACCCGCGGGTAGCTCATCGGCATGAGCCGTCACAGCACCCACCCGCTTGATGGAACAACACCGGGCGTCAGGAATGTGCTTCGAAGGCGGAGTCATCGCGCGACTTTCAGAATCCACCCGCGGGCCCTCAATCAACTCATCCGATGACACGGGGCGACAGTGGCCAGACGCGCTCAGGAAAAGCTTTGGGTCGGGCGATCAAGCACCTGTCGTCCCATGAGGCTGGCCAGGAGATCAACCATCAGGAGCGCAGTCTTGCCCCGCTCGTCGAGAAACGGATTCAGCTCCGCGAGATCAACGCTGCTAACGAGCCCGCGGTCATGCAGGATTTCCATGATGAGGTGGGCCTCGCGAAACGTCGCGCCGCCGGGAACCCTCGTTCCCACACCGGGTGCGATGCCGGGATCGAGGAAGTCGACATCAAGACTGACATGCAGCAAGCCCTTCGCTGCCGCGACCCTGTCGAGGAAGCCAGAGAGAAGACGAGCCACGCCATTCTCGTCGATGCTGCGCATGTCATGCACAGTGATGCCGGCCTGCCGGAGCGCGAGGCGCTCATCGGGATCCACGCTCCGAGTGCCCATCATGCAAATGTTGGAGGTCGCCAACGGAGCGCGAACCGGGGGCAAGTAACCCTCGAAGCCGGGCTGACCGGTCGCATAGGCGATCGGTACGCCGTGAAGATTGCCGCTGCGGGTGGAGGTGAGCGTGTGAAAGTCGGTGTGGGCGTCGAGCCAGAGCACGAAGAACGCGCGCCCCATTTCTCCTGCCCTTCGAGCCAAACCAGTGAGGGTGCCTGCCGACAGGCTGTGATCCCCGCCCATGAACACCGGGAAGGTGTCCGCCCCATACGCGTATGCCGCATCGGCGATGGCCTGGGTCCAGGCGGCGATTTGCGGCAGAGCCTTGATGGCGCTGTTGGCATGGGTGACGGGCGTCGGGGACGGCGGGGTGATGTTGCCCTGATCGACCACCTCGTGTCCGAGATCACGCAGGGCCTCGGCGATGCCGGCCGCCCGGTAGGCGCTCGGGGCCATGTCACATCCGAGCCGCCCTGCCCCGTCCTGGACTGGAACGCCGATGAGCCTGCAGGTATGGGGCAAGGGGAACTCCCGCGTTCGTGCCCAAGTGGCCACGATGGATAACCCAGAAAAGTCGCCCGCGAATGGCAGGATTTCAACTAACCGGCGAGGACAGCCTGCGGTCAAGCGCCTGATGGACGCAACGATCCCCAACGGCGCCAAAGTGACGCCATTCTCATTTAGTTGGCGAGAAGCCGCGGAATCGTACGGAGAGTCGCAGAAAGTCCCTCAAGGATTTGCGGCGTATGTTCGTGTCATGTTCAGGTATGACTGCGGCATAGCTTCATGCTGCGGCTTTGCAAGCTGTGCTACATGCTCGTTGTCGGCGCTATCCATGTGATCCTGCTTTGGATGCAAGCCCCCGCTGGACGTGGGATTTTCACTCCTCGCAAGCTTCTTACCTCGGAGGACGATCTGACGGTGGATCCCCGGTGCTCGTCACGAACTTTCAGCCACAACTCAAAGTGAACAGGGGTCGGGGCATCCGGCCGAATGCGGCCTACATCCGATCAGACCGGACCGGCCAACGCGCGGACGTTCTCATCGAATGCGGCAACCCGTATGTCCGAGCGACTCGGATCGAGTTCCTTGAGGATCCGCCACACGGGTCAAGGCAGGGCCCGACCTGACGGCGTCAGCCGCACATTCTGGTGGTTGTTCATCCGAAGTCCGGCTTCAGGTTGGTGGTTCGCAACCGCAGCCTCTCAGCCTGGGATGAACAGCCTTCATCGCTTCGACACCTGATGCGCGATCCTGGGCTTGGTGAAGACGCCGCAGTAGGCAAGCGCGAATCCGAGAAAAGCCGCAGCCCAGGCTATGCCGGCGACATGAAGCAGGCTGACGCTCCACTCGGGGTGGATCGAAGCGCAAAGTCGAGCCAGGGCCGACAGGACGACCAAGGCATAGACGGCCTGGACCGCGCCGGTCGCAGCGAGAGGACGACCGGTGTGCCCAAGGCTCGACCTGGACATCACTGCCAGCGTCATCGTGCCGATGGCGCCTCCCGTCCATGCGTGGATGCCGACGGCAGTCGGCAGCACGCTCAGGGCCCCCAGGCCGACGAGCACGAAGCCGAGCGGCACGAAGGCATAGGCAACGTGAAGGATGAGGACGAGGCGGTCGCGCCAGGTGCGGTCACCGGCCCACCGCGCGAGCCGCACGGCCTGGAGAGCGCCGGAAGCGATCAGGGCAGTGCCCGTTGCCGGCTGGTGCGGGGCCCCGATCCATGCCAGGAGGGCGGCTGCGGCGCAGACCATCGACATCATGTCGTACCGACCGAAGGGGGCTGGCAGCCGTCCGGGGTTCTCTCGCACGAGCCAGTTGCGCGAGAAGCTCGGCACGATTCGTCCGCCGATCAGCATCACGAGCAGGATGGTGACTGAAGTGCCGAGCCGAACGCCGTAATCCGCCGCCCCGTAGAGGTGGGCCTCGACGTGGAAGGCCGCGTTGCCGGCCAGCAGCAGCCCGAGCGCAGCCAGGACCTTCAGGTTTCGCCAGTTTTTTCCTGAGACGATCTCCCGTCCGGCCGCCGCCGCGACGAGAACGAGGAACGACAGGTCGACAATGGCTGCGGGGAGCCAGCCGATCAACGCGGACGAGGTCACGGCAATGCGGCCCAACGCCCACGCGATGACCAGGACAAGGAGCGGCTGGCCCTGGAGCGGCAACCGTCCTGTCCAGTTTGGGATTGCGGTCAGAAGGAACCCTGTGACGACCGCCGGCACGTATCCGTAGAGCATCTCGTGGATGTGCCAGTCGCGCGGCGCAAAAAGCGTGGAGACCTCCAACTCGCCGAGAAACATCGGCAGCCAGGCAAGGATCGCCAAGCCCGCGTAGATCGAACCAAAGAGAAAGAAAGGACGAAAGCCGTATGAAAGCAGTGCAGGTCCCCTGTAGTCCTGCAGGCGGGGAATGGGAGCCATCATCGGCCTCCGTGACAGGGAGCGAAGACACGGTCGGCGCCACCGGTCGCATTCAAGTTCACACGGCTGATACTCCGGGACTGCCGACATATTCTTGATATCGCTCAAAGAGCGGCAGGTTTTCCGCAGCGAGCGCTGAACCGCGCTCTGAACCGGTCCGATCGACGGACCCCAGCGCTCCTCCCATCAGCGGGTCCGAGCGATGGCTCATATCTCGTCGAACCGAGACCTCCTCTCTCTCTGGCGGGGGCTTCTTTCTCCTGGATGCCAAAGCCCGCCGGCGCCTCGGCGTCGAGCGCTGTCGCGAACTCGAAGGCCGGACGTCCCTCGTTCCTTATCGCCGCCCTGCTGTCCGGCACGGCAACCCACCGAGCCTCGGGACAGCCCCGCCAGGCGCGCTCAACTCACCGGGCACTGGGGCTGCCGCACCCTGTCGAGGTATGAGGCGTTCGGGCAGAAGCCGGGGGCCGCATCGCCCCCTCCCTCGTCGAGCCAGGTCCGGCACCGGTGCGCGTGCGGGCAGGCAATGCATTGGCGGGCGGCGGTGGCGAAAGCGTGCCCGCCGGCTTCGCGGGCTGCCGCACCAGGATCGACGGCGAGCCGCTCCATCATCTCTCCCAGAAGGCGGGCGTGCCTCTGGACACGCTCGAAGAGGGGCCACGCGGGCGCTCGTCGGCTCGGCGATGCCGCGGTTGCAGGTCTCATCGCAATTCCCTCCATGCTGCCAGATTCGATAAATACCCGGCCGCCGTTCAGGTCTCCTTGCTCCAGATCAAAAGAGGAGAGCCCCTGTCGGGTGTTGCGCGGCTGCAGGGAGGGTGGCCGGCCCAGCTTCGGTGGAGCCGGCGGTTCCGAATCGCAGAGGGCGATTTCCGGCAGCTCTGCCCCGGAGCTCAGGTGGACGGCCCAGGTGCCGTGCATATATGGGAACCTTGCCGCATCGTGCCGGAGAGATCGTTGAAGGCCGAGACTGGAACCCCTCCGAAGCCCCGCCCCCACCGGGTTACCGCCGAGCTTCTGATCGACGCGGTTACCGACACAGCGCTCATCGTCATGGACGGGAAAGGGCGGATTACGAGCTGGAATCCCGGCGCGAAACACATCAGCGGCTGGAGCGAGCACGAGATCCTCGGCCGCCACTTCTCGATCCTTCATGCCCCGGAGGATGTCGCAGCGGGCAAGCCCGAGCGCGAGCTCGCGAAGGTCCTCGAGGCCGGCCGGTACGAGGAACAGGGCGCCCGCCTTCGCAAGGATGGTTCGCGCTACATGGCCAGCGTCATCGTGACACCGCTGCGCGACAACGACGGCGAGTTCCAGGGCTTCGCAAAGGTCCTGCGCGACATCACTGAGCGGCTTGCAGCCGAGGAGGCGCTCCGGGCCGGCGAAGCGCACCTGCGCTCGATCCTGGAGACCGTACCCGACGCTATGATCGTGGTCGACGAGCAGGCCCGGATCCAGTCCTTCAGCACGACCGCCGTGCGCCAGTTCGGTTACGACGCCGACGAGGTGATCGGCGAAAACATCAAAATCCTGATGCCGGAGCCCTATCGCAGCGCGCACGACGGTTACATGCAGCGCTATCTCACGACCGGCGAGCGGCGCATCATCGGCATCGGGCGCGTGGTGGTCGGACAGCGCAAAGACGGCTCGACCTTCCCGATGGAGCTGGCGGTAGGCGAGATGCTGTCGGGCGGGGTGCGCTACTTCACCGGGTTCATTCGAGACATCACCGAACGGCAAGAGACCGAGACCCGGCTCCAGGAGCTTCAGTCCGAACTCGTCCACATGTCTCGCTTCACCGCCCTCGGCGAGATGGCCTCGACGCTCGCGCACGAAATCAACCAGCCGCTCACGGCGATCGCCAACTACCTCAAGGGCTGCCGCCGAATCTTGCAGCGCATGGAAGGGGACCAGGTTTCGATGCTCCGGGATGCGGTGAACCAGGCCGCGGATCAAGCGCTCCGGGCAGGCGACGTCATCCGCCACCTCCGCGAGTTCGTCGCCCGTGGCGAGAGCGAGCGCTACATCGAGAACCTGCCCAAGCTCATCGAGGAGGCGAGCGCCCTTGCTCTTGTGGGCGCCAAGGAAAAAGGCGTGCGGGTCGGGTTTCGCTTCGATCCCGGCGCTCCGCTCGTGTTGGCGGACCGCATTCAGATCCAACAGGTGCTCCTCAACCTTATCCGTAACGCCATCGAGGCCATGCAGGATACGAACCGGCGCGAGTTGGTCGTGGAGACGGCCGCCTCCTCGGCGGAAGGCCTGATCACGGTCACGGTTGCCGATACCGGCTCGGGCATCGCGCCGGAGGTCGCGGAACAGCTCTTCCAGCCCTTCGTGACTACGAAAAAGCACGGAATGGGCGTGGGGCTGTCGATCTGCCGCACCATCGTCGAGGCACATGGCGGCAAGATCTCGGTCAATTCGGAGCCTGGCCAGGGAACCACGTTCAGATTCACCCTGCGAGCGGTGAACCAGGAGGAGCTGGCGAATGCCGAGTGAGGCGGTTGTGCATGTGGTCGACGACGATCTGGCAGTCCGCCAGTCGCTGTCCTTCCTCTTGGCCTCGGACGGGCTGCCCGTTCGACTGCACGAATCCGCTTCGGCGTTCTTGGACAATGTGAAGGGCGCCCAAGCCGGCTGCATCGTGACCGACGTGCGCATGCCGGGGATCGATGGCATCGAGTTCCTGCGCCGCCTGAAGGCCCGTGGCTTCACACTGCCGGTGATCGTAATAACGGGCCATGCCGACGTGCCGCTGGCAGTCGAGGCCATGAAGGAGGGAGCCGTCGACTTCGTCGAAAAGCCCTTCGACGATGACCTGTTCCTCGCCGCGGTCCGGTTCGCCCTGTCGCGGCAGGCACAGAGCGCCGAGCAGAATGCCCAGACATCCGAAGTGATGGCACGCATCAATGCCTTGTCGGAACGCGAGGCCCAGGTACTGGAAGGGCTCGTCGCCGGAAAGGCCAACAAGGTGATCGCTTACGACCTTGGGATCAGCCCCAGGACGGTCGAGATTTACCGGGCGAACGTCATGAGCAAGATGCAGGCGAGAAGCCTTTCCGAACTTGTGCGCATGGCCCTCCTGGCCAGGACGCCGAGCGGTCCAAAGCCCGGCCCTTAAGGGCAATTCCGGAATAGGGCCGACGTGGTCACTCAAGTCATATCTAGCTGTCGGTCCCAGAGGCTGGCAGACCTCAGAACAGCCGACGGCAGGATGCGCCATGCCCATGAACTCAGGATCGGTCATCGTCGTCGACGACGATGCCGCGGTTCGGAACTCCCTGAAGTTCGCCCTCGAACTGGAGGGTTTGACGGTGCGTGCCTACGAGGATGCCGACGCCCTCCTCGCCGACGCCGCGTTGCCGACGAAGGGATGCCTCATTGTAGACTACTACATGCCGACGATGAACGGCGTGGATCTCGTCAAGTGCCTGCGGCGGCGCCACGTCGACTTGCCCGCCATCCTGATCACCGCCAAGGCAACAGACGAGATGCGTCGGAACGCGGCGCGGGCCGGAATCCGGCAAGTCCTGGAGAAGCCGCTTGAGGACTCATCGCTCGTGGACAGCATCCGCGGCGCGTTGGAGGCCGCGACCTGAGTCCCATCCGGGACCTCCGGGACCTCCCTTAGGGGAGCATCTGAATTTAGCTCCGCCACACCCCGGGTTACGCCTGAACTCACGCCAGACACGAACCGCGACGAGAATTCAGATGCAGACCGCGCTCACCGCCACCGGCCTTCAGATTGTTCCCGCCGCCGCTCTGCGGGGCCACGCCAGTTCGGTCCGGAGGCCCCTGGAGGCACCAGCGCTCGGCTCCGCACGCGACTATGCCAAGAACGAGGAAATCTTTGCCGAGGGAGCCCGGGCCGGATTCTTCTACAAGGTCGTGTCGGGCGTCGTGCGGACCTCGAAGCTCCTGAGCGATGGGCGCCGCCAGATCGACGCCTTCCACCTGACGGGCGACATCTTCGGACTCGAGAACTGCGAAGCGCATCGGTTCAGCGCCGAGGCGGTTGGAAACGCGAGCGTGATCTCCTATCGCCGCAGCAGCCTCGACACGCTCGCATCGGCAGATAACGCTATGTCCCGTCAGGTTGTGGCCGCGATGATGCGCTCGCTGGAGCGTGCGCAGTCCCACATGCTGCTGCTGGGACGCAAGAGCGCGAAGGAGAGGATCGCGACTTTCCTCCTCGACCTCTCGACGCGGATGGCCGACGACGCCATCGACCTGCCGATGTCACGCACCGACATCGCCGACCATCTCGGACTCACGATCGAGACCGTCTCCCGTTCCTTCACCGAGCTGGAGCGCGATGGGGTCATCGAGGTGCTGGCCCCTCGCCGCTCGATCGTGCTGTGCGATAAGGCCGCCCTCCGGCGCCTCGACGCGTGAGCTCCCGAAACGATCCCTGACATGATCGTCTGCTCTTGCAACGTCTTCTCGGATAGCGACGTCCGGGCTTGCGCCACACCCGGCCCCGGGCGCCCGCGCACCGCAGCGCAAGTCTTCCGCTGCCTCGGATGCAACCCGCAATGCGGACGCTGCGCAACGACGATCCGCTCCATCCTGACCGAGCCGCCCGAACCGCAAGCTCAACCTGCACCGGACTGCTGCTGCGTTGCCGGTGGTGCTCCGCGAATTCGAGCGGCTTCTTAGTCGGAGACGCCGAGACCGTCGGCCTTGCGGGCGCCGTCAGTGGTTGCGCCCGCAGGCATGCGACGCTCCTACTGGAGGGCGAAGCGTGAACTCGACCATCGTCTTGAGGCAGGCCTGGCCGGGATCGGACGTCTGACCCATGATGCCGATCAGGCTCACCCAGTCCTCGTCGGACGCGCTTCTGGAAAAGACCTGGACGGCTTGGGCCGCAAACGCGCCGGGCGTGAGCCCTTCGGCTCCAGCAGCATCCTCCAGCCGGGCCAGGAGGGCGAGGTCGCCCAGGCTGACGAGAGCTTCCAACGCGAGCATCTCATCGTCGAGTTTGGCGATGATGTCCCCGAGCAGCATGGACGGCTCTCCTCAGTGGACGTTGAGTTCGCCGGGGGTCGGAATTTCGATTCCCTCGACCTTCGCCTGGCAGAGCAGGCGGGCAACGTACTGCGCCTGCGCGCGACGCCGCACGGCCTCGGTCAGGTAATCGGCGATGCGGTCCCGGACGAGCTCGAAGGGAAGCACGCGCCCGTCGATTTTCCGATCGAGCCGGATGACGTGCACGCCGTAGCGGCTCTCAACGGGATCCCGCGATATCTCGCCGATCGTCATGGCGACCAGGGCAGTCTCGAACTCGTGCGTCGTCTGGCCCACGGTGATCTGGCCCAGGTTTCCGCCGAGCTCCCGCGACGGACAGGCGGAATACAGCTTGGCGAGATCCTCGAAGGCGGCGCGATTGGCCTGAAGCTCGCCGATGATTGCGCTCGCCTGGCGACGGGCGCCATCGTAGCCCGCCGCGTCATCCTGTCTTGCGGGAAGGAGAATATGCGCAGCCTCATAGATGTCGGGTGACCGGAACCGAGCGAGGTTGCGCTCGTAATAGCGTCGGCACTCGTCATCCGTTGGCTCGGGCACGGTCGCCTCGCGCTCCACGAGCGCCCGCATGCGGGCCTCGTCGTCGGTCTCGCGCCGCCCGGCAGCATCCGCGGCGGGCTCCGCCTGGACATCGAGGCGCTTCGCCTCCTGCGTTAGTGCTTCACGGACGACGAGGGCGAGCGCAGCCTGCGTCCACGCTGCAACAGGGTTCTTCGCCGGATGGTTCTGTATCTCGCGCGAGATCATCGCGCGGGAGATGACGACACCGTTGACCCTGATCGGGGCCTTGGGCGCATTCGGGACGGTGCGGATGGAGCACGCGGACATGGGGCAAGCCTTCGCTTGGGAGGTAACGGTTCGGGAGAGATCCCGGCTTTGCGGCGAGTCACTCGGCGGGCTGGGGCGCGGCAACAGGGCGGACCCTGGACGGAACGGCGTCGGGCTGGCGGGTGGGCTGCTGTTTCTTGGTGCGCACGATCTGGTAGCCCTTGCGGCCGAGATACCAGACCGGCGCCGACCAGACGTGGACCAGGCGAGTGAACGGGAAGACGAGGAAGATCGTCATGCCGAGCAGGAGATGCGCCTTGAAGATCGGGTGCGCGTCGGCGACGTAGGCCGAGGCGCCCGCCTCCAAGGTGAGAGTACCCTGCGCCCAGTTCATGAACTTCACCATCTCGTGCCCGTCCATGTGCCCGAGCGACAGCGGGATGGTGGAGAGGCCCAGGATCAGTTGGGCGTAGAGGATGAGCAGGATCGCGGTGTCCGAGAAGGACGAGGTCTTGCGGATGCGTACGTCGAACAGGCGCCGATGGACGAGCAGCGTCAGGCCCACGAAGCAGGCGATGCCGGCGATGCCGCCGACGACGATGGCCATACCCTGCTTAAAGCCGTGGCCGATGCCGAGCGCGTCGAACACGGCAATGGGGGTAAGCAGGCCCACGAGGTGGCCGGCGAAGATCACAAGGATTCCGACATGAAACAGCACGGAGCCCAGGATGAGTTGCTTGCGCCGCAGCAGCTGGCTCGAGCCCGCTCTCCATGTGTACTGCTCGCGGTCGAAGCGCAGGAGCGAGCCCACGAGGAAGGTGGTCAGGCAAAGGTAGGGATACCAGCCGAACAGGATGTGGTTGAGGGTTGTGTTCATCGTGCCGCTCCTCAGGCGCGGGGGGCGAGGTGGGTGAAGACCGTGCGGGGCCGCTGTGCCGCGGGCACCTCGACGCCGGGCGCAGGGCGGCGGGCTTGGCGGACCTTCGCCGCGATACTGTCCATGCCGCAATGGGCGGCGGAGCCGAGCCCGAACTGGACCTCCTCTTCCTCCCAGAGAGCGTCGAGGGCCTTGAGGTCGTCCGGATCGACGTCGGCCTCGGCAACGAGAGCCTCGAATGCCTCAGGACCGGGCTTGGCGGCTGCCAGCTCGACGAGAGCCTCGAACACCGCCGCGTAGGGGGACTGCTTCTTCCGTAGCCGGTCGCCGAGAGCCGTGAGCACGTGCGCCGGCTCGGCAAGCAGGGCACGCGCTTCGCCTTCACGCCTGAGAGAGCAGAATTCCAGGAAGAGCGGGACGAAATCCGGCAACTCGGTGCCTTCGATGTCAAAACCGGCGGCCTCGTACACCGCCTTCAGGTCGACCATGGCCTGACCGCGGTCGCGGCTTTCGCCGTGAACATGCTCGAAGAGGTGAAGCGATTGCGACCGGGTGCGATCGAAGAGCTGGATGTAGCGCTCCTGGAGGTCGTAGACGTCCTCGGCCGAGAGGCTGGTCAGGAGCGGCTCGAGCGCCTTCCGCGTCCCCACTTCGAGCATGTCCTCCGCTTCCAGGACCGCCCGGATCTCCGGGATCGCCGCAGCCAGTTCCGCGGTCGGATAGGTCAGCAGGGCGGACAGCGCCTTCAGGGTCTTCATCAGAGGTCTCCGGGCACGAGCGGCGCTCGTCGTCATCATGCTGAGGGGCGTCTCACAGGATTACTTTGTCGGTCCGTAAAGTGGCATTCGGGAGATGCCCTTAGGTCCCCGCCGTAAGGGACCTGAGGAGGCAGTCAGGCGATCTCCATGGGAGTCTCGGGCCTCGCCGGCTTCGGCGCTCCGAAGAGGTTCGTGTCCGTGGTCCCGCTCGAGCACCCGTTGCCGAACGAGAAGCCGCAGGATCCGCGAAGGTCGTAGGCGTCCTCGATGCCCATCTCGCGATGATTGGTGGGGATCACGAATCGATCCTCGTAGCTGGCGATGGCCATGAACTTGTACATATCCTCGACCTGAGCGCCCGAGAGGCCGACGCGTCGCGCCAGAGCCTCGTCGATGACGCCGTCGATGGTCTTCGCCCGCATGTAGGCCCGCATGGCCAGCATCCTCTCGAGGCCCGCGACGACCGGCGCCTCCCTGCCGGCCGTGAGCAGGTTCGCAAGGTACTTGACCGGAATGCGCAGGTTCTTCACATCGGGCATTTCGCCGTCGAGCCCGATCTTGCCGGCCGAGGCCGCCGAGGTGATCGGGGAGAGCGGCGGCACGTACCAGACCATGGGCAGCGTGCGGTACTCGGGGTGTAGCGGGAAAGCGATCTTCCACTCCATCGCCATCTTGTAGACCGGCGAGCGTTTCGCGGCCTCGAGCCAGGCCTCCGGGATTCCTTCCCGGCGAGCTTCGGCGATGACGCGCGGGTCCTTGGGGTCCAGGAAGACCTTGAGTTGCGCCTCGTAGAGATCCTGCTCGTTCTCGGTCGAGGCAGCCGCCTCGATGAGGTCCGCGTCGTACAGGACCACGCCGAGATATCGGATGCGCCCGACGCAGGTCTCCGAGCACACGGTCGGCATGCCCGCCTCCAGGCGCGGGTAGCAGAGCGTGCACTTCTCGGATTTACCGGAAGACCAGTTGTAGTAGATCTTCTTGTAAGGACAGGCCGAGACGCACATGCGCCAGCCGCGGCACTTGTCCTGGTCGATCAGGACGACGCCGTCCTCCTCGCGCTTGTAGATGGCTCCCGACGGACAGGCGGATACGCATGTCGGATTGAGGCAGTGCTCGCACAGCCTCGGCAGATACATCATGAAGGTGTTTTCGAACTGGCCGTAGATCTCCTCCTCGACGCCCTCGAAGTTTCTGTCCTGCTTGCGCTTCGAGAACTCGCCGCCCAGGATCTCCTCCCAGTTCGGGCCCCACTCGATCTTCTCCATGCGCTCGCCGGTGATCTTGGAGCGCGGGCGGGCGGTAGGGAAGGCCTGGACCTCGGGCGCCCGCTGCAAGTTCTCGTAGTCGAAGTCGAAGGGTTCGTAGTAGTCGTCGATCTCGGGCAGATCGGGGTTCGCGAAGATTTTCGCGAGCACCCGCCACTTGGAGCCGATCCGGGGTTCGATCTTGCCGTTCGGCTTCCGCTTCCAGCCGCCGTTCCATTTGGCCTGGTTTTCCCAGTCCTTCGGGTAGCCTATGCCGGGCTTGGTCTCGACGTTGTTGAACCAAGCGTACTCCATGCCCTCCCGGTTCGTCCAAACGTTCTTGCAGGTCACCGAGCAGGTATGACACCCGATGCACTTGTCGAGGTTCAGAACCATCGCGATCTGCGCGCGGATTCTCATGTTCGGATCCCCTTCGTCGGCTCCGGGGGTCGGGTCGTCGTGACCTGAGGACGGCTCGGAGCGTCTCGTCGTTGTCGATACCCGCGGCCTCTGCCACGGGACATTCAGATCATCACCCTAAGGGGTGTCCCGGAGGCGCGCGTAGCACCTCCGGACGTGACCTACTCGGCGGCTTGGAGCGCTGGACCCGCCCGGCCGGGTCCTTCGGCGAGCGACTCCTCAAGCCAGTCGACCCTGCTCATCTTGCGGACCACGACGAACTCGTCGCGGTTGGCGCCCACGGTTCCATAGTAGTTGAAGCCGTAGGAGAGCTGGGCGTAGCCGCCGATCATGTGAGTCGGCTTCAGCACCGCCCGCGTGACCGAATTGTGGATGCCGCCGCGCTGGCCCGTGATGCCGGAGCCCGGCGTGTTCACGATCTTCTCCTGCGCGTGGTACATCAAGCACATGCCGTCCTTGATGCGTTGCGAAACAACCGCGCGCGCCGCGATGGCCCCGTTGACGTTGTAGATGTCGATCCAGTCGTTGTCGGCGATCCCGGCCTTCCTGGCGTCGTTTTCCGAGATCCACACCACGGGTCCGCCGCGGTTGAGGGTCAGCATCAGAAGGTTGTCCGAATAGGTCGAGTGGATGCCCCACTTCTGGTGCGGCGTGATGAAGTTCAGCACCACCTCGGGGTTGCCGTTGTCGACCTTGCCCTGGATCGGCTTGATGGTCTTCAGGTCCACTGGCGGCTTGTAGACGCAGAATCCCTCGCCGAAGGCGCGCATCCACAGGTGATCCTGGTAGAGTTGCTGGCGCCCGGTGAGCGTCCGCCACGGAATGAACTCGTGGACGTTCGTGTAGCAGGCGTTGTAGCAGACCTTCTCCGATTCCAGGCCCGACCAGATCGGCGACGAGATGATCTTGCGCGGCTGCGCGACGACGTCCCGGAACCGAATTTTCTCATCCTCCTTTGGCAGTGCCAGGTGCGCATGCTCGCGTCCTGTCGCCTTGCCGAGCGCCTCCCAGGCCTTCACGGCCACCTCGCCGTTCGTCTCCGGGGCCAGCATGAGCAGGACTTCGCAGGCGTCGATGGCAGTCTCGATTTTCGGCAGCCCCTTTGTCGGCCCCTCCTCCGACACGACGCCGTTGAGCTTCTTGAGGAGTTCGACCTCATGCTCGGTGTTCCAGGCCATGCCCTTGCCGCCGTTGCCGGCCTTGGTCATGAGCGGACCGAGCGAGGTGAAGCGCTTGTAAAGGTTGGGATAGTCGCGCTCGACCACCGTCACCGCCGGCATCGTCTTGCCAGGGATCGGTTCGATCTCGCCCCGCTTCCAATCCTTCACGTCGAAAGGCTGGGCAAGCTCGGCCGGCGTGTCGTGCATGATCGGCGTCAGCACGACGTCTTTCTCGACCCCGAGAGCTTCCGGCGCGATCTCGGAGAACTTCTCCGCGATGCCCTTGTAGATGTCCCAATCGGAGCGGGACTCCCACACTGGATCCACGGCCGCGGTCAGCGGGTGGATGAACGGGTGCATGTCCGAGGTGTTGAGGTCGTCCTTCTCGTACCAGGTGGCGGTCGGAAGCACGATGTCGGAGTAGACGCAGGTCGTGGACATGCGGAAGTCGAGGGTGACCAGAAGGTCGAGCTTTCCTTCCGGAGCCTGGTCGTGCCACACGGCTTCCTTCGCTTTCCGACGACCCTCCGCGCCAAGGTCCTTGCCGAGCATGCCGTGAGTCGTGCCGAGCAGGTGCTTGAGGAAGTACTCGTGCCCCTTGCCTGACGAGCCCAGGAGGTTGGAGCGCCACACGAACAGATTGCGCGGCCAGTTCTTGGGATTGTCCGGATCCTCGCAGGACATCTTGAGTTCGCCGGACTTCAGTTTCTGGGCGACGTAGTCCTTTGGCTCGAGTCCCGCCGCCGCAGCCATCCCGGCAATGGTGAGCGGGTTGTCGTGCAGCTGAGGGGCGGAGGGCAGCCAGCCCATGCGCTCGGCCCTGATGTTGTAGTCGATCATTGCCCCATCCCACGGACCGGCCGGGGCCGTGGGCGAAAGGATCTCCTTCACGTCGAGCGTTTCGTAGCGCCACTGGTCGGTGTGGGCATAGAAAGCGACGTAGAATTCTGCTGCCGCGGCGGGCGACCCCAGTCGAGGGCGAATGCAAGCGGAGCCCAGCCCGATTGTGGGCGAAGCTTCTCCTGACCCACGTAATGGGACCAGCCGCCACCGGACTGTCCTACGCAGCCGCACATGACGAGCATGTTGATCGCGCCGCGATAGTTCATGTCCATGTGATACCAATGGTTCATCGCGGCGCCGATGATGATCATCGAGCGGCCATTGGTCTTCTCGGCATTGCGGGCGAACTCGCGGGCCACTGTGACGATCTGGTCGCGCGGGACGCCCGTGATCGCCTCGGCCCAGGCCGGGGTGTAGGGCTCGTTCTCGTCGAAGGACCGAGCGACGTTCCCACCGCCGAAGCCGCGGTCGATGCCGTAATTCGCCAGGAAGAGATCGTAGACCGTCGCGACGAGCGCCTCTCCTTCGGCCAATTGCAGCTTCTTCACCGGCACGCGGCGGCCGAGCACGCTGGCATGGTCGGTTCCTGTGAAGTGGTCATGCTCGATATTGCCGAAATACGGGAACGCGACATCCTCGAAACTGTCCTCGATGCCCCTCAGCGATAGGCGCAGGTCGGCGCCTTGGCCGTCGGAGCGCTTCGCATCGAGGTTCCACTTGCCCTTCTCGCCCCAGCGGAAGCCGACTGAGCCGAGCGGAACGACGAGTCGCCCCGTGCGTCTCGTCAAATGCCAGCGTCTTCCAATCCGGATTGTTCGCCTCGCCCAGGGCCCCGTCGAAGTCCGACGCCCGGATGAAACGCTCCGGCACGAGCCCGCCGTCCTGGTTCACGAGCCGAACGAGCATAGGCATGTCCGTGTAGCGCTTGGCGTAGTCGATGAAGTACGGCACCTGCCGATCGACGTGAAACTCGCGCAGGATCACGTGGCCCATTGCCATCGCCGAGCGCGGCGTCCGTGCCCTGCTTCACCGAAAGCCACATGTCGGCGAACTTGGAGGCTTCCGAATAGTCGGGGCAGATCACGACACTCTTCGCGCCGCGGTAGCGCACTTCGGTGTAGAAGTGGGCGTCCGGCGTGCGGGTCTGGGGGACGTTTGACCCCCACAGGATGAGGAAGCCGGAATTGTACCAGTCGGCCGACTCTCCGGCACGTCGGTCTGCTCGCCCCAGGTCTGCGGCGACGCCGGCGGCAGGTCGCAGTACCAGTCGTAGAACGACATGGAGACGCCGCCGAGCAGCGACAGATAGCGGGCGCCGGCCGCGTAGGAGACCATCGACATGGCCGGGATCGGCGAGAAGCCGAACACGCGGTCGGGGCCGTAGGTCCTGGCCGTGTAGGCGTTGGCGGCCGCGATGATCTCGTTGACCTCGTCCCAGCGTGACGCGAACGAAGCCGCCATGGCCGCGCTTCGACGTGTAGGCCGCGCGCTTATCCGGGTTCTCCACGATGGAGGCCCAGGCAGCGACCGGGGTCGTGCGAAGCGCGCGCCTCGCGCCAGAGCTTTAGCAGACGCGAGCGGATCAGCGGATACTTCACCCGATTGGCCGAGTAGAGGTACCAGCTGTAGCTCGCGCCGCGCGCGCAGCCGCGCGGTTCGTGGTTGGGGAGGTCGGGGCGGGTTCGGGGGTAGTCCGTCTGCTGGGTCTCCCAGGTGACGATTCCGCCCTTGACATAAACCTTCCAGGAGCAGGAGCCAGTGCAGTTCACGCCGTGCGTGGAGCGCACGACCTTGTCGTGTTGCCAGCGCTTCCGATACCCGTCTTCCCAGCGCCGGTCCTCGCGGGTCGTGATGCCGTGCCCTTCGGAAAACTCGCCGACCACACGATTGAAGAACGTCAGTCGATCCAGGAAGTGGCTCATATCGGTCCTCACCTCGGCCTGCATCTTTGGTTTACGACTGGATTAAAGGGTGTACCCGCGTCGCGAAATTCAGGTGGGTTGCCTAAGGGACATCCCGGAGCGCCAGGCGCTCCGGGACCGAAGCGGCCGCATCACTCGGCCGGCTGAACGTTGCGGACGGCGCGGAACGAGCGCGGGCGCGCTCCACGTCCCACAGAAGGCCGCCGCGGCGGGTGTAAACGACCCAGGTGACCAGCGACGCAGTCACGTAGAAGCCGAGGAATCCGTACAGAGCCGCTTCGACCCCGCCGGTGAGCGCAATGGACGTGCCGTAGGCCTTGGGGATGAAGAAGGCGCCATAGGCGGCGATCGCCGATGTGAAGCCGATGATCGCCGCCGATTCCTTTTCGGCCTGCTTCAACTGTTCGGCTGCCGGGAGCTGCGGCTCCAGCCGCCCCATCTCCTTGCGCATGATCGCAGGGATCATCTGGAAGGTGGAGGCGTTGCCGACGCCGGTCGCGAAGAACAGCACCAGGAAGCTCCGAAGAAGACCGGGAAGGCATGCGCTGGCCTTGAGGCCGAGCAGTAGAGCACGCCCGACGCGCTGCCATCATCAGAATGAAGACCCAGAAGGTCACGCGCCCGCCGCCGTACTTGTCGGACACCCAGCCGGTCAGCGGACCGCGACAGCGCGCCGACCAGCGGACCGAGGAACGCGAGCTGCAGGGCGTTGACGTCCGGGAACTGGATCTTGGTGAGCAGCGGGAAGGCCGCCGAGTAACCGATGAAGGACCCGAAGGTGCCGGTATAGAGCCAGCACATGATCCAGTTATGCTGTGCGGCGGAAGATCACCGCCTGCTCGGCGAACGAAGCCTTCATGGAGGCGATGTCGTTCATGCCGAACCAGGCGGCGAAGGCCGAGGCCGCGATGAACGGCACCCACACGAAGCCGGCGTTCTGCAGCCACAGCTGCGTGGTCTTGCCGCCCTCGACCGCACTCTGCGGGTCGCCGCCGAAGCAAGCCGAAGACGCCGGCCGTGATCACGAGCGGGACGACGAACTGCACGACGCTGACGCCGAGATTGCCGAGCCCGGCGTTGAGCGCGAGCGCGTTGCCCTTCTCCGCCTTGGGGAAGAAGAAGGAGATGTTGGCCATCGACGAGGCGAAGTTGCCGCCGCCGAAGCCGCAGAGCAGCGCCAGCGCCAGGAACACGAGTAAGGCGTGTTCGGGTCCTGCACCGCGTAGCCCGATGCCGACGGCCGGCAGCATGCAGCGACCAGGTCGACGATCGTCGTCCACAGCCGGCCGCCGAGGATCGGCGGCAGGAAGGAGTAGAAGATCCGCAAGCGTCGCGCCTGACAATGCCGGGCAGCGCGGCAAGCCAGAACAACTGATCGGTCGAGAACTTGAAGCCGACCGCCGGCAGCTTCGCGACGACCACCGACCACACCATCCAGACCGCGAAGGACAGCAGCAGGCACGGGATCGAGATGCAGAGGTTGCGGCGCGCGATGGCACGGCCCTTCTCGGTCCAGAACGACCGGTCTTCCGGCCGCCAGTCCTCGATCGCCTTCCCGGCGAGGGCGCCCGACCTGCTTCGGCCCGTGGATCGTCTGCATCTCCGGCAGTTCGGGCAGCTCGGGCGAGAGCCTCGCCCGCGACGCCCCGCTCCATGGCGCGGATGGCGAGATGCATCCACACGAGCGCGCCGGACGACGAGGACGAACAGCAGCATGAAGCAGCTGGTCCAGATGCCGGTCAGGTCGTTCAGCACGCCGAACGCGATCGGCAGGACGAAGCCGCCGAGTCCGCCGATCATGCCGACCAGGCCGCCGACCGCGCCGACGTTGTTCGGGTAGTAGACCGGGATGTGCTTGTAGACCGCCGCCTTGCCGAGGCTCATGAAGAAGCCCAGCACGAACACCAGCGCCATGAAGGCCGGCGAGGCTGATTTCGAGCATGGAAGCGTGATCGGTCCGGCAATGCCCTTCACGACGTAGTCGGTCGGCGGATAGGTCAGGACGAACGTGCAGGCGACCGAAACCAGGAAGGTCCAGTACATGATGCGCCGCGCGCCGTACTTGTCGGACAGGTGGCCGCCATAGGCGCGGAAGACGGCTGGCCGGGACCGAATAGAACGGCGGCCGAGCATGCCGGCGGTCTTGATGTCGAGGCCATAGACGCCGATCAGGTAGCGCGGCAGCCAGAGCGACAGCGCCACGAACGCGCCGAACACGAAGAAGTAGTAGAGCGAGAAGCGCCAGACCTGGAGGCTTCTTGAGCGGCTCGAGCTCGAGCCAGGCGCTCTTCGGGCTCTCGCCCGTGCGCGCGCCGCTCGACGATCACCGGATCGTCCTCGGCCGTCCGAACCAGAACACGACGGCCATGACGGCAAGGCCGGCGGCCCAGACCTGCGCCACCGTCTCCCAGCCGTAGGCGACGAGCACGAGGGGCGCGAGGAACTTGGTCACCGCCGCGCCGACATTGCCGGCGCCGAAAATGCCGAGCGCCGTGCCCTGCTTCCCGGCTGGATACCAGCGCGACACGTATGCGATGCCGACCGCGAAGGATCCGCCGGCGATGCCGACGCCGAGCGCGGCGACGAGCATCTGCGGATAGGTCTGCGCGTAGGACAGCAGGTAGGTCGCGATCGCGCCCGCGAGCATGACGCAGCGAGAAGACGCGGCGGCCGCCGTACTGGTCGGTCCAGATGCCGAGCGCGATCCGGATCAGCGAGCCGGTCAGGATCGGGGTGCCGACCAGCAGGCCGAACTGCGTCTCGGTCAGGCCCGAGATCGTCTTTGATCTGCACGCCGATGATGGAGAAGATCGTCCAGACTGCGAAGCAGACCGTGAAGGCGATCGTCGACAGCCAAAGGGCGCGGCCCTGGTCGGCCGTCGAGACGGATGCGTTGGAGTTCATGTCATTGGCCTCCCGGACGATGCGCTCGTCCGCGGCCAGAAATCCCGAACCGATGAGTCCTGTAGTTGAGCCAGATCAAGGAAGGCGACGGAAAGCACGGATTTCGCGTTCGCCCTTAAGGGATGTCCCGGAGGCAGCACGGGAGTGGTCCGTTCGGGCAAAGCTGGGCTATGAAGAGAACCGTCGGGCGCGCCGACCGTTGGTCGAGGCTCGATGCCGAATTGAGGAGCATGTCCGATGGCGGAAAAACCCGAAAGCCTCCCCTCCGGAGCCGGCGAGGTGGCGAAGGCCTACCCGGAGGTCTGGAACGCCTACGCGAGCCTCGGAAAGGCCTGCTCGGAGGCAGGACCTCTGGACGGGCGGACCGCCCGCCTGGTGAAGCTCGCCCTCGCGATCGGTGCTCTCTCCGAGGGGGCCGTCCATTCGCATACCCGCCGCGCGATCGCCGAGGGGCTCTCGAAGGATGAACTGAAGCATGTCGCCCTGCTCGCGATCCCGACACTGGGCTTTCCCCAGGGCGTGAAGGTGCTGACCTGGATCGAGGATGTCACCGAGCCTCCGCTCGAGCGACCATGACGAGCGGAGGCCCTATCCCGGTCGGCGCCGAGGCGATTCGTTTGGGCCGGGCGACGGCCGATTCCCGCTGGCGTTTGAATTCTCGTAAAGCTCGCCTCCCCGAAGCAGGCGTCGTGCGATGTCGGCGGTCTGGAAGGCGGCACGCTCGGTCGGCGAGTGCGCCGCCAGGTATCGGGCAACCGCGACCAGGATGTGCCGGCCTTCGCCGGTGTTCCCCCACTCCTGGAACTGACGGATCCCGGCTTCCAGCATCTGATAGCCGTGGAAGCTTGCATCTTCCCTGAGAAGGGCGTGCGCCAGAATCGCCATGACGTCCTGTGCTGGGTAGCCCAGAGTGAGGTGATGCGCCACCAGCCGGCCGGCTGCATCGACCTGACGCTGCCGGTCGAAGGCGTCCAGCAGGGCAGCCCGGATCTCCTCCGGCGAGGACGGCAGGTCGTCCAGCCGATCGCCGTCCTCGCCGGGCAACCGTGCGGCCGGGACGTTCAGGTAGCGCGCGAGATAAACGGCCATGACTCCGTGCAGAACGCCCCGGACGGCCTCGGTCGTTGCGCCGGCGAGCGGCCCGGCTCCGATCCGCATGAGGCTCTGATGGACCGCACTGGCGTACGTGAAGACGTGATGGGCCGTCTCCCAGTCGCCGTGCTCGTTGGCGGTCCCGAACCGGGCTACCCGCAATGCAGCCGCATAGGCGAGCGAGCGCCCGAGATCGGCCGGCGACGCGCCGGACCGGGCTGCTGCCACGACCGCATGCAGAAGCGTCGGGGGATCGTCCCCGAGAAGCGTCTCCGCCAGCGGCGCGTGCCCGGTCCATGGCTCCTGCCCGAGACCGGCCATGAGACAATCCTGCAACTCGCCGGCTGCTTCCTCACACAGGACGACGAGATCCACGGGATGGCGCCAGGCAGTGGCCTCGTCCGCACCCCGCGCCGCCGCCATCTGGCCGACGACGCTCGGTAGGACCGAAGCTGCGTGGTCCCATCCGATCAGGTCCAGGCACTCGAATGCCTTGTTGACGAAGTCGAGCGAGTGGCCGCCATCGGCATAGACGCGATCGGTGGCCGCCGAGAAGAGGAGATCGGCCAAAGCGGCCGGAGCAGCGCCCCCTGCGATGGCCGTGAGCAGCGTTCGTTCCGCCGCCTCCCTGTGGCGGACCTTGCTCCAGTGCCGCAACCATCGCTCGAGGACCGGAAGATCGGGGCGGCTCGTCAGCGCGGACCGCTCGCGGCGAGGAGGCTGCCCCTCGCAGTCCGCGGCCACACGCCGGATGCCATGGAACAGGGCGAGATAAATATCTTCGTCCGGAAGCACCGGCAGCAGGTTGCCGAGCGCGGTGAGGATCGTCAGGCCCGTGCCCCATTCGTCCCGGTTGCACACACCGAACAGTGCCGCCTGACCGACGATGTCGGCCGGCGACGACCCCGTGGCGAGTTGTCCCTGAACGGCCTTCGCCATCACGAGACTCAAGTTGTGGGCCATCCCGTCCTGAAGGCGCTTGCGCCAGTGGCCACCAGGGTCCGCGTGGCCGAACGTCGGCCTCACCCAGACATCCCCGCTTCCCGGATCTCGACCGGGCAGGCCGGAACGTCGTCGGCCCACAGGTCGAAGGTGCAGCCGCTTGCGAGCTCGAAGCGCGCGTGATGCCAATGGCATGTGAGAATGCCGTCGTCGACGGTTCCTCGATCGAGCGGAAAGCCCATATGAGGGCAGCGGTTGTCCAAGGCGAACACCCGCCCGCAATCGTAGACGAGAAGGATCGGAGTATGGCGCCCATGGAAGACGAGCCGTCCCTTTTCCTTCAGCTCGTCAAGGGTGCACGCGCGCACGAAGTCTGACGTCGGCGTGTCCATCGTCGAACTCCGTGACACAGCGGCGATCCCGATGATCGACGGCATCATAGCAGGCCTGACGGAGAGGCGTGAGCATCTCGAGGACGATAGGGAGGGCGACCAAGCGGGACTCGGAGCAAAAGGCTAGGCTCACCCGGCCCGGCGTCCTATGCTCCTCGTGGGATCGCGAACGCGCCTGCTGCGAGAGGATGACCGGAATGACCGCCACTTTTGCCGGAGGACCGCAATGAGTGTCGAGACGGGACCTCGCCTGCCGGAGCTGCGGATCCTCTACTTCGAGGATCTGGAAGTCGGAATGGCGGAACGCCTCTCGAAAACGATCTCTTCCGCCGATGTGGTCGGCTTCGCGGAGATCACGGGGGACCGCAATCCCATCCACCTGTCCGAGCACTTCGCCGCGAAAACCCCCTTCGGCACACGCATCGCGCATGGTCTCTATACGGCGGGCCTGATCTCGGCCGTGCTCGGCACGCGTCTTCCCGGGCCCGGCGCCATCTATGTGAGCCAGACCCTCAACTTCCGGGCACCGGTGAAAATCGGCGACACCGTGGAGGTCGAGGTCGTCGTCGCCGAGCTCGAGCCTGAGCGCCGGCGGGCACGCCTGTCTTGCGCGTGCACGGTCGCGGGGGAGGTCGTTCTCGACGGAGAGGCGTTGGTGAAGGTCCCGTCCCGCGAGACCGCGCCGCCGCGTCTGCTCGGCCCCTGAAATTTCGCCGCTCGTCAGCCGAAGCAGCTCATCGGTCGTCTCGGGCGGAGCGACACGCACCGTGTCATCCCGGCCCGAGCGCAGCAGAGGGGAAGGGGATGACACGAAGGGCGTCATCCCCGGACGAAGCGCAGTTCCTCAGTCGTCATCCTCGGACGAGCGGAGCAAGATCTTAAGGATCGCGACGAGGTTCGAGCGCCCTTCCGGCCTGAGATCCTCTGGTCAAGCCCGAGGATGACGCCTCGATAGGGGCGCCCTTCGCGGCCTCAGGACCGCCCCACGACGCGACAACGCGCTTTCTATTCGGCAGGATCCGCGGGCGTACGCAGCGCGGAGAGGACGCGGTCGCATTCGACGAGGTCGTCGAGGGCACCGCGAAGGCGATCGACGTCGTCCCCGCCGAGCGCCGGAGCGGTCTCGGCATTGTCGACCTGCTCCGCCTCCTCGGGCGCATCGACGATCTGCTCGCCGCGGCCGACGGATTGCACGAAGCGGATGCCCTCGGTCTTGAGGATACGCTGCACGCCCTTGATCGTGTAGCCCTCGCCGTAGAGAAGATGGCGGATGCCCTTGAGCAACTCGATGTCGTCCGGACGGTAGTACCGCCGGCCGCCGCCGCGCTTCAGGGGCTTGATCTGGTTGAAACGCGTCTCCCAGAAGCGCAGCACGTGCTGCGGCAGGTCGAGATCCTCAGCGACTTCGCTGATCGTTCGGAAGGCATCGGGGCTCTTGTCCATGACCGCGCGCGATCGGATCGCGATTATTCGTCGTCGCCGGCGACGGCCTCGCCGTTGATGCGGGCCTTCAGCACGTTCGACGGCTTGAATACCATGACGCGGCGGGGATCGATCGGCACCTCGATCCCGGTCTTCGGGTTGCGGCCGACACGCTGCCCCTTCTCGCGCACGATGAAGGAGCCGAACGACGACAGCTTCACGGTCTCGCCCTTGGCGAGGCAATCGCAGACTTCGGCCAGGACGGACTCGACGAGGGCGGCGGACTCGGTCCGCGACAGGCCCACGCGCTGATAGACCGCCTCGCTCAGATCAGCTCTCGTAACCGTTCTTCCTGGCATCAACGCCCCCCGGCGTTTTGGACGATTGTCTTGCCGTTGTCGGACCTTGGACGCTAGCAGCCCAATCGTCATGGTCAATGGGTGAAACCGCCAAGCGGCGGCGCGGAGAGGTTTGCGGCCCTACGCCCGATCCACAAGAAGGGACGAGTGTGGCATCGGTGCGACTCTCGCCGCGTCACCAGCGGATCAGGGCCGATCCCCAGGTGAAGCCGCCGCCGATGGCCTCGATCATCACGAGATCACCCTGCTTGATGCGGCCGTCACGCTTGGCCGCGTCCAAGGCGAGCGGGATCGAGGCCGCGGAGGTGTTCCCGTGCTTGTCGACGGTGATCACCACCTTCTCCCGAGCGATCCCGAGCTTGTCGGCGCTCGCCGTGATGATGCGCTTGTTCGCCTGATGCGGCACGAACCAGGCGAGATCCTCCGCCGTGGTGCCGGTGGCCTCGAAGGCTTCGCGGATCACGTCCGTGACGGAGCCGACGGCAAAACGGAAGACCTCGCGGCCCTCCATCTTCAGCACGCCGGTGGTCTTCGTCGAACCGGGGCCGCCGTCCACGTAAAGCTTGTCGCGATGGCGGCCGTCGGAGCGCAGATGGGCCGTCAGCACGCCGCGGTCGGCGGGCGTGCCCTCCCCTTCCTGCGCTTCAAGCACGATGGCGCCGGCGCCGTCTCCGAAGAGCACGCAGGTGGCGCGGTCCTCCCAATCGAGGATGCGCGAGAACGTCTCGGCACCGATGACGAGGACGCGCTCGTGCGACCCCGAGGCGATGAACTTGTCGGCGGCCGACACCGCGTAGACGAAGCCGGTGCACACGGCCTGCAGGTCGAAGGCGGCGCCGTGATGGATGCCGAGGCCCTCCTGCACGATCGTCGCCGTCGACGGGAACGTGTAGTCCGGCGTCGAGGTCGCGACGATGATGAGGTCGATATCCTTCGGCCTTCATCCCGGCGTCCGCGAGTGCGGCCTCGCGCCGCCTTGATGCCGAGAAGCGAGGTCGTCTCGTGGTCCGCCGCGATGTGGCGCTGCTCGATGCCGGTGCGCTGGACGATCCACTCGTGCGAGGTTTCCACCAGCGCCTCGAGATCCCTGTTGGTGACGACCCGTTCCGGCAGATATGAGCCGACGCCGCGGACGACGGAGCGAATGCGTTTCACGCGTTCTGTCCTTTAGACCTGTTCGACGTCTTCGGGACTGTGTTCCAGCATGTCCCGGATCGTCTTCATGAGTTCGAAATGCGCCATGTCGTAGGCGACGTCGATGGCGCTCGCGAAGCCGAGCGCATCGGTGCCGCCATGGCTCTTCACGACGACGCCCTCGAGCCCGAGGAACACGCCGCCGTTGACCTTGCGCGGGTCCATCTTGTCGCGGAGAGCCTCGAAGGCCTGCCGCGCGAAGAGGTAGCCCAGCTTCGCCATGACGGTGCGGCTCATGGCGGCGCGCAGATATTCGCGCGATCTGCTTCGCCGTGCCCTCTGCGGTCTTCAGGGCGATGTTGCCCGTGAAGCCCTCCGTCACGACGACGTCGACCGTGCCCTTGCCCAGATCGTCGCCCTCGACGAAACCGCGATAGTCGAGGTACGGCAAGTTCGACTCGCGCAGGATCCGGCTCGCCTCCTTCACCGCCTCGATGCCCTTGATCTCCTCCGTCCCCACGTTGAGCAGGCCGACGGTCGGACGGTCGAGATCGAACACGATACGGGCCATGGCGGCGCCCATGATGGCCATGTCGACGAGGTGGCCGGCATCGGCGCCGATCGTGGCGCCGACATCGAGCACGATGCTTTCGCCGCGCGTGGTCGGCCACATGGCGGCGATCGCCGGGCGCTCGATCGTCGCCATGGTCTTGAGGCAGATCTTCGCCATCGCCATCAGCGCGCCGGTATTGCCGGCAGAAACGCAGGCGTCGGAATCGCCGTCGCGCACGGCCTGGATCGCCTGCCACATCGAGGACTTGCCGCGGCCGGTGCGGATGGCGACGCTCGGCTTTTCGTCCATGGCGACGGCGACGTCCGTATGACGGATCTCCGTCGCGTCCTTCAGCTTCGGATAGGCCTTCAGGAGGGGCCGAATGACGGCCTCGTTGCCGAACATCAGGAATCGGATGTCGGGGTGCCGCTCCAGCGCCAGCGCCGCCCCCGGCACGACCACCGACGCCCCATGATCGCCGCCCATGGCGTCGAGCGAGAGTCGCACTGGCTTCGGCATGGGAGGAACGTGCTTTCGGTTAAGCCGGCGAACAGGCGGCGGAAAATAGCGGTTTGGGGGGATCGGGCAACTGAATTCTTCCCTCGCGACACGGGACGAACGGCTGCGGCGACCGACAAGCGGCCTCCCGTTGGGCCGGGGCCTCACTCCTCCTTCAGTTTCCCTAACGCCGCAAAGGGCGAGTCCGGCTTCGCATCGTCGTCGGAAAACGAGAAATCCACACCCGGTTTGCGGGGGTATGGATCGAGCCCGAGCGCCAGGAACTCCGCCGTCAGCGCCCCGAGATCGATATGGCCGTTCACGATCTCGTCCGGCGGCTCGTACTCATGCATCTCGGTCGGCGGCTCGGCCGGCATGCCGTGGCTTTCGGCGAAATCCACCTCGACCTGCTCCTCGACCTCGGAATCGAACGGGTCGAGCGTCACCACGCAGGTCTGGCTGATGCGCGCCTTCACGGTGCCGGCCACGTGAACGCCCTTGGCGGAGGCCGTGATGCGGTACTCGCCGAGAAGGGAGTGGATGGCCGGGAGCTTGAAGTCCCGGGCGAGCGCCGCGCACTCCTCCTCGGTCGCCTCGACCCGGGCGAGCGTGCCGTGCGGAGGCACGTTGGAGGCGTCGAAGAGGCGGGACAGGGGGCCGACCGTGGCGGGGGTCAGTGCATCCCGAGTTTGATCCTTCATGGCGTCCCCTCCGGAAAGGCGTCGGGCTGCGGGAAGCGCGGGCCCGCCCGCAGCAGGGCGTCGAGGTCCTGGGCCTTCAACGCCCGGTCGGCCGCGAGCGCATAACGCGCGAGGGCGGATGCCGGTGCCTCGGAGCCGTGAACGTTGCGCCCGAGGCGAGGCCGCGAGAGCGGCCTCGTCGCCTGCGTCGAGCGGCGCGTCATAGGCGCGGGCGCGGCCGTAGAAGGCTTCCGCCAGCTTCTTCATGCGCTTGGGGACGGCAGTGTCGCCGACACCCATTTCGCGCAGCGACGCGTCGAGGTCGCGAAAGAGCGCGTCCGCGAGATCCGCCGCGACCTCGTCCGCCGGCGAAGGCCGGCCGCGCAGGGTGCGGAGCACGAGCATCACGTGCAGGGCCAGGGACTCGAAGCGGCCCTCGATCGTGTCGGGAATGCCGAGCTCGAGATAGAGATCGGGATGGCGCGACGACGTGGCCACGCGCTCGTAGAGGCTCGCGATCACGCGCCGCCGGGAATCCCTGCGAAACAGCCGCAGGATCATCGCGTACACTCGCCTTCGGGACGCTCGGCCGCAGGGTTGCCGGTAGAGCCGAGAACGCCGGTGGGTGGCACTCTGTCGCGCCTTGTCAAAGCCATGGCCCCGGGGTACGCCATCCCGGTCCAACGGTGCAAGCTTCGCTTCGCCCTCTTCCCGGGAAGATCTGCATGACGCGACACCTGATTCGCTCCGCGCGGCGTTTCGTCCTGAAGCTGACGGCCGCCGGCCTGCTGGCGGTGCCGCTCGCCGGCTGCATGGGCGGCGAGGAGTTCCAGCGCGGATATCTCGTCGACGAGCGCGCGGTGAACCAGGTAAGGAAGGGCATGAGCGCCGAACAGGTGCTGCAGACCCTGGGCACGCCTTCCACCGTGTCCACGGTCGGCAACAAGAACTGGTACTATATCAGCCAGACCTCCAGGCGCACGTTCCAGTTCCTGGGCGAGTCCGTCGTCGATCAGCGGGTCACCGCCGTCTATTTCGACAGGGGCCTGCGCGTGGAGCGCGTCGCGCTCTACGGTCTTCAGGACGGCAAGGTGTTCGACTTCATCAGCCGGACCACACCGACGGCGGCGAGGACGTCAGCTTCATCGGCCAGATCTTCAAGGGCACGACGAATTTCAATCCCTTCGGAAGCTGATCCGACGGCTCCGCGGGAACGCGTGCCGACACCGGAATTCGGCGGCAATCGGCCCTCGCGATGTCGCCGCCGAAGGCGAATGAAAAACCCCGCGGCTCGCGACCGCGGGGTTTCGCGTTTCAGGACGGAAGCGATCCCTTACGAGTGCGCCAGCACGGCCAGCAGAAGCAGCGCGATGATGTTGGTGATCTTGATCGCCGGGTTCACGGCGGGACCCGCCGTGTCCTTGTAGGGGTCGCCGACCGTATCGCCGGTCACCGAGGCCTTGTGGGCCTCGGAGCCCTTGTGGTGCGTGGTGCCGGCGGCATCCGTGAAGCCGTCCTCGAAGGACTTCTTCGCGTTGTCCCAGGCACCGCCGCCCGACGTCATGGAGATGGCGACGAAGAGGCCCGTCACGATGACGCCGAGCAGCATCGCGCCGACCGCCGAAAAGGCCTCCGACTTGCCGGCGATCCAATAGACCACGAAGTACGTGACGATCGGCGCCAGCACCGGCAGCAGCGACGGGACGACCATCTCCTTGATGGCGGCGCGGGTGAGCATGTCCACCGCGCGGCCGTAATCGGGACGCTCGGTCCCCCGCATGATGCCCGGCTTCTCGCGGAACTGGCGGCGGACTTCCTCGACGACGGCGCCGGCCGCGCGCCCGACCGCCGTCATGCCCATGCCGCCGAAGAGGTAGGGGATCAGGCCGCCGAGCAGCAATCCGACCACCACATACGGGTTGGCGAGCGAAAAGTTCGCCTGGACGCCCTGGAAGTAGGGATATTGCTGCGCGTTCTGGACGAAGTATTCGAGGTCCGACGTATAGGCGGCGAAGAGCACCAGCGCGCCGAGGCCCGCCGAGCCGATCGCATAGCCCTTGGTCACGGCTTTCGTGGTGTTGCCGACCGCGTCGAGAGCGTCGGTCGACTTGCGGACTTCCTTGGGAAGGCCCGCCATCTCGGCGATGCCGCCGGCATTGTCCGTCACCGGGCCGAAGGCGTCGAGCGCCACGATCATGCCGGCCAGCGCCAGCATCGCGGTCACCGCGATGGCGATCCCGAAGAGGCCCGCAAGCTTGAAGGCGATCACGATACCCGCGACGATGACGATCGTCGGCAAGCGCGGTCGCCTCGAGCGACACGGCCAGGCCCTGGATCACGTTGGTGCCGTGGCCGGTGACCGAAGCCTGCGCGATCGAGCGCACCGGACGAAAGCCGACGCCCGTGTAGTACTCCGTGATGACGACGATGAGCGCCGTCACCGCGAGGCCCACGAGGGCGCACCAGAAGAGCGCGCCGGACGTGAATGTGACGCCCGTGCTGGTCCGCAGCTCGACTCCGAAACCGCCGAAGGTCAGGAAGTTGACGGCTGCCACCGCAATGACCGACAGGATGCCGGTCGCGATGAGTCCCTTGTACAGGGCGCCCATGATCGACTGGTTCTGGCCGAGCTTCACGAAGAAGGTGCCGGCGATCGACGTGACGATGCAGGCGGCGCCGATGGCGAGGGGATAGAGGAGCATCGATTCCAGCACGGGCTGGCCGGCGAAGAAGATCGCGGCGAGGACCATCGTGGCGACGATCGTCACCGCGTAGGTCTCGAACAGGTCCGCCGCCATCCCGGCGCAGTCGCCCACGTTGTCGCCCACGTTGTCGGCGATGGTGGCGGGGTTGCGCGGATCGTCCTCCGGAATGCCGGCCTCGACCTTTCCGACGAGGTCCCCGCCGACGTCGGCGCCCTTGGTGAAGATGCCGCCGCCGAGACGGGCGAAGATCGAGATCAGCGAGGCGCCGAAGCCGAGGGCCACGAGCGAGTCGATGACTTCGCGGCTCGAAGGCTGAAGGCCCGCCATGCGGGTCAGGTAGCCGTAGTAGAGCGCGACGCCGAGGAGAGCGAGGCCGGCGACGAGCATGCCGGTCACGGCGCCCGACTTGAACGCCACGTCGAGGCCGCCGCCCAGCGATTGGGTCGCGGCTTGCGCCGTTCGCACGTTGGCGCGCACCGACACGTTCATGCCGATGAAGCCCGCGATGCCCGACAGGATGGCGCCGATGGCGAAACCGACCGCGACGCGGATCCCGAGCAGATAGGCGATGAGGACGAACAGCACGGCCCCCACGATGCCGATGGTGATGTACTGGCGGCGGAGATAGGCCTGCGCGCCCTCGGCGATCGCGCCCGCGATCTCCTGCATGCGCTGCGTGCCGGCGTCCCGCTTCATCACATCGTTGATGGCCCACAGGCCATAGGCGATCGACAGGAGACCGCCCAAGACAATCAGGAGAAGTGACATTCGTCCGTCCTTGTTGATGGGGAGCATGGACTGAAGGTCGGCACGGGACGCGCCTTGCGCGCGCCCGACCCGACCTTCGCCCCCGGGGAATCTCCACCCCTCTGCCAAAATTCTCTAGCTTTCGCAACGCGACTTGGGTCGGCCCCACAGGTTCCGGGCGAAAAAGGGTCCTCGGGTCAAGAGATTCCCCAGCGCCACGCCGGCGCCCCGCGCCCGCCCGTCATGGCAAGGATGTCGCTCCCTCGCCTTGCAAAAGGCGCCGTGCTGGGGTCTTTCGGAGACCTTCGGTTTCAGGGCCGTTCGTGAGTTCCCCGCTTCGCGCCAAAATCGAGCCGGTCGCCCTCCTCGTCGCGGTCGGCTTCCTCCTCGCCGTGAACGTCAATCTCGCCAAGGCGGGCACGGTGGCCGGCGCGAGCGCGCTGACGCTCGCCTTCTGGCTGCATTTCGGGGCCGGCTTGGCCCTGCTTGCTGCCGCCTGGGCAACGGGCGAGCGGATTTCGGTCGAGCGGCCGTATCTCGAGAACTACCTGGCCTCGGGGATCGCCAGCTTCGCGTTCCCGGGCGTTCTCGGCTTCGTCGTCGCCGAGCGCGTCGGGCCGGCCTACGGTTCGGTGATCTATGCGCTTTCGCCGCTCATCACCTACACGCTCGCCGTCTCGGTCGGCCTCGACCGGCTCGCTCTCGGCCGCGCCGTCGGTCTCGGAATCGGGCTTGCCGGAACAGGCCTCGTGGTTGCATCCCGCTTCGGCCTCAGCGCGGGCGGCGAAGGAACATGGGTGCTCCTCGCCCTCCTCGTTCCCGCCTCGGTGGCCCTGGGCAACGTCCTGCGGACGAAGCTGTGGCCGCCCGGCGCCGCCGGCTTGGCGCTCGCGCCGGGCAGCCTCCTCACCGCCGGACTCCTCCTCGCGCCGTTCTGGCTCTTTCTGGGTGCGGACGAGCCCTTGCCTTCGCTCTCGACGCCGGCGGGACGGATCGTCCTGGCGCAAGTGGCCGTGGCCACCGTCTATTACGCGCTCTTCTACCGGCTTCAGAAGGCTGGCAGGTCCGGTCTTCTTGAGCCAGATCGGCTACGTGGCAACCGGCTTCGGCGTCGCCATCGCCGTCAGGATCTTCGGGGATGCGGTGTCGCTCGGGATGCTCGCCGGGATCGTCCTGATCGTGGCCGGAGTGCTGCTCGTCAGCCGGACCACACCCCGGCGGTCCCGGTAAAGCCTGGCGAGCGATTCGGGCGGAATGCTCAGGCGGCTTCAGGGATGCGGTCGCGCCCGTGCCAGGCGAGGAGCGCGAGGGCGATCAGCACCGGCGGAAAGACGAGCCAGTTCACGATCTCCCAGCCGCCGGTATGGAGAAGCTTGCCGGACGCGAAGGACGCGACGGCGACTGCGCCGAAGACGAGAAAGTCGTTGGCGGCCTGGACCTTGGTCCGCTCCTCGGGCCGGTAGCAATCGGTGACGAGGGCGGTGGCGCCGATGAAGCCGAAGTTCCAGCCGATGCCGAGGAGGACGAGGGCGATCCAGAAATGGGCGACCGTGAGGCCCGAGAGCCCGATGGCCGCCGCCGCGGCGATCAGGACGAGCCCCGTGGCGGTGATCCGCCCCTTGCCGAAGCGGCCGATGAGGGACCCGGTGAAGAAGCTCGGTCCGAACATCGCGAGGATGTGCCATTGGATGCCGAGCGCCGCCGCGCCCACCGGAAGGCCGCAGCCGACCATGGCGATGGGGGCTGCCGTCATGAGGAAGCTCATGAGCCCATAGGAGACGAGGCCCGCCACCACGGCGATGACGAAACGGGGCTGGCGCACGATCTCGCCGAGCGGCCGCCCGCCGCCCCTCGCGGCCTCGACCACGGGGTTCGGGCGGAGCAGCGCGAGCACCGGTACCGAGAGGAGAGCCAACCCGGCCTGGGCGAGGAAACTGCCAGCGAAAGGCACGGAGGACAGCAGGTCGCGGGTCCAGATGACGGATTGCGGGCCTACCAATCCGGCGGCGAGCCCGCCGATCATCACCCACGAGATGGCCCTTGCCTTGAACGAGTCCGTCGCCGCGTCGGTGGCGGCGAAGCGGTAGCTCTGGACGAAGGAGCCCCACCATCCGGCCAGGAAGGTGCCGAGGCAGAACACCGAAAAGGCCGCGGAGGCGATGCCGTGGGCCGCGACGCTGCCGGCCGCAACCCCGATGAGGGCGCCCAGGATGTAGGCGCTCCGGCGTCCCAGGCGGCGCATCAGGAGCGCCGCCGGAATCGTGCCGGTCGCCAGGCCGAGATGCAGAAGGCTGACGGGGAGCGTCGCGAGTGCCTTGTCGGGCGCCAGGCTTTGCCCGACGAGCCCGCCGAGCGAGATAACGATGGCGGGGCTCGCCCCGCCGAACATCGCCGCAACCGCGAGGGTGCGGGCATTCTGCTTGGCGAGGGCGTCGTTCGACGGCATGGCGGCCTTCAGAAGTGAGAAAACGAGCCGGCGTCGAAACGGCGCTCGATCCCGGCCTGCCGAAAGACGGGGAGCCCCGTCCCTTCCACCGCTCGCCCGATGACCGCGAGGGGCGCGCCCGCTTCCTTGGCCTCGACCAGGAACGCATCCAGTCGAGCTTCCGGCACCGTGCAGAGGATCTCGTAATCGTCGCCGCCGGTCAGGACCCGGTCGAGAAGGGCTGCATCGGCGGCGACGGCGGCGCGGGCAGCCTCCGACAGCGGCACGTGCTCGGCGATGATCACCGCCGTAGCGCCGCTGGCGCGCATCATCTTGGCAAGGTCGCCGGCCAGGCCGTCGGACACGTCCATCGCGGCGGTGGCGTACTCGCGGAGCGCGCGAGCCAGGCCGATCCGGGGCTGCGGATGGAGATAACGGTCCGCCAGATGGGCGCGGTGCTCGGGCGAGAGCGAGACTTTCCACCCGCTGCCTTCGGGGGTGCGGAGAGCAAGGCCCAAGGCCGCATCGCCGATCGTCCCCGTGACGCAGACGAGATCTCCGGCGCGCGCCGAGGTTCGGCGCACCATCCGGTCCGCGGGGACGTCGCCGAGGGCGGTGACGGAGAGCGTCAGCCCGCCGCTCGCCCTGACGGTGTCGCCGCCCAGAAGCGGACACCCCCAGTCTCGGGCGGCCCAGCCCAGTCCCTCGGCGAACTCGGCGAGCCAGGCTTCGGTCCAATCCTGCGGAAGGGCCAGGGTCAGAAGGAACCCGATCGGATCCGCGCCCTTGGCGGCGAGATCCGAGACGTTCACGCCCAGCGCCTTGCGGGCAATGGAACCCGGCGGATCGTCGAGGAAATGAATCCCGGCGACGAGGGCGTCCGCCGTGAGGACGAGGTCGCGGTCCGGGCGCGGGGTGAGGCAGGCGGCATCATCGCGGAGGTTCAGGCCGCCCTCGCCCGCCAGCGGAGCGAAGTAGCGGGCGATGAGGTCGTCCTCGGAGGGGCGGGTCATGGCCGAGCCTTGCCCCGCGCATAGCGGATTGTCGAGGGGTGCAATGTAAGAACGGCGGGCGGGTCCGGCCCTGGGCGGGGCGAAGACAGCCGGGAGCGATCGCCGCGCCCTATTTCCGCCCGACCGCCTTCCTCTCCAGTTCGCCCGGCCGCACCCCGCGCGCCACCGAGTCGAGCACGGCGTTCACCAGCCCCGGCTCATCCTCGCCGTAGAACCCGTGAGTGACGTCCACGTATTCGGTGATGACGACGCGGGCCGGGAACATCCTTGCGGAACATCAGTTCGTAGCCGCCCGCGCGGAGGATGGCGCGCAGGACCGCCTCGACGCGGGCCAGCGGCCAGCCGGCCGCCAGCGCGGCGTCGATCTTCAGGTCGATGGCGCGCTGGTTCTGCACGACGCCGGAGAGGATGTTGCGGAAGAACTCGGTGTCGGAGGGCTTGAACGCGATGCCTTCGACCTCCCGGCCGATCCAGAACGCCTCGAACTCGGCAAAGGCGTCGATGACGCCCTTCCCGGAAATGTCCATCTGGTAGAGCGCCTGCACGGCGGCGAGCCGCGCGGCCGAACGCTCGGCGGGTTTCGTCATCGGGCGGCCTCCTCGACCTTATTCTTGACGCGCAGCACCGCCAGAGCCGCCTCGGCCGCCCCGCCGCCCTTATTCAATTCGCTGACCCGCGCCCGGGTCCAGGCCTGGGCCTCGTTTTCGACGGTCAGGATTCCGTTGCCGAGCGGGATGCGGCGCGCGACGGAGAGGTCCATCAGAGCGCGCGCGCTCTCGCCGGCCACGATGTCGTAATGGCCGGTATCCCCGCGGATCACGCAGCCGAGAGCCACGACGGCCTCGTAGGGTCGGCCCGCTCTTTCCGCTGCATCGAGCGCGATGGAAACCGTCGCCGGAACCTCGAGCGCGCCATCGACGGTGAGCACTTCGGCCACGGCTTTCGATATCTCGATCACGGCCTTCGCGCCGCGGAGAAGCTCGTCGGCGATATCGTCGTAGAACCGCGCTTCGACGATCAGGATCCGGGCACCGGGAACCGGCGGGCGGAGGGGAGCGGAAGCGGATGTGGGGGACACCATGGGGGAACCGATCGATCGCCTCGCCCTAGAGGAGGTGGATGCGCGACGCGCATCGGATGAGGGGAATACCTCGACTTGTCCGGCAAAGGCGGCGCAGCCGTCCCGCCCTGCTTCTCCCTTCCGGAAGAGGCGGTCGGCTCCCCTACCCTGCCGGCCCCGCCTCCGCAAGCCGGGCGGCGTAGCGGGCCATGAGATCGACTTCGAGATTGAGGCGGTGGCCCGCGTCGCGCTCGCCCCAGGTGGTGACGGCAAGGGTGTGCGGGATGACGAGCACCGAGAAGACGTCGTCCTGGACCGTGTTGACGGTGAGCGACGTGCCGTCGAGGCAGACGCTGCCCTTCTCGGCGATGAAGCGGGACAACGATCGTGGGGCGCGGACGTCGAACCGGGCCGTCGGCCCCCAGGGCTCGTCCCAGGCGGTGATCCGGGTGCGCAGGACGATGGTGGCGACGCCGTCCACGTGGCCCGTGACGATATGGCCGCCGAGTTCGTCTCCGATCTTGAGCGAGCGCTCCAGGTTCACGCGCGTGCCCGGCCCCCATTCGCCGAGAGTGGTGCGGGCGAGCGTCTCGGCTGCTGCATCGACCTCGAACCAGGACCCGTTGTCGCGCGGGCCGAACGCGACCACCGTCAGGCATGGCCCCCCGCACGCGATGGAGGCGCCGAGCGTGATCGTCGCCGGATCGTAGGACGAGTGGATCCGCAGGCGCTTGAGCGTCCCCTGCGTGCCCTCCGCGGACACGATCTCGCCCACGTCGGTGACGATGCCGGTGAACATCAGCGGGCCCTCTCGAAGATATCCAGCTGATCGGCTCCGAGGTCCTCGGAATCGACATGGCGGAAGTTCTCGACGAGTGCCCGTTCGAGCAGCGGGCCCACTGCCGGAATGCCGGGCTGGCCCAGAGGAGTCCGGCTGGTCGCCAGCGCGAAGGTGTCGACAAGATCGGCCTCGATCAGCGACTCGCCGATGGCGGGGCCGCCCTCGCTGAAGAGGCGCGTCAGTCCGCGGGTGCCCAGGAGCTTCAGCGCCGCGGACAGGCTCACGCGGTCGCCGGGAGCCTCGACGCGCATGACCTCGACGCCGGCGGCCACCAGGGCCCGCTCGGGTTCGACGGGGGCCGTCTCGCCGGCGACGATCCAGGTCGGCACGTCCGCCGCGGTCGTCACGATCCGCGCCGAGGGCGGCGTGCGCAGGCCGCTGTCGATGACGACGCGAATGGGCGAGCGGTGTTCCAGGCCCGGCAGGCGCACCGTGAGCATCGGATCGTCCGCGAGCACCGTGCCGATCCCGATCATGATGGCGTCGTGATGGGCCCTGAGAAGATGCGTGCGCGCGTTCGAGATTCGCGCCTGAGATCAAGAGGCGCGGGACCGCTTCTTCGCGCGGCATACCCGTCCGCCGTCCGGGCGAACTTGAGCATGACGGAGGGTCGGCCTTCGTTCACGCGCAGCACATGGCCGCGGTGGGCGCGGCAGGCCTCGTCGGCCAGCACGCCGTGGACGACCTCGATTTCCGCGGCTTGAAGGCGTGCGAAGCCCTCTCCGTGAGCGAATGGAGACGGATCGGGCGCCCCGATCACGAGCCGCCTCAGGCCGCTCGCGACGATCAGATCGGTGCAGGACGGGCCATAATTGCTGTCGGAACGTGCGGAGCACGGCTCGAGCGTCACGTAGAGCGTCGCTCCGCGGGCGGCTTCGCCCGCCTGTTCCAGCGCAAGCCGCTCGGCGTGGGGTCGGCCGCCGGCCTGTGTGATCCCCTGCCCGACGATGCGCGCCGCCCCTCCCCGCCCGTCCACGACCACCGCACCGACCGACGGGTTCGGCCAGGTAAGGCCGAGATGGCGATTCCCGAGCGAGAGGGCGAGCCGCATGAAGCGCTCATCCTGCACCGTGATCGCGGCCGGCACGGCGGACGGAAGCGGCGACACGCTCATGGGGCCGGGGAGGACTTGCGCCTGCGGGACGGCTTCCCGGCGGCTGCGGCGGGCTCGCCCGCGAGCTGGCCGACGATGGCTTCGAAATCCTTGGCCTCGCGGAAATCCTTGTAGACCGACGCGAAGCGCACATAAGCCACGTCGTCGAGACCTTTCAAGCCCTCCATGACGAGCTCGCCCACGGCTTCCGACGGCACCTCGCCGTCGCTCATGCTTTCGAGCTGGCGGACGATGCCGTTGATCATGCGCTCGACGCGCTCGGGCTCGACCGGGCGCTTGCGGAGCGCAACCTCCACGGATCGCTGGAGCTTGTCCCGGTCGAACGGCACACGCCGGCCGGAGCGCTTGACGACGAAGAGCTCCCGGAGCTGCACCCGCTCGAAGGTGGTGAAGCGGCCGCCGCAATCCGGGCAGATGCGACGGCGGCGGATCGCCGAGGCGTCATCCGTCGGACGGGAGTCCTTCACCTGGGTGTCCAGGCTGCCGCAATAAGGGCAACGCATGACGCTCTCGCGGGTCGTCAGCCGTAGATCGGGAAACGGCGGGTCAGGTCGCGTACGCGCGCCTTGACGCTGTCCTCGACGGCGTCGTTGCCGGCGTCGCCGTTCCGCGCGAGCCCGTCGAGGGTCTCGACGATGAGTTCGCCGACCCGCCGGAACTCGCCGACGCCGAAGCCCCGGGAGGTCGCCGCCGGGGTGCCGAGGCGGATGCCCGAGGTCACGGTCGGCTTCTCGGGATCGAACGGCACGCCGTTCTTGTTGCAGGTGATGTGCGCCCGCCCGAGCGACGCTTCCGCCGCCTTGCCGGTGAGCCCCTTCGGGCGCAGGTCGACCAGCATCAGGTGGTTGTCGGTGCCGCCCGCCACGATGGCGTAGCCGGCCGACACCAGGATGTCGGCGAGCGCCTTGGCGTTCTCGACGACGGCGCGGGCATAGAGCTTGAACTCGGGGCGCAAGCGCCTCGCCGAGGGCGACCGCCTTGGCGGCGATGACGTGCATCAGCGGACCGCCCTGGAGGCCGGGGAAAATCGCCGAGTTGATCTTCTTCGCCAGATCCGCGTCGTTCGTGAGGATCATGCCTCCGCGCGGGCCGCGCAGGGTCTTGTGCGTGGTCGTCGTCACGACGTGCGCGTGGGGAAACGGCGAGGGATGCGCGCCGCCCGCGACGAGGCCGGCGAAGTGGGCGATGTCGACCATGAAGGCGGCTCCCACCTCATCGGCGATCTCGCGGAAGCGGGCGAAGTCCCAGAAGCGCGAATAGGCCGAGCCGCCGGCGACGATCACTTTCGGCTTGTGCTCGCGGGCAAGGGTCGCCACCTCGTCCATGTCGATCAGCTGGTCGTCGGGGCGCACCTTGTAGCTGACCACGTTGAACCACTTGCCCGACATGTTCACGGGCGAACCGTGGGTGAGATGCCCGCCGCAGGCGAGGTCGAGCCCCATGAAGGTGTCGCCGGGCCGCATCAGCGCCATGAACACCGCCTGGTTGGCCTGGGATCCGGAATTCGGCTGCACGTTGGCGAAGCCGCAGCCGAAGAGCCGCTTGGCCCGTTCGATCGCCAGTTCCTCGGCGATGTCGACGAACTGGCAGCCGCCGTAATAGCGCCGGCCCGGATAGCCTTCCGCATACTTGTTCGTGAGCACCGACCCTTGCGCCTCCAGCACCGCGCGGGAGACGATGTTCTCGGAGGCGATCAGCTCGATCTCGTCGCGCTGGCGGCCGAGTTCCAGGCTGATGGCCCGGGCGATGTCCGGGTCCGCGTCGGCAAGGCTTGCCGAGAAGAAGGAGTTCGACAGATGGTTCGGGGCCTGGGTCGCGCTCATGGGTAGCCTTGCCTCATCTCACCCCATGTGTTGGGGGCGTCGCGTGCGGTCATGCCTAGATATGGATCTGCCGCCTCGCCTGGGAGTGCGGCGCACTTACCATGCGCCGGGACGGGGCGCAAAGGTTCGATCGGGCGCGCGCGTCCCCTGACCACATCCGGAGCCCTCGGCAGAAACGAAAAAGGGGCCATCGCGGCCCCTTTCCGTCGCGTTCCGCAGGAACTCAGTTCAGGAACATGTCCTCGTCCGGCTCCACGGGAACGCGGCTCGCCACGGGAATCGCGTTGCCGAAACCATCGCGGTTGTAGATATCGTCGCGGAATTGGACGAGGCCGTCTGGGGTTGCCCAGGCCGTGACGTAGGTCCAGTAGATGTTCGGCGCGTTCGCGACCTTGGCGTCGATCCGCTCGCCGGACTTGAAGACGGAGTCGATCTGCTCGCGGCTCCAGCCGGGCGTATCCTTCAGGATCCAGGTGATGTAGTCGCGCACGTTCTGCACGCGCACGCAGCCCGAGGAGACGAACCGGAAATCGTCCCCGAAGATGCCCTTCGAGGGCGTATCGTGCATGTAGACGCCGTGCGGATTCGGGATGTTGATGCGCACGAAACCCATCGAGTTCAGTTCGCCGCCCGGATCCTGCCGGAAGCGGTACCGGGTCGCCTCGTCGGAGAACCAGTTGACCTGGCTGGGGTTGAGTTCGCGATCGCCGCTGAAGATGCGGATCTTGTTGTCCGTCAGGTAGTTCGGCTCCTTCTGCATCTTCGGGATCAGGTCCTTGCGGATGATCGAAGCCGGCACGGTCCAGAAAGGATTGAAGTTCACTTCAGTGATCTTGGAGGAGAGGATCGGCGACTGGCGGTCGATCTTGCCGACGCCGGCCGCGTGGCGGCTCTGGACCACGCCGCCTTCGACCGTCTCGACGAGGGCGGCCGGGATGTTCACGACCACATAGCGCTGACCGAGATTGCCGGAGTGGGAGCGGAGCCGAACCACGTTGAGCTCGAGCTGCTTGAGACGGATCTCGGCCGGCACGTTCATGGCGGTGATCGTCGGGCCGTTCAGCGCCCCGGTAGCGTTCAGGCCGTGCCGAGCCTGGAACCGGCGCACGCCGGCTTCGACATACGAATCGTAGATCGGCGAGGAGCCCGCGGTCGGATCGAGATCGCCTGTCACGATCAGACGCTGGCGGAGCGCCACGACCTCCGGGCTCTTCGCGCCGACGCGAAGGTTCGCCGACACGCGCAGGACCGGCCAGCCGCCGCGGGCCGCGATATCGCGATACTGCTCGATCACCTGCTCCGTCGCCATCAGGGACTGCGCCGAGAGAATCGGGGTCGTCGAGCGCTGGATGCGGGTCCGGGAGACGGCTTCGTAATTCTGGCTCCACTCGGCCTGCTGGGCGAGAACGCCCGTCGCGGGCGTGAAGACAAGGGCGAGCGATCCGGTCAGAAGGGTACGGCGAGACAGCATCATCCGTAGGCTCTTTGTTGTCTGTACGGGCGCGGGAACGCCGGGGCTGGTCCTTCGTCGTCGATCGCTCCCGCTCGTTTCTTGTCGGGTTCGCGATCAACGGACGGTGTCCAGAACAAAGAACATCGGGGCAGCAATATGGCAAGTCACGCCTGCGTGCATGACTGCCTTGCTCTTCAGGCGCTCCCCGAGGCGGCCGCAGCCCGCGGGTGTGGGTTTCTGGTGACAACGGCGGCGATAACCCCGGGGCGAGGGCCGATTCGGCCCAAGCGGCGACGGGGTGGGGCGGGAATCACCGCCCTGGTCGAAGCCGGCGATTTCCGCCCCACCCTGCTCCCGGCCTCCCTCCCCGGGGAAGGGCGACGTCTCACAGCCGGTAGCGGATCTGGTCCGTCCAGAAGCGCTCCAGGCGCATGAGTGAATTGTTCAGTTTCTCGAAATCGTTCGGAGCGATTCCGCCGATCGGCTCGATGGTCCGGGCGTGCTTGTCGTAGAGGGCCTGGATCACGTCGTGAACCTGCTGGCCCTTCTCCGTTAGGCTGATGCGCACCGAACGACGGTCCACGCGGGAGCGGGCGTGGTGGAGATAGCCCATCTCGACCAGCTTCTTGACGTTGTAGGATACGTTCGAGCCGAGATAGTAGCCGCGTGTGCGCAGTTCGCTCGCGGTCAGTTCCTTGTCGCCGATATTGTAGAGCAGGAGAGCCTGGACGCTGTTGACGTCGTCGCGGCCACGGCGCTCGAACTCGTCCTTGATCACGTCGAGCAGGCGGCGGTGAAGCCGCTCCACCAGGTTGAGAGCTTCCAGGTAGCGCGACTTCACCATCTGCTCTGGACGTTCGGAGACTTCTGGAGCCTCCATCTTGGTCATCGTTTTCATTTGACGCCTCACCGTTAGTGTAAATGTCCGGTTCACCCGGCTCATTGGTGAGATGCAGTGTCCTTCACGCTCGTGAAAGCCGATTTAAATTCTAGGATGAATTTCTAATTTACCAATCGGCGTAAATGAATAATGAAGTGAAGCTTGATTTACCATGACAATACGTTTCAGCAATCACTTCGAATTGTATCAAATCTACTCTTCCTTGGCCGCACGCCAAGAAACAACAAGATACGAAGCAATCAAGAAACCGAAGAAACTCATCGTTACGACGCCGGCCGACACGATCCGCGGAAAGAAGACTGCCAAGATCAGATGGCTCATCACGGCGAGAAGCCACATGACGCCGCCCCACGTACTGGCCATCCACAGTCCTACCGCTGCGACGAGGTCGATGACCGCGAAGTAGATGATCGTGGCCTGGTAGCCGGTGGAACGAGTCTCGAACACTCCGACGGGAGACCACATTCCGAGGATCACCGCCCAGGCGCTCAACCCCTTGATGATCCACAGGACGGCAAGAAGGCGCATGAACCAGGTGAGCACGAATCCCCAGCGCAGGACGCCGGCGGCGGCTGTCCGCTCCTCGAGCCGGTCGACTGCGCTTTCCCTCGAGACGTCGAGGGGCTGGCGGGTGCCGTGTCCACGCGCCATTACGGCACCTCGAGTTCGCGCGCTCCCAGGGGCGCGAAGTGCCGGGCGATGTCTTGCGGGTTGACATCTTCGAGGCTGGGCGGATCCCAGCGCGGGCGGCCGTCCTTGTCGACGATGACGGCGCGGACCCCCTCGTGGAAATCATGTCCTTCGCAGAGTCGCGACACGATGCGGAATTCGGTCTTCATCGCGTCCTCGAAGCTCAATGACGGGCCGCGCCGCATCTGCTCGAGAGCCAGGGACAGGCTCGTCGGCGACTTCGTCCGGATCGTAGCGGCGCACGCCTTCGCGAAGTCGCCCTCCACGGCATCGAGGCGCTCCAGAACCGCGGCGACGCTGTCGGCGCCAAAGCAGCGGGCGATGAGCGCACGATGGGCATCGAGGGGTGCCGGACCGGGGTCGAACGATACGCGTTCGAGAACGCGCTCCACCGGTTCGCCGGCCGCGAGGGCCTCCCTGAGGAGCGGCATGGATTCGGAGCGGACCGCGTGGCTCGCAAGCCCGAGGCCAAGGGCGTCTGCCACGCGAATCCGGTCGCCCGTCAGCGCGATATAGGTGCCCGTCCGGTCCGGAAGGCGGGGCAGCGCGTAAGTGGCGCCGACATCGGGGAAAAAGCCGATTCCCACCTCCGGCATCGCGAAAACGATGCGTTCGCCCGCGACCCGGTGGCTTCCGTGGAGCGACACGCCGACGCCCCCGCCCATGACGATGCCGTCGATGAGCGCCACATAGGGCTTTGTATAGCGCTTGATGCGGATGTTGAGCTCGTACTCCTCGCGCCAGAACGTGAGCGCCTCCGCCTGGCGGCCCTCCTTGCCGAGGTCGTAGAGCTTCCGGATGTCGCCGCCGGCGCAGAACGCCTTCCCGCCGGCCCCGGTCACCACGACCCGTGTCACGGCCGGGTCGCTCTCCCAGGCGTCGAGGGCCCGTCGCATCATGCGCACCATGTCGAGCGTGAGCGCATTGAGGGCCTGAGGGCGGTTGAGGGTGATCAGGCCGGCAGAGCCCTGCCGCTCGCAGATGATTTCGGCGTCGCTCATCGGATCCTCCTCGGTCGAACGCGGCTTAGACGGGGGGTGCCGGGGTGGCAAGAGGCGATCGGCGGGGGGATGACACTCGCCTGAGTTCGCTTGCCCGAGAATGACGCCCGATGAGAGCAACGCCACCCCTCGAACCGCATTCCTTGGAGCCGTTCAAATGTGCTAACCCTGCCCCATGACGAAGCTCGCTCCCTTCCCTCGCCCGGCCGCGCAGGAGGCTCCTCCCGCGCTCCCGCTCACCCATCGCCCGCGCCGCAACCGCAAGGCCGAATGGTCGCGGCGGCTCGTGCGGGAGAACCGGCTCTCCGTCGACGATCTGATCTGGCCCATCTTCCTCATGGACGGGCAGGGCCGGCGTCAGCCGGTGGCCTCCATGCCGGGCATCGAGAGGCTCACCGTCGACGAAGCGGTCCGGGCCGCGGCCGGCGCGGCCGCCCTGCGGATTCCGGCTCTCGCTCTCTTTCCGTACACCGACCCGGCGCTGCGCGACGAAAGCGCCTCGGAGGCGCTGAACGGGAGGAATCTCGTCTGCAATGCCGTGCGCGCCATCAAGGCGGCCGTGCCGGACATCGGGATCATCACCGACGCGGCGCTCGACCCCTATACGAGCCACGGCCACGACGGCGTCATGCGCGGCGAGACGATCCTCAACGACGAGACCGTGGCGATCCTGGTCCGGCAGGCCGTCCTCCAGGCGGAAGCCGGCGCGGACATCATCGCGCCCTCCGACATGATGGACGGGCGCGTGGGCGCCATCCGCGAAGGCCTCGACGCGGCGGGCTTCCAGGACGTGCAGATCATGGCCTATGCGGCGAAATACGCCTCGGCCTTCTACGGTCCGTTCCGGGATGCGATCGGCACCAGCAAGACCCTCGTCGGCGACAAGCGCACCTACCAGATGGATCCGGCGAACGGCGACGAGGCTCTGCGGGAGGTCGCGCTCGATCTCGACGAGGGCGCCGACATGGTGATGGTGAAGCCGGGCCTCCCTTATCTCGATATCGTACGCCGCGTGAAGGATGCCTTTTCGGTGCCGACCTTCGCCTACCAGGTCTCCGGCGAGTACGCGATGATCGAGGCCGCGAGCGCCAATGGCTGGCTCGACGGCGAGAGGGCCATGATGGAAAGCCTCCTCGCGTTCAAGCGCGCCGGAGCCGACGGCGTCCTCACCTATTTCGCGCCGCGAGTGGCCGAGAAGCTGAAGGCCGAAGCCTGAGGCGCAACCGCCCGTGACGGGCCATCCCCTCGGGCGCGCCGCCGCCGGGTTCCTTCTCGCTCTCTCCGTCCTCTTCCTCGCCGCCTGCGGCGGTCAAATCGACAGCGAGCAGATCCGGGTCTGCCGGTCGATCGTGCCGGCACTCAACCCCGGCGAACGCGTCACCGTACTGCGGACCGGCCCAGCACCGTTCCCCCAGGCGCTGCGGCTCGACTACGAAGTCGAGCGGGCCGATCGGGCTCCGCTCGTCCGGTGGGTGATCTGCCGGTTCGCCGGCGAAGGGCTCGCGACCCGCAAGGCGGACCTCATCGGGATCGTCACCGAGGAGGGTGCCCTCTCGGGGGCGAACCTCTACCTCCTCAAGCGCTATTATCTCGAGACTCCCGAGGGAGTGGCCGGCGATCCGGGGAGCCGCGTCGAGGCGGCGGTGCCGGAGCTCCCGCGCGCCCTCGCCTATTCCCTCCAGCAACTCATCGTGAGCCTGCCCAGGACCGCGATCTACGCGCTGCTTGCCGTGTCGTTCGCCCTGGTCTTCGGGCTGGTCGGGCGGATCAACCTCGCCTTCGGCGAACTCGCGGCCGTGGGATCGGCGGCGACCGTGGCGGGGGCCGCGGTCGTGGCCATCGGGTTCGGCATCTCCGCACCCCTGGCCGGGCTGACCGCCGGTCTCGTCGCCGCTCTCTTCGCCGGTGCGCTCCACGGAGCCGTGGGCGGCCATTTCACCATTCGCCGCGTGACGGCGCAGAACACCCAGCCGAGCCTCATTGCGACGGTCGGCCTTTCGCTCGCGCTCATGGAGTATCTCCGCATCGTGCAGAGCCCGGTGACCGTGTGGCTGCCGCCGATCTGGTCGGAAGCGGTGCCGCTCGCGCGGTCCGGGGATTTCCTGGTGAGCCTGACGCCGATCACCCTCGTCACCGCGGGAATCGGGCTCGTTACCGCGTCGGCGCTCCTGGCCTTGATCAAGGCCTCGCCGTTCGGCCGGGCCTGGCGGGCCTATGCGGACGATTCGCGGGCGGCCGCCCTGTTCGGCGTCGACGGGCCGCGCCTTCTCGTCCGGACGCTGGCGCTGTCCGGAGCCATGGCGGGACTTTCGGGCATGCTGATCGTGGCGCAATATGGCGGGCTGGGCTTCGCCGGCGGATTCCAGTTCGGCCTCAAGGCCCTGATCGCGGCGATCATCGGCGGGATCGGCTCGATCCCCGGCGCCATGCTCGGCGGAGTGGCCGTGGGGCTGTTCGAAACCCTCTGGTCGGCGTATCTGCCCATCGAGGGACGGGACATCGCCCTTTACGCGGCCCTCGTCGTGTTCCTCATCTACCGACCGGGCGGGCTTCTCGGTTTCCGGGAGCTCGCGCCGCGTCCGGTCTGACTGAAGAGGGAGAACGATGGGCTACGCGATCACGATCGACGACGTCGAGCGGGCCGCCCGGGTCGTCCAGGGGCAGGTCCTGCGGACGCCGCTGGTTCCTGCGCCGCGGCTCTCGCAGCTCACCGGCGCCACCGTCTGCGTGAAGCACGAGAACATGCAGCCCACCGGTTCCTTCAAGGAGCGCGGCGCTGTGAACAAGCTCGAGAGCCTTGGCCCGGACGAGCGCCGCAGGGGCGTCATCGCCATGTCGGCGGGCAATCACGCGCAGGCCGTCGCGTACCATGCCAGGCGGCTCGGCATTCCCGCCACGATCGTGATGCCCGAGGGCACGCCGCTGGTGAAGGCCGAGAACACGCGCGCCTCCGGGGCGCGCGTGATCCTCGACGGCGAGACGCTCTTCGAGGCCGCAGAGCGGGCTCGTGCGATCGCAGCCGAAGAAGGGCTCGTCTTCGTGCATCCGTATGACGACCCGATCGTGATGGCGGGCCAAGGCACGATCGCCATCGAAATGCTGTCCGATTCGCCGGACATGGACATGATCGTCGTGCCGATCGGCGGCGGCGGCCTCATATCCGGAATCGCCGTCGCTGCGAAGGCGCTGAAGCCCTCGGTCGAAATCGTGGGGGTCGAGGCCGCCCTCTATCCCTCCTTCTACAATGAGATCACCGGCGAGGATCGTCCCATCGGAGGTGCGACGCTGGCCGAAGGCATCGCCGTCAAGACGGTCGGGCAGCAGCCGCTTCCCATCGTGCGGGATCTCGTGTCCGAGATCCTCCTGGTCGACGAACCCGCCATCGAGCGGGCCGTGAACGCCTACGCGACGCTCCAGCGCACCATGGCCGAGGGCGCAGGCGCGGCGGGACTCGCTGCCATGCTGGTGCAACCGTCCCGCTTCCGCGGCAAGCGCGTCGGGCTGGTGCTCTGCGGCGGCAATATCGACGCCAGGCTCCTCGCCTCGGTCATGGTGCGGGAACTCGAGCGCGACGACCGCATCGCGTCCATCCGCATCACCTCCAACGACCGCCCCGGGCTCCTCGGACGTCTCGCGAGCCGCCTGGGGGAACTCGGCGCGAACATCCTCGAAGTCTCCCACGGGCGGCTGTTCCTCGACGTCCCCGCCAAAGGCGTGACCATCGACTTCACCATCGAAACGCGGGACGGGCAGCACACGGCCGAGGTCCTCGAAGCGCTGCGGGCCGACGGGCTTGCGCCGAAACGGCTCGATTCGCGGGGGCTTTCGGAAGTGGCGTATTGACCACTCCGGAGCCTTGAAGGGCGTCGTCCCCGGGCTTGACCCGGGGATGACGCCTCAACCGAGAGGGATGGAAAGCCGAGTTCGCCGTTCCTATCTTACGCTACGTCATACGGAGGGAGACCCTGATGACGAGCGGCTACGGCACGGCTTATGGAGCGGTCGACCCCCGGGCGACCGAGGGCACCATCGGCCGGCGCTTCTTCGGCTACCTGATTGACATCGTGGTGATCGCGCTCATCACCGTCATGCTGTGGGTTCTGATCGGGATCCTCGGCATCCTCACCTTCGGGCTCGGTTGGTTCCTGTTTGCGCTCCTGCCGATCACCGCCATCGTCTACAATGCGATCACGATCAGCGGCCAGTCGCAGGCGACGATCGGCATGCGGATGGCCGGGCTGCGGGTGCTCGACGCCACGACGGGCGGGCGGGTCTCGATGATCGCCGCCGCTGTCCATGCGCTGCTGTTCTACGTCTTCGTGAGCAGCGCCGGCCTTCTGCTCGCCATCGACATCCTGTTCGCCCTGATGCGCTCCGACCGGCGGATGGGACGTGATCTCATCACGAATGTCGTGCTGGTCCGGGATTAACGCTGATTCGAATGGTTCCGCTGGACGACCTTGGCACTAATGGTATCGTCGGGCGTTAGTCATCGCTTATGCCGGTTTGCGAGGCCAAGATCAGCGTGACGAGTCAGCCGCGCGACGCTCCACAGTTCTATCTCACCTCCCCGTCCGAATGCCCCTACCTGCCGGGCAAGGAGGAGCGGAAGGTGTTCACCCACATCGTGGGCAAGCGTGCCCGGGATCTGAACGAGATCCTCACCCAGGGCGGCTTCCGCCGCTCGCAGACGATCGCCTACCGGCCGGCCTGCGAGAACTGTCGGGCCTGCGTATCGGTGCGGGTTATCGTCAACGAGTTCCAGCCCTCCGCGAACCTGCGCCGGGTGATGAAGGCGAACCGCGACCTCATCGGCGCGGCCATGCCCAACCGCCCGACCTCGGACCAGTATTCCCTCTTCCGCCGCTACCTCGACGCCCGCCACACCGACGGCGGCATGGCCGACATGACGGTTCTCGACTATTCGATGATGATCGAGGACAGCCATGTGGACACGCGGGTGATCGAGTATCGCCGGCGCGGGATCGACAGCGGCATCACCGGCCGCGGCGTCGGCGAACTCGTCGCCGTCTGCCTCACGGACGAAATGGCCGACGGACTCTCCATGGTCTACTCGTTCTACGATCCTGCCCTGGCGGACCGTTCGCTCGGTACTTTCATGATCCTCGATCATATCGAGCGCGCCCGGCGCCTCGGCCTGCCTTTCCTCTATCTCGGATATTGGGTCGAGGGCTCGAGGAAGATGGACTACAAGGCACGCTTCAGGCCGCAGGAGCGGCTCTTGCCGAACGGCTGGACGCGGTTCGGTTAGAGCGACGTGCGTTCCGACGCGGCCGGAATGCGCGTCCGATCGATTTGGATCCCAGAAGGGGTATCCACTTTTGGGTCCGATGCGCGCATCGTGCGGACAAGTGGACCCGGTTGTCCGCGCCGAACGATGCGCTGTTCTCAAAGGGTGAGCATCGGATGGATCCCAAAAGTGGATTCCACTTTTGGGTCCGATGCTCTAGCGCCGCATCGCCTTGTTGCGCGAAGGTCCGGGATCGTCGCCGTCGCCCGCTTTTCCGGGCCACCAGAGCTGGACGAGCGGGATCGCCGCGAAGGCGATCTGGGCGAGGCCGCCGAGAATCGCACCCCCGGACCGGTAGGCCGCGAGATGCTCGGCCGGAGAGCGCCCGAACGCGAGGATCGAGACCCCGATCTCAGCGATCGTCAGGAGCCCGAATGCGACGCCGCCCATGAGGAAACGGCCGATGACGCTCCCGCCCACCTCGAACCGGGCAAGCAGCCGGGCGCAGGCGAACCACGACACCGCGAGCATGACGGGCACCTCCACGGCGACGGCACCAAGCTCGCCGATCCGCGGCGCGAGAACGACGACACGCAGGCTACCGAGGACGAGTCCCGCCGCGAAGACGATGGCGAAATAGGCGAGACCGGCCCTGAGCGCTGCCATGCCCCCGCTCCTCCTCGATCCTCACGAAAGCGATTGTGCGATCGAACGAATTCGTGCCGGGCTCTCCCTCGGTCGGGCCGGCGCGCTCAGTCGCCGAACTTGTTCGATTTCGGGAAGCCCTTGGGCGGCAGGCGGCCCGCCTCGGCGCGGTTCGCCACCCAATCGCGCAGGTCCTCCTTGGCCACCGTCCAGGTGCGGCCGGCCGTGTCCTTCCAGGTGAGGCCCTCCTTCAGCTTGAAGACCTTGGCGTCGGAAATGCCGCCGTCCCTGTAGCGCTGCAGGCGGACGCCCTTGCCGCGGGCCATTTCGGGCACCTGCGACACCGGGAAGATCAGGAGCTTCCTGTTCTCGCCGATGATCGCGATGTGCGTGCCCTCGGCCTCGGTGCAGACCACGGCTCGTGCGGGCGCGTCCACGGTCAGCACGCCTTTGCCCTTGCGGGTATTGGCCACCGTATCGTCCGTCGGCACGATGAAGCCCCGGCCGTCCGAGCCGACCACGAGAAGCTTTGCGCCGGGCTTGTAGGGGAAGGCCGCGATGAAGTCGGCGCCCTCCTCCAGGTCGACCATCAAGCGGATCGGATCCCCGAAGCCGCGGCCGCCTGGGAGCTTCGAGGCGTCGAGCGTGAAGAACCGCCCGTTCGTCGCGACCACCAGGATCTTCGAGGTCGTCTCGGCGAGGAAGGCCGTCTTGAGCTTGTCGTCGCCCTTGAAGGTCACCGACGAAACATCGGCCTGGTGCCCCTTGAGGGTGCGGATCCAGCCCTTCTCGGAGACGATCACGGTGATCGGCTCGCGCTCGACCATGGCCTCGGAGAAGTCGATCTCGGAGGTGTCCGGCGCCTCCGCGAAGGTCGTGCGCCGCCGCCCCAAGGCCGTCTCGGGCCCGAAGGTCTTGCGCACCTCGCGGATTTCGGTCGCCGACCGTCTTCCACTGAACCTTCTCGGACGCGAGCAGGCCCTCGATCCTGGCCTTCTCGTCCCTCAGCTCCTTCTGCTCGCGCTTGAGCTCCATCTCTTCGAGCTTGCGCAGCGAGCGAAGCCGCGTGTCGAGGATCGCGTTCGCCTGAACTTCGGTGAGCTTGAAGACGCGCATCAGCTCCTGTTTGGGCTCGTCGTGCTCGCGGATGATCTTGATCACGCGGTCGAGATCGAGGTAGACGATGAGCAGGCCGCCGAGGATCTCCAGGCGCTTGTCGATGGCGGCGAGCCGGTGCCGCGAACGGCGCACCAGGACCTCGCGGCGGTGGTCGAGCCATTCGCGCAGGCATTCGGCGAGGCCCAGCACCTTCGGCACCTTGCCGCCGGCGAGCACGTTCACGTTCATGGAGATGCGGCTCTCGAGCTCCGTGAGCTTGAAGAGCGACTCCATCAGGATGATCGGGTCGACCGTGCGTGACCGCGGCTCGAGCACGATGCGCACGTCCTCCGCCGATTCGTCCCGGATGTCGGCGAGAAGCGGCAGCTTCCGCTCCTGCAGCAGTTCCGCGATCTTCTCGATGAGGCGCGATTTCGGCACACCGTACGGGATCTCGGTGACGACGACGTTCCAGGTGCCGCGGCCCGCATCCTCCTTGGCCCAGCGGGCGCGGACCCGAAAGGAGCCGCGGCCGGTGCGATAGGTTTCGGCCATCGAGGCCGGCGTGTCGACGACGATGCCGCCGGTCGGGAAGTCGGGGCCCCGGACGAAATTCAGGAGCTGATCGGACGCCGTCTTGGGATGGCTGATGAGGTAGAGCGCCGCGTCGCAGAGCTCCGCGGCGTTGTGCGGCGGGATCGAGGTGGCCATGCCCACCGCAATGCCCTGGGAGCCGTTGGCGAGGAGGTTCGGGAAGGCGGCGGGGAGCACCACCGGTTCCTCGTCCTCGCCGTTGTAGGTGTCGCGGAAATCGACGGCGTCCTCGTCGATGCCTTCCAGAAGGAGCCGCGCGACCTCGGTGAGGCGGGCCTCCGTGTACCGGTAGGCGGCGGCGTTGTCGCCGTCGACGTTGCCGAAATTCCCCTGGCCGTCGACGAGCGGATAGCGCTGCGCGAAATCCTGGGCCAGGCGCACCAGCGCGTCATAGACCGCCTGGTCTCCGTGGGGATGGTATTTGCCGATCACGTCGCCGACGATGCGGGCGCACTTCTTGTAGGCGTCGCCCGGATTGAGGCGCAAAAGCCGCATGGCGTGCAGGATGCGGCGGTGGACCGGCTTCAGCCCGTCCCGGGCGTCGGGCAGCGCCCGGTGCATGATCGTGGACAGCGCATAGGCGAGATAGCGCTCTTCGAGAGCCTCCTTGAGGTTGATGGTCTCGATCTCGCCCCCGGCGGGCGGGTTCACCGGCTTACCCATGAGAGAAAATCCCCAAACCGAATCGGTCACCCATCTTGGACCGAGAACATATCAGAAACGTTTGCCGTCGTCCCTTGCGGAAGCGAGTGCGACGAAACGCGCACGCTCCTCGGGCGGGGTGATTCCCCGCGGCTCGAACACGTGCTGTCTTAGAAAGAAATCCGTCAAAGCAAAACCCGCCGAGATGTCGGCTTCGGCGGGCCGGTTCGCGCGCGCTCGGCCGATCAGGAAACCGGGAAGCTTCAGCAGCCGGTCCTTGTAGGGCTCGCCGGCTTCCGCGCTCACCGCCCGCCCGCTCTTCGGAGACACGTAGGCGAGATCGTGCGTCTGCCTCGTGGCGGCGCACCGGGCGAGATCGAGGCCGAAACCCAGTTCGGCAAGAATGGCGAGTTCGAACCGCACGAAGAGGGCCGGCGCGAGATCCGGATCGTCCAGGTGTTCGACCAGGACCGTCAGCGTCTCGTAAAGAGCCGCGTGAGGATCGCGCTCGGGCAGCATCCGCAGGAGCGCCGCCAGGGTGGCCACGCCGTAAAGGGCGAGCGGCGACGCGATGAAGCGCGCGGCGCGGGATTCTCCCGCCTCCACCTGGAAGGTTCCGAGATGCTCGTCGAGGCGCGCGCGCCAGATCGCGTGCACGGTGTTGCCCGGTTGCAGCACCGGCTGCAGCATTTTGGAGCGTCCGCCGTGGACGAGGCCGAGATGCCGCCCGTGCTCGCGCGTCATCAGTTCGAGGATGACGCCCGATTCGCCGTGCTTGCGAGCGCCGAGCACGATGCCGTCGTCGGACCATTGCATGATGGAAAGCCCTGCTCCCGACAGGCGCGAGATGATAGTCCTCAGATAAACATTCAGCGCCTGCTTTTCACCGCCCGGCGGCGCGCTGCCGCTGGGTCAGACCGCCTTTGGTCTGACTCGCCTGCCGTCCCGATCCGCCGTTAAGCTTGGTTAACGCATTGAAAGAAACGGCGCCCACGATCGGCGATTCGGAGCGGATCGCCTCACGGAGAGGCTCCGCCGAGCCGCCGGCCTGTCGAGGCGTAGCGCCGCCGCTCGCCTGGCTGCTTGCCACCGGCTGGCGGTGGCCGTCGACCGAGACCGTAGCCGCGACGCCCGAACTCCTGGACCTCGTCGATGCGGTGAACCGCTACGTGAACCGCACGATCCTCCCCGTGACCGACAAGGACCATTGGGGCGTCATCGACCGATGGGGCTTTCCCGTCGATGCGATGGGCGACTGCGAGGACATCCAGCTCCTCAAGCGTAGATCCCTCATCGCAGCCGGCGTGCCGCGCCGGGCGCTGCCGATGACGGTGGTGCTCGACGAGGCCGGCGAGGGGCACGCAGTGCTGACGGTGCGCACACACGGCGAGGACCTGATCCTCGACAACAAGACGAGCGACGTGAAGAGCTGGGACCGGACGGCCTACACCTATGTCAAGCGCGAGGGCGAGACGCGGACCGGGTGGGTGTTCCTCGAAGCGAAGCCCATGCCGGTCATCACGGCAGCGGCGCAATAGATGATCCTTCCGATGAGAAACGACGGCTGCCGGACCGCGTAGCGCTGCGCGCGCCCGGAGGATGACGCCTTCTGGAAGGCCGTCATTGCTTACCCCTTCGGAAATTCCAGCCCCATCTCGCGGTAGCGCTCCGGGTCGTCGCCCCAATTCTCGCGCACCTTCACGTGGAGGAAGAGGTGCACCGCCTTCGCTTCGGCGACCTCCGCGATCTCCCGGCGGGCCGCCTGGCCGATCGCCTTGATCGTCTGCCCGCCCTCGCCGAGGACGATCTTTCGCTGGCTCTCGCGTTCCACGAAGATCGTCTGCTCGATGCGCACGGTTCCATCCGGGCGCTGCTGCCACTGGTCCGTCTCGACCGTGGATTGATAAGGCAGTTCCTCGTGCAGGCGCTCGTAGATCTTCTCGCGCGTGATCTCGGCGGCGAGCATGCGGAGCGGCGCATCCGAGATCTGGTCTTCCGGATAGAGCCAGGGCCCCTTCGGCATCATGCCGCGCCAGCGTGCGCTTCAGCCGGTCGATGCCGTCGCCCTTGAGGGCCGACACCATGAAGGTTTCGGCGAACGGCAGCTTCTCGTTGAGCGAGGCCGCGAGCGCCAGGAGCTTCGAGCGCTCGATCGCGTCGATCTTGTTGAGGATGAGGACCTTGGGCTGGCGCAGTTCCGGCAGCTTGCCGAGAATGGCTTCGCCCTCCTCGTCGAGCCCCTTGCGGGCGTCGATCAGGAGCGCGATCACGTCCGCGTCCCCTGCCCCGCCCCAGGCGGACGTCACCATGGCGCGGTCGAGCCTGCGCTTCGGCTTGAAGATGCCCGGCGTGTCGACGAAGACGATCTGCGCCTCGCCCTCCATGGCGATGCCGCGAACGAGCGCGCGGGTCGTCTGGACCTTGCGGGACACGATCGACACCTTGGATCCGACAAGCGCGTTGAGCAGCGTCGACTTGCCGGAATTGGGTGCGCCGATGAGCGCGACGAACCCCGCTCTGGTCTCGCCGGTCACCGCTTGCGGTCCTCAGGCGACGCCATGCTCGTCCTCCGTCCACACGCCCTCGCGCAGGAGAAGGCTGCGCGCGGCGTCCTGTTCCGCCGCCCGTTTCGACGCGCCGAGCCCGAGGCCGTTCTCCGTGCCCTGCACCTTCACCACGACCCGGAACTTCGGCGCATGGTCGGGGCCGACCTGCTCCACGACCGCATAGGCCGGCGCCGGCAGCCCGCGGCCCTGCGCCCATTCCTGGAGGGCGCTCTTCGGGTCCCGCATGGGCGGGCCGTCGGGAGCGCTGAGCAGGCTCGCGAAGGAGCGCTCGACGAGCGCTCTGGCGGCCGCGATAGCCGCCGTCGAGAAACACCGCGCCGATGATCGCCTCGCACGCATCGGCGAGGATCGCCTGGTTGCGCCGCCCGCCCGATTGCACCTCGCCGCCGCCCAGCTTGAGGTGCGGGCCCGACATCCCAGGCGACGGCGACCTCGGCGCAGGTTTCGCGGCGGACGAGTTCCGACAGGCGGCGGGAGAGATCGCCCTCGGCCGCCTGCGGAAAGGCCCGGTAAAGCATCTCGGCGATGCAGAGGCCGAGCACGCGGTCGCCGAGGAATTCCAGCCGCTGATAGCTGCGACCGTGCGCTCCGCCGGACGCGCTCACATGGGTGAGCGCCTGCGCCAGGAGGTCCGGGTTCTCGAAGGCGTAGCCGAGGCGCTCCTGGAGCGCCGACGTATCGGCTTTGCGGCGGACCACGCGTCTACCGGATGGGCTGGAACATGCGCTTCCAGCGGATCGAGGCCGGGCCATTCCCAGATCTTCCAGAGGGCCGAGCCCTCGTCGATCGAGAAGAAGATGATCTCCGCGCGGCCGACGAAGTTCTCGAAGGGCACCGGACCGACGCTCGCGTCGTCGCGGCTGTCGGTGGAATTGTCCCGGTTGTCGCCCATCATGAAAAAGTGGCCCGCCGGCACCGTGTAGACGTTGGTGTTGTCCCAGTAGCCGCGGTCGCCCTCGATCTCGACGATGCGGTGGGCGACGCCGCCCGGCAGCGTCTCGAGATATTGCGGCACCTTCCGCACGCGGCCGAACGTGTCGAAGGTCTCGTAATCCTCGATCCGCTCGCGCTTCACGGCCTGGCCGTTGATGTGGAGCACGCCGCTGATCACCTGGATCCGGTCGCCGGGAAGGCCGATCACCCGCTTGATGTAGTCGGTCGAGTTGTCCTTCGGCAGCTTGAACACGGCGATGTCGCCGCGCTTCGGCTCCGAGGCCCAGATCCGCCCGGAGAAGAGCGGCGGGCTGAACGGCATGGAGTGCTTGGAATAGCCGTAGGAATATTTGGAGACGAAGAGATAGTCGCCCACCAGCAGCGTCGGCACGAGCGAGCCCGACGGGATATTGAAGGGCTGGAACAGAAGGGTCCGCACGACGAGCGCGATGAGGAGCGCCTGAAAGATGACCTTGACGGTCTCCCATAGGCCGCCCTCTTCCTTTCTGACGGTCTCCTTCACGTGAGCCTGATCCATTCTGTCTCAATTTCCGGCTGATCGCCGCCCGAGCCGTGGGCGGTCTACCTTATGGCGCCACCTGCCGCAACGCGGCTCCCATCACTTTATGGGGCGCGCCTCGATGACGACGAAGGCCTGCGCAACGGGCGGATCGTCGGTGAGGGAGACGTGCAGGACGGCCTCGTGCCCCTCCGGCGTCATCGCCCCGAGCTTCGCGAGCGCCCCGCCGGTCAGCCGCAGGGTGGGTTTTCCGCTGGGCAGGTTCACGACCTCCATGTCGCGCCAGAACACGCCCGCGGCTCAGCCCCGTCCCGAGCGCCTTGGCGCAGGCCTCCTTGGCGGCGAAGCGGCGCGCATAGGACGGCGCGCGGGCGGCGCGCCGGTCGCTTCGCGCGCGCTCGCCCTCCGTGAAGACCCGGTGGGTGAAGCGGTCGCCGAAGCGTTCGAGCGAACGTTCGATGCGGCGGATGTCGCAGAGGTCGGAGCCGATGCCGAGGATCATGGGAGGTATGTGGCTGGCGGATGAGGGTTTGTCACGGTTGGAGGGCGAACGGGAGCCGATCATGGGCGTGCCGCCGCACTTCAGAACGCCGGCCCTCTGCCCTCGTCCATGGCCTGGCGCATGGCCCGCACGGCCTCGTCGAGCCCCATGAACAGCGCCTCGCCGACGATGAAATGGCCGATATTGAGCTCGACGATCTGCGGGATGGCGGCGACCGCGCGCACCGAGTCGAAGGTCAGCCCGTGCCCGGCATGGATTTCGAGGCCGAGCTCGGCCCCATGCTCCGCCGCCCGGCGCAGGCGGTCGAGCTCATGGGCGATGCGGCCGTCGTCGCCGTGCGCGAAGGCTTCGCAATAAGGTCCGGTGTGAAGCTCGACCACGGGCGCGCCGAGGTCGCAGGCCGCCTGCATCACCTCCGGTTCGGGCTCGACGAAGAGCGAGACGCGGATGCCCTCGTCCTTGAGCGCCGCGATCCTGGAGCGGAGGCCGCCCGGCGCCCCGATGACGTCGAGGCCGCCCTCGGTCGTGCGCTCCTCCCGCTTCTCCGGCACGAGGCAGGCGGCATGGGGCCGGATCCGGGTGGCGATCGCGATCATCTCGTCCGTCGCCGCCATCTCGAAGTTGAGCGGCACGAAGAGCTGGCGCTTCAGGCGCTCCATGTCCTGGTCGCGGATATGCCGCCGGTCCTCCCGCAGATGCGCCGTGATCCCGTCCGCCCCGGCAAGCACGGCCATATGGGCGGCGCGGATCGGGTCCGGATGCAAGCCGCCGCGGGCATTGCGGATCGTCGCCACATGGTCGATGTTCACGCCGAGGCGCAGGGGTTGGACCTTCATCGGGATCTCCGTTGCGGCTCCTCTCTTAGCATCGTGCAGAGTGGCACCGGACTCGCGCAACGACTCACGGCTAGAGCGTGCGGTCTGGCCAAGGGCTGCTGCCAACGCGAGCTCGGCGGCCAGGCTCCTTGCCTTTCGGGCCGAATGCCGCTATAAGCGCCGCCTTCGCGTTCGCTCCGGCCGGGGGCTGAACGGACGGCCTGGCCTGGGTCCAGGCAGGGTTTTCGGATCCGTCGTCCCGTGTCTCCGCCTTCGACAATCGTTCGGGCCTCATGGATGGCTCGAAGGGCTTGGCGCCGATCGGACGCGCGAACACGGCTCGTTTCGCTGCCTTGTCAGTGCTTTGAGCTTCGATCAACCCGAAGAAAGGCCCGATATGCCTCTCTACGAACACGTGTTCCTGGCCCGCCAGGACGTCACGTCCCAGCAGGTCGAAGCGATGATCGACCAGTACAAGGGCGTCATCGAGCAGAACGGCGGCAAGGTCGAGAAGACCGAGATGTGGGGCGTGAAGTCCCTCGCCTTCCGCATCAAGAAGAACCGCAAGGCGCATTTCACGCTGTTCAACTTCGACGCCCCGCCGGCGGCGGTGGCCGAGATGGAGCGGCAGATGCGCATCAACGAGGACATCCTCCGCTTCATGACGATCCGCGTGGACGCGCTCGAGACGGAGCCGTCCGTGATGATGCAGAAGCGCGACCGCGACGAGCGCAAGGACCGCGAGCGCCGCGAGCGCGACGGCGGCTTCGGCGGCGAAGGCGAGGAGGCTTGATCATGGCGTTTGGTGCTGGTGGCGGTGCCGGCGGCGGTGGCCGTCGCCCCTTCTTCCGTCGTCGCAAGACTTGCCCGTTCTCGGGCGCGAATGCGCCGAAGATCGACTACAAGGACACGAAGCTGCTCTCGCGCTACATCTCGGAGCGCGGCAAGATCGTGCCCTCGCGCATCACGGCGGTGTCGGCCAAGAAGCAGCGTGAGCTCGCCCAGGCGATCAAGCGCGCCCGCTTCCTCGGCCTTCTGCCTTACGTGATCCGCTGATAGGCCTCTCTCCCTCGCCGGAGAGGTCGACACGACAGTCGCCCGGCGGTGAAACCCGCCGGGTCCGTTGGGGCCCAGGCCCCTAACCCTGCCGTGAGCAGCGGGACAGCGAGACGTGATGAACTTTGTGGCCGTCGGCATCGGCGCGGGCCTCGTCTCGGCGCTCCTCTTCGGGGTGGTGATCACCGGATCACTGCTGGCCCTCGCGCTGTCGCTCGTCGGCGCCCTGCCCATCTTCATCGCCGCGCTCGGCTGGAACCACCGGTCGGGCCTTGTCGCCGTCAGCGGCGGGCGGGATCGCGATGGCGCTGGCGCTCAATCCGACCGCCGGTCTCGTCTTCGCGCTCGGATGGGCGCTGCCGGCCTGGTGGCTCGCCTATCTGGCGCTCCTCGGTCGCCCGTCGAACGACGGTACGACCGAGTGGTATCCGCTCGGGCGGCTGCTTCTCTGGATCGCGGCGACCGCGGCCGTCATCACCTTCATCGGCATCTTGGCTCTCGGCGGCTTCAGCTACGAGACGTTCCAGGCGCACGCCCGCAGCGCCTTGGCGGAATTCCTGCGCGCGCAGCGGCACCCCCGTGCAGGATGGCGCCGCGCCGAACGGGACGGTCTCGTTCGCCGCGGCCACGCTGCCGTTCTTCTTCGCGTTCAATTTCGTGCTCATCCTGACGCTCAATCTTTGGCTGGCGGCAAAGACCGTGCAGGTCTCGGGGCGGCTGCCCCGGCCATGGCCGTCGATCCCGTCGACCACGATGCCGACGACGTCGCTGGGGCTCCTCGTCCTCGCGATCGTGGCCGCTTTCCTGCCGGGTTGACCGGCGTCGCGGGCTTGGTTCTGGCCGGCGCGCTTCTCGTGCGCGTTCGCGCTGCAGGGCCTGGCGTTCATCCACGACAGCATCGCGGGAGCGGCCCGGCCGCGGCTTTCTCCTCGGGAGCGTCTACGCGCTGGTCATCGCCATGGGCCAGGTCGTGCTCCCGCTCCTCGCCATGCTCGGCCTCGCCGATGTGGCATTTTCCCTCCGCAACCGTTTCGGGCCCGGCGCCGGGCCGAAGCCCCCCTCCACCTGAAAACACAACTCAAGGAGAGAACCATGGAAGTGATCCTGCTCGAGCGCGTCGCCAAGCTCGGTCAAATGGGCGAAACCGTGAAGGTGCGCGACGGCTTCGCGCGCAACTTCCTGCTGCCGCGCGGCAAGGCGCTGCGCGCCACGAAGACCAACAAGGAGCGCTTCGAAACACAGCGCGCCCAGCTCGAGGCCCGCAACCTCGAGCGCCGCAAGGAGGCCGAGGCCGTCGGCGCGAAGCTCGAACGGCCAGAGCTTCACCATCATCCGCCAGGCCGGCGAGTCCGGCGTGCTCTACGGCTCGGTCTCGACCCGCGACCTCGCCGAGATCGATGACCGCCGGCGGCTTCTCGGTGGACCGCGAGCAGATCGTGCTCAACCAGCCCATCAAGGCCCTCGGCCTGCACACGGTCCCGGTCAGCCTCCATCCGGAGGTCGAGGTCACGGTGACGATCAACATCGCCCGCAGCCCCGAGGAAGCCGAGCGCCAGGCGCGCGGCGAGAAGGTCACCGACCCGCGAGGAGACGAACCTCGACGATCTCGGCCTCGAGGTCGGCGCGGCCCTCGCCGATGCGGCGGGAGAAGGCGAGAACGCCTGAGCCGCTGAAGCTGGGCTTGCAGACGTTCCTGTTTTGTTCTAAACTGGCGCCTGCGCCGATTCTGGCCGCGATCGCGGGACATCGCGTGGAAGGCGCCGTTTCGTCGCGGAGCTCGCATTCTCGCGGTGCGGACTGGGCGCGGCGTGGAAGGCCGTTCGAGGCGGACGCGGGGAGTTACGGTTTACGAAGTGTCAAGCACGTGCGGTGCGTATCCTTCGCGCAGTGTGAGAATCGGGGACAGCGGGGGCTGCGCGGGACGCAACTCCACCGGGGTTGCCGATCCGCATTATGGATAACGAACCCTCTCGTCGGAGCGCCGGATGGCCGCCAACGCCCTGATTGCCCGCCTCGACAACTCGGAACCGCCCTACCGGGTCGCGCCGAACAACATCGATGCGGAGCAGGCGCTGCTCGGGCGCCATCCTGGTCAACAACGACGCCTATTACCGCGTCTCGGACTTCCTCGAGGCCGACGCATTTCTTCGAGGACCTGCACCGGCGCATCTACGAGGTGGCGACGAGCCTGATCAAGGCCGGCAAGGTCGCGACCCCGATCACCCTGAAGACCTTCCTGGGCGACCAGGATCTCGGCGGCGTCACGGTCTCCCAATATCTCGCCCGCCTCGCCGCCGAGGCCACGACGGTCATCAACGCGGAGGATTACGGCCGCGCGATCTACGACCTCGCCATCCGGCGGCACCTGATCGCCATCGGCGAGGACATGGTCAACGTCGCCTACGACGCGCCGGTCGAGATCGTCGCCGCGCGACCAGATCGAGGAGGCCGAGCGGCGGCTCTACGAGCTCGCCGAGACGGGCCGCTACGACGGCGGCTTCCAGCGCTTCACCGAGGCGCTCACCGGCGCCATCGACATGGCGGCCGCGGCCTTCAAGCGCGAGCGGCAGGCCTCTCGGGCATCTCGACCGGCCTCACCGACATGGACCGCATGATGGGCGGCCTGCAGCCGTCCGACCTCGTGATCCTCGCCGGCCGCCCGGCCATGGGCAAGACCGCGCTCGCCACCAACATCGCCTTCAACATCGCCAAGGCCTACGAGGGCGGAGAAGCAGCCGGACGGGACGATGAAGACCGTCAACGGCGGCATCGTCGGGTTCTTCTCGCTCGAAATGTCGTCCGAGCAGCTCGCCACCCGCATCATCGCCGAGCAGGCGGGCGTGCCCTCCTACAAGATCCGCCGCGGCGACATCTCGGAGCAGGATTTCTACAAGATCACCGAGGTCGCCCGGGAGATGCAGTCGATCCCCTTCTACATCGACCAGACCGGCGGCATCTCGATCGCGCAGCTCGCCGCCCGCGCCCGGCGCCTCAAGCGCCAGCGCGGCCTCGACATGCTGGTGATCGACTATCTCCAGCTCCTGTCCGGCTCGGCCAAGAAGGGCGAGAACCGCGTCCAGGAGCTGACCGAGATCACGACGGGCCTGAAGGCCCTGGCCAAGGAGCTGAACGTCCCGGTGCTCGCCCTGTCCCAGCTCTCCCGCCAGGTGGAGAACCGCGACGACAAGCGGCCGCAGCTCTCGGACCTGCGCGAATCCGGCTCGATCGAGCAGGACGCCGACGTGGTCATGTTCGTGTACCGCGAGGAGTACTATCTCAAGAACAAGGAGCCGAAGCCCGGCACCGAGGAACATTTCAAGTGGCAGACCGAGATGGACCAGGTCCACGGCAAGGCGGAGGTCATCATCGGCAAGCAGCGCCACGGCCCGACCGGCACGGTGCAGCTCGCCTTCCAGGCGGACGTGACCCGCTTCGCGAACCTCGCCGACGAGGACAAGCTGCCGGAACGGATGGGCGATTGAACGGCACCGCACCCCAGCCGCAGGACGGGCCTGCCGCGATCCCGGCCGCCGAGGCCGGCGGGATCCTGACGATCGATCTCGGGGCGCTCGCGGCCAATTGGCGCACGCTGCGAGAGCGCGCGGCGACGCGCGGAGTGCGCGGCCGTCGTCAAGGCGGACGCCTACGGGATCGGCATCGAGCAGGCCGTGCCGGCCTTGTCCGGGGCCGGCTGCCGCACCTTCTTCGTCGCGCAGCTCTCGGAAGCCGTCCGGGTCCGCGCGGCGGCGCCGGAGGCGGCGGTCTACGTGCTCAACGGCCTGCCTGCCCGGGACGGCCCCGACCTATGCGCGGCACTCGACCTGCGGCCCGTCCTCGGATCACAGGACGAGATCGACGAATGGGCGGACTTCTGCCGCGCGCAGTCGCTGAAGCTGCCCGCGGCCATCCACGTCGACACCGGCATGAACCGGCTCGGCCTCTCGGTCGCGGAGGGCCTGGCGCTGCACGGCGACGCGCGCCTCGACCGACTTCGAGCCTGCGCTGCTGATGAGCCATCTCGTCAGCGCGGAGGAGCCCGGCGATCCGATCAACGCGCGTCAGATCGAGGCCTTCGCGGCGCTGCGCCAGGCGCTGCCCGCGATGCCGCGCCTCGCTCGCCAACTCGTCGGGGATCTTCCTGCCTCAGAACCCGCACCATGATCTCGTGCGGCCCGGCTATCGCGCTCTACGGCGGCAACCCGACGCCCGGGCGTTCCAACCCCATGCGGCCCGTGGTCGGCCTCGAAGGCGCGCGATCATCCAGGTCCGCACGGTCGAGGACGGCGAGACCGTCGGCTACAACGCGCAGTGGACCGCCCGCGGCAGGCGGCGGCTCGCCGTCCTGTCGGTCGGCTACGCGGACGGCTACCTCCGGGCCGCCGGCGCGCACGGATGCGAAGCTGCGCGACGGCGTGCCCGCCGGCGAGGCGATCGTCGCGGGGCGGCGCTGCCCCTTCGCCGGCCGGGTCTCCATGGACCTGATCGCCGTCGACGTGACGGATGTGGCCGAGACAGCGGTCGAACGCGGCGATCTCGTCACCCTCATCGGAGGGGATCTCACGGTCGACGAAGTGGGCCGCCGCGCCGGCACGATCGGCTACGAGATCCTGACCGGTCTCGGACGCCGCTACGCCCGTATTTATCGGAACGGCAACTCCTGATGGCCAAGCGTCAGCCGAACTTCATCTGCCAGAGCTGCGGCGCGGTCTACAACCGCTGGAAGGGCAAGTGCGAGGCCTGCGGCGGCTGGAACACGATCGTCGAGGAAACCGGGCGCCGCGAACCCGATGGTGGGCCCTGCCGCGACCCGTCCCTCCCGGGCGAAGGGGCGCGTGTTCCCGCTCGAAGGCCTGCAGGGCGAGAGCAAGGAAGCGCCGCGCACGGCGTCCGGCATCGCGGAGTTCGACCGCGTCACCGGCGGCGGCTTCGTGCGCGGCTCGGTGATCCTGCTCGGCGGCGATCCGGGGATCGGCAAGTCGACGCTGCTCATGCAGGCCTCCGCCGCCTTGGCGCAGCAGCGGCCACCGCGTCGCCTACATCTCGGGCGAGGAGGCGGTGGCGCAGGTGCGCCTGCGCGCCGAGCGGCTCGGCCTCGGCGCGACGCCCCGGTCGAGCTCGCCTCCGAGACCAACGTCGAGGACATCGTCGCGACTCTGACCGCAGGGACGGCCGCCCGCGCTCGCCATCATCGACTCGATCCAGACCATGTGGACCGAGACGGTGGAATTCGGCTCCCGGCACGGTCACCCAGGTCCGCGGCAGCGCCCAGGCGCTGATCCGCTTCGCCAAGACGCAGCGGCACGGCCGTGATCCTCGTCGGCCACGTCACCAAGGACGGGCAGATCGCCGGCCCGCGGGTGGTCGAGCACATGGTCGACGCGGTCGTGTCCTTCGAGGGCGACACCGGCCACCATTTCCGCATCCTGCGCGCCGTGAAGAACCGCTTCGGCCCGACCGACGAGATCGGCGTGTTCGAGATGTCCGATCAGGGGCCTGCGGGAGGTTTCGAACCCCTCCGAGCTGTTCCTGGCCGGACGCGACCTCGCGACGCCGGGCACGGCCGTCTTCGCCGGCATGGAAGGCACGCGGCCGCTCCTCGTCGAGATCCAGGCCCTCGTCGCGCCCACTTCGCTCGGCACGCCGCGGCGCGCCGTCGTCGGCTGGGATCCGAACCGGCTTTCGATGGTGCTGGCGGTGCTCGAGGCCCATGGCGGCCTGAGACTCGGCATGCACGACGTCTACCTCAACGTCGCCGGCGGCCTGCGCATCACCGAACCGGCGGCGGATCTCGCCGCCGCGGCGGCCCTCGTGTCGTCCCTCTCGGGCGCGCCGCTGCCGCCCGATACGGTCTATTTCGGCGAGATGGGCCTTTCGGGCGCCATCCGCCCGGTCGCCCAGGCGCAGGCGCGGCTGAAGGAGGCGGCGAAGCTCGGCTTTTCCCGGGCCGTTTCGCCGCAGCCCCGCAAGCGAGAACGGAGAGCGCGTGCCCCTTGCGGCCCATCGCGATCGGCCACATCACGGACCTCGTGGCGGGTGTCGCCGGCGAGCGCCCCCGCCAGAGGGCCGTGGGCTTCCGCCGCGAAGCGTAGCGGTGGCGTTCCGTCCTGGACATCCCGCTGTTCGAGGCGCCAAAAGGGTGACGGCCAAACGACTTGGCGCTATACAGCCCCGGCGATCCGCTAGGCCGGACCTTCTCCGCGTGACTTGAGGCCCTCATGCCCATTTCGATCCTCGATCTCGTCGTTCTCGGCGTCGTCGTCATCTCGGCCCTGCTCGCCGCCGTGCGCGGCTTCACCCGCGAAGTTCTCGCGATCGTCGCCTGGGTCACGGCCGCGGCGGCCGCCTGGTTCCTTCATCCGGCCGTGCTGCCCCTGGCGAAGCAGTACATCAACAACAACACGGTCGCGCTCGTGGCGGCCATCGGCGGCATCTTCATCGTCACGCTGATCATCGTGTCGATCATCACGGTGAAGGTCTCGGACCTGATCCTCGATTCGCGCATCGGCGCGCTCGACCGGACCCTCGGCTTCATGTTCGGCGCCGCCCGCGGCTTCCTGATCTGCGTGATCGGCTGGGTGTTCCTGAACTGGCTGCTCCAGGGCAAGAACCCGGAATGGGCCGATCGAGGCCCGCACGCGTCCGGTCCTCGAGAACACCGGCAACAGCCTCATCGCCATGCTCCCGGACAATCCGGAGGGGCTGCTGCAGCAACTGCGCAACCAGCGGCGCGCCGGACGGCGAGCCGGCGGAGCCGGCCGAGCCCGATCCGCAGCGCCCGGGCCGCAGCCGCCCCAGCAGCCGCAGCGGCGCAGCTGATCCTCGCGCAGAGGGCTGAACAGCAGGAGAGCTTGGCGATCGCCCCGTCGCCACCCACATAACGGGATTGCGCCCGGGCGAGGCGCGCTCCAAGGAATCGAACATGTCTGCTCTGTCGGAGACCTGGCCCGGCGAGCCGCGGGCAGTGGACCTCGACTGCGACGGCGACACGCTGCGCGAGGAGTGCGGCGTGTTCGGCATCCACGGCCACCCGGATGCCGCCGCGATCACGGCCCTCGGCCTGCACGCCCTCCAGCATCGCGGCCAGGAGGCGGCGGGCATCGTCTCCTTCGACGGGCACGTCTTCCATTCCGAGCGAAAGCTCGGGCCTCGTCGGCGACAGCTTCTCGGACCGCACGACGATCGAGCGTCTCGAGGGCCTCGCGGCGATCGGCCATGTCCGCTACTCGACGACCGGCGAGACGATCCTGCGCAACGTGCAGCCGCTCTTCGCCGAGCTCGAGGGCGGCGGCTTCGCGGTCGCCCATAACGGCAATCTCACCAACGGCCTGACCCTGCGCCGCAACCTCATCCGCGACGGCGCGATCTGCCAGTCGACGACGGACACCGAGGTCGATCGTCCACCTCGTCGCCCGCAGCCGCAAGACGCAGTTCGTCGACCGCTTCGTCGAGGCGATCCAGCCAGATCGAGGGCGCCTACGCCCTCGTGGCGCTCACCAACAAGAAGCTCATCGGCGCCCGCGACCCGCTCGGCATCCGCCCGCTGGTGCTCGGCGAGCTCGACGGCCGCTACATCCTCGCGTCGGAGACCTGCGCGCTCGACATCATCGGCGCGCGCTTCGTGCGCGACGTGGAGAACGGCGAGGTCGTCGTGATCTCGGAGAGCGGCATCGAGTCGGTCCGCTTCGCGCCGAAGCAGGCCGCTTCGCCCCTGCATCTTCGAATACATCTATTTCTCCCGGCCCGGATTCGGTGGTGAACGGGCGCACCGGTCTACGACGTGCGCAAGGACATGGGCCGCGAGCTCGCCCGCGAGGCGCCCGCGCGAGCGGACGTCGATCATCCCGGTGCCGGATTCCGGCGTGCCGGCGGCGCTCGGCTTCGCGCAGGCCTGCGGCCTCCCGTACGAGCTCGGGATCATCCGCAACCATTATGTCGGCCGCACCTTCATCCAGCCGACGCAAATCGGTGCGCGAACTCGGCGTGCGCATGAAGCATTCCGCGAACCGCGCCGCGATCGCCGGCAAGAGGATCGTGCTCGTCGACGACAGCCTCGTGCGCGGCACGACCTCCGTGAAGATCGTCCGCATGATGCGCGAGGCCGGCGCGAAGGAGGTCCACTTCCGCATCGCCTCGCCGCCGATCACGCACCCGGACTTCTACGGCATCGACACGCCCGAGAAGGACAAGCTCCTCGCGGCGACCCACGATCTCGAAGGCATGCGCGCCTATATCGGCGCCGATTCGCTCGCCTTCCTGTCGATCGAGGGCCTCTACCGCTCCATGGGCGAGAAGGCGCGCAATCCCGCGCAGCCGCAATTCACCGACCATTGCTTCACGGGCGACTACCCGACACCCCTCACCGACATCACCGACCTCACGGTCGCGACCCCGCGCCGCCTCTCCATGCTGGCGGAAGCCGACTGACCGGCCATGGACAAGCCTCTCGCGAACCGCGTCGCCGTCGTCACCGGCGCCTCGCGCGGCATCGGCCGGGCGGCGGCCCTGGCGCTGGCGGAGGCCGGCGCGCACATCGTCGCCCTCGCCCGCACCCAGGGCGCCCTGGAAGAGCTCGACGACGCCATCCGCGAGAAGGGCTCGACCGCAACCCTCGTACCGGTGAACCTGAAGGACTTCGAGGCCCTCGACCGGCTGGGTGCGGCGATCCACGAGCGCTGGGGCAGGCTCGACATCCTCTTCGGCAATGCCGGCATCCTGGGCGAACTGGCGCCGATCACGCATATCGACCAGCCGGTCTGGGACGAGGTGATGGCGATCAACGTCACGGCGAATTACCGCCTCATCCGGTCCCTCGATCCGCTGCTGCGGGCCTCCGACGCCGGCCGCGCCATCTTCGTTTCGTCCGGAGCCGCGCATCTCTGCCTGGCCTACTGGGGACCGTACTCCATCTCGAAGGCCGCGCTCGAAGCGCTGGTCCGGACCTATGCGGCCGAGACGGTGACGACGCCGGTGCGAGCCATGCTGGTCAGCCCGGGCCCGTTGCGCACCGCCATGCGCCGGGCCGCCATGCCGGGCGAGGATCCGATGACGCTCAAGACGCCGGAAGATCTGGCGCCCCACATCGTGAAGCTCGCCCTTCCGGCCTGGAGGAGACGGGCAAGATCTACGACTTCCCGAAGGGCGGTGTCGTCCTCACGCCGCAGCCGCCGGCCTGAGCGCCGAAGATCCTATTTCCGCCTCTTGTCGAAGGGGTTCTGTCCCATTCTCAAGGAGATGCGGATCGGGACGCCCGGAAGGTCGAAGGCCTCGCGCAGGCCGTTGACGAGATAGCGGGCGTAGCTCTTCGGCAGGGCGTCGAGCTGGTTGCCGAAGACCGCGAAATGCGGCGGCCGGGCCTTCACCTGCGTCATGTAGCGGATCTTGATGCGCCGGCCCGACACCGCCGGCGGCGGGTTCGCTTCGAGCGCGCCCTCGAGCCATTGATTGAGCTTCGCCGTCGGGATGCGGCGGTTCCACACTCCGTAGGCGTCGACCACGGCCTTCATCAGGGAATCGATGCCGCTGCCCGCAAGGCCGGAGAGCGGGACGATGGGAACGCCGCGCACCTGGGGCAGGAGCCGCGTCGCCTTCTCCCTCAGTTCCTTGAGGAGTCCGGGCTGGTCGGCGACGAGGTCCCACTTGTTGAGTCCGATGACGAGCGCCCGGCCCTCCTGCTCCACGAGATCGACGATGGACAGGTCCTGCTTCTCGAAGGGGATCGTGGCGTCGAGGAGGACGACGACCACCTCGGCGAAACGCACGGCGCGGAGAGCGTCGGCGACGGACAGCTTTTCGAGCTTGTCCTCGACCCGGGCGCGCTTTCTCAAACCCGCGGTGTCGAAGAGCTTGATCGGCCGGGAGCGCCAGCGCCAATCGAGCGAGATCGAGTCCCGCGTGATGCCGGCCTCCGGCCCTACGAGGAGGCGCTCCTCGCCGATCATGCGGTTGATGAGCGTGGACTTTCCGGCATTCGGCCGGCCGACGATGGCGACCTGGAGCGGCTTGTTCGGATCCTCGTCCTCCTCGCCGTCCTCCGCATCCCCGTCGCCTTCTTCGGCCGGTGCCGGCACATGCGGCATCAGCGCCTCGAAGAGGTCGGCCATGCCCTCGCCGTGTTCGGCCGAGAGCGGCACCGGTTCGCCGAGCCCGAGGGAGAAGGCCTCGTAGGCGCCGGCGAGCCCCGCGCCGCCCTCGGCCTTGTTGGCGATGAGGATGACGGGCTTGCCCGAGCGGCGCACGAGTTCGGCGAAGGGACGGTCGGCGGGAAGCACCCCCACGCGGGCGTCGATGAGGAAGAGGATCACGTCGGCATCGGCGATGGCGGCTTCGGTCTGCGCGCGCATGCGACCGAGAAGCGTCTCCTCGTCGGCCTCTTCGAGGCCCGCCGTGTCGACGACGCGGAAGGTGAGATCGCCGAGCCGCGCCTCGCCCTCGCGGCGGTCGCGGGTTACGCCGGGGCGATCGTCGACGAGCGCGAGCTTGCGGCCGACGAGACGGTTGAACAGGGTCGACTTGCCGACGTTCGGCCGCCCGACAATGGCGATCGTGGGCGTCATCCCGCGCCTTTGCTGCGTCGACGGCCCATCGCCGCTCGACCTCACTGGGTGCCTTGCCTACTGCGTGACTTGGACCGGCCCGCCGGCGACGAGCGCCGTATAGGTGTCGAGCCGCTGACGGAGCGACGGCGGCGTCTCCCGGTCGGCGGCGATCTGGTCGAACCAGCGGCCGGCATAGTCCATGTCGCCGCTCTTCAATCCCGACAATCCGAGAAGTTCCCGGGTCGAATGCCGCCAGGGGTTCGTGGGTGCGGCGAGCGGCTCGAGCGCCTGGCGGATGGCAGCCGGATCCGCCGTATCGAGCCGGAGCATGGCGGCCCGCAGCCGGGCGAGATCGCGCCACCGGGCCTCGAGGCCCGGATCGGCGGCGAGCGCGTCGAACGCCTTCGCGCCGTCTTCCGGATCGCCCACGCCGAGTTCGGCCGCGAGACGGAAGCGGGTCAGGAGCGCGTACCCCTCGGGCGCGTCCTTCGCGAGGTTCTCGAAGACCTTCTCGGCTTCATCGCTCTTCGCCGGCTCGGCCGAGAGCTGCAGGGCCTCCTGGTAGCGCACAGCCGCAGCCTGGGATCGGGTGTCCTGCATGTGCTGCCAATAGCGCCAGCCGCCCACCGCGGCGACGACGAGGATCGCGAGGCCGACGATCACGCCGTTGTAGCGCTTCCAGATCGCGGCAATCTGGTCGCGGCGATATTCCTCGTCGACTTCGCGGATGAACTCGTCGTTCTGCGCCATTACCGGAACCTGAAGACCGAAACCTGTTGAAAAAGAAGGCGGTCGAAACCTAGAGCATCGGACCCAAAAGTGGACCCCACTTTTGGGACCCATCCGATGCTCTTTTTCTTAAGCAGCGCATCGTTCGGCGCGGAAAACCGGGTCCACTTTTCCGCACGATGCGCTAGCACAGGTCCCGACGGAAGGCGAGAGGGCCAGATGTCCTGACCGCGTCCTGCCTCAAGCCTGGGGCGGAAGCGCCGGAACGCCGATCAGCCAGGGGTGGAGCCAGACCACGAAAGCGAAATAGGCGACGGTGCCGATCACGACGGCCAGGGCATCGTTCCTGAGGCCCTTCGGGGGCTCGAGCGGCCCGCCATGGACCACGACCTCGTCCCGGTACTTGGTGCTGATCCGCGCCGCCACGGCCCAGGCCAGGAAGGTCCCGAACAGAATGATCGACCCGAGATCGCCGTTGGCGAGGAGGTGGGCGAAGGCCCAGATCTTCACGCCTGCGAGCATCGGGTGCTTGAGCGTATTCTTGATCCGCCCCGGCAGATAGGCGGCGACGAAAGCCACGAAGGCGATCCAGACGAGCGGCATCGCGAGATGACGGGTCCAGACGGGCGGATCCCAGACCGGGATCGTGCCGCCGGCACGGTACTGTCCGTAGCCGATGAAGATCAGGACGAGGCCGGCGAGCGAGAGAAGCGAGTAGATCCCCCTGTAGGGCCCCTCCCCGAACCGCCTGATGAGCGTCGCCCGGTTCGCACGCGCGGTCGTCGACAGGTGGGTGCCGAGGAAGAGGATGAGGCCGAGAATCAGAAGCGCCATGGCTGGCTCCGTCGGGATGTGGCCAAGCTATTCCGCTTCATTGCTTCCGTCATCCCCGGACGGGGCGCACCCTGTGTTATCCCCGGCCGCAGCGAACTCCTCACTCGTCATCCTCCTGAGAAACGACCGGCGGCGGGTCCGCGCCGCCGGTGAACCACTTGGGCGCGCGCAGCGGAGATCTTGAGGATCGGGTGGAGATTCAGGCGCCTCATGCGACGCCGTCATCCTCTATTCCTGATCCGATGCCATGAACGTGCGGATGTGCGGGATCATCTCGTCCTTGGCGTCCTCGAAGAAGAAGTGGTCCAATCCCGGGAGCTCGATCGTCGTGTTGTGCGGGAAGGCCTTCCTGAACTTTTCAAGGTCCGGGCGGGGAAATCCCGCATCGTTGAGCGCCCAGAAGATCAACGCTCTCTTGCCCGCCAGCCGAGGCAGGCCCGCTTCGACCTCCGCGAAGAAGTCGGTCGCGGCCGTGATCTGCCCCGGATAGAAGGCCGCAATGCCGCGGCGGTCGAGCGGTCGGAACGGCCGCGTGTAGAGGTCGGCGGCTTCGGATGGCAGCTTGCGGATGATGCCTTCGCTGGTGGCAACTGTGGCGAATCCGTTGAAGTTCATCTGAATGAACTCCCCAAGGGGTCCGCCGGCGATGACCGAGAACAGGCCGCGCGGTTCGCTCGTGCTCGTCTGCCACGCCCAGGTGCTGCCGAGAATGAAGCGGCGCACGAGTTCGGGACGGCGCCCCGCCAGGCCGAGCCCGATGGGCCCGCCCCAGTCCTGCATGACCAGGGTCATGTCGCGAAGCCCGAGCCGGTCGACGAACTCTTCGAGCACCCGGCTTTGTTCGCCGGGAGTGTAGCCGAAACCCTCCGGGCCGGTGGACAGGCCGAAGCCGGGATAGTCGAGCGCGATGCAGCGGAACGAGCCGCGCAGCCCGTGAATGAGGTCGCGCCACTGGAACGACCAGGCCGGATTGCCGTGCAGGAAGAGAAGCGTCGGCCCCTGGCCCTCGTCCACGTAATGGACGCGCGCCCCACTCGGGAGATCGATGAACTTGTGATCGGCATCGAACACCGTGCGGGGGATGTCGAAGGCAAGACCCTCAGGCCCCCGCGGCGCTCCGCGTTCGCTCATCAGCGCAGCGAGAACACCAGAGACTTCGAGGGCGCCGACAAGCACGATGGCGATCATGCCGATCGTCGAGCGCCGGGGCCGTTCGACGAATTTCGGAACGAGCACGGCCGACAGGATCGCAACGACGAGAACCGCAGGCACCCCGGCCGCCGCGAGGCCAGGAGGACCGGCAAGTGCGAAACCGGCAAGGAAGGCCGCCGCAAGCGCGAAGAGAACCACCGCCAGGATGGCGCGCCGATTGGGGCGGGGAGCGAGGAGGCGGTACAGGAACGCGGCCGCAACCGCGACGGCGATGCACACCGGCGTAACGACCGCGTACCGCAGCTCCGGGAAGAAGCCGATGCCTCGCGCGCGCGGCACCGCCGCGACGGCGACGGTGGCCAGCAAGACCACGGAAACGGAAGCGGCCCACCCCGACCAGAGCAAGCGAAGAATATTCGCGCGTGTCCACGTCGCCGCCTTTGCGGCGCCGGGAGAGAACTCAACTGTCGTCATGGTTTTTCTCGACACTCGTTGATGGCGCGCCCGCCGAAAGCGCCAATCGGCGGAGCGGATCATGGTGGCCAAACGGCGCGGCCGAAGGCGAATGCCGATCGCCCGGTCCGGGAGATCAGAGCGACGACATCCGCCCACCCGCATGGTCGTCCTCCATCGCACAGGCGTGCCGGAGCAAGATTGAAGAATCCGGCCAACTTTCCGCACTTTGACGAAGTCGCCACGCCGCCCGATCGGGCTTTGCGAAGCCAAGTTTGGCTGTGCTTCACATGGGCGGCATCGTGTCGAATTTCGGCAGGGCCGGATCGATGTGGTCCCAAGCGTAACCGCGCACGCCGTACGTCACCATTTGCGGCTTGTATCGGCTTGGATCGTCGAGGCTCGCAGCGCGCACGGAGAAAAGGCCCGGCATGGCCGCGAACGTCATGTAAACCGGCGACCCGCAGGTGGGGCAGAAGGCGCGAGTCTTCACATTGCCGCTATCGCCGACCATCTCCCAATGCTTCGCTTCGCCCTTGAGCTTCACGCCTGTGCGCGGGAAGGTCAGGTGGGACCCGTGCCCGGTGCCGCTCTCCCGCTGGCAATCGCGACACTGGCAATCGTTCGTCACCACCGGTTCGGCAGAGATTTCATAACGGATCGCGCCGCAGGCGCATCCGCCGGTATAAGCCTCGCTCATGTCTTCTCTCCAACCTAAAGCGCTGTTGGGCCGCGAACACCGAGAGGGCATCGAGCTTCGTGGCTAAGGCTGATCTCCGGTCGACGCAGCGCCGGCCCCTCCGTAATATTCTGCTCGGCCACGCGTGATGCGTCGCCGCTGACCGGACAGCCGGGCTATTTCTCCGGCATAGGCGCCGGAAGCTCACGGCGGGGAGAGGCCGAAATGTCATTCGCCGCCTCGCGATCGAGGTTTGAAGAGTGCATGTTCATCGTACTCAGCCCTCGATCGAAGCAGTGCTTCAATACTGATCGTGCCGGCGGACCCACTCCATCGAGAACTGGAGCCCGTCCTCATCGCGGCCTTTCGGCGCAAGGTCGAGGTAATGGTAGGCACCATTGAGCATATCAACGCCCCGCGAGTAACAAGAATACGTGTGGAATATCTCGCCCCTTGTGTTCTTATGGAACACGCTGATACCGACCAGTTCCGACATCGTATTGGGCCGGACCTCGTAATTGTAGTACGCCTTGCCCTCGGCAATCTGTTCGGGCGTAAACGACACGTGATAGTCGAAGTTGAAGTCGCTTCCGTATGACGACACCCACGGGAAGCTCCAGCCCATGCGCTTCTTGTAGGCGTCGATCTTGGCCAACGGAGCGCGCGAAACGGCTGTCAATGTCACATCGCGATGGTTGAGATGGATCGGGACGCCATTGAAATTATCGGCCCAGAAAGAGCATGACTTGCAGCCTTCCTCCCAATCGGGACCGAGCATGAAGTGATAGACGATCAGTTGGGAGCGACCGTCGAAGAGATCGGCGAGCGAGAGTGCGCCGTCAGGCCCCTCAAACTGGTAGGGCTTTTCAACACGCTCCCAAGGCATCGCCATTCGGCGGCGCGTCAGTGCATCACGTTGGCGCGTGAATTCCTTCTCGGCACCGAGCAGTTCAAGGCGCGCCTTCAGCCATTCTTCGCGCGAAACGACTTGATTTGGCATCGTTAGCCTCTTTGTTGAGATGCTGGTTGCCGGTCGTGAGATAGATTAGGACCGGATATCGAATGGTGAGAGTGACAAGTGTGACGGGATTCCGATGGACTCGCTGATCACGGCTGCGGCGCGCGCGCTCGCGGCAGGTGATCCCCTCGGCGCATTGAAGCGGGTCGCCCTGCGTGACGACGCGCCTGCGCTCGCGCTGCGAGGCATCGCGATGGCGCAGCTCGGCGATCTCGTTCGAGCGAAGTCTCTCCTGCGAAGTGCGGCGCGCGCCTTCGGTCCGAAAGAGGCGGTGGCCCGCGCGAGGTGTGTCGTCGCCGAGGCCGAGATCGCGCTCGTCTCGCGCGACCTCGGCTGGCCTGCGAAGGCGCTCGACGCAGCGCGGGCGACGCTCGAAGCGCACGGCGACCGCGTCAATGCCGCGCATGCGCGCAATCTCGAGGTCCGGCGCCTGCTCCTGATCGGCCGCCTCGACGAGGCCGAGCGTACGCTCGCCGAGCTCGACCCCACGCCGCTCCCACCCGCGTCGAGGGCCGCCCACGAGCTGGTGGTTGCGGGAATCGCGATTCGGCGCCTGCAGACGAAGGCGGCGCGCGCGGCGCTCACTCGGGCCGAGCACGCCGCGCGCGAGGCGGACATCCCCGCGCTGACGGCGGAGGTCGAAAGCGCATCCCTCGTGATGAACACGCCCGCGGCGCGCCTGATCGCGCGTGGCGAGGAACGCCCGCTCCTGCTCGAGGAGGTCGAAGCGCTGCTGGCGTCGGGGGCGCTCGTCGTGGACGCGTGCCGCAATGTCGTGCGGGACGCGGGCATGGTGGTCTCGCTCGCGACGCGCCCGGTATTGTTCGCGCTTGCACGCGCGCTGGGTGAAGCCTGGCCCGGAGACGTGCCGAGGAGCACGCTCGTCGCCCGCGCCTTCCGGGCGAAGCACGCCGATGAATCGCATCGCGCACGGTTGCGGGTCGAAGTCGGGCGGCTTCGCGCGGAGCTTCGGACGCTGGCCGACGTGAGCGCGACGAAGCGAGGCTTTGCGCTGGCGCCGCGCCGCGCACGCGAGGTCGTCGTGCTGGCGCCGCCCGTCGAAGAGCAGCATGCGGCGGTGCTCGCCTTCCTTGCCGACGGCGAGTCGTGGTCGAGCTCGGCCCTGGCGATTGCGCTTGGAGCCAGCCCGCGCACCGTGCAGCGGGCGCTCGAGCGCTTGCGGCGGCAGGCAAGGTGCAGTCGTTCGGTCGCGGGCGAGCGCGTCGTTGGATGACCCCGCCCGTGCCGGGATTCCCGACAATCTTGTTACTCCCCGGTCCGCTGCCGAGTGACTAGGATGCAGACAGGGACATGAAACGATCTGCAGCCGAAATCCTCCGTGAATATGGACCCTTTCCGGGTGTCGACCACGTGCATGGGGTTACGTTCGACGGTCAGCACGTCTGGTTTGCGTCCGGAGACAAGCTGAACGCCTTCGATCCGGCGAGCGGGAAGGTGCTGCGCTCGATCGATGTCGCCGCGCATGCAGGAACGGCCTTCGACGGCCGAGCACCTGTTTCAGATCGCCGAGGATCGCATCCAGAAGATCGATCCGAAGACCGGCCGTGTGCTCGCCACGATCCCGGCGCCCGGCGGCGGCGGTGACTCGGGGCTCGCGTGGGCCGAAGGGACGCTCTGGGTGGGGCAGCATCGGGACCGGAAGATCCATCAGATCGATCCCCAGACAGGGGCGATTCTTCGCACCATCGAGTCCAACCGCGTCGTCACCGGGGTCACCTGGATCGACGGCGAGCTCTGGCACGGCACCTGGGAAGGTGACGAGAGCGATTTGAGGCGGGTCGATCCTCGAACGGGAGAGGTCCTGGAGAGGCTCGAGATGCCGCCTGGAGCAGGCGTGTCGGGGCTCGAGTCCGATGGCGGCGATCAGTTCTTCTGCGGAGGCGGAAGCAGCGGAAAGGTGCGAGCCGTCCGCCGGCCCAGGCGAGGCTCCGCGGCCGGCAGCGGCTCCGCGATTCCCGCGACTCCACGAGCGAGTAATCGAAGCGGGAGGCGCTGCGCTCGGCCCTTTTGGAACGCCTTTGATCTTGGCGTCACAGGATCCGGGGAGATGATGCGTTCCCGCACCTTCAGCATGTGATCCTGTCGTCGCCTCGGGACCTTACGGCGATCCCTTACCTTACTCCCACTCGATCGTCCCCGGCGGTCGACGCGATGTCGTAGGTCACGCGTTTGACCCCCTTCACCTCGTTGATGATGTGCGTCGCCACGTGGCCGAGGAAGGTCGTGTCGAGGGAATCCGCCGTCACGCCGTCGGCCGAGGTGACGGCGCGCAGCGCGCGGACATGGTCGTGGGTGCGGCCGCCGCCCATGATGCCCACGGCCGGTCATCCACGCGCGTGACGGAACGCTCCGACGATCCCGACAGGAGGGCAGAATGGCAAAAGAAATGCGCCCTACTCTTGTCGAGGGTGCCGTTTCTGGCTATATTACTCGGAAATGTGAAAAAGGACAGCATGAGCAACAGCTCGCAAAAGCGTGCCATCCGAAACTATCGTTCTTGCTAAGCGAACGCGGCTTGGCTCGCTTCGAGGTGCTCGGGCTCGACGCCGACCGTGATCTGATCAGGTCATTGGCTCGCCGCCTCGCGGAAGACGGACCTGAGAAGCAGCCCGCATTCGAGCCGTCGTCAGCCGGACTGTTCTCCGGCGAGCCGCCGAAGACCGGCGGCATTCTGGCCGCGCTGCGCCGCTCCCCTCTTGTCGGTGCCGATCTCGGTCTGAGCCGGCCCCGTGACGAGGGGCGCGAGATCGAACTGTGACGCGCTATCTTCTCGACACCAACATCATCTGCAACGCCGTCAAGACCGGAGCCGTCGCAAGCCCTACTCTGCCTGGTTGGGGGGTGCAAAGAGACGACCACCTCTACATTGCGTCGTTGACGGTCGCCGAGATTCAGTGCGGCATCCTGGAAAAGCCCGCCGGTGGAAAGAAACGCTAGCGAACTCTACGCTTGGTTCACCGGGCCCCGAAGGGCCGCAGGCGCTCTTCGCCGGCCGCAACCTTGCCCTTCGACGAGGCGGGCCGTGTCTCCCTCTGGGCAAGGCTGATGGCCGAAGGAAAGCCCATGCCGGCCAGCCCGCGAAGCGCGCTCGATATGATCATCGCCTCCGTTGCGGGGTGCTCAACGACTGCATCGTCGTGACCGACAACGAACGGGACTTTGCAGGACTGGAAATCGTCAACCCTCTGCGAGAGGGTGCGCGATGAGCGATGTGCACTCAGTCGAGATGATGGCCCTCGACGAGATATCGATAACCTCCGAAAGTCCTTACTCCCACTCGATCGTTTTGAATCATCGTAACGCTCTTGATTTTTCATTGCAAATTCTTTTCCCTCCGACGGTCAAAGCCCGACCACCAGTCCGTCAAATTTCTTCGCTTTTGATTTCAAAGGAAAAATTGCGCGATTTCAAAATCTGCGCGGGTTCGACAACTATCGCTATCGATTGGTCGATCTTCATGCGGACTTCGTCGAGCGGGCGAAGCTGACTGTCGGAAAAAAGACCGTCGCTACTCATAGGCTCGCGCGTCCGCTTTGTCCATGATCGCCAGCTTCGCTGGCACGCGACAACGCGGCATTCAAAACAGTATAGGGGCGCAGTAGTCTTTTGGCATGGCGGATATCCATCCCGCGCGAGGTAAACGATGCAAAAGATCGAGGAATTTGTCGATGAACGGCAGATGACGTGGTGCATCCACTGCACGCGGTCCGCTCGCGGGCCTCGAAACGAACGAGGATCATGTTCCGTCCAAGAGCCTTCTGGCAAAGCCACGTCCGCATCACCTGCCGATCGTGACGATTTGCAGAGAGTGCAACACCGGCTTCTCGCTGGACGAACAGTACGCGGTGACAATTCATGAGCTGCGTCCTCGCCGGCTCCACGGACCCGGAGAAACAGCCCAACGCGAGTGCCGCACGTGCTCTCGCCGACAGCGCCGCGCTGCGAGCGACGGATCGAGTTTTCACGGACCGAGTATGCGACGCAGGGCGGGGACACGCGCATCCTCTGGAAACCGGATATGGACCGCATGGAGCGGGTGGTTCTGAAGAACGCGCGGGGGCACGCATATTTCGAGTATGGCGAGCCGATGCTCGAAGGCCCGGCCCATGTGCGGCTCCTTCCGCTGGAAAGCATGACCGCGACCGAGCGTGACGACTTCGAGTGGGAAGCCTCGCTCCGACGACTTCGAGTGGGAAGCCTCGCTCCGTGGCCCGAGGTTGGCAGCCGCATGATGACGCGCTTCGCCACGGGCGAGGATATGGCAGGCCAGTGGGTCGTCGTTCAAGAAGGTATCTACCGCTATTCGGTACAGCAGGCTGGCGGTCTGCGAGTGCGGTCAGTCCTCTCCGAATATCTAGCCACCGAAGTTCAATGGGAGCACTAGCTTGATGACCCGGGCAGCCCACGTCCCGGATATCAAGCGCGATTGAGGGCCAAGCTGGTAAAGCTTCAGGCCGCCTTACCGGGGGACTTGCCTCGCGAGCGTCGCCTGCGCCGATGGAGCGAGTTCATTCGCGAACGCCCCGACCAGACCGGCGGCTGGACTGCCACTCGCGCCCACGCTTGTCCGCGCACCACGTCTGCCGCAAGTCGTTTCTCGCCGAGCCGCAATTCGAAACCGGCAATGGCATAACACTTTGCAGCGCTTGTCACCGAGAGGTGCATCGCGGCTTCAACGCCCGCCCGGACCTTTCATTGCCGGTAGACGCACAGGGAGGCGAGAAATTGGCCGCGATGGAGCGGCTCTACAGCATCCTCACGGATGACGCCGTCGAGCGAGGTCTCATGCGAGACGAGTTCTATTTCCTCAGCGATGAGCTGCTTGCGTCCTTCAAACGGATGCAGGGATACGATCCTGCGACCTACTTTCCCGGCTCACGAATTGAGCAAGCCTATCTGATATTGGCTGAGGGCGAGCTCGGCATGCGTCGCGCCATGGCGGAGGCCAACGGCGTGCCGATGGCCAACCAGCCACTTCTTCCAGGTGGCCTGTATCTCGTTCGACCGGAGAGCGCAGGGCAGCCGCGTGAGAGCATCATCGTTCAGACCTACGTGCCGCCTTCCAAGCCGTCGACCAAATAAATCAGCAGTTCTCGCTCGGAAGCGACAACCCGCCAAGGAACGCAGTTAGGACTTCGCGAAGCTTATTGTCGTCGCGTGTTTCGCACTCCCAGACGACCAGAACCCTATAGCCTAGGTCGTGAAGGGCTTGTGCTTGTGAATTTGCGTCCCGCTTCCTGGTTTCGCGCCAGCTTGTCAGACCAGTAGCCAAGTGTTTGACCGCGGCTTGGATGCGAGCCGGCAATTCTCGTGAGAGTGCCAGAAGCAGCCGTGAACGAAGATTGCCCAGCGCCGCGCCTTGTTGGCGAGATCGGGCTTGCCTGGCAAGTCCGCAACATGGATACGGAAGCGATGCCCGAGCGCGTGTGCTGCAGACCTGGTTCTTACCTCCGGCTTGGTATCCTTCGACCGGACACGCCCGATCATCTCCGACCGCGTGAGCGGCGGCCGCAACCGTCGCGGGGCAATCCTTCCGAGTTTTCTAGCTCCGTTAGGCAGTGACACGCTCCCGCATCGGAGCTCCGGGATGTCCGCCTCACCGAAGACGCAGGTCGAGATATCCGCTCGGAGCCGCCCATCAGGCCGGAGGTTCGCAAACACGACCCTGAGCGGGCTACCACTGGGCAAGCCCGTAAGGTCGCCGTGCACCGACTTTCTCAGCGCCAGCGACTGGTCGCCGCCTGCGCCATAGCGGCCTGTCAGGCTCACGTTCACCGCGTACAGATCGCCATCCATTCCAGGATCAACCGATAGAAGCGTTCCGCGCGCTGCTGGCTCGAGAAGCTCGGGCCATGGGTTCGCTTCGCTCCATGACCAGAACGCCGGGCAGATCGCCATGTAGGGGCACTGCCCGCACGCCACTTGGCCAGGACTTGCCAGAGCCGCGCTATCGCATCCCGTCGAGAGCGCCCCTGGTTCATCGCATCCAGCCCGGCAATTGCCGCGTCGGCCTCACCTCGCATGCCAGCCTGTTGACGGGTTGCTCGACGCCTGGCCGATGCCGCCACGATCCGCGCTCGCGGCCAGCTGCCCATCTCGCCAATCAAAACGGAATAAAGGCGAAGCTGCCGCCAGTACCCGTCGACAATGCTGGCGGCATCCGCCCGAACCGGGTCGGGCAGCGACGACTTGTATTCGGTGACGGCGGTGCTGTCGAACTGATCCGGCCGGCCAGCGAGCCGTCCCGAGCGCGCCGTGAGCAGGCGTTCGCGTCCGCCACTGGCGGCGAACCGCCCGGTGAGCCGCGTGGCCGCGCCACAGAACGGCGGCCGCCCTTCCCGACCGCCGCCGCAATCGCACGCTGGCGGACAAGATGGTCGCCGGGCCACCGCTCGGGATTGGCGAAGCGCCCGTCCAGACAGTGACGCGATGCTTCAGTTAGGATCTCCGCGATGGCGCTATCCCCAAAGACTTGCCGCTTCGCTGAGGGGTCTCCGGGTGCTCCTGCCATGAGCCGGTGAAATGCTGTCCCTAGCCATGCGCGCGGCTCATGCAGGATCCATCTGTCTACGGCTGGCGATGAGGCGAAAGCGCCACGCAGGCGACACAGCCGCATGTGCGACCATAATGTTGGGCTGGTGCGGGCAAGAGGCGTCAGAACGATCTGGCCGTGCATGCTATGCTGGCCGCCGTAGCGCCTCGAAGACCGAAATGAAACTCCGGGCCGGATCCACCCGGAGACTCAGGTTGCGCTCGGCGTCATCCCAGGCTGCGGCGATCTCCGGACCAGCCCCGGCGCGATCGGTTAGCCAAAGCGGATGCGTAACGATGATCGCTTCTGTGCCGCTGGTCAGCCCAGGAAGGCCCCCGAAATTCGTCCGGCTAAATCCAGGCCGAGCAGCCTCAAGTGTTGTCGCGGCGAGATCGGCAACCCGGGCCCAAAGAGGCGACGAGAGCGAGATCGCGCTGTTCGAATCGAGCGCGAGGTTGGCCATGTCGATGGCGAGCCGCCAGTCGAGGAGGTTGTGGTACGCGAGATTGCTGTAGCTTCGCAGGCAGTCCGGACAGGACGTGTCGCAGGCGCCAGCATGCGCTGGATCGACGAGCCGGTCGTGAAACTGCCGGTGCGAGTTCTGGACGATCATCTGAAGAAGCTGCTCGCTGACCGCCGGCTCGCCAAGATGAGTCGCATATCCGGCGCCGTTTTCGAGCGTGTCGCACAGGAATATCTGGCCGATGACCGAACCAAGGGCGGGATCTTCCTGGCTTCGGATGCCCGCCTTCAGCTCATAGTCCTGAATGTCGAGGTAGACAGCCGCAGCCCGTCTAAGCATGAACGCGAGCGAGTACAGGGCTGACCGTCCTGCCGCCGTGCGGGGATCTGCGGCCCGGCCAGGTCCGTAGTCGCGGACGCCAAGCAGCATCATGTCCGTCTCACTGATCGCCGCAAGCGCACACGTGACGACGGCGCCCGTTGCGATCATGGGCGTGCCGGGGCGGCGGCCGACAGATGCAGCATGCTTTTCGTCGGCTGCGTTGGCCGCACCTACGTCCACCATGGCGCCGCGGGCCCAGGACTCCTGCGACAGGTGGAAGAGCCGGCCGGCGTTGTCGTTGATGACATGGAGCCGGCTCTGGCCGGCGCCGATGTCGAAGTTGCGATGGACCCCGATGCCAAAGCTCGGCCTGCCGACCTTCGGCCTCGCAGCGCGGGTCACGAAATCGAAAACGCCATCATAGTCGCGGCCTTGGTAAAATAGCTCACGAAGCCCTTCGGCTGCCGAAGGTCCATCGCCTGGTAGTCGCGATCGCCCGAGCCTGCGGCGCTCCGCAGACCGGGCATGCTGCGCTATTCGGAGTTCACGGTCTCGACATGCTGGCAATTGCCGCACAGCCCTACGACGACGGCGGGCCGAGCGGGTTCGGATCTTGGACTGCGAAAGGTCCTTGCCGAATGTAGTGGGCGACACCGATCGCCGTGTGGATCGTCCGCTCCTTCACCGTCTCCGCACCGGGCGCGAACATGCTGACCGCAAATTCGAGATCCCGGTCAACGAGTTGGCGCGGCGGCCAGTTCTGCGGCTGCTTGTGGTACAGCAGCGCGCGCGCGTCGGGAAGCCGAACATCGGCAGGATGCCCTTGTTCGCGAGCCGCTCGCTCAAGACCGTCCTGGACAAGGCCTTGATCCTGCGCCGCCGTCACTCTCCGACAAGATCGTTCATGAATCCAGGCGACGGCATCGGTACGGTTGGCGGCATCACGGCGAGCGGTGTCTGACCAGCAGGGCATCGCAGATCTCTTCGACGAGCGGCTGATTGCGGCGATCCACTGAGCGACGACTTCGGCCACATCTCCGGCCGGCGTAGCCGGCGGGCAAATTGTCGGGCGGCAGATTCCAGGCGCTGGCAGTTCCGAATTCGCCGTGCACGCTGTCGCCGCGGTGCCAGCGAACAGACCGAGCTCGGAAAAGGCCTGGCGAAGGACCTCCTTCGCGAGGACGCGCTGAAGGATCTGCGGCGGTTCGTGTCGACGTAGGGCGGCGGCGGCGGATCGGCCGTGATCCGCTCGGGCCGCTGGAAGTAGTAGTCGTCGTGGCTGCGGCCGCGGCAGAGCGTGAGCGCAAGCGACAGCGCGGCGCCGCGGCGGCCGGCGCGGCCGACGCGCTGCTGGTAGTTGAAGCGCATCGGCGGCATGTTGGCCATCATCACGGCCAGCAGAGAGCCGATGTCGACGCCCGCTTCCATCGTGGTCGTGACGCTCAGCAGATCGATGGTATCGGTGAGAGCTGACCTCGTCGCCGACAGGAGATGTCCTGGAACAGCCGCTGGCGATCGCGCGCCGAGCACCTTGTCCGTCTGGCCGGTCAGCTCAGCGCAGTTCAGCCGGAAGATCGGGCCAGCATCGATCGCAAGCTAGCGGTAGTAGTCGATTTCCTGACCAGCATCGTCCACGCCTGTAACGCGCGGTGAACCTAGCGGCGTGAGGCAGCCGCTGCAGACGCTGCCGCTGCGGTGGAGATGAACTCGCGAACACCGGCCGCACTGGAATAGGTTTCTCCTGGGTCGGCGACAAACAGTCCACGAAACAGAAGAATACCCTGGCTGAACACCCCAGCCCGCGTCAGCAGTGCGGTCACGTCCTGCACGAAGTCGGCAGGCGTGATTGAGTTCGCATTCGCCACTTCCTCGAGATAGTCCCGGGCGTATTTGGGGAGCTGGTTGTCGTCTCCAGTTGCCCGGTGCGTATCAATCCGCCGCCGCTTGCCAAGCATCCGGATACAGCTGTCGGCGGCCTCCTGGTGAACGGGGGTCGGCGCCGGATAGCTCAGGCGGTCGGTGGTAACGCAGCCAAGCTTCAGCGATTCAAGATCCCGCCGGCCGCCAGAGAAGAGGGACTCGGCAACAGCCTCGCGCGCGGCGGTCTGGATGCGTGTGCGGTGGTCGTTCTCCTCCCCGCTCAGCCCTGGCCGGTAGTCGGCGGCACCAGGCCCAGTCGAAGAGCCGCTGCCATTCGCCCCGCTGGTCGTCCAGATTCGTCCACATGACGCTGCGGTCGACGCCGCCCGGATTCATGCCGGCCATCAGCAGCCGCCGCGCCGCGTCTTCCTCGAGGTCCGTCGCCTTGAGAGGCCGGACTGGCGTGCGCGAGGGTCCGGTCGGCGAGCTGCTGCATCGTCAGCCCGCCAATCGCCGACGGCATCGCCGCCATCGCAGGGATGCGCGACGCGAGGATGGCATTTGCCTCTCGCTGCCGGCCGATCGCAAATACGCTAGCCAGCGCAGCATCGTCCGGACTCAGGTACCACCCTGCACCTGCAGCTCGAAGGCGATCGCGGCCCGAGTGCTGTCCTCCATCCCGCCGACGAGCGCCTGGCGGATAGCGTCGAGCCAATGCGACTTTGCAACGCCGACCGCAAGTTTCGCCGCGTCCTGCCGGCTGTCCGAAAAGAGGACCAGCTTGCGACGCGGGTCTTCACCGGGCGCCCCGCCTGGACCTCCGGCGGGCGATCTCCCGCAGGAGCGAGTCCGAGAGCACCTGTGCCACCTTCTGAAAGCCGGTGCGCTGCGTGCGGATCGGCGCAGAGCTGGTCATCCGGCTCCAGTCGGCCTCGCAATGGGGACATACCGAGGGCCGCTCGTTGCGCGCGCTCGGAACAAGCGCGCGAGGAGGCACCGGATTCCGATGCAGGTCCGCAACGTGATAAAGCCATCCCGCCGCATCGGCGCTGCGCCTGGCGATCTCGATTTCCCCGGTCCGATGGTCGTACCGCGCCATCCGCCACTGGCGCTGGACTCCTTCCTGGCGCCAGGAGTCGCGCTGGGGCTGGCGGAGCGTGCCATCGGCGAGCCTGCCGGCCAATAGACCGCATAGTTGTCGTAGTTTCGGTCGTTCGCTGAGTGATCGGGCGCCTTTTCGATGTTGGGGTCATCAGGCACCAGCGACCAGCTGTTTGTCCGAGCGACGGCGGTAGCCGCCAAGGAAGATGTCGCCGCACGGCTCGCAATAGAGCATCTCCAGCACGCGGGAGCCGCATTCACACGTCGTCGTCGGGCGGTCAAACAGGCGGCCGACGGGTATGTTCGGCTCGGTCCAGTGCGCGCCGCTGCACGCGGGGTTGGTGCAGGCCCATACGCCCTGGACATTGCGGAAGAACAGGTGAACGCGCGTCGGCAGGAGGGGCGCGGCGCGGCGACTGGCTGCAGACAGGGACATGACCAGGGCGGCTGCGGCGCTTGCAGCGCGGTCCCTCGGCTCTCCGGCGAAGCCCGAGGCAGACAACCGACAGCATCGCATCGGCTGCCACGACATATTCTCCGCCGGGGCCCGACACCGCGGCGCCACAGACCTGGGCGACGGCCCAAGGCGCCATGCGCCGAAGCGCCGAAGCGCTCCGGGTGCGCGTCCGGGCCTCCAGCCGTCCCTCGTCCAAGGGTCCTCGATGATCCGGTAGGCCGCCGAGGGTCCGGGCACAACATCGATGAGATGATCGCCCGGCCTCTCCACCCCATCGGCGGTCCAGGCGCCATCCTCGCCCAGCTCGGCTGGGCGTCCATCATCGTAACGGTCGCACCCGCTGGAAACGGCGCGATTTCGATCCTCGGCGGACCTCCCTCGGCAAACGATGCAGAGCGGATCGGCCGGCCTTCCGAAAACCGTATCTCCGATCCGACAACAGGATCTAGGACCGTCAGACCTCCCGCAAGCCCGGATGCCGCTGCGTGGGCGGGCCGGTAGCCCGAGAGCACCATCCAGCCATCCGGAATGCCGCTCCAGTGATCGTGCCGACGCCGAGGTCCGGCGACCCGCACGCTTCCGCCGCCGCGTGGACCGCGGCGGCGTCTTCGGACCGGCAGACGATCGTGCTTGGCGACAGCAGGCCGGCAGACCCAACCGACATAATCCCCGGCTCGTCGGCCACCTCGCCGAGAATATGGAATTCGCCGGCCGCTGCGAAGCCATTGAATTCCTCTTGGCGATGTATGAACAAAACCTCCGCCGAGAACGGTCCACCGTCCAGCTCGATGTAACATCGTGGTCCCGGTCCTGGCTGTAAGCAGCCCCAAGCTCTCCGCCTCGCCGAAGCAGCTGGTGGTGCAGCACGTGGGTCGGGAGGGCGAGAACCGCGGAAAGCGTCGCCGTGCGGCGTATCGGATGAAGCATCAGCCGCAGCTTCGCTTCCGCCGGGTTGCGAAGGGCGGCTTCGGCCGCCGCTGCCCGCTCCGAGGCCGGCGCCGCCTCCGGCGCAAGCGCTCTTCGCTGTCCGCGGCGATCCCGATGCTGAGCGGAGTTCGAACGGCGCTGCCGCATCCGGACAGGCGCGTGACGCTGGCGGCATCGCAGGCTGCCTCTGCGGAAATCGAATCCGTGAGAGGATCGGCGACCGGCGGCTCCGGTTCCGGCTCCTGTTCCGCCTGTGGCCCCAGCCCCAGATCGTCGTCCGGCGGATCAGCCTGAACCGCGGACGCGCCAGCATTCAGTTCGCTCTCCCGCAGCCGCGCACCCCGCGCCCTCGGCGCTTTCAGCCGCTTCGATCGTGTCGCAACCTTCGTGCGCTAGCCCGCTGCACGCCTCCGCTTCCGGAGGTTCGTCTTGAGGAGCGGGTTTCTGCGGCGAGGCTCCCTCGACCGAGCCCGCAGCCAGAGCCTCAGGCTCCGCGTCACTTGGCGCACTGTCTTGCACAGGCCAGGCGGCAGGCGGAGCCGAGCGTCCGCCACGGCAGGGCTGGGATCGGCGGACAGCTCCAGGGCCGTCACGTCCGCGGGCTGGACCGCAAGCGCCGCTGCCTCGCGCCGCGGCGCGGGCATGACCTCTATCTTCCGCAACGGACGCCGGCTCGGCGTTCGCCCCTGCAGCCGGACTTTCCGGGTCGTGTTCACCACACGAATCTCTGTCCGTCTCCACGACGATACCGACGAGCTCAGCCAGTGGCGCACTCTCTTGCGGGCCGGGCGGAGGCGCCACAGCGTCACGCAATGTGGGGCTTGGATCGGCGAACTGCTCCTTGGCCGTCACGTCCGCCGACGGGAGAACGAGCGCTGCCGCCGCGAGATGCGCCGCGATAGCTCCATCGTCCGCAACGGACGCCGTCCCCCGAACTCACCGCCGCCGCGAGAATCTCCGGATCGTCCTCACCGCTCGATTCGCTATCCATCTCCACGACGACGTCGACGAGAACATCCGGCACGACGGCTTCCAGTGCGCGGACCACGTCAGGAGCTGATCTCGCGACATCCGAATGCCCATCGGGGATAGAATTTTCGTCGTGATCCGCCGACGGGCCGTCAGGAGGCAGATTCGCGTCTGCCGGGGCGAGAGCGGCAGCATCGCCAGGACTCTCGGCCGGCGCGTCGAAGCGCGCGTCCGCGGGATCGCCCGAGCCATGATGATCTCGCCGGCGCCGCCGGGCGGCCGCGCCGCACCCACAGCCAGATCGCGAGTGCTGGACCGCCTACAGCCGCTGCCGCCCCAACGATCAGAAGAATGAGCCCCTCCGCCATCGGCTGATGGTTACCCGCTCGCGGGCGCGCGGCTCAGTCGGCAGAAGGCCTTCCGCTACTCTCGCGACAGCCAGGCCCAGCAGCGGCGGGACGGCGTTGCCCACCTGCTTGAGCTGCTGCCACTCGCTTCCATGAAATATGAAGCCCGTCATGAAAAGACTGGAGCCGGGCGGCTTCGCGGACGGTGATCCAGCGGTCGTAGCTCGGGTGAATCCATTCGGACAGGTCGCGGTGCATTTGCGCGAGGATGGTGTAGGACGGCTTGTCAGGATCGAGCCGGCGCCATTTGTGCGGCCTCTCGTGCCGTTCCAGAGTTCCTTGGGCAGGGAATCGCCTCTCGCGCCGGGCTTGAGCGCAGCAAGAATGGCCTTGCGCCGCTCCTGGATTCCCTTCGTGTGATGGTTGAACAGCTCGTCCGTCTTCAGCCGGCGCCGCTTCTGCTGCGCGGAGAGCAGCGGCTGATCGCGATCCAGCCTCATCAGCTTTTGATAGGCGGAATAGCCATTCCGCGGCTTGCGCGGATATGGGAGCGGGCCGTCGTCTGCGGAGACCTTTTGCGGGAGGTCCGAGAGCGCCTCGCGCACGGTTACAACCGCAGTCGCCTTCTGGCCGTTCAGCAGCGCCGCTGCCGCTTCGGCGATGTCCCCCTCGAATTCCTGGTCATCTCTCAGTCCGAAAATGAAGACGCGGCGGCGGGCCTGCGGCACGCCGAAGTCGGATGCGAGCACGGGAAGGATTGCCGTCCGGCGATAGCCGGCGGCTGCAAACGCCGACAGAATCTTCGATTTGAAATGGCCGTTCTTCATCGCGACCATGTTCGGCGCATTTCTACTCCATGACGAACGCGCGCGCCTTCACCGTCCGGCATACGCGGACAAATTCCTTATAGAGTGCATTGCGCGGGTCCGAGAGGTCGCGGGGGCCGATCTGGCTGAAGCCCTGGCAGGGAGGGCCGCCATAAACGATGTCGATCGGCTGGTCCGGGAGGGCGCGGCCTCGCCCCTTCAGGAAGCCCCCAATATCCCCCTCGTGCAGTTGCACCTCTGGGAAGTTTGCCGCGTGTGTCCTGCAGGCCTGCGGATCGGACTCCACCGCCGACACCACCTGCCAGCCGGCCAGCCGCGCGCCCTCGCAAATCCACAGGCGCCGCAGAGAGCGAAATCGCCCTTACCGTCACGAGGCAGAACCCCCGGCCTTGCGCGCTGGCCTTTGCGCCGCCATTTCAGCCCAAGCGCACATACTAGTTTTTTCCCTTCCCGATTCGCGTCTTGATTGCACTCTAGCGGCAACGCTGCCGGGAGGCTTGCCCAGGTTCGCCTGCGCCCACAGGAGACCGGAGAAGCCGCCGCAAGTTCGGGAACGGAGCGCTTCGGCGTACTCTTGTCAGGCCCTATCGGCAAACCACCTCCCCGCCGCGATCGCAAAGCTAGGAGCAGCCCTTTGGCAACCGCCGCAGCGCATGATACATTTCCTCGGATGAAAGCTCAAGCGACCCGAGGAACTGTATCGGCCGAGCCCGGCACACAGCGGGAACGGCTCGCTGCGTTCCTGCGCGAGCGCGGTATTGCCCGCCTGGCCGAAAATCCCGCCGGGCCGGCATCACCGCGGCCACCGTCTCCCGGCTGGAACGGGAGGGCTTCGTCACCAGGCTTGGCCGCGGACTCTATCAGCTTGCTGACGCCGCCCCCGACGGCAATCACACCCTCGCCGAAGCTGCCAAGCGCGTGCCCAAGGGCGTCATCTGCCTCGTCTCGGCCCTCGCCTTCCACGGAATCACTGACCAGATGCCGCGACGGGTGTGGATCGCGATCGGCCCGAAGGACTGGAAGCCGCAGATCGACTATCCGCCGCTGCGCATCGTCCGCTTCGCCGACAAATTTCTCCGCGATGGCGCCGAGATGCACGACATCGAAGGCGTCCCGGTCCCGATCTACGGCGTAGCGAAGACCATCGCCGATGTCTTTCGCCATCGCCGATCCATTGGGATCGATGTCGCCGTCCCTGCGCTCAAGGAGGCGCTGCGCCAGCGCAAGACCACGCCTTCCGAAATCTCGGCATGCGCGATACGAGGCGGCGTCTGGAACACGCTCCGCCCCTACCTCGAAGCGTTCACCGCCGATGGCTAAGCCGCCGACAGACATCGCCGCATCCGTCCGGGCGCGCCTGCTCAATCTCGCGCGGCGGACCAATCAGCCGTTCGACGTCCTCCTGACGCGCTTCGTTCACGAGCGACTGCTCTACCGGCTGGGCCGCTCGTCGCATTCAGACCGCTTCGTCCTGAAGGGCGCCATGCTGCTTACCACCTGGTTGCCGAGAATCCCGCGGCACGCGCGACCTCGATCTGCTTGGCTTCGGCGATGCCAGCGAACCGCCCATCCTTGGATATTTCGCGACGTCCTGGCGATCCTGGCGACATGGTGTTGCGTTCGATCGATGCGCTGCGGGCCGGACCTATCCGCGAGGAGGTCGCCTATGGCGGCCTACGCCTGCGAGGAACAGCCTCACTCGCCGGCGCGCGTATTAAGGTCGACGTCGAATCGGCTTCGGCGATGCCGTGGAGCCCGGCCTCGAGACGCTCGAATATCCCTCCATGCTCGACTTCCCACGCCGCGGCTGCTGGCATACGCCCCCGAGACCGTCATCGCGGAGAAATTCCAGGCCATGATTGCCTCGGCCGTGCCAAACAGTCGGATGAAAGACTTCTACGACATCTGGATCCTGACCAAGACCTTCGATTTCATGCCGGATCGGCTGGCGCGGGCCATCGCGGCGACATTTGCGCGCCGGCAAACCGCAATTCCCGCAGATCGGCCAGACGCGCTCACACCGGCCTTTGCTGAAGATCCTCTGAAGCAGCGGCAATGGGCAGCCTTCGCTTCCGATATCGATCAGGCTCCCGGGCAGCTTGCGCGGGTCGTGGACGATCTTGCGCCTTTTCTCATGGATGCCGCTGCGATGGCGGACCGTCAGCCTCCGCCATAACTGTATTCGGACCACGCATGTCATCTCGCCTGGGCTAGTTTCCAAAATTTGTACCATCTCAAATGGTGGGAAAGCCTTCCCCGGCGGCCGAGCCTTAGTCTCGGACACCCCCGCAACGCCCCGAGAGTGAGAGGGCCGCGGCTGTCGCCGTGACGGGTTGAGGGCCGAGAGAGAGGCTCCCGGCCGGCCCGTCATGGAGATACTGCCATGACCCAGTCCAGCGCCACCGCCGCGCGCGACGCGTTCGGCCCCTCGCCCGTTTCCGCCGGCTATAAGGTCGACATCTCGCGCGGCGAACGGATCGGGCGCGTGTCGTCTGAATGGTTCTCGCGGCCCGACGACGAGCGCTATCTGTCGCTCAGCGCCCTCTACGCCGCCGTTCGCGCACGGGCGGACCGCGCCACTGCCCGCACCGTCGAGACCCGGACGCTTCGTGTCGAAGCCAGTCGCGATAACGCCGAGCGCCTGGCGCTGATCGTGCCCGGCCGCGAGGAGCCGATCGCGCCCACGCACTGGTCATTCGGCCAGATGTGCAGCCTGGTCGGCGCGCCCGCCGGCTATATGCGCCAGCTCCCGGCGCCGCTTGCCGGCATCGCCGCCTCTTCATATCGAGGGTCTCGATGCGGTTCGCCGCAACTTGGTCCGCTGATTCGATACGTGGAACGGCCCGATCGGGGTGGAAAGTGAGATGCGCCTTTGCGAGAGCGGCGAACTCGCCGCCGCACACATGCTCCACAGGACAAGCGGGCGCCTGAAAGTGGGGCGACAGGTCGATTATTGGCTGCGGGCGACGGTCCATTGCGAAAAATTGGCGAGCGGCTGGCGCATCTCGCACGAGCACGTCTCGCTTCCGATAGTCTTCGCACATGGAACAGCAGTGATGGACCTCCAACCCTAACGTGATCGCGCGGTAATTCGCGGGCCCTACCTGGGGCGAAACATCAGGCAACGTCGCACCTGGCGCGAGCGCTGCATGTTGGACGAGGATGGGCTCAGAACTCGGCATGCATTTCCCGGAACAGTTTCGGAGTGACGCCAAAGCGGCGCTCGAATGCTTCCGCAAAGCGCGCCGCTGGCGCGAGGCCAACGCGAGCTGCTACGGATTTCAGGGGAGCGCCGCCGGACAGAGCATGCGAGCGGCGTCGAGTCGCGCCAACTCGACAAAGTGGGAAGGCGTTTCGCCCGTCGTCGCCACGAATTTGCGATAGAATGTGCGTTCGCTGAGGCCGGCTCGGTCAGCCAGCGCCGGCACGTCCAGGGTGGCGTCGAGATTGGCGAGAATCCAGGCGATCAGGTCGGCGAACGGACTGTCGGCCTTTGTCTGAGCTTGAAGCAGCGGACTGAACTGGGATTGGTATCCGGGGCGTCGGGCGTAGAGCACGAGCCCTTTTGCGATCTGGCCTGCAATCGCAGCGTCGAGATCGTGCGCAACCATCGCCAGCGCCATGTCTATGCCCGTGGTCACGCCCGCGGAAGTCCAGATTGAACCGTCCACGACATAAAGCGCATCGGAATCCACCTTGACCGAGGGAAACGCGCTGGCGAGCGGAGTGCTGGCATTCCAATGGGTCGCGACGCAACGGCCGTCGAGCATGCCGAGGCCCGCGAAAATAAAGGCTCCAGAGCAAACAGATCCGAACCTCGGTGCCTTCGCCGCAAGGCGAGGAAGCCATGTGCGCAGGCCTGCGTCCGCGACGGCGCGCAGCAGATGGTCGCGCTGCGCGCCCATCATCAAAAGCATATCCACCCGCTTGGACGAAACGCCGGCGATGGAGCGAGTGGACGGCGACCCCGCTGCTGTGTGCCCATGAGATCGATCCGAACGGCGAAACCTTCCGGTTTTCGGACGACCGCAGAGACAGGCAGCACCTGAAGGAATGGAGCCTGATTAATCTAACCGTCTTACTCGGCTACGTTGAGAAGACGGTCGAAGTGATGAAGGACTGGCAACATAGGTTGGATGGCTACCGGGAGGAGTTGAGGAGCTAAGCCCTAGGCTGAGGCTGGTAGTCGACCCCGGCCTCTTTCAGCTTAAGCCGGAGCCGAATGATCTCGCGTGCGGCGTCACCAGCCAAGCCGTGGTAATGGTCAGCCTCACCGATACTCCCGCCGCAGGCGTTGCGACGGCAGCGCCCGATCTCGTCGGCCCGCTCACTCTCCTCCTGGCGCAAGCGGTAGAGGATGTCATCGGAGCCCACGCGCAGAATTTCGTCCATCGTTAGCTCCCCCAGGTTTGGCGCACGAAGACATAGGACGCGCAGATCGCGCCAACGAACGCCGCCCAGCAGCCATAGGAGTTCCAGCGGCCGATCCGCTGAAACTCACCCATCATCGTGTCGATGTTGTCTGGAACCTCGATAATCGAGGAGTAGAGGAACAGCCCGGCCGCGACGAGCGCTGACAGCGCGCCCATCGAACCCATAAACAGATCAAGCGTTTTCGTTATGCCCCCAGCTTAATTCGGCTGGACTGTATCACATCACGCGCCCGATCTCAGCAGCGGCGCGCACGATGGCGCGGCGGGTGGCAGCGAGCGGGTCGGTTCCGTATGGCTCATAGGCTCGGCGGAATACGCTCACGTCACGATGGTTTATCCAGGCGCATGCGTACTCATCCAGCTTTTCGTCTACATAGCAATCAGTCCCGATGTGCAGCTTCACCGCCAGCCGCAGCGCGTCGCCGTCGTCGGTCAGAGGATCCCAAGCGATGTACTCGCCGCCCCCACAAAACGCCAAACCCCCATCGCGCGTGAAGTGAGTTCTTGTCCAGCAGGGAGTGGCAACAGCCCCGACGCCTTTGCCGCCAACTCCATCAACTCCGGTCGATCCGGCTCTCATCATTCTCAACGCTGATGGGGGAGCGTGCAGCGCGTTTCCCGGCAACCCAAGCCTCAAACTCGAGTTCATTCGGCGGCAATTGATGTTGACTGTAGCGGCCCGTGCGCCAAGCCAGGAATTGCTCGTGCTCGACTTCTAGCACTTCGCGGTTGGTCAGCGTATCCATACCCCTCCTTAATTTTGGTGTTGTTGTGGTTGGTGGCCGGTGCTGATCCCCGGCTTGCCCTTGCGTCATCGTTAGCTTCGGGCGTAATGCGGAGTCGAACCGCCCTAGTCGTTGCTGCTTCCTCGGTCGCAATGCCTGGTGCTTGGCACCTTGGTCCCACACGCGCGCATCAGCCTGCGCATTCACCAACGGAAACATTGTACCGCCGCGCAGTCAGCCGCGTGATTGATTTTATCTATCGGAAAGTGCGGTTCTGCTTAGGTATGCCTCCGGTGAGGCTTTCAATTACCCACATCTTTTGGTCGGCCGTGTTGACGTGTTGCGCCGCCTGAATCCGGCATGATTCCTTGTCTGGCACCGAATCGCCCAAAGGTGAGGTGCCCATGGACGCTGGAACAAGCTCCTGGTTGGATGACGAGTTGGCCGGATGCGACTTTGCGGACGAGCGCTTGGGGCAGCGCCTCCGCAAGTTGCTTGAACGGATGGAGGGCGCGATGGAGCAGAGCCTTCCGCTGGCGTGCCAGGACTGGGCCAACACCAAGGCGGCCTACCGCTTCCTCGCCAATGACCGGGTCAGCGAAGCGGAGATCCTCCGAGGCCATTTCCAAGCGACGCACAGCCGCGGTGCCGCGAGCGACGGCATCATCCTGGTTCTGCACGACACGACAGAGTTCTCCTACCAGCGCAAGCGCGCGGACGCGGTCGGCCTCACCTGCCGGGTGAACAGCGGCAAGGACAAAGCCGGCCGGTTCAGGATGCACACGGTCTGCGGGCTTCTCATGCACTCGAGTCTCGCGGTTACGACGGAGGGCCTGCCGTTGGGCCTGTCGGCCCTCAAGTTCTGGACGCGGAAGAAGTTCAAAGGCACCGCGGCGCTCAAGCGGAAGGTCAATCCGACGCGAATTCCAATCGAGTGCAAGGAGAGCATCCGCTGGCTGGAGAGCCTGCGCCAGTCCACGCAACGGCTCGGCGAGCCTGAGAGATGCGTCCATATCGGCGACCGCGAGAGTGACATCTACGAGCTGTTCTGCACGGCGCAGGAGCTGGGCACGCATTTCCTGGTCAGGGCCTGTGTGGATCGGCTGGCCGGAGACGGCCAGCACACCATCGCCGACGAGCTCAAGGAGATGAAGGTCAAAGGACGCCATCAGGTCGAGGTCCGCAGCCGGAACGGCGAGGTGAGCCATGCGGTCGTTGAGCTGCGATACCGCCGCATCCAGGTTCTGCCTCCGATCGGCAAACAGAAGCGCTATCCGGCTCTCAGCCTGACGGTGATCCACGCGCGGGAGCGCCGCAAGCCGCGGAACCGGGCCAGCATTGACTGGAAGCTGATCACGGATCTGCCGGTCCGATCCCGCGCGGAGGCGGTCGAGAAGCTGCGCTGGTACGCCATGAGATGGAAAGTCGAGCTGTTCCATAAGATCCTCAAATCAGGATGTCGCGCCGAGGACGCCAGGCTCAGGACGGCGGAGCGACTGGTGAACCTGCTCAGCCTCTTCTGCATCCTGAGTTGGCGGATCTTCTGGATGACGATGCTCAACCGCGTCGTCCCCGACGAGTCGCCGCGTCTGGCCCTGACGGCTCTCGAAATCAACCTGCTTGACGCGCTGGTGCAGGACAAGGGCCCGAGGTCACGTCGGGGAAAGACGCTCTCGCACTATCTGACAAAGATCGCCCGCATCGGGGGCTACCTTGCCCGTGGGCATGATCCTCCACCCGGCAACACCGTCATGTGGCGAGGACTGACGCGCCTGATGGACATCGAGCTCGGCGCCACGATCGGAGCACGAATTTATGGGTAATTGAAAGCCGGTGAGGACCGCGACGGGTAATTGGTCAGGGCTTTTGACCTTCGGCTTGCGGGTCCAGCGTCGTGCGGTCTCTTGGAGCGCCTGCTCGATCTGGAGGGGATCGACCGCATGGGGGTCAAAGCCGCCCGGGCACCATTCGAGCATCTCGGCATGGGCTTCGTGCTCGGGGTCGGCGAGCGCCGCCAGGAACTCCTCGTAGCCAGGGGGCCGCCCACATCCTCGGGCGGGCACCGGCCTACGGCCTCGAGGAGAACCGGATAGGTCAGACCTGGATGCGCGGCGGCGATGCGCTCGATCTTGATCGTGTGCTCCCAGCCATCGCCGAAGTCGTAGAGGTACGTCAGGGTCTTGGTGCCCGTGTCCTCAAGGACCCTCAGCAGGGTCGTCTTGCGTGCGTCGAGCGGCCCGGAGCGCGCGTCCCATTCCGGATCGGGGATGCCCCAGCCCACGTCACGGGCGCGGAACTCCCACAGATGAGAGTTCGTCCAGCCCAGCGCCGCCTGCAGCACCAGGTGCAGCCGGTCGAGGCGAAGATCGAGCGGCACCTCGAGGCGCCGGAGGACCGCCGGCTCGACATCGTCGAGGGTGACCTTGAGGCGGGCGATCGAGGGGACCTTCGTCATGCGGCCAGTGTGGCCGGGGTCTGCGTCCAGTTCCAGGGGAGCAGTTGATCGAGGTCGCGGGCGCTGTGGTCGTTGATGCGGGCGAGCACGTCGGCGAGCCAAGCCTGCGGATCGACGTCGTTGAGCCGAGCCGTCTGGATCAGCGTGTACATGAGGGCGGCCCGCTCGCCGCCCCGGTCGGAGCCGGCAAACAGCCAGGCCTTGCGGCCGAGCGCAATCCCGCGCAGCGCCCGCTCGGCGGCGTTGTTCGTGAGGCAAATGCGGCCGTCGTCGAGGAAGCGCGTGAAGGCCGCCCAGCGCTTGAGCATGTAGTCCATCGCCTTCGCCACATCGGCATGGCGCGAGAGGCGGGCGCGTTCACGCGCGCATCCAAGTCTCGCAGATCACGCACAAGCGGCGCGGACGCTCTTGGCGCACGGCGAGCCGCTCGCCTGCGGTGAGGCCGTTGATCTCCCGCTCGATGGCGAAGATCGCATCCATGCGCCTGACCGCCTCGAGCGCGAGCGGGGCGATGACGGGCAGCTTGCCACGCGCCTTGGCGGCCACATCGGCGAGCACGAAGAACTTGCGCCGGGCATGCGACCAGCACGCCGCCTCGATCAGCGGTCCGGGCCGGCGCTCGGCCGCATAGAGCCGGTTGAAGCCGGCATAGGCGTCCGCCTGCAGGATGCCGGCATAGCCGCTCAGGTGGTGCTCGGGATGATCGCCGGCGCGGTCGCGGGAGTAGTGGAACACCGCCGCCGGCGGGTCTTGCCCGCCAAACGGCCGGTCGTCGCGGACATAAACCCAGGCCCGGCCGGTGATGGTCTTGCCCGTGGCGAGCACCGGCACGGTCGTGTCGTCGCCATGCACGCGCTCGCCGGCCAGCACGTGAGCGCGGATCCGCTCGTAGAGCGGGCGCAGCAGCGCCGCACAGCCGCCGACCTGATCGGCGAGCGTCGAGAGGCTGAGATCGACGCCCTCGCGGGCATAGCGTCCGATTGCCGGTTCAAGCGGCTGGTGCTGGCCGTACTTCTCGAACAGCACCATGGCGAGCAGGCTCGGACCGGCAAAGCCGCGCGGCAGCACATGGAAGGGGGCCGGCGCCTGGGAGATCCGCTCGCAGGCGCGGCAGGTGAACTTCTCCCGCACGTATTGCAGCACCTTCCATTGCCGCGGCACCACCTCCAGCGTCTCGGTGACGTCCTCGCCGAGCTTGGACAGCCGGGTCGATCCGCAGCAGGCGCAGGCGGTCGGGCCGGGAACGAGGATGCGCTCGCGCGGCAGGTGCTCGGGGAAGGGCTTGCGGGAGGGCGTCCTGCGCGTGAAGGGGCGCACTCGGCCGGGCGCGCCGTCTCGGCGCGAGTTCGTCCTCGGACGCCGTCGCGTCGAGATCCTCCAGCTCGAACTCCATCTGGTCCAGGAGCCGGGCCCGCGTTCGCTGCGCTGGCCATAGAGCTCGCGCCGCATCTTCTCGATGGCGAGCCGCAGATGCGCGATCATCGCCTCGGCGCTCGGTCTCCCGAGCCTGGGACTGAACGAAATCCGCCTGGGCCTGAGCAGTCCGCCTCGCGCACCAGGACGAGGCGCTTGAGCGCCTCGACGTCGTCCGGCAGGGCGTCGGCGGGGCGGCCATGCGCGCAGGAGAGCCGATTCGAGCCCGTCCGTGGCGCCCCGCCGCGAACTGAGTCACCCTGCCGCACCGGGTCGCCAAGTGCGCTGGGGATGACGCCAGTCGATCGCCTCCAGCAGGTAGCCGAGTTGGGCCGGCGTGATCGCGACGACGCCGTCGGCGGGGGAGGGCCAGATGAAAGCGGCCCCGCTCCAGGCGCTTGGCATAAAGCGACAGGCCGAGCCCGTCATGCCAGAGCACCTTGATCAGATCGCCGCGGCGGCCGCGGAAGACGTAAAGATCGCCCGCATGCGGATCGCGTCCGAAGGCCTCCTGCACCTGCAGCGACAGCCCGTTCATGCCCCGGCGCATGTCGGTGGCGCCGGTGGCGATCCAGACCCTCACACCTGACGGGACCGGGATCATCGCCGCTCCAGCACGTCGAGCACGCGGGCGAGAGCGGCCGGGTCGACCTCGGCATCGACGATGACCCGCCGCGCCGCCGGCGAGCACAATCACCATGCGGCCCGCCGTCCCTGCGAGGCTGGACTTCCTCTCCTCCGGAACGACCACCGCCGGCACGAAGCCGGGGCCGCCCGCGGCGCTCCGCTCGGTGCCAAACGCCCGGCGCCAGGTGAACAGCAGAGAGGGTGAGATACCGTGCCGCCGCGCCGTCGACGACGCCTGCCGGGGTCCTTGCAGGCTCTCCAGCACGATCCGCAGCTTCTCGTCGTCCGACCAGCGTCGGCGACGCCCCGTCTGCACCACCTCGAGCCGGCGAACATGCACACTATCCGTATGACTATCCATACGCACAGTGCTCAACCCAAACTCTCAAGCAAACAAGGCGGCCCTCACCGGCCTCACCGGAAGGATACCTGCTTAGAAACTAGAGGGATATTGATGATGCAGCCGAATCATCAACGGCGGCAAAGCACGAAAACCGTCCTAAGTACCTGTAGAGGCTAAGCTATTCCTAGTTTTCTGGGAAGTCTGGACGGTACGCGATACCATGAATTCAAAACGCACAAACATCACTGTAGTTTCGTTGCGTAGAAAGGCTTTGCGCGTTTCCGATACCCATGATCGCTGTACTTTAAGGGCTATGGTATCAAGCACACTCTGAGAAGGCGGCGAATCTAGTACCAGGAACAATACCAAGAAAAACTCAGGCTCTTTCGCGTTTGACTCAGTTTTACTCTCTGCCTTCACCTTTAGATCAGAGCGCCTTAGACATGAAAAAAAGCCCGCGATTCTGTGGGCTTCATTTCAATACTCGGTTTTTCTACGAGGCTATCTTGGCATTATTAGGAATTTTTACCTCACTCCCACTCGATCGTCCCCGGCGGCTTCGACGTGACGTCGTACATCACGCGGTTGATCCCCTTCACCTCGTTGATGATGCGCGTCGCGACACGGCCGAGGAAGTTCATGTCGAAGGGGAAGAAATCCGCCGTCATGCCGTCGACCGAGGTGACGGCGCGCAGCGCGCAGACATGGTCGTAGGTGCGGCCGTCGCCCATGACGCCGACCGTCTTCACCGGCAGGAGCACGGCGAAGGCCTGCCAGATCTCGTCGTAGAGGCCGGCGCGTGCGGATCTCTTCGAGGTAGATGGCGTCGGCCTTGCGCAGGATGTCGAGCTTCTCGCGCGTGATCTCCCCGGGCACGCGGATGGCGAGGCCGGGGCCGGGGAACGGGTGGCGGCCGACGAACGCATCGGGCAGGCCGAGCTCGCGGCCGAGCGCCCGCACCTCGTCCTTGAAGAGCTCGCGCAGGGGCTCGACGAGCTTCATGTTCATGCGCTCGGGCAGGCCGCCGACATTGTGGTGGCTCTTGATGGTGACGGACGGGCCGCCCGTGAAGGAGACGCTCTCGATCACGTCCGGATAGAGCGTGCCCTGCGCCAGGAACTCGGCGCCGCCGATCTGTCTTCGCTTCGGCTTCGAACACGTCGATGAAGAGCTTGCCGATGGTCTTGCGCTTGATCTCCGGATCCGAGACGCCTTCGAGCGCGCCGATGAAGAGGTCCTGCGCCTGCACATGGACGAGCGGGATGTTGTAATGGTCGCGGAACAGCGTGACGACCTCGCTCGGCCTCGTTCGCCCGCATCAGGCCGTGGTCGACGAACACGCAGGTCAGCTGCTCGCCGATGGCCTCGTGAATGAGCACGGCCGCCACCGCGGAATCGACGCCGCCCGACAGGCCGCAGATCACGCGGCCTTTGCCGACCTGCGCGCGGATGCGCTCGATCGCCTCTTGCCTGAAGGCCTTCATGGTCCAATCGCCCGTGCAGCCGGCGATCTCGCGCACGAAGTTGCGGATGAGGAGCTCGCCTTGAGGCGTATGCGCGACTTCGGGATGGAACTGGACGCCGTAGAATTGGCGTCCCTCGTCGGCCACCACGGCGAGCGGAGCGTTGGATGACGAGGCGAGCGGCCGGAACCCTTCGGGGAGCTTGGTGACGCGGTCGCCGTGGCTCATCCACACCGGGTACTTCTCTCCCACGTGCCAGATGCCCTTGAAGAGCGGGCTGTCGGCGAGGATCTCGATCTCGGCCCGGCCGAACTCCGCGTGATGTCCGCCCTCGACCTCGCCGCCGAGCTGCGCCGCCATGGCCTGCTGGCCGTAGCAGATGCCGAACACCGGGGTGCCGGCCTCGAACAGCGCGTGGGGCGCGCGGGGCGAGGTGTCGGTCGTCACCGATTCCGGCCCGCCCGACAGGATCACCGCCTTGCGGCTTCATCTCGCGAAAGGCCTGCTCGCGCCTTCTGGAACGGCACCACCTCGGAGTAGACGCCCTGCTCGCGCACGCGCCGGGCGATGAGCTGGGTCACCTGGGAGCCGAAATCGACGATGAGGATCTTGTCGTGGGATTGGGTCATGGCCGGGAGTTAGGCGATTGTGTGCGGGGGAGCAATGCCGGTGGCTCGAGCGATCCGGCGGCTTCAGCGTTTCCTCAGCACCGAGACGTAAAACCCGTCGGTCCCGGTCCGCAACGGCGTCATCTGGAGCCCGTGCCGGGTGAAGCGCACGGCCTCGCTCAGATCGTCGAACCCGGCCTTCGCCAGCACCTCCGGCGCGGGAATCGACCGGAAGCCGGTGGTCCGCTCCAGGAATCCCGCGACGGCCTCGTCGTTCTCCTCCGGCAGGATCGAGCAGGTGACGTAGACGATGCGCCCGGAGGGCTTCAGGAGGCGGGCCGCCCGGTCGAGCACCGCCGCCTGTTCCTGGCGCCGGGTGTCGAGGCTCCCGGGCCGCAGGCGCCATTTGGCGTCCGGGTTGCGGCGCCACGTGCCCGTGCCGGTGCACGGCGCATCCACCAGGACCGCATCGATCCTGCCGTCGAGGTCCCTCACCGCATCGGCCCTGGCCCTCGGCGTCCGGACCTGGACGTTGCGGGCGCCGGCGCGGGCGAGCCTTTCGTGGATCGGCGCGAGGCGCCGGGTATCGCCGTCCGTGGCGTAGATCTGGCCGTGGTTCTCCATCATGGCGGCGAGCGCGAGGGTCTTGCCGCCGCCGCCCGCGCAGAGGTCCACCAACTGCTCGCCCGGCTTCGCGCCGGAGAGCAGAGCCGCGAGCTGCGAGCCTTCGTCCTGGATCTCGACCCAGCCCTTCAGAAACGCGGGCTCGGACTGCACGGCGGGGCCGCGGCCGTCCTCGCTCGGAGCGATGCGCAGCCCCAGCGGCGAGTGCGGCGTCTCGACGGCGCCGAGATGGGACAGGGCGTCGTGCACTTCCTTCCGGGACGCGACCTTGAGGGCGTTCACGCGAAGGTCGAGGGGCGCACGGGTGGCGAGCGCCTGCAATTCCGGCACGAGATCGTCGCCGAAGAGATGCCTGAGCGAAGGCTCGATCCAGTCCGGAAAATCGCCGGCGACCGGGGCCGGCGCGCCGTCGAGCGTCGTCTCCGTCAGGCGCTCGCGCTCCTCAGTCGGAGAGCGGCGGCGGCGCGTGGCGTTCGCCCGAGAAGTGGCGGGCGATGGTCTCGACGTCCAGGCCGCGCTGGAGCTTCAGCATGCCGATGAGGACCGCGCGCGGCGTCTCCTCGCCGATGATCCAGGCCGCCGAGGATCGGCGGCGCAGGGCGTCGTAGACGAGGCTCGCGATGGCCGCGCGGTCCTTCGAGCCGGCGAACCGATGCGACAGGCCCCAGTCCTTCAGGGCATCTCCCACGGGACGGCGGCGAAGCATCGAGATCGCCCAGGACTTCGATGGCGGCCGAGAGGCGCGCGGCGGGGGTCATCAGGCTCCCGCGGCCACGATGCGCACGGCGAAGACGACCCACATGATGGCCAGCACGAGCGCTGCGACCGCGAAGGCCTGGAAACGGGCAAAGACCCTGTTCGAGGTGGTATGGATGGAGGCCTGGACGAGGCGCGCCGCGACGAACATCCACGAGAGGACGACGAACAGGAGATCCGCCTGCTTGGTGATGATCGCCAGCGGCACGAGCGCATAATAGAGCACGGGCAGCTCGAACTGGTTCTGATAGGCGTTCGAGACCTGCGTCACGCGGTCCGGCCAGGCGCGCTGGCCCAGGGCGATGTCGCGAAACTTCACCTCCCTCCCCTGCACCGCCACGACGCGCAATCGGCCCATCCAGAACAGGAGGAGCAGCGTCAGCGCGACCTGAACGAAGAGCGGAGCGAGGATGGCGGCGATGCTCAAGGTCAGGACCTCGTGGTGGGATAGTTCGGGCTCTCGCGGGTGATCGTCACGTCGTGCACGTGGCTCTCGCGCAATCCCGCGTTGGTGATCCGGATGAACTGGGCGCGCTCGCGGAACTCATCGAGATTGGCGGCGCCGACATACCCCATGGAGGCGCGCAGTCCGCCGGCGAGCTGGTGCAGCACGGTCGCGACCGGGCCCTTGTAGGCGACCTGCCCTTCGATCCCTTCCGGCACCAGCTTCAGGGTGTCGTTGACCTCCGCCTGGAAATAGCGGTCGGCCGAGCCGCGCGCCATGGCGCCGACCGAGCCCATGCCGCGATAGGCCTTGTAGGAGCGCCCCTGGTAGAGGAAGACCTCGCCGGGCGCTTCGTCGGTCCCCGCGAGAAGCGAGCCGATCATGGCGCACGAGGCGCCCGCCGCCAGCGCCTTCGCGAGATCGCCCGAGTACTTGATGCCCCCATCGGCAATGACCGGCACGCCGGTCCTCTCGCCGGCCTCGACCGCCTCCATGATGGCGGTGAGTTGCGGCACGCCGACCCCGGCCACGACTCGGGTCGTGCAGATGGAGCCGGGACCGATGCCTACCTTGATGGCGTCGGCTCCCGCGTCGATCAGCGCCTGCGCGCCCTCGCGGGTCGCGACGTTGCCGGCGATGACCTGGACGGCATTGGACAGCTTCTTCGCGCGGCTGACGCTTTCGAGCACGCGCACGGAATGGCCGTGCGCCGTATCCACCACGATCACGTCGCATCCGGCGTCGATGAGGCGTTCCGAGCGCTCGAAGCCCTGCTCGCCGGTGGTCGTCGCGGCGGCGACGCGCAACCGGCCCTGCTCGTCCTTGGCGGCATTCGGATAGGCGACCTGCTTCTCGATGTCCTTGACGGTGATCAGGCCGATGCAGCGGTAATGGTCGTCGACGACCAGGAGCTTCTCGATGCGGAACTGGTGCAGCAGCCGGCGGGCCTCGTCCTGGCTCACGCCCTCGCGGACCGTGATGAGGCGGTCCTTGGTCATCAGTTCGGAGACCCGCTGGGCGGGGTTCGAGGCGAAGCGGACGTCGCGGTTGGTCAGGATGCCGACGAGCTTGCCCTTGGAGCCGCTCGGGCCGCGCTCCACCACCGGAATCCCCGAAATGCCGTGGCGCTTCATGGTGGTGAGCGCATCGGCCAGGGTCTCGTCCGGGAAGATGGTGATGGGGTTCATCACCATGCCGGATTCATAGCGCTTCACGAGGCGGACCTGCTCGGCCTGGGCCTCGGGTTCCAGGTTCCTGTGGATCACGCCGAGGCCGCCGTTCTGCGCCATGGCGATGGCCATGCGGGCTTCGGTCACCGTATCCATCGCCGAGGCGATGATCGGCAGGTTGAGCGGGATGGAGCGCGTGAGCCGGGTCGCCACGTTCACGTCGCCCGGCAGGACCTCGGACCGCCCGGGCCGCAGCAGCACGTCGTCGAAGGTGAGACCTTCGATCAGCTGATCGGCGACGATGCGGGCCATGGCCAACTCCTGGTTCGGGAACGGGACGGGACGGGTCCAAGGCCCGCCCACGAGTTGGCGAGGGTCCGTAGCATGCGTGCGGCGGTTCGCAAAGGGCGCGCGTGCATGCCCGAGGGGAAGATCCGTGCCGGATCGAAGCCTTTGCAACTCCTGGCGGGCGCTAAGTCCCGGCGGTCATGCGCCATGCCCGCCTGGTTCCGCTCATCATCGCGACCGCGCTCTTCATGGAGAACACGGATTCGACGGTGATCGCCACGTCGCTTCCGGTGATCGCGCAGGACCTGGGCGAGGACCCGGTCGCCCTGAAGCTGGCGCTCACCTCCTATCTCGTCAGCCTCGCCATCTTCATCCCGATCTCCGGCTGGATGGCGGACAAGTTCGGTGCGCGCACCGTGTTCCGGGCGGCCCTCGGGGTGTTCATGGCCGGGTCGCTCGCCTGCGCGTTCGCGAATTCCCTCGGCGGATTCGTGCTCGCCCGGTTCGTCCAGGGCATGGGCGGCGCCATGATGGTGCCCGTCGGGCGGCTGGTTCTGCTCCGCAGCGTGCCGCGCAAGGAGGTGGTGCAGGCCCTGGCGACGCTGACGATCCCGGCCCTGATCGGCCCGGTGGTCGGTCCGCCGCTCGGCGGGTTCATCACCACCTATTTCGACTGGCGGTGGATCTTCTTCATCAATATCCCGATCGGGATCCTCGGGATCGCGCTCTCGACGGTCTTCATCCCGAACATCCGCGAGGATGACGTCCCTCCCCTCGACGTCGCGGGCTTCCTCCTCACCGGATCGGGATTCGCCCTTCTGATGCTGGGCTTTTCCACCGGCGGGCGGCATCTCATCCCGCCCGAGATGTCCGTCGCCTGCGTCGTCCTGGGGGCGGCCGCTGTCGGCGCCTATCTCGTCCATGCCCGGCGGACCCCCGCGCCGGTCTTGCGCCTGAGCCTCCTCGGGATCCCGACCTTCCGCGCCAGCGTCCTCGGCGGTTCGCTGTTCCGGATCGGCGTCGGGGCCATCCCGTTCCTCCTGCCGCTCATGCTTCAGGTCGGGTTCGGGCTCAATCCGCTGGAATCGGGCCTTCTCACGTTCATCGCGGCGATCGGCGCGATCTTCACCAAGGCCCTGGCCAAGCGCGTGCTGGAAATGGTGGGGTTCCGGCGGCTCCTCACCGTCAACGCCGTCATCGGCTCGTTCTTCGTGGCGGCGAACGGCTTCTTCGCGCCCGACACGCCGCACTGGCTCATCATGGCGGTCCTTTTCATCGGGGGCTGCTTCCGCTCGCTGCAGTTCACGAGCCTCAACGCCCTCGGCTATGCGGAGGTCTCCGACCGGGAGATGAGCTACGCCACCTCCCTGGCGAGCGCGGTGCAGCAACTGGCGCTTGGCATGGGGGTCGCGGTCGGCGCCTTCGCGCTGGAGAGTTCGGCCCTCCTGAGGGGTTCTGACGGCCTCGCGGCCGGCGATTTCGCGCCCGCCTTCTGGCTGGTCGCCGGGATTTCCGCCTTGTCCGGCCTCGTGTTCGCCCGGCTCGACCCGAGCGCCGGGGCGGAAATGTCCGGTCACCAAACTGTGAAGGCCGGTTCCCCCTCGACGGGCATGGGCGACGGCACTGACTCCCGCTAGTTTCGTCGCAAACGCGACAGGGAGAGAGCCCAAATGGACCAGAAGATCATCGACCTTTACGACCTCTATACCCACGGCGGCATGAACCGGCGTTCCTTCCTTGACAAGCTCGCAGCGCTCGCCGGCAGCACGGCGGCCGCGGCGGCTCTCCTGCCCGTCCTCACGAACGATTACGCCAGGGCGCAGACCGTGGCCGAGAACGACCCGCGAATCACGGCCGACACCATCGACGTGCCGGGGGTCCAGGGATTGAAGGGCTATCTGGCCAAGCCGAAGGATTCCTCTTCCAAGCTGCCGGCCGTCATCGTCATCCACGAGAACCGCGGCCTCAATCCGCACGTCAAGGACGTCACCCGCCGCATGGCGACGGAGGGCTTCCTCGCGCTCGGGCTCGATTACCTCTCGCCGCTCGGCGGAACGCCCGCCGACGAGGAGAAGGGGCGCGAGATGTTCGGGCAATTGAAGCAGCCCGACGTGATCGCCGCCGGCAAGGCGGCGGTCGCCTTTCTGGCGGGCCGTCCCGAGAGCAACGGCAAGGTCGGCGCGGTCGGCTTCTGCTGGGGCGGCGGCGCAGTCAATACGCTCGCCGTGAACGAGCCCGGCCTCGTCGCCGGCGTCGCCTATTACGGCGGCCAGCCGAAAGCGGAGGACGTGCCGAAGATCCGCGCCGCGCTCCTGCTGCACTATGCGGGTCTCGACGAGCGCATCAACGCGGGCATCCCGGCCTACGAGGCGGCGCTGAAACAGGCGGGCAAGACCTACGAGATCCACACGTACGAGGGAGCGAACCACGCCTTCAACAACGACACCAACGCCGCGCGCTACGACAAGAACGCGGCCGAGCAGGCCTGGGGCCGGACCGTGGCGTTCCTGAAGAAGCACCTCGCGTAAGGTGTATTCATGAAAGGGGCCCATATCGGCGCCCGATCCCGATGACGCTTTTGGCAAGGGCGTCATCCTCATGAGAAATGATCGGTGGCGGGCTAAGCCGCCGCCGCGTCATTCCCTGCGGGTTGGTGCCGCCGGTGGCCCGCTTGGGCGCGCGCAGCGCGACCTTAAGGATCTCAGGCCGCGTAAGGCGCCTCTTCGCGCCCGCATCAATCCTCGAAGGCTTCCACCGTCACCCTGCGCCCGATCATGAAGGCGTCCGCGACGAGGCGGAACGGGGCGTCGTCGACCTCGGAGCGGCCCTCCCGGAGGAGGGCGTCGAAGCGCTCGTAGATGGCTTCGTATTCCGCCGGCGTCTCGTCGGCGATCACGCGCCCGTCGATCTCGAGACGTGCGCCGCCGCTGACGAGCCTCAGTCGCGCGCCGGCTTCTGTCTCGATCTCGATGTCCCAGCTCTGCGGACCGGTCTGGCGCCAGTCGAAGACGGCGCGAAGTTCGCCGCCGCCGTCGCCGGACGTGAAGGCGAGATCGGCGGCGATCGGCGTGTCCCGGTTCGCCGGAAACTGGAGATCGCGCCCGCTTCACGAAGATCGGGTCGGGCATGATCTTCGTCACGATGGAGAGCGCGTTGATGCCGGGGTCGAACACGCCGAAGCCGCCGGCCTCCCAGATCCATTGCTGGCCCGGATGCCAATGCCGCACGTCCTCCTTCCAGGTGACGAGGAGGCGCTTCACGCGCTCGCCCTCGAGGGCCCGCCGCGCCTCGTCGACGCGCACTGTTGTACTGCGAATGCCAGGCGGTGAAGACGACCGTTCCGGCTCGCTCTCCCAGCGCGGCGCAGATCTTCGAGCTCGCTCAGCGTTGCGGTGGGCGGCTTCTCGAGCAGGACGTGCTTGCCGGCCTCGATGGCGTCGCGGGCGATTGCGTGGCGGACCTGCGGCGGCGTGCAGATCGCCACCGCGTCGAGATCGGCGAGCGCCAGCATCTCGCGATGATCCTTGAAGGCATGCGGCACGCCGTCGACGCCGAAGGCCGCGCTGGCTCGAGACGCGCGACGAGCTCGAAGGCCGGGTTCGCCCGGATGACCGGAATATGCTGATCCTGGGCGATCTTGCCCAACCCGACGATGCCGATCCTGTGCGCCATGGTGCCCTCGCTTCGGCGCCGTCCCGCGCCGCAAGAGCGGCTTTCGCCTTCAAGCTACCGCGGATGCGTCCGTCCGCCCCGGAAACCCGTCGCCAGCACGTAGAGTTCCGAGGAATCGGCCCGGCTCGCCGCCGGCTTCACGTGGCGCACCGTGGCGAAGTCGCGCTTGAGGTCGGCGAGAAGCTGGTTCTCCGTGCCGCCCTGGAACACCTTGGCGATGAAGGCGCCTCCGGGCGCCAGGATCTCGCGGGCGAAAGGAGGCGGCCGTCTCGGCCAGTCCCATGATCCGCAGGTGGTCCGTCTTCTTGTGGCCCGTCGTGTTCGCCGCCATGTCGGACATGACGATGTCGGCCGGGCCGCCGAGGAGGTCGACGAGCTTCCCCGGGGCCGTCTCGTCGAGGAAGTCGAGCTCGATGAAATCGACCCCGGGCAGCGGGTCGATCGGGAGGAGGTCGATGCCGACCACCCGTCCCCTGCCGTGGGCGCTCCCGACCTTGGCCGCAGCTACCTGCGACCAGCCGCCCGGCGCCGCGCCGAGATCGACCACGCGCTGGCCGGGCTTCAGGAGGTGATGCTTCTGGTCGATCTCCAGGAGCTTGTAGGCCGCGCGCGAGCGGTAGCCGTCGCGCTTGGCCCGGGCGACGTACGGGTCGTTGAGCTGGCGCTCGAGCCATTTCTGCGACGACAGGGTGCGCTTGCGCGCCGTCTTCACTCTCTGCTTCAGCGACCGCGTCCCCGAGCCGCGCTTGTCGGTCACCGGACGTTCCCCCGGCGCCAGACCTGGTCCTCGCGCATCATGTTCATGAGGATGCCTTCGCGCAGCCCGCGGTCGGCGATCCGCAGCCGCTCGGACGGGAACGCCCGGCGGATCGCCTCCAGGATGGCGCAGCCGGCGAGCACGAGGTCCGCCCGGTCCTTGCCGATGCACGGATTGGCGGCGCGTTCGGCGAACGGCGTATCGACGAGCCGCTCGACGACCTGGGTGACGTCGGCCTCGTTCATCCACAGGCCGTCGACGCGGCGGCGGTCGTAGCGGGCGAGGCCGAGATGGATGCCGCCGACGGTGGTGACCGTCCCGGAGGTGCCGAGCAGGTGGAAATGCGGCGCCCGCTCCGCCTGGGCGGCGATGAGCGCGAAATCGAGGAGGAGTTCCGATACCTCCTCCACCATTCCCTCGAAGATCTGCGGCGTGACGTCGATGCCGCCATAGCGCTCGGCCAGGGTGACGACGCCGACCGGGAGCGAGTCCCAGGCGCGGATCCGCTTGCAGGGATCGGCGAAGACGTGCGTGGCCGGGCCGTCGAGCCAGGCGATCTCGGTCGAACCGCCGCCGATGTCGAACACGATGACCGATTGCGCCCGTGGGTCGGCCAGCGACGCGCAACCGGTCACGGCCAGGTAGGCCTCGGTGCGGCGGTCGACGACCTCGAGCTCGATGTCGAGTTCGTCCCGCACGCGGTCGATGAAGGCCGGCCCGTTCTCGGCCAGACGGCAGGCTTCCGTCGCGACGAGGCGCGCGCGCGCCACATTCCTCGCCGCCATCTTGTCCCTGCAGATGCGGAGCGCCTCGAGCGTGCGGTCGATCGCGTCGGCGCTCAGGACGTTGCCGCGGCCGAGCCCTTCCCCGAGCCGGACGATGCGCGAGAACGCATCGATGACGCGAAAGCCCCAATGCGCGGGCTCGGCGACGAGCAGGCGGCAGTTGTTGGTCCCGAGGTCGAGGGCCGCATAGGCGCTGCCGCGGCTGCGGCGGCTCGTTCGGGACGGCGCGGCCGCAGGCCGGCTCGCGGCCCAACGCGAAGTCGGCGGCATGCCCGAGGGAACGGGCGCCTCCTCCGCCTTTGCGGTTGCTTCATCCTTGATCGCCACACGCAACCCCTTGGGCCCCGCCGATCGGAGGCCAGCTGTTGGGGCGAGAGTACCAACCGGGTTGCCGTCCTGCCAAGGGCGGTGAATGGAGTAACACCTGCCGGTGGAAGAGGCTTCAGGCGACGGCAGGTGCCGTCTGGCTCGCCACGCGGGGCGCCGGCCGCACGATGCCGCGCACCTGGACGAAGGGGCGCGGCCGGTTGATCACCTCGTCGAGACGCGACCATAGAACTTTTGGCGAGAAAGGCTTGGCGATGATTTCGTTGACGCCGAGCGCGATCGCGCGATCGACCACGTAGCGGCGCGGCTTGGACAGCATGAGGATGATCGGCACGGTCGGAGCGGGCGACGTCGTCGGGGTCCGGGTGAGGCGGATGAATTCCTCGCCCGAGAGGATCGCAAGGTCCCAATCGAGGATCACGAGGTCCGGCTTGCTCTCGCCCAGGACGCCCAGCGCCTCGGCGCCGTCGGGAGCCTCCTGCACGCGCTTGATGCCGACACGGGCCAGCATGTCGCGCAGGATGCGGCGGACGTAGAGGCTCTCGTCGACGACGAGAGCCGCCAGGTCCGGGAATGTCGGGAGTCGCGATCATGCGCGGTCAGGATAGACTGATCCGCTTTCCATTTTGCTAACGCGAGGGTCGTATCGCGGCGCGCACGCCCGCGAACAACACCCCGGAGCGACGCCCGCCCCGCCGTCAGGCAAAGGCCCTGTCCCTCAGGCGCTCCACGGCCCGCTCGATGTCGCGCGCAGCGTGATAGCAGCCGAAGCCGAAGCGGATGCGGTCGCCGCGCACGTCGGTGACGATGCGCCTCGCGAGGAGTTCGTCGTGCAGGGCGGCGGCTTTCCCGGTCTCGAAGGTGAGAAAATGACCGCGCCGGCGATCCTCGAGAGGCGTCACGAGGCGGGCGCCACGGAGACCCTCGATGCCGCCGGCGTCGATCGCCTCGCAGGAATTGGCGTTGAAGCTCGAGGACGTGAGCGTGGATCGCCTCCACGGTGAGGCCGAGGCCGCCGCATCCACGCGAAGACCGCGCGCTGCCGATAGAGTCCCGACGGATCGAAGGTCGCGCCCATGAAGCGCGTCCCGTCCTCGCCGTAGGCCACGCCCCTCCTGCTTCGCGGTCAAGGCACCGAAGGCCGCGAACCATCCCGTGTCGCGCGGGCGGGGCGCATGGCCGGGCGGGCAGTGGAGGAAGCAGGCGCCCTCGCCCGCCATCGCGTACTTGTAGCCGCCCGCGAGATAGAAGATGCGGTGCGCGATACGCGGAAAGGTCCGTCGGGACAGCCATGTAGCCGTGATACCCGTCGATGGCGATCAGGGTGTCCGGATCCCGCACGGCCTCCGGCGAGCTGTACGAGGTCGCCCGCCGTCGCGCCCGAATTGAAGAACACCTGGCTCACATAGACGAGATCGTGGCCGCCGCGCCGGCAGGCCTCTCCCAGCCGCTCCGGAAAGCTCGCCGAGGGTTCGACGGGGACGCGCTCGACCTCGAGGAGCCCGTCCTCCTCGAGGCGCGCCACCTGGCGCGTCAGCGAATGGAACTCGCCGTCGGTCGTCAGGATCCGGCCCGGGCGGCCGAGCGGCAGAGCGGACAGGAGCCGGCGCAGGAACTCGTGCGTGTTCGGCGCAAACGCAATGGTCGAAGGGTCGGGGAGGTTCAGCAGGCGGGCGATGCCGGCCTGCACGGACGGGATCACTTCGCCGAAGATCGGGCCCCATTTCTCGTCCGCGTGGAGCGCCGCATCCTCCCAGCAGCGCTGCTGGGCCGCGAAGGTCGCGTCGGGCCAGTAATGATGGCTGTGCGCCGCGAAATGGATGCGCTCGGGCTCGGCCCCGATGAAGCGGGAGAAGTGGCCGGAAAGATCGAGCACCGGCTTCACTCCGAGGCGTAGACGAAGCCCATGCCGCGGGCGACGGGCGCCGGCAGGGGCGGCAGGGCGGAGCGCGGAATGAGGTAGGTCGAGAGCCGGAACAGGTCGGTGAAGATGCCGTGGCGCTCGGCGGTGGCGCGCAGATAATCGTGCCCCGACGAACCGCCTGTGCCGACCTTCACGCCGAGCATGCGGCTCACCATGAGCGCGTGGCGGTAGCGCCAGAGCGTCATGGTCTCGTCCACGTCCATGAGCGCCTGCAGCAGGCGGAAAGCCTGGTTCAGCGCCGGCTCGTCCCGATAGAGCGTGATGAGCAGAGCCGCCTCGATGGCCCGGCCGGACATGCGCCAGGAATTGCCGGCCTCGCCGGCGTCGAAGATCGCGGCGAAATTCTTCAGGGCGGCCTCGATCGCGTGGGCCTCCGACGCGCGCTGATGCGATGAGAGGTGAGCGTCGCCCCTCACCTTCTCCTGGTCGGCCGTCAGCATCCTGACGACCGCGGCGCGGTAGGCGTCCCGGAACGAGGTTCCGCCCCAATCCACGAAGGGCGTTCTCGCCAGCCAGGCGTCGAGAAGGGCGAGAAGCGTCGGATGCTCCGCCGCCCGCCTCAGGCGCTCGCGATCGGCGTCGGACAGCTTCGACTCGAAGGGCGCCCTGTCGAACGTCTGGCGGCTGTCCCGGTGCAGCCCGAGCCGGATCTCGATCTCGCGAAACTGGGCCGATTGAAAGCCCGAGGCCGGGTAGAGGAGATCGCGGAAATCCAGAAAATCGAGCGGCGTCATGGTCTCCATGACGTCGAGCTGGTGCACCAGCAGCTTCAGGATCTCGTGGATGCGGTCGAGGCCGTGAATGATCCGGCCCAGCACCCGGTCGTCGACCGGATTGGTCGAGAAATCGCTTTCGATCCGCTTCAGTTCGTGAAGCACCTGCTTGAACCAGAGCTCGTAGACCTGGTGCACGGTGATGAAGAGCATTTCGTCGTGAGCCGGCTTGCCGGCCGCGTCGCTCGCCGGCTGCTGGATCGAGAGAAGCTGGTCGAGCCTGAGATAGGAACTGTAATAGCACCCGGGCGGTGCGCCGGGCGCACCGACGGTCTCTGGGTCTCGCGGGGAACTGGACATCGCGGTCTCCGTTTGCCGGCGAATGTAGCGCCACGGCCCGCAAGCGTCATCATCGGGCGGGGCAGCGCCTTCCGTGTCGTCCCCGGCCGGGGCGCAACCCCCGCCTCGTCATCCTCGGGCGAGTGGAGCGAGACCCGAGGATCGGGTGCAGGATCAAGCGCCCTGATCGGCTTCAGATCCCCGGGTCGCGCTTCGCGAACCCGACGCTGACGGGGAACCGAAGCTCCGTCGGCACGGCCGCCCTATCGGAGCGCGAATCCACTCAGCCGTTCGGTCAGCCCCGCCAGAACGTCCGCGCTCACATTGGCGAAGGCGACGCGGAGATGACCGTCCTGCCCCGGTCCGAAGAAGCTTCCCGGCAGGCAGAGCACGCCTCGCTCGGCAGCGAGCCGCTCGGCGACCTCGCGGCCGGTCCGGCCCTCGAAAGGATGCCGCAGGTAGGCGAAATAGGCGCCGATGGAATCGATGCGCCACCCTGGCAGCGGGTCGAGCGCAGCCCGGAACACGTCGATGCGGTGGTTGATTTCGGCGCGGTTCGCCTCGCGCCACGCGCGCAAGCCCTCGATCGCCCAGGGCAGCGCCGCCTGGGCCGTCCGCGGCGCACAGATCTGGATGCAGTCCAGGATCTTGGCGGCCTGGGCGACGAGCCCGGCATCGGCCGTGATGGCGCCGGTGCGGTGGCCGGGGATCGCGTAGGATTTCGAGAACGAATAGAGCTGGATGACCGTGTCCCGCCAGCCGTCGCCGGAAAACAGGCCGTGGGCGCGGTTCGGTCCCGGCGGGAGGAAGTCCCGATAGGTCTCGTCGATCACCAGGACGAGGCCGCGGCGGCGGCACAGGTCGGCGAAGCCCTCGATCACGTGGGCCGGATAGACCGCGCCGGTCGGATTGTTGGGCGTGACGAGGACGATCGCCTTGACGCGCGCGTCGAGCAACGGCTCCGCATCCGCGACCCGCGGCACGAATCCGGCATCCGCCCGGCACGGCAGCGCGCGCGGCTCGATGCCGAGCATGTCCAGCGTCATCTGGTGATTGAAGTACCAGGGCGTGGGCAGGAGAACGGCATCCCCCTGGCGCGCCAGCAGCATCATGGCGACGAAAAAGGCCATGTTGCAGCCGGCGGTCACCGCCACGTCGGCGGCTTCGATCCGGCCGTCGTAGAGCGTGGCGAGTTCGGCCGCATAGGCGGCCCGGAGGTCCGCGTCGCCGCCGATCGGTCCGTATTTGGCGCCCGCGACGGAGCCGGCGGCATCCGCGAGGCGGCGGAGCAGTTCCGGATGAGGCGCTGCGCCCGGGACCGCCTGGGAGAGGTCGATGAGCGGGCCGCACGCGCCGTCGTAGCGCCGGGTCCACGCCTGCGCCTCGGGGATGGGCGGAGAGCCGACATCGGCGACGAGGGGGTTGATCGCCCATGGGGCGGCCGGCTGCTGCATGGGAGGCTCCCAGCCCCGCCCTTCCGTCCAGGGGAAGGACGCGGGCGCTCAGTCCTTCGCGCGCTCCACGTAGGAGCCGTCTTCCGTCATGATCACGACCCGCGTGCCGGCCTGGATGTGCGGCGGCACCATGGTACGGGCGCCGTTCGAGAGCTTGGCGGGCTTGTAGGAGGAGGAGGCCGTCTGGCCCCTCACCACCGGCTCGGTCTCGACGATCTCGAGCGTGACGCGCGCCGGCAGTTCGACGGCGATCGGAACGCCGTTGTGCACGCTCAGCATCACCGGCATGCCCTCCTGGAGGTAGACGGCCTGCTCGCCGATGATGTCGTCCGGGACCGGGACTTGTTCGTAGGTTTCGGGATTCATGAAATGGAAGCCCTCGCCGTCCTGGTAGAGGAAGGTGTACTCACGGTCCTCGACGAAAGCGCGCTCCACCTGCTCGGTGGTCCGGTAGCGCTCGGACACCTTCACGCCGTCGGAGATGCGGCGCATGTCGAGCTGCGTGACCGGGGTACCCTTGCCGGGGTGGATGTTCTGCGCCGTCAGGACGACGTAGAGCCTGCCGTCCACGTCGACGACATTGCCCTTGCGGAGGGTTGAGGCGATGACCTTCACGAGAAGCCTTCCTTGTGAGATGGGTGACCGCCCTTCACGGCCGGCGGTCTGGCGAAACCGTTGGCGCCGCACCTAGCTCATCTTGGCCGGAATCGCCAGCCACCCCCTGCCATAAACCCTTTTGGACGCACCCTTGGGACGAATCACAGCAAGCCCCTCCCCCTGGTGGACGCCTCGCGTCCATGCCGACCGGCGGCCCTTCCTGATGGCCCGCAACCGGATCGTGACCGCGTTCAGGGGTTATTTCGATTGGCAGGACTTCGTGGAGGTCGAGACGGCGGCCCTGCAGATCTCGCCCGGGAACGAGGCGCATCTGCACGCTTTCGGCACCGAGGCGGTCGGCCCTGACGGAACGCGGCAGACGCTCTTCCTCCACACTTCGCCGGAATTCGCCTGCAAGAAGCTGCTCGCCGCAGGCGAAGAGCGGATCGCCTGTTTCGCCCGGGTCTTTCGCAACCGGGAACGCGGCCCCCTGCACCACCCGGAATTCACCATGCTCGAATGGTACCGGGCGGCCGAACCCTACGAGGCGCTGATGCGGGACTGCGCGAACCTCATGGGACTCGCGGCCGAAACGGCCGGAACGAAGACCCTCGCCTTCCGCGGCATGAAGGTGAACCCGTTCCAGGAGCCCGAACGGATCACCGTGGCGGAGGCGTTCAGGGAATTCGCCGGCATCGACCTCCTCTCCACCCTCGAGCCCGAAGGCGGCACGGACCGGGACGGCCTTGCCGCACAGCTCCAGGCCGCCGGGCTGCGGACGGCCGCGGACGACACGTGGTCCGACCTCTTCAGCCGGGTCATCGTGGAGCGCGTGGAGCCCTATCTCGGCGTCCACCGCGCCACGATCCTCGACGAGTACCCGGCGGTCGAGGCGGCGCTCGCCCGCCCGGCGGCTCACGACCCGCGGGTCGCGGAACGCTTCGAGCTCTACGCCTGCGGGGTCGAGCTCGCGAACGCGTTCGGCGAACTGACCGATCCGGTCGAGCAGCGTCGGCGCTTCGAGGACGAGATGCGCGAGAAGATGCGGATCTACGGCGAGAGCTATCCCGTCGACGAGGATTTTCTCGCCGCCCTCGCCCACATGCCCGAGGCCAGCGGCATTGCGCTTGGCCTCGACCGGCTGATCATGCTGGCGACCGGGGCCTCCCGCATCGAGCAGGTCCTGTGGGCTCCGGTCCCGGCGCTACCTCCTCGAATCGGAAATGGAAGTGCGGAATGACGGTGACGGACAGATCCCTCCGCGACGCGGCGGACCTCGTCAAGGCCGGGCTTGTCGCGCCGGAGAAGTTGGACGCCCTCACCGACGTGACCTGCCGCTACCCCGTCGCCGTGACGCCCGCCGTGGCGGGGCTGATCGCCCCGCTCGACCCGCATGACCCGATCGCCCGTCAGTTCGTGCCCTCCCCTGCCGAACTCGACACGACGCCGGAGGAGCGCGCGGATCCGATCGGCGACGAGGCGCACAGCCCCGTCGAGGGTATCGTGCACCGCTATCCGGACCGGGTGCTGCTCAAGGCCGTGCACGTCTGCCCGGTCTATTGCCGGTTCTGCTTCCGCCGCGAGGTGGTCGGCCCGCAGGGCAAGGGCACGCTCTCGGCCGAAGCGCTCGACCGGGCGCTCGGCTACATCCGCGACCATGACGGGATCTGGGAGGTCATCCTCACCGGCGGCGATCCGTTGGTGCTCTCCCCGCGCCGTCTGCGCGACATCATGGAGGCTCTTGGGGCAATCGGCCACGTGCGTGTCGTGCGCCTTCATACCCGCGTTCCCGTCGTCGAGCCGGAGCGCGTGGATCGCGATCTCGTCTCTGCGTTGATGGCGAGCGGCAAGACGACGTTCATGGCGCTCCACGCCAATCATCCGCGCGAACTGGCCGCGGCGGCACGGGCGGCCTGCTCGCGCCTGATCGAGGCCGGCATCGCCATGGTGAGCCAAACGGTGCTGCTGCGCGGCGTGAACGACGACGTGGAGACGCTTGCGTCGCTCATGCGCGCCTTCGTGGAGATGCGGGTGAAGCCCTATTACCTTCACCACCCCGACCTCGCTCCGGGCACGAGCCATTTCCGGCTCACCATCGAGGAGGGACAGACGCTCGTCGCGGCCCTGCGCGGACGCGTGTCGGGCCTGTGCCAACCGACCTACGTGCTGGACATTCCCGGCGGGTACGGAAAGGCACCCATCGGTCCACAATCGGTACGGATTCTGAACGATGGCCGCCACGCCGTTTCCGATTACCGCGGCGGCGAACACGCCTACCCGCCGCTCGGCTAAACGCATCGGACCAAAAGTGCCCCACCCTTTGGAGCTCCATCCGACGCTCCCCGTGCGACAACAGCGCATCGGTCGGTGCGGAAAACCGCCATCGCCTACCTGGTGTCGATTTCACGGATCCCGGTTGCGAGCTGCCGGTCGAGGGGACGCCATGCCGACGGGAAACGCTCGATGAGAGCATTCGATGCGACACTCCTGAGCTTTCCCCGACGACAGTCTCTGATCGTTTCCAGACGTGGTCGACACCATGGGTCGCACATCGCCATTCAGAGGTGCTTTGAAACCGCCCCCATGCACCCTGCGCGTGCCGCAGGGGCTCTCACTCCTCGGTCGGCTTGCCGACCCGGAACCGCTTGATCTGCGAGCGCTGCGATTTCGCATCGAGCCGGCGCTTCTTCGACGCCAAGGTGGGCCTTGTTTTCCGGCGCGGCTTCGGCCGCTCGGCGGCCTGACGGATGAGATCGATCAGGCGCGCCTGAGCATCCTCGCGGTTACGCTCCTGCGTGCGGTGCCGCTGCGCGGTGATCACCAGCACGCCGCCGGAGGTCAGGCGTTTCCCGGCCAGCCTCTCGAGTCGCGCCCTCACGTCATCCGGGAGCGAAGGGGAGTTGCGGACGTCGAACCGGAGCTGCACTGCGGTCGCGACCTTGTTGACGTTCTGCCCCCCCGGCCCGGAACCGCGGATGAAGCTCTCCGAAAGTTCGGCGTCGTCGATCGAGAGCCAAGGTGTGACGGGTATCATAAGCGTTCCGGGGATCGGTACGGACCCGCTTGTCATAATCGCGGCCGCGCCAATCAACCAGCGCCCCGCAGGGAATAAGGGGATTCGAGGTAAACCTCCGCGCCGCTGGCGCATTCTGACCTCAAGCGGAGGTGCGAACGTGGATCGGCTGCGCCGTTGGGCGTCCGCAAGTGCGGACGACGTGAAGATATTCGCCCCGATCGGACTAGCGAGCGCTGCGATCGCCCTGCCGGCCATCGACGTGTTGGTTCGGTCGATCTGACAGTGCCGATGACGAGGTCGAATATTTCGCGCTAGCCGGCGCTCGCACGCACGGGCTTGCGCTCGGCCTTCGCGAGACGATCGATCAGTTCGCGCAGGTGTGCCGGCAATGCATCACGCCCTGGCTCACCGTAGACCTTCCTGAGATTGTGCCCGAGAACGTCGAGCACCGATCTCTCCTGAACCGAATGCGACCGCGTGCCAAGCCTCCAGAGGGTGTCATGCTTCATCATGCAAAATCCGTCAGGTTCGATGGGCCGCCTGGAATCGAATGTGTTGGTCCGTCACGGAGCGAACTCACGGGTCGGTGATGGGTTTCAGCGCAGCTGTTCACCTATGTAATTCCACAGTGGCGCTACGGGGATGCTTCACCGGGCAAAAGCTCAAGCCGTCCCCTGCCCCCGGCTTCTATGGCGATGTGCAGGTCGCGCGCCCCGCCCGCTTGGCGCGCAATGGTGAAGGATCCCGCCCGTATGTCCCGGCCGCAGGTCCTCGGGTCGCGGTCCGCGCGCCCGAGGACGACACCTCATGAGGAACGTGCGCCCGGGACGGCGCGCATGTCCACGCCGTCATCCTCAGAGAAACGACGGCGGCAGGGCTGCGTCCGCTTCATCCCCTGCGGCGTCGGCACAGCCGGTGACCCACTCGGACGGAACGCAGCGGAGATGACGCCTCGGTTCCTTGAGTTAGGGCATATCGGCCAGGCGTTTGATTTCGATGATGACGACCGCCACAAAGGCCATCAGCGCGAGTCCCCCGGCAAAGCTCGTTAGGAGCGATGGGCTGATGCTGCCACTGAAGAGCACGATGGCGACGCAGGCCAGTACAGGAATGCCGAGCGTAATTCCGATCAATAAGGCCAATGAGGCATTTGAACTCATGGCTGACCCTCCCCGTAAGCCTCACCGGAAAGGATGTCCCGAGGGGCGCAGCTTGGCAAGATCGGAAGAGGCCGAGCGGGCACCCCCGGTTTCGTATCGCCTTAATCGGAGGCGACTGCTTCCCACCAATTGGGGCGTTCCGGTGCAAGAGAAGCGGCGGCTGCTTCGGGTCAACCTAGGGACCGTCAGCCGCGCCGAGCCGCCTTGATCGCGGCGACGTCGATTTTCTTCATATCCATCATCGCATCAAACGCGCGTTTGGCCTCGTCGCCGCCGGCAGCCAGCGCCTCGGTCAGCACGCGCGGCGTGATTTGCCAGGAGACGCCCCATCTGTCCTTGCACCAACCGCACGCACTTTCCTGGCCGCGATTGCCAACGATGGCGTTCCAGTAGCGGTCGGTCTCTTGCTGATCGTCGGTGGCGATCTGGAACGAGAAGGCTTCGTTATGGTTGATCGCGGGCCCGCCATTGAGTCCGAGACAGGGGATGCCGGCGACTGTGAATTCGACCGTCAGCACGTCGCCCGCCTTGCCGAACGGATAGTCGCTGGGAGCACGGTGGACGGCTCTCACCGAGCTGTTAGGAAATGTCTCGGCGTAGAAGCGGGCTGCAGCCTCGGCGTCCTTGTCGTACCATAGGCAGACCGTGTTCTTGGCAATCGTCATTGTTTGTCCTCTTGCGAAGCCAAAACCGGCCCGGTTTCCGACGCACTCGGGAGCGGTTCACACTCCGGCTCAACGGTGCACGACGAACATAAAGTGCGCTCGTGCCATCTGACATTCCGCCAGCAACACCTGAAAGGTTATAGCGGTATTAGGGCTGCCACTTTTAAGACCGGATGCGGGCAGTGAGTCAATAGGGCAACGGTCCGCTTTGGGTCATACTGGGAGGGTGCAGGACTGGTTTGACCCGAGCTACTACACCAATGGCCCCTCGATTGATCCGTCAGATCCCGCTCAGGGCTCAAAGCGTGTGGTGCGCGGAGGAAGCTGGCACACCACGGCCACAAGCTGGCGGACGGCATTCCGGCCTGACTATGATCCCGATTATCGTGGCATCAGCATCGGATTGCGACTGCTGAGGACGGCGGAATAAGGCGACCCGGGCCCTTGGATCATACTCGGCACCTGATGAATTCCCCCACTGAAGGTCCGCTCGGGGTCACCCATAGTCCTGGAGCGCGGCGTCGAGCGTCGCGCCGCGAACGGCGGAGATCGTCTGAACGTTGCCGCCAAGCGTCCCATCCGGAAAGTGCTGCATTGTCGTCTTGCCGCCGCTCTTCATCCGCAACGTGCCTACGAAGGCTTGTGCGCCGCCCACATAGTTTTCCAGGGAGTAGTCCTGCCCTCAGGCGAGGGGCGATCCCGCCGGATCCAACATGATTGCCAGCGCATCGATCGCACGCAGATAACCCTGCGCACCCAGCCCCATGATCACGCCGGTCGCCGCATACGAGACGTATGAATGGTGCCGGTAGCTCTCACGCTGATGGATATTGCTCAGGTGCACTTCGATGATCGGACCTGAAAACGTCTTGAGCGCGTCGAGGATGGCGATCGACGTCGAGGTGAAACCCGCAGGATTGATCATGAGACCGGCGGCCCTGCCCCGTGCCTCCTGGATCCAGTCGATAATCTGTCCCTCGTGATTGGACTGTCTGAAGAACAGCACCTCGAGCCGTTGCTCCTCGGCGCGGGCCCGGCACATGGTTTCAATGCCAACTAGGGTCGTCGTCCCGTATATGTGAGGCTCGCGTTCTCCCAGCAGATTGAGAGACGGCCCGTTCAGCACTGCAATGGACCTCGTCACGTTTTCTCCTCCGGTGAGCGGCCGGACGCCACCTGAGCCCTGCCCGCAGCGTCCTGCAAAATACCTAAGAACCGATTCGGACCGCGTCTAATTGTTCAGGGCGTGGACCCGGCTTAGCTCGGCATTGAACAACGTTACGATATCTGGCGCGTATTCGGCGGAGAACCGCTGTGCGATAGGCTTCGTCTGGTCCCGCATGCGCGCGAGCTCGGCCGGCGCGATCTCGTTGACCTGCATGCCCTTTGCCCTGAGTTCCGCGACCGCCTGGACGGCCTGTTCGCGGCTGACCTTTCGCTGGTAGTCGCGCGCCTCGATGGCGGCTTCCTGGAGGATTGTCTGCTCGGTCGGCGAGAGCCTGTCCCAGAATTTCTTGCTCACCAGGATGATGTTGGTGCTGTACGTGTGGTTCGTGATGCTCAGATACTTCTGCACCTCATTGAACTTGTTGGAGAGGATGACCGAGAAGGGGTTCTCCTGGGCGTCGACGGTGCGGGTCTCAAGCGCCGTATAGAGCTCGCTGAAGCTCAGCGGCACTGGATTGGCACCGAACGTCTTGAAAGTCTCCAGGTACACCGGATTGGGAATCACGCGGATCTTCAGGCCGGACAGATCCTCGCCCTTGGTGATGGGGCGCCGGCTGTTCGTCACGTTCCGAAAGCCCAGGTCCCAGTAGGCCAATCCGATCAGGTCTTTCTCCGGAAGCTTCGCCAAGAGGGCGGCGCCGAGCGGACCGTCGAGCAGCGCGTCCGCCTGCTGAGGCGTCCCGACGATGAACGGAAAGTCGATCAGTCCGAAGTCCTTCACGACGCCGACGAGGGAGGTGGTCGCCGGCGACTGCATCTCCTGAGTCCCGCCCCGGAGAGCAGATTGCTGCTGCTGTTCGGTGCCAAGTTGGTTGGCTGGGAACTCGCGCACCTTGATCCTGCCGCCGCTCTTCGCCGCGACGATCTCCGCGAACTTCTGAACACCCTTACTGACCGGGTGATCGGTGTTGTTCAGGTGCCCCCAGCGGATGGTCCGCTCCTGAATGTCCTGCGCACGAACGGGTGCGCTCGAAGCCGCGAGTCCGATGAAGACGGCAGCCGCCAGGAAAGATCGGCGATGCATTGTCGGTGTTCTCCCTCTGATGCTTCTTGGGCCGGTGTGTCTCGAGGCGTCTCGACGGCGCGTCCTGCCCTTCCGTTAAGTCATAGTCTGCACATAATATCTGGTCAAACGCATAATAACTGATAATTGGTATTTGCTATGATCTTGTTGCGCAGAGACGCCGATGTGTGCAATGCCTGCTCTCTGGGGTCGGAACTGAATTGCCATAGGTAGTGGGAGCAGGCGCCATGCTGGCAGAGCCGGTCATCGGTGAGACTATTGGGGAGATGGCTTACCACCGCATCCGCCTGGACCTCGTGTTCGGTCGGCTCGCGCCGGGCGAGAAGCTGAAACTCGACCGGGTGAGCGAGTCCTACGGGGTCAGCGTCAGTACGCTGCGCGAGCTACTCAATCGCCTGGTTGCGGAAGGCCTGATCATCGCGGAAGGACAGCGCGGTTTCGAGGTGGCGCCGGTGTCGGTGGCTGACTTGCGGGAAGTGGCCGATATGCGGCAGCTCCTCGAGTGTCACGCCTTGCAGGAGTCATTCGAAGCCGGCGATCTCGACTGGGAAGGACGGGTCGTTGCTGCCCACCACAAGCTGTCGGTAATGGAGCAGCGGATGATCTCCGGCGACAGGTCAGAGCCAGTGATCTGGAAGCGTTGCGACTGGCAGTTTCACCATGCCCTGATCTCGGCGTGCCGCTCCAAGGTGCTTCTCAACACCCATGCGGCCATCTACGACCGCTATCTCCGTTACCAGATGGTCGCAGTCATCTTTCGCGGCGAGATCGCGGCCGCCCAGCATCAAAAGCTCCTCGAATGTGCACTGGCACGGGACGCCACGGGCGCGCAGAAGGTGCTCGTAGACCACATCCAGGGCTGCGTCGAGCACGTCCTTTCCCTTGGCACGGACTGGGAAACCGTCCCTGGTCCAAGGCGTCCAGCAGCGCGGACCGGCGACCGCCGCCAGTTGTTCCGCACCGAGCCGAAGACGCGAGCCGAACGGTCGGACCGCAAAGCGGGATCAGTTTGAGGGATGGCTCACTGACGGTTTGGATGTGGCAGTCATAGGTAGGGTGGCTTTGGGATCGTTAGGGCTGCTTTGGGTCATCTCCCACTATCCCATCAATAAGCGGAACGTCCGCTCAGGCGCGTGAACGGTCGTCAGCCTGAGGTCCGGGTTGCGCCGATTGCGTTGAAAAAGTCGGCGCTTGGTCGACCGAGACATCAATGAGGTGTCATTTCCCTAAAGTCGGGAGGGCTGAGCGCCTCAGCTCCCCTCAGGTCGCGGGTATCACCTGAGGAGGTGCGGCCACGGCGAGTTTGGCGAGCTTCCTCAAGTTCTGGGCGGTCGCAGCCAGCAGGAACTCATCTTGGGCTCCGCATGGGCCACGCAGCCGCAGGCGCCCCATCCTCAAAATGCGCTTGAGGTGAGCAAACAGCATCTCGATGCGCTTGCGGTTTTGACGGGACCGCTCGAAAGCGGGTGTGCCGGCCAGCGCACGGGCGACCTCTCGGGCATGCTCGTAGATGCTGCGCGGGATCTTGCGTGCCGGCGTCTTGGGACAGCACCGCTCCTTCAGACGACACGGATCACAGTCGAATGTGCTGCCCAGGTAGATCCGCGTGGTGCCCTCGTTTACGACCGTGCCGCTGGTGGTCAGCGTCCTGCCCTCGGGACAGGTGTATGTGTCCGCGTCAGCATCATAGGTGAAGTCGGCCCGTGAGAAGGTGCCATCCTGGCGGGGGACTTGTCGATCACCGGGATGTAAGGCGTGATCTGACGCTCGTCGACCAGCCAATGCAGCATCTCGGCGGATCTAGTTTGGACTTAATCTGACGGACGGTGTCATTAGGCTGAGGCGAGAGCCGAGGCCGGGCGCGGAGCGGTCGGGGTGCGCAGCGCCCGGCCTCGGCGTTCGAGAGGACATCGATCATGACCAAGGACCAGAAGGTGATCCGGGCCAAGGTGGGCCTGTTGGAGCTGGCCAAGCAGCTCGGGAACGTCAGCCAGGCCTGCAAGATGATGGGCTACTCGCGCGACAGCTTCTACCGCTTCAAGGAGCTTTACGAGACCGGCGGCGAGCTGGCTCTCCAGGAACTGACCCGCCGCAAGCCGCTCCTGGCGAACCGGACCGCGCCCGAGATCGAGACGCTCATCGTCGAGCTGTCGCTGGAGCAGCCGGCCTTCGGCCAGATCCGCATCGCCAACGAGATCCGCAAGCGCGGCCATTCCATCTCGCCGGCTGGGGTGCGCGGGGTGTGGCAGCGCCATGACCTCGAGACCATGAGGAAGCGCCTGAAGGCGCTCGAGGCCAAGGTCGCGCAGGAGGGCCTGGTGCTGACCGAGGGCCAGCTCGCCGCCCTCGAGAAGGCCAAGACCGAGAAGGAGGCGCATGGCGAGTTCGAGAGCGAGTGCCCGGGCTACTGCGGCGCCCAGGACACCTTCTACGTCGGCACCATGAAGGGGGTCGGGCGGATCTATCAGCAGACCTTCATCGACACTTATGCGAAGGTCGCCTTCGCGAAGCTCTACGACCGCAAGACCCCGCTCACCGCAGCCGATCTCCTGAACGACCGTGTCGTGCCCTTCTTCGATCAGCACGAGGTGAAGCTGTGTCGGGTGCTGACCGACCGCGGCACCGAGTACTGCGGCAACCCCGAGCATCACGAGTACGAGCTCTATCTGGCCGTCGAGGATGTGGACCACTCCCGGACCAAGACCAAGAACCCGCAGACGAACGGCATCGTCGAGCGCTTCCACAAGACCGTGCTGGACGAGTTCTATCGGGTCGCGTTCCGCAAGCGGATCTATGGCTCGATCTCTGAGCTGCAGGGAGACCTCGATGCCTGGATCAGGAGCTATAACGAGGAGCGGCCGCATCAGGGCCGCTGGTGTTTCGGCAAGACCCCGATGCAGACCTTCCTTGACGCGCATACCCCTCGCACGGGAGAAAATGATCGCCGCCTGACCACGTCAGGCAGGCGAGCCCGACCGATCTCCGGACGCCAACTGTCCGATCAAGTACCAGCTACTACACATAAGCGCTGTCACCGGCCAGCCGCGCGGGGCGCAGGCCAAGCCGCTCAGCCGTGCGATCGACCATGATTCGGGCTGCACCCACTTCGGCTTGACGGACCGCCCGCGAGGCCTCCACGTCCACGATCACGGCGGATTGTAGGTCGATGAGGTAGTTGTCCGCATAAGCAAAGAAGGCGGGGCCGCGCAACGCGCCGGTCCACTGAGCGGCCGGATCAGAGGGCGACACGAACTTCGGCTGCACATCCGTGGCAGCTCCCCATGCGGCGTGGTCGAGGGTCTCCAGGTACTCCCGCACGGCACGCGGGGCAGCCTCTGTACGGCCCTGTGCGTGCCAGTCGGATCCCGCCAGCGAGCGCTGCTTGTTGGCATCCGCCTGGATCAGGCTCGCGTCGACTGCGAAGCCTTCGCCTCCGACCAGCCCCTCGTCTATGCAACGCTGGACCACAGTCTCGAACAAGTGGCGAAAGAGGCCACTCTCGCGAAAGCGGCCGTGCCGGTTCTTCGAGAAGGTGGAATGGTCCGGCACCTTGCCCTCCAGACCCAGTCGGCAGAACCACCGGTAGGCTAGGTTCAGGTGGACCTCCTCGCAGAGCCGCCGCTCCGAACGGATCCCCAAACAGTAGCCAATGAGCAGCATGCGGATCATCAGCTCCGGGTCAATCGAGGGTCGTCCTGTGGAGCTGTAGAAGCCGATCAGGCGTTGACGCAGCTCGGAGCAGTCCACAAAGCGATCGATGCTCCGCAGGAGATGATCGGACGGGACGTGATCCTCGAGCCGGAACTCGTAGAAGAGGCTCTCCTGCATCACGAGCCGCTCGCCCATCATGACCTGATCCTCCGGTGAGAATGCCTGATCAGGGAATCACGATCAGCCGTCAATCACGAGGACTTCTTCAACAAAATCCGCCAGTTCCGGACATTCGCGACCGCTCTTCACAGCGGACCTTCGCGCTATGGCCGATCGCAGACCCCTCAGACCGACCGTCGCCGCCCGTCGGATCCACTAGATCAGGCCTGGCTCATGGCTTCGTGCTCGCGTGCTGGTTCCGTCCACTTGTAGGTCGGGGTCTGAGGATAGCCCTCGGGCGAGTCCTCCCAGACCTCCTGCCGGCCGAGCGGCGTGATGTCGAGGTAGTTCCAGGTGCTCCCCATCTGCTCGTCGCCGCGGTTGTTGATGAAGTAGGTGCGAAACACGCGCTCGCCGTCGCGGTAGAACACGTTCGTGCCGTGCCATTCGTCCACGCCGAAGTCGGCGTCGAAGCTGTCCGTGATGGTGAACCACGGCATCTCCCAGCCCATCCGCGCCTTCAGCCGCGCGATGTCCGCCTGAGGCGCACGCGAGACGAAGACGAGGGTGGTGTCACGGGCGTTCAGGTGGGCGACATGGGCAACCTGGTCGCCACCATGGAGCAGCCCCGGCAGGCGTGCTCGGGCCAGCCTAACACCCCCGGCTCGAAGAAGGCGCGGTAGACGATCAGCTGACGTCGGCCGTCGAACAGGTCGAGCAGGCTGGCCTTGCCCGCAGGCCCTTCGAACGCATACGCCGTCTCCACGGCCATCCACGGCATTCGCCGGCGCGCCGTTGGGATGTGCCCGCCCGCGCGGAAGGGTCAGCTGATGGGTGCCGCCGAGATAGACCTCGACGCGATCATCGTAGAGGCGCACCCGCAGGCGATGGCCGATCAGGCGCGAGGGCACGCTGTAGAACACCTTGCGCAGGACGAAGCCGCTGGTGGAGGTCACGGTGACGATGGCATCCTCGTAATCGGCGGTGCGCCGGTCCGGCAGCTCCTTCAGGACGGCACGCTCAACCTCGATGCGGGGGGTGTTGCGGGCATTGCGGCGTCCGATGACCTCGTCGACGAAGCGGCGGTAGGCGGAAAGATCGGCGAAGTCGCGCGAGCCGCGCAGCAGAAGGGCGTCCTCGATCACCTTCTTGAGGTGGCCATGGACGCTCTCGATGGCGCCGTTCTCGTGGGCGAGGCCGGCATTGTTGCGGCTCGGCTCCATGCCGTAATGGGTGCACAGGGCGTCGTAGCGCCGGGTCAGGTCCTCGCGGGCCTCCCGATCCAGGTTGCGGAAGGCGGCCGAGAGGCTGTCGCTGCGGTGCTCGCGCGGGGCGCCGCCGAGCGCCCAAAGGGCATTCTGCAGCCCCTCGGCCAGGGCGACATAGCTCTCGCCGCCGAGCACCACATGGGCATGCTCGAAGCCCGAATAGGCGAGCCGGAAATGATAGAGCCGGTGATCGAGGGACTGGCCGGCGACAGTGACGGCAAGATCGGCCATATCGGTGACGTCGGACAGCCCCATGCGTCCGGGCTCATGGACCTGACGGAAGATGACCTCCTGCTCGGGGCCGTGGAGGGCACGCCAGGCGCGGACGCGGCGCTCGAGGGTGCGGCGGATGCCGGCGCCGAGTTCGGGATGGCGACGGAGCATCTCTTCGAAGAGGGCGACGGGCCGCAGACCGGGGGCGGATTGGAGCAGAGGGACGATCTCGCTGTCCCAGACGGTCTCGAGCGGATCGGGGCGCCGGCGCCCGCGCGGAGCCTTCTTTTGCGACGGCAGGTGCGGGTCTTTGTCGATCCTATAGCCGGTGGATGGGCTGAAGCCGGCTTTGGCGGCGGCGATCGGAGCGGTGTCGGTGTGACGGAACTTCATGTACAGCCTCATCTGGCAGTCGGTGATGTGGCGGCCGGGCAAAGGGTAGGTTCCTCATTGGCGTGAAGAAGCCCGTTCCTTACCCGGCCGGCCGCGACGGCCAGACGGTGCGATCCTGACGGATCGCGCCGTCGCCGCTGTCGCCCCTGGTCGGGCGTCGGCCCTCCCTGCGGAGCGACAGCGGCGTCATCTCTCATCCTGATTGCCGCTCAACTCCCACCCTGATTGCCGCGCGGCACTCATCGCTCGTTGTTGGTCGTGAGATAGTTTTGGCACCGGAAATCGAATGGTGCGAGTAACAAGTGTTGATTGCATGGCTCGTCATCCTGTGCTGCTGGGCGATGGCGCTGGCCATGCTTTTCGCCGTAAAAGCGACGTGGCAACGGCGCTGGCCCTTCTATCGCTCAGCGCTGTTCCCCGCCGCTGCTGCGTTCGCTCTCGCGTCGCTCGAAGGGGCCACTCGTGCGCTACTCGAAGAGTGTCTGGTGCGGTTAGGGTGCGGTTAGGGTGCGCTTCAGGCGTGCTCCTCGCTGACCTTTCCCGACCTGGCACGAGACCAAAACGGGACACCGGCGCCGGGCTCGCCCTCGCGCGTCACCATTCTTCCTCCGTCAGCACCGTGTCGAATTCGGCGGCGTCAGACGGAGATCACAACGGCTTATCGAAAACCATCACCTTGGACAGGTAGGCCATCACGTCGCGCGTGTGGGTCAGGCCAAACGCTTCGGCCATACTGCCGAAGCGCGCCGGGTCAAGTCGTTATCAACCAAGTTACGCGGGAGCTGATGGGGCCGTTTTTCGAAGTCGCTGAACTCGGCACCTATGATCTCAAGGGATTTTCTCCGCCGGTGCCGGCCTGGACGGTGGCCTGCGTGAGCTCAGCCGAGGCCCCCCTTCGCAGCCCGAGATCGGAGCCTGACACGCTTCGTCGGCCGGGAGCACGAGCTGGGCCTGCTGCTCGATCGTTGGGAGCAGACCAAGAGAAGTGATGGGCAGGTGGTGTTGTTGTCGGGAGAGGCAGGCATCGGCAAATCCCGTCTCCTGAAAGTGCTTAGCGAGCGGCTGGACCAAGCATCGTGCACGACGCTGCGTTACCAGTGCTCTCCCTACCACGTCGCCGATGCCCTCTATCCGGTCATCCAGCACTACCTTCGGGCGGCACGCATCCAGCCCTCGGACGAAGACGCGGTCAAGTTCGACAGATTGGAAGCGTTGCTCGGAGCGAGCCCTCTTGACGTCTCGACCGCGGCACCGCTAGTCGCGCAGCTGTTGTCGCTGCCCTCGGAAGAACGTTACGGCGCCTCGACGCTGACGCCTGAAAGGCGAAAGGAGGGGACGTTGGCTGTGCTCCTCGATCATCTCGCTGCCTTGGCGGAGCGCGGGCCAGTGCTGATGCTCTTCGAGGATGCACATTGGTTTGACTCGACGACGCAGGAGCTATTGGAGGCGACGGCATCGATGATCGTCGACCATCCGGTGCTGCTGGTGATCGCGCATCGCCCGGGATGGCAGGCGAGATTCCGTGGGGCGCCGCACGTGACCCCGCTGGTGTTGAACCGACTTGGCAAAGCCCAGACCGATGAGTTGGTCCGGGCCGCCGGCGGTGACGGACTGCCGGACGCGGTCATTGACGCGATCGTCTCTCGCACCGACGGCATCCCGCTCTTCGTCGAGGAATTAACCAAGACGGCACTGGAGGCCGGCGACGCGGAGCCCGAGATACCTGAGACCTTGCAGGCATCCCTGCTCGCCCGTTTGGACCGGCTGGGGCCGGTCAAGCACGTCGCCCAGGTCGGCGCAGTCATTGGTCGCGAGTTCGATCATGCGCTTCTCGTTTCCGTGACCAAGAGCGCCCACGCCGAACTGCAGCATTCGATCGAACATCTGATCGCCTCCGAGTTGGTGTACCGCCGGGGTCGCCCGCCCAACATCACCTATGTTTTCAAGCACGCGCTGGTCCAGCAGGCAGCATACGAGTCATTGCTGAAGAGCCGGCGACGAGCTCTGCATAGTGACGTCGCGCAGGCCCTGCTCCAGCTAGCGCCCGAACAGGCGACGTTGCTCGCGCACCACTGGGAGCGGGCGGAAAACCTGGAGCGAGCCTTCGTCTGCAGGGTCAAGGCCGCCGAGCAGAGTTTGGCTCTTTCTGCCGTCCGGGAAGCCATTGCCGAGTATTGGTCGGCGCTCGGCCTCTTGGATCGCATGGCACGATCGCCGGAAACCGAGCGGCGCCGGATCGAAATTCTCCTTGCGATGATTGCCTGGGGGTTACTTCTGGCGCGATGAAGCGGAACGATTGGCAGCTCGCCGATATCTCGACAAGGCCATCGAGGTGGCTACTGAGCAAAAGTACTGGTCGGCACTCGCTCGCCTCAAGGCATACACGGGGTATTACTGGGACGACGAGAGATTGCTTCTGGACGCGGTCGAGGACGCAACCAAATCGGGAGACAAGGCAACCGAAGCCGCCGCCGTCGAGCAATGTGCCGCGTATTTCGGGAAGCATGGGCTATTCGGGTGCGCGCTTTGGTACATTTTGCCTGATCGAGTCCAGGCCCGCACAAAGACCCCGTACTTGGTAAAGATCATGACTCCCGCGTCACCCGGCAACTGGGGCGGCTACGGCGGCAATCGTGAGCTTGGTCCCTTCCTTCGGCCTCAGGGCACATCTGTGTGGGATCAGACAGATGTGAGACGGAAGTCTTGAAGTGAGGGTCGGGGGTCTCCATCCAGCGCAGCGGCGATCAGACGCGAGAGGCGCTCGCGCGCTGGCGCGGCGCGATGGCGAAGGGCCTCTCGGCCACGGACGCGGCCGAGGCGGTCGGCGTGCCACGCTCGAGTCTGTATCGCTGGGAGAAGCAGCCCGAGCCGCGCTCGAAGCGGCCGCGGCGGACGCGCCCGAAGAGCTGGCCGCCGGACCTCGTCGAAGCCGTCGAGCAGCTGCGCCTCGACCGCCCGATGTGGGGCCGCGCCAGCTCGGCCCGCTCGTGCGGCGCCAGGGCTTGGCGGCCTTGGACGCCACCGTCGGGCGGATCATCGCCCACTTGGTCGAGCGCGGCGTCGTCGAGCCCGTGCCCACCTTGCGCCGCCGCAAGGGCGGCGCGCCGCGCGCCTGGCGACGCCAGCACGGATCCGCCTGCCCAAGGGCCACAAGGCCACCGCGCCAGCTCGTGCAAGTGGATACGCTCTCCGTCAACGTGCGGCGATCGCGCCGTCAAGCAGTTCACCGCCTACGATCCCGTCGCCCGCCACACCGCCGCCCACGCCTTCTCGCGAGCCACAGCGCCCTGTGCGCCTTCAGCTTCCTCGACAAGCTCGTCAAAGCCATGCCCTTCAAGGTCACCGGCATCCAGGTCGACGGCGGCTCCGAGTTCATGGCCGCCTTACGGAGCCCTTGCCGGTCGCCGAATACCTATCCAGCCTCAGCCAACGAGACCCTCCCGCGTCTCATATGTGCTGATCCCGGACAACACCTGGACATGCTTCGAGTCTGCAATCTATTCTAACGGGCGGAGGCGCCTCACCTGTGGCGCCGTGCGCCACACCTGTAGCGACCACGCCGCACCCGCGGCGGCCGGCGTACGCGAGAATTTCTGTTCGATATCAATGGAGTGATCAATGTTCGCGCGGGTGGCTCCGCGCTTGCTGCTTTCCCGGCAACGACAGGATCCAGGGAAGGAAGCCGATGTCGCCCCTCGTCGGCATCATTGCGAACCCGGTCTCCGCTCGCGACGTCCGGCGGGTCGTCGCCAGCGCGAACAGTCTGCAGATCGCGGACCGCGCCAATATCGTGCTGCGAACGCTCGCGGCGCTTGCCGCTTGCGGTATCGACGACGTTCTGATGATGCCCGATCGCGGGGGCATAACCGCGCACGTGCAGCGCGGAATGGAGCGCTCTCGCAGCCAGGGTGAAAAGCGCTTTCCCCACCTCGCCTACCTCGACATGCCAGTGACCAGTACGGTCGAGGACACGAAACGCGCAGCCCGGCTCATGGCCGCCGCGGGCGTTTCCGCAATCATCGTGTTGGGCGGTGACGGCACGCATCGCGCCGTCGTCTCGGAGTGCGATGCGGTGCCGATCGCCGGCATTTCCACCGGCACCAACAACGCCTTCCCGGAGCACCGCGAGCCGACCATAACCGGTCTCGCGACCGGGCTCGCCGTCACCGGCGTGGTACCGAAGAGCGTTGCGTTCGCCTCCAACAAGAAGATCGAAGTCAGCATCGACGGCGGTGCTCCCGAGGTCGCGCTGGTCGATGTGGCGATCGTCACCGATTGCTATATTGGCGCCCGCGCCCTGTGGCGTACGGAGACGTTCCGCGAACTGTTCGTCACCTTTGCGGACCCGGAGGTGATTGGCTTGGCGGCGATTGCCGGCCTCATTGAGCCGATTGCGCGCAATGAGCCCGCCGGCATGATGCTCCGGCTCGCGCGGGCCGAGACCGCTCCTACGGTGGTGCACGCGCCGATCGCGCCGGGTCTCGTCGAGCCTATCGGCATCGAGGACTGGCGCCGGATGCCACCGGGCGTCCCCTTCGCGCCAAGCCTCGCCGCCGGCTCGGTTGCGCTCGACGGCGAGCGCGAGTTCGTGTTCGACGCCCACCAGAGCCTCGCCATCACGCTGATCGACCACGCGTTTCGGACGATCGACGTCGCAGCAGTGATGCGCTTCGCCTCGATGCGGGGTCTGCTGCGCAGCGGCAGCCGGCTCCTCATCCCCTCGCCACCATAACAGCCGAAGGAGGAAACACGTCATGTCTGAAAACCCGTTCCCGTTGGCGAAGGTCGACCTCCTCAACGCCTATCGGACCATGCGCACCATCCGCGAGTTCGAGGAGAGGCTGCACGTGGAGTTCGCCAAGGGCGACATCCCGGGCTTCGTTCATCTCTATGCCGGCGAGGAGGCCTGCGCCGCTGGCATCATGATGCACCTCACCGACATCGACCGCATCGCCTCGACGCACCGCGGCCATGGCCATTGCATCGCAAAGGGCGTCGACGTCCGCGAGATGATGGCGGAAATCTACGGCAGGGCGACCGGCGCCTGCCGCGGCAAAGGCGGTTCCATGCACATCGCCGACCTGTCCAAGGGTATGATGGGCGCCAACGGCATTCTCGGCGCCGGCGCGCCGCTGATCTGCGGCGCGGGGCTGGCGGCCAAGTTCCGCGGCGACGGCGGAGTCGGCGTCACCTTTTTCGGTGACGGAGCCTCGAACCAGGGCACTGTGCTCGAGAGCATGAACCTCGCCGCCGTGTGGAACCTGCCGGTGATTTTCGTGGTCGAGAACAACGGCTATGCGGAATCGACCTCGGTCGACTATGCGACGGCGGTTGATTCCTATGTTGACCGCGCCTCAGGCTTTGGCCTACCCGGCGTGACCGTAGACGGCACCGACTTCTTTGCCGTGTACGAGGCGGCGGGCGAAATGATCAAGCGCGCGCGGGAGGGCGGCGGTCCTGCTCTGCTGGAGTGCAAGATGATCCGCTTCTTCGGCCACTTCGAGGGCGACGCGCAGACGTACAAGGCCAAGGGCGAAAACGACTTCAACCGCGAGAACCGCGACTGTCTGAAGCTGTTCACCGCCCGCGTCACCAGCGCCGGCATGGTCAGCGATGCCGAAATCGCTCTCATCGACCGCGAGGTCGCAACACTCATCGATGACGCCGTCGCCTCGGCCAAGGGCGCGCCGTTGCCGACCGCGCGCGATCTCCTGACCGACGTTTACGTCTCCTACTGACAAGCACAAGATCCGGAGGAAATCGTCATGGCCCGCAAGATTACCTACAAGCAGGCGATCAACGAGGCGCTCGACCTAGAGATGCGCCGCGACCCCACCGTCATTCTGCTTGGTGAAGATATCGTCGGCGGGGCCGGTTCGCCTGGCGAGACCGATGCCTGGGGCGGTGTGCTCGGCGTCACCAAGGGCCTGCACGCCAAGTACGGCGACCGTCTGCTCGACACGCCGCTTTCCGAATCCGCCTATATCGGCGCGGCGATTGGCGCCGCCGCATGCGGCATGCGCCCTGTCGCTGAACTCATGTTTCTCGACTTCATGGGCGTGTGCTTCGACCAGATCCTGAATCAGGCGGCAAAGTTCAAATACATGTTCGGCGGCAAGGCAAAGACGCCGGTCGTCATCCGTGCCATGGTCGGGGCCGGCTTCCGCGCCGCGGCCCAGCACTCGCAGATGCTCACCCCGCTCTTCACCCACGTTCCCGGATTGAAGGTGGTGTGCCCATCGAACGCCTATGATGCGAAGGGCTTGCTGATCCAGTCGATCCGCGACGATGATCCGGTGATCTTCTGCGAGCACAAGAACCTGTACGGTGTGGAATCCGACGTGCCGGCCGAGTCCTACACCATCCCCTTCGCCGAGGCGAACGTGGTGCGCGAAGGCAAGGACGTGACCATTGTCAGTTACGGCCTCACGGTCCATCGCGCCCTAGAGGCGGCTGACAATCTCGCGAAGGACCACATCGAGGCGGAGTTGATCGATCTGCGCACGCTTTCGCCCCTCGACTGGGACACGGTCGTCGAAAGCGTCGAGAGCACAGGTCGTCTGATCGTGGTGGACGAAGCCAATCCGCGCTGTTCGATCGCCAGCGACATTGCGGCCTATGTGGCCCAGAACGCCTTCGGCGCCCTCAAGGCCGCGCCGCAGATGGTGACAGCACCACATACACCTGTGCCGTTCTCCCCAGTGCTCGAGGACCTTTACATCCCGTCGGCCGACGCCATCGCGGCGGCGGCTTCCAGGACGATCGCCCGCGCGCTCGCAGCATGAGGTGACTTCGATGTTGGATCAACGCATCAAACCGATCGTCATGCCCAAGTGGGGGCTCTCGATGTCCGAAGGCAAGGTAACCGGCTGGCTCAAGGCGGCCGGCAGCAAGGTGGCCCCGGGTGACGAGATACTTGAAGTCGAGACTGACAAGATAGCCGGTGTCGTGGAAGCAGGGGACGCCGGGACGCTTCGTCGGGCTCTTGGTGAGCCCGACACGGTCTATCCTGTCAAGGCGCTCCTCGGCATCTTGGCTGCCGATGACGTGCCCGATGCGGAAATCGACGCCTTCATTGCCGCCTATGTGACGCCGGCGGGCGACGAAGAGGCGAGGGAGGAGGTGACCGGACCGGGCTACGAGTTCATCGATACGCCGGCCGGCCGACTCCGCTATGCCAAGCGAGGGGAGGGAAACGATATTGTCGTGCTCATCCACGGCTTCGGCGGGGACCTGGACAACTGGCTGTTCAACATCGACGCTCTGGCTGGCGCGGCGACCGTCTACGCCTTCGACCTGCCGGGGCACGGCCAGTCCGAGAAGACGCTGAACGACCCCAGCCTCGCCGGCCTTGCGAAGACACTTGTTGCCTTCATGGATGCACTCGGCATCGACAGTGCAGCTCTCGTCGGCCATTCGCTAGGCGGTGCGATCGCCATGCGCACGGCACTTGATCATCCGGGACGGGTGCGCTCGCTGTCGCTGATCTGTTCCGCCGGTCTCGGAGCGGAGATCAACAGCGCCTATACGGACGGCTTCGTGGCGACCTCCTCACGTCGTGACCTCAAGGCCGTCCTCGAGGATCTCTTCGCCGATCCCGGGCTCGTCAGCCGCCAGCTCGTCGACGACGTGCTCAAGTACAAGCGGCTCGACGGCGTCAGGGAGGCGCTGTCGGTGCTGGCGGCCAACCTCTTCGCCGGCGGCCGTCAGAGCGAGGTCCTCGCTGACGATCTGGGGAAGGCGGAACTCCCCGCACTCGTCATCTGGGGCGAACTCGACCGCATCATCCCGGTCGCGCATGCGGGCGCGCTCGGGGGGAACGCCAAGGTCGAGGTGATTCCGGGCGCCGGGCATATGGTGCAGATGGAAAAGGCCAACCGGGTCAACGAGCTGATTCAAGCGCACCTTGCGGACTAAACCACGCCAGTGCCGAGCCCGATATGGGCGCTACTGCTTCTCGAACTCGGCGTATTGCGCAGGGGTCATCGTGGGCAGACGCTGGATGAAAGCCACTGCAGCTTTCAGTTCAGCGTCCGAGTGTGTTCCGCCGAATGCCGGCATGCCAGTCATGCGGATGCCATTCTTGACGATCCAGAAGAGTTCCGGCGCCGTCCATCGGCTAACCGTGTCGGAGAGGTAGGGTGGTTCCGGGTTGAGCCCCTTGCCAATGTCCACCGGATCTTTCCCGGGCGCGCCATGGCAGTAGACGCACGTTTCATTGTAGAGCTTGAACCCCTGGCGCACCTGATCGTCAGTCGATGGCTCGGGTACAGCCGCCGCATCGGCGTGGCGTGCCACAGAGCGACGCATCGTGGTCGAGAAGAGCCAGGCGGTGATGGCGTTCTCTGGCTTGCTGGCCGCGACATCGTAGACGCCGCTGTAGACGAGCAGAAGTGCAGTCACGGCCAGCACAACCCATCCAAGAATGAAGCCGGTGACGACCTTCATGGTGAACTCCGATGTTCTGGTCGGCAGCCACTATGGCATAGCGCTCGGACCCAGTTCCTGACAACCTGGCTGGACGGTGCAGTCTCCGGTTCGACCAACGGCAAAAGTCAATCATGTCCGACATGGTTCGATCGGCGCGTCGACTACACGTTCCGGAGCAGCCGCTTATTCCAGATGCATCCGGAAGATCGATGGAGGCGCTGCTACCGACTGGCGTGATGCTTGACGACCAACGTCGCACGGCTCGCCTGGCCTCTCGCGACGACGCGATAGCCGCCACTTCAGCTCATGTCCTGGAAGCGGACGATACCGCAGAAGATGCTACACAAACCAAGGGTGCCTAGAGCAATGCAAATGAAGATTACATCGCGTCGACAAAACCGCGGTACCCTCATGATCGTACGCGCCGAGTCAGGCGAAAGTCCACGCGCCTCCATGGCGATGGCGGTGCGTCCGGCACGGCGGATCGCGAAGGCGAGGAGCGGGATCACGAGGCTCAGAGCCTCCATTAAACCCGGTAATCGCCGCGGTCGGCGTCCGGCTTTCATGGCGCGGGCGAGCCGCATCTGCTGCACTTCCGAGGCAAGATCCGGCACGAGCTGCATCGCCGCGAAGAGGGAGTAGCCGAGCCGCGGCGGGAGCCTGCAATAGGCCATCAAGGCTCGCACCGACGCGCCAGGATCGGTGGTGAGGGCGAAAAACGCAGAGATCATTCCGCAGGCGATCGCGCGCAGAAACAGGACGATGCCGGCAGAAAAGGCAGGCGACGCGAAAAGCGATTCGTCTGCCATGAGCAGGGCATAGTCGCTCTCGCGATGAAACAGCAGGCTGGTTGTCAGAAAGCCAAAACCGAACAGGCCGAACGGGATCATCAAGGCCAGGAGCAAGAGCGGCGACGTGCGGTTGAGAACAATCAATGCAACAGCTGCCACAACGATCGAGGCAACTTGAAACCGCGCATCGAAAATGAGCACTGCTGCCCCGAGCCAGACAATGCAGACGAAGAGCTTGCTGAGAGGATTGAGTGTCTTCAGCATGAAGGGACCCGCCGCAACCACTGTCTGGCCTTGGCGCTCGCCGGCTCGGCCAGCCCGGCCCGCTTGAGCAGGCCGGGATCCTCCATGAGGTCTTCGGTGGGTCCGTCGGCGAGGAGGCGTCCTTCACCGAGAACGATGCAGCGCGGGCACAGGCGAAGGGCGAGATCCATATCATGGGTGATGACCGCAATCGCGCGACCCTTCTCGCTCAAGGGGCAGGATCTCCCTGATCAGCGTGGATGCGCCATGCGCATCGAGCCCCGCCATGGGTTCGTCCAGGACGAGCAGCGGCCAGCGATCGGAGGCGGAGAGCGTCGCCAGCGCAAGCCGTCGCTGCTGCCCCTCGGACAGCTCGAACGGGTGCCTGTTGTCGAGCCCCGAGAGCCCCCACGCCGCCAACGCTTTCGCGACCTGTTCGGCCCGCGCCGCCGCGGCCATCTGCTTCGGGAGGGCGGCGAGTATCTCGTCACGGAGGGAGCCCGCGACGAACTGGTTCTCAGGTCGCTGGAACGCAAACCCACCCGGCGCGCCGGTTCGTTCCCCGGCCTTCGGCACCAGAAGGCCGGCCAGACAGAGGCCGAGGGTCGATTTGCCGGCCCCGTTCGCGCCGAGAATGCCCAGGATCTCGCCTTCCCGGATGGTGAGGTCGATGTGGCGCAAGACAACGGGCCCGAGAAAGGGGGCGCAGTCGGCCCCTGCCAGCCGCGCGACAACGGGAGCCTCTCGGGCTCTCCTGGCGGGGGGTGCGGACGAAGCGGCCACGAAGGCCTCGACGACCGGCCGGGCTCTTGCAAGATCCTCGTGCGGTGCGACCGCAGGATCGAGATGGGCGAGGGCTTCCGCGACGGAGAGCGGAGGAACGGGCGAGGCGAGGCCGACCTCTGCGAGCGCCGCGTCGAGCGCGCTCGATGCGGGGCACCAGATGCCGAGCGAGGTCAGCAGGTCGCGTTTCCCGCGGAAGATCGCGCGCGGTGGGCCATCCGCAACGACCGTTCCCTCCGGGCCCAACACGACCATGCGGTCGATCGACTGGACCAGACCATCCAGCCGGTGATCGACGATCAGCACACTTTGGCCCGGATCGACGGATGTCAGCCGCGCATGAAGCCGGCTGGCAGCTTCCGGGGCGAGATGCGCCGTTGGCTCGTCAGCGATGAACAGCGGCGCATCCTGTATGAGCGTTGCGGCAAGAGCGACGAGCTGCCGCTCGCCGCCCGAGAGCGCCGAGGACCGGCGCCTGCGCCAGCCCTCCGGCAATCCGACCTGTCGCATCACCGCCGTGACGGCCTCCTCGATGCGCGCCGGCGGCAGCGCGCGGTTCTCGAGGGAAAAGGCCAATTCGTCCTCGACCCGCATGCCACAGAGCGTCCGGTCGGCATCCTGGAAATACTGCGCCACATCGGCAGCCCAGCCCCAAGGTTTCCTGGAGGCCACATCAGCCCCAAAGAGGCTGATCCGTCCCTCCACGCGGGCGGGAATGCTGCTGGGGATGAGTCCGGTCAGCGTCAGAAGGAGCGTGGACTTGCCCGAGCCCGAGGCCCCAAGGAGGAGAACCCGTTCTCCCGGCCGGATCGCCAAGTCGACTGGGCCGACAGCCTGGCGCGGGGCGAAAGGGTATCGGACCGCAACCCCCTGCCACGCTGCAGCACAGACGTCAGGCGAGTGCCGATCGCTTGTCATAGTCGATGGCCAGACCGGCCAGCGCCCCGGTTTTGTAGAGCGCTTCCACGATGACGTGCCCGAGCCACCCGCCGAGCAAAGCGCCACTGAGGCAGCGCAGGACGAACATGGCGATCAGCAGGCCCGGCTGGAGCGCGCCGTAATTGAAGCGGATCCAGGTATACGCAAAGGAAAAGATCGCCGCGCCAACCCCGGCGGCCATCAGCACGGGCAAGGAGTAGTTTCGCCAGCGGGTTGCGGCGAACACGACCTCGGCGCCGGCGCCCTGAACCGCCCCGGAGAGGAGAAGCAGCAGCCCGGCCGGGCTGCCGAGCAGGATCTCCACCCCTCCGGCCAGAACCTCGGACGTGAACGCCACGCCCGGCTTGCGGATGATGGCCGCCGCCACGATCGAGGCGACAAACCAGAAACCCATCACGACATCCATGGTGACTGCCCCGAAGATCGCCTGTGCGATCAGCCACACCTGCACCCAACCGAGATACAGCACGGCAAACACCACGCCCAGAACGGCAATGACGAGGGTCTCCCTCAGGGTCCAACCTCGCTTGTCAGGCATGTCATCCTCCAACGATTGGAGCGCGATCTCGGGAAGGCACTTCTGGCGCGAGATCGTCGGGTGATCTACGCGGCGGTCGGGCTGTTCGCCGAGACCTTGAGGTCCATGGCGACGTGGCCCTGCGGTGCGCCGAAGTGCAGAAAGACCTCGCTCAGCGTTGCGAAAACCGGGCCGGCATCACCTCGCAGCTTGGTGCAGAAGTGCTTCGAGCGGTCGAAGACGCCGGACCTCTTGAGAACCTCGATGCAGCCGTAGATCTCATCCATGTGATGCTGATCGCCGAGCGGATAGAGCGAGACCTGGGCGGCCACGATCTGACCGGTCGCGGGCGCTTTGGCCACTCGCGCCAGGGCGGCGGAAATTCGTTCATGGAGAGGCCGGTCATCACCGGCGCCACTGATCGGGGTGCAGATCGGATCATCGGGCTCGCCCGGACAGCCCCGAGAAACAGTGGCCGCGAGCACGCAGTGGTGCCCACGGCCTGCCGCCGCAAGGAAAAGATCGCGCATCGCCGCAAAGAGCTGATCGGGCGGACCGACAAGAAGCGTCGAGAGGTCGTCGGTTTCGATCCGGAAAGTCGGTCGATACGGCTCAAGCGCGCCGATCGCGCCAAGGATGACGCTGACGAAGTCGTCGGTCATCGGATAAAGGGAAACCTGTGCGCCGGAAAACATCGTCGCCTCGCTCCGCTGGCATTACCCAGATCAGCTTGAGGGTTTAACGGCATCGCGCCGTCATCTCAGCCCCGACCGTACGGAGCACCCCTGTCGAATGAGCAACAGTAGCACCTAAGGTTTCCCAAGCGCAACCAATTCAGACATGCCTGTCGGTAACACGTGGTCTGTCCGGGTTTCGTAGCAGGTGATCTGTCCGGGTTAGACCCGCTCCCTCAAGGAGGGGCGGGATGCGACGGACAGAGGTACTGCAAGGTGTCCGACAGATGCGCTTTGAGGAGATCCATGATCGCGTCCGGGGTGGACGGTTGAGTGCCGCTGAGGCAGCCGAGTTGCTGGGCTGCTCGGAGCGGACCTTCCGGCGGTTGCGGGGGCGCTACGAGGACGAGGGGCCGGCCGGACTGCTCGATCGCCGGCTCGGCAAGATGAGCCCGCATCCCCCCGCCCGGCGAGAAGGCTCCGCATGTCGATGCGATCGAGGTCCTGGGTGATGGCCAGCAGTTCGTCGCGTTCGGGAAGCACTGGACCGACGTGGAGCTGGAGTGGGAGAACGGCTCGCCCCTCGACACGCCCCGAGACGAGCTGACCGTCGTCACGGAGCAGCAGATCCAAGCCCTGCTCGACGAGATCCGCGAGCGGTTCGCGACCCCCGCAGCGAGGGCCGTAGAGGCCGCGAAGGACCGCGAGAAGCCCGCAAGTGAGCCCCGCACCGCGTCTGCCGACGGCGTCGAGGAGGCCCGCGAGGCCCTGAAGGCGCTCCCGAACGACTACAGTCGCGATGGCTGGGTCAGGATCGGCATGGCCGCCTACGAGGCCGGCCTGTCGTTCGAGGACTTCGACGCCTGGTCCAAGCCGCACCCAACCTACGACCCGAAGCACACGCGCGCGACCTGGCGGAGCTTCAAGAAGGGCGTGCGGGAGATCACCAGGGCGACCCTTTTCGGAGAGGTTTGCCAACGAGTGCCCGGCTGGAAACCCAGCCGGAGGAGGAGTTGCGTCCTGGAGAAAGCGGCGACGCGCAATGATCGCCTGACCCTCGTGGACGGCGGTGGCGGCAAACCGGATGGCGGGCCAGTGCCGCCGTCAGCCGACGAGGCCTGGAACGCCTTCGCGCGCCCGCAGGTGACGTCCTTCCCCTTGGACGCGCTGCCCGAGACCATGCGGGCCTACGTGGAGGAGCGGGCGACGGCCTCCGGGGCCGACATCAATGCGTTCGCCATGGCGTCGCTGGCGACGCTCTCGGGTGTCATCGACCATCGGCTGAAGCTGAAGCCCAAGAAGTACCATGACGACCTCTACATCTCGCCCAACCTGTGGACCCTCATCGTCGCCCCGCCGAGCACGCGCAAGACCGCCATCATGCGCGACGTCTATGATGCCATCGATCGGCTCGATGCACGGGATGTCACGGCGTACGAGGTCGAAAAAGCCAAGGAGGCGGCGCGCGCGGAGACTGAGAAGTGCGACGTCAAGAAAATCCCTCCCCCTCGCCACCGGATCCTGACCGACACCACGAGCGAGCGCCTGTGCGATCTTCTCTCCCATCAGGACTGCGGCGCGATCCTGGTCAAGGACGAATTGTCGGGCTGGTTCGGAGCCATGGACAAGTATGGTGGCGGAGGGCGCGGCGCGGCGCAGGACCGCTCGATCTGGCTCCGGGCCTTTGACGGCGGCCCCTACACGCAGCACCGGCTAACCACCGTCGACCGCCGGGTCAAGAACCTCTCCGTCGCGATCATCGGCTCGATCCAGCCCGAGCGCCTCAGGGAGATGGGGAGGCTCGACACGGACGGCCTCATCCAGCGCTTCCTCCCGGTGATGATGGACGAGGCGCGGCCGTACCGCGACGAGCCACGGGACGTCGAGGTCGAGCGCCGCTTCACGGCCCTCATCGACGGCCTCGATGGGACGCCGCCAATCCCGCTCCTCCTCAGCGACCGGGGCGGGCTCACTTCGCTCGCTTCACGGACGAGATGACCAAGGCGGGGAAGATCACCGACCCCTCACCCGCTTTCGGCGAGTTCTTGGCCAAGCTGCCACGCGCGCTAGGCACAATTGCCCTGATCCTGCACCTCGTGGACGTCGTGGAGCGGCGTTACGGCCGAACGGACAACGTCTCCGATGACGCGCTCGACCGTGCGGAGAGGATTATTCGGGACTTCGTGATCCCCCACGCCCTGGCGTTCTACGACCTCCAGACCGGTGGCCAGGCACTCAGCCGGACCCGGCAGATCGCGACCGCCATCATCAAGCATGAGGGGCCGACCGTCGCACTGCGGGATCTCATGGGGGCCACGCGTGCCCTCAGGAAATAACCCGCGAAGAGGTCCTCAAGCAGATATTCCCGTTCAAGGCAGGCGGCCGGTGACGCCCCTCGACCGGTGTCCCTGGAACACTGCCTGGCATGTTACCGCCCGGCTTGAGGGAGCGTTCGCGGCGAGCACGGGGCGGAGGTCCGTCTGCAAGCCGAGATCCGCGCCGAATCACGGGGCGGAGCCATGGATAGTTGTCGACGTTATCGCCTCGCGCGCGAAGAGGGGTGTCAGCAATGGCGGAAAGAGAAAAATGAGCGTCTTAAAAAACTGGACTATCGCGTACGCAGGCGACAACGTCGACAACCGTTCAGAAACCTTCACAGCAATGGTTTGCCGGGGCGTAGAAACAGGTCCCAGAACACCTCCCGGACCATCAGGGAGCCGGCTCCATCGAGCTAACTATTGGCAAGCCAGCAGCTTTCGACCTGTGACGTTGTCAACGCCCCTTCCGTCGACAACGTCGACAGATGTGATCGGATATCGCACGACGAATCCGCATTCCCCCCCGCTTCGGTCGTCCTGCCCTCCCGACTTGTCAGTCCCCCAACTCGAAAGAAGCAAAAGTTCGCCAAAGATAGTCTTCGGGTGTGCCTCATGATCGCGCGCGACAGGGAGTATGGAAGAAGGGAGACGGAAATCTGCTTATCGCTTCGCGCCTGTCAGCCGACATTGGCGACGATTTGAATGGACTCCTCCACGTGCGCCTCATAAGGGGCATACAAAAGACGCGTGATAGCCCAGGACGCTGCGAGCCATCGTTGTGGCCAAGCCCGCGTCACCCCGCCGCCACCGAGCAGGGACGCTGGCATCTTTGTGGTCCTCTGCGGCCTTGCCCTACGGGGCAGGCTCCCCAGTGCCGTTGCGATCAACTGCGTGTCACTCATCTTAGAAATTCGAGGATTGCACGACCGGTCATCACACCTGCCTTGGTAGCAGCCCATTCGTCGGCAGAATAGCAGGCCATAAAACGCCGCTCCATTTCGGCCGTCAGGGCGTCAAACTCAGCCAGGCTCAGGTCGTGTTCTCCGATCCAGCGCGAGGACGGTGTTCTGTTGTGACCCGGCCAGAGGCACGCACCAGCGTGTCGCCCCGGCTCACGCTCCCCGCGTCCTTAGCGCCCGTCACGACCTGCTCAATCTCTGCTTCGCTGCAGCCCCACGCGAGAAAGAACACGCCTTTAGGCGGACGAAACTTCGCTTCCAGCTTACGCAGCTTCTTCTCAAAGCCTCGGATCAGCATGGCAGTGTCTTGCCTCCCAGTTCCGTTACTCGAGGCCAGTTGTAGTGCACGGTGATCTCCAGGGTCAGGGGCGCAGATCCTAACGCAACGGACACGATCTTCAATGAGCGTGCAGTTCAGCCCAGTGATGACACATCGGAAAGCCGTGGCCTCGGGTTCAGCGATGGTGTAAGTTCCGCTCAGTAGTTCGTTAACCGTTCCAGGCGGTCCAGGCGTGCTTCCAGCTCAGTGGTCTCGATTGCCCGCACATGCGCCTCCACCAGCTTGCCGAGTTCGGCGGCTTCCGAGGGTGTCAGTTCTCCCGACGCGACCGCCTGCAAGAGAGCGGCTGAGGCCTTTACCACGTCGGCAGTGCTCTCGATTGTCGGAAGGGCGAAGGTGACAGGACGATCCTTGCGGACGGCGAGAGGCGGTCCAAGCACAGGCGCAGCGCAACGATGTCACCCGCCGTGGCCATGTCGATCGCCTTGCGCGTGATGGTCTCGGCCTCGCCGTCCAGTAAGGCGTCGATGGCGAGCGTCGTTTTATGGCGGGCACCTTTCGGCTTGCCAGCGGGATTTCCACTCTGGCCCGGCTTGAACCGAGCTCCTGTTTCGCTCTGTATTTACAGGCATGCGCCACCTCGCCTGAGTGGTCGGCCGGATGCGGTATTGTATTACCACAACAGCGCGGAGTCTGGCGAGTCATTCCCCGTCGCTAGACGAAAGGCGCCGGAAGCGGCCAGTTCGACGATAAGTTCATCCGTCAGTCCTTCGGCCAAGAACCGCTGGTCCTCGTCCCCGCCCATGACGCGGAAGGGCAGGACCGCCAACGACATCGCGCTTCTCCCCGGCGGTTGGAACCCGTGTCGGCGCGGATTACAGTCTGTGCCGCGCCATCTCCTCCCGCAGCCGGTAGATGCGATCGGCTCCGAGAGGTTCTTGAGGCGCCGCTCGCCGAGCTCAGAGGGCGAGGCTCCCTCCCCATGCCGAGTCGGGGCTCCAACAATAGCTAAGTCGTAGCTTTCCAGCATTGAACCGCATCTGGCACATTTCAGCCGTCCGGCGGTTGACTGCTTATGACGCCGAAGCGGACGTTCGGAGACAGGATCGGGCGGCGGATTGACCCCAAGCGGCATCCGTAGCGCGAGGAGAAAGGTCTCAATCCATTCTGCCCCGCCCGGAGCGCAAATCGGGCGAGCATCACAGGTGCTTGATGCCGAAGCTCATGATCAGCGGAACGAGTTCATCGCGGGCGCTGACGCGATGTTCCCGCGCATAGCGATGGCCTCCGCCACTCGTCCCTTCTGAATGGCAGCAATGATACGTCTGTGCGCCGCGATCGATCCGGTTGGCTTGGAGCGAAGCTTGAGGGTGAGCATGCGAGCCCGATGAGCTTGATCGGTGACGGTCTGAGCAATTCTTCGGATGCGGCCGTTGCCGCAGCGCTCGACCAGCGTTCGATTGAACAGGTCGTCCGCGGCAGCCCAGGCGAGGAGATCGTTTTTTCGGAGAGCCACCTCCATTCGCGCAGTGGCCTCTTCGAGTTCATTGGCGACGAGCCGGCGCTCCTCTTGGGATCGCGCCGCCAGCAGTTCTGCGGCCATGGATTCGATGGCGATGATGACCTCGTAGATTTCCGCACGTCCTCCGGCGCAAGTGGGCAGACCATCACACCCGCTGGACAGCACGCGGACCAGCCCTTTCCTGGAGCCGGATGATGGCTTCGTGAACCGGCGTCCGGCTCATGCCGAGCCGCATCGCTATTTCCTGCTCCGAACCTGATAGCCGGGCGGAAAGACGTTGTCGCGGATCGCCTCCTTCAGAGCCCTGTAGGCGTCCTCGACCAGCGACGGCCTCTGTGCAAGTCCTGAGGGGCTCGTGCCTGTAGTTTCTCGATCATGTCGCCCTCCTGCGCCACTTCGCGCGCCGAGCGCTTCCATGCAAGAAAGAATGGATGCTTGACTCGCCGTGTCTCCTATGCGATAGGTCGCATGCAAACTTCCATGCAAGGTGAATCGAAGCTGGAAAGGGGAGTTGTAGGCGGCAGGTGAGCCTGAGCGGCGCCCCGGCCGCCGACGGAGGCGAACCGAGGAGGAGAAGACATGAAACGAGTTCTGTTCACTCTCGCTACCGCGCTCGGTCTCGCGACAGCGACGATGCTCGCCGGTCCGACCATCGCCCAGACCGCCTATCCCAATAGACCGATCACCCTCTTGGTCCCGGCTGCCGCCGGCGGCCCAGCGACACCGTCGCGCGGCTGGTGGCCGAGGCGATAGGGCCGACCTGGCCAGCAGCTCGTGATCGAGAACGTCGGCGGCACTGGCGGCTCGCTCGGGGCGGTCGGGTCGCCAAGGCGGAGCCGGACGGTTACACGCTGCTCCTCTACCACGTCGGCGTCGCGACCTCGGCGCCCTCTATCCGAACCTGCCATACAGGCCCGGCGAAGCCTTCGATCCTGTCGGCCTGGTGACCGAAGTCCCGCTGACCCTCGTCGGCCGCAAGGACCTTCCGCCAGCCGACGCGGCGGCGCTCTTGACTGGTTGAAGGGCACGGCGCCGGTGCGACCTTCGGCACGGCCGGCGTCGCGCGGTGTCCGACCTCTGTGGTCGCCTTCGGACCGATGCCGCCGGCATCAAACTGACGGTGGTTCCCTATAGGGGCACAGGACCGGCTATAAACGACTCGTCGGCGGCCGCATGGACCTCATGTGCGACCAGACCACCACGGCCAACCAGATCAAGGAAGGCCAGATCAAGCCCTACGCTGTCACCACACGCGAGCGGATCGCGATCTTGCCCGAGGTGCCGACGCTCGCCGAAAGCGGCGTCACGGGCTTCGACCTCTCGGCCTGGCACGCCATCTGGGCTCCCAAGGGCACGCCCGAACCGATCCGCCAGAAGCTCGCGGCCGCGCTTCAGAAGGCACTCACCGACCGGACTGTGAGCGACCGCTTCGCCGCCCTCGGCACCGCGCCCGTGCCCGCCGCGATGGCGACGCCCGCCGCCCTCGACGAGCGCTTCAAGTCCGAGCTCGCACGCTGGAGCAAGCTCCTCGCCGGCGCCACCCCGCAGTGACCGGCGTTTCCGGACCGACCGCGCGGGGCGGGGACCAGCCTTGGCCCCGCGCGCCCTGTGCTCTGCGGGCGTGACGGTAAGTTTCGCGGCTTCGGCTCGCCGCTCGGGACACATTGATCGCTCCAACTCACCAACGCGAAAGGAATGATCATGCGCACCCATCGCATCGCGGCCATCGGCGGAGATGGTATCGGGCCGGGAAGGTGATCGCTGCCGGTCTCCAGGCTCTCGAAGTTTGCGCCGAACGCGACGGCGGCTTCAAGTTCGAGGTTGAGCATTTTGACTGGGGATCGGATTACTACAAGAAGC
>CAVRRI010000022.1:0-21903 GCA_963723525.1 uncultured Alphaproteobacteria bacterium
GGATCGATGATCTGTGGTGTGATGATCTGGCGAAGCAGGTTGACGACCGTTGTCGGCAGGAAGGGGAGAAACGTCGTCGGGCAGATGGTCGTCCGGACCAGGGTTCGAGCGCCCCGAGTTGAGGACGAACCGCACCCCCGGCCACCGCTCGCGGACGACCTTGGCCAACGCGATGCCGTTCATCGATCCGGACATTTCGATATCCGTCAGAACGGCTTGAACGTCGGGACGGGCACTGAGCACGGTCAGGGCTTCGTCCGCATTCACCGCCTCGAAGACCTTGAAGCCCGCTTCGTCGAGGAAGTCGGACGTGAACAACCGCACCAGGGTGTCGTCCTCTACGACAAGGACGACCGGGCGCGGTTCGGGTTCGGAGATGCTCATGCTGCCGGAAACAACAGCGTTGCGGCAGCGCAGTTCCATGGTCGGTGAGCAGTGCTCTGGCTCACCGAGGAGCTGCGCGCCGCCACCGTCGAATCAGACCCGCGATGCTTTGGGATCTCCTCCGCGCGGGCACTTGCTAACGGCCTGCGTATCCGGTCAGGCGGGCTCCGTACGGGCTCCAAAACGGGGGCGGCGGTACATCCGCGCTCGCCCCCGCTCCACACTCTGGAGATCACCGCCGTCGGCTCGAAACCTTGGCGGTCAGTTCGCTTCGCAATGTCACCACCCGAAGCAAGGACCCCCGAACACCGAGCGAAAGCACGGCGATCCACCGCGCCTGCTTCCCGAGGACGTGACGACCACGCCGCCCTGAGGTCCTCTCGGCGCTCGGTGGTCCCGGACGACCGGAGGCGCACGATGGTCACGGACGACGACCGGCGTCGCCTATGATCACGGACGACGACCGGCGCGCGATGATCGCGAAACCACAGGTTCCCGATGATCTCGGATGACGACCGGCGAGCGATGATCGCGAATGACGGGTTGCTCCCGATGATCGCGGACCACAGGACCGCCACCACCGTGGTCGCGGTCACGGGCGGTCGCCGCTCCGGGTGCGGCAACAAAGGCGAGGCAGGCCGAGAGCGCGACGGCAACTCGGGTCAACGTGGTCATGGCAGGTATCATGGGAAAGGTTCCTCAACTCGGCGTGAGGAACTTACGACGCGCTCCACTCGGGATCTGTGAGCGAGGTCACGAACCTTGTTTTCGCTCGCGCGGACGTCTCGCGGGGGTGCTCGCCGCAGATAGATGAGATCAGGGACGAGTAGTCGACTGGTTGGGTTGGATGCTTCACATCACGGCCACGGGTGGACGCAACGTGCTCCAGGTGGACCTCAGTCGCGTGGTCGCATGATTCAGATTCGATCCGATGTGTGCTTCCAGTCCGATAACCGCCCCACAGATGCGAGCCTCAAATACGCCTCCGCGCACGCCTCGCGTTCGAGCCCTTGTGCGGCAGGCGAGAGAATCGGAGTAGCCGAGATAAGGTGCTCGTCCGTTACTGCATCGCGTGCCGGACGCTTCCCGCGTGGATCAGGGGTTCGACCTCAGACTCGCTCGTGCGGAAGTGTGCAACGACCCACGATACAGATCGCATGCTGCTCGATGCCGCCGAGACCGCCTGCGAGAACATCCCCGGCGATGGCCGAGAAGGCCGCTAGCGGACTCACCCACGGCGTTCCGGGACCTCGCCGCTCCACTCCTAGCCGAAACCCTCAGAACTCGCCCTGTGACTCTCCTAGGGGGTCTTGGCGGACTGACAACGAGCTTGTTCCTACGGGTCGCGACCACACGAGTGAGGCTCGTCCAGATCAAGACCGCTCTCGATGAACAACGATCAGGTCGGCTCTACTCGTCGCAGATCGAGAAAGTGCTCGTTCGCGTCGAGCCATGCCTTCCGCGTCTCCCAATCAGGCAGGATGCTCCCCACGAGTTCCCAGAACCCATGGTCGTGATTCCGATGCCGGAGATGGCAGAGTTCGTGAACCACGGCGTATTCCAACACGGTCCTCGGCGCAAAGACCAGGTGCCAGTTCAGATTGACGCTGCGGTCGGCTCCGCAACTGCCCCACATGTGCGCCTGGTCCTTGATGTGAACGCGCTTCGGTTTCAGACCGTTGGTTCGCCGTGGACGCGGACGAGAGCAAGAACGTCCTCGCGAAGTCGCTTCCGAAGCCAAAGTCGCAAGGCAGATTCGATCAGGGCGTTGCGGGAGGCATCGGATGCCGTACGAGGGTAGCCGGCAGAGAATCCGTTCCGATACGTAACCGTGACGAGGTCGCCGTCCGTCGTCTCCACCGTGAGGCGCATGAGCCGACCGCGATAGGGGATCTTCGCTCCGGTGACGAACCGCACGACCGTTGGCGCGGCTGCCGCCTTCTCCGCCATCTGTCGGGTTGCTCGACCAGCCACCCTCGGCGGCGATGGAGCGCGCCCGCAATATCATCGTCCGTCGCCGCCGTCGGCACCACCACGTCGACGCTCTCCGGCGTCACCGTGATGCGCGCCCGCTTCGCGATGTCGGAGCGCCGGAGCGTGTAAACGATCTCGGTGGTGCCAACGGTCAGGACGGGCATGTCACGCCTTGGCGAAGTGCTTCAGAGCGAACTCCTCGACCTGCTCCGGAACGGCCTTCAGGTCCTTGAGGGCGGCCCACCGTGTAACGCTCAATGCGGGCCCTTGAATGGGTACGGTTTGGCGATGGGTCCTGCATCTGGATCGCTGGACCGCCCTCCATGAGGGGTGTATCGTGAGCGCATTGCAACTCCTGCGGAAGGAGTTTGGCTATGGCTAGGGTTATTGGCGATTTTGACGGCGACTTTACCGGCTTCCAGAGAGGTGGCGACCAGACCCTCGAGAACCCAACCTCCGACCTGGGGAATCAATACTACGGCGATGTGACCGGCACGCTGTTCGATTTCAGCCGTGGCGGAAACGACACCATCTTCGCCACAGGCCGAGGGGCTGATTCCTTCGGCGATGCCACCACGATGCGCGGCTTCAGCCGAGGTGGGAACGACACCATCTGGCACGCCAGCGTGTTGGGGAGAGCTTTCGGCGATGCTGTGGGAATGTTCGATTTTGCGCGAGGTGGGAATGACGTCATCAGGTCCGTGGGCGAAATCGTGGGGATGATTTCAATGCCAGCGGTGATCTGCTTCATCGGAACGGCGAGACGTTGTCACGGTGGATAAGCATACCCTGTGGGGGAGCAAGTCTTCCTTCGAGATCCCGAGCGTCTTAGCCATGGCCTCAAGTCTCAGATCGGTCGGGAAGGGCTCTGAAGTAGGTTGAGATCGTATCGGGCCGGAAGTCCTTCTCGCCGGGCATGTTCTCGTTTACATGCCGAGCGAACACTCAAGCGTTCTGCCGTCCCGGCAGTTGAGTCGGCCCTGCTGCAACATCCACAATTCACATCAGGACGGAACGTCACATCGGGGTTAGAACGGGTACGGCTCGCAGGCGATGCCGTCCCGATCACGATCCAGGCTCTCCCGATACCCGGCGTATCCAGAGTACAGGGGCGTGATACCGACGCGGCGGGCGTCGGCACAGTCCCGGACGTATGTCGTCTGGAGAACGGCCTGATTGACGGGCCAGAGGTTAGAATCCCAGACCCACCGATATAGGATGAAACCGACCACGGTCACCATCGCCGTAATGACGAGGATCAGCGGCCAGTCAGGGCTTCTCATCCAGCGAGGCGGGCGACGGGGGAACGACCGTTGCGAGACGGATTGAAACCGACGCTTCAGCTTGTCGGCCTCCCGCTCAGGCTTTCGGCTCTCCTGAACATCTCGGTCCCAAGGTGAAGGTCTGATCCGTCTGATGGTCATAAACTTCAACGTGCATCACGCGGAATAACCCGCACCTAACGCAGTCGGTGGCAATGGACTGATCCGGGCAATCTTCTGCACCGGCTTTCACCGACCGAGCGGTATGAAGGCCCGTCACTCCACCTTTCGCCGCCGGTATCAGAGAGGATATCCGGAACGGGCCTCACCGACGGACGTAGCCGGGGCACCGAATCTTGAGCCATTCCGGCCTCGCTCCCGACCGGTAACGGCTCTCGGCTTTCTTGGACACGATCCCTTCCAGGCCCAGGGCCCAGGCGTGCCGAAACAGGGCCTCGCCCTCGGAGCCCGCGACATGGCCAGAGAACAGCAGGCCGTCTCCTTGTCCGTCGATGAGAGCAGCCAGTTGCGAGCGGCGCGCGTGGAGCGGCAGTGACACCAGATAGGAGCCGTCCAGAGCGAGCAGGTCGAACGCCATCAAGCAGGCATCCCGGCAGCCGCGCTTCGACCGCAGCGCATGGAAATCCGGATGGCCGTCGTCGCGCAGGCACACGGCCTCGCCATCGATCACCAGCCGCTCCACGGGGAGCGCGCGAATGGCCTCCACGATCCTTGGAAAGCTCATGGCCCAGTTCAGGCCGTTGCGGGTCCAGAGGCACACCCCCTCGCCCTCCTTGCGGGCGATGATGCGGTAGCCATCATACTTGAGTTCGTGAATCCACTCGGGGCCGGTCGGCACCTTGGTGGCCAAGGTCGGCAGACAGGGTCGGATGAAGCCCGCAGGCGAACGCCGGGCGGTACGCGTACTCCACTGAGCCATACCGGATTCGATTCACTCGGGCCGCTTCGGTTCCCACGGGACGAGGGCAGCATGTTGGGTGGGGAATCCGGCTCTGGTCCCGCAACGGGATCAACTGGCGAGCGAGTTTCCGATAGCCTGGGATCCCGCCGGGGGTAACACTCGGCGGGCTTCTTCGTGGCCGCGGGCTTGTGGGGCCATTCGTGGGTTGCTCCACATCTATGAGAAAAAACCATTTCATTTCAATGGCTTGGCGTCTGACGTGGCGGAGAGTGATTCCGTCATGATGCATCAAGATAGCGCCGCCGAAGCGTAAGCTCAGCCCTCTTCGGCAGCCCGCACCCGCTTGACCCGTTGCATCGCCTCGGGTAGCGTCTCGGCAACTTTCGAACCGAGAACCGCGCAAATGCGTTCGCTTCTTCTCGTAATTAGGGCGCCATCGACGGAGCGGGGCTGAGCCCCGTACGATCCGGCGATGGCGCGCAGGCCCCCTTCGGGGCCTTTTTTATTGCCCGCAGCACCTCCCAAACTCGATTGAGACGACCCCAGGACCCGACGGAGCAGCACGATGAGCGAGATGATGACCGGCGCCGAAATGGTGATCCGAGCCCTGCAGGATCAGGCAGTCGAGCACATCTTCGGCTATCCGGGCGGGGCCGTTCTGCCCATCTATGACGCGCTCTTCCACCAGGAGAAGGTGAAGCACATCCTGGTGCGGCACGAACAGGGGGCGGTCCATGCTGCCGAGGGCTACGCCCGCTCTTCGGGCAAGGTCGGCGTCGTCCTCGTGACCTCCGGCCCTGGTGCGACCAATGCGGTGACCGGCCTCACCGACGCGATGATGGATTCGGTCCCGATCGTCTGCATCACCGGGCAGGTGCCGACGCACCTCATCGGGACGGACGCCTTCCAGGAATGCGACACGGTGGGGATCACGCGCCACTGCACCAAGCACAACTACCTCGTGAAATCCATCGAGGACCTGCCGCGGATCCTGCACGAGGCCTTCTATGTGGCGGCCGCCGGGCGGCCCGGCCCGGTCGTGATCGACCTGCCGAAGGACGTGCAGTTCAAGAGCGGTCCTTACGCGCGCCCGACGAACAACCAGCACAAGACCTATCGCCCGACCGTGAAGGGCGACCTCGAGAAGATCCGCGCGGCGATCGAGCTGATGGCCTCGGCCAAGCGCCCCGTCTTCTACACCGGCGGCGGCGTCGTCAATTCGGGTCCGCATGCGGCGGCCCTGCTGCGCGAGATCGTGCGGCTCACGGGCTTTCCGATCACCTCGACCCTCATGGGGCTCGGCGCCTACCCGGCCTCCGACCCGCAATTCCTCGGCATGCTCGGGATGCACGGCACCTACGAGGCCAACCTGGCGATGCACGAATGCGACGTGATGATCAACATCGGGGCGCGGTTCGACGACCGCATCACGGGGCGGCTCGATGCCTTCTCGCCGTTCTCGAAACGCATCCACGTCGACATCGATCCGTCCTCGATCAACAAGAACGTGAAGGTCGAAATTCCGATCATTGGCGATTGCGCGCACGTGCTGGAAGACATGGTGCGCCTGTGGCGCTCGACGGCGCCGCAGGTGGACAAGCCGGCGCTGAAAGGCTGGTGGGAAAAGATCGACGGCTGGCGCCAGCGCAATTGCCTCGCCTATCGGCCCTCCTCGGAGACCATCAAGCCGCAATACGCGGTGCAGCGCCTCTACGAGCTGACGAAGAACCGCGACACCTACGTGACGACAGAGGTGGGACAGCACCAGATGTGGGCGGCGCAATACTTCAAGTTCGAGGACCCGAACCGGTGGATGACGTCGGGCGGCCTCGGAACCATGGGCTACGGCCTGCCGGCCGCCATCGGCACGCAGCTCGCGCATCCGAAGTCCCTCGTGATCGACATCGCCGGCGAAGCCTCGATCCTCATGAACATGCAGGAAATGTCGACCGCCGTGCAGTACCGCCTGCCGGTGAAGATCTTCATCCTCAACAACGAGTACATGGGCATGGTTCGCCAGTGGCAGGAACTGCTGCACGGCGGGCGCTATTCGGAAAGCTACTCCGCTTCGCTGCCGGACTTCGTCAAGCTGGCGGAAGCCTATGGGGCGGTCGGCATCCGCTGCGACAAGCCCGGCGATCTCGATGCGGCGATCCTCGAGATGATCGATGTGGACCGCCCGGTGATCTTCGACTGCGTCGTCGACAAGACCGAAAACTGCTTCCCGATGATCCCGTCCGGCAAGGCGCACAACGAAATGCTCCTCAACGACTATCTCGGGGAGACGGGCGCCGACATCGGTGCGGTCATCGACGAGAAGGGAAAGATGCTCGTCTGAGCCCGGCCAGCGTGCCGGCCGATATTCATGAACCCGGGATGTCTGAAGCCATGCCTACCCTCGTCATCGGCAACAAGCTCTACTCCTCCTGGTCGCTTCGGCCCTGGCTCCTCCTGCGCCAGCTCGGGGTGGCGTTCGACGCGGTCGTGATCCCGCTCGACCTGCCGACCACGAAGGCGGAGATCGCCAAGGTCTCGCCGGCGGGACGGGTGCCGGTTCTCATCGACGGCGACGTGCACGTCTGGGAGACCATCGCCATCATGGAATATGTCGGCGAGCGCTTCGACGTGCCGGTATGGCCGGCCGACCGAAAGGCCAGGGCCCTGGCCCGCTCCCTCGCCGCGGAGATGCATGCGGGATTCCAGCCGCTGCGCAACGCGTGCCCGATGAACCTCGGCAAGAGGTTTCCGGTACGAGATCGCGGAGCGGAGGTGGCGGCGAACGTCGATCGGTTCGAAGCGATCGTGCGCGATGCGCGCGGGCGCTTCGGCGGTGACGGACCGTTCCTCTTCGGTGGTTTCTCGGCGGCGGACGCCATGTTCGCGCCGCTCGTCACGCGCCTCGAGACCTATTCGATCGACGTTTCGCCCGAGACCCGAGCCTACAAGGACGCGATCCTCTCGCTGCCGTCCTTCGGCGAATGGCGCGCAGCGGCGCTCCAGGAGCCGTGGATTCTCGCGCACGACGAGGTCGATGAGCAGCCGATCGAGGTTTATCGCCAGGCCGCTTGAGGTTAAACCGGACGGACCAACACCGATGACCCTGATGAGCACGCATTATCCAGATCCCACCCGAATCGAACCCGTCAACCGGCACACGCTCGCGGTCGTCGTCGACAACGAGCCGGGGGTCCTCGCCCGCATCGCCGGGATGTTCTCCGGGAGGGGCTACAACATCGAGAGCCTCACGGTGACCGAGACGGAGCACGAAGCCCATCTCTCGCGCATCACCATCGTCACGACCGGCACGAATGCCGTGATCGAGCAGATCAAGAGCCAGCTGGAACGCCTCGTCCCGGTCCACCGCGTGGTGGACCTCACGCTCACCGGCGAGACGGTCGAGCGCGAGCTCTGCCTCGTGAAGGTGGTCGGCAAAGGCGAGCACCGGGTGGAGGCCATGCGCCTCGCCTCGGCATTCGGGGCGCGAACCCTCGATGCCTCGCTCACCTCGTTCATCTACGAGCTCACCGGCACGACGGACGAGGTCGAGCGCTTCATCAAGCTGATGACGGCGGTCGGCCTCGTGGAGGTGTCGCGCACGGGGATCGCCGCCATGTCGCGCGGAGCCGGAGGGCCTCCTACCCTCTGAACTCGCTCTCGCTCAGGAACTGCCTCTCCTCGGGCGTGCTCTCGCGGCCCAGGAGTTCGTTCCGGTGCGGGAACCGGCCGAAGCGGCGGACGATGTCGTGGTGATGACGCGCCCATTTCGTCGAACTCGGCGTCGCCAAGGCTCTCGTTGAGAACGACGGAGCGTTCCTGGTGGCGCAATTCCTCGGAATGCATGAAGGGCAAGTAGAGGAAGCGGCGGAGTTCCGGGTCGACGCGCCGGTCGTATCCTTTCTCGATCGCCCGATCGGCGCTCATGAGCGCCGCGGGATCGGTGGCATAGACCCTCCTCGTTCCGCGGAACATGTTGCGGGGAAACTGGTCGAGGAGGAGCACGACCGCGAGCGAGCCTTCCGGGGTCAGCTCCCACTCGTTGAGGTCGCCGCGCGCCGCGGCCTCGTAGGTGAGGAGGAAGCGCTTGCGGCAGAGCTGGTCGAAGTCCTCGGCCTCTGGAGAACCAGCGTTCCGGGCCGGCTTCCCGCCAGAAGGCGACGACCTCATGCGGAGTGGCGAGGGTCGGTTTCTCGATCGGGTCCACCAGGACTTCCTTTCCATTGTTCCCAGGCGCCGAGGATGGGCCCGAAACCGACGCCACGGACTCTGCCACAAGCTGCGGCGCGACGTCCGTCCGATTCTTGCCGGAGGCGGAGCGTCGGGCGAGGGGTCTTGCAGCGCGGCGAAGCCGTAACCCGCAATTTTCCGCCCGCGGAAGGCTTGCCAGCACGGCTTTGGCCGCTACAAGCGGCGGGACATAGCGAATGTTGCGCCCGGCGACCGGTCGCCCGCAACGAAACGCAAGGGTAGGGGCGGCACGCCCCGCGAAAAGAGGGACGAGAACCATGCGCGTCTATTACGATCGCGACGCCGACATCAACCTGATCAAGTCCAAGAAGGTCGCCATCGTCGGCTACGGCAGCCAGGGCCATGCCCACGCGCTGAACCTCCGGGATTCCGGCGTGAAGGACATCGTCGTCGCCTTGCGCAAGGGCTCGGCCTCCGCCGCCAAGGCCGAGAAGGAAGGCATCAAGGTGATGGAAGTCGCGGACGCGGCGAGGTGGGCCGACGTGGTGATGATGCTCACGCCGGACGAGCTCCAGGCCGACATCTATCGCGACGAGCTCGCGCCGAACATGAAGGAAGGCGCCGCGCTCCTCTTCGCGCACGGCCTCAACGTGCATTTCAACCTCATCGAGCCGCGCAAGGATCTCGACGTGCTCATGGTCGCCCCGAAGGGTCCCGGCCACACGGTGCGGTCCGAATACCAGCGCGGCGGCGGCGTGCCGACCCTCATCGCGATCCACCAGGATGCGACGGGCAACGCCCACGACCTCGGCCTCTCCTACGCCTCGGCCAACGGCGGCGGACGCGCCGGCATCATCGAGACCACCTTCAAGGAAGAGTGCGAGACCGACCTGTTCGGCGAGCAGGTGGTGCTCTGCGGGGGCCTCGTCGAACTCATCAAGGGCGGGTTCGAAACGCTGGTGGAAGCCGGCTACGCCCCCGAGATGGCCTATTTCGAGTGCCTCCACGAAGTGAAGCTCATCGTCGACCTCATCTACGAGGGCGGCATCGCCAACATGAACTACTCGATCTCCAACACCGCGGAATACGGCGAGTACGTCACCGGACCGCGCATCGTGAACGCCGGCCACGAAGGCTGAGATGAAGCGCGTGCTGGATGATATCCAGTCGGGCAAATTCACGCGCGATTGGATGCTCGAGAACAAGGTCAACCAGACCTCGTTCAAGGCGACCCGCGCCAAGATGGCGGCGCATCCGATCGAGGAAGTCGGCGCACGGCTGCGCGAGATGATGCCCTGGATCAAGGCCAAGGCGCTGGTGGACAAGAGCCGGAACTGACGCCTCGGGGAAGAACCGCCAATCTTCGGGACGCGCGCGACTGCCTCGTTCAGGAGAGATCCGCTCGGACGGGTCGCGCTCACCAGCCGAGAAGGTCGCAGCCCGGCGCCGGGCGCGAGGAGCACGAAGGCCCACATGAAGGCGGAGGCGAAGGTCACCGCCATGAACAGGATCGAGCGGCATCCCGAAGATGCCGGCGATCAGCGGGATCACCGCCCGTGCCGGCCCGAAGAATCGCCCCGACGAAGAGGCCCCAAGGGCCGAGGCGGCAAAGAAGCTTTCGCCACGCGCGACCAGATGGGGGTGATGCGAGAGCGGCCAGATGCCGGAAGGCGGTCCGTATTGGAATCGTCGGCCAACCCAATAGGAAACGAGATCGCCCCGAGCACGGCTCCGAGCGAACCGGCGAGCCAGAGCGGCCAGAACTCCAGCCTCGCGGTGCCGATCAGGGCGCCGAACGCGAAGAGGATGACGGTTGCCGGCGACAGAAGGGATAGGAAGGCGAGCGATTCCCCGAAGGCCAGGGCGCCGACGATGAGACGGTGCCCAGGCCTGGTTGTCCCGGACGAAGAGCGACGGTCGTGCCCTTGATCGGCTCGATGATCCATGCGGGTTTCCGACGCCCTTTCCGAGCCTGGAAGCCGCTCATAGGTAGGATCACTTTGGTCGAATTTGCGACGGCCCCTCCATTGGGATAAGCCGGAACACGCACAGGGGCTCGATCGGCCATGAACATCCTCTCCATCCAATCGCATGTCGCTTACGGGCATGTCGGGCAATGCCTCCGCCGTGTTTCCGATGCAGCGGCTCGGGGTCGAGGTCTGGCCGATCCATACGGTCCAGTTCTCGAACCACACCGGCTATGGTGCATGGAAGGGCCGCGTCTTCGACGGGCCTGCGATCGAGGAACTCGTCGACGGCATCGCCGAGCGGGGCGTGCTGCCCCGCTGCGACGGCGTCCTGTCCGGCTATATGGGATCGGCCGATATCGGCAACGCCATCCTCTCGGCGGTGAGCGCGGGTGCGGGCAGCCAATCCGCAGGCCCTTTATTGCTGCGATCCGGTGATCGGCGATGTCGGCCGCGGCGTCTTCGTGCGCCCCGGGATCCCGGAATTCATGCGCGAACAGGCCGTGCCGGCCGCCGACATCGTCACGCCGAACCAGTTCGAGCTGGAGCTATCTGTCGGGCATGGTCGACGGAACGCTCTCCTCGGTGCAAGGAGGCGGTCGCCGCCGTCCATCGCCTCGGCGCCGAAGGTGGTCCTCGTGACATCCTCGAGAGCCGGGAGACGCCCTCATGACGCCATCGACCTCTGGCGGCGGAGGGCGGGCGGTTCTGGCGGTTGCGCACGCCGCGGCTGTCCTCTCCGTCAACGGCGCAGGCGATGCCATCGCGGCGCTGTTCTTCGTCCACTACGCCCGCAGCCGTTCGGCCGCGGCGGCGCTGAGCGAGGCGGGGCATCGATCTACGGGCTTCTCAAGCCGCACCGAGGAAGCCGGGTCGCGCGAAATCCTGACGGTCGCCGCGCAGGACGAGTTCGTCTCCCCGAGCCGCCGCTTTCCGGTGGAAGAGGTATGAACGGGGCCGGCTTGCTCCCGCCAAGCCGCCGGGCCCACAACGGGGCCATGCGCCTGCGGATCGCAACCTTCAACATCGAGAACCTCGTCTCCCGCAATCGCTTCGGGCCGAAGGTGCGTCCCGAGACCGGGCCCGCGCTGTCGTTGTTCGATTTCCCGCGCCGGCCGAAACCGAGAAGGCGCGAGCAGATCGATCGCGGTGGCGCTCGAGGACGACAAGCGCGAAATGTCGGCGCTCGCCTCGCGGAGGCGCGGGCCGACTCTTGCGTCTGCAGGAGGTGGACAATCTCGGCGGTGATGCAGGCCTTCTTCGCGAATTACGTCCACCGGCCTCAGCGACGTCCGATACGGCCATTTCGGCTTGGTTCACGGCAACGATCCGCCGCGGCATCGACGTTGCCGTCGCGGCAAGGCTCGACTGTTCGATGGCAAGAAGCAGGTCCGGGCGCGCTCGACCACGAGAAGACGCTTCGCGGCAGCTCGACGTGTTTTCGGACGAACTGAAGCCCTTCGGGATCGTGCCGGACGACCTCGTCTTCAACCGCGACTGCCTGGAGGTGACGATCGACTTCGGCGACCGACGTGAGCTTGTTCTCTACCATCTCCAATTCAGGGCAACGTCGATGACGACGGGCGGGCAGCCACGACCGGCCGATCCGGCGGGCAGAGGCTCAGGCCGTCGAGCGGCATCGTCAAGCGACGGTTCGGCGACGATTGGCGCGAGGCCGAACTGGATCATCGCCGGCGATCTCAACGATTTCGCGAGCGCATCGTGCCCGGCGGCGAGGCCGAACCGGTCGAGCCCGGCGGCCTCGACTGCTCTTCGGCGGATTTCGCCGTCAACCCGGTGGGTCTTCTGCCGGCGCGGCGAACGATGGACCTCCATTTCCACCAGACTTGCCGTCGGAACGGCCGCGCTCGCCGGTCGAAGCAGCACGTGCAGCTCGACTACATGCTTCTGTCGCCCGCGCTCGCCGCCGCGAACCCGGAGCCGAAGGTCGAAATGCATCCGCCGCGGTCTGCCCTACCGCGTGCCCCTCGATCCGGCCGCTCCCGACCGCTCGATCGCCTATCTCTCCACGCGTGCTGACCGCTATCCGCGGATGGGCTGGGACCGGCCGAAGGCGAGCGACCATTGTCCGCTCGTCGTCGAGATCGATCTTCCCGAGACACGCCGCGGGAGCAGGCGGACGAAGTGAGATCGGTCGGCTTCACCGGGCCCAATGCCGCCTGCGCGAGATCGGGCGCCGATCGGCCACCGACGAGCGAATCCGGTTTCTCTGGAAAATGCTCCAACGCTTTGCGAACGCATCGAAATGCAAAAAAGGCGCTTCTCGATAATTGGCTTCGACGGCGCATCGCTTGTTGCAAGGAAGCGGTTTCCACTTCCTTGCACGATGCTCAGCTTCTGAGAGCAGCGCACCGTTCGGCGCGGAAAACCGGGTCCACTTTTCCGCACGATGCGCGCATCGGACCCAAAAGTGGAATCCACTTTTGGGATCCATCCGATGCTCCCCTTTTGAGCAGCGCATCGTTCGGCGCGGAAAACCGGGTCCACTTTTCCGCACGATGCGCTAGGGTGCCGCGCCTTGCGATCCCCTGGAGGTTCCATGCCGCGCCGCTTCTTCACCCTCGACGTGTTCACGAAACGCCGCTCGCGGGCAATCCGCTCGCGGTCGTGCTCGATGCCGAGGGGCTCGATCCCGAGCGCATGCAGGCCATCGCCAACGAGTTCAACCTCTCCGAGACCGTTTTCGTCAGCCGCCGGCCGACGCGGGCCAGCGCGCGGCTTTGCGGATCTTCACGCCGAAGCAGGAGCTTCCCTTCGCGGGCCATCCGACCGTCGGGACGGCGGTGCTGCTCGCGCTCATCGATCGGAACGGCGAGCCGGGCGCCGTCTTGTTCGGGCTCGAGGAGAAGGTGGGGATCGTCTCCTGTGCCGTCGAGGTCTGGGGAAGGGCCGGGGCTGTGCGCGCTTCCGCGCTGCCGCGCCTGCCGGAGATCTGGGGCGAGGGGCTCGATCCGGCGCGGGCCGCCTGGGCCCTCGGTCTCGAGCCTCGGGAGATCGGCTTCGACCGCCACCGCCCGTCCCGCCACTCCGGCGGCGTGCCCTACGATCTCGTGCCGGTCGCTTCTCTCGATGCCCTGGCCCGCGCCAAGGTCTCGGGCGAAACCTTCGACGAGGTATTCGGCGAGACCACCCATCCGTCCGTCTATGTTTATGCCCGCGAGCGACAGCGGCTTTCCGCGCCCGCATGTTCTTCCAGGCGCCGGCCTCGCCGAGGACCCGGCGACCGGCTCCGCTGCGGCGGCCTTCGCGGGCGCTCTGATGCAGTGCGAGCCGCTCGGCGACGGCGAGCACGACGTTCCGATCCGCCAGGGCGTCGAGATGGGCCGCCCGAGCGAAATCGCGCTGCAGGTCGTGATCGAGAAAGGCGCGCTCGTCTCGGCCGAGATCGGCGGCGGCGCCATCGTGGTGAGCCGCGGCGAGCTGCTGCTGTGAGCGGACGGATCTCGATCATCGCGCGTGGCGCGCCTCGAGGCGCGCTGCGCGCCGAAGCGCTGGGCATGGGCGGAGGAGAACCGGGACGCCATCGAGGCGAACTGGGCGCAGGGTCACTGCCGGCAGGCCGCAGATGTTCAACGGGCGGGTGCTGCTGGTGCAGGACTTCGGCATCGATGCCGAGCCTGTGCCGCGCCACCTATTTCGAGGCGGACTTCAAGGACTTCCTGGCCTGGCGCGATCTTCGATATCCCGGACTCCGTCATCGGCAACGGCTACGCGATGGGCGCGCTGCAGGGCTCCGACGGGGCTTACGTCTGCGGCGTCATGGGAGCCCATACGGCGAATTTCGGCCGGGTCTATTTCCCGTCCGGCACGCCGGATCCGTCCGATCTGAGGCCCGACGGCACCGTCGATCTCGCGACCAGCGTCATCCGGGAGCTGGAGGAGGAGACGGCGCTTCCGCCCGAGCTGTACGGGATGGACGAGAGAGTGGATCGTCGTCTACCAGTGGCCGGCCGTCGCGTTCATGCGCCTCCTCGGTTCCGCGAGCCGGCCGAGAGCCGTCGCACGGCGGATCCGCGCCGCCATCGCGGCGCAGGACGAACCCGAACTCGCCGACGCAAGGGTCATCCGCAGCATGCAGGACGTGGCGCCGGACAAGATGCCCGTCACGGTGCAGGCCTACTTCCGCTGGGCCTTCGGCGCCTGACGGTCAGGTCTCGGGTCGAGCGGCCCGCTTCACGGTGGAACGAGCGGCCTCATTCGATCAGGAAGGCGTGGCTGACCGGTGCGACGGTCGTCAGGCGCAGCACGAGATACTCGTCGACGAGTTCCGTATAGAGATTGATCGAGATGCCGGCCGCCGAGTCGGAGAGGGTCGCCACGGTGCTGCGCTGGCCGACCCCGTCGATGATCGCGCTCCACACGTCGTCGCGCGAGAAGATGCGGCCGCGGCGCAGCAGAAGATCGGACAGGGCCGTGGTCGTACGACGCCGGTCAGATGCCGGGCCTGCTCGTTCTGGGCGATGATCCAGGCATCGACGATGTCGCCCGTATCGTTCTTCACGGGCGCCGCGATGACGATGCCGGAGCGGGATTTTTCGAAGAGCGTCTTGAAGACCGAAGCCTTGTCGTCGATCGGGTGGCAGTAGAGAACGAGAGCCGGCCGCGCGTCGTCGGACGAAAGCCGCACCGGCAGCACAAGGCGCCCCCAGAGGATGACCTCCTGCTCGAAATCCGTGAAGGACTGGAAGTAGGAGAGCAGGAACTCGCCGGCGCAGCGGTCGTAGATCTCCATCAGGGCCGGGCGCATCCTGGGTGCGCAAATCGGCCAGCCGCAAGCCCTGCATGGAGAAGCCGATCCTCTGCTGCAGGGCGCGGCCATGGTGGAGATAGGTGTAGTCGGTCTCCCCCTTGAGCAGCAGGATCGCATTGTCGAGGAAGGCGTCGTCCGCATTGTGCCAGAAATCCGACAGGCACGGGTCCCGCTCGGTGGTGATCTGGAACCATTTCTCCGCAAGCGAACGCACGGCCGGGTGGGACACCACGCTGGGCACGGCAGCGCCGAACCAGCTCTTCACCTGATAGGACATGCGTGCTGTTGCCCTTCGACCCGGTGTTGCCCGTTTGGCATCCCTAACGAAAGGTGACTGGGACCGTCCAGCCGCATTTGTCTCAAGTTTGAACCGATCAGGCGCGCAGCGCCGCTTGCCAGGAAAACCCGCCGCCGCTACAAGCGGTTCGTGTGCTTCGCGCCGGCCAAGAGCCCGGGCGCCGAGCGATCCGGGAGGACGAGCCGCGATGACGATCGGCTCCGACAGCGCTCCGAAGGCCGGCCCCGCTCCGGCGGCCGCCCGCGCGCGCCTCCTCGGCCTCCTTCTCCTTAGCTGCCCCTGAGGGTCGGCTGGGCGAGCACGCCTGGGCTCTCAGGGGTTGGGAACCGGAACCGAGACCCTGGGCGCCTCTGTGAGCGCCGCCCGCGAAGGATTTGACGAGATGACAACCGATCCTGAGCCGCGTGCTGATCTTCGACACCACTCTGCGCGACGGCGAGCAATGCCCCGGCGCGACCATGACGCTCGAAGAGAAGATCGAGGTGGCCGATATCCTCGACGCCATGGGCGTCGACATCATCGAGGCCGGGTTTCCGATCGCCTCGAACGGCGACTTCGAGGCGGTCGCCCTGATCGCGAAGCGCATGAAGCGGGCGACCGTCGCGGGCCTCGCCCGCGCCATTGTCGGCCGACATCGCCCGCGCCGGCGAAGCGGTGCGCGAGGCCGGAAAGCCGCGCATCCACACCTTCGTCTCGACCTCGCCGATCCACCTCGCGCACCAGATGCGCAAGAGCCGAGGAGGAGGTGCTCGAGATCATCACCGGCGACCGTCGGCCAGGCGCGCAACCTCGTCGAGGACGTCGAGTGGTCGGCGATGGACGCGACCCGCACGGAGATCGACTACCTCTGCCGCTGCGTCGAGGCGGCGATCAGGGCGGGCGCGACCACGATCAACCTGCCGGACACCGTGGGCTACGCGACGCCGGACGAGTACCGCGCCATGTTCCGGCACGTCCGCGAGCGCGTGCCGGACTCCGACAAGGCGATCTTCTCGGTCCATTGCCACAACGATCTCGGGCTCGCCGTGGCGAACTCCCTCGCCGGCCTCGAGGGCGGGGCGCGGCAGATCGAGTGCACCATCAACGGCATCGGCGAGCGGGCCGGCAACGCGGCCCTCGAAGAGATCGTCATGGCGATCCGCACCCGCGGCGACGTGCTGCCCTACGACGACCGGGATCGAGACGACGATGCTCACCCGCGCCTCGAAGGTGGTCTCCAACGCGACCTCGTTCCCGGTGCAGTACAACAAGGCGATCGTCGGCCGGAACGCCTTCGCGCACGAGAGCGGCATCCATCAGGACGGGATGCTGAAGCACACCCAGACCTACGAGATCATGACGCCGGAATCGGTCGGCGTGTCCAAGACCTCGCTCGTGATGGGCAAGCATTCGGGCCGCAACGCATTCCGGAACAAGCTGCAGGAGATGGGTTACACGCTCTCGGACAACCAGTTCCAGGATGCCTTCGTGCGCTTCAAGGACCTCGCGGACCGCAAGAAGCACGTCTACGACGAGGATATCGAGGCGCTCGTCGACCAGAACCTCGCCACGGCGCACGACCGCATCAAGCTCGTCTCGCTTTCGGTCGTCGCCGGCACGCGCGGCCCGCAGCGGGCCACCATGAAGCTCGACATCGAAGGGCGCCGCGTCACCGAGGAAGCCGAAGGCAACGGGCCCGTCGATGCGACCTTCAACGCCATCAAGGCGCTGGTGCCGCACGAGGCCGTGCTCGAACTCTTCCAGGTCCACGCGGTGACCGAGGGAACGGACGCCCAGGCGGAGGTCTCGGTCCGCCTCTCCGCCGACGGCCGCAGCGTGACCGCCCGCGGCGCCGATCCGGACACCCTGGTGGCGTCGGCGCAGGCCTATCTCGGCGCGCTGAACAAGCTCATGGCGCGCGGCGAGCGCCTGCACGCGCAGCATGCGGCGGAGTAGGAGGAGAAGAGTGTCATCCCCGGCGGCGTTTAGGTTCGGTGTCGTCCCCGGCGGCGCGGAGCGCTCCCGCAGGCGGGGAGGGATCCATGCGGTGACGCGGATTCTGATCCCCTCCCCTCCGCTTCGCTCCGGCCGGGGATGACACTCCTTCGCCTCCGCGCTCCGGACGGGAATGACACGAACACCGCTGCGCCCCTCCGCGGACGGCGCCCTTGGCTCAATCCCTGATCGGCAGCGGCCCCGGCGGCTTGACGGTCGGGAGCACGAAGCTCGACCGCACGTCGGCCACGCCCGGCAGCGTGAGCAGCCGGTTCATCGCGAACTCGCCGAAGCTCTCGATGTTCTCCGCAACGGCATGGACGATGAGGTCGACCTCGCCGGCGAGCGCGTAGCAGGCGATCACCTCGTCGTAGGAGCCGAGGCGGTCCACGAGCCGCGTGCGCCAGCCCGGCTCCGACTGCTCGAGCTTGATGAACACGAAGGCCTCGACCTCGAAGCCGAGAGCCTTGCGGTTCACCATCGCGCGGTAGCCCTCGATCGACCTTGGCGTCTTCCAAGGCCTTGAGCCGCCGCAGGCAGGGCGAGGCGGCGAGCCCCACCTGCTCGGCCAGAGCGGCATTGGTGATACGGCCTTCGCGCTGAACGACCCGCAGGATGCGGCGGTCGGAAGGGGAGAGCGGATGCGCCATGGAGGGCCCTGTAGAAGTCAGAAAGTGACCTCGATCCGATTGAAGCATGTCGATGTTGGGCGAACAATGACCTTGCCGCGGTGTTATCCTGTATGAAACAGGAGGAACGGCCATGAACAGTGCGACCGGCAGCGACGATCCCCGCGACTACCTGGTCGAGCCAGGGGTTCGAGAACTACACCGACGCGGATCACGACACCTGGCGCACGCTCGCGCGGCGCCAGCGCGAAATCCTGAAGGGCCGCATCGCCGATCAGTTTCTCGAGGGCTCGACCGCCTCGGCATCGGCGAGGCAGGAATTCCGGATTTCCGGGTCATGAACCGCACCCTGAAGGCTGCGACCGGCTGGGAAGTCGTGGCGGTACCGGGCCTTATCCCGGATCTCGCCTTCTTCCGGCTTCTGGCCGACCGGAAATTTCCGGCCGGCTTCTGGATCCGCAAGCCCGAGCAGATCGACTACATCGAGGAGCCGGACATCTTCCACGACGTGTTCGGCCACGTGCCGCTCATCATGCAGCCGATCTATGCCGATTACCTTGAGGCCTACGGCAAGGCCGGCCTCGTGGCCGCCGAGCACGGGGCGCTGAAGCGCCTCGCGCGCCTCTACTGGTACACCGTCGAGTTCGGCCTCGCGCAGACGCCGGACGGGCTTCGCATCGTCGGCGCCGGCATCGCGTCCTCGCCGTCCGAGACCGTGTTCGCGCTGGAGAGCCCCTCACCGAACCGCATCGGCTTCGACCTCGGCCGGGTGATGCGCACGCTCTACCGGATCGACGACTTCCAGGAGACCTATTTCGTGCTCGACGGCGTCGAAGCGTGGCCGAGCCTCGATCTCGACCGCCTTGATCCCGCTCTGGCGGGAGCTCGAGGGACAGCCGGATCTGGAACCCGGCGATATCCGCCCGGAGGATCGGGTCATCGCCCGCGGGGACGGCGCGCTATCACCGCGAGAAGGCGCACTCGCCGAAGACGGCCGCCTGAGACGCATCGAAGCCGCCAGCAGGGTAGACAGGGGCGGCCGCGTTTGTTAAACGCGCCTCCTCTCCAGCGGCCGCGCTGCGGCCCGCTGTGATCGCCATTGGCGACGGGTGTGTAGCTCAGTTGGTAGAGCAGCTGACTCTTAATCAGCGGGTCCAAGGTTCGAATCCTTGCACACCCACCATTCTATATCACTGATACTGCTAATGTTTGTGAGCTTTTATCTCTCTTTGATCATGCAAGGTGGCGATCGTAGAGAGCTGTCCGTGCGCACCCCGTGCACACTTCAAGGCGGGCTTTCGGCCCGTGACCAGTTTCTCGGAAGCTAAGTCTCTTAATCAGCGGGTCCAAGGTTCGAATCCTTGCACACCCACCAACGAAATCAACCGCTTAGACGTGATGACCCGCTCCTGACGACGCGCTCAGGTTACGCCTGAGGTTACACATCCGCCTGATTTGGATTGTTCGGGATTGTTATGCCGTGAGCGGGGCAACAGAACCAGCCACATCTCTTTCGGCGTCCAGCGGGGCGGAGCTCGAGGTCCGAGAGTGGAGTCGATGCGGACCTTCCGAGAAGCCAGGGAATTGCCGGACCTGACCCTGAAGTATGGACCGGCTGCGTTTCGCAACGGATTGGGCGTGGATGACGGAGGTCGCTTCTATGTATCCGGCCTACTGATCGGCTCGCGGGCCGTGGCCTTGATGGGAGTACGCGCGCACCTTTGGCCTCATGAGCGGACCGGCCGACAGGCGGCCATTAGGGTCACCAGGCTCAGGGTGCGCTGATCAATCCGTTCCATGCTGGCTCAGTCGCGAACTGGGGCGGGAGGAGTCAGATGGCGGCGACCTCCCTGTGTGTGTCGAAGGCCCGGCCATGGCGCAGCACGCTCCCGCTGATGCGGGCGAGCTTGGTGGCCAACGCCGTGGCGCGCTTGTTCTTATGCAGGCGGGTCGCGGCGTGAGCCAGGCGCCGCAGCTGAACTTGTCCCAGTTGTGAGGTCGCAGGAGGATGACCTTGGCCGCCTGGATGAACAGCGTCCTGAGAGAGCGGTCGCCCTGTTTCGAGAGGCGCCCCAAGATGGGCTTGCCGCCGGTGCTGTATGGCCGCGGCACGAGTCCCAACCAGGCGCCGAAGTCGCGGCCGCGCTCGAAGGCCTCGCCATCCCCCACCGCCGCGACCATGGCGGTGGAGATCCCACCCCCGGCACGCTCATGAGCCGCCGGCAAGCCGCCTGCTCGGTTGCGATCTTCTCGATCTCGACCGTGACCGTCTCGATCCGCTCGTCAAGCCCGAGCCCGTCTTCATACAGGCCCACGATCCGGTCCGCCATGCGCGGGGAGATCTCGGCGGCACGGTTCTTCAGGATCTCGAAGAGCGAGACCCGCAAGGCCCGCAGACCGGGGCGAACCGCAATGCCCTGCTCGATGAGGAAGGCCCTGATCGTTGACGGTCGCCGTGCGCCTCGAGACCAGCCGCGAGCGGATGCGATGGTAGGCCTGCAGATCCAACTCGTCTTGGGTCGTCTCTCGCACCGTGCGCAGGTTCGGTCGGAGAGCCGCTTCGGCGATCGCCTCGGCGTCGTTGTCGTCGTTCTTTGGCCCCTTCACGAAGGGCCGCGGTACTTGGCTGGAATGATGCGCGGCTCGTGCCCGAGCTTGCGCAAGGTGCGCGCGACGAAGGGGGCGCTCAAACACGCCTCCATCCCGACGATGCAGGGCGGTAATGCCTTGAAGGTCTCGACCCGCGCGAGCCGCTGGATCTTGCGGCGGAAGGCGACCTTGCCCCGGTGATCAAAGCCAACGAGGTGGAAGACGTCCTTGCCGATGTCGATATCAATGACGGCGAGGGCGGCGCTGATGGTCTGGGTGGTGTGGTCCATGGGGCTGCTCCGGCTGAGCGCTGGTCCCGCAGCCTACGCCGCAGGGGGGAGCAGCCGGTCCATCCCATTAGCGGTCACCAACATGTCGTTGCGGATCATCCAATCCTAACGAGGTTCTGGTTCGGCAATGGTCCGCCGGGAAATTGCGTGAGTTTGCCACCAAGCGAGGGCCCCAAGGTCAATACCAGCAAAGCCAATGCGGTCGATCAGCGCTCCAACCTCGGCCTTCGCGCTGTTGTCATCGCCGGAGTAGAACAGCACGCGACGGCCCCCTCCGTCCGCGGGCCGCTCGCCAGAACGTCCGCTCGCAGATGATTGAACGCCTTTACAAGGCGTGCACCCTTCACCAACTCAGCAATCACTTGGCTTGACACCAGACCCTGCAAATCCATGGGCTTGAACAGCGGTGCTTCAACCGGATTGTTAGCGTCGATCACGATCCGTCCATTCCAATCCGGCAGCCAGCCACGGCCGCCGATGCCGAAAAACTCCCCCTCATGTGTGGCGGGCGAGGCCACCGCCTTGCCTGTTCCATGCGACCTGATCGGTTCGAGCATGATCGCGCTGGGTGCCCGTGCTAAGATGCTCTCCTCACGGAGGACCGACCGATGACGCAGGGAACTCCTCCATTCAGTGTCAAAGCGGCGCTTCGCCATCC
>CAVRRI010000023.1:0-211108 GCA_963723525.1 uncultured Alphaproteobacteria bacterium
TTGACGCTATCCGCCCTCCCTCGTTAGGCACGAATGAAGATTCGGCAGGTGGTCCATTCGGGCTTGCGCTCTCATCGCAGAATACTGGCTCGCTGGCACGAGGCATCAACGCATGTTGTCTTTCCCTAAGGACATGGCCGGAGAATCGCCGGAGCTCAGCTGAATCGGCGGCTGGAAGGTTCTACCGCAATCTGGATTAGGGCAGGGAACATGGCAGCTTCGGGCCGGCCGGACGGCACACTTACTTTCGGGATCGACGCCACACGACGGCGAGATCACGGACCTCGACTCTGAAGGATACTCTGAATGTGGGCGCAAACGTAATGAACGGCATCTCAATGAGGGCTCCCGCCCATCGCGACGGTCTCGTGAAGACCGAGGTGATCGAAGCCTCTGGCCTCTCAATCATAGCTGCCGCCGACGTTCTAGTGGCGATTCCAGCGAGAGGAGATTGCCAACTGGATCAAACGCAAAGTTGAGGAGCAGCAGCGGAGAAATGGCGGTGATTATTGAGCACCAGGCCAATGCAGTCTCTCTGGAGTTGAGAGGCGCAAAAGCTGCTCCAAGGACGCGAGCGGCAGCATGAACGCCGTTGAAATAGAAGAAGCTATATCGCAATTGGCGGAGCAGCCGTTCGACGCGGAAGAGTTCCCCTTTGCGTTCCTTCAAGCCTTCGGAAACAAGGAGACGACCCTAAAGCGTCTGCGCAAGGGTGAATCGAATAAGTCCGACCTTGGCGGTGTCCTTCAGACCAACAACATTCATATCGCTGTCGCCAGCCCCGGCGAGGTGACGAAGACTCTCTCCACATTGAAGACGAGCCCAGCAACCGCTAGGGCAAAAGCAAAATTCGTTTTGGCGACAGATGGAGAGACCTTTGAGGCGGAGGACCTGGCGAGCGGCGAGACGGTCGCCTGCGCCTATAAGGACTTCCCAGACCATTTCGGTTTCTTCTTGCCGCTCGCCGGCATCACGACCGTTAAGCAAGTTCGCGAAAGTTCCTTCGACATCCGGGCCACCAGCCGCCTGAACCGGCTCTATATCGAGCTTCTGAGGGACAACCCGGAATGGGGCACCACCGAGCGCCGCCCCGACATGAACCACTTCATGGCGCGTCTGATCTTCTGCTTTTTCGCCGAGGACACCGACATCTTCAATGGCACCGGCTTGTTTACGGCTACCATCGAGCAGATGAGTGCGCGCGACTCGTCCAATACCCATGAGGTTATCGGCGAACTGTTCCGCGCCATGAACATCAAGATCGAAGATCGCGCTGCCGCTAACCTGTCGCGTTGGGCCAGCGCGTTTCCTTATGTCAACGGCGGGCTTTTTTCCGGCAGCATGGACGTACCCCGCTTTAGCCGGATCGCACGCTCATATCTTCTCCACATCGGTAATCTCGATTGGACGAAGATCAACCCCGACATCTTCGGGTCGATGATCCAGGCTGTCGCCGACGACGAGGAACGCGGCGCGCTCGGCATGCATTACACCAGCGTTCCTAACATCTTGAAAGTGTTGAATCCGCTTTTTCTCGACAACCTCCGGGCGCGGCTCGAGGAGGCGGATGATAATGCCCGCATGCTTCTTAATCTCCGCAAGCGCATGGCGAAAATCCGTGTATTCGACCCTGCCTGCGGCAGCGGCAACTTTCTTGTTATCGCTTACAAGGAAATGCGGGCCATCGAGGCCGAAATCAATCGTCGGCGAGGCGACGCGGATCAACCTTCTGAAATTCCGCTGACGAACTTTCGCGGTATTGAGCTGCGCGACTTCGCTGCTGAAACTGCGCGCTTGGCTTTGATCATCGCGGAATTCCAGTGCGATGTACTCTATCGGGGACAGAAGCTAGCCTTAGCCGAGTTTTTGCCGCTCAATGCCCAGAACTGGATCACTTCCGGAAACGCCCTTCGCCTGGACTGGTTGAGCATTTGCCCGCCCACGGGTAAGGGCGTGAAGTATCACGCCGACGACCTGTTCCACACGCCCCTCGATCAAGCGCAGATAGACTTCGAGAACGAGGGCGGAGAGACGTATATATGCGGCAATCCGCCCTACTTAGGTTCCAAGTGGCAATCCGACGAACAGAAAGCCGAACTAGGAGCGATCTTCGAAGGTCGTACGAAGAGCTGGAAATCACTTGATTACGTAGCTGGGAAGGCGCTCAAGCTCTTGGCCGACACCATGCTCCATAACGTGGCCCTGCAGGATCTGCTGGCAAAAAAATGGTAACGCCCGCCGCCAGGCGAGAGGCCGTCGCTCATCTTCGTGGATCTTACGAGATGAGCGAGCGGCGGGCGTGCGCCACGATCGCGGTGGACCGGAGCACGGTCCGGTATCGCAGCCGGCGACCGGATGACGGAGCGTTGCGCAGGCGGATGCGCGAGCCTGGCCGCCGCGCGCCGGCGGTTCGGATCTCGACGCCTGCACGTTCTGCTGCGCCGGGAGGGGCTGGTCCTCAATCCGCAAGAGAACCCAGCGCCTCTACCGCGAGGAAGAACTCGCCCTGAGGCGCCGGCGCGGGCCGCCTCATTCGATTACCTGCACCCGCCGGGCCTACGGAGCGCCTTCCGTAAGTGGCGATAACAGCCATTATCATCGCGGCTCGTAACGCAGTTTCAGTCGCGGTAACGGGCAATCTCGACACCTTCAGCAAGGCGACAGCGGGGGGAACCATGGACTCAGAATGGGGGCAGCCTGAGTCCATCCTGAGTCCATGGAACCCCGATCGGGCGACCTCTGTACTCGTCCATGGACTCAGGGAACACGCTCCACAGCATGGACTCACCCTGAGTCGATGGTCTTACCTGAGTCCATGAGAATGAAAGCAACCGCGAGCTGAAGGAGGTTCAAACCGGCGTGCCGTCAGCGGCTTTTTGGTTTCGTCATTCATGATCTTCGCGGTGGCACGCCCCCGCGGCTGGGTCATCTCGTGCTGCCGTCCGTGGAGGTCCGGTCGGCGAGGTCCTTCGCTTGGGAGTTAGCCTCTGTTTCTTCTGCGGGCAGGTGACCGAGGTATGAACCAGGAGGTATCGGACGCAACAAGGTATCGAGAACGGCCCTCGAGAGTTGGAGTTCACGAATATCGAAACCTTCGCGGAACCAGCCTTGAATTGACGCTAGGCAACCCAATGCGTCCGCCCTCCGTCCTTGGTCGCGCAGCATTCGAGCCAAACTCATGGCCGCCTTGAGCTCCCACATCCGGGCATTCTGGTCGCGTGCGACCTTCATGGCTTTACGATAGCTGTGCTCCGCCTCGTCGAGCTGCCCCATCATCAGGAGGAGGTCAGCTCTTGTTCGGTGGAGCTCCGCGTCGAAGAACTGGCTGCCTGTCTCGTCGGACCACCGAAGTGATTCTTCGATAATGGGAAGCCCTTCGTCCGGAGTCCCGCAACGGCCCAAGGCTCGTGCGAGCACGGCGTCGTGCAACGAGCGCGCAAAGCCCGGCTGTGGGTGCTGCCGCTTCGCGGCCATCGCCTCCCGATCGCAGTTCCTCGCGATCGCTACGAGTTGCTCTCGCCGGGGCACGTGCTGGCGCAGCCCCGAGAGTCCCCACTCGGTCGTTAGCGCAATAGTCTCGTCGTCGGCCGTTTTGACGCCGTCCCAGTCCTCCATCAATTCCGCAAAATGGCCTGTCATGAACACCGTATAGGCCATGGTGAAGTGGTGCCTACTGCGGCGGGCAAGGGCTGCTGCGTCAGTAACGGCCCGTCTGGCACGGTCCGGATAACCTAGTACCCAAAGCGTGCACGCGCCGAACATCAGCAGGTTCGGCCCGGGATCGTCGAGGTGTTCAATCGAGACTTCCGGCCAGGGACTTTCGCGGTAGAGATTAAGTCCTCGTTCGAGATGCTCCCGAGCCTCGTCGAACTTCGCAAGCTTGTAGCGGGCATTCAGGAGGATCTTATGGGCGTCGACCTGGAGTACCCGGTCCTTGCGAGCCTGGGCCTCCGAGAGGAGCTCGAGGCCAAGCTTCTCGGCAGCGCGCAGTTCAGCTTTGTTGGCATGAAAGTAGTAAAGCCCGACGAGGATGGTATGAAGAGCCCCATGATCATCCTGCCGTGCGCATAGCTCGCGCGCCCGGTAAAGAGCCTTCCCGACCTCCGGCGCCGAAAAGCCGCGCGCGCTCGTTGCAGCGTTGCCCAAGCGTACCTGCAGCCTCAACTCATGTCCCTCCCGCAGCGTCTGATCGTGAATCAGGCTCGTCATCGCCAAGCCGCGGTTACAATGGGCAATCGCCTCCTGATGCGCCTGGCGGCGCGCAGCACTGTCGGCAGCGCGCTGCCAATAGGTGACGGCCCGTTCAGCCAGGCCGGCCTCACTGAGGTGATGCGCGATGAGTTCCGGCTGTGCGGTGGCCACCTCGGGGTGGCCCTCCACGAGAATGGCCGCGATGTGCGCATGGAGCACCTGGCGGCGTCTCCTCAGCAGGCTCTCGTAGGCCGCGTCTCGGACGAGGGCGTGCTTGAACGTATAGCTCCCATCCGCCGGTGTGCCGGAGGGGAAGATCAACTCGGAGGAGACGAGTTGCTGAAGCGCCGCGCTCAGGTGCACCTCGTCTTGAGGACTGATCGCGGCGAGCAGCTCGTGCGTGAACTCTCGGCCGATTACGGCAGCCTGCTGGGCTACAGCCTTGGCAACCGGCACGCGGTCCAGTCGGGCCATGAGGCTGTCGTGCAAGGTCATCGGAACAGCCGGCGGCGCGCGGCCGGAACGGCTGTGCGATCCTGTGCCGTTGTTCTCCAGCACGGCTTTGGTCAGTTCCTCGATGAAGAGCGGGACACCATCGGTCCTGTCAAGAATTTGCTGCAAGACGTCGGCCGGCAACTCCGTGGTGCCCGCAACGGCGCGGGCGAGTTCCGCTGAATGGGAGGGCGTCAGGTGGCCAAGCAAGACTTGGATCATATGAGGACGCCCGCTCCATCGGGTAAAGGCGAAGTCCGGGCGGAACGTCATGAGCAGCAGAAGGCGCGCCGAAGCGACGTGGTCGATCAGGTCGTCAAGCAGTTCAAGGGTTGAGGGATCGGCCCAGTGCACATCCTCAAATACCATGAGCAGCGGCTGCCGCCGGCTGCGTCCGAGGAAGTATGCAATCAGCGCCTCGAACGTCAGCTCCCTATGGCGTCGAGGATCGTGATGAGGTTCTGGGTAGCGCCCGTCCGTTGGGATCGACAGCATCGTGGCAATGAACGGCGCGAGAGATGTGACATCCTCCGTTGCCTCCGGCAAGTGGATTTCGAGTTTGGCTAATTGTTCGATGTGTGTCTCGTCATTGCGGATGCCTGAGGCCCGCCTGATCCCCTCGATGATCGGATGGAGGGGCGAACTGCTGAAGAAAGGCGAGCACTGATGCTGCGCGCGCGGGGATTGCACGTGCCTTGAGAGTCCGGCGACGACCTGCGACTTGCCGATGCCGGCTTCTCCTGACAATAAGACCACCTGTCCCTGTCCGTCGCAGGTGTGTTTCCAGCAATCCAAGAGCAGCTCAAGTTCCTTGGCTCTCCCAAACAGCGCAGTCGATCCGGCTCTATGTGCCTCATAGCGGCTCTCGACGGCGCTGAGGCCCAGGACACGCCACGCCGCTACGGGCTCGGCGAAGCCCTTCAGGTCCTGGAGCCCGAGATCCGCCAATTCGAACTCGTTCCCGAGAAGTCGCCGGGTGGTAGGCGCGACGATCACCGCATCGGGCGGCGCAATGCTCTGGAGACGGGCCGCCAGGCTCGGGGTCTCGCCCGCGACGCTCTGCTCCCGAGCCGATCCCGAACCGATCAGATCGCCCACGACGACGAGACCAGTCGAAATACCGACGCGCACGTGCAGCGGATCCAACCCAGTCGGAACAGGGAGGTGCGTCACGTCATCAGCAAGGGCCAGGCCCGCCAGAACCGCGCGGCTTGCTTCGTCTTCGTGCGACTGCGGATAGCCGAAATAGGCCAGTACGCCGTCGCCCATGTACTTGGCGACAAAGCCGTCGTATCGCGCAATCGTTTCGGCACAGACAGCGTGATAGGCGCCGAGGATCTCGCGATAATCCTCAGGGTCGAGCATCTGGGCCAGGTTCGTGGAGCCGACCAGATCACAGAACATGACCGTGAGATGCCGCCGTTCCGCAGGCGACGGCATCGATCGCTCCAACCCAGCGGACCGCAAGGCTTGCTCTTCGACCGCGTGCAGTGCGCCTCCTGCGAGAGGGGTTGGGGTGCTCTTGAGTTTAGCGATTGCATCGAGGAGCTTGCGGCGATGACCGACAGCACTAACCCCGAGGTCCTTCAGATCCTCGGCCGTGAGCTGCGGCAGGGTATCGGCATCCACAGCATTGTCGCGGAACGCCTGCTCGTACTGTGCCAGCCCCAGGCTGTGCAGCCAAGTCGCGACGTCCATGGATCCCTCTTGGCTCCAGTCGCGCACAGAGTACTAAGGTCGTCAGTTTACCCCAATATGGCCGGGAGGGCGCGATGACGAACGTGAGACGCTCTTTTGGGCAACCCGAGCGGACAGTCAAGTTCGGAGTTTAATGCTTCTCCTTGACTCGTCGAGGATGGTCACCCCTCGGCGTTTTCACCGACGATAGGGATCTGGTCGGGCTGCACCTCGTCGCGGTATCGTAGGGCGAAAGTGCCCGCCAGGTCCGTAACTCATGATGAAGAGAACAGCCATAGCCGCCTTGGTCTTCTGCCTCACCTCGACGGCGGCCCATGCGCAGACGGAAATCCAGTGGTGGCATGCCATGACGGGTGCCAACAACGACGTGGTGAACAAGCTGGCGGAGGAATTCAACGCCTCCCAGAAGGACTACAAGGTCGTCGCGACTTACAAGGGCTCCTACCCGGAGACGATGAATGCCGGCATCGCGGCCTTCCGGGCCGGCAATGCGCCCCACATCATCCAGATCTTCGAGGTCGGCACCGCCACGATGATGGGTGCCAAGGGCGCGATCAAGCCCGTGCATGAGCTGATGAAGGAAGCGGGCGAGAAGTTCGACCCGCAAGCCTATCTCCCGGCGGTCTCGGGCTATTACTCGACTGGGAAGGGCGAGCTCCTGTCCTTCCCGTTCAACTCGTCCTCCACGGTGATGTGGTACAACAAGGACGCGTTCCGCAAGGCCGGGCTCAACCCCGACGCGCCGCCGAAGACCTGGCCGGAACTCTTCGAGGCCGCCAAGAAGCTTCAGGCGTCCGGCCACCCGACCTGCGGCTTCTCCACGGCCTGGGTCACCTGGGTGAACATCGAGCAGTTTTCCGTCTGGCACAACGTGCCGCTCGCGACCCGCGGCAACGGCATCGACGGCTTCGATGCGGAACTCAAGATCAACTCGCCGGTGCACGTGAAGCACTTCGAGACCCTCGCCGAGCTCCAGAAGACCAAGACGTTCGACTATAGCGGGCGCACCAACGCAGGCGAGGGCCGCTTCACATCCGGCGAGTGCCCGATCATGGTTACCTCCTCGGGATCCTACGGCACCATAAAGGCCAATGCGAAGTTCGAATGGGCCAACGCGCCGATGCCGTATTATCCGGACGTGCCCGGCGCTCCCCAGAACTCCACGCTCGGCGGCGCCTCGCTGTGGGTGATGGGCGGCAAGAAGCCCGACGAGTACAAGGGCGTCGCGAAGTTCTTCGCGTTCCTGTCCGACACCGACCGCCAGGCGAAGCTCCACACCGACTCAGGGTACCTGCCGATCACGAAGGCGGCCTACGAGAAGGTCAAGGCCTCGGGCTTCTACAAGACGAACCCCTATCTCGAGACGCCGCTCATCGAGCTCACCAACAAGCCGCCGACCGAGCATTCGCGCGGCCTGCGTCTCGGCAATCTCCCCCAGATCCGCGACGTCTGGGCCGAGGAGATCGAGAGCGCCCTTCAGGGCAACAAGACCGCGAAGGCAGCCCTCGATGCGGCGGTCGAGCGCGGCAACCAGCTCTTGCGGCAGTTCGAGCGGACGGTCTCCCGCTAGAGAGTTCTGCATTTTGATTGAGTTAAGGGGGATTCCCAACTCGGCGGGAATTTGATTTAAGATGCTGGCTGGGGCAGGAGGCTAGCATCGATGCCGAGAGCACTGTCGTCGGATTTGCGGGAGCGTGTGATTGATGCGGTGATGCGCGAGGGGATGACGTGCCGGGCGGCGGCGCGGCGCTTTGGCGTCGGGGAGTCGACGGCGATCCGCTGGGTGGCGCAGTATCGCGAGACGGGTCGGCGGACCCCGGTGGGCACTGGCGGTCACCGGCCTGCTGTGCTCAAGCCGCATCGCGATTTCCTGGCGGCGGCGCTGGCCGAGCAGCCGGACATCACGCTGGACGCGCTGAGCCGGCGCCTTGCCGCCGCGCGCTCCGTGAGGGCCGATACCTCGATGCTGAGCCGCTTCTTCCGGCGTGAGCGGATCACCTTCAAAAAAAGACGCTGGTCGCGAGCGAGCGAGACCGCCCGGACGTAAGCCGCCGCCGCGAGCAGTGGCGCAAGTATCAGGGCCGGATCGCCCCGAGCCGCTTGGTCTTCATCGATGAGACCTGGGCGAAGACCAACCTGACCCGCAGCCACGGCTGGGCGCCACGCGGTCACCGGCTGCTCGCCAAGGTCCCGCATGGCCAATGGGAGACGACGACGTTCCTGGCGGCTTTGCGCCATGACCGTATCGATGCCCCCTGCCTGTTCGACGGGCCGATCAACGGCGAGCGCTTCCTGGCCTATGTGCGGCAGATGCTCGTTCCAACCCTCAAGCCAGGCGATGTCGTCATTCTCGACAATCTCGGCTCGCACAAAGGCAAAGCCGTGCGGCAGGCCATCCGGGCGGTCGGCGCCAAGCGGATCTTCTTGCCCAAGTACTCGCCCGATCTCAATCCGATCGAGCAGGCCTTCTCAAAGCTCAAAGCACACCTGCGCAAGGCGGCCGCTCGATCCACCGAGGATGTCTGCGTCGCCATCGGCCAGCTCCTCGAAAGCTTCAAACCCGAAGAATGCGCCAACTACCTCAGGAACGCAGGATATGCCTCAACCTAAAAGCAGAAGCTCTAGGAGCGGTGAGGGCAATTGAGCGTGCCCGCCGATCCGCGACGGTCGCCCGCGACAGTCGCCCCTTCGCAGGCGCGTGGATTGAAACCTGTTTCAGGAATGGGCCGAAGCGAACAACGCCGGTGGCCACCGGACGGGCCGGCTTCATGACGCGCGACGCCTTCGTCGCCTCGCTCGAGGGCTTCGCCGCGCAAAACCACCTGCCCGTCGAGACCGGCACCGCGGTGACTGACCTCGCCCGCGACGAAGTGCGCGGCGCCTATCGCCTGGATACGCCCAGCGGCCCCATGTGGGCGCACAACGTGGTGATCGCAAGCGGCAGCCTGAATTGTCCGCGCCGGCCGCCCGCGGCCGCCGCACTGCCGCCGCGCTTGGTGCAATTCGACGCCGCCGCTTACCGCAACCCGGCGGCGCTCCCGGCCGGGGCCGTGCTGGTCGTCGGCAGCGCGCAATGCGGCGGACAAATCGCCGAGGATCTCGTGGAGACCGGCCGAACCGTATTTCTCGCCACCGGCCGAGTCGGACGCTTCCCACGGCGCTACCGCGGTTATGACACGATCCTCTGGTTGGTCCGCAGCGGGCTCTTCGACGTGCCGCGCAAGGACTTTGTGGAGGCTTCCGGCCACATCCTGGCGCGGCCGCTGCTCGGGGCGGGTCACACAATCAGCCTGCAGTCACTCAGCGCACTAGGTGTCGTGCTCCTCGGCCGCTTCACCCGGGTTGAGGACGGCGGGGCACGCCTGAGCTTCGTGGACGACCTGCAGGACCACGTCCGCTTCGGGGACGAGTCCTCCGCGATATTCAAGCGTCACATTGACGATTACATCGCACGCGAGGGCCTCGACGCTCCCGCTGCGGAAGTCGATCCAGCCGAGGCCGTGGCTCCGCACCTTTCGGATCCGCCGATCCGCTCGCTGGACCCTGCGGAACGCGACATTGCAGCAGTGATCTGGTGCACCGGCTTCGAAGGCGACTTCCAGTGGGTGCGGTTGCCTGGAGTGCTCAACGCTCAGGCACAGCCCGTGCACGAGGCTGGCATTGCCCCTCTCCCCGGCATCTACTTCGCGGGCCTCGATTTCGCGTCAACACGCAAGTCCGGGACCCTGTTGGCAGTTGAGGAGGAGTCCCGATTCCTGGTCGCGCATCTGTTGGCGCATCGCCGGTGACAGGTGGTGCGGAGTAGCTTGGAGACAAAGTGCGCGGCACACTAGCCAGGCCCAGAAGCGTCTTTAGTGGTGTCCGACATGGTAGTGGTCCGGGCCAGGGCTGCCGAGCCGAACAGCAGAAGCGCGTCGCGACGCCTCATTCGATCACCTCGTCAGCGCGGGCGAGGAGCTCAGGCGGAAGGTTAAGGCCAAGTGCCCTTGAGCCCTTGAGATTGATGATGAGCAGCCATGTGGTTGGCTGCTGAAAGGGCAGGTCTCCTGGCTTCGTCCCGGTGAGAACCTTGCCGACATAGTCGGCAAGGATGCGAGGGCGCTCCGGGAATGACACTGTGTAGGCCATCAGACCTCCGAGCTCAATGAAATCGCGATCCGGGTAGATGGCAGGCAGCCTGAGCTGTGCAATCAATTCGACAATAATGCGCGCGTAAGTGACGTTATCAGCAATATCCCCGACGATGAGCGCATCTGGCTGCGCTTTCTCCATCGCGGAGAAGACGCGCCGGTACTCCGATTCCTGGATCGGATACGTCAGGCCAGGGCCAACGAGTGTGGCACCCAGCCGACGGGCCGCCTCCTGCATTTGACGTCCGTAGAGAGCGGCCCAAGCCTCTTCGGGCGCGAGAAATCCGATCCTCGATGCCCCTGGCGCCGCAATCCGCAGAAGTTCGATGTGTTTGGTCAGAACAGCGAGTCCGGCATCGTTCGTGACCCCGGTGACGTTCCGTCCCGGTCGCGCCAGGCTGTCCGCGATGCCGTGGCCGACCGGATCAAGGGTCGCCCCTACGATGATCGGAATTTCCGAGGTGGCGGCCGCCAATTGCTGCACCAGTCGACGCGAGAACGCGAGGATGAGATCCGGCTTTGTGCGGACCACCTCTCGCGCAAGGTCAGGAAGATTCGCACTCCCATGGCCGGAATAACGCTCCACAATCAGGTTCTGGCATTCCACGTATCCAAGCCTGCGCAGCTCACCGAAAAAGCCGCGATAGAATGTGCTCTTCCCCGTCTCAATCATTTCCGTGGTAGCGTCAGCCGGATCGGCGATCGCGACTCGCTTGACCCCTTGCGGGGTTTGTGCCGGCGCTGCGAGGGGCCAGGCAACCGCGCCGCCAATGAGTGAGATGAACGCGCGCCGTCTCATTCGATCACCTCGTCGGCGCGGGCGAGCAGGGCGGGTGGAACCATAAGGCCGAGCACTTTCGCTGTCCTCAGATTGATGACCAGCTCGAACTTGGTGGGACTCTCGACGGGCAGATTACCCGGCTTCTCACCGCGGAGGATACGATCGATATAGGACGCACCACGCCGGAACAAATCGGCTGAATCAACTCCATATGCGAGCAGGCCGCCTCCGCCGGCGAAGAACCGGAAGGGGTAGATCCCCGGCACTCGGTGGTGGACAGCAAGCGCGACGATTAGCTCGCGATGAGTTGTCGTGAAGGCGTCCGGGATTACGACGAAGCCAGCGCCAGCCTCGCGCCCAAACGACGAAAAGGTTGATTCGATCTCTACGGTGGTAGATACGGGGTGTGCAGCTAACGACACCGAGAACGTCGGGGCGGCAACCTCGATCGAACGGCGGTACTGAGCTCCGCCTCCGGGAGCTGTGTGCGGGTTGAAGATCAGCGCGACGTGGCGAAGCTCGGGCGCAACCTCCTTCAGAAGTTCCAGCCACTTGCCACCCATCGAAAATTCAAAGTTTGTGAAGCCGGTGATATTGCCGCCAGGCCGCGCTAGGTTTGATACGAAGCCGCCGCTGACCGGCTCGGAGATATGCACGAATACGATGGGTATAGAGTTGGTGCTCTGCCGCAATGCCGTTACCACAGCCGTGCCGTTGCCGAAGAGCACATCCGGCCCCTCATTCACCAGGTCTGATGCATAGGCTTCCATGCGCGAGGGATCACCCGCACCGAAGCGGAAGTCGAGCTGGACATTGTGCCCCTGCCTCCAGCCGAAATCCTGTAGCCCTTGGATCAAGGCCGTTATGTTTGGCTGCTGTTGCGCATCGCCTGGCGCGAATGAAAAGAGCACGCCGACCCTTCGGACACTCGGCTGGGCTGCAACAGCGACCGGTAAGGCAATTGCCCCGCAGCCGAAGCAGGTGATGAATTCGCGACGCCTCATTCGATCCACTCGTGGATGCAATCGGTTCTCTTAATCCGCCCCACCCTGTAGAGGACGTTCATATTCTACTCGCTGGCTTTGCGCTGGCCATCCTTCATCGAGGCTACCGCATCCTCGTGGACGATTTTGACGTGCTCATGCTTGGAGGCCTTGTGCAGCAGACGGCGGAGTGGCGGGATCCTGCTCCGAAGGATTGATGAGCCCGCGTGACTGATCTGCGGCCTTAGATCTCGAGTTTATACGCAACCATCAGTACTCCCAGCCGCCGGGCACACAAGTCGATGCGCCGATGGCTCGCCAGAGCGCATCGAGGGTTCGGGCTTGGGCTTTGCGCAGGTGCGCTTTAAGCTTTGAGAAGGCCTGCTCGATGGGGTTGAGATCAGGCGAATAGGCGGGCAGGAACAGGAACCACGCCCCTTTTTGCCTCAGACATTGCGCGGCCTTCACACTCTTGTGGACGGCCAGGTTGTCGAGGATCACCACATCGCCTTTGGCCAGGGTCGGCGCCAGTTGCGTTTCGACGTAAGCCTCAAACGCCGAGCGGGTAATCGGACCATCAATGACCCAGGGCGCACTCAGCTCATGACAGCGCAGCCCGGCGATGAAGGTGTGCGTTTTCCAGTGGCCAAAGGGAGCGCTCGCGCGTAGGCGTTCTCCCTTGCGACTGCGGCCCCGCAGGCGCGTCATCTTCGTGTTGATGAAGGTCTCATCCACAAACACCAGCCGGTGCGGCTGCTCGCGCATGCGGGCCTGACGCTGGCCTGTCCAGACACGACGCTCATCCCGAATGTCGGCGCGTGCGCACTCCGCTGCCATCTGGGCTTTTTTTATAGGTGAAGCCGAGCCGGCAGAGCAGACGCGAGAGGCTGGCAGGGGCGGCTGCAACCCCATGCTCCTCCAGAAGCCGAGCCGCGAGGTCCGGCATGGTGATGTCGGGCTTCTTCTCCACCTCCTGGATCAGAAAGGCCTCATAGGGCGCCAGCTTGCCGCTGCCGTGCGGTCGCCCCGCCGCACCGGAGCCGGCGATCCGCTTTACTTATCCAGCGTGCTTGACGAGCTTGATCGCAAAGCTCTCGCTCACGCCAAGCCGCCGGGCCGCAGCGCGTCGGGAATGGCCTTGAGCGACAAAGGCAGTCACGCGCTCGCGAAGGTCCATCGAGTAGCAGCGTCCCATGATCCACCTCCTCGACGGAGTGAATAACGCCAGACTCCCAGCCGTCAATAGCTCGACTCCAGTTTCCCGTCCGACGCTCTAGTCCGGCGACAAAGGCCAACAGCCAGGCGGCGACCAGGTGGGGCCTGAGCAGCGGCAGGAGGATCCCGGCGACGATCCGGCGGGCCGAGGCGCGGTCGATCCGCGCCGCCTCGACAAGCGACAGAGGGACGCGCTTCAGCCCGGCAACGAGCACTACGAAGACCAGCGGAGCATGATGCAGCCCGAGGATGACGACGATGCCGTTGCGTCCGACGAACGGGTTCGGCGATCCCGGCTCCGGCGCGAGCCCCAAGGTATTCAGGAGGGGTGACGCGGGCCCCGCAGGCATGGGAACGCTCGGCAGCGCACTGCGGCGAATTTCGTCTCGGGTGTATCAAGGCCGACGATGCGAAGGTGTTCCGATCCGATCATGATTGTATCGCCGTCGATCGCGCGATAGCTCTGAGCCGTCCCTGGCGAGGCGACCGCCAAAAGCGCCGCACAAGCGATAGCGAACCTCATGGCACCTCCGGCGGGTCCTCTCGTCTTCTCGTGCGTCCATGCGGCTTGCGAGCGTGCCGCTTCAGGGGAGCGCATACACCGCGCGCGGGCCGGCGATGCCACGCAATACGAAGGTCCCTACCGGAACGGTCGGCCTCGAACACCAACCCGCAAACACCTCCGACAAGACAATGTTGCGCCCGAGCTCGTCGCAGAGCGCCTCCATCCGAAACGCCTCATTCACGGCTTGGCCCGTGACCGTGAAGTCCAGTCGCCGGCTCGCACCGACATTGCCGTAAACGACCTCCCCGAAATGGAGCGCTACATCGACGTGGAGGGCTGGCTCGCCACGCGAGGCCCGGAGTTCATTCACCACACAATTGGCCGTCACGGCGTCCTCGGCGGCCTGAAGCGCCTCGTCACACGCCCGGCAAGGCCGCTGATCCGCGGTATCGATCGGAAAGACAGCCAAGAGCCCATCGCCCAGGAACTTCAGGATTTCGCCACCTCGCGCCGTGACGGCGCCGCCGATCGCTTCGAAATGCTCATTGAGCCAGGCCACAATGCGCAGCGCATCCTCGTGCTCGAACAGAGCCGTGAACTGCTTCAGGTCGGCGAAGAGAATGGCTGCAGCGATTCTCTCACCCTCGCCGCGCCTGATCTCACCGGCCAGCACCCGCCGGGCCGTATGCGGACCCAAATAGACGCTCAAGGCGTTGGACGCGGTCTGCGCGGCACTGACGCGGTAGGCCGCGAGCCCCAGCGCGGGAACGAGGCGAGAGACGAGCGTGATCTCGGCGTCGGAGAATCCACCGGCGCGGTCCGTCGCAATCGAGAAGGCAACGCCCCGTGTCGCAGACGTTCCGTCGCCAAATCGGACCAGCCGCATGAGGTAGTCGGTGCCGCCCGCAGCCTGCAGGGTCCTGAGGACGTTGAATTCCATGCCCTCGTCGCACTCCAGGCGCCAGCGGTGGACCTCCAGGTCGCGCGAGAGCAGATGGGCAATCACACTGCGCTGAAACACTGCGTCTTCTTCCGGGCCATGGGGCAGCGTCTCGACGGTGACGGGACCGTCGCGCCACCATTTATGCATCAGCGCCCGGGAGTTCGGGTCGATGGTCGGAAGGTCGAGGCTCGCGCGCCAGATCGGGATGCCCTCCGCGATCAAACGCTCGCAGGTTCCCGTGAGAAGCGCCCCGAGGTCATCATGAGCCGTCGCCTGCCGGAGGATCCAGTCGATGAGATCGTGCACCCACACCTTCTCGAGCATCGGGCTGTCCTGCATCAGCGACCTTCGTCCTCCACCAAATCAATCGGCGGAAGATCGGTCCAAAGGATGTCGATTGATCAAATCTGACGGGGAGGCTTTTGGAAAATTGAGTCCTTCTGAAGGTTGACCTCAGTCCACGCATGACGTGCGATTAGCGACCCGTCATGCAGCCATCACCCAGGTTGCGCGATACCCTCTGCTCGTGGATCTTTTCGTTTGCGGCCTGATCCAGAACCCCGAGGAGCTGCTCGAATCTCACCGGCTTCTCGATCCAGGGCAGGTTTTGGAGGTCGTCCGGCAGAGTGTTGTCGCGCATCTGCCCGCTCAGGAACACGATGGGCACGTTGCGCTCCTGGAGGATACGCGCCACCTCGAGGCAGGGTCCATCGCGCAGCACCAGATCGAGCAGCGCCACATCGGGGTATGATCCCTGAGCCATGCGGAAGCAGTCGCGCGGCTGGCGAACGGCCCCGCGACCGTGTAGCCGCCGTCCGCCAGCGTATCTTCAAGGGCGAGGCTGATGACCCCGATGTCCTCCGCGACAAGAACCTGCACCATGGGCAGCCCTCCTAGAGGAGCGCCCGAACGGCCCAGTTCTCGTTGTTGTGCGCTCAGGCGCTGAAAACTTGGCCATTATAGGCGCATTCGAACAGCCCTGCCATGTCATAGGTTACGACGGCGGTGTCAGCCCGATATCGTGCGAGGCCATGGTCTCATCCAAGCTGAAGGCCGAGGGCGCTCGGCGACGGCCTCGGCCGCTGAACCGTCTCGTCCGGCTCGTCGTGCTGTGGCACCCAACCCGTTCATCGCACGCCGAAACGAACTGCACCAACTCAGGTTCCGCGCCGTCAACGCTGCGGTGAACCTGAGCCTGATGCTTTGGCAGCACCTCGCCGTCGATGGCATTGTCGCGAAAGGCCCGCTCATACTCGTACTGCTCGAGCTCCAGGTTCCTCAGCAGGCTACGATATCCACGCTCGACCGGCTCCGAAGCGATGAAGGCGCCCGTGACCACCGGATCCTCGAGCTCGGAAAGCGTCGAGACTGCATTATCTCGGTCAGGTGCTGTCGTTCACCCCGAGTACAGCCGCTCGATGATCTCGTCGGCGGTGCGCGCGTGAGAATTCAGGGGACCGATCTGCCCTAAGGCTACGATAGACGGAAATGCTGCGATGAAATTGAAGCGTCTGGCCCGTCTGCTCATGGCCGGCACGACTATGTCCGTCGCCACATGGGCGGCCTGCGCCGCGCCTGCTGACCGGACGGTCATGCTCACCGCTCCCATGCCGCCCCATAAGGGTGCCAACCAGCCCTTCGGCAACTTGCGAGGGCAGGCGGAGGTGATCGCACAGGCTGAGGAACCGACCGATCCGAGGTTGCGCCGAGGCCGCGGGGGAGAAGGTGGGGGTCAGCAGCAGCGCCAGCAGGAGCAGCAGCAGCGGGAGCAGGAGCGCCAGCAGCGGCAGCTCGAGCAGGAGCGGCGTCAGCAGCAGGAGCAGCGGCAGCAGCGTCAGCAGGAGCAGCAGCAGCGGGAGCAGGAGCGCCAGCAGCGGCAGCTCGAGCAGGAGCGGCGTCAGCAGCAGAACGAGCGGCAACAGCGCCAACAGGAGCAGCAGCAGCGGGAGCAGGAGCGCCAGCAGCGGCAGCTCGAGCAGGGGCGGCGTCAGCAGCAGGAGAGCGGCAGCAGCGGCAGCAGCGTCAGCAGGAGCAGCAGCAGCGGGAGCAGGAGCGCCAGCAGCGGCAGCTCGAGCAGGAGCGCCGGCAGCAGCAGAACGAGCGGCAACAGCGCCAACAGGAGCAGCAGCAGCGGGAGCAGGAGCGCCAGCAGCGGCAGCTCGAGCAGGGGCGGCGTCAGCAGCAGGAGCAGCGTCCTGAACGTCTCGACCGACCCGAACGGCCGGGACGGCTCGATCGGCCGCCCCAGCCAGAGGGTCGCGAACCTCAGCCGGAACTGCGTTCTGTTCCTGCCCAGCCGCCGGCTGTACCGTCCCCGTCAACGATCCCGACCCCCGCGGCGCCTTCGGGTGCAGCACCAACGGTTCCTTCGCGCGGTGCAGCGCCTCGCATCGATGACCGCGAACGCTTTGGCGGAGGCCCGGGAGAGCGGCGAGGTGTCCGGCTCGATGACCTGCGGGACCTCCGGCGCGAGCGGGTCGAGCAAGGGGGCCGTCGCACGATCATTGAGGAGCCGGACCGGGTCATCGTGCGAGAGGGCGATCGGTACATCGTCCGCCACGACGAGACCGATCGCTTCCGCCGTGCCTATGAGGGCGCTGATATCCGGCGCGAGAGGCGGGGCCAGAACGATGTCACGGTTGTGCGCCGTCCGAACGGAATTGAGATCATCACCATCCGGGATGTGAACGGAAACCTCGTGCGTCGGGTCCGCCGTGAACCCGGAGGCCGGCAGATCGTCCTCATTGAGAACGTGCTGCCGGGCCAGCGCGACCGCACCTACTTCACGGAGGTGGTCGTGCTGCCGCCACCGCGGATCGTGATCCCCCGGGAGCGGTACATCGTCGAGGTCGAGTATGCGAGCCAGGAGGACTTGTACGAGGCGTTTACCGCGCCACCGATCGAGCGGATCGAGCGACGCTACACCCTTGATCAAGTGCGGCAGAGCCCCTCGCTGCGGGAGCGGGTGCGCCGGGTGGATGTGGACACGGTGACCTTCGACTTCGGCTCATGGGAGCTCTCGGAGGAGCAGGCCCGCGCTTTGACGGGAGTGGGCGAGGCACTGCGCCGCGCCATCGAGCGCAATCCGGCTGAGGTCTTTCTCATCGAAGGCCACACCGATGCGGTGGGCAGCGAAGTCGACAATCTGACCCTCTCGGATCGGCGTGCCGAAACCGTCGCGACGACCCTGACCGAGATGTTCGCCGTCCCGGCTGAGAACCTGACGACGCAGGGCTATGGGGAGCAGTACCTCAAGATCAACACGCAAGAACCGGAACGAGCGAACCGGCGGGTGACGATCCGAAGGATCACACCCCTTCTGCGAGAGGAGGCCGCCCGCTGAGCAGTCCGTTAGACTCGGCAATACGGCTTTCCTCCGTTGGCCTAAACAAGAGATCATCGGTTGGACAGGAAGGCGTGGCGCTCCGAGTCACGGTCGTACGCTCAGCCGCCGGCACCAGTCGTCGCCACATCCCGGCCGCCGACCCGGAGCACGCCCAACGTGCGCCCGTATTTGTCCAGCCGTGGCCTGCCCCTACTGCGGTCTCTCGTGACCGTCTGGCGGGATATCGTCACCTGCCCGGTGTCCAGGAACTTCTGTAGCTCCGCTTGGCCCGGAGGCCCTGGGCGCGTTCGGCCGAGCATCCGGCATGGAGGGTTTCGGGCTGTCGAGACCGACGATGCGCAGATGCTCCGATCCGATGCTGATCGTGTCGCCGTCGATCGCTCTGATAACTCTGAGCGCGACTGACGAGGCGACTATCAGGAGGGCCGCGAACGTGACGGAGAACTTCACGAGGCGCGCATGTCTAGCGGGGGCGGTCTTCCGACTGGAAGATGCTCGACTACGTCCCGGCTGGCTGTTAGGGATGAAGCTAACCACCGTCATTTTGAGAGTAGATGCCCAGCGCTTCCAAAGCGTCGCGAGCGCGAGCTTCGCGTTGCTCATACCACGCATCCCAGCAAGCGGCGTGAACCCAAATGTGTCCTACATCCACCGTGCCGAATGGGAGGATTACGTCGCCGCACTGTTCGACACCGCCACACCATGCGCACCGCCCTGCGGCAGACGACAGCGGTTGGCGGTTGAGCCACTCGACTATACAGCACCGAAAGGCCCGAGCTTCCGCCAGTGCTCGTGGCAAACCGCCGTCGAACTCAGCCGTCCCCGCGCGCTCATCGAAGAACGCTCGCCAGTCCTCAGCGGACCATTCCTGGGGAGCCGATTCGCGGGATGGTTGATTGAGATTTGTCCTTTCCTCCCTGCTAAAGTTGCTAAAGTCGCTAAAGTGGGCTCGCGGCGCCGCTGGATTAGCAGGTTTAGCAACTTTAGCAGCCTCGCTGCCACCAACATCTGTTGTCTCCGCCGATCGAAAGGCACTCGGGTCGAACGGGCGATAAAGGGTCATTTCAAAGCTCCGGCTAGGCGCCAAGCCTCTTTACGCCGATCACCGTTGATGACGGCTCCGCCCGGAATCCGTATGAGCCACCCGTGATCTTCTAAGACCGAGACAGCTTCCGCGGCCGTCTTCTTATCTCGAATGACAGGCGGCCCGTTCTGATAGATTTGCGGCAACGAGACCGCTGACCCGATCTCGAACTGCGACAACCAGTTCAGAAGCTGCTCCGCTCGGACGATTTCCGGTCGTGCTGAGGCGGTGTGAAACAGCCGCAACGCCTCACCAGTATAATGCTGAGCAATTTCAATTCCTGCGTCCATACTCTCAAGGTCGATTTCAGGCGAGCTCAGGTCGCCAATCAGACTCAGCACGGCCGCGATTCGCGCCGCGTGCTCTGGCAATTTGTTCGCAAATCCCCGGACCGGTTCCAGCGAGCCGCCGGGTCTGATCTCGCGCTCGACGTGGTTGAAAAAGCCAATCCAGGTCCTTAAGGCGTCCCAGCTCATTCCAAGCCGTTGGGGCTCGAGCTCGTTCAGTTTTCCCTCCACCAGCGGCAGGCGCGTCTCAAGAACAGCCCGCAAGGATGAGGCGTAAGATCGAAGCGCCAACTCAGCTTCCTCTGAAGTCTGTCGCCAAAATCGGTTGCCGGAAGCGGGGAGTGGCGCACTGATGAGCAAGCGTGAGAGAAGGCCCTGACCGGCGAGAAGGCGGTCCGAAAGCAGGAGAGAAGCGACTTGAGGTTGAAGCATCAGGTGGATGGTAAGCCGACGGCCTGGCAGAACGATGCAGCCGTCCCCCGCCCTAACCCGCCGAATGGGCGACCCATCCCACATGGAGCATAACGCCGTGCTCGTGTGGAGCTTGGTTTCCTCCCGCATAGCGTACCCACCGAGAAATTGTCCGCCCTCCCCCGAGAACAACCCGAGGGCAGGCTGACCCGTGATGAAGAGCCTCTCGAGACCTTCGATCGTGGGTTCTGGGCACACAAGGACCGGAGTCAGGGGGGGCTGGGGAGCGGAGCCCAGCAGGTCTAACGCTTGACGCTTTGCGGACTGGTCTGGGTACTCCTTCTTGTTTCGCAGAATCTGATCACGCTGCTTTGTCCACGCCTCCTTAGCGTTCACAAAGCCTGGATGCTCGGCCTCATACTCTGCGCGCAGCTTCTGTTCATGCTTGACAATAGGCTCGAGAGCCTCCGCATCGGCGGACGTCTTGCGCTCCCCCGATTCTGCAATCGTGATGAAGTACTCCGAAAGGGGCCTTGCCTGCCTCGTCGGCAGCTCCACATTGGCGTGTCCTTGGGTAGCAAGAGCGGCGGTCGCGAGTACTGAGTTCGCACAGATGGCGAGAGGCGCTTGAACCTTCTCGTGAATGGCGCGAGCAGCATCACACAGAACACGCCCCAAAGCGGCGATCGGGAAGGGCTCAGGCGGAGGAAGCTCCCGTCGAAGCGGCCGAGGTGGCTCGGGCTCCACGGTCTCAGCGTCCGCGATCACCTTTGCGACAGCGCGCTCGCCTTCAGTGCTCATGACTGGCCTCCTAGCCGGCGAGAACGGAATTGAAATCGAGCCCGCGAGGAGCAGGGGCAACACGAACTAGTCGACCTTCCCTCGCCCAGCGTTCACCCGCATCTCTCGCCGCAGCCTCTCCCGGATCGTCTCCATCAGCCAGGATAATTACCTCGCGCACTTGTGCAGGCAGTGCGAGACTGCGAAGACCTGAAGTTGAGAGAGCTGCCCAAGCGGATTGGCCGGTGGCCTGCATGGCTGAAAGGCATGTCTCGATGCCTTCGCCGACGAGGAGGTTCCCACAGGTCGGGCCGAGCCGCACTGCACCGCCGCGGCATGGGCCGAGCATCATTTTTTGCGGATCGACAGGCGCTTTGCCTTCTCCGCTGGGTGCGAGAAACGTGCGGTGCACGCCGATCGGCCGCCCGCTCACACCTTCCGTGATGAGCGCGATCATCGCTGGCCAATAGGACCCGGACGGGTGCCGAAGAGATGGATGGAACCTCAGTGACGGTGGGACTGGAATTGAGCTTTGCCGGCTGCGAAGATATGCTTCAATGCGACTTCCAGGAGCTCCTTGAGCCGTTCTCCAGCAGCGTATAGCCATCGCGGCGGTGTCGGGTCCGCTGTGATGCACTGCTGGAGGTCGGGCACTGTGAGACGCGGAAAGAAGTCGGGCGTCCGGGCCCGCTGGCCAAAGTCCCATGTCCTTGAGCGCCTGTATCACGCGCTGCGGCTCGCAGCCCGCAAAGCAATGCACGAGGACCTTTCCGGTCGCGCTATTTCGTATCGAGAGACTTGGTTCTCGATCATCGTGAGCGGGACAGCGAGCTATCCACCCAGCGCCAGTGCGGCGCGCCCCAAGCGCGCGAGCTAGGTGCTCAGCGCTCATGGCTAAGGTCCTTGATCGGGCGGCGTATGTCACCCACACGCCACGCCGTTATGCGCGGTCCAAGCTTGACGGGTTTGGGAAATCGGCCGGACTTGACCCCTGCCCACCACGTCGACTTACTGACGGGGATGGGACCTCGAGGGGCTATAATAGAAGGAAGCCTGACAAAGCCTGTCTCAGGCAGATCCCCGAACATCGCAATTCCCAACACGACAGTTATCACCGCCCTTAGAGGCCCGATTGGGCGCTCATAGGGACGGCCAAATCACTACTCGAGGTGCGGGATCTGGTTAGGTTCAGGGATCTTTTGCGGGGTCTTTAGACCGGGCACGTCCTACGTAATTTATACCAGTCCAACGGGATTATCTCAAGCTCACGGCGCGACGAGCCACAAACTCAGTGCTTTGGACACGCAAAAGCTGACCACGCATCCATCAATTCGCGACGTCTCTCTAGTAAGTCACCACGCCGATAGGCGGCTTCTGCCTTGTTTGGAATCGTGTGAGCAAGCGCCATTTCACAGACCTCGCGAGGAAAGCTCGTTTGCTCTGACGACCAGTCCCGGAAGGCCGAGCGGAAACCATGTGCGGTTACATCGAACTTCATGCGCCGGAGCGTCATCAGGAAGACCATGTTCGACAACGGCTTCGTGGGGGTCCGACTCGCGAAGACGTAGTCGCTACTCCCGGCGAGATCCCGTGCTCGCGCGAGGATCTCCACGCAACGCGCCGAAAGAGGCACGCGGTGCTCGCGACCCACCTTCATGCGCTTGGCGGGGATGACCCAAAGCGCTTGTTCGCTGTCGATCTCGGACCAAGTAGCCCCCAGCACCTCTTTCGTTCGACATGCCGACAGGATCAAAAACTCAAACGCCAGCCGCACGACTTCGCTGTTGCTCGAGGCGCGAAGGGCCGTGACGAAATCAGGCACAGCGCCATAGGGCAAGGCAGCGTGATGGACATCTCGGTCTAGCTGCTTAGGGAGACCTTTCGCCACCCCGGCAACAGGATTTTCGTCCGATCGGAAACCCGCAGCCTTGGCCCAATCCAAGACCGTCCCGATGCGCTGCCGGACACGACGAGCGGTCTCGGGCTTAGTCAGCCAGATTGGTACTAAAACCTTAAGCACGTCAGGCGTATCAACTTGGTCGACCGGTCGCTTTCCAATGACTGGAAAGACATAGTGCCGAAGAGTGTTGATCCATTGCGCCGCGTGTTTCTTGTTCCTCCAGGCTGCCTTATGCTCGGCATGAACCTGCTCTGCCGCTTCCTCGAAGGTCGGAATCAGGCGAGCGTTCTTCCGACGCTCCGCCAACGACCGGAATGGATCGCGTGTGTTGCTGCACGACAGGCATGACCCGAGCCCCCGTGGCCAGGATGACGTCCGGCTTAGTAGCCACCAGTTCGGCCACAGCAGCTTGCACTCGCCCCATGTCGTCCGTCGTCCAGCGCTCATCAAACAGTAGGTTCTCGCCCGCCTGCCAACCAAATTTTCGAAGCTCTTCCCGGAAAGCTGCAACCCGGTCTTGCTCCTCCGCATCGGTCTCAGGGTAAGGCATGACGATAGCGACCGTCCGGAGACGGTTGGCCTGGGGCGAGTGCGGTGCCGGCGGTCGGTTTCACTGCAATTGTGTTTCCCGATGAGATGAGCCCGGCTGGGACCTTCTCATTTCGGATTTCTGTCGCTCACGGGAAGGTCCCTGGTGACCCTTTTGCCGCGTGATAGCGTCCTCGTTGGGGAGGATGCCCACCACCTCGGTGCGGCGCTTGACCTCGCCGTTCACGTGCCAGCAGTGAGTCGATGGACGTACCTGATTCCATGAGAATGAAACCAACAGGCAGCCTACCAGTCGCCTTGAGGGCGAGCTCGGCGCCGGCGTTTTGGTTTCGTCACCTACTGTCTTGCGATGGCGTGACGCCGCCGCGGCTGGGTGTCTCGTTGCGAGGAGCCAGGGGTTCGCGGTTCCGCTCGTGCAGCTCAGCGATCTCCGGCGTGAGGGCTTCGCCGAAGTCGGCGGCCTCAAACACGGGGCGGATCTCGATCTCGCTTGGGCCAGGCATCGGATTGGGGCAACGCTTCACCCATTCGACCGCCTCCGCCAGGTCCTTGACCTGCCAAAGCCAAAAACCGGCAACGAGTTCTCTTGTTTCGGCGAAGGGACCATCGGTGACGGTGCGGGCCGGCCCGTCGAAGGCGACCCGCGTGCCCTTGGCGGACGGGTGCAGGCCCTCGCCCGCTAGGAGGATGCCGGCCTTGACCAGCTCCGCGTTGTACTTGCCCATCGCTTCAAGGAGCTCGCTCGAGGGCATGATCCCCGCCTCGCTCTCAGCCGTCGCCTTTACCAGGACCATCACGCGCATCAGTCTCGCCTCCAAAATCGAAGGCCCGGATCAGCCTCCTCGAGCATAGGACGAACAAGGCCCCCCGAAACCGACACCAGAATTCCCGCCTTGTCCTCTTTTCGTTATAAATCGCCGAGCCGATCCGAGATAGCGACGAGGCTTAGGCAACGGCATGTTCGGCTTCGAAGGGGCGGCCCCCATTGCGGATCCAAGTTGAGGAGATAACACTTCCCAGTCTTTGAGCGGAGGGAAGAATGACCAGTCCCCTCACGCGCGAAGATGACCGGGACCGAGCCGGCCACCGGCTGCACGACGCGGATGGCCGCTCCCTGCGTGACAATCGCAGCCAACCCGAGCCGCACGAGATCCCGGGCGAGATCGCCTCCGCGGACCGGGTCGCGGCGCGCCCAGCGCGCCCCGATGCTCAAACTGCGGCCTTCGCCATAACCGAGATCGCGCAACTCCGCGCGGAACGCCTCGAAGAACGGTGAGGTGTCCGCATCCTCCGGGCCCGCAAGAGAGATCCAGCCGATCCGGTCCCATGGGGACAGGGTGAGTCCATCGACTCAGGGTGAGTTCATGACCCCGTGGGTGTTTCCGTCAAGTTGCTGTCACCCTTCAGCGAAAGGAACGTTTCCGATGTGGTTCTCCAGGCTGGCCCTTCTGCTCTCGCCCTCGCGAGCTGTCACATGCTGTTTTTCTTGTGGTTGGCGGCTCAGCAGGGTTTTTTTCTATCAGATGTGGCTTGGAAGCAACGTAATCAAACCGGTCATAGTGATACGCAGGGGCGGCCATGGTGTCGTCTCGGGACTGGATAGATGCAGTTAGACCACCTCCTGAAGCATCCGCTCGCTTGCGTCCTGACGACCGCGCTGATCCTAGCATCGTGCGCTCCGGGGCAGACCTACTTGTCCGGCGCAGATCATGCGAGGCCACACCCTCGCGTAGCCCGTGCTCTGACCCAGCCTGTTCACGGCATTGATGTGTCAAAGTGGCAAGGAAAGATCGACTGGGCATCGGTCAAAGCAGCCGGCACGAACTTCGCTTACATCAAGGCAACCGAGGGAGGGGATCACGTCGACGAGCTCTTCGTCGAGAACTGGAAAGAAGCTCGCGCTGCTGGAGTGCCGCGAGGAGCCTATCACTTCGTATTCTGGTGTCGGGACGCACGGGAGCAAGTCGAATGGTTCAAGCGGCATGTACCCGCCGAGGCTGATGCGTTGCCGCCCGTGCTCGACTTGGAATGGAACAGCAGTTCTCCCACGTGCCCCTATAAGCTGCCGAGACGACAGGCTTTAAGCATGATCAAGATCATGCTTAAAGGCATGAGAGAGCACACCGGCAAACGGCCGATCCTGTACACCGATCCGGGCTTTTACAAAGATATCCTGGAAGGCGAACTCCTCGAGTATCCGCTTTGGGCAAGGAGCGTGGCGGCTGAGCCTGAAGTTCGATACGCGGACAGGCCTTGGCTCCTTTGGCAGTACACCGCCTCCGGACGCGTGGCCGGCGTTTCCACGGCTGTCGATCGCAACGCCTTTTGGGGGAGCCGATCAGACTGGGCGCAGTTCCTATCCACACACTGCGACCCGCGCACGGAAGCTTCGACACCGGGCCGCTGCACCAAGTCCCAGGTTGCATCAGCGGATTAAAGTTGGCTCGTGGGCTCGGAACGATTTTGGTCCGCTTCTTAGTGGCGGCCGGCCCCATCGATCGTCAGTGCATGCTCGAGCCCGGCACGAATTGAGGCAAGAGCGCGCTCGGGATAGTTCATGAGGTAGAGCGCATTGCCAGCCTCGTTCAGACCGCATTCGCGGGCATCGTGCCCGCCGTAGACCATGGCATCGGAGCCGTGCCGGGTGATATCGTACAGCCCCATCGCGCGATCGAGGTTGCGCGATACCCTCTGCTCGTGGGTCTTTTCGTTTGCGGCCTGGTCCAGCGCGCCGAGGAGCTGCTCGAATCTCACCGGCTTCTCGATCCAGGGCAGGCGCTGGAGATTGTCCGGCAGAGTGTCGTCGCGGCCGCGAGGATCATCTGTCCATTCCAGCTTTGCGACGTCGCGGCCGACCGCGGGCTGACGGTCGGCGCCGCTGCGTAGCGTTAGCGGGGTGCGCTCTGATCGCAGATCAGATTTGGACCATCCCACCGACACCAGGTCTGCTTGCTCGGCTCGTAGTTTGCCAGTCCAAGCCATTCCGTCTTGTCATTCGGCTTGCTCGGGCCATGTGGCGCAACCATCAGAGTCCTTGTTACGGTCGCATCGTTCGGCCCAGCCTCAAAGCTCACGGTAACGGCGCCCGGAGCCTTGCCGTCCTCGACCCATGCGATGAGCTGGGACATGTAGTCAGCCTTCACGGGCGTTGGTCCGCTGCTGCAATGGTAGACCCCGGGGACGAGGTAGAGCGACAAGAATCCGTTCGCACTTTGCTCGGCCATGTGCCCGCGGACGGCATGGACGTAGTTCAGGCTGCCGAGCGGGCTCGAACCCGAGTCGGCCCAGCCGTGCCACATCACAAGCTTGCCGCCCCGAGCTGCGAACTTCTTCAGATCCGGGTTCGTGGGATCATAGAGCCCTTGCAATTGCATGAGCGACTCGAAGCTGGCCTTCGTGAAGGTCATGTTCTGGTGAGTAACGCCCGTGGTCTTGCCGAGTGTGCTCATGAAGCTTGGAAAGTCCCACGACCACTGCGCATCGCTGGCAGTCCCGACGGTGACCGCGGCCCCAGGCTTCTCCGGGACCATGGCACCCAACCAGGCGAGTTCGGATCCATAGGGAAAGCCGCCGGGGAAGAGGCGGTTTCCGTGTTCGTCCAGTGGTCCCTGCCAGAGCCGCCGGGCAACTTCGGCTTGCTCTTTCGTCAAGCAGGAGGCGTCGATCCGGCCCGGAGGGCAGACGAGCGTGTCGACGTTGAAGGAGCAGACCCGGGGATCGGCGATCAGGCCGTCGGGGCCGGCACAAGCGCTGACCACGGCCTTGGCAAGCGCGGGGATTTTCTCGGCAGTGAGGATTGGAGCCCCGTCGGGCCTCGCGTTAACCCGCGCATTCCAGCCGTGCCAGACCGTGTTGGTCGCCACCACGTCGAGGGTGGTTGAGCCGGCAAGGATCCCGTCAAAGTCGTCCGGGAACCGTTGCGCGGCTTGCAGACCCTGGCGGCCGCCATCGGAGCACCCGGTGAAATACGAGTACCGCGGCGCCTGTCCGTAGAAGGCGGTGATCAGAGCCTTCGCGGCCTGGGCCGTCTTGTGGGTCGCTGCATAGGCGAAGTCGACGACCGCACCAGGGTTCTCAACCGCCCAGACGCCATCTGCAAAGAACGTGCTGGATCGGCGATGGCCGGCATCTGTCGCGGCTACGACCATTTCGCCACTCTCAACCGGCAAGCAGCCGGCGGTCTGGCGATTGACGCTTGGGCTGATCAGAGACACGCCTCCACAGTAGCCGCCGCAGCCGAGCTGGAGGTAGCGCTGGGTCCAGCCTTCCAGCGGCATCCGGACCTCGAAGTTGACCTGCGATGCGACGTAGCCCTTGACGGCACAGAACTGCTTGTCGCCCTGAGTCACCATCTCAGCGGAGTCGAGCCGCATGGGCGGAAAATGCGTTCGTGAAAAGTCGATGGTCTTCAAATCGGCGCAGGAAGCCGTGAGTTTGACCGGCGGCAATGTGGCGGCAGAGGTGCCATGTGCAATGGCAAAGCCTCCAGCAGCAAACGCAGCGAGAATGAGGAGCCGGTTGCGGCCCATCGTTTCCTCCAAGCTGTCTCATTGATGGGGCGATGATAGCGAACTCGTATTCTGGTGGCACGAGCCTCACTCAATCACCCTCAGGGAGACACCCAAGGGGTCATGGCCGTCGAGCAGTTACGACAGCCGGCGCTGCAGGCAACGAGAGCATCCAAGCCTCGCCGCACCACCACCAGATGTGCGGCGGTGCCCGTCCCTTCGCCATACAAGCCGCTTATCGAGGCGCCAGGGCCGCACTCACAGCTCAAGCATCCGGGATGAGGTGAGGATTGAAGGCGATCTCCCACAGGTGCTGGTCTGGATCCTGGAAGTATCCTGCATAGCCGCCCCAGAAGGTCTTGCGCGCCGGCTTGACGATCCGGGCACCGGCCTGTTCAGCTCTCTGCATCACCTCATCGACCTCACCTTCGCTAGATACGTTGTGCCCGATGGAGAACTCTGTCGGGCTGGGATCGGATTTCGAGAGACCGGTGTCATGGGCCAGGCTGTCGCGGGGCCAGACGGCGAGCTTGAGGCCCGCCTTGAGGTCAAAGAAGGCCACGGCGCCGTGCTCGAACTGTTCTCCAGTGATGCCTTGCGTCGGAAAGCCCAGCCCGTCGCGATAAAAGCGCACTGACCTCTCGAGATCATCCACGCCGATGGTCAGCATGGTAATGCGAGGCTGCATTTTGCTCCTCCTGCGGATCGCGAAGTTTTCGGACGCCCGAGGCTCAGCACCACGCCACCAGCCGGAACGTACTCGTGGCTATGATACCGTGGATCATCGATCGCGATCGGGACAAAATGATCACTTGCGAAAGGTGGCTCCCATGACCGAGACCGACGCGACGGAATGGCCGCCGCATCCAGGCATCTGATCCGGTCCGCAAAAGCCGCATGAGAGGACATCAGACAGGTCCAGGAGTCAGGGACCGCAGACTTCTGTTTCTCTGAAGCGGCGCATCGTTTGATTGGGAAGATCGTAACGATTACCACTTCTCGCCGAAGGGTCTGACGTCGACCTCGAACGTCCATGCCGAGCGCGGCTGTTGCGCCAGCCACACCGCCGTCGCGGCCATCTCATCGGGCTTCAGGAAAAAGCTGTCCGGTTTGTCCGGCATGGTCCGGCGCGTTCGGGGCAGGTCAACGACGGCATCGATCACGATCAAAGCCACATGAATCCGCTGCGGCCAGAGAGTGCGGGCCATGGATTCCGCAAGGCTCCGTTGGGCCGCTTTGGCCGGGGCGAAGGCCGCGGTCTTCGGCCCGCCTCGGCGCGACGCGGTCGCACCGATGAAGATGATGCTGCCCGACCCCGCCGCCTTCATGGCCGGGATCACCTCCCGGCTCGCCGCCAGGGCACCGTAAGCGTTGACACGCCACGCGGATTCGAAGTCATCGAAGCTGATGCTCTCGACATCGCCCCAGACGCCTGACCCGGCATTGTAGACGAGTGTCGCCGGGTCCCCCATCTCGGCGCGGATTGCGGCGAAAGCATTGGCCACCGACGATGGATCGGAAGCGTCGCAGGCGTAAGCCCGCGCGTCGGGCAGCTCCTGCGCAAGATTGCGGCTGACCTCGGTGCGGCGTGCGAGCAGGGCCACGGCCATTCCGGCTCCGGCGAACTCCCGCGCCAGTGCCGCGCCGTTGCCTTCCCCAACGCCGACCACGACACATACGGGTTTTCTCATTGATCCCTCCCGCCACTGCACTCGCCCTTCCTGCGATCATACTCCTGCGGAGGAGTGCATCTATCAAGACGGTGCTTCACCCCGATACCGACCATCGCCGCCCTCAGGCTGCTCGGCTCAAAGGCATTGACTGAGGACCAAAAGGTTCCTGGTGCCGGAGCGGTGCGTGGTCATCATTCAAAGATAAGGGATTTGGATCCTCTGGTAGGGACCGAGTTCGCTTGACCGAGGTCCAAGGCTTCTTCATCGATGCTCCTTCAGGTGAGGGGACGAAAGGAGCCGCGCATGGACATGATGCGCATGGTAGCCGACGCGATCGTCGCCGCGGCCGCGGACGCCATTGTCGCCACCGATCGCGAGGGGATGATCCGCGTGTGGAACGCCGGCGCCGAACGGATCTTCGGCCATCCTGCCGAGGAAGCACTGGGCCAGTCCCTTGACCTCATCATTCCCGAGCGTCTGCGTGCGCGCCACTGGGAGGGCTTCCGGCAGGTGATGGAGACGGGCCAGAGCCACTACGGCGAGGGCGACCTCCTCGCGGTACCAGGCATCCGCAAGGGCGGGCAGCGGATCTCCCTGGAGTTCACGGTCATCCCCTTGCAAGACGAGCAAGGCCGGATAGCGGGCGTTGCTGCCGTCATGCGAGACGTGACGAAGCGGTTTGAGGAGGTCCGGGCACTGAAGCAGCAATTGGCGGCGGTAACTGGATCGTCTGCCAGCACGAGCACACCCTCCAGGCACCATGGACCTCCTTAGTCAATGAGAATGGACCCGACCGGGAATGCCTCAGTCGACTGGGGGCGAGCGCGGCGCCGGCGTTTTGGTTTCAATACCCACCTGTCTTCGCGATGGCATGACGCCGCGGCCCGGTGTTGATCCACTTCTCGGGAAGACCCCGCATAACTTATTCGTTCTTGCGGCGGCTCTCGCTGTTACAACTGGTCTCCTTGCGTTCAAGATGCTGATAGAATGCTGATAGCGCCACCTGCTCGCCCTCGGCCGCGATTGTGGCTGCCGCGCGAGGTCTTGCCGTCGATCGCCACCAAGTCCGGCGCGTGCGGTCGCAGCGCCGCCGCCCAGGACTGGAAGCAGGCGGCAAACAGCGCGGGATCGATGCGGTTCATCAGCAGGCGCAGCCAACGGGCGCCCGGCACTCCATGATGATAGGGCAGGACGCGGCGCAGGAAGGCCAGGTTGTCCGCGCCCCAGTCGGCGATGTCCTCGAAGTCGTCGCCGGCGGCGATCGTCCCGCACACCACGAGCCGCAGAACCTCCGGCAGCGGGTGCGCCACCCGCCACGGCTCGCGGGCGTCCTCGATCCGCGCAGAATGGTCCAGCAAGAGCCGCAGCCGCGGCTTCTCAGACGTCTCAGACATGGCAGCGGTCTTCAAATCACCGCCGCCAACCAAATCAAACTTGCGCAACCCGGAAACCCTCGTTAACCCGAGTTCAGGGCCGTGGGCCGAAAGCTTGACCATTGACTCCACTGAGCTATTTGCCTAGGTTGGTATCGGAATGTCCCCCGTGCAATTTGTTGAATGGAGCCAGCGGCCGAGACAAGTTGCTGCAGGATCCCGAGTGCATCCTTGTCGTTCCCACGCACGCGGCCCGCCGGATTTCGACGATCCACAGCGGATGAGACAGTCCGGGCAAGTTTTGTCCGAGCAGCATCGGCGAGATTCGGTTCGAGCCGAAGTACGGACACATTCTCCTAGGGGCGAGGCAATCGCGCGGGCGCAGAGCGCCGGCCCGGCCTGACCAAAGGCGAAGAGCGAGTTTGTACATGACCAGCACCACTCAGGAGGAGTCGGAGGCCGAGGTCGTAGAGGAAGAGGAGGAGGAGTGAGTGCAGCTATTCGTTGATATGGACGGAGATCCTCGCGGACTTCGACCAGCACCCGAGCGGATCTTCGGGTTGCGCGCGTGCAAGATCGCCGACAACGTCGACTGGAATGCGGTGCGGGCGGTCCCGAGCTTCTACTCCGATATTCCGCCGATGGCGGATCTCGAGGAGCTCTGGAGCTACGTCGCGCCGTACAAGCCGATTGTGCTCACAGGTGTGCCGCGCGAGTCGGTCGAGGAGGCGCCCGCCAACAAGCTGGCGTGGGTTTCCAGGCACCTTGGCGACCATGTCAGGGTGATCACCTGCCGAAGCGCGGAGAAGTGCCTCTACGCGCAGCCGGGCGATATCCTGATCGACGACTGGACCAAGTACCGCGCGCTGTGGCTCGACAAGGGCGGGCGCTGGATCACACACACGAGCGCGGCGCAGACGATCGCGGAACTGCAGGCGCTCGGCTTAAAGCAGGAACAAGAGGCGATCTATCCGACACCGCAAACCTGCCGGTTCCGTCGCAAGAGCGAATCCCTCACGGACCTTCAACTTCGTTCCGTTCTTCGACTCACCCTGTTCCCATGCGACGAAACCAACCGCAGGCTCCGGCCTGCGATCCGAGCTGAGCGTGGCATCGGCGTTTTTGGTTTCACAGGCGTTGGTCGCGCCTATGGAACCCTCGATACCGAATGAGCTCCATCGCCGGCAGTGGCTACTCGAACGGCGCAGCCCCCCTCAGGTCCTGAAGACGCCACCGGCAGCGGTCAATCCCGCCTCAAGCTGCGCGGGAGTGAAAGCGCCGGGCCTGAGCTTGTCCCGGATCATGCGAGCGCTCAGCTCGACGAAGAAAGCGTTGGCGGGCACCGGCACGCCATAGAGCCGCCCGAGCAGCACGACCTCGCCATTGAGGTAGTCCGTCTCGATCGACCCAGCCCCACGAGCCAGGCTCTGGGTGGACGACCCGCCGGACCGGCCGATCCCGGCGACGGGCTGGTACCGCATCAACGGCTCCCGGCGGGGATCAGAGGTGCCGACATTCCGCCAGGCAATACTGGCAGCCGTGAAGGCAGCTTCAGCCTCGGCCCGCAGCAACGGGTAAAAGCGCTGGTCCTCGGCGTCCGGCCCGAGGGCGGCTTCGATGATGTTGCCGAGGTTCAGCAACAGCTTGCCATGCTTGCTCTGCATCACGTCGGGAGCGACGAAGGCGGCGATGTTGCCCGCTCGAGGGCTCGCGCGAGGTCCTCGTCGTACTTGTTGCTCCCCGCAGGATAACGCCCGATGTCGAAGACGCCGTAGCGGGGCGTGGAAAAGACGTTGACCTCGCCGGGGATCACAAAGCTGGCCGGCATCATCACCGTCACGCCGTGCACTTCCGGGAAGCGGCGGAGCACAAAGCGCTCGTTGGCGACGCCGTTCTGCACACAGAAGATCGGCTGCTCTCTCACACCCGCCGCGCGCAGTCGCTCGAGCGCGGCGAGCGTGTGCTGCGTCTTCATCGTCAGCAGGATCGCGTCATCCGAGCGGATTTCGATCTCTGTCGGATCAGCGAAGCACGGCGGAGCTCGTGTATCCGTCTTAGCACGCATCGAAGAGGCACGGCAGCGCGAGTGCTCGGACCAAGACAGCTCTCGCGTAACAAACAGCGCAATAGACGGGCTCGCGACGACATCATCGCGAAAGGTTCGCCGCGTCTGATGAGACTGCTCGAGGGGTTCGGGACGATAGATGAAACTGTAGCGGCGCTCGAGCGGATTTGTGCTTTAGTCTGAGCGGGTCGACCGCCTCGCTCCGGGCGGAGGCGCCGAGCCGTCCTCAACCGCTCACAGTCACGTTCAAATGCAGTGTCAGCTCAGCCATAGGCCCTCGCCATGACCGCACACCGCAACTGCGCCTCTCTGCTGAAGGCCAATCCCTTCTTCGCCAGGCTCGAACCGGAGGCGCTCGAGGCTGTTGCAGCGCTGTGCGTGCCGCGCACGCTGAACACGGAGGAGACCCTCTTCGTCAAGGGCGACGAGGGCGACGCCCTCTACGCCGTGCGCCGCGGGCGCATCCGGATCGCCACCGGCACCCAGGCCGGCCGGCGCCTCACGCTCAATCTGCTCGGGCCAGGCGACGTGTTCGGCGAGGTCGCCCTGCTCGACGGCCGCTCGCGGACCGCGGACGCGATTGCCAGCGAGCCAACCGAACTCCTCATGGTCTATCGCCGCGACTTTCTCGCCCTGTTGGAGCGCCGGCCGAAGGTGGCGATCCGGATCATCGAACTCCTCTGCGAGCGCATTCGCTGGATGAGCACCCGGATGGAGGAATCCGCGCTGATGCCGCTGCCGGCCCGCCTGGCCCAGCGGCTTCTCGCGTTGAGCGAGGATTACGGGGCAGAGTTGGACGTCTCGCAGGAGGAGCTGGCGGAGTACGTCGGTGCCGGCCGGGAGAGCGTGAACCGTCAACTCCAGACGTGGCGGCGCCAGGGTTCTGTGGAGCTGGGACGGAACCGCATCCGGGTTCTCCAGAGCGCGCAGTTGCGACAAGTTGCATAGCAGGTGCTGTTGCCGAGAGTCTCGGAGGATCTAGCCGAACGGATGCGAGTCCGGTAACGCCCGAAGCGGCGGTCGACGCCGCGCTCGAGGAACTGTTCGGACCTGCAGAGCAGGCGCCCGCGCCGGAACCTCCGCCCTTCGGGTGCCTGCCACAGGCGCCCCGCCCGTGTTAACGTCCTGGGACGAGTTGCGGAGTAAGCTCGATGGCACGACCGGAAGACGAGGATCTGGAACCGACGTCGGCAGTCGCCAAGAGGATGCTGGAACTGCTGCTGGAACTGCCCGAGTTGCAGCGTCGGAGAGCGATGCAGAACGTGGTGAGGGATCTGGAACAGCACGACCTGCTTCAGTACAGCCCAGCGATGGCGAGTCCCTGGCGTTCGTCCGCAGCGTGATCCTGGACAATCCGGACCTGCATCTCGGGGAGCTGCAAGCGGAGAACGCGGAGGGAGCCGAGAGTCCGGAGGATCTAGCCGAACGGATGCGAGTCCGGTAACGCCCGAAGCGGCGGTCGACGCCGCGCTCGAGGAACTGTTCGGACCTGCAGAGCGGCGCCCGCGCCGGAACGACTTCGAACGAAATGACATTGTCGCAGCTCAGGCCGTACTTGCGGACCAGCCAGCCGACCCCGCCCCAAGCGTCAGCCCGGCGGGCCCGAACGGCCGGAACGGCTCGATACTCACGTCCTTTCATCGACTTAGCCTGTTCCCATGCGACGAACCAACCGCAGGCTCCGGCCTGCGATCCGAGCTGAGCGTGACATCGGCGTTTTTGATTTCGCTGCCGTTGTCTTCGCGGTGGCATCCAATGCCGCGGCCGGTGTCCTCTCGTTTCGAATTCTTATGCGCTTATGCAGCGTGCGAGCAGCAAGCGATCCCTTGTACGGAAGGGGAGTACCAATAACGGCTGTGAGCAAGTGCAACAAAGCCATGATGCCGATGCCCGATTGCGGACATTGCCAGAAGCAGGCTGCGGCGCGCGGCTCCAACAGCGAGGATGGGCAGTCGCCAATTGCAGTGGGTTAGCTCCCGCCTCGCACACGCAGGGAGTACGTTGATAAAGAACCGCTGCCTGCCGCAGGGTGGGATGCGGGGACTGTCAGGGATTTCGTGTAGGGCCATTACGATGATGATGAGGGAGACATCGCATGGCACGCCGCAAACAATCCCGCATTCCGGATCACTGGCTCGATCAGCTGTTGGCGGGCGCTGACGCCCAATCGGCCTTTGTCAAGGATGGGCTGCTCGACGAGCTGAAGAAGGCTTTGGCCGAGCGAGCCTTGAACGCCGAGATGGACCATCATCTCAACCAGGAGAGCGAGACCGGCAACACTCGAACGGCTATAGCCGCAAAACCGTGCTGACTGACACCGGCAAAATCGATCTGGCGGTCCCGCGCGACCGCCTGGCGACCTTCGATCCACAGCTGATCGCCAAGTACCAGCGGCGTTTCCCCGGCTTTGATGAGAAGATCGTGTCCATGTACGCCCGCGGCATGAGTGTGCGGGAGATCCAGGGCCATCTGCGCGATCTGTATGGGATCGAAGTTTCACCGGATCTGGTCAGCGCGGTCACTGATGCCGTGCTGGAGGAGATTGCAGAGTGGCAGAACCGGCCTCTGGAGGCGCTCTATCCGCTGGTCTTCTTCGATGCCATTCGGCTGAAAGTGCGCGATGAGGGCACCGTGCGCAACAAGGCGGTCTACCTGGCTCTGGGCGTGCGGCCGGACGGCACCAAGGAGATCCTCGGCCTGTGGATCGAGCAGAGCGAAGGCGCCAAATTCTGGCTGCGGGTTATGAACGAGCTCAAGACGCGCGGGGTTGAGGACGTGTTCTCTTCGAAGGCCGCTTCAGGCTGGTTGAATGAAACCGGCCCCACACGGAAATTCTGACACACCCTGGGATGCGCCAACGACCGTCAGAGCGAGTTCATTCCAACCAGATCAACGATGAAATGCCGCGCGCGCCGTGCTCGTCACGTCAAATGCGTCTCAATCCGACACTGTCTGACAGTCAAATCCTGACTTTCACACCAGACACATGTCGACGGGTCGCCTCCTGGTCCGCACAATCGAGCGACAGTTCGGCCCTATCCGGCGAGGGTGGCACTCGCAAGAGCCGCTTCCAATGCGGGCAGCGCGATCCTGAGGCCGACGCGGTCGGCTTCGCTCCGCAGGCGCTCAAGTTCGGCCATCAACGCTGCGTCACGCCGGCCGCGCCCAAAGGCGGCGAGGGCCCGACCGCGGGCGATGAAAAAGTCCGAAAAGGGCAACGGCTCGGCCCGGGTAAAGTCCTCGAGCAGCTTTGCGTAACGTTCCACGCTGTCCCAGGCCCGAGTGCGCAAGGCCGCCTCGATGGCAAAGTGGTAGAACCAGAGGTGGTTGTGGCTCACTGCGCCGGCACGCAGGAGACTCTCACCCTCATCCAGGGCTCGTTGGCACTCGTCGGGGTCCGTCGTGGTGGCCGCGAGCTGCCCCAAGAGCCACGGCCCCACGAACCGGATGCCGGTCTCCCGACTGATCGCCACTCCTCGCTGCAGCAGCTCAACCGCCTCGCGTGAGCGGCCCTCCGCCTCGAGAAGCGCCGCCGCGTCTCTCAGGCGCACCGCCTCGAACCTTCGCGCACCGAGCCCTTGAATGAGCCACACTCTCCGTTCGATATGCTCCCGCGCGCTCGCCATGTCGCCCAGCAGGCGCAACACGTTGCAGGCGGCGCTGTGGGCGATCATCTCGGCGCGGTGGTGGCCGACCCGCGCCGCTGCCGCGGCGGCTGCGCGGCAGTCCTCGAGCGCAGGCCGCAACTCGTTCAGATAGGTCCTGGTGGCCGGGACCATGCTGAGGTTGGCGACTTCGATCCGTCCGAGGCCGTGCGCGCGGCACAGTTCCACGCACCGCATGAAGTGCTTGTGGGCGCTCGCCATGCGCCCGCGCGCATACTCCGCATCGCCGAGGCCGCCGAGCGCTGTGGCCTCGAGCTCGGCCGACCCGGCCTGCCGGGCCAACTCCCAGCTGCGTTCGTGCTCGCGCACGCATCCGTCGATGTCGCCCCGTGGGAAGAACAGGTTTCCGCGCAGATCATGGATGCGCGCCAGCTCAGGAACCAACCCGAGCGCGATTGCCTCCGCCTCGGCCCGCTCGAGGTCGGCGAAGGCCCCCTCAAGGTCGTCGGCAACCCGCTTCACCGCCGCAAGCCCGATCCAGGCCCGGCACCGCTCAGCCCCGGTCGTCGGCCACATCCAGCGCCCTCCGATAGGCCGTTACCGCGCGCTGCATCTGTCACCAAGATCGTGCAGGATGTCGGCCTGAAAGCAGGCCAGAGCGAAGCGGTCGGCGCGCGTCGTCGGCGAGCGCCAAGCCGCGCTCGACCAGGCGCCGCGCCAGCTCGTAGCGGTACTCGCCGGCCTGCGCCTGGGCTGCCGCAAGATAGGCGCGCGGGGCACCGGGGTCCTCGGCCCGGTCGAGATGTTCGGCGCAGAGTACCGGATCGCGCCGGCGAACCACGTCGCCGCCCGGCGGTGCAGCTCGCGTCGGCGGCTCTTGAGCAAGGTGTCATAGACCGCGTCCCGGATCAGGGCATGGCGCGAACAGGAACACCTCGCCCTGAGGCCGCACAAGAAAGTGCGCGACGAGGCGCTCGGGGGCGTAATCCGGCCGATCGAGAAGGTGCCTCAGGACGTCTCGGTCGAAGCTCTGGCCGAGCACCGAGGCGGCCTGCAGGGCGGCCTTGTCGGCCGGGTCGAGCCGGTCCAACCGCGCCTGCACGAGGTTCTGCACCGAGCCCGGAATGCCGGCTTCGGCGCTCTCTTCCGCGTGCCGCAAAAGCTGCTCGAGGAACAGCGGGTTGCCGGCGGCCCGATCGACGCACCGCTCGCAAACCGATCTGCGCTGGCGGAGAACGCGCTCCGCCAGCGTCAGCGCCTCCTCTCGCCGCAGCGGGCCGAGGTCGATGGTGATCAGCGGTGCGCCGGCCGTGTCGCCTCGCCATTCCCGATCCAGCGGGTCGCCCTCGATCCGCGAGGTCATGACCAGCAGCGCAGGGCACTCCGCCACCGCCGCCGTCAGCTCTGGCGAGATGGGCGAGCTGGAGCGGGTCGGCCCAGTGGAGGTCCTCGATCGACCAGGAGGCGCGGCTGCACGCCGGCTCGCCCGCTCGACCAGCCGGGCGACCGTGCGTCGCTTGCCCCGGTTGCGCGTCGCGTTGTCCATCGCGTCGTAGAGGGCTGCGCAGGTCCTTCGGCTGCGGCAGGTCGAGCAGGTCGTTGAGGAAGACGGCGTCATCGGCCGGCACGAGACCGTCTGCCGAGCGCCGCCTCCGCCGCTGCCCGCGCCGCCTCCGCATCGCTCGTGAGCTCGAGGCCGAGAATGCTGCGCACCAAGGGTCCGGATCGCATCGCGGCCGGCGCCGGTGCCGAAGTCGAGCACCAGCCCGGTGTGGCAGGCAAAGCCGGCCGCCGCGCGCAAGCGCGCTGGAATTCCTCGATCAGCCGTGTCTTGCCGATGCCCGCCTCGCCGCGCACATGCACCGTCTGCCCGGTTCCGGCTTCGCGGCACGCCTGCAGCGCCGCCTGGAATTGGCGAACTTCGGCCCTGGCGGCCGACGAAGGGCGGCGGTCCGGCGGGTGCGCCGCTCATCGCGACGAGACGCCAGGCGCGCACCGGCCTGTCGAACCCTTTGATGCGGACCGCGCCGACGGCTTCGCGCTTCCAGCCTGCCGGAAAGCTCGGCATGGACCATCTCGGAGACGAGGATCTCGCCTGCTGCTGGCGGCATCGGTCAGCCGCGAGGCCAGGTTCACGCTGTCGCCCGTCACGGTATATTCGCGGTGGCTCGCGCTTCCGGTATCGCTGGCCACGACCTGGCCGCAGGCGACGCCGATGTGGACGCGAGATCGCACGAGCCGACGTGCGCCGAGAGCTTCGGCATCGCGTCGCGGATGGCGAGGGCGGCGCGCACCGCGCGCTCGGCGTCGTTGCCGTGAGCGACAGGGGCTCCGAAAACCGCCATGACACTGTCGCCGATATGCTTGTCGACATGGCCGCCATGCTCCGCGACGATGGCGTCCACGGTGGCTGAAGAAGCGCTCGAGGACGGCATGGATGTCCTCGGCGCCGATTTCGCGGCTCAAGCGCGTGTAATCGGCGAGATCGGCGAACAGAACGGTGACTTGCCGCCGCTCGGCACCGGCCGCGATCCCGCTCGGGGCGGGCGCCGCCGCGGGCTCCGGCACGTCGCCTGGGCCCGCAGAGCCGCGATCCCGTCGAGCAGTTTGCGGCGGTGGCCGACCGCTACGACCCCAAGCTCCTTGAGATCCTCGGCCGTGAGCTTCGGCAGCACCTCGCCGTCGATGGCGTTATCGCGGAAGGCCCGCTCGTATTGCTCGAGGCCCAGGTTCCTCAGCCAGGCTGCAATGTCCACGGCAGCCCTCGTCATTTCTCATGTGGTCTGATGTTACTCCAAGGTCAGCCCGATGGGTAATTCGGCGTGCAGCATGCACCCGGGGCTCCGACGTTCCGTGCGCAGCGATCTGCGACAGAACACCACGACAATACGTCTGAGCTTGCCCTCGGCGCTGCTGGGAGGACCGCGCGACGACAGTAAGCAGAGGCTCGCAAGCGCGGAGGACTATGACGAGCGTTGTTGACATGTCCTTCGATGGGCGACGCATGAGAAAAAGCGCGATGGGCAGGAGCAAGATGGGGAGCGGTGTCCTCTCGTTTCGAATTCTTATGCGCTTATGCAGCGTGCGAGCAGCAAGCGATTGGCGGCGCAGTAGGGGCGCCCGTCGGACATGCGTCTCGTAGCGGGCGAGTTCGGAAGCACCTCGCTTGCTGTAGGTTGATGACAGTGAAATCCGCTACTGGAGCCCCAGGCCATGCTTGAAAAATTCGCCCGCTATCCGCTGACCTTCGGCCCGACGCCAATCGAGAAGCTGCAACGCCTCTCCGCACATCTCGGCGGTGCGGTCGACATCTTTGCCAAGCGCGACGACTGCAATTCGGGCCTGGCGTTCGGCGGCAACAAGATCAGGAAGCTCGAATACATCGTGCCCGACGCCATCGCGGCCGGCGCCGACACGCTGGTCACGATCGGCGGCGTCCAGTCCAACCATACCAGGCAAGTGGCGGCAACCGCTGCCAAGCTCGGCATGAAGTGTCGGCTGGTTCAGGAAAGCTGGGTGCCGTTCGAGGATGCCGTCTATGATCGCGTTGGCAACATCCTCCTGAGCCGCGTGATGGGCGCCGAGATCGAGCTGGTCAACGAAGGGTTCGACATCGGCATCCGCGAGAGCTGGGAGCGCGCCATCGCCGACGTCAAGGCGAAGGGTGGCAAGCCCTATGCGATCCCGGCCGGCGCTTCGGTGCACCCGCTCGGGGGGTTGGGATATGTCGGCTTCGCCGAGGAGGTGCGCCAGCAGGAGGCCGCGCTCGGCTTCCGCTTCGATTACGTGATCGTCTGCACAGTCACCGGCTCCACTCAGGCCGGCATGGTCGTGGGCTTCGCCAAGGACGGCCGCCAGCGCAACGTCATCGGCATCGAGCGTCGTTCACGCCCGAGAAGACGCGGGCGCAGGTGCTGGACATCGCGCGCAAGACCGCCGATCTCGTCGGGCTCGGCCGTGGGATCGAGGACGAGGACGTCGTGCTGAACGAGGATTACGCCTATCCGGTCTACGGCGTGCCCTCGGCCGAAACCAACGAAGCGATCAGGCTGGCGGCGAGACTCGAAGGCATGATGACCGACCCTGTCTAGAGGGCAAATCGATGCAGGGCCTGATCGATCTTGTCCGCAAGGGGTTTTTCCCGGCGGGCTCGAAGGTCCTCTACGCTCACCTGGGGGGCGTGCCCGCTATCAACGGCTACAGCTACATTTACCGCAACGGCTAAAGCAGGGATGGATCGGGTCGAGCGGCGCTCTCTCTTAGCCGCATCGGCTCAACCTCGCCCCCGCGCAACTTTCCTCAAGTGCCACCACTCATGGAGACACCCACAGGTAATAAAACTCACCCGGAGTCGACGGATTCACCTGATCGATGAAGATGACACCAACCGCTGGCTGAAGGTCGATCAAAACCGGCGTCGCGTCGGCGGGCTATTGGTTTCGCGCGGCGTGAATGTCCCGACGGACGCCACGTACTAATCCCGGGCCACGAAACCGGCCTCTGCTTGCCCGGTCTCCCATCCGTCACAAGAAACTCGGACCCGAGTGGAGCGCGCGACATTGAGGGCCCGCTCTCGGCTCACCTCTTCTTACGCTTCTTCTTCGCAAGAAGCCCAGTTTCCCAAGCGTGGAGATGCTTTGTGGCCTCGTTCAGGGTTTTCGCGGCCTCCTCGATAAAGTCCCATGCCACCTCTACGTGATTGTTGATGGCATCGAGCGACGGGTCTGAGCGCGCTTCGACACTCTTTCCTTTTGCGAGCGTCGCCGAAAGACGATTGATAACCTCGCTATTCAAGGACAACTCCGAGGCGTCCGCTGCCCAAAAGAGTTTCTCGTGTAGCTCCGGGGGAAGGCGGAGCGTCACCCGCACGTAGTCGTCTTGTCTGGCCATGCGAGAATAGTGACACCAAATCTGAGTCACGTCTATTGACAACAAACGGTGAACGACACCAATATAGCGCCACTTTGGCCGAAGGAGAGGCCATGAAGGACGAGGTTCGCTTAACCCTGCGGCTACCCACCCGCCTCAAGCTGTAGCATTCGACCACGTATAGGGACCGGCAAGGTAGCTTGCTGAACTACGAGGTCATCCGCAGCGTGCGAGAGCGGATGGAGCGCTCCGGCGGGGCCCTGAAACCGCGGCGCTACTCGCACCGGCGGAGCGCAGCAGCTCGTTAAGTCTAGTTACTCGGGGCAGGGTCACCCGCCCGTGCCATCTGGAGTAGAGGAACCAGTAATGACGGCACCCATAGAACTGGCGTCGATCACTCGCAAGCAGGTTGCCGATCTTCCCCTGCTTTCGATGCCGAAGCCGGTTCTGAGGTTGTGAACCTCAGCATGTACCAGATCCGGAACGGTGGGCGGCTCGCGCATATCTTCGCCAATGATCAAACGCGAGGCCGTTCTCCGGTTGGTCGACGAGAACGAGGTCACCTCATGCCCCGCAGGAACTCCGGTCCCACCTCGGCTTCCGTAGGAGCCGGCAGCTCTACTACATCAATTGGACCGAGAACGGTCGCAGCCGGGAGCGCAGCACAGGCACTGCGGATAGCGAGGAGGCTCAGATCGTCCTCGAAGACCATCAAGCCGGACCGTGTGATTCCTCTGAAATCCTCGTGACCGACGTACTCGCTGACCATGCAGAAAAGCACGCCGGAACGGTGCGCCGCGAACTCGGCGTGTTGATGTCGCCGAGCGAGCTGCAGCAGCTCGATGGTCTCCGCTTCGCCCAAGGGATCCGAGTCGGGCGGCGCGGCGATCCGGCGCTGATCGAGAAAGGCATCGAGGTTCGTCATTGAAAGGGTAGCCCCATGGCCCGCCGCAAGCTTCACGCAGGCCGCATATCAACGTGGCCTCAAGGCCGTCAGAGCGCCGGCCTCAACGTCGGCGGGTCGAGGTCACCCCTGAGGCCATCGCCGTCACCGCGAGGACGCGCGGTGCAGGAGCCGCAACGGAATTGGACCGGTGGAGGAAAACGCGATGCGCGTCGGCTTAAGGGGATCAACTCCAATCGAAGCGGCTCGCGGGCGGGTCGTGAAAACCTACTGGTACGCCTGGAAGGGCGGCCCGCGCCTGGCGGCAGAGCCGGGTTCGCCGGAGTTCATCGCCACCTACAACGGGCGGTCGCGGCTCGAAGCGCAGCCGCCGGCCGGCGTGCTCTTTCCGTCCTGCGGGCTTCCAACAGCGAGCGACGACTTCCTGTCGCTCGACCCGCACCCGCCCCGACTACGTCCAGCAGATCAAGGCGATCGAGACGCGAGTTCGGCGACTTCCCGCTCGGCGCCCTTACCGACCGGCGCACGCGCGGCGAGTTCATGGCCTGGCGCGACCGGCTCGCGCTCAGTCCCGCCGGCAAGCCGACTACGCCTGGACGGTGCTCGCCCGCGTACTCTCGTGGGCGCTTCGCCGCGGCCTCATCGCCGCGAACCCCTGCGAGCACGGCGGGCGGCTCTATCGCGGCCGCGGGCCGAAAGGTCTGGACCGACGACGACGAGGCCGCGTTCCTCGGCGCGCGCCGCGCACCTGCATCTCGCCCTGTGCTGGCCCTCTGGACGGGGCAGCGGCAAGGCGACCTCCTGCGGCTCACTGGTCCGCCTACGACGGCGAGCATCCGGCTGCGCCAGGGCAAGACCGGCGCTCGCGTCGTCGATCCCGGTCGGGGCGCCGCTCAAGGCCGCGCTCGACGCGACGCCAAGCGAAGAGCCCCATCATCCTGGTCAACAGCGAGGGGAAGCCGTGGACGGCGGACGGCTTCCGCTCGTCCTGGCGCAAGGCCTGCGCAGCGGCCGGGATCACCGGCGTCACGTTCCACGACCTGCGCGGCTCGGCGGTGACGCGACTCGCGCTCGCGGGCGCGACCGAGGCCGGAGATCGCGACCATCACCGGCCACGCGCTCCGGGACGTGCGCGCGATCCTCGACGCCCACTACCTGAACCGCGACCCGGCATCGGCCGAAAGCGCGATCCAGAAGCTCGAAACGCGAACGAAAACTCCCGACCGGGCCCCGACCGGGCCTAGCTGTTCGCATGCAAAAGGGGAAAAGCGTAGCTAAATCAAGTGGCTGGGGGACTAGGATTCGAACCTAGACTAACGGAGTCAGAGTCCGCTGTTCTACCGTTAAACTATCCCCCAATGTAACCATCCAACTCGCTCCGCGCCTGCCTGGCGGCTTCCAAGTCTGGCGGGGAAGTTATCACGATAGGCGCCGGAGGCGGTGAGATAGGTGCTTTTTCGGTCACGGTCAACCGCGCTGGGGGGCGTCCGGCGGGTTGACCCGGAGCCCTGAGCGCCGAGCTTCACGGCAAACTTCGCGCTCCGGCGGAGCCTCCCGCCCGGAAACGGCTGGACAGTAGGTATTCGATCCACCTCGCCGACCATTGCAGCATGGATTGCTTTCTCGACTCTCTGGCGACCTACGAGAAGATCTCGCTCGGACGAGTGAAGAGCCGGCTGGTTTGGTAAGCGTAAATGGGGTGGAAGCGCAACCCTGCGCGATGCGTGCCGCATTCGGCCGATCGCCGGCTACCGGCCATGGGCACGCAACGCGCGCAGCTTCTCGTCGAGTTCGGTCCAGCGATAGGGCTTTGAAATGAACGAGACGTCCTCGGGCAGCCCTTCCGTTGCGAGGGCCGACATCGGATAGCCCGAGGCGAGCAGCAGCTTCAGTCCGGGACGCAGCTGCCGGGCTTCGCGCGCGAGCTCGATGCCGTTCATGCCTCCCGGCATGACGATGTCGCTGAACAGGACGTTGATGTTCGGCTCCCGGCGGAGCAACTCAAGGGCGGAGACTGCGTTGGCCGCGGAAAGCACATCGTAGCCGAGGCTCTCGAATATATCGATGGCGATGGCCAGGACATCCGGCTCGTCCTCGACGATCAGCACGGTTCCGAGCGTATCGCGCAACTCGTGCACGGCATCGTCTTCCTCCTCGTCGCGGGTTTCGTCGCCCCCAAGCGCCGGGAGCAGGAGCTGCACCTTCGTACCCTTGCCGACCTCGCTCTGGATTTCGACATGTCCGCCGGATTGCGCGACGAAGCCGTAAACCTGGCTCAGCCCCAGTCCCGTGCCCTGGCCCACCTCCTTGGTCGTGAAGAACGGCTCGAAGGCGCGTGTCCGCACGTGCGCGGGCATCCCCGTCCCGCTGTCCGTGACCAAGATCGAAACATAGCTCCCCGGCTGGAGGTTCAGGCGACCTGCGCGATCCGGATCGAGCTTCACGTTCTGGGTGCCGATCCTGAGCTTGCCGCCCTCCGGCATGGCGTCCCGGGCGTTGACGACAAGATTCAGCAGCGCCGCCTCGAATTGCGGCACATCGATCCGGACCATCCTGAGGCGGGCAGCGAGCGCGATCTCGAACTGGATCGATTCTCCGCACGCGCGGCGCAGGACCGCCTCGAACCCGGTGATCACGTCGTTGGAGTTGATCTCCTGTGGTCTCAGGGGCTGCTTTCGAGCGAACGCGAGAAGTTGCTGGTTCAGGTTCTTGCCCCGCTCGGCCGCCCGATGCATGCCCTCGATGACCCTGATCTGCTTCGGGTCCTGCGCGTGGCGCGAGAGGAGATCGAGGCCGTTCACGATGACGGTCAGGAGGTTGTTGAAATCGTGCGCGATGCCGCCGGTGAGCTGACCGATGGCCTCCATCTTCTGGGAATGGAAGAGAGCCGCCCGCGTCTGCTCGAGGGCCTCCTGCGCCTCGCGCCGCTCCGTGAGGTCGCGAGTGACCTTGGCGTAGCCGATCAGAGTTCCGTTCTGATCGTGGATCGGATCGATGACGACGCCCGCCCAGAATCGCGCGCCGTCCTTGCGGACCCGCCAGCCCTCCCGCTCGTAGCGTCCCTCCCGCGCTGCGATCTCCAGCGACTTCTGCGGGAGCCCCGCCTCGCGCTCTTCGTCGGTGTAGAAGCGTGAGAAATGCGCGCCGACGATCTCGCTCTCGGTGTATCCCTTGATCCGTTCCGCGCCGGTGTTCCAATTCGTGATGCGGCCTTCCGGATTGAGCATGTAGATCGCGTAATCGGTCACGCCCTGCACGAGCATGCGGAACCGTTCCTCACTTCGCCGCAGCGTCTCCATCGTCGCCTTGCGCTCCGTGAGGTCGCGCGTGATCTTGGCAAACCCGATGAGGTGGCCCGCAGGATCACGGATCGGATCGATGACGACGCTCGCCCAGAACCGTGTGCCGTCCTTGCGGATGCGCCAGCCCTCCTGCTCGAATTTCCCCTCGAGGACGGCAGTCCTGAGCGCCCGAGCCGGGAGGCCGGAGGCGCGATCCTCCTCCGTATAGAAGCGCGAGAAGTGTTGGCCAAGAATCTCGTGGGCCTGATAGCCCTTGAACCGCTGCGCTCCGGGATTCCAGCTCACCACAATCCCTTCGGGATCGAGCATGTAGATGGCGTAGTCGGTGACGGCGTCGATCAGAAGCCGAGCGCTGCGCTCGTCGCCGGCTGCAACGACCTGTCCCTTCCGGTTCATCAACGCAACCCTGTCACGCGCCCCACCTTCCGTCCGCAATCCTTGCGCAGCGCAACATTCAGCCCGGCGTGACCTTGCTTCCGCCGAGTGCCACTCCCGGTCCCGGCCTACTCCCCGACAACGAACAACTCAAGCGTGGCCCTTTTCGTTCCAATGCTTATCGGGGGGATACCGTCTGCGCCAACGTCATAGCCCTGTTGCGCGCAAGCATCGATCAGGGTCACCGGGGGCGCCTCCAGCCCCGGAATGAGGGTGAGGGTGGTGCCGATCACAGAACGCCGGACCGGATGGTGCGATAGTCGGATCACCAGGCAGGAGGCTCCCATGAAACGTTCTTCTCGGCGGCAGGCGCGACGTTGGATGCTCCGGGAACTCGATCGGATCGATCATCGCCGCGACGGCGAGAGCACGGGCTGCCGGCCCGCTCGTGACAGTTCCCTGAGTGCGCCAGCGCACAACGCCGATAGGCTGCGGCTATCCATATGATGACTCAGCGCACGGCATCCCGTCGTGCCGCTGAGGTCAACGATCGGCCTCGAACCGGCGACATGGAGTGTGCCATGATGAAGACGATTCTCTGGATCCTGCCCTTTGTTCTCGTCCCGACGCTTGCGATCGCCCAGCCCGGCAGCGGCACGGACCTTACGAAAGTGCAGCGTGAGATCGAGGCGATGCAGCGCGACGGGCGATGGGAGAGGCTGCTGGCCGAGGGCGAAGCCAACAAGCAGGCGTTCGAAGCCATGAGGCAGGCCGAGCGGCGGGCTCAACCGAGCCCCGTCTACACATCCTCCGTCCCGGCGCGCCAGCGCCGCCGGCCGTAGGCGATGCAGCGCCGCAAGGCGCACCTGCTGCGGCGGCTCGAGAAACCGCGACGCATAGGGCTGGTACTGCTGATCGTGTGTATCATCTGCACCCTCGACGTGGCTTCCGCGCTCGCAGCGCTGGCCTTGAGCGAGTTCATCTTCTAGCGCATCGTGCGGACCCGGTTTTTCCGCGCCGAACGATGCGCTGTTCTCAAAGGGTGAGCATCGGAGGGATCCCAAAAGTAGGGTCCACTCTTGAGTCCGATGCTCTAGCCCGGAGCGTCATCTCCGACCTCGGGCCGGAAGAGAGCTCTATCGGCCCGCGATCCTTAAGATGTGTGTTCCGCTCCGGGACAGGCGTCATTCTCATGGGCGCTTCGCGCGCCCGAGTGGGCCGCCGGCGGCGCTCAAGAGCGGACCCAAGTCGCTAGAACGCGTCGCCACCCTCTGCCGTGCCGAGGCTGCTTCCCACGATGATGTCGAGGGGCGAGATCGAACCTGCGGCATCGGATACGGCCCTGGGGGCATGGCCGGTCGTCGCAAACCAGGCGGCGCCCGTTGAAAGCGCAAGGGCGAGGGCCCAGGATTTCCAGTTCCGCATCTTCGTCCTCCAATGATCGGCCCGGACCTGGCATTGCAGGTGCGGGACGGTCGGAGATTGCGCAAGTTCCCGGATCCCGGCCGTGATCGAGCTCACACAGGGAGGAGTGTCCATGGCCCTTGGAGAGAAGAGCCGGAGCGCGAGAGAATATCCGGTCGCGGCCGATGGGCTGGAGATGGCCCCCGCCGTTTGGAACGGCTCCACGGAAAGGTCAGTTTAGAATCTCTATAAATTACTGATTTCTAAAGCTTTTTTCTTGACCACACGCCCCCAGCATGGTCTCACCGCCCCGTTGCGCAAGCAATGGACCCGTCAGGGGCCTTGAACCCTTGAAGGAAAGGACACCATGACCAGCACTACGATCATGCGCCGCGGGCTGCTCGGCGCCATCGCGGCAGGCGCATTTTTCAGCCCTGCCCTGTCGGCCTCCGCGCAGGAGATCAACCTCTATACCTCCCGGGAGCCTGGCCTCATCAAGCCGCTCATCGACGAGTTCACCAAGCAGACCGGCGTGAAGGTCAACACGGTCTTCGCCGCGAGCGGGCTCGAGGAGCGGCTTCGGACCGAAGGTCAGAACAGCCCCGCCGACTTGCTTCTCACCGTCGATATCGGGCGCCTGCAGGCCGCGAAGGAATACGGCGTGACGCAGCCCGTCAAGTCGGCGGTGCTGGAGCAGGCGATCCCGGCGGCCTATCGCGATTCCGAAGGCCACTGGTTCGGCGTGAGCCTGCGCGGCCGCGTCGTCTACGCGTCGAAGGACCGGGTGAAGCAGGATTCGATCTCCTACGAGGAACTGGCCGATCCGAAGTGGAAGGGAAAGATCTGCATCCGCTCGGGCCAGCATGTCTACAACGTCGCCCTGTTCGCTGCCATCGTCGCCCGCAAGGGAGAGGCGAAAGCGGAGGAGTGGCTGAAGGGCCTCAAGTCCAACCTCGCCAAGAAGCCGTCGGGCGGCGACCGCGAACAGGCGAAGGACATCCTCGCCGGCGCCTGCGATATCGCGCTCGGCAACACCTATTATGTCGGGCTTATGCGCACCGCCACGAACGAGCAGCGCCAGTGGGGCGAAGCCATCAAGGTGCTGATGCCGACCTTCGAGGGCGGCGGCACGCATGTGAACGTATCGGGTCTCGCGCTCGCTGAGAGCGCGCCGAACAGGAACGCTGCGATCAAGTTCATGGAGTTCATGGTCTCCGACGCGGCTCAGAAGATCTACGCCGACGTGAATTTCGAATACCCCGTGAAGGCCGGCATCCAGCCGGACGAGATCATCGCGTCGTTCGGTCCGCTCAAGCCCGACACGCTGCCGCTCGAGGGCGTCGCGAAGCACCGCAAGGCGGCAAGCCAGCTCGTCGACAAGGTCGGGTTCGACAACTGAAGGCCGCATTCGCTCATCGCGGGCTGGTCTTCCCGGCGTTCAGGCGGCGCGCCTCCGGCGCGCCGCTGTGGGCATTGGCGCTGCTCGCTGCGACGGCGCTCGTCGTGCTCGCGCCGCTCGCGTCCTTGCTGCTGACCGCAGCCGAGGGCGACGCGGAGATGTGGCCTCACCTCGTCGCGAACGTCTTGCCGGCCGCCTTGCGGGAGACGGCGCTCCTGCTCGCCGGCGTCGCCCTTCTCACCGGCGCGATCGGCGTCGGCGCCGCCTGGCTCGTCACGGCCCATCGCTTCCCCGGCCGGGACGCCCTCGCGTGGCTCCTTCCGTTGCCGCTGGCGGTCCCCACCTACATCACGGCCTACGTGTACGTGGAACTGTTCGATTCCGGCGGTCCCGTTCAGACGGCCCTGCGCGGCGCCGTCGGCTGGACCTCCCGCGCGGACTACTGGTTTCCCGAGGTTCGGTCGCTGACCGGCTGCATCTCTCGTGATGTCGTTCGTGCTGTACCCTTACGTGTACTTGACGGCGCGCGCGATGTTCCTGACCCAGAGCGCCTGCATGATCGAGGTCGCCCGCACGCTCGGCGCTTCGCGAGCCACCCTCTTCCGCACGGTGGCGCTCCCCCTCGCCCGCCCGGCTCTCGCCGTCGGCCTGTCCCTCGCTCTCCTCGAGGCGCTGAACGATATCGGCGCAAGCGAATATCTCGGCATCCGAACGCTCACCGTCTCGATCTTCACGACCTGGCTCAACCGCGGCAGCCTTCCGGGCGCCGCGCAGATCGCGTGCCTGATGCTCGCCGTCGTCATCGCGCTCGTCTTCGTCGAACGGTACGGGCGCCGCCATCGACGCTACACGCTCTCCACCCGCCACCCCCGGACGGCGCAGCCGGTCGGTCTGCCACGCTGGAGCGGCTTTTTCGCCGGCACGCTCTGCGCGGCGCCTGTCGTGCTGGGCTTCGTGCTGCCAGTCGGCTTCCTGGCGCAGCAGGTGCTGGCGCGGGAACTCGTCTCCCGGATCGACGGGGCCTTTCTGCTCCACCTCGCGACGACCATCGTGCTCGCGGGCGCCGCCACCCTGATCGCGATCGGCCTCGGGATCGTCGTCGTCACCACGTCGCGCCTGAGCCGTTCTCGCCTCACGCGGCTCGGCCAGGCCATCGCCGGCTCGGGCTATGCCGTTCCGGGCACGGTGCTGGCGCTCGGGCTGCTTGCCCCTCTCGTCGCGGTGGATAGCGGCTTGAACAGCCTGTGGCGCCACATGACCGGCGAGCGGCTCGGCCTCGTGCTCATGGGCTCCGGGGCCGCCATCGTCATCGCCTACACGATCCGCTTCCTTCCCATTGCGACAGGATCCCTCGCCGCAGGGCTCGATCGGGTGTCGTCGGGCATCGAGGATGCGGCCAGGACCCTCGGCGCCAAGCCGCGGGAACTGGTCCTGCGGGTGCAGCTTCCGCTGATCCGCCCCGCCCTCGCCAGCGCGGCGCTCCTCGTCTTCGTCGATTGCCTGAAGGAACTGCCGGCGACGCTGCTGCTGCGTCCCCTCAACCTGGAGACGCTCTCGACGCTGGTCTATGGCCACGCCGCGCGAGGCCAGTTCGAGGACGGCGCCCTGGCGTCTCTCCTTATCGTGCTCGTCGGGGTGCTGCCCGTGATCCGGCTGACGCGCGGCGCGGAAATCCGGCGGGACGGGCCTTCGAGCTCCTGAGGCGCCGGAGCGGCCATCCCCGGACCGTCCGCCCCGAGGATGGCCTGTCCGGGACGGCCCGGCCGTCTACTCCGCCGCAGCCGGTACCTCGCCGAGGGCGACGCGGAACTCCGCCTCCGTCTTGGCCTTGATGTCGTCGACGGTGACGCCGTCGGCCAGTTCGACGAGGGCCATCCCGCCATGGCCCTTCTTGTCGATCGAGAAGACGCCGAGATCCGTGATCACCATGTCGACCACCCCGGCACCCGTGAGGGGCAGGGTGCAGGCCTTGAGGAGCTTCGGCTCCTCGGATCCGTCCTTGGCCTTCGCCGTGTGCTCCATCACGACGACCACCTTCTTGACGCCGGCGACCAGGTCCATGGCGCCCCCCATGCCCTTCACCATCTTGCCGGGGATCATCCAGTTGGCGAGATCGCCGTTCTGCGCCACCTGCATGGCGCCCAGGATGGACAGGTCGATGTGGCCCCCGCGGATCATCCCGAACGAGTCGGCCGAGGAGAAGTAGCTCGTCGTCGGCAGTTCGGTGATCGTCTGCTTGCCGGCATTGATGAGGTCCGCATCTTCCTCACCTTCAAACGGGAACGGCCCCATGCCGAGCATGCCGTTCTCCGATTGGAGCTGAACCCTCATGCCGGCGGGAATGAAGTTCGACACCAGCGTCGGGATGCCGATGCCGAGATTGACGTAATAGCCGTCGCGGAGCTCTCGTGCCGCGCGGGCGGCCATCTGTTCGCGGGTCCAGGACATGGGGCGATGCCTCCTTTGGATTGGTGCTCAGGTCTTCTGACGTGCTGCGGGGGTCGCGACGGTCAGACCTCCTCCCCGGTGCCGGCCGGAACCGCGGGTTCCGCGCGCTTGCGGATGGTGCGCTGCTCGATGCGCTTCACGGGGTTGGGCACGTGCACCACGCGCTTCACGAAAATTCCCGGCGTGTGGATGCAGTCCGGATCGATCTCCCCCGCTTCGACGAGGTGCTCGACCTCCGCCACGGTGATTTCGGCCGCGGTCGCCATCATCGGATTGAAGTTGCGCGCCGTCTTCCGGTAGACGAGGTTGCCTTCCGTGTCGCCTTTGAAGGCGTGCACCACGGCGAGATCCGCGAAGAGCCCGCGCTCCATGACGTATTGCTCGCCGTCGAACTCGCGGACCTCCTTGCCGTCGGCGATGATGGTGCCGACGCCCGTCTTGGTGAAGAAGGCCGGGATGCCGGCGCCGCCTGCCCGGATCCGCTCGGCCAACGTGCCCTGCGGGTTGAATTCGAGCTCGAGTTCGCCGGACAGATACTGCTGCGCAAACAGCTTGTTCTCGCCGACATAGGAACTGATCATCTTCCGGATCTGGCGGGTCTCCAGCAGCAGCCCCAGGCCGGCACCGTCGACCCCCGCATTGTTGGAGATGAAGGTGAGGTTCTTGGCGCCCGAGTCGCGGATCGCCAGGATCAGCGTCTCGGGGATGCCGCAGAGGCCGAAGCCACCCGCCATGATCGTCATCCCGTCCTTGACCAGCTCGGCCAAGGCGGCTCGGGCGTCTGGGTAAACCTTTTCCATTCGAGCGTTTCCTCGGGTGATCTCCTGCCTCTTCGCTGTTTAGTGTGGGCAAAGCGTGCCCGCAAGGCGCCTCATTTTGGACATTCCCGTCAGTTGAAGGTATGGAACCCTGAGTCGTGGGCACGGTTCCTCCGAGCCGAATTTAGTCCTTCAGCTCGCGACGGGCGCACGGAACCCACTTTGCCCATGCCGCGTCGCGTTGTTTTGCTCCTCTCCCTTCTGGCACTAGCCCTCCTGGGAACCGCCGTTGCGCCGTGGACGCTGCCGAGCGGCGGCCTTGCGGCATCCGTCGGCCGGCAGTTCAGGGACAATTACGGCTTGGAGCTGAGCGTCGCAGGGCGGAGTACCTTTGCGCTTCTTCCGGTTCCGAGGATCAAGTTCGAGGGGATCAGCCTCGCCTCCGACGACGGTCTCGCCGTCGAGCAGGGGGTCCTGCGGGGGGAATTGCGCCTTCTGCCGCTTCTCCTGGGACGGGTCGAACTGGCCGAGGCGGCCCTGAGCGAGGCGCGCGTCGTCCTTCGGGGTGAGGGGGCGAAGCTCGCTCCCGACATGTGGCTCGCGGCGCTCAAGCGGGTCGCATCGGACAAGGGTTCGATCCGCCGGCTCATCCTGACCAATTCGGCGGTCGAGGGGTCGAGAGGCACGCTGGAGAACGTAAACCTGGTTCTGAGCTGGCCTGCGCGCACGGGCCCCCTCCAGGCCGCCGGGGAGGTCTCATGGCGAGGCGAGCGGATATCGATCGCCGATGCGACGATCACGCCGTCCATCCTGGCAAGCGGACGCCCCGCCCCGTTCACCGTGGACATCAGCGCCCCGGCCGGCCGAGCCAAGGTCGTCGGAGAGGCGCAGGTCGGGCCCGATCCGCGCATCACCGGTCACAGTAACGTCCAGATCCGATCGGTGCGCGATCTGTCCCGTTGGAGCGGCCTCGACCTGCCGCTCGGGTCGCTGATCCAGGCAGCCGCCATCGAAGGCGATTTCTCCGCCGACCGCCGCCGCCTCTCGTGGCCATCCGTCGCCGCGACGCTCGGCGACGACCGCATGGAAGGCACTCTCGCCATTCGCTTCGACAACGGCCGTCCGGTGGTGACCGGAACCCTGGCGGCCGAACGCGTCGACCTCTCGAACTTCTTTACTCCCTTCACCCAGGCCCGCACCTCGTCCGGCCTGTGGAGCGGCGAGGACGCCTCGGTGCTCGCCGCCACCGGCGGCGACCTCGACCTCCGCCTGTCGGCTACGAATGCCCGCATCGGGCGGCTGCGGCTCGGCGACATGGCGGCCAGCGTCATCGTCCGGCCGGGACGCATCGAAGCCTCGCTCGGGAGAGCGAGCCTCAACAAGGGCACGCTCAAGGGACGTCTCTCGCTCGTCGCGGTGAGCCACGGGACCGACCTCAAGGCCCAGGGCACGTTCGAGAACGTGGATGCGGCAGGCTTCCTGAACGATATCGGCCAGGGGCGCTGGCTGGCGGGACTGGCCCAGGGCCATTTCATGCTGGAGACGAGCGGGGGCACCGTGGCCGATCTCGTGCGGCAAAGTCACGGCCGGACGACGATCAACGTCAAGCAGGGCGAAGTCATCGGCGTGAGCCTGCACGAAGCCCTGAAGCGCGTCGAGAAACGACCGCTCGCCGCCTCTCTCGACTGGAAGGGCGGCCGCACGCCCTTCGATCTGATCCACGTCGTCCTGAACGTGGGCGCGGGCGTCGGAGAGATTGTCGAAGGCGCCCTGACCGCCCCGGGCCTGCGAACGAGCCTCCAGGGCAGCGTGTCGCTGATGGATCGTCTGATCGCGGTCCGCGCATCGGTCGATCCGGCGCCTGCGAGCACGCTTCCCGCGCCCGTCTTCGTCTTCGATGTGACAGGCGGTTGGGACGATGTGGCGGTCGTTCCGGACGCGAGATCGCTTATCGAGCGTTCGGGCGCCGCCAAGCCCCTCTTCGGGAAGGAGCGGCTCGTGCCGGCGATCCAGCCGACGGCACCGGTCGCCACGGCTCACTAGGGGAAAGACCCGATCAGCTTGGCTGCTGCGAACCTCCTCAGGTTTCGCCGGACCCTCGGGGCGACGGCGCACCCGCCGCCGGCGGGTGCAAACGTGGCGATCCGAACTCGGGAATGATTGTGCGCCGGCCTCGTGCGGCGGTATCCTGCCGAGCCCGCACGCTCCACGTCGGGATGAGAGCTGACCTGCAATCGCTGCGCAAGCGGGATCCGCGGCGTCGACTTTGAGGACCACATGGGAGAACGTCGATGCGAAAACTGCAGTCGCAGGGGGTTCATCATATCACGCTGGTCGGGGCCGACCGGCAGACCTCGATCGACTTCTGGGAAGGCGTGCTCGGCATGCCGTTCGTCTTCGAGCAGCCGAACCTCGACAAGGCAGCGGAAAGCCATCTCTATTTCGACCCGGGCGACGGTCGCCTCATCACGATCTTCACCGATGAGAACCGCAAGCCCGATCCCGAACGGACACCGACCGACATAGGCTGCGTGCACCACATTGCCTTCGCGGTCTCGCGGGCGACGTTCCTGCAGGCGGTCGCGCGTCTCGACGAACGTAAGATCAAGCACAGCGGCGTCAAAGATCGCGGATTCATGGATTCGATCTACTTCAACGACCCGCTCGGCCTGCTGATCGAGCTCGCTTCCTATCGCTTCGAACCGCCGCCGGGCCTCACTCATGCCGACGTGCTGATGACCGCGCACCGGATCAGGCTCGAGCGCGGCGACTACAACATCGCCGAGGTGCATCTGGCCGATGCGATCGAAGCATTGATCGATCGCACTCGACCCACGCTGTCGGCGGATCGGTCGCCGAAGAATCCGTACTGAACGTGCACGGTTCCCGGTTGATCGCTGTTTGAGGAGAAGCGCACATGTCTGCAATGAAACTCAATGTGATCAAGCCCAGCGTCAACAACATGACGGCCCGGGTGTTCATGCGCGCGGCCGGACTCGACTTCAGCGAGCATGATGTTTTCGGCCAGACACGCTCGACGGAATACCTCGCGCGTTGTCCCTCGCATCTGACGCCGATGATCGAGTCTGAGAATTTGCCGAAGGGCGCGTTGTGGGAGAGCTGCGCGATCATGCAGTATCTCTGCAACAAGCATGGGCTCGATGAGTTCTATCCGAAGGATCCCGAGCGGCGCGCGATGATCGACAGCGCCATGTTCTACCTGATCGGCACCCTCTATCCCTATCTCGCACGAGCCACCTATCCGGCTCTCGGTTTCCCTCAATATCCCGGTGAGGTCGGGTACGGCGATGCCGATGCGCAGACCAAGGAGAAGGCGCGTCAGGCTGCGGTGGAGGCCCTCGCGGAGCCGCTCGAGGTGTTCCACAAGTTCTACATGGACGGCAAACCCTTTATCGGCGGCGACAAACCGTCGATCGCCGATATCAGGCTTGCGGCGACGCTCGAATTTCTGGCGGTGATCGATTATCCGCTGCCGGAGTGGGCGAAGACCTACACGGCGGCCATGGAGAAAACCCTCGGCAACGCCTACAGCGAGCCTGCCGCCGATGTCCGCGGCTATATCGACTACGTGAGGTCGCGGAAGTCGTAGCGAGAGCCGCAGCGCGAGTGCTGGTGCCATCGAACGGGGTGCCGCATCTTCCGTCTCATCGGCGGGCCGGAGCCGGCGCACCACCGTGTCGTCCCCGGCGGCGCAGAGCGCCGCGAAGGGGACCCCGGTTCGCTCGCGCTACCCGGTCCGCCGCGCCAGGATGGCCGAGCGCTTGCTCAGCAACGTCGCCGTCACGACGCCCAGGGTCACGATCCCGATGAGGATCGCGGACAGGGCGTTCACGTCCGGAGACAGCCCGAGGCGCACCTGCGAGTAGATCCGGATCGGCAGGGTCGTCGCGCCGGGCCCGGTGTTGAAGCTCGCGATCACCAGGTCGTCGAGGGAGAGCGTGAAGGCCAGGAGGAAGCCCGCCACGATCGAGGGTGCGATGAGTGGGAGCGTCACCGCAAAGAAGGTGCGAAGCGGGGGCGCACCGAGGTCCATCGCCGCTTCTTCGAGGGACCGGTCGAAGCCGACGAGACGCGCCTGAACGACAACGGTCACGAAACAGAGCGTGAGCGTGGTGTGGGCGAGGGTCACCGTCCAGAATCCGCGGTCGAAGTCGATCGCAACGAAGAACAGCAGGAGCGAAAGGCCGGTGATCACCTCCGGCATCACCATCGGCGCATAGACCATCCCGGTGAAGAGCGTTCGCCCGGGAAAGCGTCCGTGACGGACGAGCGCCAACGCCGCGAGCGTTCCGAGGATGGTCGCGAGGGTCGCCGAGACGAAGGCGATGCGGATCGTGATCCAGGCCGCTTCCATCAAGGCTTCGTTGCGCATGAGCGCCCCGTACCAGCGGGTCGAGAAACCGCCCCAGACCGTCACGAGGCGCGACTCGTTGAACGAGTAGACGACAAGCAGCAGGATCGGCAGGTACAGGAAGGCGAAGCCGAGCGCGAGCGCGGTCGCGTTGAACAGGCTGAAGCGGCGAAACCTCATGGCCGCGCCTCCAGGCGCCGGGCCTCGAAGTCGCGATAGATCACGATCGGCACGACGAGGATCACGAGCAGCAGGATCGCGACGGCCGAGGCCAGCGGCCAGTCCCGGTTCGAAAAGAACTCGCTCCAGAGCTGCCGGCCGATCATCAGCGTTTCCGATCCTCCGAGCAGATCGGGAATGACGAACTCGCCTACCGCCGGGATGAAGCAGAGGAGCGAGCCGGCGACGATGCCGGGAAGGCTCAAGGGCACCGTGATCGTCCAGAACGCCCGCCAGGGGGGTGATCCGAGATCGAGCGCCGCTTCGATGAGAGACCGGTCGATCTTCTCCAAGGTCGCGTAGAGCGGCAGCACCATGAAGGGCAGATACGCGTAAACGATGCCGATGTAGACCGCAGTCTCGGTGTTGAGGACGTCGAGGGGCGTATCCAGGATCCCGAGTCCCAGGAGCACCTGGTTCAGAAAGCCCTCCGGCTTCAGGATGGCGATCCAGGCATAGATGCGGATGAGAAAGCTCGTCCAGAACGGCAGGATGACGAGTGCCAGCAGGGTCGGGCGCCACGACCGAGAGGCGCGCGCCATGGCATACGCAATGGGGAACCCGACGACGAGCAGCAGGGCGGTCGAGACCGCCGCGATGCGGACTGAGGACAGGGTCGCGGCCCAGTAGAGATCGTCGCCCGCCAGGTACTCGAAGTTCTCGAGATCGAGTGCCAAAAGGAAGCTCCGCCAGTCGGTCCACTCGAAGACCGGCGTATAGGGCGGCTGCGCCACCGCCGTGTCCGAAAGGCTGATCTTCAGGACGATCAGGAACGGAACGAGGAAGAGCGCTGCGAGCCACAGGTAGGGAATCGCTACCACGAGCGCCGACGCTCTCCGAGGCGACCGTCGGCGAAACCCGCTCATTGCGGGAGGATCACCGCCGCATCCGGCGCGAACGTGACCGAGACGCGCTCGTCCCAATCGATCGGCGCCTCGACGAAGCGGCTCTGATTGGCGCGCGAGACTCGCAGGATCAGGCCCGAGTCGAGCTTCACGCGGTAGACGGTCCAATCGCCGAGATAGCCGATGTCCCACACCTCGCCGGACAGCACGTTTGGCGTGCCGGCGGGAAAGCGATCCCGCTGGATCGTCATCTTCTCCGGACGCACGGCGATCGCGACCGGCTGCCCTTCATGCAGGACCTCGTCGGGATCGTCGACGACGAGCGGCGCCGCCGCCGAGGCGGTCGCCACGCGCCAGGGGCCGCTCTCCCGTTCGGTGACCCGTCCCTCGATGATGTTCACGTCGCCGACGAACTCGGCGACGAAACGGGTCCTGGGCTGCTCATAGATCTCGCCCGGCGTCGCCACCTGCACGATGCGACCGTGGTCCATGACGGCGATACGGTCGGCCATCGTCATCGCCTCCTCCTGGTCGTGAGTGACGACGACGAAGGTCATGCCGAGCTCGTGCTGGATGTCCATGAGCTCGAACTGGGTTTCCTCGCGCAGCTTCTTGTCCAGGGCCGCCAGCGGCTCGTCGAGCAGCAGCACCTTCGGCCGCTTGGCGAGTGCGCGGGCGAGCGCCACGCGCTGCCGCTGGCCGCCCGAGAGCTGATCGGGATAACGCTTCGCCAGGTTCTCGAGCTGGACGAGCCGCAGCATCTCGTCGACCCTCTCGGCGATCTGCGTCTTCGGCAGGCCGTCCTGCCTCAATCCGAACGCGATGTTCCGCTCGACGCTCATATGCGGGAACAGCGCGTAGGATTGGAACATCATGTTCACGGGACGCCGATAGGGCGGCACGCCTGCGAGGTCCCTTCCCGCGAGCGTGATGCTTCCCGAGCTCGGCTCCTCGAACCCCGCCATCATCCGCATCAGCGTCGTCTTTCCGCAGCCCGACGGGCCGAGCAGGCAGAAGAACTCGCCCTGAAAGATATCGAGGGAGAGCCGATCGACGACGACCGCCTCGCCGAAGCGCTTCGTCACGTTCTCGATGCGGATGAGCGGCACGGCCTTGGGGTCGGCCCAGGGTGCGAAGGTGGCGCGGACGGCGCCGATGGAGCGAGGCTTGGCAGTAGAGGGGGGTTTCGACACGATACTCGTTCGGATCGCGAGGGAGGGCGGAACCCTAGAGCATCGGACCCGAGAGTGGAATCCACTTTTGGGGCCGATCCGATCTTCGCCTCTTCAAAGCAGCGGTGGAAACCCGGATCCCCTTCGCACGGGCGCCGATGGGAACGCCTCCTGCAAACAACACGGTCGTGTGAGACCGATGGGCCTAGATCGGTGCGATTGTCGGCACTGTTTCACCTGGCATCGGATCGCAAATCTAGAGCCCCCGTCACTTGACTGTGGATAAACCCATGGCTGCATTTGCTGGCGCAACATACTTACAGTTAGCGTTCTGTCCGATTGGTCCACCGGTGACGGACAAGGGGTATCTGATGCATCGGCTCCTCGCCTTGTTGTTCATGGTCATCATGTTTGATGGCGCTCTCACGAATTCGGCCAAGGCCGAATACTGGTACACAACCGACATCCCGACGAAACAGATTATAACCGGAGGCGACTGCTTCAGTCTGGCCTTTACCCAACTCTGTAACTGGGGCAGTGGCTGCGCCGGGTATCAGCTGGAGCCCTCTTGGGTTTCCGACAACATGTGCAAAGTGGACGCGTGGAACAACGCTGGGGGCTGGCATATCTTCCGTGGCTCAGGCTATGGCCAACTCGCGTGTGACGACGAGCCGGGCAAGACCAAATACAAGGGCAAGTGCGTTGATACGGAGGAGTTCAGCAAGGCTCGGGTTGCGGAGAGTGCCTGCATCAATCCGCGGTTCGGCAATCCGATCGTGCCCCTGTCGCAGAGCAAACAGCAGCATGCCGTCGATTTCACGACGGGTGGGGCGGATCCGCTCACATTTGAGCGCTTTTACGGTCGATTTGGTCGAGGACTGTGGCGCTTTGGGGATACGAGCCGGTTCGGAGTGGGGTGGCGGAGCAACTGAGAGCATACATTGGCGGGTCTCGTATCGGCAGTCTATATCACTCGAACGGACGAGATCTTTCGTTCATATTGCAGAATGGCGTCTTCGTCCCTCTTATCAATACATTAACTATTATGTCTACAATGGCGCGAACGGCGGGGCGCGACGGAGACTTTCACTTCGTTGGTTCGACTTACGAGTTGAAGACTGATGATGACACTGTCTGGGTCTTTACGAGCGGGAAGCTGACCAGATCAGGTATCGGGGCGGCTACACGCAAGATCTGTATTATGATGCTGGCGGGCGCAATGCGTCGGTCACGGACAATCGTGGACGCTCGCTGACATTCACCTATGTTGAAACGGGGCTCTTGAGCCAAGTGACCGTACCGGGCGGTCAAACGTTCCAGTATCAATACACGACGAAGTTCGACCCCGCTGTGAGCACCTATGCGCCCGGAGCCGCTGCGACTTGGGCCGCAGCCAAGCCTCAGTACTCAGTGGGGTCATTACTCCCGGAGCGGGCGGTCCGACCACCACGTATCACTATGAAGACATAACCGACAAGTTCGCCCTGACCGGGATCACCGATGAGCGCGGCATCCGCTATGCCACCTACGGCTATGACGCCAGCCAGCGCGCTATCTCGACCGAACAAGCGGGCGGCATCGATCGTTATACCAATCGGCACTGATCCTCATGCATTGACCCAATCGCGCAGGCCGATGGACATGATGGTCCAGGGTTGATCGGTCAACTTGTTCCAGGCCTCGCAGCAGTGGTCGAGAATGTCGTTGTAGGACGTGAACACCCGGTTCGAGATCCAATTCTCCCTCATATACTGCCAGATGTTTTCGACCGGGTTCAGCTCGGGGGCTTTCGGCGGCAGGGGGAGAAGCGTGATGTTGGCCGGCACCTTCAGTTTGGGGGAGACGTGCCAGCCGGCTTGGTCGAGCAGCAGGACCGCATGCGCGCCCGGTGCCACGGCCTGCGCGATCTCGGCCAGATGCAGCGTCATCGCTTCTGTCGTGCAGCGCGGCAGCACCAAGCCGGCTCCTTTGCCCTGAGCCGGACAGATCGCGCCGAAGATGTAAGCGGAGGCGGTTCTCTGGTCCCGTGGCGCTGAGGGGCGCGTGCCGCGTTTGGCCCAGCGCCGGGTGATCTTGTTCTTCTGGCCGATCCGCGCCTCGTCGGCAAACCAGATCTCGAGCGGCTTGCCACCGGCCTCGGTTGCCGCGATGTCCTCCACACGCGCGGGGAAGGCTTTTTAAAAGCAGCCACAGCGACCTCGCTCTTGGCATGATGGCGAGGACGAGCCGAAAGCTTGCGGTATCCGAGCGCCCGCAGTTCGCGTCCCAGCGTCGTCTCGCTCACCGCGATCCGAAACTCGTCCCAGACCCACTGCACCAGATCCTTCAGCCGCCAGCGCACCACACCGTGGGTGGCCGGGATCGGGCCACTCTCCACCAGGGCCACCAAGGCCTCGCGGTGCTGGGCCTGCAGCTTGCAGACATTCCCCGGCGCCTTGCCGTCGATCAACCCTTCCGGCCCCCGGGCATTGAACCGCACCACCCAATCCCGCACCGTCTGCAGCCCGACCCCGCCGATCCGAGCCGCCCTGGTCCGCGAGCTGCCCTCGGAGATCTCGGCCAGCGCCAGCAACCGTCGGCTTTGCCCCGCGTTGCGGGTCGCTTTGGCCAGTGCCCGAAGCCGGGCCGCGTCATAGTCCCTACGAAGCTCGATCCCAGGGCGCATGGCGAACCTCCTGTTCGCCACCATCGAGTCAGACACGCGCCGGCTTGAAAACCCCGAATGAGTCAATCTTCACGCCGGTTGGTATTACACGGTCGCTTACGATCCCACGAATAAGAAGGCCACGGTCACCAACCCGCTCGGGAAGCATGTCCTATGTGCACGACAGCCAGAATAACCGGTTGTTGACGAGCGTGCGCGGAGAGCCGTCGGCGAACTGCCCGGTATCGAACGCGACCTTCACCTATGATGCCAACAACTTCCTTGCGTCGATGATCGACGAGGAGGGGCGCAAGACGACGTACGTCAACAACAGCCGGGGTTTGCCGACCTCGGTGACCCACGGGGCGCCGTGAGGCATCGCCGCCGCTGCGGTCGTTCACGAGATCGGGGTTGAAGAGCCGGGGGGCAAGATGACGGTTCAGAGCGAGGAGATCGCGCGGGCGCGCGAGGGGTGGTGCACCAATGTCCTTCGCCGGTGGTGGATTGGACCGGCGGTGGGCGCGGTGCTCGTGCTGGCGGCCGGTCCGGCCGGTGCGCAGCCGACGACCACGACCTACACGTGTCTTTCGACTGGCGTGTCCGACGCAAGTGGTCGAGGCGGGGCTGACGACCGACCTGACCTATGACGCTTCGGGCCGCCTGATCCAGGTCACCCAGACCGACACGACCACGCAAACCGTGCCGTTCTCCACGGCCGGCCGCGCCCGTACGTGGAGCTACACATATGGCATCGGCAATCTCGTGACCTCGGTCGATGGGCCCCAGCCGGGGACAGCCGACACCGCGACCTACACCTACAATGCCCAAGGCTATCCCGAGACTGCGACGGATGAAGTCGGCAACATCACCAGGGTCACGGCCTGGAACGGCCGCGGCCAACCGACCTCGGTCACCGACCCGAATGGGGTGGCGACCACCTATGCCTATGACCCGCTTGGACGCCTGACGGCGGTCGTCGTCGAGCCGGGGCCGACGGAGGCGCGGTGGGCGATGACCTACACGGCGGCCGGCGATGTGCGCACCGTCTCTGAACCGAAGGGCGCCCTTTACACGCTGACCTGGGATGATGCCCGGCGCCTCGCCAGCATCGAGAACAACCTCGGCGAGCGCGTCGAGTACACGCGCGACGCCATGGGCAATGCCACTGCGACCGTCATCAAGACCTCCGGCGGCTCCCTGTCCCTCGAAGAGAGCGGCGTGTTCGACGAGCTCGGCCGCCTGATCCGACAGGTCGGCGGCGAGAGCCGGACCTGGCGCTTCGCCTACGATCGCACCGGCAAGCTGACGGGCGTGACCGACCCGCGCGACCAGGTGAGCAGTCTCGCCGATGATGTGGTGGGCCGGCTCATGCGCGAGCAGGAGCGGGACGGCGGCCTTGTCGAGCATGCCTACAACGGCAAGAGCGAGGCGGTGCGCTACACCGATCCGCGCAACCTTGAGACCCTCTATGTCCGCAACGGCTTCGGCGAGGTGATCCAGGAAACCTCGCCCGATCGCGGCGTCACGATCATGGATCAGGACGAACGCGGCCTCATGATCTCCAGGTTCGACGAGGGGAATCAGGACCTATGCCTACGACGCCGCGGGCCGGCTGACCCGGCGCAGCTACCCCGATGCCACGCTCGACGTGACGCTCGCCTACGATGCGACGGCGGGCGGGAATGCCGGCCGCGGGCGGCTGACCCGGATGGAGGATGCCGCCGGGACCACCGATCTCGTCTATGACGGCAAGGGGAGGATTGTGCAGGAGGTTCGCACCGTCGGCGGCATCGTCTACACGTCCGCCTACACCTATGACGGGCCGGGCCGCCTGCAGGCGGTCACCTATCCGTCGGGCCGCATCGTCACCTATTTGCCGGGCGGATCGGCGAAGCGAAGGTGAACGGCGTCTCGCGCGGGGCCTACCGGTACGACGGCCTGAACCGGCTGGCCGTGCGGGAGGAGCGCAACAGCGTGCCGGCGCGGCTCACGCATGTGCTGCACGACGGCGCGCACGGGTGATCGCCGAGACGGACGGGTTCGGCACGTGGTGCGGGAGTACATCTGGCTCGACGAAGTGCCGGTGGCGGTGCTCGACGGCACGATCGACGCAGGATCCGGAGCTGCACTTTGTGCACACCGATCATCTCGCCCGGCCGATCCTGATGACGGATCAAAGCCGCACGGTGGTGTGGCAGGCGCGCTATGAGCCGTTCGGCACCGCGCAGCAGGTGAGCGCCTAGCGGCTCGTCGCGCGCTGTAGCCCCACCATCCCGGCTTTGATCTCCTGCGTGACGCGATGCACGTCCAGGCGATTGGCGAGCACCGTTGGCCGGATGATGATCATGAGCTCCGTCCGACGTTTGTCATGCAGCCCGTTGCTCGTGAACGCCACCAAGAGCGGAATGTCCTTCAAGGATTGGCATGCCCCACTTGTCGATTATGCCGGTTGGTCGAGATCAACCCGCCAAGGACAATTTCCGCCCCGCTTTGAACCGCCACGGAGCTGTTGATCTTGCGTAACCGGATAGTCGGCGAGTCGATGGTCGAGGTCGACGTCGCCACGACGTCACTGACCTCCTGGCTGATGTCGAGCATGACGAGCCCGCTCGAGTTCACCCTGGGCGTCACGGACAGGATGATGCCGGTGTCTTTCAGGTCGATGTCATTGACGATCGGTGCATCCGGATTGGTGATGCTCCGGGCGGAGCGCGTGGCAATCGGCACCTGGTCGCCGACCTTCAAGGTCGCGGTCTCGTTGTCGAGCACGGTCAGGGCGGGCGATGAGATGACCTCGACGTCGGTCACCTTCTCGAGCGCATTCACCACCAGCCGGCCTTGCGGCACGTTGAAGACGTAGTTGAAGCCGGCCGCCGCCTGCGGCAAGGCGCCGTTGTCGCTGACGCCAAACCCGTGGTTGCTCTGCTGGAAATACCAGCGCACGCCATGGCGCAGGGTGTCGTTCAACCCGACCTCCGCAATGGTCGCCTCGATCAGCACCTGCGTCGGCAGAACATCGAGGCGTCGGATGGCGGCTTCGACGAGGCCGTAGATCTCGGGTTTGGCCATAACGACGAGAGAGTTCGTCGAGACATCGGCCTTAATGCTGACGCTCTCCGACGAACCGCCCGTGTTAGGCGTCGGATCGGAGCTGGACGGTGCCAGGATCGACAACCGGTCGAAGGCGCTTGCCGTCTGCACCCGAGCTCCGAGACCCGAGGCAGAGGCGATCGGTGCTGTCTGCGCTGTCGAGGAAGTCAGCGAAGGAGGCGTGATGGTCTTGTCGGTCGTCGGCTGGTCATTCCGGCTGTTGAGGATCCCGTTCAGGATTTGCGCCAAGTCGGTGGCGCGGCGGTTCTGAATGGGGAAAACCCGCACCTGTCGCCCATCCTGCCCGGACTGGTCGAGCCGCTCGATCCAGTCCTTGGCGCGAGCGAGCGTCTGCGGCGTTCTCGTCATCAGCAGCACGGCGTTCATGCGCTGGATCGGGATGGCCCGCAACGCCCCGCTGTTGCCTTGTCCGAACATCTGCAGGATTTCGCTTGAAACCGAGGAAGCATTGGCGTCCCGGAGCGGCATGAGGGCAAACGACATGCCCTGCATATGATCGACATCGAGAGTGTCCAGAACCTGCGTCAGGGAGTCGAGATCGGTCGATGCACCCGAGAGCACGAGGTAGCGGCCATCCGCATTGGCGGTGATCTCCGTGCCCTGTCCGGAGAACGGCTGCAGGGCCGAACGGGCTTGGTCGGGATTGAGATAGCGAACAGGGACGATCCGGACGTTTTCGCCGATCTGCCCGCGCGTGGACCGCTGCCCCGTGCCGCCACCCGGAATACCCCCGCGCTCTTGGCGACCGTCGCACCGTTGAGCTGCAGGACATTGCGCACGAGGTTGAGAGCGGCCGTGCGGGTGACGGCGTCGGTCGTCCGAACGGTCACCCGTCCGTTGAGGTTTGGATCGACGACGACGCTTTCCTTCAGGATCTCGTCAAAGACTGCCCTGACGAATTCCTGCAGTTCGACATTGACGAAATTGAGCGTGACCTTGGATCCGTCGTCGGAGAGTTGAACTTGGTCGCCCGTACGCTGCCCCGAGCCGGCAATGGTCTCCTGTCCCAGGTCGGTGTAGCCGCTCGGGCCGCCCTGCTCTTGCCCCCTAAGCGTGTTGCCCACACCACGTTCGGGCTGGACGGAGGTCAGGAACGGTGCCCTGAGACCGAGCACGCGGAAGAAGCCGCCTTCTTCGGACGATCCCGACGTGTTGCAGGCGGAAAGGGCCGTGGTGATTGCGATCACCGCAATGTGCCTGGGCACGCTCATGCTACGCTCCTGGATCCTGCAATAATGTGACTATTGATTCCTCCTGTTGCGGGAATCGAGGGGCGGGCGGCGGCGCATCCACAGGATTGGGATCAGGCCTCTGCGCCCCTGCGTTGCTTTCCTGTTGATAACGTGAGGTTGTATTTGCTAGCGCAACATTCTTACCTGTAGCATCCAAGCTTAGCGGTTGCGTTGTAGCGTTTTGGTTGGGGCATTCACTTGAATGACCTGTATCCGCATTGGGATCAGCTTTCGTCCGTCGGGGCGGACATGGAGAGGAAGGGCTACATTGGCGGCCGGCATGATGCCGAGACTGGGCTGATGTACCTCAACGCCCGCTGATGCCATTCGCTGATCGCTGCGTCCTATGAATGTGGGAAAGCTCTGGCGCTTCTTGACCCGAGAACGGCGTTACAGGACTCGTCAACTGCCCAAGAGAGATCAGTAGCAGTCCATGGGTCTTGTCGAATCTCCGTTGACGATCCTTTTCGCCGTGTACCTGGCGGCCGTTCTCTCCTTCCTTTCGGTCTACGACTTCCATCATCTCATCATCCCGAACACGGCCAATCTCGCGAGCCTCGCCGGTGCGCTCGTGTTCGCGTTCACGGCTGCCGAGCGGTCTGCGGACGCAAGCATCATCGGCGGCGCTGTCGGGGCCGGGTCGTTCGCAGACTCTGGCGCTCCTGTATTGGCGAATCCGCCGCCGTGCGGGCATAGGTCTTGGCGACGCGAAGTTCATGGCGGGAGCCGGTGTCTGGGTCGGTTGGCAGGGCTTGGCGCCGCTGGTCCTTGGCGCTTCGATCGGCGCTCTCCTGTACGTCCTGATCCGGCGCAGGGTGGATGGCGCTTTCGATCTGCATCAGCGGGTCCCGTTTGCTCCCTTCCTGAACGCGGCCACCTTTTGCGTGTGGTTCGTTCAGGTCATTGATGCGGTGCCATGGCTCTGACTGGGGCAACAGACCCGTCGCTCGTTGGAGCGAGCGAGCTGTCCGATTCGTCCTCCCTTGTCGAGGCCGTGGTCGGTAGCCTCGTCGCGAGGGGCGTGCTGACACCACAGGGCCTTGACGCGCGGCCGGCGGGCGGCCGAGCAACAGGGTGAACGCCTCGACATCGTCCTCAACAAGCTCGGTCTCGCGTCGGACGACGCGCTGGCCACCGCCTGGGCGAGCATCGTCGATCTTCCCATCATCGGGCCGCTGGACTATCCGCCGGAACCCGTGCTTCCCGATATGCTCGGGTCAACGTTTCTGGCGAATGCGCGGACGCTGCCGCTTCGGGTCCGCGAGGACACGCTCGATCTTGCCGTCGTCGATCCCCTCGACCGCTTCACCCCCGCAGCCATTGCTGCCAAGACGGGCCTCGAAGTGGCCCGGCGACTGGCGCGCCCAGGTGAGTTCACGGCCGCTTTCGAGCGGCTGTACACCAACGCGCAGGCCACCCTAGCGGATGCCGATGTCCTGCTCGGTACCGATGCTGCGTTGACCGGCGACGTGGAGCGACTGCGAGATCTGGCCAGCGACGCACCCGTCATCCGTGTCGTGAACGGTCTGGTCGACCGGGCGATCGAGCTCGGGGCGTCGGATCTGCACATCGCGGCCACGCGGACGGGCCTTCGTGTCCGCTATCGGCTCGACGGAGTCCTGCGCGAGGTCGATCCGCCACCACTGCAGTTTCACGCGGCCATCATCTCGCGCCTCAAGATCATGGCCGGCCTCGATATCGCCGAGCGGCGCCTGCCCCAGGACGGGCGAATCCGCATCGCCTGGCGGGGACGGGAGATCGACCTGCGCATCGCCACCGCTCCGCACGCAAATGGGGAGGGGGCAGTCTTGCGCGTCCTCGACCGCTCGGCGGTCCGCCTCGACTTTGCGGCTCTGGGGTTTTCTCCCTCCCTTGTTAAAACCCTGACCGCGATCCTGGCAGAGCCGCACGGCATCTTCCTGGTGACCGGGCCGACGGGCTCGGGCAAGACGACGACGCTTTACGCAGCCCTTCGGGCCAGTCAACGACGCCGGAGACGGAACGATGATCACGGTCGAGGACCCGGTCGAGTATCAGCTCGACGGGCGTGAACCAGATCCAGGTCAACCGAAAGATCGGGCTTGACTTTCGCGAGCGCCCTCCGGTCGATCCTGCGCCAGGACCCCGACATCATCATGGTCGGCGAGATCCGCGACGGCGAGACGGCCGCCGTCGCCAACCAGGCGGCGCTGACGGGCCATCTCGTGCTCGCGACCGTCCACACCAACACGGCAGTTGCGGCACTCCCGCGGCTGGTCGACATGGGGGTCGAGCCGTATCTCCTCGCATCCACGGTGAGGGGCACCATGGCGCAGCGCCTGGTGCGCCGGCTCTGTCCGGTTTGTCGACGAGAGGTCGGCCTTGAGGACTGGCAGCGGCGCTTGTGGCAGCGGCAGGCCGACGCACCACGAACCTGCTACGAGCCCGTCGGGTGCCACGCCTGCAAGGGAACGGGCTATGCGGGACGGGTCGCCGTCGCCGAGGTCATGCCGATGGTACCGGCCCTGCGTACGAAGCTGCTGGAGAAGGCCGACGAGGCGGATCTCGCGCAGACGGCTCGCGCGGCCGGGATGGCGACGCTGATGGATGACGGTCTCGGCAAGGTTGCGGCCGGCCTGACGAGCGTCACCGAGCTTCTTCGCGTCATCGGGAGCGGATGATGCCCCGCTTTCAGTATGTCGTCGGAACCGCATCGAACGAGCGCAGAGTCGGACTGATCGATGCCGAGACCGCCCATGCGGCGGCCGACGCTCTCAGGCGTCAAGGTCTCCTTGTCGTTCGATTGCGGAAGCCGAGCGCGTTCCGGACGCTCTGGAATGCCCTCAACCAGGACATCGCCCTCAGGCCGCCGCTGAGCGCGAGCGACCTAGCCGGCTTGTCTCAGGAATGGGCCGGGCTGGTCGAGGCTGGCATCTCCGTCGAGGACGCGTTGACCTATCTCATGGACAGCTGCCGCCCCAAGGCCGGGCGGTCTTCGCGAAAATTCGCGAGGACGTCAAAGGCGGAGCGCCTTTGCATGATGCGCTCGCCCGCCATTCCGCGTGCTTTTCCGATGCCTTCATCACCCTCGTGCAAGCCGGAGAGGCATCAGGATCTCTCGGGCCCTCCCTGAGGCGCCTGGCCGACGATCTCACCGCTCGCCGGGTCGTCGTGGAAGAGATCCGCAATGCGCTGCTGTATCCAGCCTTCCTGCTGATCACGGCGGTGGTCGGCATTTCGATCCTGCTCCTCGTTGTGGTGCCGAACCTGGAGAACCTCTTCGGGGCCCGCAGCCGGGAGGCCCTGCCGGTCGTAACGCAGGTCGTGATTGCCGTGAGTCATGGACTGCGCGATTTCGGCCTATTCCTCCTGATGATCGCCGGGCTTGCGCTTGCGATCCTTATGGCTGCCGCCCGCACGTCGAAAGGACGCAGCACCATTCATCAAACGGCTCTGCGTCTGCCGATCATGGGATCGCTCGTGCAGGCGATCGAGACCGGACGCTTCGCACGGGCCTTTTCGTCGTTGCTGGCCGGCGGCGTCGCGATGGCCCAGGCCATGCCCCTCGCGGTTCAAACGCTCCACAATGACGCGATGCGGCGGGGGCTTGAGAGAGCGCATGGCCACGTGCTGACCGGCGTCTCGTTAGGAGATGCGATCGCGGCCAGCCGCGTGCTTCCGGGCGATGCCCTGGGTCTTGTCCGGATGGGCGAGCGGACGGGCACGCTCGACAGGGCATTGGGGCGAGCGGCTGCCTTGTACGAGGGGCGAGCAGCACGGCGCCTGAAGGCGCTGACGACGGTGCTCACTCCGGTGTTGACAATTGGATTCGGCCTGCTGGCAGGCGTAATCATCTATGCGATGGTGTCCACTATTCTCAGCATCAATGATCTTGCTGCGCCATGACGATACGACCCTTTGTGACAGAGCTGATCGCCCCGTCGAGCCGCTTGATTCAGGTCCTGAGGGCCAAGGAGGGGATGACCCTGCTCGAGATCCTGATCGTTATGGTCATTCTCGGCCTTCTGGCGACGCTGGGCTATCTGGGACGCGCCAAGTCCGACACCGCCCGTTTGCAGCTGCAGGAGTTGGCCACCGCCCTCGACCTCTACCGGATCGATGTCGGGCGCCTGCCTAGTACGACGGAGGGGCTGCAAGCGCTTGTCGAGAAGCCCATCGAGGCCACGGTCTGGCGCGGCCCCTATCTGCGCAACAGGTCGATCCTGACTGATCCCTGGCAACGTCCCTACCGGTATCAGGCACCGGGCGAACACCTCGAATACGATCTGGCGAGCTTCGGCGCCGACGGTCGGCAGGGCGGCGAAAACGAGAACCGCGATGTCACGAACTGGCAGGGTCGCTGAGGGCGGCTTCACGCTGCTGGAAGTCTTGATCGTCGTCGTCGTTCTGTCGCTCGCCGCGTCCGTGGTCGGCTTTGCTCTGCCGGATGTGCAAACCCGGGTGCGACTCAGCGAAACTGGCGCCAAGGTCGAAAGCCTTCTCCTTGCGGCGCGGGCCGAAGCACGACGGGCTTCGGCGATCCGATGGGTGGTGTTCGACCTCGATGCCCGGCGCTACCATGTCGACGGAAGCGATCAGTGGAATGACTTGCCGTTGGGCCTGGAGCTGTCCGTCACGTCGGCCCGTGAACTCGGATCGCCGCGCCAGCCCGTAATCGCCTTTCTGCCGGACGGCACCAGTTCCGGCGGTGTCATCACGCTGAGAGGGAGTGGAGGCGTCGTCACGCGCCGGGTCGAGTGGCTTACAGGCGCGGTGCGCGATGACATCGACTGACGCGGAGAAGGGCGGATTTGCCGTTCTGGAAGCCCTGGTCGCGCTGGCCATTCTTACCGGCACGGCTGCTGCGGTCTTCTCGATTTTGAGTGCAAGCCGCATCGCCCAGGCCCGCGCGGAGGAGAACGTGCGGATGATCATTCATGCACAGTCTCTGCTTGCCCGGGTTGGTCTCGATATTCCTTTGCAGGCAGGGCATGTCACGGGGTCTTTCGACGATGGGCAGCGGTGGCTGGTCGAGATCACCCCGTTCTCGGATGAGCGATACCCGCGTCAGCCTGGCGCGAAGCAGCTGTTCGACGTCCGGGTGCATGTCCCTGCGATGCAATCTGGCGCGGCGGGTATCGAGCTCCGCACATTGCGGCGGCAAGGCTGATGGTGACCGGGCTCGCACGTGACGGGAGCGGCGGGTTTGCACTCGTCGATGTGCTCGTCGCCATGGCCGTCACGGCGCTGGCGGCCGCAGCCCTGACCGGCCTGATTGCATTCACCAACCGCTTCGCCCAGTCGGCTCGAGCCACAGCGGAGGTTATGCGGGGCGCTGCTGCGGCAGAGGGGATCCTGCAGGCGCTTACGCAGGATGCTCATGCACCCGGCGAGGCCAATCGATCCGCCTCCGGTCCCCAGGGAACGCCGGACGAGTTCACGACAACGACGTTCGGGCCTCCTGTTCTCGCATTGGATCATCCGACGTCGTTCACTCTCCGGGTGGAGGCGGCGGACCGGGGCAAGGTCCTGATTCTTGTGTGGCGGGATGAGGCCGCGCGGCGTGAGCGTCGGGAGCGCGTTGCCGGGCCCGTTAGGGACGCGACGTTCTCCTTTTTTGGCCAGACGACAGCGGCAGGGGAGCGCCGGTGGAACGCGATTTGGCGAGCTGAGAGTGGTCAGCCCGAAGCCGTGCGCCTGACGCTCGTTATCATGGAAGGATCTCATCCGGTCACGATCATTGCCCGATGGCTTGCCGATGTGCCGGCAGCATGCCTCCGCAACCCGCGGCGTGCGGGTTGCCCGACGATACCCGCATGAGAACGATGTTCCGCCTTGATCCTTGGGTGAGCCGGCTCCGGGAGGTCGGAGCCTGGTGGGTGCAGGAGCTGTTAGACCTGATGCCACCCGGGCTGAGAGCCGCTCTTGCGCCACAATCACCAAGAGTCGTGCTTCGCGGCAGTCCTGATGGAATCACGGCCTCGCTCCTGCCAGGTGCAGCCGGTTTCGCGAAGGCGAGTTGGTCGACGCCTGCGGAAAGTTGGGACTCTCCTGAGAGCAGCTCGCGCATCAAGGCGGTGGCGCGCTGGCATTTGGTCGATTTCGAGGTGCCCGCCAATCTCATCCTGACGAAGGAGATCGTCCTGCCACGGGTTGCCGCGGAGGACCTGGCAACGTCCGTCACCTATGGGTTGCCCAACTGGAGCCCGTTTACAGCCGAAGAGGTACACCTCTCGGCCCGGGCAGTGCGAAGCGACGAGTCCCAGGTCACCGTCGAGCTGCGATATGTCGTACGAAAGCACGTGGCCCGCTGGCTCGAGTCGGCAGGTGCGGCGGGCCTGACGGTCGACCGCGTGATCTTCGGTCCTGACGGTCGGCATGCTGCAGCGAGCAATTCGGGCAAGTTGTCTCGGATAACGTTATGGCGTCGGATCGACAGGACGCTCACGGCTCTCGTCGTGATCCTGCTCATCGCCTTGGTCGCGAGTTGTGTATGGCGGCAATCCCGCCGGATGGACCAATTGGAGGGGGCGGTTCGTGCCGAGATCGAAGGGGTCAAGCGGGATGATGCGCTGCAGAAATCGCTCGATGCCTTGGCGTCGCGACGGACGATCGTGGCCCGCCGCCGTGCAGTGGAAGCACCCGTCTTCGAGGTGATGGCGGCGATTGGCGCCAGGCTGCCCCCGAAGGCCGCCATTCGAACCTTCGAGACGGGCGGCGGCCGGGGGTGGGTGGAGATCGACGGCGTCACTCCGGCCGAGATTGCTGCGATGCTGGGCGGCATCACCCAGATCAGAGAGTTCTCGATTGAACCGGCAGGGCCAGGGCGCTCCGCTGGCGCCTCGTTCGGGATCCGGAGGACGCCATGAGCCGACGTCGCGTGCTGGCTCTCTCGCTTCTCGTCGGCGCAGTCCTGTTGCTGGGGCTCGTGATCATCCAACCCGTCACCAACCTCGTTCTTGAAAATCGAGCGGCGATTCGAGTCTTGGAGGAGCGCTTGTCCGATCTGCAAAGCCGCCGCCTAAGTCCTGCAGCCATTGATCGGCGGCGGGCCGTCGATGCGGTCAGCGACACGCAGGCCGGTCTGCTCGGCGGAGGCGACGCGGAGATCCAGGGGCGCCTGGAGGCTCATGTGCGAGCGTCGGTCCAAAGGCGCGGCGGCGAGGTGCTGAGCATTCGACCGGGGCCCGCCGGAGAGGAGGAAGGCGTTCGCATCATTCGTGCGAACGTTTCGCTTCGCCTGTCGGACGATCGCCTCCTGGATATGGTCGCAAGCCTTGAAACCGGCGCACCGGTCCTTTTCTTCGAAACGGTCAAACTGCGCCGACTCGATGGTGCCCCGGGCGCCGGAGCCGATCGGGTCGAGGTGAATGGCACGGTCAGAGCTTACCTGGAGCGGCACGCCGCAGCGGAGAAGCGCTCGTGATAATGCGTCGCGCCGTCCTACTTGTCGTAAACGCATTGCTTGTCATGGCGATTGCGGCAGTCTTGCTCGGCGATGACGAGGAGCGTGTGGGCTCACCGGAACAGAAGGACAGAACCGCAGAGGCCGCTCCCATCATGGCGCCTTACAAGGGAGCTGCGGTTGCGTTGGCTCGCCCACTGTTTCGTCCCTTATCCGACTCGATCGCAGGTCCGGTTCCTCAGACGACACCCATCGCCACTCAGGCGCGCATTCGCCTCGTTGGTGTGATCCTGGGCCAAGGACGCCAAACGGGTTGGATCGAGGAAAACGGATCCCTGCGGAAGATTGTTGAAGGCGACGAGGTGCAGGGATGGCGCGTGAAGTCGATAGCACCCCGAAGCCTGACGTTGGTCCGTGACGGGCATGTCATGAGCTATGTTCTTGATCCGCGCCCCGGCGGGACGTGATACCCGAGCAGACCGCGGTTTGCTTCGCCCATCGGTGGGAGAGGTAGGACCCTCTATGATATTGATGCATGAGCAAAGTTCCGAGTGGTGGATGGGGTCCAACCAAGTCCGGCAACAACCTGCCCGGTCGGACCAAGCGGGAGTGGGGGCTGTGTGGCATAAGACCGAGCAGCTGATGGTGGGGCACTCGCGGCGTGACGACGGGTTTGTGCTGCTGTCCGTACTGCTGGTGACGACAATCATCGCAGCGGTTGCCATCGGAGCCGCCATTGTTGCGCGTGCGGAGGTTAGCGCCACCAGGATCGACGATGAGGCTGCCAGAGCGCGTGCGCTGTCGGATGCCGGGCTTGCTCGCGCGATCGCCGCTTTAGAGGATGGGAACGACCCCCTCATGCCTGCTTTGCTGATGAGCTCCGCAGGCATCGACTGGAGCTATGCCGATCAGCGGGTTCGACTGTCGCTTACACGTGAGGCCGGGAAGGTCGATCTGAGCGCGGGCGATTCCGATCATATCGCAAGGGTTCTGCAAGCTGTATCTGGAGACGAAGCTATCGCGGGCCACATGCTCGCTCGAATGGCTGACCTACGCCGCAATGGCCTTGGCATCGAAAGCGTGCTGTCACTCCTTGAACCACAGGAGCGCTTTGGCCGGATGGCTCAGGAGCTCGATCAAGTTGTGACAGTCCTCACGGCTGCCAAAGGGATCGACGCCATGGCGGCTCCCCGCATCGTCCTGGAGAGTTTGCCTGGGGTCACACCTGACGATCTTCTGCTGTTCGATGAGGCGAGACGGGAGAACTCGCCCGGCAAGCTCACGCAGCATTTTGCACGCTACGGTTCTCTGATCCGGGGCGAACGTCCACTCTATCGGATTCGTGCTTCGGCGCAGGTGGGCGATGGGGTCATTTCGCGACGCGAAGCTATTGTTGCTCAGGATGTAAGGACGAGACGATCCAGCGTCGTCACGTGGCGCGACAGTTTGGAATAGGAGAGCTCTAGGCGCCTCTCGAATCCGCAATTTACGCGGACCGAGATCTCCGAGCTCTCAGCAATCGTTAGATCTGGCCACAGCGAAGGCATGGGGCGTCTCCGACATGGCCTTCCACAAGAAAGCCGGCTTCAGGATCGAGGACATGGTCAGAAGAAAGGGGGTCTATCACCAGCTCCGCAACTTCCGCGCCGGCATCGAAGCCGGCATGTCATGTCATGCTTGAAGCGGGCCTACGGTTTGGCCCGCTGCACCTGGCGCGGTCTCGATCGCCCAAGCCAACGAGCCTCAAACTCCGCCACAAAATGGCTGCATGACATGCACCTACATGCAGCACGTGCTCAATGCTCCAACCCGTTAACCCGGATTCGGAGCGGTGTGACCTATTCTCGGTAGATTCAGATACATGAATTGGATCGAGTGCATGAGGCGATCCTCATAGGGGCGGTGCTCGACGGTACGATCGACCCGCAGGATCCGGAGCTGCACTTCGTGCACACGGATCATCTCGCTCGGCGCTCCTGCTGACGGATCAAAGCCGCGCGGTGGTGTGGCAGGCGCGCTACGAGCCGTTCGGGGCGGTGCAGCAGGTGAGCGCGGTGGATCAGCTGCATCTGCGCCTGCATGGGCAATGGCTCCAGCTCGAGACGGGGCTGGCCTACAACTGGCACCGCCACTACGACGCCACGCTCGGACGCTACACCCGGCCCGACCCGCTCGGCTTCGTCGACGCGCCGAACGTGTATAACTACGCGCGTCGGAGTCCACTTATCATTACAGACAGCAGCGGATTGTCTCCTAAGCAATAGATCAGGCTCACGCCGGGCCTCAACGGGCTTCAAGCGTCCTCGCGCATGGCCTCGGCGACGCGGGTCTGGAGCACGTCCGGCCGCTTCAGCACCAGCGCCCCGCGGGTGCGTTCGATGAGGCCCTCCTGGGTCATCATCGTGAACTCCCGCGTGACCTGCTCGCGGCGACAGCCGATGCGCGAGGCCAGGATGTGGTGGAAGGGCGGCGGCGTCACGACGCGTTCCCCGCCGTTGGTGCCGCGCGGGTTGGACATGCGCAGGAGTTCCGAATAGAGCCGATGGCGCAGGTCGAGAACGGTCTGCTCCATGAGCCGGCCGTTGAGATCCCGGATACGGCCGGTGAGGAGCCGGATCAACCGATCGGCAACTCTCCTGGTTGGAGAAGACCAGTTCCCGGAACACGGCGAGCCGGCATGACGCAGACCTCGCCGCGCGTCAGCGCCGTGACGTTGGCCGAACGCCGGATCCCGTCCATCGCGGCGAGCTCGCCGAAGAACTCGCCGGTGCGCATCTCGTCGAGGATCACTTCCTTGCCGGAAGCCGTGCGCATGAGGACACGAACCTCGCCCGAGAGCAGGAAATAGACGTCCGTCGAGAGATCGTCGAAGTCGACGAGGATCTCTTCGGGGTCGAAGCGGCGCCAGTTCGACCGCGCCTCGAAGGGAGCGAGGTCGATGGGCAGATCCTTGAACAGCGAAACGCTCGCGAGGCGTCCCATGATAACTCCCCGTCGGGTCCCCATCGTCGGACGGGGCTGCCCCTCGGTCAAGCGTACCCCACCCGGATGCCATGCAAAGACGGGGCCGCGCCATCCGCGCCCGATCGGCCCCGTCTCTGAAGCAGCGCATCGTTTAACGCGGACAAGCGGGTCCACTTGTCCGCACGATGCGCTAGCGGGGTCGCTTCTAGCGCAGCGGCACCCGTTCTGTCGACGCCACCGTTCCGTCCGGCGTCAGGATGTAGAGGTGCAGGTACCGGACGCCCTCCGCAATCTCGATCCGCCAATCCGCCCGCAGGACGGTCGGGCCGGCGGTGCAACGCGCAGCGCCGCCTGAGCGCTGCAGCTGCACGGTCACCGGGGCGGTGGCCGGCGGTGGCGTCACGCGGGGCGGCGCCACGTTGCGGACGCTGGCGATCGCCGTGCAGGAATCGGCTGCGGCCGCGGCGACTTCGACGCGCACCCGTCCGTCCTTCTCGCGCACGGCATGGCTGCCCGGGTGGTGAGCCTCGGCCGTTCCCGCCGTAGCAGCGAGCCACGCGAGCACCGCGACCCTTCCGAACCTCATGGCATCCCCTTCTCGAACGGCTCCGCTTGTGGACACTTACGGTGCGCCCGGCCGGAAAGCCATGGGGCGCCGCAACTTGCCTTGCCTCCTCCCCCGCGCCAAAAGGCGGCATGCTTCACGTGAACGACATCACCTACCGCATCGGCGGCCGGGTCATTCTGGAACAGGCCTCGTTCGCCCTGCCGACGGGAGCGCGCGCGGGGCTCGTGGGCCGCAACGGCGCCGGCAAGACGACGCTTTTCCGTATCCTGCGGGGCGAGGCCGTGACCGAGAGCGGCGCATGTGGCGCTCCCCCGCCACGCGCGGATCGGCGCCGTCGCCCAGGAGGCGCCGGGCGGACCCGAGACGCTGATCGAGGTGGTGCTCGCGGCGGACACCGAGCGCACCGCCCTGATGCGGGAGGCGGAGGACTGCCGACGGCTTCCGCCGCGCCGAGATCGAGACGCGGCTCACCGATATCGGCGCCCACTCGGCCCCTTCCCGCGCCGCCGCCATCCTGCACGGCCTCGGTTTCGATGCGGAGGCGCAGAACCGGCCGTGTTCGGCCTTCTCGGGCGGGTGGCGGATGCGGGTCGCGCTGGCGGCCGTGCTCTTCACGGAGCCCGATCTGCTGCTTCTCGACGAGCCGACCAACTATCTCGACCTCGAAGGGACGCTCTGGCTTTACGACTATCTCGCGCGCTACCCTCATACCGTGCTGATCATCAGCCACGACCGCGACCTTCTCGACACCTGCGTCGACCACATCCTTCACCTCGACCGCGGCAAGCTCACCCTTTATCGCGGTGGCTACTCGTCCTTTGCGCGCCAGCTCGCGGAGAAGCGCGAGCTCACGGCCAAGATGCAGGTGAAGCAGGAGGCCGAGCGCAAGCACCTCCAGGCCTTCGTGGATCGTTTCCGCGCCAAGGCGTCGAAGGCGAGGCAGGCGCAGTCGCGCATCAAGCGCCTGGCGAAGCTCGAGCCCGTCACCGTGCTCGTGGACGAGGAGACGCTCGCCTTCGACATGCCGAGCCCGGAACGGCCGCTCGCCCCGCCACTCGTCGCGCTGGAAGGCGCCGCAGCCGGCTACGGCGACCGCACGGTGCTCGATCGGCTGAACCTCTCGATCCTGCCCGACGACCGCATCGCGCTCCTCGGCCCCAACGGCAATGGCAAGTCCACGTTCTGCAAGCTCATCGGGCGGCGCATGGCGCCCTTCAAGGGCGAGATCCGCAGTTCGTCGAAGATGGACGTGGCTTATTTCGCGCAGCATCAGCTCGACGAACTGAACCCTGCGGCCACCGCCTACGACCACGTCGCGGCGCGCATGCCGGGGGAGCCGGTCGCCAGGATCAGGGCCCGGGCGGCGCGGTTCGGCTTTCCCGGGCCCAAGGCCGAGACGCCCGTCTCGGCCCTGTCGGGCGGCGAGAAGGCGCGGCTGCTCATGGGTCTCGCCGCGTTCGACGGGCCGCACCTCCTCATCCTCGACGAGCCGACGAACCACCTCGACATCGACAGCCGCGCCGCCCTCATGGAGGCGATCAACGACTATGAAGGGGCGGTCATCCTGGTGAGCCACGACCGCTTCCTGATCGAGGCCTGCGCGGAGCGGCTCTGGCTCGTCGGAAACGGCACGGTCAAGCCCTTCGACGGGGACATGGACGACTACCGCAGGCTCGTGCTGGCCGGCGAACTCGACGGCATGCCCCAGCGCACGGAACGGACGCCGAACGGACAATCCAGGACCGGCGAGCGGCGCGCCGCGGCCGAGCGACGGGTAGCGCTGGCGCCACTGCGCAGGAAGCTCGACGCGCTGGAAGCCCGGATGGCGAAGCTCTCGGAGGCGATCGGCAAGGTCGACGCGGCGCTCGCCGACGGCACCGCCTTTCAGAAGGACCCGGCGAAGGCTACCGACCTGGCGCGAAAGCGAGCCGAAGCAGCGGACGCCCTCGTCGCGGCCGAGGAGGAATGGCTGGCGCTCAGCAGCGAGATCGAGGCGGCGACCGCCTGAGCGCGAAAGCCGCTCGGGCGCGATTGGCGATCGTCCGCTCAGCGCAGGACGCGGTCGAGCCGGTTGTCGATGAAGAAGTAGATCTCCCGTCCGCCGCGCTCGGCATAGAGCACCTGCACTTCACGCTGCCCTTTGCCGCTTTCGCCCACGAGCACGTCGGTCGGCGGCCTGCCCTTGAGGCGCACGAGTTCGCATTCCCCGATGCCCGGCTCGATCGCCGCCGCAATGCCGGGCGGCGTGCCCGTGCAGCGGCCGTCGGGAGCGAGAAGCGGGCCGGCCATCGACAGGCCGCCCGGTGCCGACGCGGAGGGTGCGGACATGACGGAAGCCGCGGGTTCCGGCGCGGCGGTGCTGCAGGCCGACAAGCCCAGCACGAACGTTCCCGCCGCCAATACCCGCATCCCGTCAGCCCCCGTTGTCGGCGCGCGCCCTCAGCGCCTCTTGGATCAAGCGTTCTGCATCCGTGCGGAACGTCTGCCGCGAACCGTCCCGCGTGTAGAACATGTGCCCGCCACCGTAAACCTGAAGGGTGGCGCGCCGCTCGGGGCCGAGGTCGGGCAACTGGTCGAGGAGGAGCTGGCTCGCGAAATAGGGCGTGACGAGGTCGGTGAAGCCGTGGGCCACCAGGATCCTGAGTTTCGGATCGAGCGCCAGCGCCTGGCGCATCTCGCTCACGCTCTCGGGCTGGCCCCGCCCGCGTCCCCACCGCCAGGCGCCGTTCACCGAGCCGTTGAGCAATTCGTAGCGGCCTTCCGCTCGATATTTCAGCGTTCCTCCGAGATGGTCGAGGATGGCCCTCGTCAGCGGCGCCGTCAGGCCGGTCAATCCCGGGTCCTCGAAGCGCGACACGTTGGCGTTCGGTTCGGGATCATGGCTCTGCACGCGGGCGTCGTAGGCGGAGACGATCCGCCCCGCGCTGCGCCGGAACTCCCGCTGGAATGTGCCCGGGTCGATTCGGCCTGCGAGTCGGCGCACGAGCGTGGGATCGAGGCCGGTGAGTTCCGCCACCCGGGCGCTGACCCGGGCGACCGCCTCCTTGTCCTGGAGACCCCGCATGAGGTCGGTCAGGTACTCGCCCGAGGCATAGCGCTCCACCTCCTGCAGGCGCTCGCGACCAGCCCCGCCTCGATCCTCCATCGCGGCGGCGGCCAGGGAAGGCAGGCGCACGACGTGGACCCACGGCGCATGATTCGGCTGCGAGAACCAGCCGAAATCGAGCACGGGCGAGACGAGGACGAGACCGCTCAACCCTACGCCCTGATCCCTCTGGAGCTTTTGCGCCAGGAGCGGCCCGCGGAAGCCGCCGTAGCTCTCGCCGACGAAGAACTTGGGCGATTCGAGCCGGTTCTTCTCCTTGAGCCAACGCGCGACGAAAGCGGCGAGGCCGTCGATATCGCCCTCGACCGAATAGAACCGCTCCCGGGCCTGATCGCCTCCGACGACCCGGCTGTAGCCCGTGCCCGGAGGATCGATGAAGACGAGGTCCGTGAAATCGAGCCAGGTTTCGGCATTCGGCACCCTCTCGGTCGGCATCGACGGGCTGATCGTCTGCCCGTCCACCGGCAGCCGCCAGGGCCCGAGCGCCAGGAGGTGCAGATAGGCCGAGGAGGCCCCCGGCCCGCCGTTGATCACGAAGGTGACCGGCCGCGTGCGGGGCTCCGCGCCGTCGAGCGCATAAGCTACGAAGCCGTACTCGGCCTGAGGTGCGCCCTGAGGGTCGACGAGGGTCAGATGCCCGGCCGTCGCCGTAAAGGCGAGGGCTCGGCCGGGCAGGGCGAGACGATGTTGCGTCACCGATTCCGGCGGAAGGCGCGTCCCTTCCTGCGGGCGCCGCTCCCGTTGCTCTCCCTGGCCGGCCTGGCGCGCGGCCTGGTCCCGGGGCCCTTGATCCTGAGCGTGGACGAAGTCCGGCGGGGAGATCGCGAGAATGAGAGCGGTGGCAAGCCCTAGACGGGTGAGACGGAGCATGAAACGATCCTCGGTTCACCCGAAATCTAGGGGCCCCGGGGGCAGCGCCCAAATCACGGGACCGTGTCGGGCGGCGTCTCAGGCCTTGCGTTCCCAGCGCCCGCGCGCGTCCTGCTGCCAGTAGGTGGCGTCGTGGCCCTGCTCCTTGAGGGTCCGCCACTGCTCGCGGGCGAGCGCAAGCGCCTGCGGGTCGTTGCCGTCGAAGAGGATCACCATGCGCTGGTAGGCGGACGCGTCCGCCGGCAGATCGGCGCCGTCGATCAGGAAGCGGACGGTCGCGCCGTTCGGATTGGCGCCGCTCGTCGTCAGCACCACCGGCTGGTCGGCCGCATGCGCCTCCCGGTCCGTGCCGTGCGGCAGGAAGCTCTCTTCGGAGAACGTCCAGAGATGGTCGTCGAGGGCGGCGAGCCGCTCGTCGGTGGCGACCTGGACGACCGCGCGCCAGCCGCGCTCCAGGGATTTCTCCAGGAGGGTCGGCAGCACCGCCTCGAGCGGCTGGCGTTGCAGGTGGTAGAACAGGACTTCGGCCACGGACGGGAAACGGCCTACCCCTCGTAATGATCCCGCACGAGGCGGTCGAGGAGGCGCACGCCCCAGCCCGAACCCCAGCTGCGGTTGATCTCCGATTGCGGCGAACCCATTCCGGTGCCGGCGATGTCGAGATGCGCCCAGGGCACGTCGTTGACGAAGCGCTGGAGGAGCGCGGCCGCCGTGCTCGACCCGCCGTTGCGGCCGGCGGAATTCTTCATGTCGGCGAACTTGGAATCGATCATCTTGTCGAACTCGGGACCGAGCGGCATCCGCCAGACCTTTTCTCCCGTCGCCCGACCGGCGGCAGCGATCCGCTCGGCCAGTTCGTCGTTGTTCGAGAACAGGCCGGCATATTCCTGCGCCAGCGCGACCAGGATCGCGCCCGTGAGGGTCGCGAGATCGATCATGAATTTCGGCTTGAACCGGTCCTGGACGTACCAGAGGACGTCCGCCAGGACGAGCCGGCCCTCCGCGTCCGTATTGATGATCTCGATCGTCTGGCCGGACAGGGTCGTGACGATGTCGCCCGGGCGCTGCGCCTTGCCGTCCGGCATGTTCTCCACGAGGCCGATCGCGCCGATCACGTTGGCTTTCGCCTTGCGCGAGGCCAGCGCCTGCATGAGGCCGATGACGCAGGCGGCCCCCGCCATGTCGCCCTTCATGTCCTCCATGCCGCCGCCGGGCTTGATCGAGATGCCGCCCGAATCGAACACCACGCCCTTGCCGACGAAGGCGATGGGCTGATCGGCGGCCTTGCCGCCGTTCCAGCGCATGATCGACCACCCGGCTGCCGCGCTCGGAGCCCTGCCCGACGCCGAGAAGCGCCCGCATTCCGAGCTTGCGCATCGCCCTCTCGTCGAGGATCTCGACCTCGACGCCGAGCTTGGCGAGGGCTGCGGCCCGCTCGGCGAATTCCACCGGCCCGAGCACGTTCGGCGGCTCGTTGACGAGGTCGCGAGCCAGGATGACGCCGGACGCCAATCCTTCCCGGGCCTTGTGCGCCCGCTTGGCAGCGGCCGGATCGGCCACCTGGAAGGTGAGCCTTGTGCCGCCCTTGCCGTTCTCGTCGTCCTTCTTCTTGGTCTTGTAGCGGTCGAAGCTGTAGGCCCGCAGCCGGGCCCCGAGCGCCATGTCGGCGACCTTCTCGGGTCCGGCATCGAGCCCCGGCAGGTCGATCGCAACGGCCGCCGTCCTCCCGTTCGTGGCGCCGGCCACCACGCCGCCGAGCTGCACGAAATCGAGCTTGTCCCGGTCCTTTGCGCCGCCGATGCCCACCACGATCAGCCGGTCGACCGGGAGCGCGCCCGGCGCGGCGAGGGTCATCGCCGACTGGGCCTTGCCCTTGAACCGCTCGATTGGAGCCGCTTTCTTGATCAGATCCAAGGCTTTGGTCCCCAATTGCTTCGCGACCGCAGGGGACGGCTTCAGGTCCTCGCCGACGAAGACGACGAGCGTCGCCGGTCACCTCGCCAGGGGCCTGGAAATCGATCTTGAAGCTGTCGGCCATGGTACTCTCTCGGCTGATGGAAGGCCGGCCGCCTGCCGGCTGCGGCGTTTCGGTGACATACACCAAAGAATCGGCAGGAACACCCGCGCTTTGCCGCGAAAGCGCCCTGGTTTCAAGTCATCGACCCGCGTCCTCCGCCTTGCTGCCCCTCAAGGATCGGGGTACCCCCATGGAATGCGCCTCCCGGCGCTCCGGCCGCCCCCGATGAGACTGATCGAGCGCTACATCCTGAAGATCGCCTTCACGGCCTTCGCGGCATGCCTGGTCGCGCTCACCGGCGTGATCTGGATCACCCAGGCCCTTCGCGAACTCGACCTCCTGACCGGCAAGGGCCAGACGATCCTGGTGTTCCTCACCGTCACCGGCTTGTCGCTGCCGGCCCTGGTCACCGTCATCTCGCCGGTCGCCCTGTTCATCGCCACGATCTACACGCTGAACAGGCTCAACGGCGATTCCGAGCTCATCGTCATGAGCGCCGCCGGCATGGCGCCGCTCCGGCTGATGCGGCCCTTCGTGTCCCTGGCGGCCTTCGTCTGCGCCATGGTCGGCTTCATGACGATCTACCTGATGCCTGCGATGCTTCCAGGAGCTGCGGGACCTCGTCACGAAGATCCGCGCCGATTTCGTCGCCAACATGGTCAAGGAGGGCCAGTTCACGACGCTCGATAACGGCATCACGTTCCACTACCGCGAGCGGGCCGGCGACGCGCTCCTCGGCATCTTCATGCAGGACCGGCGCGAGCAGGGCCGCACCATCGTGTACCTCGCCGAACGCGGACAGACGGTGGAGTCGAACGGACAGGCCTATCTGGTTCTCGAGAAGGGCAGCGTCCATCGCCAGCAGCCGAACAGCCGCGACTCCTCCATCGTCGCCTTCGAGCGCTACGCGGTCGATCTCTCCGCCTTCAACCAGGACGGCGGCGACGTCGTCTACAAGCCGCGGGAGCGCTCCACGCTGCAACTCCTGTTCCCGGACGAGAGCGAGGCCTACTACCAGGTTCAGGGCGGCCGCTTCCGGGCCGAACTCCACGACCGCCTCTCCGGCTGGCTCTATCCGCTGGCCATGATGATGATCGCGTTCGCGGCCCTGGGCGACCCGCGCACGACCCGCCAGGGCCGGGGCGCGGCGATCGCGGTCGCCGTCGTCGCCGTCGTCGTCCTCCGGATCATGGGGTTTGCGGCATCCGGCGCCGCGGTGCGCTCGCCCGTCGGAGCTGGTTGCGATCTATGCCGTCCCGCTCGCCGCGATCGTCGGTGCGCTCCTGTTCGTCCTTCAGGGCTCGCTGAGCCGAAGGCTCGCGGCGCGCTGGAGCGCCCTCGTCGGCCGGGTGCCCCTCCCGCGCCTCCCAGGTCTGCGGGAGAGCGTGACGATGCTGATCGGCGCCACGCTCGGACGCTATTTCTCCCTCCGGTTCGCCAAGACCATCCTGATGGTCTTCGGAACCGTGTTCGCCCTCGTCTACACCATCGATTTCGTCGAGCTGATGCGCCGGGCCGGCGACGCGGAGGGCGCATCCGCGGGCCTGATGGCGCAGCTCGCGCTGTTCCGCACGCCGGCCGTGGCCGAGCAGGTCCTGCCCTTCGCCGTCCTGTTCGGCAGCATGGCGACGCTGCTGCAGCTCAGCCGGAAGCTCGAACTCGTCGTCGCCCGGGCGGCCGGCATTTCCGCCTGGCAGTTCCTGCAGCCGGGCCTCTTCGTGGCGGCGTGATCGGCGTCTTCTCGATCACGGCCTATAACCCGGCCTCCGCCTACCTGAAGCAGCAGGCCACCGCCATCGAGGCGCGGATCTTTGCGAGAGCCGCGAAGAGTACGGGCAAGGACATCTGGATCCGGCAGCGGAGCATCGACGGGCAGGCGATCATCCGGGCGGAGGGCGTCATCGGCGGTTCCCCCGTACTGACCGGCGTCACCGTCTTCACGTTCGACGACAACGGCGCCTTCTCGCAGCGCATCGAGGCGCGGGAGGCCGTGCTGCACGACGGCTACTGGGAATTGAAGGAGGCCCGGGTCCTCACCGCCGTGGAGGAGCCCCAATCGTATGCTTCGTACCTGATCGCCTCGAATCTCGAGCCCTCCCAGGTCCGCCAGAGTTTCACGCCCCCCGATTCCGTGCCCTTCTGGGATCTCGACGAGACGATTGCCCGGACCGAGCGGGCCGGGCTCGATGCGACCGGCTACCGGCTGCAATACGACGTGCTCCTGGCCCGCCCCCTGCTTTTCGTCGCCATGGTTTTCGTAGCGGCTTCCGTTTCATTAAGATTCTTCCGGTTCGGCGGTGTCGCGACGATGGTTCTCGGTGGCGTGGCGGCAGGCTTCATGCTTTATGTCGCGACGGAACTCATGGAGGACCTCGGCGCCTCGGGTCTCATCAGCTCGACGGTCGCCGCCTGGTTTCCGGCTGTCGTGGGGAGTTTGCTGGGCGTTCTCGCTCTCTTGTACCAGGAGGACGGCTGATGGTCCTCGGAGCGGGAACCCGGTAGGGAGCGGGTATGGGACGCGTCCGGGAAACGATCGCAAGAGGTGCGGTCGCGATGGCGCTGTCGTGCACCGTCGGCCTTTCGGCGTCGCTCGCTCAAGGCACCCTGAACGAGGCCATCTCCAGGCGTGCCCAAGCCGAGTCCGGCCAGGACCGCCTCCTCGTCGACGCCAAGGAGATCGTCTACGACAACGACCGCAACACCGTCTCCGCCTCCGGCGACGTCCAGCTGAACTACCAGGGCCGGACGCTCCAGGCCGACCGGGTCACCTACGACCGCAACGACCGGGCGGGTTTTCGCCGAAGGCAATGCCCGGCTGACCGATGCGTCGGGCGCCGTCATCACCGGCGACCGGTTCGAGCTGACGGACGACTTCAAGAGCGGCTTCATCGATTCGCTGCGCGTCGTGCAGACGACGACGGACCAGCGCGGCGAGGTGACGACCCGCTTCTCGGCGCCGCGGGCGGAGCGGGCCGAGGGAGAGACCACGACCTTCGAGCGCGGCACCTATACGGCCTGCGAACCCTGCAAGGACAACCCGGAGCGCCCGCCCCTCTGGCAGGTGAAGGCCGCCCGGATCATCCACGACAACAGCGAGCGCACGATCTACTACGAGGACGCGAGCCTCGAGTTCGCCGGCGTGCCGATCGCCTATCTGCCGTATTTCTGGTCGCCGGATCCGACCGTGAAGCGCAAGACCGGCTTCCTGGCGCCCCGCTACGTCCTGTCGAACACGCTCGGGACCGGCGTGGCGACGCCGTTCTTCTGGGCGCTCGCGCCCAACTACGATCTCACCCTCACGCCGACCTTCCTGAGCCGCCAGGGCTTCCTGGGCGAGGCCGAGTGGCGCCACCGCCTCGAGAACGGCCAGTACAGCATCCGCGGCGCCGGCATCTTCCAGCAGGACAAGAACGCCTTCCTGCCGAGCCCTTACGGCGCGCGCGAACGGGATTTCCGCGGATTGCTCGAGACGAACGGCCTGTTCTTTCTCAACGAGCGCTGGAAATGGGGCTGGGACATCTCGCTCGTCACCGACAAGTGGTTCCTGCAGAACTACCGCATCCGCAGCGAGGCCCTGAGCGCCTACTACCTGAAGGAGCTGACGTCGACGCTCTACCTCCAGGGCAAGGGCGACCGGTCCTTCTTCGACATGCGCGGCTATTATTTCCAGGGCCTGTCGACCTACGACTGGCAGAAGCAGCAGCCGGTCGTCCATCCGGTGCTCGACTACAACAAGCGCATCACGCCGGACGGGTTCGGCGGCGAGTTCGGGATCGACGTCAACGTGACGAGCCTCACCCGCGAGGCCGCGCAGTACCAGCAGATCCCCCGCCAGACGACGCACCTGTTCGGGCTCTACGAGACCTGCGCGGTGTTCCAGCGCGATGCCTGCCTCGTCCGGGGCATGAGCGGCCACATGAACCGGGCCTCGGCGAACTTGTCCTGGCGGCGCGAGATCGTCGACAACATCGGCCAGGTCTGGACGCCCTTCACCTACCTGCGCGCGGACGGCTTCTGGTTCGCCCCGGACACCGACGGCTATCAGAACGCCTTCCTGCGCAACTTCATCCAGGGCGACGACGACACGGCGTTCCGCGGCATGCCGGCCATCGGCATCGACTACCGCTTCCCGTTCGTGGCGAGCCTCGGCTCGTCGGGAACGCAGATCCTGGAGCCCGTCGCCCAGATCATCGCACGTCCGAACGAGACCCGCGTCGGCCAGTTGCCGAACGAGGACGCCCAGAGCCTCGTGTTCGACGACACCTCGATCTTCGACTGGGACAAGTTCTCCGGCTACGACCGGGTCGAGGGCGGCGTCCGTGCGAATGCGGGCCTCCAGTACACGGCGACCGGGGCGGACGGGTTCTACGCCAACGCGCTCGTCGGCCAGTCCTACCAGCTCGCGGGCCGGAATTCGTTCCGCCAAGGCGACCTCGCCAATGTGGGCCGCGATTCCGGCTTGGAATCGAGCCGCTCCGACTACGTCGGCCGCCTGATCGTGTCTCCCAACCAGAACCTGTCGTTCTCGACCCGCGGCCGCTTCGATCAGGACGATCTCGCGCTGCAGCGCATCGAGGTCGGCGTTTCCGGCAACATCAAGCCGGTCCTGCCCCTCTCGGCCTCCGCTGGTCTATGCCCGCTACGAGGCGCAGCCCGAAATCGGCTTCGACCATCGCCGCGAGGGCATGCTCGCCTCGGCGACCTGGAACTTCACGCAGAACTGGTTCGTGACGAGTTCCGTCCTGCTCGACTTCGACCGCTATCTGCTCGCCCGGGATACCTTCGTCGCCGACTATCTCGTCTACGCCGACGACCGCCGTCTATCGCCGCACGAGCGATGTGACCGTGAGCTCTCTCTCGCTCGGCTTCGGCTATATCGACGAGTGCACGACGTTCACGCTCAATTACGTGATGTCGCCGCGCGAGGTGTCGGTCACGTCGGGCGAGAAGGACCGCAACCAGACCGTTCTCCTGCGCCTCGAGCTGCGCACGCTCGGCGAGGCGTCCGTCACCCAGAACATCGGCACCGCCGCAACACAGGACGGCGTCGTGAGCCGGTGACGCAGAGCCGGCCGCTGATCGTCACGCAAGGTGACCCCGCCGGGATCGGGCCCGAGATCGCCCTCAAGGCCTGGCTCGCCCGCGCAGACCGGCGTTCCTGCCTTCGCCGTGCTCGCCGATCCGGCGCCACCTGCACGCATCGGCTCGGGCCCTGAGCCGTCACGGTCCCGATCGAGGAAGCGACTCATTGCCGAAAGCCGCATCGGTGTTCGCGCGGGCGCTGCCCGTCGTGCCGCTCGCCCGTCGGGTTCGCGCCGGTTCCAGGCGTTCCGGACACAGCTCATGCGGCGTCCGTCGATCGAAGCGATCGAGCGCGCCGTCGCTTTCGCGGCGAGCGGCGATGCCGCCGCCGTCGTCACCAACCCGATCGCGAAGCACGTCCTCTACGAGGCGGGATTCCGGCATCCCGGGCACACGGAGTACCTGGCCGCTCTCGCCGCGAAGCCCGGCGAAGCGCCGCCCCATCCGGTGATGATGCTGTGGAGCGAGGCGCTGGCCGTCGTTCCCGTCACGGTGCATATCCCTCTCGAGGCCGTCCCGCAGGCACTCACGACCGAACTCATCGTCAGGACGGCGCGGATCGTCGTCCGGGACCTGCATGGACGCTTCGGAGTGGCTCGCGCCGCGCCTCGCCGTCGCGGGGCTCAATCCCCATGCGGGCGAGAATGGAGCGCTCGGCGTCGAGGATGCCGCCGTCGATAGCGCCTGCGGTCGAAACCTTGCGGCGTGAAGGCATGAGCGTCGAGGGCCCGCTGCCGGCGGATACGATGTTCCACCCCCGCGCCCGCGGCCGCTACGACGCGGCGCTCGCCATGTATCACGACCAGGCCTCTGATCCCGATCAAGACCATCGCCTTCGACGAGGCGGTGAACGTCACCCTCGGCCTTCCTTTCGTGCGCACCTCGCCCGACCATGGAACGGCCTTCGACATCGCCGGCCGCGGCATCGCCCGGCCCGACAGCCTGATCGCGGCCCTGCGGCTCGCCGGGCGGCTCGGAGCGACCGGCCCATGAGCGCCATCGACGACCTGCCGCCTCTCCGGGAGGTCGTGCGGGCGCATGGGCTCCTGGCCAGGAAATCACTCGGCCAGAACTTCCTGTTCGACCTCAACCTGACGAGCCGCATCGCCCGCTCAGCCGGACCTCTGGACGACGTGACCGTCCTGGAAGTCGGCCCTGGTCCCGGCGGTCTCACCCGCGCGATCCTGGCAAGCGGCGCCGAGCGTGTGATCGTCGTCGAGCGCGATGCCCGCTGCCTTCCGGCGCTCGCCGAGATCGCCGCCCGCTATCCCGGGCGCCTCGAGATCGTGGAAGCCGATGCGCTCGCCTTCGACCCGCGGCCGGTGATCGGCGAGCGGCCGGCGCAGGTCGTCGCCAATCTGCCCTACAATGTCGGGACCGCGCTCCTCACCGGCTGGGTCGCGGTCGAGTCGTGGCCGCCATGGTGGCGCTCCCTCACCCTGATGTTCCAGCGCGAGGTCGCAGAGCGGATCGTCGCGGACGAGTCCCGGCCCAAGGATTACGGGCGTCTCGGCGTCCTCTGCGGCTGGCGGACGGAAGCGAGGATCCTGTTCGACGTGCCGCCGTCGGCCTTCGTGCCGCCGCCGAAGGTGACGTCCAGCGTCGTCCATCTCGTGCCGCGCGAGAATCCCCTGCCCTGCCGCGTCGGCGCCCTCGAGGCGGTCACGCGGGCGGCCTTCGGACAGAGGCGGAAGATGCTCCGCCAGAGCCTGCGGGCGCTGGCGCCCGAACCGACGGCGATCATCGCGGCGGCCGGTCTCGACGAGACGATCAGGGCGGAGGACGTGCCGGTCGCGGGCTATGTCGCGCTCGCGAACGCCTTCGATGCGGTGACCGGGCGGACACGGCCCTGATTGCGGGTTTGCACTCGATCTGAGAATGTCTCGAAGGACGACACCGGGAACGTACCTACGAGCGTCGACGTCGGAGTGCCCGCGAATGGGGCACTCGCAGGGCGATCGTGGAGGAACGCTGACCCAGACTCGCACCGGCTTCGCTCGAGCATCAGGCCGGAAGGACGGGATGCTCGAGCTACGGCATGTGCCAGCGAGGGCTCTCTGCGAAGTCGCCGTTTCCACATCGCCGCGCTTGATGGCTCGGCCTCGTTGACGATTGCACGCACCTGGCCTATCGGTCATCGTCGAAATTCCAGCATCTCATTGAGTGTCTTGACGGCTTCAGGTGTGAAATCTCCTTGTTGGCGAGTCCTGCAAGGATAGCCGCCGCCTCACTGCAGCTTCTCGGCTCGCCGAGGACCGTCTTCCCGTCGATAGTCTCGATACGCCGTTCAGCGGCCTTTCATGTATTCGTACAACTGGCCGACGTGGAATTCGCGGAGGCCGCTCCAGGGCCCGCGGCGAGGCGTTCGCGGCATTGAGATTCCCGAGGTGATCCGGAGGAGACCTTCGCGTGATCGTCGTCGCGGTGGTGGTTGGCGCTGGCGTGACCGTCGTCCGGGTGTTCGCCTCGTGCACTTTCCCGCTTTTCTCCGTGCTGGCCGTCTTGGATTTCTCGCCGGAACAGGGTTGCTCGTATTGCTGTGCCCGCTCTTCTTCTCCCCTCGGAGGTCGTTCAGGAATCCTTCGAGGATGCCGACATGGGCGCCTCTGGCCCCGATTGCCGCCCTCGGCCGCCGCGCCGCCGCGGAACTCCACGGACCGGTTCTTTCCATCATGCTTGCCGCCTTGGTCGGCAAAGCCGCTCCCACGCTCTCCCTTGTCGCTCCCGCGAGCCTCGCCGCCAATCCTCCGTTTCCTCCGCCGTTTCCGCCTCCCCCATTGCCTTCGCCGCCGCCCTTGCCATGAGCCGGGTCGAGCCAAGTCCCGATGCGGAAAACTGAATCGAAAGCGGCTGAAGCCCGAGGGCGAGGCCCAGCACCAGACTCGACGCTGCAACATTGCTGCGAAATGCAATCGTCATGAAAGTGCTCCGTTAAATGGCAGATCGAATCAGATCGGCCTCAGAGCCTACACGTTTCGCGACAAAGCCAAGCTTCGGGGGCTTGAGCAAAGTGTCGCGACCTTGGCCGCAGCCCGTTCAGCGCACGCCCGCTTCCAAGCGTTCGTTCAGCAATCCGTCGACGAAGTCGGGAAGCCCGATGCAGCGCTCGCGCCTGAGGCGTTCCGCGGCCTGGATCGCCTGCAAGCTCTGATACGACCGATCCAGGTCCTCGTTCACGATGACATAGTCGTATTCCTGCCACCGTTCGATCTCGACACGTGCATTGGCGAGGCGCCGCGCGATGGTCTCGGGCAAGTCTTCGGCCCGACGTTCGAGCCGCGCCTTCAGTTCCCTCATGCTCGGCGGAAGAATGAACACGGTCACGACGTCGTTCGGCAATTTCTGCCGGACCTGACGCGTGCCCTGGTAGTCGATGTCGAAGATCATGTCCTGGCCGGCGGCGAGCGCGCGTTCCACCGGCTTGCGCGGCGTGCCGTAGAAATTGCCGTGCACTTCCGCCCATTCGAGAAGCTCGTCGCGGTCGCGCATCGCCATGAACAGCTCGACGTCGATGAAGTGGTAATGCCGTCCGTCGATCTCCGATGGACGTTTTTGCCGCGTGGTGACCGAGATGGAGAGTTCTCCCGCTTTGCCTTCCACGAGGTTTCGAGTCAGCGTGGTCTTACCCGCACCCGATGGCGACGAGAGGATGAGGATGAGGCCGCGCCGGCCGATCAACGGCTTCGATTCATCGCTCACCGGCTCACTCCACGTTCTGAACCTGCTCGCGGAACTGCTCGATGACGGCTTTCAGATCGAGGCCGAGGCGAGAGAGGGAAACGTCGTTGGCCTTGGCGCAGAGCGTGTTGGCCTCGCGGCCGAGTTCCTGCGCCAGAAAGTCGAGCCGGCGTCCCACGGCGGCATCGTCTTCCAGCAGGGTCCGCGCCGATTCGATATGGGCGTGGAGCCGGTCGAGTTCCTCCCGGATGTCCGACCGGGCCGCGATGAGGACGGCCTCCTGATGGAGGCGATCGGGGTCGAACTGGGCCGTGCCGGCGAGAAGCGGCGCAATCAGGGATTCGAGTCGGGCGCGAATGGCTTCGGGGCGGCGGGCCGGAGCGGTTTCGGCTTCGCCGACGAGACGCTCGATCGTGTCCAATTGCCGTCTCAGCACATGGGCGAGGGCGGTCCCCTCGCCGCAGCGAGCGACCTTGAGAGCCTCGACGAGGCGCCCGACGCCCGTCCGAAGGTCCTCCGCGAGGGCGGCATCGCTGCCCTGATCCGCCGCTTCGTCCTCGACCTCCACCACGCCCCGGACGGCCAGAAGGCCATCGATGGAGGCGGGCTGAACCCCTGCTGGAAGGTCGAGCGTGCCGACGGCCGCCACGAGCGACCGAAGCAGATCGCGGTTGATGCGCACCTTCGGCGCCGTCGCCTGGCGGGTGAGCGACAGATTGAGCTGGCCTTGGCCGCGGGTCAGAGCCTTGACGACCTGCCCCCGCGCCTCCTCGCCGATGGCGTCGAAGCCGGGGGGTGTCCGTACCCGCACCTCGAGCCCGCGGCCATTCACGGTCTTGATCTCCCAGGCCCACTGATAGGGGCCCGTGATGCCGGCCTCACGTGCGAAGCCGGTCATGCTGGCGAGTGGCATGGAAGGGCGCCCTGACGGTCTCGATGGGGCGCGACCATAGTGTGCGCCCTACATGGCCACAAGCGTCAAGGCTGTCGTAGAGCCGGGACGGTCTTGGGGCTGGTCAGATCGTAGGTGCGGTTGAGGAGCGGGTCCTTGACCGTGCCCTCGGTCGCGTCGGCACCCCGCCGCGCGCTGGGCGCGAGCGGCCTGGCGTTCGCCGGACGGGGCGGCTGCATCGTCGGCACGCCTAGGCCCGGGATCGTCTCGCCGGTGAAGGCCGAAGCGCCCGTCGGGATCGGTGCCCCGCCGGCATCGCCGCGCACTTCCGGCTCGACCCGGTCGACCGGCGCCGCGTCGCCGCTGGCCCGCTCCTTCTCGACCTGGCGCCAGCGGGCGACGTTCCTGAGATGCTGCTCGTAGGTGTCGGCGAAAGCGTGCCCGCCCGTTCCGTCCGCCACGAAATAGAGGTCCTTCGTGCGCGAAGGATTGGCCGCCGCCTCCATGGCGGCGCGTCCCGGGTTGGCGATCGGCCCGGGCGGCATGCCCTCGATGGCATAGGTATTGTAGGGTGTCGCCTTCTCGATCTCGCTCTTCATGATGCCGCGGCCGAGAGTGCCCTTTCCGCCGACGAGCCCGTAGACGATCGTCGGGTCGGATTGCAGCTTCATGCGCTTGGCGAGGCGGTTGAGGAAGACGCCGGCGACCCGCGTACGCTCGTCGGACCGCCCCGTCTCCTTCTCGACGATGGACGCGAGGATCACGAGCTCCTCGGGCGATTTGAACGGCAGATCGGGCGAGCGCCGCTGCCAGATCTGGTTCAAGGCCTGGCGCTGAGCGTTCTGCATCGCATTGATGATCTGCTGACGCGTCATGCCGCGCTCGAACTTGTAGGTATCCGGCAGCAGCGCTCCTTCGCGCGGCATCTCGGCGACATCGCCGGAGAGGATCTCGTTTTCCTTCAGGCGCTCCACGATCTGTTCGCTGGTAAGACCCTCCGGGATGGTCAAGGTATGCATGATCGGCTTGCCCTGGATCAGGGTATCGATCGCGTCCTCGATGCTGATCCCGGCCTTGAAGAGGAATTCGCCGGCCTTGAGCTGGCCGCGCTGGCGGTTGAGAAGCGCATGGATCTCGAAGATCAGCGGCTGGTCGATGACGCCCTCGCGCTTCAGGAGCTCGGCGATCTCGTTGGTGCCGCTGCGGGGCACCACGACGACCTTGTCGGCTTCCAGCGGGCCCTTGGCGGTCACTTCGCGTTCGAGGATGCCGATGCCGAACGCGGCTCCGATGGCGAGCGCGATGAGGAGCGTCAGGAAACCGCTGATCGCCGAGAGCAGCCCGCCGCGCGGCCGACGGTGCCGAGGCGGAGGCGGCGGCACGATCATCGGCTTGATCGCCTCGCTCGGGGAGCGGGGCGCGAAGCGCGGCTGCTGATCGGGCATCGACATGTCCGCCGGAACCGCGGGAGACAATGGCTTTTTTCTGCCGAACATCGAAACGCTATGGTTGCGCGGCCGATCCGAACCGCTGGCCGGCTACCCTAGCCGACATTGTGGCAAAAAGCCGTAACCGGCACGCTGGCATTCACGCGGCGCGACGGAAAATCAGCGACGCATTCGTACCGCCGAAGCCGAAGGAATTCGACAGGGCGACGTCGACATCCTTCTTCTTCGCGGCATGCGGCACAAGGTCGATCGCGGTCTCGACGGAGGGGTTGTCGAGATTGATCGTCGGGGGGACGACGCCGTCGCGCATGGCCAGGATCGAGAAGATCGCCTCGATGGCGCCGGCGGCCCCGAGCAGGTGCCCGGTGGAGGATTTCGTCGACGACATGGTGAGCTTGCCGGCCGCGTTGCCGACGATGCGCTCCACGGCCTTCAGCTCGATCTCGTCGCCGAGGGGCGTCGAGGTGCCGTGGGCGTTGATGTAGTCGATGTCCGAAGCGGAGATGCCCGCGCGCTTGATGGCGGCCGCCATGCAGCGGTAGGCGCCGTCGCCGTCCTCGGTCGGCGAGGTGATGTGGTAGGCGTCGCCCGACAGACCGTATCCGATCACCTCGGCATAGACCTTCGCGCCCCGCGCCTTGGCATGTTCGTACTCTTCCAGCACGACGACGCCGGCCCCTTCGCCCATGACGAAGCCATCGCGGTCCCTGTCGTAGGGACGCGAGGCCCTCGTCGGCTCGTCGTTGAAGCCGGTGGAGAGTGCCCGGCAGGCCGCGAAGCCTGCGAGCGAGAGCCGGTTGATGGCGGATTCCGTTCCGCCGGCCACCATGACGTCCGCATCCCCGAGGGCGATCAGCCGCGAAGCGTCGCCGATCGCGTGCGAGCCCGTCGAGCAGGCGGTGACGACCGCGTTGTTGGGCCCCTTGAGCCCGTGCTCGATGGACACGTAGCCGCCGGCCAGGTTGATCAGGCGGCCGGGTATGAAGAACGGGGAAATACGCCTCGGGCCGCGCTCCGCGAGGGTAATCGACGCATCGTAGATGCCGCTCAGGCCTCCGATGCCGGAACCGATCAGCACGCCCGAGGCGCACTGATCCTCGTAGGTCGTCGGCTTCCAGCCGGCATCCGCGAGCGCCTGGGTGGCGGCCGCCATCGCATAGACGATGAAAGGATCGACCTTGCGCTGTTCCTTCGGCTCCATCCACTGGTCGGGATTGAAGGTGCCCTTCGTCCCATCACCCAGCGGAAGGGAGCAGGCGATCTTGCAGGCGATGTCGGACACGTCGAAGGCTTCGACCTTCGAGGCTCCGCTCTTGCCGTCGATGAGGTTTTTCCAGGTCGGCTCGACCCCGCAGCCAAGCGGGGTCACCATTCCCAAGCCCGTGACAACGACGCGCCGCATGCGTACTCCGCCTCCGATCCGCCGAGGAGGCCGGGCGGCTTGGCCCGGCCGACCGTCCTACGCGGCGTTCTTCTCGAGGAACTTGATCGCGTCGCCCACCGTCACGATCGTCTCGGCCGCGTCGTCCGGGATCTCGACGTTGAACTCCTCCTCGAAAGCCATGACGAGCTCGACGGTGTCGAGGCTGTCCGCGCCGAGGTCGTCGATGAAGTTCGCGTTGTCGGTCACCTTGTCGGCTTCGACGCCCAGGTGCTCGACCACGATCTTCTTCACGCGATCAGCGATGTCACTCATCGTTTCTTCCTCACTCGTCGATGGCTGCCGCCGCTGCGGGCGGATCAGGATGGAAATGGTGGAATCCGGCCCTTGGGCCGGACGAGCGCTCGTCGGGCCGTCGTGCCGCGTGCAAAGCCGCAATTTGGCCGCTGGTCAACCCCTCCGGAGCAATCGAATGATGCTTAACACAAGCTTAACCCGTCTGGCGAGAGGCCACGCGGAGGCTGCCATCCGTAGCGGAACTTCGGGCGGGGACTACAGGCCAACCCTCTCTAGAACATGGCCATTCCGCCGTTCACGTGAAGCGTGTGGCCGGTCACGTAGGCAGCCTCGTTGGAGGCCAGATAGACAACGGCGGCGGCGATCTCCTCGCCCTTGCCGAGGCGCCCCAAGGGAACCGTGGCGAGGATTCCCTCACGTTGCTTCTCGTTGAGCACGTCGGTCATGGGAGATTCGATGAACCCCGGGGCGACGCAGTTCACGGTGATCCCGCGGCTTGCGACCTCGGCCGCAAGGGCCTTGGTCATGCCGATGAGACCCGCCTTCGCAGCCGCGTAGTTGCCCTGGCCGGGATTGCCGGTGGATCCGACGACCGACCCGATATTGACGATCCGGCCGAAGCGGCGGCGCATCATGCCTTTGACGGCGGCGCGCGACAGGCGGAACGAGGCCGTGAGATTCACGGCGATGACCGCGTCCCATTCGTCGTCCTTCATGCGCATGAAAAGGTTGTCGCGCGTAATGCCGGCGTTGTTCACGAGGATGTCGAGCCCCTCCAGGGCCGCTTCGGCAGCCGGCACAAGGGCCTCGACCGAATCCTTGTCGGACAAGTTCGCCTCGACGAGATGGACGCGCTCGCCCAGGGACGACGCCAGGTCGTCGAGGGCCGGGCGCCGGGTTCCGGAGATCGCCACCGTCGCGCCCTGGGCATGCAGCGCGCGGGCAATGGCCCCGCCGATGCCGCCGGTCGCGCCGGTGACGAGGGCCTTGCGGCCAGTGAGATCGAACATCGAGTTCTCCTTTATCCCCGCAGCGACGCCTTGAACCCGGCGACGTCGTCGGGCGTGCCGATCGCCGTTGCGGTCGCACCGGCGGCGATCCGCTTCACCAATCCCGTCAGAACCTTGCCGGCCCCGACCTCGAAGAAAGAATCGACCCCCGCCCCCGACATGGCGGACACGCTCTCGCGCCACCGCACGGTGCCGGTGACCTGGCGGACGAGGGCGTCGCGGATCGCGTCGGGATCGGACACGGGTGCGGCCGTGACGTTGGCCACGACGGGAACGGCCGGTGCGCCGACGGCGACCGTTGCGAGCGCCTCGCGCATCGCGTCGGCGGCGGGCGCCATCAAGGCGCAGTGGAAGGGGGCGGACACCGGAAGCATGACGGCGCGCTTGGCCCCCCTCGCCTGGGCCAGGCCGATCGCCCGCTCGACGGCGGCCTTGTGGCCGGAGACCACCACCTGGGCGCCGCCGTTGTCGTTCGCCGCATCGCAGACCTCTCCCTGTGCCGCCTCGCGAGCGACCTCGAGGGCGGCATCGTATTCGAGGCCCAGCAAGGCCGCCATCGCCCCCTGCCCCACCGGAACCGCCTTCTGCATGGCCGTGCCGCGGATGCGCAGCAGCCGCGCCGTATCACCGATCGAGAGAGAACCCGCAGCAGCCAGTGCGGAATATTCGCCGAGCGAATGGCCGGCCACGTAAGCGGCGTGGCGCTTCAGATCGAGACCGGACTCGGTCTCCAGGACGCGCATGGCCGCCAAGCTGACGGCCATGAGGGCCGGTTGGGTATTCGCCGTGAGCGTGAGCTCCTCCGAGGGCCCCTCCCATATGAGCCTCGACAGCTTCTGCGACAGGGCCGCATCCACCTCGTCGAAGACGGCCCGGGCCTGCTGGGAAGGCGTCGGCCAGCGCTTTGCCCATCCCGACAGTCTGGCTGCCCTGGCCTGGAAAGATGAATGCCCGCGTCATGATCGTGGCGCCCCTCCTTGAAAAGCGGGGCGGGACTCGCACCGGGGACCCGGGAAGTCAAGGCGCCGGAAGCGGCTCCCCGCTGCTCTAGTGTTCGGATTTTCGACTTCGTTCGACTTGGAAAGAGGCTGGGTCTCCCTGGAGATGACCATGCTTCCCCTTGTTTTCGTGGACCGTCCGGTGTATTCAGCCCGCCTCTCCGATTTTCCTGAACTTGCGAAAAGGAGCCCCTGATGGCTCGTGTGACCGTCGAGGATTGCATCGACAAGGTCGAGAACCGGTTCGAGCTCGTGCTGCTGGCAGGACACCGCGCCCGCCTCATTTCTTCGGGCTCGCCGCTCACCGTCAGCCGCGATCGAGACAAGAATCCTGTAGTGGCGCTCCGCGAGATCGCCGACGAGACCATCGCTCCGGACGATCTCAAGGAGCAGTTGATCCATTCCCTGCAGAAGTACGTCGAGGTCGACGAGCCCGAGGCCGAAACCGTCCCGCTTCTCGGCAACACCGCCGCGGCGCCGGCGGCCGGCAGCGACAACGATGCCGACGTGCAGTTCGACCGCATGAGCGAGGAAGATCTTCTGCGCGGCCTGGAGGGGCTCGTCCCGCCGGCCAACAGCGCCGACGACGACGAGCGCGAATAGGTTCGACCTCTCCCGCAGGCGAATGAGCCCGGCCCGAGCGCCGGGCTTTTTCTGTTCGGGACGGCTCGATGCCTCCCGTTCGGCTTGCGGTCATCCTATGTTGCACAATATCCTTTATAGTTTAGCCGATTACTTCGGGGGAAAGGAGAAAACCGCCGGATGATGCGCCAGTACGAACTCGTCGAGCGGGTCAAGCGCTACAACCCCTCGGCCGACGAGGCGCTCCTCAATCGCGCTTACGTGTACGCCATGATGGCGCACGGGAACCAGAAGCGCGCATCCGGCGACCTGTATTTCGGACATCCCCTCGAGGTCGCCGCCATCCTCACGGACATGAAGCTCGACGAGGCGACGATTGCGGCGGCCGTGCTCCACGACACGGTCGAGGATACGACCGCGACCCTCGAGGAGATCAACAAGACCTTCGGTCGGCAGATCGGTTCGCTCGTCGACGGGCTGACCAAGCTGAAGCGCCTGGATCTCGTGTCGAAACGGGCCGCGCAGGGCGAGAATTTCCGCAAGCTCCTGTTGGCCATCGCCGACGACGTCCGCGTGCTGCTGGTGAAGCTCGCCGACCGGCTGCACAACATGCGCACACTGCAGTTCATGCCTCCGGACAAGCGCAAGCGCATCGCCGAAGAGACGCTCGAAATCTATGCGCCCCTCGCCGGCCGCATGGGGATCCAGGAGATGCGAGAGGAACTGGAGGATCTCTCCTTCCAGCATATCCACCCGGAAGCCTATCAGACGATCTCCCGCCACCTGCGGGACCTCATGTCGAAGAGCGAGAAGCTCGTCGACCAGATCGAGCGCGATCTCGTGGCCAGGTTCCACGGAAAGGGGCTGAATGCCAAGGTCAAGGGCCGGCAGAAGCGGCCCTATTCGATCTGGCGCAAGATGGAGCGCAAGTCGGTCTCGTTCGAGCAGCTCTCCGACATCTTCGGGTTCCGCGTTCTCGTCGACACCATCGACGAATGCTACCGGGCGCTCGGCGTCGTCCATACCACCTGGCCGATGGTCCCCGGCCGCTACAAGGACTACATCTCGACCCCTAAGCAGAACGATTACCGCTCGATCCACACCACGGTGATCGGCCCCAGCAGCCAGCGCGTCGAGCTTCAGATCCGGACCTTCCAGATGGACGAGGTCGCCGAGTTCGGCATCGCGGCCCATGCACTCTACAAGGAAGGGATCAACGATCATTCGCGGCTGGCGAACGAGAGCCGCGCCTACCAGTGGCTGCGGCGGACGGTGGACCTCCTCGCCGAGGGCGACAATCCGGAAGAGTTCCTGGAGCACACGAAGCTCGAACTGTTCCACGATCAGGTCTTCTGCTTCACCCCGAAGGGCCGCCTCATCGCGCTCCCCCGCGGCGCAACGCCGATCGATTTCGCCTACGCGGTTCACACGGACGTCGGCAACACCGCCGTCGGCTGCAAGATCAACGGCCGCATGGCGCCGCTCCTGACGGAACTCCAGAACGGCGACGAGGTCGAAATCGTCCGCGCCGACGGTCAGACGCCGCCTGCGGCCTGGGAATCGCTCGTCGTGACCGGCAAGGCGCGGGCTTCCATCCGCCGCGCCACCCGCACGGCCGTGCGCCGGCAATATACCGGGCTCGGCCGCCAGATCCTGGAGCGTGCCTTCGAGCGGGCCGGCAAGGCCTTCTCGGACGAGAAGCTGAAGGGCGCTCTGCCCCGGCTCGCCCGCACCTCCATCGAGGACGTCCTCGCGGCGGTCGGACGCGGCGAGATGTTCTCGGGCGATGTCGTTCGCGCCGTCTATCCCGACTTCAAGGCCGGCGGTCCGGACGTTCATGCGACCAGGATCGCGCTCCACAGCGACGGAGGTGGAAAAGCCAGGGGACCGAACGGCCCCAACGGCCCTCACCGCGCCATCCCGATCCGGGGCGTCAACGGCGACGTCGCCGTGAGTTTCGCCCCGGAAGGCGGCGCCGTCCCGGGCGACCGCATCGTCGGCATCCTCACTCCGGGCGAAGGCGTGACGATCTACCCGATCCAGTCCCCCAGTCTCGCCGCCTTCGACAACGAACCGGACCGCTGGATCGACGTGCGGTGGGATGTGGACGCGAACGATCCGCAACGTTTCCCGGCCCGCATCGCGCTGCAATCGATCAACGAACCCGGCACCCTCGCGCAGATCGCCCAGGTGATCGCCGATCACGACGGCAACATCGACAACGTCTCCATGAAACGCCGCACCCACGACTTCACGGACCTGACGATCGATCTTTCCGTGTGGGACTTGAAGCACCTCAATGCCATCATCGGCGAGTTGAGGGCGAAGCGCGTGGTGAGCCGCGTGGAGCGGGTGACGGGTTAAGAAGGCGCTTCGCGCCTTGCCTGGCGGCGGGCGGATCGCCAAAGGTGCCGCACTCCACAGACAGGTGAGGACATGACCCCGACCGAAGCCCTCGACGAATTCCGCGCGGCCGGCGCGCTGCTCGAAGGACATTTCATTCTTTCCTCGGGACTGCACTCCTCGGTCTTCCTCCAGAAGATGTTCGTGTTCATGGATCCGGCGCGGACCGAGCGGCTCTGCCGGGCGCTCGCGGAACGGATCGAGGAATCCTACGGGAAGGTGGATTTCGTCGTTTCGCCCGCCGTCGGCGGGATCGTCCCGGGTTACGAAACGGCACGACACCTGCGTTGCAAGGCGATCTTCGTCGAGCGCGAGAACGGCGTCTTCGTCCTCCGGCGCGGCTTCGCCATCCCCGAAGGGGCGCGGGTCGTGATGGTCGAGGACATCGTCACCACCGGCTTGTCCTCGAGGGAGTGCCTGACGGCTCTGGCGCGGCATCCGGGACGGATCCTCGGCGCGGCCTGCCTGATCGACCGTTCGGGAGGCCACGCCGACCTCGGAGTCCCGCTGATCTCGCTCGTACAACTTAATATTCCGAACTATTCACCTGATGAACTACCGCCGGAACTCGCCGCGATTCCGGCAACGAAGCCGGGCAGCCGAGAACTGAAATCGTGAAACACGCTGTTTATCCTGATACTTAGGGATAACACCACAAAATTGTCGTAAACTTGACACCAGGTGGCCACAGGGCTTTATTGCGGATCCTATAAAAGAGTACTGATCAGACGAGGATTGCAGGCAGCCTGTTTTCCGGATCCGTCGCAAGCGATCGCGTAACGCCTCAACCGTCACGCTCCACGTCTCGTGCCGTTTCTTCGAAAGGGTTGTCGACAACGTTCTTTTCAGCCCATCGGACACGAGACCGACTCATGGCAAGCCAGCAGCGTATCGCCCTCTTCATCGACGGCGCCAATCTCTACGCCACGACGAAGACGCTCGGCTTCGACATCGATTACAAGCGGCTTCTGAAGGAATTCCAAGGTCGCGGCCAATTGGTGCGCGCCTTTTACTACACGGCGCTTGTCGAAGATCAGGAATATTCCTCGATCAGGCCGCTGATCGACTGGCTCGACTACAATGGCTATCGGGTCGTTACGAAACCGACGAAGGAGTTCGTCGACTCGACGGGCCGCCGAAAGGTCAAGGGGAACATGGACATCGAGCTCGCGATCGACGCGCTCGAGCTCGCTCCCTATATCGACCACATGGTTCTCTTTTCCGGAGACGGCGATTTCCGCTCCCTCGTCGAGGCGATGCAGCGGCGGGGCGTCCGCGTCTCGGTGGTCTCGACGATCTCCACGCAGCCCCCGATGGTGGCGGACGAGCTGCGCCGCCAAGCGGACGAGTTCCTCGACCTCGCCCATCTCATCCCGAAAATCGGCCGCGATCCCGCCGAGCGGCCGCCGCGAACGGCGGCCGAGAACGGCGAGCGCAGCGAGCGCCCCCGTTTCCAGCCGCAAGCCGGGTTGGAGCGCCGCTACGGGATCCGGCAGTCGCCCAACGACGGCGCCGTCACCAGTTCTGATCCCGAAGACGACGATTGACCGTTTAGGCCGGATTTATCGCCCAACGCTCCCGCCCACCGGAGTGGCCCGAAGCTATCCTGCGTTCCGAACCCGTCGGCTCAGCCCTTGTCCCGCAGGAGCCGGGAGCGTTCGCGATTCCAGCTGCGCTCCTTCTCGGTCTCGCGCTTGTCGTGGAGCTTCTTGCCGCGACCCAGGCCGAGCTCGACCTTCGCGCGTCCCCGGTCGTTGAAATAGATCCTGAGCGGGATCACCGTAAATCCTTCCCGCTGCGTCGCGCCGATCAGCTTGTCGATCTGGCGCTTGTGCAGGAGGAGCCGGCGCGGGCGCTTGGTCTCGTGATTGAACCGGTTCGCCTGCAAGTATTCCGGAATATAGGCATTGAAGAGGAAGAACTCCTCGCCGGACGGGCCCGCATAGGCATCGCCGATCGTCGCCTTTCCGACGCGCAGCGACTTCACCTCCGTGCCGGTGAGCGCGATGCCGGCCTCGTAGGTCTCGACGATCTCATAATTGAATCGCGCCTTCCGGTTGTCGGCGACGACTTTCCGTTGGCCGGCGGGATTGCTCTTGCTCATGTCACGCGTTGATCAGCCCCGCATGCGTCATGGCGGAGCGCACGGTGGACTTGGTCGACTCGGAAACCGGGATCATCGGCAGACGCACCTCGTCCGACATGCGGCCGAGAACCGACAAGGCGTATTTCACCGGCGAAGGATTGGTCTCCACGAAGAGGGCGGTGTGAATCGGCATGAGCCGGTCCTGCACCTTCAGCGCGGCGCCGTAGTCGCCGGAGAGGCAGGCCTCCTGCATCTCGCTGCACTGGGCCGGCGCGACGTTCGAGGTCACCGAGATGCAGCCATGACCGCCGTGCGCCATGAAGCCGAGTGCGGTCGCGTCCTCGCCCGAAAGCTGGATGAAGTCCGAGCCCATCGCCTGCCGCTGGAGGCTGACCCGTGCGACGTTGGCCGTGGCGTCCTTCACTCCGACGATGTTCTTCAGTTCGTAGAGACGCGCCATGGTGTCGACCGACATGTCGATCACCGACCGGCCGGGGATGTTGTAGATGAGGATCGGCAGGCCGGTCGCGTCGTTGATGGCCTTGTAGTGCCGGTAGAGCCCTTCCTGGGTCGGCTTGTTGTAATACGGCGTGACGACGAGGAGGGCGTCGGCGCCGACCTTCTCGGCGTGCTGGGCGAAGGCTATCGCCTCGGCCGTCGAGTTCGAGCCGGCTCCGGCGATCACGGGGACGCGGCCTTTCGTCTCCTCGACGCAGACCTCGACGACCCGCTCGTGCTCCTTGTGGCTGAGCGTCGGGCTCTCCCCCGTCGTGCCTACGGGAACAAGGCCCTGCGTGCCGTTCTCGATCTGCCAGTTCACGTGGCTGCGAAAGGCATCCTCGTCGACCCGGCCGTCCCTGAACGGGGTCACGAGGGCGGTGATGGAACCTCTGAGACGGGTCATGGTGTGCGTTCCTCGCGAAGCCGGCTTGTGGTTGGCAGCGCTTCGCTTAAGCTGGACAGACACATAAGGGCTGCGGCGCCGCCGCGCAAACGCGGCCTTGGGAATTGTCGGGGGGCATCGGGTTAGCGTTTCCTCAACGAGGCAAGTCCCACGATGGGGACGCCTCATGACGATGAGTGGGGGATCTCATGGGCCTCGATCGCCACGCCCTGTGTCTGACGGCTTCCATCATCCTTCTGGCTTCCACCTCCGCCCTGGCCGGGACGACCTCCGGGGATCAACGCGCGACGGCGGGAACAGGCTCCGTTCAGGTCGCCGCCGTGGATGCGGAATACCTGAACCTTCCCGGTTTTCCGGCCGAGGCACCGCCGCCCCTGACCGATGCGGATTTTCTTCCGCAGATCTTTCAAGCGTACCGGGGAGCCGACTACGCAGAGGCGGACATCATCAGGTCCAAGCTGACGCAGCCTTCCGCCATGGCCCTTGCCGAATGGTTCGCGATCCGCAGCGGCGTGCCCGTCGGATTCGATCGCATCGCATCGTTCCAGCGGGACCGCACGGACTGGCCGTTCACGTCGCTGCTCCGCCGGCGGGCCGAGGAGGCCCTCCTCGCCGCAAGGCGATCGACGTCGCGCGTGCGCGCCTATTTCGCGAACCAGGCTCCGACGAGCGCAGCCGGACGCATCGCCTGGGCGTTCGCTCTCAGAGCGGATGGCCAGGAGAACGAGGCCAAGGACCTGATCCGCCACGTCTGGCGGGAGGAGTCCTTTGGCAAGGATCTCGAGAGCCGGATCGTCGAAGAGTTCCCGGAGGTCCTGACCCAGGCCGATCACCGCTTTCGCATGGAGCGGTTTCTCTTCAAGGAGAACTGGAGCGGCGCCATGCGGGCGGCCGGATATGCTGGCAAGGAATACGAGACTTTGGTGAAGGCCCGCATGGGCGTCTTCCGGGGCGGCAAGGCGGCCGACAAGGCCTTCGCCGCCGTGCCCGCGCAACTTCGTTCGGACTCGTCCTACATCTTCTCCCGCGCGCTTTACCTGCGGCGCAAGAATCAGCTCGTGGAGGCCGCCGCCACCATGGCGAAGGCGCCCCGCAATCCGGACATCCTGGTCGACGGCGACGAGTGGTGGACGGAACGGCGGCTGATCGCGCGGGAGCTTCTCGACAAGAAAGACGCCAAGGCCGCCTATGCGGTCGCCAGCCATCACGGGGCGGAAACGCCGGCCAACCGCATCGAGGCCGAATTCCACGCCGGCTGGATCGCCCTCCGCTTCCTCGACGACTCGACCCAGGCGGCGAAACACTTCGATGAGGCGGCCCGGACCGCGACGACGCCGATCTCCGTGGCGCGCGCGGCCTATTGGCAGGGCCGCGCCGCCGAGGCCGCGGGCTCCGAAGCCGATGCACGGCGCTCCTATCAGCACGCCGCCGAAATGCCGATCACCTATTACGGCCAGCTCGCCCGCGAAAAGCTCGGACTTCCGATCGAGCTGCGCTCTCCGGATCCCCTTGGCGACGAAGCGCGCAGGACGTTCGAAGCCGCGCTGCCCGTGCAGGCGTTGCGCCTGCTGCAGCAGATCGGCGAGACGGAACTTGCGATCAACCTCTACACCGACCTCGCGCAGACCTTGACGGATCCGGCGCAGCTCGACGCTCTCGGCGCGCTTGCGGCCGACGCGCAGAACGCGCGCGCCCTCCTGGCGGTCGGCAAGACGGCCGTCCAGCGGGGCTACCCGCTCGACCTCCATGCCTATCCGACGATCGGCATCCCCAAGTTCAAAGCTGTGGGCGACAGGGTTGAGCCCGCCATGGTGTTTGCCATCGCCCGGCAGGAGAGCGCGTTCAATCCGAAGGCCCTGTCGAGCGCCGGCGCCCGCGGTCTGATGCAGCTGATGCCGGAAACCGCGAAGCGCACCGCCCAGCGCTTCGGCCTCGGCTTCGACCTCAAGCGCCTCGTCGAGGACCCGTCCTACAACGCGGCGATCGGCTCGGCCCATCTCGGCGAGCTGATGGCCGATTGGCGAGGTTCGCACGTCCTCGCCTTCGCCTCCTACAACGCGGGCGGCGGCAACGTCATGAAATGGGTCAGGGCCTATGGCGACCCCCGCAAGCCGGGCGTCGACGTGATCGACTGGATCGAGCGGATTCCGTTCTACGAGACCCGAAACTACGTGCAGCGCGTCATGGAGAATCTTGCCGTCTACCGGCACCGTCTCGAAATGTCGGCTCCTCTCAGGACAGACGGCTTGCCCGATCCCGAGGAGGCCCGTTACTAGGCCCTGGGCCGCACGCGGCGATGGGGCGCTCGTCTCATGAACGACGAATACCGGGATCTCTTCGTCTCCAGCACGGATGGGCTGAAGCTCTATGCGCGCGACTACGGCCCGTGGCTGTCCGACACACTTCCTGTCGTCTGCCTTCCGGGCATTGCCCGGACTTCCGTCGATTTTCATGAACTCGCGATCGGCCTCTCGGCCGACCCGGTGCGGCCTCGCCGGGTGCTCTCGCTCGACTATCGCGGCCGCGGGCGCTCCGACTGGGATCGGGATTGGCGGCGTTACGATATCCGAGTGGAGCTCGACGACGTCCTGCAGGTCCTGACCGTCGCCGGGATCGAACACGCCGTCTTCGTCGGCACCTCGCGGGGCGGACTCGTCACGATGGGCCTCGGCGCCGCGCGTCCGGCCCTTCTGCGAGGAGCGGTCCTGAACGATATCGGGCCCGAGGTCGACGCCCGCGGTCTCGTTCGAATCCGGGGTTACGTCGGCAAGCTGCCGTCGCCCCGCACGATCCGGGACGGCGGTCAGATCCTGAAACAGATCATGGATGCGCAGTTCCCCAAGCTGACGGACGAGCAATGGGAGAGCCTGGCCCGCGGCATGTGGACGGAGACCGGCGGACGGCTCGTGCTGTCCTACGATCCGGCCCTCATGAAGACGCTCGAGGCCATCGATCTGGAAACGCCTCTGCCGGAACTCTGGGCTCTCTTCGAGGGCTTGAAACCCGTACCCGTGCTGGTGCTTCGAGGGGCGAATTCCGACATTCTCTCGCTCGAGACGGTTAGGCGGATGGAGGCTTCGCACTCGAAGCTCGAAGTCCTGACGGTCGCCGACCAGGGCCACGCGCCGCTCATCGAAGGCGACCTCGTGGAGCGCATCAAGCGCTTCGTCGTCGAGGTGGAGAAGGCCTGCCCGCCGCAGCATGCCGAAAGGCACCCCGCGGCCGAAGACGGAGTCGCATGAGGCTTCATCCCCGGCGAGCGAGCCGCCGCCGTGTCGTCCACGGCTGGAGCGAAGCGGAGGGGAAGGGGACCCAGGCCTCCAGTGGACTCTGGAGTGGATCCCCCTTCCCGGCGCTACGCGCCGCCGAGGATGACACGACGGCTGCGGCTCGCCCGGGATGACACGGACGGAAATCCATAAGCTCCGAGGAGACGCCTGCGGTCGGGCTCAGGCCACCTTGTCCTTGAGGACGCCGCGGCGGATCTGGTCTTCCTCGATCGACTCGAAAAGCGCCTTGAAGTTTCCTTCGCCGAAACCGTCGTCGCCCTTGCGCTGGATGAACTCGAAGAAGATCGGGCCGATGGCCGTCTTGCCGAATCGTTGCAGCAGGACCTTGGTGAAACCGCCCTCCACGACGCCTTCTCCGTCGATGAGGATGCCGTTCTTCTGCAGGCGCTCCACGGACTCGCCGTGCTTCGGCAGGCGCTTGTCGATGCGCGAGTAGTAGATCTCGTTCGGCGCCGGCATGAATTCGAGGCCGCGCTCGATCAGGGTCTCGATCGATTCGTAGAGGTCGAGCGAACCCAGGGCCACGTGCTGGATGCCCTCGCCCTTGTACTCCTGCAGGTACTCTTCGATCTGCCCGGTCTCGCCGGCATCCTCGTTGATCGGAATGCGGATCTTGCCGTCCGGGCTCGTCATGGCCCGGGAGTGAAGGCCGGTCAGCTTGCCTTCGATGTCGAAGTAGCGGATCTGCCGGAAATTGAAGAGGCGCTCGTAGAAGGCCGCCCATTCGTTGAGCCGGCCGCGATAGACGTTGTGAGTCAGGTGGTCGATGTAGTGCAGCCCGACGCCGTGGGGTTTCGGATCGCGCTCGCCGAGCCATTGGAAATCGACGTCGTAGATCGAGCCCTTCGCCCCGTAGCGGTCGACCAGATAGATCTGGAGCCCGCCGATGCCCTCGATCGCCGGGATATTGAGCTCCATCGGGCCGACCTGGGTTTGGGCCGGCTTGGCGCCGAGTTTCAGGGCGCGTTCATAGGCGTGCTTCGCATCGACGACGCGGAAGGCCATCGCCGGAGCCGAAGGGCCGTGCGCCTGGGCGAACTTGGCCGCGAAGGACTCGGGCTCCGAATTCAGGATGAAGTTGATGTCGCCCTGCCGGTAGAGCGTCACGTCCTTTGGAACGGTGCCTCGCGACGGGCTCGAAGCCCATCTGCCGGAACAGACGGTCGAGCTTCTCGGGCTCGGGATGGCAATATTCGACGAACTCGAAACCGTCCGTTCCCATCGGGTTCTCATCCGAGATGGCGGGCGGCGGGGCATCATGCGGGAACGGTCCCATGCTTTCCTCCTGTTCGGGCCTGACCCGAGGGGCCGGCCGCTTGCAATGTCAACGCAACCGCCAGGTCGGCGGATGCAGGGGATCAGGCCGCGTCCGGCTGGTTCTCCGGAGCGGCGGCACGAAAGGCGTCGATGGCGGCACAGGCCGCCTCGATGGCCACGATCTTCGGGTAGTCATCGAGCGGAATCTTGAACCGCCGCGCGTTGAAGACCTGGGGCACGATATAGACATCGGCGAGGGTGACCCGGTCGCCGAACGCATAGGGGCCCGGCTCAACGAGGGTTTCGACGGCGGCGAGCCCCCGGCTGCATCCAGTGGGCGAACCAGGCGTCCACCGCCGCCTGATCCTGGCCGAGCTTGTTCTTCAGAAATGCGAGAGGGCCCGAATTGTTGAGCGGATGGATGTCGCACGCGATCACCGCGCAGACGCCCCGGATCCTGGCGCGCCTGACGGGATCCGTCGGAAGGAGCGCCGGTTCCGGGTAGACCTCCTCGAGATATTCGAGGATGGCCGGCGACTGGATGAGAACGGTCCCGCCGATATCGAGGGCGGGCACCCGCCCCTGCGGATTGACGCTTGGTGTAGGCAGGTCCGTTCTGCTCGCCCTTCAGGAGGTTGATCGCGACCTGATCGTAGCTCAGTCCCTTCAGGTTGAGGCCGATCCGCGCCCGGTAGGACGTGGTCGAGCGGAAATAGGAGTAGAGCCTCACGGCGCAGCTTCCTCCGGCCCGAGCGCCCGGGCGCGTCCCTCGAGCTTCCCGATCAGATCGATCAGGATCTTGTGCTCGCTCGCCGACAGGACCGAAGCAAGCTTGTCCTCGAAGGCCAGGGCCTCCGGAGCGAGAGCCTCGTAGACGGCCGAGCCCTCGTCGGTGAGTTCGAGCAGTTCTTCCCGCCGGTCGTCCCGGTTCGGCCTGCGGACGATCAGGCCGCGCTCCTCCAGCGCCGAGACGGCGCGGGAAACGGTCGATTTGTGCATGACCCGTGAGCCGCGATGTCCCGCGCGGTCCGGACGCCGTACTGCCCAAGGGTGGCGACCACCCGCCAGGCCGGAATGGTGAGACCGAACCGGTCGGCATAGATCTGCGCGAGCGCATTGGAGGTCAGGCTCGCGAGGACGTTCAGCCGATACGGCAGAAAGCGTTCCAGCACCACGAGGGGGCCGGAATGGCTTCTTTTCAGAGCTGCGGAGCCTGACGTCATCGTTGACAATATTCGTTGCTGGTGCAACTAATAGGGCAAATTGGTTGCATTGGCAACTACTTTCCGGATCGCGGATTCCGGTGCATAGACAAGGAGATCGCCCCATGAACCTCCAGACCGTTTCCGGCTTCCAGGGCGCCGACGCGAACCGGCGCACGAGCGCGCTCGTCCCGGGCTACATGTCGGGCTTCGGCAATTCCTTCGAGACGGAGGCCCTCGAGGGCGCGCTGCCCATCGGCCGCAACTCGCCGCAGAAGATCAACTACGGCCTCTATGCCGAGCAGCTTTCCGGCTCGCCGTTCACGGCGCCGCAGGCGACGAACCAGCGCTCCTGGCTCTACCGAATCCGCCCGACCGTGAAGCATTCGGGGCGCTATCGGAAGGTCAACAAGGGCCTGATCCGCACGGCGCCGGCCGCACGGGACGAGAGCGACCTGCCGATCGGCCAATTGCGCTGGGATCCGATCGCCATACCGGCAGAGGATCTGACGTTCCTGTCGGGCCTGCGGACCATCACGACTGCCGGCGATTCCGACACGCAGGTCGGAATGGCGGCGCACATCGTCCTCGTCACCCGATCGATGGCGGACGAGTACATGTTCAATGCGGACGGCGAGTTTCTGGTCGTTGCCGCAGGAGGGGCGCCTCCGCTTCCGCACCGAGTTCGGCGTCATCGACGTCGAGCCCGGCGAGATCTGCGTCATCCCCCGGGGCATCATCTTCAAGGTCGAGCTGATCGACGGCCCGGCCCGCGCCTATCTGTGCGAGAACTACGGCGGCGCCTTCACGCTCCCCGACCGCGGCCCCATCGGCGCCAATTGCCTCGCCAACCCGCGCGACTTCCTCACGCCGGTCGCGGCCTACGAGGACCGCGAGGAGCCCTCGACGCTCTACGTGAAATGGGGCGGGGAGCTCTATGCGACCGAGATCGGCCAGTCGCCGCTCGACGTCGTGGCCTGGCACGGCAATTACGCGCCCTACAAGTACGACCTGCGCCACTTCTCGCCGGTCGGCGCGATCCTGTTCGACCACCCCGACCCGTCGATCTTCACGGTCCTGACCGCGCCTTCGGAGACTCCCGGCACGGCGAACGTGGATTTCCTGATCTTCCCCGAGCGCTGGGCCGTCGCGGAGGACACGTTCCGGCCGCCCTGGTACCACCGCAACCTGATGTCGGAGTTCATGGGACTGATCTACGGCGTCTACGACGCCAAGCCCGAAGGCTTCGTGCCCGGCGGCATGTCGCTCCACAATCAGATGCTGCCGCACGGCCCGGACGCGCCCGCCTTCGAGCATGCCTCGAACGGCGAGCTGAAGCCCGTCAAGCTCTCCGGGACGATGGCCTTCATGTTCGAGACCCGGTTCCCGCAGCGGGTCACCGCCTATGCCGCAGGCTTGCCGGAGCTGCAGGACAACTACATCGATTGCTGGGCGGGCCTCCAGAAGCATTTCGATCCGAACCGGCGGGAGCCGGAGTAGTAGCGCCGGCATACAGGCGCCATCCTTGGGCGAGGCCTTAGGTAAAGGGCGTCGAGCGGCTGCTCAACCGCGTCCGCGCGTGCGGATCATGAACGTGTCGTAGGCATATTCGTTGAGCTGCCACCAGGGCAGGACCTCGCTGCGATAAGCCACCATGGAATCGTAGGCCTTCTTGAAATCGGCGTTCTTGGCGGACTGCTCGGCGTAGAGTTCGTTCGCAGCCTTGAGTGCCGCCTCCATGACGGGTTGCGTGAAGGAGCGCAACTCCACGCCGGCTCCGACCATCCGGCGGAGCGCAGGCGCATTCACGGCGTCGTATTTCGCGAGCATCCAGTTGTTCGCGGCCTCGCAGGCTTGGAACAGGATGGACTGATAATGCTTCGGCAACTCGTTCCACTTCTGCAGGTTGACGACGAGGTGCAGCATGGCGCCGCCCTCCCACCAGCCGGGCGCATAATAGTACTTCGCGACCTTGGACAGGCCGAGCTTCTCGTCGTCGTAGGGCCCGACGAATTCGGCCGCGTCGAGCGTCCCGCGCTCGAGCGCCGGGAACACGTCGCCGCCGGCGATCTGCTGCGGCACGACCCCGAGCTTCGCCAGCACCAGTCCGCCGAGGCCGCCGATGCGGAACTTCAGGCCGTTGAGGTCGGAGACCTCCTTGATCTCCTTGCGGAAGAACCCGCCCATCTGGGTGCCGGAATTTCCGCACGCGAACGAGATCGCGTTGAACTCGCGTCAGGACCTCGTTGACGATCTCCTTGCCGCCGGCGAAGTGCCACCAGGAATGCTGCTGCCGGGCGTTGAGCCCGAACGGCACGCCGGTGCCGAAGGCGAGCGAAGGTTCCTTCCCGAAGTAGAAGTAGGTCGGCGTATGGGCGCATTCGACGGCGCCGGTCTGCACGGCGTCCAGCGCCTGCAGGCCGCCGACGATTTCGCCGGCCGCGAAGGTCTGGATCTGGAACTTGTTGTCGGACGCCTCGGCCAGATACCTTGCCAAGGTCTGCGCCGTGCCGAAGATCGTATCGAGCGATTTCGGGAAGCTGGAGGTCAGGCGCCAGCGGACCTCGGGCATGGACTGGGCGACCGCAGGCGCGGCAACGGTGGCCGCGGCCGCAGTCAGGCCGGCCCCCTTCAAAAAGCTTCTTCTCTTCAGGTTCGTTGTGGTCATGATGGACGTCTCCCCTCGCCGGGCGGCGTAATATCGGCTCAATCCAAGCACGAAATCGAGGCTCATGGCTATGAAGCTTGCATCGCTCAAACAGGGCCGGGACGGCCGGCTCGTCGTGGTCTCGCGGGATCTGACCCGCGCCACCGATGCATTCTTCATCGTGCCGACACTCCAGGCCGCACTCGACGACTGGGAGCGCTACGCGCCGCAGCTTCAGGACCTCTCCGAGCAGTTGCAGCACGGCTCCGTGCCGTCCTTCCGTTTCCACGAGCATGATTGCGCCTCCCCGCTTCCTCGCGCCTACCAATGGGCGGACGGCTCGGCCTACGTGAACCACGTCGAACTGGTGCGGAAGGCGCGCGGCGCCGAAATGCCGGCGTCGTTCTGGACCGACCCTTTGATCTACCAGGGCGGATCCGATGGCTTCCTCGGCCCCCGCGATCCGGTGCCGATGGCGGACGAGGCGTGGGGGATCGACTTCGAAGGCGAGGTCGTCGTGATCCTGGGCGACGTGCCGATGGGCGCGACCGCTGGAGGAAGCCGCCGCGGCGATCCGGCTCGTCGTACTCGTCAACGACATATCGCTCCGCAACCTGATCCCGGGCGAGCTCTCCAAGGGTTTCGGCTTCTTCCAGTCGAAACCGTCGTCGGCACTCTCGCCGGTGGCCGTGACGCCGGACGATCTCGAGGGTGCTTGGGACGGTCGAAAGCTCCACCTGCCTCTGCTGTCGACGCTCAACGGCCAGCCCTTCGGCAGGCCCGATGCGGGCGTCGACATGACCTTCGATTTCCCGACCCTGATCGCCCACGCGGCAAGGACACGGCCGCTCGGCGCCGGGACGATCATCGGCTCGGGCACGGTTTCCAACAAGGACAAGGATGGCGGACCCGGCAAGCCGATCACGGACGGCGGCCTCGGCTATTCGTGCATTGCCGAGCAGCGCACGGTCGAGACCATCGTCACCGGCCAGGCGAAGACGCCCTTCATGCGCTTCGGCGATACGATCCGCATCGAGATGAAGGACAGGGGCGGCCACTCGATCTTCGGTGCGATCGAACAGGAGATCGTCCCCTATGAACGATGACGCCTCGATGCTTCGCATCGACCATGTCCAGCTCGCGATTCCCCCCGGCGCCGAGGAGCAATGCCGGCGCTTCTACGTGGACCTGCTCGGAATGACGGAAGTGTCGAAGCCCTTGGCGCTCTCGGTCCGGGGCGGCCTCTGGCTGCAGAGCGGCGAGGTCAGCATCCACCTCGGCGTCGAGGCGGATTTTCGGCCGGCCCTGAAGGCCCACCCGGGGATCGCCGTTCGGGACCTCGACCGGCTTGCCGGTCGTCTTGCGGCCGCCGGGCACGAGCCCGTATGGGACGAAGCGGTCCCCGAGATCCGTCGCTTCTTCATCTCAGACCCGCTCGGGAACCGCATCGAATTCCTGGAGAACCGCCATGGCTGAGAAAGCCTTCGCATCGACCGCCGATACCGCCGAGAAAGTGGTGTCCTTCAACGAGATCGGTCCCGACCTCTACGCCTATACGGCACAGGGCGATCCCAATTCCGGCATCATCGTCGGCGAAGATTGCTGCATGGTCGTCGACGCGCAGGCGACTCCCGCCATGGCGCAGGACGTGATCGCGCGCGTGCGTTCCGTGACCGACAAGCCGATCAGGTACGTGGTGCTCACGCATTACCATGCGGTGCGCGTGCTCGGCGCCTCGGCCTATCGGGCGCAGGCGATCATCGCGTCGAACGATACCTACCGCCTGATCGAGGAACGCGGCGAACAGGACAAGGCGTCCGAAATCGGACGCTTTCCCCGACTCTTCCGCGGCACGATCCCCGACGGGTTGACCTGGCCGACGCTCACCTTCGAGAGCGGCATGTCGGTGTTTCTCGGCAAACGCGAGGTGAAGCTGTTCCACCTCGGCGCGGGGCACACGGCGGGCGACATCGTCGCCTGGGTTCCCGACGCGGAGGCGATGTTCTCCGGCGATCTCGTCGAGTATCACTCGGCCTGCTATTGCGGCGACGCGCACCTGCGGGAATGGCCCCTCACCCTCGACGAGATCCGCGACTTCAGTCCGCGCGCGCTGGTGCCGGGACGAGGCGACGCGCTGACGAACGAGCGGCAGGTGCGGGAGGCGCTCGCCATGACCCGGGACTTCGTGACGACCCTCTACAACACCGCCGACCTGTCGGTGGCCAGGGGCCTGACCCTCAAGGAGACTTTCGCGGCAGCGCGCGAAGCCATGGACACGAAGTTCGGATCCTTCGCCATCTACGAGCACTGCCTGCCCTTCAACGTCTCCCGCGCCTTCGACGAGGCCTCGGGGATCGATCATCCGGTGATCTGGACGGCCGAGCGCGACCGGGAGATGTGGGCGGCGTTGCAGCAGTAGCTCGCCCTTTGCGAGAGAGCCGAGAGGAGCCATGAGCCGCAAGACCCTTTATCGCTACGGCTACCGCCGCTCCGCCGATCAGGATCGGGCGACGCCCGCCCGCCGCCCGGTGGTCGTCGTCGGCGCGGGACCCGTGGGCCTCTGCGCGGCGATCGATCTGGCGCAGCGGGGCGTGCCGGTCGTCCTTCTCGACGACGCCGACCGGATCGGCGAGGGATCGCGGGGGATCTGCTACGCCAAGCGCACCCTCGAGATCCTGGATCGCCTCGGGGCTGCGCGGCGCTGCCTCGAGAAGGGCGTCACCTGGAAGATCGGAAAGGTCTTCCAGCGGGACGAGCTGCTCTATACGTTCGACCTCCTGCCGGAGGACGGCCATGCCATGCCGGCCTTCATCAATCTCCAGCAATATTACCTCGAGCATTTCCTCGTCGAGCGCGCCGGCGAACTCGGCGGACTCGATCTGCGCTGGCGCAACAAGGTGAGCGGCCTTCGCGTCCGCAACGACGGCGTCACCCTCGCCGTCGAGACGCCCGACGGCCCCTATGATCTTGACGCCGAGTGGGTGATCGCCGCCGACGGCGCCCGCTCCTCCTTGCGCGGCGCGCTCGGTCTCGCCTTCAGGGGCGAGACCTTCGAGGATCGTTTCCTCATCGCCGACGTGAAGATGCGGGGCGAGTTTCCGACCGAGCGCTGGTTCTGGTTCGACCCGCCTTTCCACGATGGGCGCTCGGCGCTGCTTCACAAGCAGCCGGACGACGTCTGGCGCATCGATCTCCAGCTCGGGCCGGATGCCGACGCTGACGTCGAGCAACGCCCGGAGCGCGTCGTGCCGCGGCTGCGGCAGATGCTCGGCCACGATGATTTCGCGCTCGAATGGGTGTCCGTCTACACGTTCCAGTGCCGGCGCCTCGAGCGCTTCGTCCACGGCCGGGTCGTGTTCGTGGGCGATGCGGCGCATCAGGTCTCCCCCTTCGGCGCGCGCGGCGCCAATTCAGGGATCCAGGACGCGGAGAACATCGCCTGGAAGCTGGCGCTCGTCCTGAAGGGTCAAGCTCCGGAGCGCTTGATCGAGACCTACGATGCGGAACGAGTGGCCGCGGCGGACGAGAATATCGGCCATTCGACCCGCTCGACCGACTTCATCGCGCCGCGAACCGCGCAGGAAGCGCGTTTCCGCGACGCGGCTCTGGTGCTCGCCCGCAACACGGGCTTCGCCAAGCGCATGGTCAATTCCGGCCGGCTCTCGACCCCTGCAGTCTACGAGACCGGCCTGTCGACCCCCGACGGCGAGGTCTGGTCGGCCACGACCCGCCTCGGCGCGCCGATCCCCGACGCGCCCTTGCGAGACCGGAGCGGACGCTCCGTGTGGCTGCTCGAAGAAGTCGGGGGAGACGAGACCCTGATCCATGTCGGACCTGCCGCGAGGCTCGGGTCGAGGGAGTCAAGCATCTGGCGGTCGGCGAGGATTTCAGCGACGAATCCGGCTTCTTCGCCGCCCGATTCGATGCGAGGCCCGGCTCCACCTTTCTGGTCCGACCCGACCAGCACCTCGCGGCCCGGTGGCGAAACTACGACCCGGCCGAAGATCGCCGAGGCGTCACGCCGGCTGCGCGGCCTGTGAGGAGTTCCCATGGCAGCCCTCCACCTCGAAAGCCGCTTTCCCGACCCGGACCGCGCCTATCGCTCGCTCATCGAGGCCCACCGGGGCCTGTCGGACGAGGAGAGCGCCGCGCTCAACACGCGGCTCGTGCTGATCCTCGCCAACCATGTCGGCGATCACGAGGTGCTTCAGGAAGCCCTCCTCCTCGCGCGAGCCTGCCCTCCCCTCGAAGAGGAAGCGATCGCGCGCGTCGGGGAGTGAAGCCCGCTTTCGGGCCTGAGGTGCACGCCGCCCCTTCCCTTTCGGGCGGAGAATCCGTCGGCATATTGCGATTGGGAAGACGTTCTGACACCGTACCGGCAAGCCCCGGCAAGGGGATGACATCAACGATGCCCACCTGGAGAGACCGCCCGATGACACCGACTCGACGCCGTTTCCTCACCTTCGCCGGCAGCGCCTTCGCTGCCCCTGCGCTTCTCCGGGAGGGTTATGCGCAGGCACCGCAGGTGACCTTGCGCATGCATCATTTCCTGCCGCCGGTCTCCAACGGCCATGCCAAGTTTCTTGCGCCATGGGCGCAGAAGGTCGGCCGGGAATCCAACGGACGGATCAAGATCGACATCTTCCCGGCCATGCAGCTCGGCGGCGCGCCGCCTCAGCTCTACGATCAGGCCCGGGACGGCGTCGTCGACCTCGTCTGGACGCTGCCCGGCAACACCCCCGGCCGCTTCCCCATCAGCGAGACCTTCGAGCTGCCGTTCGTCCCGCACCGCAAGGCCGTCCCGAACTCCCGGGCCCTCCAGGAATTCGCCGAAACCCACATGAAGGACGAGTTCAAGGAAGTGCACCCGATCTGCTTCTGGGCGCACGATCACGGACTCATCCACGCGAACAAGTCCGTCAAGGTGATGGAGGACCTGAAGGGCCTCAAGTTGCGTTTCCCGACGCGACTTGCAGGCGAGGCCCTGCGTGCCCTCGGCGCCACCGCGATCGGCATGCCGATTCCGCAGCTCCCTGAATCCCTGGCGCAACGGGTGATCGACGGCGCCGTCGTGCCGTGGGAGGTCGTGCCCTCCGTGAAAGTGCACGAGCTCGTCAAGAACCACACGGAGATCCCCGGTTCCCCGACCCTCTATACCGCCACCTTCGTGCTCGCGATGAACAAGGCGAAGTACGAGGGCCTGCCGGCGGACCTCAAGCAGGTGATCGACGCGAACTCGGGCCAGGCCGCCGCCGCCATGGCGGGCCAGGTCTGGGACGACCAGGCGGTCGTCGTGTCTCAAATGGTGAAGGCCCGCGGGAACAATATCTACGTCCTCACGCAGGAGGAGGCCGCCCGTTGGCGCAAGGCGACCGAGCCGGTGATCGAGAACTGGCTCAAGACTACCAAGGAACGCGGCCTCGACGGCCAGAAGCTCCTGGATGACGCCCGCGCCGCAATCAAGAAGCACGAGGCAGCCGCGTAGCGCCTGACACGCCTGTCCGGCGACGACGGACGGATGCATGATGCCGGCGAGGGCGGAATCGCTCCCCTCGCCGGACAATGACAGCCCCTCGGACCCTCGGTCCGGCCTCTCTCCCTCCCCGGAAGAGGCGACGATTGCGAGCCATGCCCTCCGATACGCCCGCTCCTCCTCCCTCATACGACGACGGCGTCACCCGCGTCGCGCGCATCCTCGCCCTGGCGGGCGGCTTCGTCGTCGTCGGCCTCGGCGCCCTGGTGACGGCGAGCGTGCTCATGCGCTGGCTCGGCGGCGAGGGCGTCAACGGCGATTTCGAGTTGGTGCAGATGGGGCTCGCGCTCGCGGTCTTCTCGTTCCTGCCCCTGTGCCAGGCGCATCGGGGCAACGTGGCGGTGGACACGTTCACGAACCGCCTCCCCGCCGGCGGACGGGCGGCCCTCGACGTGCTGTGGGACCTGACCTATGCCGGTTTCGCCGGCTTCATCGCCTGGCGCCTCGCCATCGGCGCCGCCGAGGCCCTGTCGAGCCGCACCACGTCGATGGTGCTCGCCCTGCCGATCCACTACGCGATCGGTGCCTGCGCCGCCATGGCGGCGTTCCTGGCCGTGATCGCCGTCTTCACGGCGGTGCGCCGCGCGCGGGTGTCCTCATGAGCGGACTGTCGATCGCAGTCTGGGGTTTCGTCGGCATGCTGGCGCTCATCGCTCTGCGGATGCCGGTCGGGCTCGCCATGCTGACGACGGGAAGCGCCGGTTACCTGGCCATTGCGGGCCTGCCGGCCTTCCTCAACTACATGAAGTCGACGCCCTACTTCCTGTTCTCCAACTATACGCTCTCGGTGATCCCGCTCTTCATCCTCATGGGCGCCTTCGCCGAACGCTCGGGGCTGTCGCAGGACCTGTTTCGCGCCGCGAGCGCGCTCATCGGCCATCGCCGGGGCGGCATGGCGATGGCGGTGATCGGCGCCTGCACGGCGTTCGGCGCCATCTGCGGCTCGTCGGTCGCGACCACGGCCACCTTCGGCCGGGCGGCCCTGCCCGAACTCGAGCGCTACCGCTATGCGCCGAGCCTTTCGACAGGCACGATAGCGGTCGGCGGCACGCTCGGCATTCTCATCCCGCCCTCGGTGATCCTCGTCGTCTATGCGATCTCCACCGAACAGAACATCGTGAAGCTGTTCCAGGCGGCCCTGATCCCGGGCCTCCTCGCGACGCTGTTCTACTGCCTCGCCATCGCCTGGACGGTGCGGCGCAGGCCGGACCTCGCGCCGCCGGCTCCCCCGGCCGACCGGGCCGAGCGGGTCCGGACCTTCCTTGCCGTCTGGCCGGTCCTCCTGGTGGCGGTGATCGTGGTCGGCGGCATCTATGGCGGCGTGTTCACGCCGACCGAGGGCGCGGCGGTGGGTGCGGTATCGATGCTCGCCATCGCGCTCCTGCGCCGCTCGCTGTCCTGGGACGATTTCAAGACGAGCCTCATCCAGACCGCGGAGACGACTGCGCTCATTTTCATCATTCTGCTCGGTGCCGAGGTGTTCAACGCCTTCCTGGCCTTCTCGCAGCTTCCGACGAGCGTCGCGGCGATGATCACCGAGGCCGGCCTCGCACCCTATCTGGTGCTCGTCGTGATGCTGGCGGTCTATATCGTGCTCGGCGCGGTGATGGACGAGCTTGCGATGATCCTGCTCACGCTTCCCGTCTTCTTCCCGATCGTGACCGCGCTCGATTTCGGCATGCTGCCGGACGAGGTCGCGATCTGGTTCGGAATCCTCGTCCTGATCGTCGTCGGTATCGGCCTCACGGCCCCGCCGATCGGCCTCAACGTCTTCGTCATCAGCGCCATCGCGCGGCACGTCCCGATCACCGAGACCTACAAGGGCGTCCTTCCCTTCCTCGCGACCGACCTCTTTCGTCTCGCGCTCTGCGTCGCTTTCCCGGCGCTGTCCCTCGTCGTCGTGCGGTGGTTGAGCTGACTAAAGCATCGGATGGACCCAAAAGTGGGTTCCTCTTTTGGGATCCATCCGATGCTCTTTTTTTCTGAAGCAGCACATCGTTCGGCGCGGAAAACCGGGTCCGCTTTTCCGCACATGCGCACCTACTCCACCATTGGCCCCACGGTCTCCGCCTCGTCCCCCAGGACCTCCTTCACCCACCGGAACGCAGCGTTGGCCGCGGGCACGCCGGCATAGACGGCCGTTTGCAGAAGGAGCGCGCGCAGCTCTTCGAGGGTGACACCGTTCTTCAGCGCCGGACGGAGGTGGAGCTTGAACTCCTCCTCGCGGTGAAGCGCGACCATCATGGCAAGCGTCAGCATGGAACGGGTCTTCCACGGCAGGGTCGGGTCGCCCCAAATCTCGCCCCACGCGGTGCGGGTGATGAAGTCCTGCCAGGGTCTCGCAAAAGATCCGGCTCTCTCGAGAGAGCGCTGCACATGGTCCACGCCGAGCACGCTCTTGCGGTTCGCGAGCCCCGCCTCGAACAGGCCGCCGACCGGCTCGCGTTCGCCGTCGACGCGCGCGAGGAAGGACAGCAGGATCTCGTTCACCGCGTCGGGCTGTTCGACCGAGATCAGGTGAGCCGCCTCGGGGACAACCGTGAGTTCCGCGCCGGGAACGAGACCCAGGATCTCCTCCGCCTTGTCGAGCGGCGTCGCCGGATCGTCTTCGCCGGCCACCACCAGGGTCGGAGCGCCGATGCCGCCGATCGCGGGGCGGAGGTCCATGTCACGGATCGCCAGGCAGCAGGCGGCGTAGCCCTTAGGGTCGATGGCGAGGAAACGCTCGCGCACCGGGCGGACGATCTCCGGTCCGAGCGCCAAGGTGTCGGGCGTGAACCAGCGCTGCATCACCGTGTCGACGAGCGCGCCCATGCCCTTCGCCTTCACGGTCCGCACGCGTTCGTCCCACGCTTCCTTCGGCGGCAGGAAGGCTGCGGTCGCCATGAGGACGAGGCCCCCGACCCGCTGCGGATGGCGAACGGCGAAGGCCTGGGCGGTCATGCCACCCAGGGACAAACCGACCACGTGCGCCCTCGCGATGTCGAGCGCATCGAGCAGGCTGGCGATGTCGTCCGCGAGATCCTCGACGGAAAAAGGTGCCTCGACGGTGGGCGAGCGGCCGTGCCCCCGCGTGTCGTAGCGCAGGCAGCGGTAGCGGGAAGCAAGGGCTCGCACCTGTGCGTCCCACATCTCGACCGTCGTTCCGAGGGAGTTCGAGAAGACGACGACGGGCGCGCCTTCTGGCCCGGTGAGATCATAGAAGAGCTGAGTTCCATTGGCTGCGATCAGGGGCATGAGGTCATCGCTTGCTGGTGAGAGTGTCGCGAACCCGCGCGGCTTCGGCGAGGGCCCGATCGATCCAGGGGCCGGCGGCGCGGATCGCAGGTTCGAGATCGAAGGCTTCGTCCACCGGGTGGGGCGTGAGGCGGCGCAGCACGCCCGGGAGATCCTCGCCAGAGTCGCGCACGATCCCGGCCGCACGCTCGACGAGGGCGTGCGCCTCCTCGCGGCCGAGATGCGCCGCGAGACGCGCGGCTGCTGCATCGGCAAAGAGAAGCCCGCGGGTGATGTCGAGGTTGGCACGCATCCTCTCGGGATGGACCACGAGACCTTCGGCGAGCGCCTTCGCCTCGCTGAGCGCGCCGGAGGCGAGGCCGAAGAGCGTCGGCAGCGCATGCCATTCCGCATGCCAGGGACCCGCCGGACGCTCGTGGGCCGCCGCCATGGCGTCGAGAAGCGTCGTCACCGGTCCCTTCGCGGCGGCATGGGCCGCGAGAACGAGCGTGGACGAAACCGGGTTGCGCTTGTGCGGCATGGCCGAGGAGCCGCCCCGGCCGGGCACGTGAGGCTCGGCCGCCTCCCCCACTTCGGTCGAAGCGAGGAAGGCGACATCCGTCGCCATCTTGGCGAGCGCGCCCATGAGGATCGCGAGCCACGAGCCGATCTCGGCGATGCGCGCCCGGAGCGTGTGCCAGGCGATGGGAGCCGGTTCGAGAGCGGTCTCCCGGGCGAAGGCCTCGAGCACGGCGGGACCGCGCTCGCCGAGGCCGGAAAGCGTCCCCACCGGCCCGCCGAGGGAGGCGACGAGAGCGCGTTCCCGGATGGACGGGAGCCGTTCCGCGACCTCGGCGATACCGGCGAGCCAGACGGCGGCCTTGTACCCGAAGGTGACCGGCGCCGCGTGTTGGCCGTAAGTGCGCCCGGCGCAGGGCGTGGCCCGGTGCTCCCGGGCGAGGCGCGCGAGTCCGTCCATGACCGCGACGACGTCCGCCTCGATCAGGCCGAGCGCATCGCGCATCTGCAGCGCGAGGGCCGTGTCGAGCACGTCCTGCGTGGTGGCGCCCTTGTGGAAGGCCCGTTCGAGCGCGGGCGGCAGGAGGGCCTGTACGGCCTTGACGAAGGGGATCGTCGGCACGCCGGCAAGCGCCGTCTCGCGGCCCAAGGCCTCGAGGTCGAAATCGTCCGACGACAGGGCCTCGATGGCCGCGGCGAGGTCGCGTTCCCCTTGCGCCCGCGCCAGCGCAGCCTCCATTCGCAGCATGGCGGCGATCCGCGAACGGTCGGAGAACACCGCCCGCATGGCGTCGCTGGCGAAGAGGGAGCCCGTCAGGGCGGAGTCGAGAGCCGAGAAGGTCATGGTGTCTTATACCGCGCCTCCGACGATTTACCTCCCCCCGAACCCGGCCGAAGTTCTCGTCTGTCGTTCTCGGACGGAGCGCAGCGCCACCGGCGCCCGAGGTTGACGCCCTTCATTGCCACGGCGTCATCCTCGGGCAGCGCAGCGGAGATCATCGGGTGCAGAAAAAAGCGCTCATCTCGGCCTGGGATCCTCGGGTCAAGCCCGAGGATGACGCCAGACAATTCCTCGGGTCTCGCTACCGCACGATCCGAGGATGGCGCCACGCATCGAGGACGGCGCCCCGACCCCCGACCGACACAGGCCGCCCAGGCGGCCTATTCGGCCGCCTGGGCGAGCGGCGTGAGGCCCGCCCGCTTGAGGTCCGGCGGTACCGCCTCCGCGGTGAGCGTGCGCAGGGCTTCCTCGAGCGTGAGGGTGGTCTGGTCGGGGCTGCCGAGGCGGCGGATCGAGACGGTGCGCTCGGCGGCTTCCTTGCGGCCCACCACGAGGAGCACCGGGACCTTGGCGAGCGAGTGCTCGCGGACCTTGTAGTTGATCTTTTCGTTGCGCAGGTCCGCCTCGACGCGCAGGCCCGCCCGGCGGATCGCATCGAGCACTTCCTTCGCATAGACGTCGCCCTCGGCGGTGATCGTCGCCACCACCGCCTGCACAGGCGCGAGCCAGAGCGGGAAATGCCCGGCGTAATGCTCGATCAGGATGCCGGCAAACCGCTCCATGGAGCCGCAGATGGCGCGGTGGACCATGGAAGGCGTCTTCTTCTGCCCGTCATGGTCGACGTAGAACGCTCCGAACCGGTCCGGCAGGTTGAAATCCACCTGCGTGGTGCCGCATTGCCAGTCCCGGCCGATGGCGTCGCGGAGCACGTACTCGAATTTCGGCCCGTAGAACGCGCCCTCGCCCGGGTTGATGCCGGTCTTGATGCGCCCGCCGGACTGATCCTCGATCTGCTTCAGGACACGGGTCATCACATCCTCGGCGTGATCCCACATCTCGTCCGTGCCGACCCGCTTGTCGGGCCGGGTCGAGAGCTTCACGACGATTTCGTCGAAGCCGAAATCCGCGTAGGTCGAGAGGATCAGGTCGTTGATCTTCAGGCATTCGGCGGCGAGCTGGTCTTCCGTGCAGAAGATATGCGCGTCGTCCTGCGTGAACGCGCGGACGCGCATCAGCCCGTGCAGCGCGCCGGAGGGCTCGTACCGCGACACGGCGCCGAACTCCGCGAGGCGCAGCGGCAGGTCGCGATACGACTTCAGCCCGTGCTTGAAGATCTGGACATGCCCGGGGCAGTTCATCGGCTTGATCGCGAAGACGCGCTCGTCCTCGGTCTTCGTGACGAACATGTTCTCGCGGTACCAGCCCCAATGGCCCGACGTCTCCCACAGGGACTTGTCGAGGATCTGCGGCGCATTCACCTCCGCGTAGTCGTCCTTCAGACGCCGGCGCATATAGGAGATGAGCTCCTGGAAGAGGGTCCAGCCCTTCGGGTGCCAGAACACGACGCCCGGCCCCTCCTCCTGGAAATGGAAGAGGTCCATCTCGCGCCCCAGCCGGCGATGATCGCGCCTCTCCGCCTCCTCGAGCTGCCTGAGGTAGGCGTCGAGATCGGCCTGGCTGGCCCAAGCCGTCCCGTAGATGCGGGTCAGCATCGGGTTGTTCGAGTCGCCGCGCCAATACGCGCCGGCCACCTTCATGAGCTTGAAGGCGTTGCCGACCTTGCCGGTCGAGGTCATGTGCGGACCGCGGCAGAGATCGAACCAGTCGCCCTGGAAGTAGATCTTGAGATCCTGCCCTTCCGGAATCGCATCGATGAGCTCGAGCTTGTAGGTCTCGCCCTTCCGGGCGAACACCTGCCTGGCCTTGTCGCGGGTCCAGACCTCCTTCGTGAACGGTTTGTCCTTCGCCACGATCTCCCGCATCTTCGCCTCGATCGCCGCGAAATCCTCGGGCGTGAAGGGTTCGGGGCGCGCGAAGTCGTAGTAGAACCCGTTCTCGATCACCGGGCCGATGGTCACCTGCGTGCCGGGGAAGAGTTCCTGCACGGCCTCCGCCATGACATGCGCGGCATCGTGCCGGATGAGCTCGAGCGCGCGGGGATCCTCGCGCCCGATGAACTCGATCCTGGCATCGCGGGTGATCGGATCGGCGAGGTCGACGGCGGCTCCGTCGAGAACCATCGCCACGGTGCGCTTCGCGAGCGATTTCGAAATGCCTTCCGCGATCTCCCGGCCGGAAATGCCGGGATTGAACTGGCGCTGCGCGCCATCCGGAAATGTCAGGACGATCATCAAAGTCTCCTGGCTCACTCCTGCATACAGAACAGGTAAGCGGGGGGCCGACGGCTTGGGTTGGAGCGCTAGGGACGGCCGCCGTCAGGTTCGACCGTCTCGCAGGTGATCGGCGGCGCGTTCGTGCCGCGCCAGCGGCCATAGGCCCAGGGCTTATACCAGGCGCTGCGCTCGGGCAACGTTTCGGGAACGAAGTCGATTCCGGAGGTCCCGAACGGGCCGCAGCGGCAGATCCTGGCCACTCCCATCCAGCCGCCGGCCCACAAGCCGTGCCGCCGGATCGCCTCGTCCGTATAGTCGGAGCAGGACGGCAGATGACGGCACTGGCGGCCGATCAGGCCCGAGAGGGTGAGCTGATAGCAGCGGATCGCGAGATGGGCCGCCTGGCGGACGGGTGTCGCCATCTACTCGGCGGCGGTCCTGCGCGCCGCGATCTGATCGAGGGCATCCACGACGGCGTCGAAGGTCAGCATCGTCGAAGCATGGCGGGCCTTGAAGTCGCGGACCGGCTCGAGCACCTGCAATTCCTCCCAGCGGCCCTGAGGCGGCGCGCCGTTCTCCTTGAGCATGCGCCGCATGTCCTCTCGGACCCGGCGAAGCTCGTCCGCCGTGGAGCCGACGACGAGGCGGGCCATCAGGGACGAGGAGGCCTGGCCCAGGGCACACGCCTTCACCTCGTGGGCGAAGTCGGAAACCCGATCCGCCTCTACCTTGAGGTCGATCGTCACCGTCGAGCCGCAGAGCTTGGAATGGGCCGTCGCGCTGGCGTCCGGGTCCGCCAGCCGGCCGAGGCGCGGGATATCGGCGGCGAGCGCCAGGATGCGGCTGTTGTAGATCTCGTTCAGCATTCGACCGATTTGGCCTGCCGGAACCGATGAAAGGCCGGCTTTCATACCCAATATAGAGGGTCGGTCCGCTTTCTGCGACAGGATTGCGCGGAAAGCGTTGTCGTCCTGAGATCTGCGGCGAAGCGCCGCGAAGCTGGTCCGTTTCGAAGCCCGCTTCGTATGTTTCGCGGATAGTTGTGAGCGGGAGGTTCCCCTTGGATCATGTGGTAAAGTCCTTGGCCAGGCGCCCGGCGTCGGAGACCGCCGGCAAGCGCGGCGATCGTCCGAGCCGGGAGGAGGCCGAGGCCGCCGTCCGCACTCTCATCCGCTGGTCGGGCGACAACCCCGACCGGGAGGGCCTGGTCGAAACGCCGCAACGCGTCGTGAAGGCGTTCGAGCAGTTCTATTCCGGCTACGGCCAGGATCCGAAAGCCATCCTGAACACGCTTTTCGAGGAGGTGGAGGGCTACGGGGACATCGTTCTCGTCCGCGACATCGTCTTCCATACCCATTGCGAGCACCACATGGTGCCGTTCTTCGGAAGGGCGCACATCGCCTATTATCCGTCGAAAGGCGTCATCGGCCTTTCGAAGCTCGCCCGTCTCGTCGAGATCTTCGCCCGCCGCCTTCAGACGCAGGAGACGATGACGGTCCAGATCACGGACGCCCTGGACGAGGCCGTGAAACCGCGCGGCGTCGCCGTGATGCTCGAGGCGGAGCACCTGTGCATGTCCATGCGGGGGATCCAGAAGGTCGGAGCGTCCACCCTCACGACGCGGTTCACCGGCGTCTTCAAGGAGGATCCGGCCGAGCAGATCCGGTTCCTGACGCTCGTGCGCCAGGGTACGGCTTGACCTTCTCCCCGTTTGAGGCTGTCTCGAAAGCGTCCGGCGGCTGCCGCCGGCCTTTCCGTTCCGAGACGACACTGCCATGAGCGCCACCGCCAGCCCGTTTCCCAGTCCAGGCCCGAAGGCCGAGTTGGAAGAGGGCACCAAGCTGACCCCGCGCTTCAACGCCGACGGGCTCGTCACCTGCGTGACAAGCGACGCCGATACGGGCGAGCTCCTGATGGTGGCGCATATGAACGCGGAAGCGCTGGCGATGACGCTCCGGACGGGCGAAGCCTGGTACTGGTCGCGGTCCCGGGCCGAGCTCTGGCACAAGGGCGCCACCAGCGGCCAGATCCAGACCGTCGTCGAGATGCGGGTCGATTGCGATCAGGACGCCCTGTGGCTGAAAGTGCGGGTCGCCGGGGACGGGGACTGCTGTCACACCGGCCGGCGTGCCTGCTTCTATCGCCTCGTGAGACCCGACGGGACCCTGTCGGCAGAATAAATCCCCAAGCTCCAACGTCGACTGCAACCAACGGCACAGGTTCGGCGTTCCACTTGGAGACGAGAGTGGAGCGGGTCGTGAGCATCATCTGGACCATCATCATCGGTTTCGTCGCCGGCATCATCGCCAAACTGATCACCCCCGGCCGGAACGAGCCGTCGGGCTTCATCCTGACCACGATTTTGGGCATCATCGGTGCCGTCGTCGCCACCTATCTCGGCCAGGCGATCGGATGGTACCGGGCCGACGAGGGGGCGGGTCTCATCGGCGCCGTCGTCGGAGCGATCATCGTTCTGGTCATCTGGGGCATGATAGCCGGCCGGCGGGAACGCACGTCCCTCTGACGGACACCGCAGGAGCCCGACCGTTCCTCTCTCGGTCGGATGCGGCTCGAGAGCTGCCGCTGCCCGCCGCGCCCGGTCCCAGGCCCGACAAGCCGAGCGGATCGGGGCGGTGCGTTGCTCGGCTGCCGTGAACCGACCGACGGCCTCCATCGCCGTGACGGAGCCGCATGGCCCTTTCCTCCGATCGAGTTCTCACCCGAAAGAATGACCCCTGCGCGCCTGACAATCGTTTCGACACACCCTTGCCCTAACGGCAGCTCTTTCGCGTTATTCATGAGCGCTTCACCGATCGGGCGCATGCTCGTCGGGATCGAGCGCATGCTCGGCTGGCCTGTGAGTTTGTGCCATGTTGTGGGATACGACCGCTTGGCGGAGCGCCGGGCTCGGTAGTGGCGGAGGGGCTGTCATGGACGCGCCGGTCCTGCGCGAAGCGCGCTCGAAAGTGAAGATCGGCCTGGCGCTCGGCGGAGGCGCGGCCCGCGGGTGGTCGCATATCGGTGTAATGCGGTTGCTGACCCAAGCCGGCATCGTCCCCGACGTGATCGCCGGCTGTTCCATCGGCGCGGTCGTCGGCGGCTGCTACGCCGCCGGCAAGCTCGACGAACTCGAAGCCTTCGCGCTCTCGCTCACGAAACGCCGGGTGATGGGCCTGCTCGATTTCCATCTCGCCGGCTCGGGTCTCATCGCCGGCACGCGGCTGCAGAAACTTCTGGATCAGGACCTTACGGACCTGAGGGTCGAGGACCTTCCGATCCGCTACTGCACCATTGCGACGGAACTCGTCACCGGGCACGAGATCTGGCTGACCAAGGGACCGCTCGTGAAGGCGATGCGCGCCTCCTATGCGCTGCCGGGCATTTTCGACCCGGTCTTCATGCGCGGGCGCTGGCTCATGGACGGCGCGCTCGTGAACCCGATCCCCATCACCGCGGCGCGCGCGCTCGGCGCCGAAATCGTGATCTGCGTCAACCTGAACAGCGAAGTAAGGGCGCGGGGCACCGTGATCCAGAGCTACGACGCTTCCGAGCCCTCGACCGACGAGCAGGAGATCGAGGCCGCGATCTCGGAACCGCGCCGATGGGGGATCTTCGCTCCGCCGCGCGCGAACCGCCCGAAGAAGCCGAACGCGCCGGGCATCGCGACCGTGATGATCGACGCCTTCAACATCACTCAGGACCGTATCGCGCGTTCGCGGCTTGCGGGCGATCCGCCGGACGTGATGATCGCGCCGAAGCTCTCGAAGATGGGACTGTTCGAGTTCCACCGGGCGGCGGAATGCATCGAACTCGGCCGGCAGGCCACCGAACGTGCCCTGCCCGACATCGTGGAGCTGATCCGGGATTCGGAGACGGCCGCATAGGCAAGCATTCCGGATCGGCATCGGAACGCTTGCCTTTGTCTCGATGGAACTTCGCTTAGCGCATCGTGCGGAAAAGTGGATCCGGTTTTCCGCTCCCACGATGCGCCGCTTTCAAAGCGAGAGCATCGGAAGAACCGAAATCCGCGCGTCGATGCTCTATAGTGCGAAGATTGCAAACGGCCGTCGCGATGTAGTCCCGCATGGCCCGGGTCTCGTTCTCGATCTCTGCGACCCGATGCTTCACCACGTCGCCGATCGAGATGATGCCGATGAGGCGCCCGCCTTCCATGACCGGGATATGGCGGAACTTGCCCTCCGTCATCAGCTCCATCAGCTCGTTGATCGCCGCCGTCCCGGTGCAGGTGACCACCTTCTCGGTCATCGAGCGGGAGACGGGTTCCTGGAGCGCCGCGGCGCCCCTGGCGGCGATGGCGCGAACGATATCCCGTTCCGAGAGGATGCCGAGCACCGCGCGGAAGGTGTCGCCCACCACGATCGCTCCGATCCGACGCTCCGAGAGGAGTTGGGCGGCCTCGCCGAGCGTGCGATCCGGCTCGATGGTGACGACGCTGCGGCCCTTGTTCTGCAAGATGTGCTCTACGTTCATGCGCGTTCCTCCGTTCTGGCGGAGGCGAGGACGTTGTTTCCCTCGCATCCGGTCTTAGGTCGGGGAGTGCCTCGACGAACCAAAGGGCTGCCCGACCTGCTCTTCCCGGATGATCAAGCGATTTGCGTTACGTTTCAAGCTGCGGCCCGCAAAGTGCGCGGGTTGAGCGGGTCCAGCAGGGGGAAGAGCAGAGGCCTGCCACAAAGCCGCCGAGGTGGGCCTCCCAGGCGATGCTGGCGTCCGTGATGCCGAGCGGTCCGGCGAGAACCGCGGAAAGATAGTTCGTCGCGAGCCAAACGGCGAAGAAGATGACCGCGCGCCGGTTCCGCGCGAGGCCGAGAAGGCGATTCCCGCTGCCGCTCATGCGGTTCGGTCACGCGGCCTTCCAGGAGCCAGGTCGGACGCGAGAAGATGAACCATGCTGCGGCTGCCATCATGCCCGAGACGGCCGCCGATGCGCCGATCATCGGCAAGGCCTGGTAGGGATGCACCAGCACATGCGCCACCGCGCCGCCGAAGGCGGTCGCCGCCGCGAGCGAGAGAAAGCGCCATGGACCGCAGCGCCTGGCCACGGGAGTCCCGAAGGCCGCGAGCCACACCGAGTTCAGCATGACATGGGCCCAGGAGCCATGGAGCAGGGCATAGGTGAGACCGGTCAAGGGACGGCCGCTCTCCTGGGACAGCACGTAGCGCGCCAATCCCGCCTCGAACGTTTGCGTCCCCTCCCCGGCTTGGCCGATGGCCGACAGAACCGCATCGACCGACGCGCCGCCATAGGCCACGGCCCAGCGCGCCGGAACGACCGCCCAGTCGATGAGCAGGCGAAAATCGTCGATCTCGGAAAATACCCAGCTGCGCAGGGCATGAATCCCGACAAGAGCCGCAATGACCGCGAGGACGCTTGCGGGCAGATTGAAGATCGGCTCGCGGGCCGGTCGCGGTTCCGTGGAGGTCATCGGCACCATGTTGGGCCCTGAGCGTCCTCTGCCAAGACCGTCATCGCTAAACGGTCGTTAACGCCCGCTCCCTATGGTTGATGCTTCGGAAGCGATCACGAAAGCAATGCCCTTCAGCGCCGGTGCCAAGCCCCATTCCGCTGCCCGTGCGGTCGACCGCCGGAGGCATCAGCGCGTCCGCGTCGCGCTCCTGGGCCGCTACATGCTGTCGAGCCGCCAGGAATATCCGTGCCAGACCCTCGACATGTCCCCGGGCGGGATCTCCATCGTGGCACCGGTGCGAGGCCTCATCGGCGAGCGAATCGTCCTCTACGTCGAGCATCTCGGCCGGATCGAGGGTCAGATCGTACGGCACACCGAATTGGGGCTCGCTCTCGCCATCGGCGCCACGATCCGGAAGCGGGACAAGCTCGCCTCGCAGCTCACCTGGCTGGCGAACCGACACACGCTCGGCCTGCCGGAGGACCGACGGCACGAACGAATCGTTCCCCGGTATACGGCCGTCCACGTCACGGTCGGCGACGACGTCGGCAGCGGTGACCGGCCGGCTGATCGACGTCTCCCTCTCGGGTGCGGCCGTCACCATGGCCGAGCGTCCGTCGGTCGGGAGCGTGGTGACGCTGGGCAAGACGCCCGGACGCGTCGTGCGCCATTTCGAGGGGGGCATCGCGGTCGAGTTCCTGCTGCCGCTCTCCCCGGACCGCTTCGACGAGAGCGTGGTCCTCTGAGGCCGGGCCGCGGGTAAACAAGCGGTAACCGCAGAAAGCCAAAAAATCTCGGCGTTACAAAGGTTTGTTGACGCTAACCGAGTGTCGGCCCCGCTCGGGACCAATTCGCTCAATTTGTACCGAACCCATTCAGCCGCCCCCAAGAGGGAGAGGGCCAGGGTGCCTCCCGGACAACGGACGGACCCTATGGGACGAAAATCCCGCTTCATCGACATCGCCATGACCATCGGCCTCATGGCCGTCACGGCCCAAGCCGGGGAAGCGCAGGGTCTCGCAAGCTTGCCGGCCTCTACCGGTCTGGCGCACGCAGCCGGCGAAACCCGGCCGGTTCCGGCCTGGACCCGGTTCTGCGACGGGAACCCGGCCGAATGCATCGTCGACCGCAACGAGCCGGAGACGATCAAGCTCACCCGGACGATCTGGCAGAAGATCGTGGCCGTGAACGTCGAGGTGAACGCCGCCATCCGCCCGGTCACCGACGAAGACCATTGGGGCGTCCCGGACGTGTGGAGCTACCCGACCGACGGCCAGGGCGATTGCGAGGATTACCAGCTCCTGAAGCGCAAGCTTCTCGTGGAGGCGGGCCTGCCCCGCCGCGCCCTGCGGATGACGGTGGTCATCGACGAACGCGGCGACGGACATGCCGTGCTCATGGTCCGTACGGATCGCGGCGACTTCATTCTCGACAACAAGCACCAGAGCGTCCTGCCCTGGCACCAGACGGGATACGTCTACATCAAGCGTGAGGGTCAGGACGGCCGCGCTTGGGCATCCCTCGGCGGCGCCGTGTCGCCCGTCACCACCGCAAACCGCTAAGGTTCGGCCCGTTCAGAATTGCGACACCCGGTCACGTCCCATCCTTCCCGTCCCGACCGGGCTCGCAGGCGGGGTCAGCAGCCAAGCTGGCCCCGCTTCCTTTTCTGGGGCGGCCAGGCGCTGAAACTTTTCGGCAACACGGAACCGGATTGACCGAGAGGCGTTAACTTCGCCTTTACTTTCTGCTTGAGCCCCTCTGCCGAGTCTGTCAGCTTTGGTTAAAAGAAGATTAACCGGCTGGTGTGGGGCATGCGGCAAGCTCTTTTCGGTCATTTCAGCAAGTTGGGTCAATCGGCAGGATCGATTTTTCTCGTCAATCTTTTTCGCGCGGCCCTCGTCGGCCTCCCTCTCGTCATCGGCGGTGCCACCACGCAGGCGCAGACCCTTGCGTCGCTGCCGACGGTCGCTCAGCCGATCGAGAAGAACGGAACTGCCAAGCCGATTCTCGGCTGGGTCAAGTTCTGCGAACAATTCGCATCCGAATGCGCCTTCGATCCGGCCGAGCCGGCCGTCATCGAACTCACGCAGCAGACCTGGAACACGATCGTTTCGGTGAACCGCCGGGTGAACACGAGGATCAAGCCGCTCACCGACAAGGAGCACTGGGGCCTCGTCGATCGTTGGGAGTTCCCGGACGACGGCAAGGGCGATTGCGAGGATTTCCAGCTCCTCAAGCGCAAGATGCTCGCCGATCGCGGCCTTCCGCGTCGTGCCATGCGCATGACCGTCGTCATCGACGAACTCGGCGAAGGCCATGCCGTGCTGATGATCCGCACCGATCGGGGCGACTACATCCTCGACAACAAGACCTCGGCGGTCCTGCCGTGGGACCAGACCGGCTACGTTTTCGTGAAACGCGAGAGCCAGGACGGCATGTCCTGGGTGTCTCTCGGCGGACGCACCGCCTCGCCGACGACGACCGCCAACCGCTGAGCCGGGCGTCGAACGCCGCTTCAATTCGCCCGCTGGTCGACACCAGCGGGCGATTTCGTTGATGGCACGATCCGTCGTCCGGGCTCCCGCATCTCAGCGGATCGGACCGTACCGGTTCGAGCCTTCGAGGGCCATGGGATCAGTCGATGCGGCGCAAGCCCTTTGCGAAGCGCTGCCAATTCTCGACATAGTTGCGGGACGACCAGCGCAGACGCTCGACGGCGGCTGAATCGAGAACGCGGATCGCCTTGGCGGGTGCACCCACGATGAGCGAATTGTCGGGGAACTCCTTGCCTTCGGTGACGAGGGCACCGGCGCCGACGAGACTGTTCGCGCCGATGCGCGCGTTGTTCAGCACCGTCGCACGCATGCCGATCAGGGTGTTCTCGCCGATCGTGCAGCCGTGGAGGATCGCGTGATGACCGATGGTGCAGCCGGCACCGATGGCGAGCGGTGAGCCCTGATCCGTGTGGAGCATGGCCCCCTCCTGGATGTTCGTGCCCTCGCCGATCTCGATAAGTTCGTTGTCGCCGCGGATGACGGCGCCGAACCAGATCCCCACGTCGAGGCCGAGCCTCACGCGGCCGATGACATGGGCGTCGGGCGCCACCCAGTAGCGGCCGGCTTCCGGCAATTCGGGGGTCAGATCGTCGAGGGAATAGAGGGGCATGGCAGGACTCGCGAGGATGCGGGGACGGAATGTGCGCATCGGATTGCGACACGGGATTGGAGGCGTGTCCAGCGGAACGTGCTCCCCCTCCCGAGCGATAGAGGTCCGATGGGCTGAACCGTGGCCTTGCCGAGTCCGATCTCGTCCTATCCCCGGAGCGGTGATCAACCGCCGGCGAGCATCACGGCCAAGTCCAGTACCAACCGCCCGGACAGAAGGCTCCAGAGGCAGGCGATGATCGTCGCCAGCATGACGAAATGGATCGGACGGCGCTCGAACCGGCGGCCGCGAACCGTATTGCGGAGGATGATGAAGGGAGCGGAGAAGACCAGGACCGGAACGCTGGCGAGCGCAGCGACGCCTCCTGCCTCGAGGAGATGAAAGCTCGCGCGGCGCTCGGTCATCAATTCGAAGGCGCTGGCGAGGAGGCCCGCAAAGGCGAAGCCAAGCACCAGCGCCTGCAGGGATTCGACGGCGGACGGATCGACGGCCATGGGCGAGAGCTCCCGGTGAGAGCTCAATCTGCCGCATGATTAACGAGACGTTAAGGCGCTTCCCCGGTTATGGTTAACGGCAGCCCAGCCGACGCCGCGGGTCAGTCTTCGAGATCCGTATCGAGGATCGCCATGGTGAAGTTGAAGGAGCGGTCGCCGTCCTCGTCGTCGACGAAGAGCACGCCCACGAACTCCTCTCCGATATAGACTTCGGCGGAATCGGTCTTCTTCGGCCGGCCGACGACGCGAATGGACGCGTTCGCGAAGGTTTGGCGCAGGTAGCGCTCGACTTTGGCCATCTCGTTCTTGTCCACAAGGAAGCCTTTCTCTGGTGACTGATGCGCGCTGCCCTTGCCACGCCCGGCGAGGCGCGGGCAAGGGCGTCGGTTCGCCGGGTCCCTTCCTCCTGGAACGGTTTCCTTCTCAAATTCCTTCCATGATGGAGAGGAGTTGGTCCATGGAGCGCGCGGGCTCGGCGCAGCCCGCCGAACCGACAACCTTCGCGGGGACGCCGGCCACCGTCGTATTGCGCGGCACCGACTGGAGCACGACGGAGCCCGCCGCGACGCGGGCGCATTCGCCGACCTCGATATTGCCGAGGATCTTGGCGCCGGACCCGATGAGGACGCCACGGCGGATCTTGGGATGCCGGTCCCCGCGCTCCTTGCCGGTGCCGCCGAGCGTCACGTTCTGGAGCATGGACACGTTGTCCTCGATCACGGCCGTCTGCCCGACGACGAGACCAGTGGCGTGATCGAGGAAAATGCCGCGGCCGATGCGCGCCTGCGGGTTGATGTCCGTCTGGAACACCTCCGACGATCGGCTCTGCAGATAGAGCGCGAAATCCCGCCGCCCCTTGTTCCACAGCCAATGGGTGAGCCGGTGGGTCTGGATGGCATGGAAGCCCTTGAAGTAGAGAACCGGCTCGAGGAGGCGGGTGCAGGCGGGATCCCGATCCAAGACCGCCGCAATGTCGGCGCGGAACGCCTCGCCGATCGACGGATCCTGCTCGAGCGCTTCCAGGAAGGTCTGCTCGAGGAGATCGGCCGAGAGCGCCCGGTGGCCGAGCCGCCAGGCGACCCGATGGACGACCGCGGCTTCGAGGGAGGGCTGGTGCAGGATCGTGCTCATGGCGAAGCCTGCCAGCGCCGGTTCGTCATGAACCATGGCCTCGGCCTCGCGGCGCAACCGGTCCCATACCGGATCGACCGTGCCGGCGACCGATTCCACCGCTTCGGGCTTCAGGCGTGCTTGGGTCATGACATCCTCCCTCTCGACGCCGATGGGTATTCGCGAGCATAGATAAGCCCCTTTGCCGCTTTTCCCTAGTCCCCCGGCCGCATGCCCCTCCCCCTCTCCTCGCCGACCCCGAAGCTCGCCGTGATCCTCGACGGCGCCGTCGCGACCGTGGCGGTCGACAACCCGGCGAAGCGCAACGCCATCGATCTCGAAATGTGGTGCGCCCTGCCGCCGATCATGGATGCGCTCGACCGGGACGAGCGCGTGCGGACAATCCTCCTGCGCGGCGCCGGGCACGAAGCTTTCGCGTCGGGTGCGGACATCGCGGAGTTTTCCACCGTACAGGGCCGACGCCGCGGGCGGGCGGCGATACGAGGCGGCGAACGAGTCCGCATTCTGGGCCGTCGCTCATTGCGGCAAGCCGGTGATCGCGCAGATCCGAGGCTTCTGCCTCGGGGGCGGCTTCGGACTGGCGCTCGCCTGCGACATCAGGATCGCCGAGGAGAACGCGGTCTTCGGCATTCCGGCGGCCCGGCTCGGAGTCGGGTATCCGCCGCGCGCCATGAGCCTCCTCGTGGCCGCGTTGGGCCCCGCGGCAGCGAAGGACTTGTTCTTCACCGCCCGCCGGATCGGCGCCGCTGAGGCCCAGCGGCTCGGCGTCGTCCAGCGCGTGATCCCCGATTCCGAGCTCGACCGCGAGGCGGCGCTTCTCGCGCGGACGATCGCCTCGAACGCACCTTTGACCGTGCGTGCCGCGAAGGCCGCGATCGATCATGCCGCAGGCCTCGCCAAACCCGGAAGCGATCCGGCGGCCTTGGCCGAGGCGTGTTTCGACAGCGCCGATTACCGCGAGGGCCGCAACGCCTTCATGGAAAAGCGGCAGCCGGTTTTCAGGGGTTGCTGAGGGCCGATGCTCTTTTTCAAGCGGCGCATCGTTCGATGCGGATAACCGGAGCCACTTTTCCGCACGATCCGCAGGCGGCGCCACGTGCAGCCGGCGAGGACGTCGGCACAAGCCCGCTCGTTCTGCGCTCCGCGAGTCAGACGACCTGCCTCGGGGCGAGGCCTTCAAGGGCTGTCCGATCGACGTCGCGTCTTCGAAGATGATCGGCGAGACGCAATGCGAGAGCGACGATCGTCATCGTCGGCGGTTGGCCGGATCCGGTCGCGAACACCGAACTCCCTGCAACGAAGAGATTGCTTACGCCATGGACCCGGCAGGTTTCGTCGACCACCCCCTCGCGCGGGTTCGGGTGCATGCGCGTGGTCCCCATGTGATGCCATGTGGACAGGACGAGACGGTTCCACCGCTCTTCCCAGTCCGCTTCGTCGAGCTCGACGCGCCCGAGATCGTGCGCTTCGATCTGCTGCTTGATCAGCTGCATGGCGCGCTTGTGGCTTCGACGCTCGATGTCTCCGATCCGCCACGCGACGTGAGCCTGGCGCGAACCGAGCCGGTCCCATGCGTGTGAGAGCATGACCCGGTTGCGTGGGTCGGGCTGCGGTTCGATAACGGCCTCGAGCTTGAAATATCGGATCATCTTTCCGAGCCGGGACGCGCGGCCGATATAGGCTGCTCCCACTGACGGCAGGGCCCGCAGCATCCCAGCCAATTCCCGACGAGAGACGGGCCGATGGTTTGCCCGGGTCAGCGCCTTGTAGACCGCCTTGGCATGATCGGCGCCAGGATGGTCCTCGCCGAGGTAGGACGCCGTGAGCTGCGTATGAACCTGCAGCAAGCCCTCCTGCTCCTGGATCGCTTCCGACAGGGCGATGCAGGCGCTCACGACGGGACCACGGACCTTCAGTGCGCGGTTACCGTGATAGTAGGTCGTGTCGTAGAGGCGCCGGAATGCGGAAGCGTCGTTCAGATACACCCGGCCGGTCAGCAGCTCGAGGGTGGTCCATGAAGTATCGCCCGACGTTTCCATGGCGATTGCCCAGGCCGGCGGATTGAGCATCGTTCGAGAGAAGAAGGAGACGGGCGTTTTCGACGCCGCCCGCGCAAAGGATCACGACCTTAGCGGCGACGCGAAATCCGTGGCTCGCCGTCGTCTTCACGCGTGCGCCGACGACCTCCGTCCCGTCCGCATTCGTTTCCAGTTGCACGGCATTGGCGTTCAGCAGCGTCTTGACGGTGGTGCTGCGCGAGAGCGCATCGCGATAGCGCGTCCCGAAGCGGGTCGGCGGGCTGAGGGGACGAACCAGCGTCGAGAGAAGGTGCGGATCGAACGGTAACTGCTTCTTCCTTTTCCCGATCGCACGGCGTGCCCACTCGGGATGATCGGTCCAACCGCCCAGCTGAAGAAGTTCCGAAGCCCGTCCGTAGTATTCGTCCAGGGTCTCTGCACCGAACGGCCAGCCGCTGTGAGAGACCCAGGGGCGATGCCGGAAATCCAACTCGGAGAAAGGTTGGCACCAGCCTCCCCAGCAGTTCGAGCTTCCTCCAAGGAAGCGCGTGCGCGTCGTGATCAGATCGTAATCCAGGCCCTCGGTATAGCCTTCGTAAAGGGCTTGAGAATCCCGCGAAAAGCTGAGGCCACCGCCCTCGAGAAGAACAACCTCCATACCGTGTTTCGACAACTCGAGAGCCAGCGTAATTCCCGCGACGCCGCCACCGACGATGCAAACGAGCGCCTCTACGGAAGTCCCGGCAGGTATGCTGCGAGCATCGCTGATCATTTCGTCGCCCAAGCACTCAAACTGTGACAAAATTCGGTCCCTTCGCCGGACACTTGTAGTTGAAAAGGAACCTAAGGTACTTTCATGGAACTGCCAAGCTTTACGTATAAGCAGCCACATCGTCACTGGAACGTTTGGTAAATTCGCCCGTCCGCTCAAATCACCGGACCTGAGCCTGATGGCCACCACCCGGAGGCCCGGGGACGGCCGGCCGTCTCGATGCAACGATGTTCGGAACCCGGACTCTGAGAGCGAGGCTGACGCCCTCAAGTTTACGACAAGCGCCGATAGGCGAAGTAACGCCCCGGATCGACGCCGGTCTCGTCGGAGACGTCCCGGTAGCCCTCGAGAGATGAAGACCCGATCCGCCAGGAGGAGACCGCCGGGCCGGACGAGCGGGGCGATCAGCGGGGAGAGGCGCGCGGCGAGACGCCGGTTTTCCTCCTCGTCGCCGGTGCCGATATCCGCATGGACCAGGGCGGCGGCTCCCTCCCCGAACCGGTCGCGGAAACCGGGCAGCGTCGTGAGGATGTCTCCCACGATGAGACGATCCGGCGGCGGCATGCAGCTCGGATGAGCGGCGGGTGCGCGTTCGAACGCATAGATCTCGCGGCCCGGGAGCCTGTCGCGGAGATGGTCGTAGGTGCGGCCGTTGCCGAGGCCGAGTTCGAGGACGAGGCCCGGCACATCGCTGATCTCGCGCGCGGCCCAGTCGAGCGCTGCACGCTGCGCCATCAGACGCCGGATCACGCTGTCCAGCCGGGTCATGACACCTCCCGGGCAGCCGTCAAGCGACCGACCTCACCGAGGCGAAGCGGCGGTCCAGGAAGGCGAGGATCGCGCTTGCGAACGCATCGTTGCGGTCGCCCGCCACCATGTGCCGTGCGCCCCCCACATCCACGTATTCGGCGCCCGGTGCGAGCCTCACGAACTCCTCCGCCGCCTCCGGCGTGACGAGTTCGCTCGATCCGCCGCGCACGAGGAGCGTCGGCACCGGCAGATGGGCGGAGACGGCCATGAGCTGCCGCTCGGTCGTCTCCCAATCGGTATTCACCGAGCGCTGACCATCGAGGAAGCGCGGATCCCAGTGCCAGCGCCAGCGCCCATCGGAATGGTGCCGCAGGTTTTTCTTGAGACCGTCGAGCGAGGTTGGTTTCGGCCGGTGCGGAAGATAGGCCGCAACCGCCTCCGCCGCCTCCTCGACGGAGGCGAATCCCTCGACGGCTCTCGCCCGCATGAAGCCCTGGATGTGGTCGACGCCGCGCGCATCCATCTTCGGGACGATGTCGACGAGGACGAGTCCTGCGAAAGCCGGCTCGCCCGGCCCGCCGAGGGCAACGAGGGAGGCAATGCCGCCGAGCGACGCTCCGACCGCGACGGGCCTCCTCCCCTGCTCGCGGGCGATCTGCCGCGCGACGACGGCCGCGTCGGCGCCGAAATCGGAGAACGCGTAAGCCCCGTCCGGCACCCATTCGCTATCGCCGTGTCCGCGCTGATCGACGGCGACCGCATGCCATCCGGCCTCGGCGAGGCGGCGCGCCGTCTTGCTCCAGGCATGCCGCGTCTGCCCGCCGCCGTGCAGCAGGAGGACCGGCCGCCCCGCCGGACCCATTTCGCTCGCCACCAGCCGATTGGCGTCGGCGCCCGTGAAGGTCCGGCTCATGGCGCCGTCATGGGCGCTCGGCCAGGAACGCGAGCACGCCCTGCTTGTGGACCTTGTCGCCCACCGCGAGGTTGTGGTCGCGCCCGGGGATGTCGAGCGCCTTGGCGTTCGGCATCAGTTCGGAAAGCTCGCGGGCCGGCCCGGCGACCGTGTCGGCCGTGCCCACGGCGATGAGGGTCGGCGCCGCGATCCGCGCGACCTCCTCCTCCGACAGGGTCTGGCGCGAGCCGCGGATGCAGGCGGCAAGCGCCTTCAAGTCGCTCTTCGTCTGCTCGGCGAAAGCGCGGAACATGCGCTGAGTGGGATCTTCGAGATCCTCGAGCGAGGGAGCTTCCATCGCGTCCGCGATGTTGAGCGGCAGGCCGACGCCATGCACGAGGCGGATCCCGAGACCGCCCAGGAGCAGCGAGCGGATGCGGCGCGGGTCGATGATCGCGAGATGCGCCGCGATGCGCGCTCCCATGGAGTAGCCCATCACGTCCGCGTGTCCGATGCCGAGATGGTCGAGCAGCCGGGCCGCATCGCCGGCCATGATCGACGAGTCGTAGTCCTCCGGGCGGTGCAGCTTCTCGCTCCGGCCATGGCCCCGATTGTCGAAGGCGACCACGCGGAAGCCGGCCCGGGTCAGGGTCGTGACCCAGAGGGTGCTGACCCAGTTGACCGCATGGTTCGATGCGAAGCCGTGAATCAGCAGGATCGGGTCGCCATGGCCGGCTTCGGGTGGCACGTCGATATAGGCGATGCGGACGCCGTGGGAATCGAAGGATTGCATGATGGTGAGCTGGAGAGGGTCCGGAGCACCCTATGCTACGCCTTGCATGTAATGCAATCACGGGCTAGTCCCACCGGCAGTCCGCCGGTATGGTGCGCGCGATCTCCCAGACCTCCCCCGAAACCTCCAGGACAGGTTCATGGCCGACAAGGGCACTCCGCATTTCCACAACGATCCCGGCGTCCCGGTTATCCATGTCGGGTCGAAGGAGTTCATGTGCATCGGCGCGACGCCGCCCTTCGATCATCCGCACGTCTTCCTCGACATGGGATACGACGAGGAGATCGTCTGCCCCTATTGCTCGACCCTGTTCAAATACGATCCCTCGCTCAAGGCCGACGAGGCCCGGCCTGCCGAATGCGTGTGGCATCGGGAATTTGCGACCGCCCCTGAGTCCCGCTGAGCCGCTGCCCGTGCGGGCGGTTCCTCAATGAACTCGCTCTCCATCGCGATCGCCGGAGCGGGCATCGGCGGACTGACGGCCGCCCTGAGCCTCGCGCGGCGCGGACATTCCGTAACGCTCGTCGAACGCCGCAGCGGTTTCGCCGAGATCGGCGCCGGCGTCCAGCTTTCGCCCAATGCCGGCCGCGTCCTCGCGGAGCTCGGTCTCGCCGCCGCCCTGCGGCGGGTCGCGACCGAGCCGAGTCGGGTGATCGTGCGTTCGATCGAGGCCGGAGAGACCATCGGGACGATAGCGCTCGGGCGCTTCATGCGCGACCGTTTCGGCGCTCCGTCCTGGGTGCTGCATCGGGCCGACCTTCAGACGATCCTGCTCGATGCCGTCCGCTCGGACCCCGCCATCCGGCTCCTGATGGGCCGCACGGCGGAGGAGGCGGCGAGCGAACAGCATGGGGCGACCATGACCTTCGTGCGAGCGAGCGGTCAGGCCGAGACGGCCGCCTTCGACGCCGTCGTCGGCGCCGACGGCCTCTGGTCCAAGATCCGCGGCGCGCTCGGGGACAGGACGCTTCCGGCCTATCGAGGCTATGTGGCGTGGCGCGCCACCATCGCCCGCCAGCAGGCGCCGGCCGAAATCGCCGGCGACGAGACCGGCCTCTGGCTCGGTCCCACGGGCCACGTCGTGCACTACCCGGTCGCGGCGGGCCGGCAGATCAACATCGTCGCCATCGACCGCCGGAGGGATCCCGTCGAAGGCTGGGCGGTGCCGGGCTATGCGGAGGAGCTCCAGGCGCGCTTCGCCGGGGCCTGCCCGCTCCTCAAGGAGGTGCTCAGGGCGCCGCACGATTGGCAGCTCTGGTCCCTCTACGACCACCCGGCCCGCCGTCTCGCTCGCGGACGGGTCGCGCTTCTCGGCGACGCCGGGCACCCGGTGCTTGCCGTTCCTCGCGCAAGGCGCTGCGCTCGCCATCGAGGACGCCGCCGTTCTCGCGGCCGCGCTCGACGGCGCGAGCGACGTCGAGGCGGCGCTGAAGGCTTACGAGCGGGACCGGTTGCGGCGCGTGAGACGCGTCCAGCGCGCCGCCCGCCTCAACGGCCGCATCTACCACGCGGGCCCGCTCGTCGCCTTCGCCCGCGACCGCGTGATCCGCCGCCTCGGACCGGAGGGCATGGCGGAGCGCTATGCCTGGCTCTACGGCTTCCGCGCCTGACTTGCGCCGCGCTGCGCGCACCGCTAACCCTGGCGCGCGCTCGCGGACGTGGCGAAACTGGTAGACGCAAGAGACTTAAAACGCAGGATATGATCTATGCACTACCGGGGTCATCCCAGATGTTACGAGTAGTCTCTCCTTTTGGCGCAAGGGGCGCAGGGTTCTCTGCTTGTATTCACGGGTGGGATAATCTCTGGAAGATCGCCACATGTGGCATGCCACGCTAAGATCCGGTGGCGCAAAGGCCCCTTTAGGAAGCTGCAACCCCCACATTGAGGGCGCTGTGGCGTGCCATGCGGTTGCTCAACGCCCAACGGGTCGCTAAGAAAAATCGTCTGCCCGCATGACGAAATTGGTAGACGTACGAGACTTAAAATCTCGGGCCTTCGGGCGTCCCGGTTCGAGCCCGGGTGCGGGCACCACACCAAACGAAGTCGATCCACAAATGCAGTTCAGACTGATCTTTGAGGGGCAGGTCATGCCTCGCCAGCGGGCCAGTTTGAGCGACATCCACAAAATTCGTCAGCAGCTTCACCCACAGATCAAAAGGCTGTGGGACTTTGCGCCCTTTGCTGAAACAACTAGGTGGCTGAACCCGGAACCCGCCAGCGGCGACTACGGCCTACTGGAGCCGGTTGCACAAATGGTTTTTGCACCAATTATTTCTAAGCGTATCCACGTCGTAAGTGAGCTTGATATTGTATTTCTTCGGCAGCAAGCGCCTGGACAATTGATCAGCGAAGGCGGCGACATCGACAATCGTGTGAAGACGTTGCTGGATGCGCTGCGCATGCCGAGCAAGGCAGAGGTTCAGCAACTCGGCGAGGTCACGAGAAGCGACCCGACACCAATGCACTGTCTCTTACAAGACGACGCGTTGGTAACTCGCGTGAGTATCGAAACCGATCGCCTGCTCCGCAACGCTTCCGATCCCCATGAGATGGTGGCGATCATTCAAGTGAAGATACGAGCAAGCCGCGTCACCATCGGCAACATGAGCCTTCTCGGATAATTAGCGGTTGCCTGAAACTGTTCCTACGATCATGCCACAGCGTGGCAGACCTACCCATGGGTCGGCACAACCTAAGTGTCTGTCCGGAGACTTTTTGAATCGGCGGAATCGGTTGGCGGATTGAGGCTTGCGGGGCTGGAATCGGTTGTGATTCGTTGGCTGGCATGGCTTCGAGCAAGAAGGTGCCGATGTGGACCATTGAGAACCGCGCCCGCTACAAGCGGGATCACCTGCGTTATCCCAGCGACCTGACCGACGAGGAATGGGCCCTGGTCGAGCCGCTGATCCCACCGGGCAAACCGGGCGGTGGCAAGCGGCGGGTCGACCCGCGCGAGGTCGTCAATGGGTTGATGTATGTGCTCGCAACCGGCTGTCAGTGGCGAGCCATCCCGAAGGACCTGCCGCCGCGCTCCACGCTCTACGACTATTTCGACCTGTGGACCTGGGACCGCACGCTCGACCGCATCCATCATGCGCTCTACGTCACCTGCCGGGAGCAGGCCGGGCGCGATGCGTCGCCCACCGCCGCCATCATCGACAGCCAAAGCGTGAAGAGCGCGGAAAAGGGGGGCACTGCATCGACCCGCATGGCTATGATGCGGGCAAGAAGATCAAGGGCAAGAAGCGGCATATTCTTGTCGATACCCAGGGCCTGCTGATGCACGCGCTCGTCCATGCCGCGGACATCCAGGACCGCGACGGCGGCGTGATGGTCATGGCGACGTTGTTCGGCCTGCATCCCTTCCTGCTCAAGCTCTATGCCGATGGCGGCTATCAGGGGCCGGGGTTCCAAAAGGGGTTGCAGAAGGCGATCACAAAGGTGAACGCGGAGATCGTCAAGCGATCCGATCACGCCAAGGGCTTCGTCGCGCTGCCCAAGCGATGGATCGTCGAGCGCACCTTCGCTTGGCTCGGTCGATGCCGAAGGCTCGCCAAGGACTGGGAGTGCCTCAATGCCAAGGCGCTTGCCTTCCTGAAACTCGCCTCCATCCGCCTTATGATCAGAAGAATATGTTATTCCTCATGAAGTTCGCGGACAGACTCTAAGTCGCTGAAGTTGTTGCGAGTGCATGTGGCAGTATAGGTAGAGTACAGCCACTTAAAATCTCTCGGGCCTTGCCCGTGCGGGTTCGATCCCCGCCGTCCGCACCAATCGACTGCGGTAGAATTTGCCAACGATTTTAGGCACTTCCACCGCAGTACTTTCTCGGCAGCACAGTTCATGATCACTATCGCCCGCTCCGGAAGAACGACGCGTCCCCGCCCGCAGCGGGCAATTGCAGTGACAGTGCTGTTCGTTGCAAACATACCGCCCGCTTGATTTTGGAGGAGACGCAGCATGGACCAATTCACGGGCGGTTGCCTGTGCGGCAACGTCCGAATTGTGGCGTCGGGACTTCCATACCGGGTCGGCCTTTGTCACTGTCTCGACTGCCGCAAGCATCATGGGGCCCTTTTTCACGCTTCCGCGGTGTTCCCTCAGGATGCGGTGACGATCGATGGCGAAACACGCGACTACGCCGGGCGGTTTTTCTGTCCCCGCTGCGGCTCGTCCATTTTCGGACGCACCGCAGACGAAATCGAAGTGAACGTAGGATCCCTGGATGCCCCTGACCAACTGATGCCAACCTACGAAAGCTGGATCATCCGTCGCGAGTCCTGGTTGCCGCCGTTTCCGCTCACGAGGCGATACGACCGCGATCGTGACGCCACGAGTCGCTTTGAGGAGTAGGTCGCACGAACGGTGCGAAGGCGCCGTTACGAGGTGACAGGGATGTATGCCTTGATCGACATCTCGAACCAGATGCCGGAAGACTCGCTACAGGGTCAATTGGAGAGGCAGACTCATCCTCCAGGTCGAAGAAGCGTTCACGTTTTGGAGCGACTTCCGAGAGCGCACTGAGGTGGGGCACACGGTGGAGGGATGCGACTGCCGAGGACGCGACAACCCGTGCCAACAGCGTGACAACTGGGCCTGTTTGTGCCAGTGTCACTCGCCATAAGTAATTGATTTTGCTGCGATTACTTAGGTTCGCCAGGACTTTGAAGCTCCCGGGCCTTGCCCGTGCGGGTTCGATCCCCGCCGTCCGCACCATCCTACTGCATTCAGGAGCTTTTTCTTTCGCCACGGTTATGCCACGTGCATAAGCACCTCGCATCCTTGCCACGATGTGGGGACCACCCGCAAACTTGCCGGTCCGCCGCCACTTCCCTACGTATGGGAGAGCTGTTCGCGCACGGGTACGGCGCACGGCGGGGTGTACCTTGGCGAGAGAATGCCTATCTACGGTGCTTGCCGCGCCGATGCCTCGATAACCGGCGGCGGCACGGCTTTCTCATGTGATGACGAATTTCTCATGTCGACCGTTCTCAAGCGCAACAATGTTCGAGTTGGCGGGCGGGGCGAACAGCCCATGATCTTCGCTCACGGCTACGGTTGCGATCAGAACATGTGGCGGTTCGTTACGCCGGCCTTCGAAGAGACATACAAGGTCATCCTGTTCGACCATGTGGGCCACGGGCAATCGGACACATCGGCCTATGACCGCACGAAGTACGGCAGCCTGGACGGCTACGCGGACGACGTGCTGGAGATCTGCCGCGCGCTGAACCTGGCCGACGTCATCTTCGTCGGCCATTCCGTCAGCGCCATGATCGGCGTCATCGCGGCCGTGCGGGAACCGGACCGTTTCAGTCGCCTCGTCCTGATCGGTCCTTCGCCATGCTACATCAATGGGGACGACTATCTCGGGGGGTTCAACCGGAACGACATCGACGGGCTCCTCGAGTTCCTCGACAGCAATCATCTCGGCTGGTCCAGCACAATGGCGCCGGCGATCATGGGCAATGCGGATCGACCCGAACTCGGCGAAGAGCTGACGAACAGCTTTTGCCGGACCGATCCGGACATTGCCAAGCATTTCGCACGCGTCACATTTCACTCGGACAATCGGGCCGACCTGCCGAAGGTCAAGACCAAGGCGCTCGTGCTCCAATGCTCCGCCGACGTGATCGCTCCCGAGGAGGTGGGGCGCTACGTCCACCGGAACCTCCCGCACAGCGAATTCGTCATGATGAGGGCTACCGGTCATTGCCCCAACCTCAGCGCGCCGGAAGAGACCGTGGCGGCAATCCGAGGCTTCCTGAGCGAAACGGCCCCGACCGGGACGGCTGCAGAGTGACCATCGACCAGAAAGCACTGATGGAAACCGTCGAGGAGCTTTATGAGAATGCTCCGTGCGGCTATCTGTCGACGCTCCCGGACGGCACCATCGTCAGAGCGAACCAATCGCTGCTGAGCTGGATCGGGTCGAGCCGGCAGGATCTGATCGGCCATAAGCGCTTCCAGGATCTCGTGACTGTCGGCGGCAGGATCTTCTACGAGACGCATTTTGCGCCGCTCCTGCAGATGCAGGGCTTCGTCAGTGAAATCGCCTTCGACATCACCTGCGCCGACGGGCAGCAGCTGCCCGTCCTCGTGAACGCGGTTGAGAAGCGCGATGCCGCCGGCCGGCCTCTCGTCCACCGCATCACGGTGTTCAACGCCACCGACCGGCGGACCTACGAGCGCGAGCTTCTCGCGGCACGGCGGAAGGCCGAGCGCGCAGCCGAGGAGCTCAGCCAGCTCAACGAGCATCTCGAGGAGCGGGTCGCTCTCGAAGTCGCGGAGCGCTTGAAGGCCGAGGAGGCCTTGCGCCAGTCTCAAAAGATGGAAGCCGTCGGACAGCTGACGGGTGGCATTGCCCATGACTTCAACAATCTGCTGACGATCATCGTCGGCAACATCGAACTTTTGCAGCGCCGGCTCCCCGAGGACGCCGGACGCCTCAGGCGAGCTGCCGACGGTGCGATGCAGGGAGCTCGCCGCGCGGCGGCTCTGACTCAGAGACTTCTCGCATTCTCCCGGCGTCAGCCGCTCGATCCGAAATCGATCGATTCCAACAGGCTCGTGGCCGAGATGTCGGAGCTCCTTCGGCGCACTCTGGACGAGACCGTCGTCCTGGAAACGATCCTCGCCGGCGGTCTCTGGCGCACCCAGGCCGACCCGAACCAGCTGGAGAACGCCATTCTCAACCTCGCCCTGAACGCGCGGGACGCCATGCCGGGCGGCGGCAAGCTGACGATCGAAACGGCGAATGCCCGGCTCGACGGCGCCTCCGTGGAGGCGCTCGCCGAACCTCTCTCCGCCGGCCAGTACGTCCTCATTGCGATCTCCGACACCGGGACCGGCATGGACAAGGCCACCATGGAGAAGGCCTTCGAGCCGTTCTTCACGACGAAGGAGGCCGGAAAGGGGACTGGACTGGGCTTGAGCCAGGTCTATGGATTCGTGCGGCAATCGAACGGTCATGTCCGGATCCACAGCAAGCTCGGCGAGGGCACCACGATCAAGATCTATCTGCCTCGGCTCATCGGCGCCGGCGACGACACGGTCGAGAGGCTCCCGACCGAAGTGCATGGCTCCGCCCCGGGGTGAAGGTGAGACCATCCTCGTCGTCTGGAGCCTTCCTCCGGCACGAGCCCGCCTTGCCGAGTTCGGTCGTCGCCGGAAGGGAGACGGTGAGGCCGTCAGTTCGTCGGAAGCCCAGAGCAACATCGAGCAGGTGGCAACGACCTGCGGCGAGTTCGTCGGCACGACGCAAGTCATCGTCGAACACGTCCGGGTCACCGACCAGATCGCCGACAATGCGGAGGCGGACGCCCGCCAGTCCGGTGAGACCGTGACCGTCCTCAACGACAGCGTCGCACGGATCGGATCCGTGATCGAGCTGATCCGATCGGTCGCGAGCCAGACCAACCTGCTCGCCCTGAACGCGACCATCGAGGCGGCACGGGCCGGGGAAGCCGGTCGCGGTTTCTCGGTCGTGGCGGCGGAAGTGAAGGCTCTGGCCGAGCAGACCGCCCGCGCGACCGATGAAATCGCATCGCACATTCAGGCGATCCAATCGGCCACTCATGCCGCCGTGGGCTCCATGCAGGCGTTCTCGGGCCGCATCGGCGAAATCAAGACGTCCACGACCGCTATTGCCGCCGCCGTGCAACAGCAGCAGAGCGCGACGGACGGGATGACGACGACGATTCGGGACGCCGTGGATCGCGCCCAGAGCGCCAACGGCCAAGCAAGCGAAGTCGCCCGATCGGTGGATGGAACGCGTGTCGCGGCCGGCGAGGTCGCGTCCTCATCCGAAGCCGTTCGCCGGAATGCGGAAGCCTTGCAGTCTCTCGTTCACAAGTTCCTGGACGACCTCCGGGCGGCATGAGGTCGGGCGCCGGCGCGATCAGGCGATCGGCGCATCGACCGTGCAGACGACCCCCGCCGGGGCGAAGTCGATCTGGACGGCGCCTTGCAGGTCCTGCGCGAGGCCCCGTTCGATGAGCCTGGTTCCGAAGCCGCGGCGTTCCGGCCGCATCACGGGCGGTCCGCCGGTTTCTACCCACCGCAGGTGCAGCCGGTTCGGTTCGCTGGATCTGTCGATAGCCCAGCCGACGCGGATCTTGCCGGCCGCGTTCGACAGCGCACCGTACTTCACCGCGTTCGTGGCGAGTTCCTGCAGGGCCATGGCGAGGGCCAGCGCCATGCGCGGCGAAAGGCGAACGTCCGGCCCCTCCCAGCTCAGTCGGTCCTCGCCCTGGCTCCGGAAGGGCTCGGCCGACTTGGCGACGATCTCCCGCAACTCCGCGCCGTCCCAATTCTCCCGCGTCAGCACGTCATGGGCTCGCGACAGAGCGACCAGCCGGGCTTCGATCGCTTCCCTCGCTCCTTCGATGTTCAAGGCGTTTCGCAGCGTCTGAGCGGCGATCGACTGCACGGTCGCGAGCGTGTTCTTCACCCGATGGTTCAGCTCGTTGATGAGCAGGCGCTGATGCTCCTCCGCCCGGCGCATCTCATCGATATCCGTCGCGGTTCCGACCCAGAGATGGCCGGCGACGTCGGACTGAAGCGGCACCACCGACATGCGGTGCCAACGATAGTTCCCGTCATGGCGCCGGGTCCGGACATCGAGCTGAAAGGCCTCACCGGCTGCCATGGCAGCTTCGCGGGTCAGGCCACGCCCTCTCCTTGTCCTCGGGGTGAATGGTGGACGATCGCGCTTCGATTTCCGGCCCGACTTCGAAGCCGTGGTATTCACGAAGCCGCCGGTTCAGATAGAGCGCCGTGCCGTCCTGCCGCATGACCCAGACCTGCTGCGGCAGCGCTTCGGCGAGTTGCCGGAACTGCGCCTCGCTCTGCCGGACGGCGGCTTCCGCGTTCTTGATCCGCGTGATGTCGAGGATGGTCCCGATGCCGCGGACGGCGGCTCCCCTGGCATCGAACGTGATCCGGCCGGTGGTGAGCACCCAGCGCTCCTCTCCGTCATCGTGCCGCCGAATGCGGAACTCCGCCTCGTAACGCCCGCCGCCTTCGGACTTGTAGGCGCTTGCGTAGCGCTCGTTCACCCAGGCGCGGTCGTCCGGGTGAATGAGGGTGGAGAAGAAACCCGGATCGGGGTGCACGTCGGGACCGATCCCGACGATGCGCCTGAACTCCTCGGACCAACTGCGCTCTCCGGTCCTCGCATCGACGTCCCAGGTACCGATCCCGGTCGTCTCGATGGCGAGTTGCAGCCGCTCCGCGCTCTTCTCCATGGCCGACCGGGCCCGCACCTCCGCGGTCGTCTCGCTGCACACGCCGAACACGCCCGCAATGATGCCGCTCTCGTCTCGCAGCGGGCTGCAGGCCGCATTGAACCAGGCGTCCTGCAGCTCGCCGTCACGCGGGACGATCAGGTGGAGATGCTCGACGCGGACCGCTTCGCCGACGAAGGCTCTCCGAACCAGCGCGCTGAAAGGGCTCCATTCCTCGGAGAAAACGAGATCGAGCGGCTCTCCCGCAGCAGGATGATTCGTACCGAGGATCGAAGCAAAAGCATCATTGGAGAGGATGGCGAGTTCCGGCCCCCAGGCGAGGAACATCGGCTGAGGAGAGTTCAAGACGATATCGACAGCCGTCTTCAACGGTCCGGGCCAGGCCGAAGGCTCGCCCAGTAGCGAGTTCGACCCGTCGTGAGCCCCGGCCCGCTCGCCCAAGCCGCCTCCGCCGGACGAGGGAGCGGGTCCGCGACAGCTTGGCGTTCCATGCATTCCTGCGCATCCCCGCGGTGGAGCCGCAATAGAGCATGCCGTTTGGTCAACGTGAAGGGCGCAGGACCCTCGGCGTGTTCGGCACCCGATCCTCGCGCTGTGCTCCATCCGAGGATGATGGGGAACTCACAGGCGTCATCCTTGGGCGGCCGCGGCGCACGCCCAAGTGGTTCACCGGCGGCGCCGACCCGCCGGGGATGACACGGCGGCGGCTTGGTCCGCCGCCGGTCGGTTCCCATGAGGATGACGGGTGAAGGAGGGATGACGCCTTAGGAGGCGGGCGCTCCGCTCGCGTCACCCGCCCGAGTGGTGCCGTCGACCGCCGCGAAGCAGCGAAAGCCCAGGACCTCCCCATCGACGGGGTTCAACCCGCCTGGGAGAAGATCCTGCGAAACGCCAGCGCAAGTACAATTCCAAAGATGACGCTGTAGCCGATAACCGACGTCGAGGACACATCATAACAAATTGCTCGACCGGAACCGGCTAAACTTGTAATACTATGACAAACGACGCTTCCGATTTCCGCTGCAATGTTCTCCATGACCGTCTCCAATAGGTCGAGAACTTGCGATCACCATAGACTCACAAGTATTGCTGCTCGGTAAGCAGCGTCCGTCACTCTGTCTCCGAATCCAAATCAAAGTCTCGTTTACCATTGCGCCGCGAGACCGATCGTCGACGACCCCGTCCCGGAGGCCGTGGCCGCCGTGGGGGACCTTGCCGCCGTCACGGGGTCAGGCGGACCGCTGCGGACGATCGCGCCCGATGGTGCGTAGCCGCTCCACCTCGACGGTCTTGTCGGCGCCCTTCAAGGTCTCGAGACTCGGCCGCCCCTCGACAGCCGACAGCGAGTTCGTGCCCTCCGGGGCGCTTCGCGCATCTGCGCGGGCCGGCTGCATGTCGGGCGCAAGATACTCGTACTGCGCCATGAACTGCGGCTTGTAGCGCAGATCGATCAGCGCCCGAAGTTCCGGTGCGGCGAGATCCATGAGGGTCGCAGGTCGCCAGCGCTTCCTGAAGGGCGCATGGCGAGACATCGGCCAGATCGTCCGAACTTCCTCCTCGACCAGCAGGAGAATTCTGCCCCAGAAGGAGCGGCGAAACATGAAGCGTCCGGTCAGCGCCATCCTGCACTCTCCTCTCGTCACCCTGCACCGATCGCCTGGAGTCCCTGGGGCGGAGCGTCGAATGGACAAAGCGTTTGCGGGCTTTGGTGTTCCCGCCGCGCCCGCGGTCCGCCGTGTGACGCCAAACCCGGAGGCGGCCAAGAAGTGCGGCGCCGGCTCGGAATCATCATACCACGGCGGCTCACAACATCGTTCTCAGGTTGTTTACCATCTCGGCGGTGCCCGCATAGTCGATCTTGCCGTTTCCGAGCACAGGCACCGGGGCGACCAGGATAGCCTTGGGCACCCACAGCTCGGGGAAGCCTTGAGCCTTCGCGTGAGCGTGGAGCGCGTCGCGATCGGCCGCAGGCTTGTCGGTCACGAGCACGATCTGTTCGCCCTTGCGCGGATCGGGCAGCGTCACGACGACGTGATTGCAATCCGGCCAGAGCGCCTGGACCATGGCCTCGACCGCGGCGAGGGAGACCATTTCCCCGCCGATCTTGGCGAACCGCTTGGCGCGGCCGCGAATGGTGACGAAGCCGTCCTCGACGGCGACGATGTCTCCGGTGTCGTGCCAGCCGCCCTCAGGGACCGCGATTCCACCCGGCGCCTCGGGATCGAGATAGCCCTTCATCACGTTCGGCCCGCGCACGACGAGGCGTCCGCCCTCGTGGATGCCCTCGACCGGATCGAGGCGGTATTCCATTCCGGGCAGGATCGGACCAACGCTGCCGGGCCGGTTGCGCCCGGGGAGATTGCAGGCGATCACCGGCGAACATTCGGTTGCGCCGTATCCTTCGAGAATGGTCGTGCCGTGCCGGTCCCAGAGGCGGCGCGTCTCGTCCTTGACGCGTTCTGCACCGGCGATCACGAAGCGCACGCTCTCGAGGTCGTCCTCGTCCGCGGCGCGGGCGTAGCCTTGGAGGAAGGTGTCGGTCGCGAGCAGAATGGTAGCCCGCGTTCCGGCGATGAGCTTCGGCACCTGGCGGTAATGAAGCGGACTCGGATAGAGCACCGCCTTGATGCCGTTGAGCACGGGTGTCAGCAATCCTGCGGTCAGCCCGAAGGAGTGGAACATCGGCAGCGGGTTGAAGAACGTATCGGCCGGCGTCAGCGCCTCGCCCGCGTGCTGCTTGATCTGACGGGCGTTCGCCACGAGGTTGGCATTCGACAGGACGACCGCCTTTGGGACGCCCTCGGACCCCGACGTGAAGAGCACGACCGCCGGATCGTCGGGCGTCAGGCGGGCGCGGGCATGTACGCGCCGGGCGCGCAACCCGTCGAGCAGGCCGATCAGCTTGTCGAGGCTCGTAATCGACTTGCGCACATCCTCGATCCAGACGATCCGCCGGCCTTCGCCCAGAACCTCGACCACATCGTGGAGCTTGCCCTGTTCGACGAAACGGCGGGAGGTCACGATGGTGCGCACTTCCGCGACATCACAGGCCGCTCGCAGATTCTTGATGCCGGCCGTGAAGTTCAGCATGGCCGGGACGCGGCCGTACGCATTGAGGCCGAACAGCACGACGGCAAGGCCCTGCACGGTCGGCAGGAGCACGCCGACCCGCTCGCCGGCGCCGCTCAGGGCGGCGAGCTTGCGCCCGAGCACCAGGGACCCGAGAACGAGCCGACCGTAAGTCAGCGGCTGCCTCTCAGGATCTTCGAGGGCCTGCTTCCCTTGCCCGAACCGGTCCCTCGCATCGAGGAGCGCGCCGAACAAGGTCGTGCGCGTCAGCGCTATGTCGAAATCCTGGGGCATCATCTCGCCGTCACCGACGCATACTAGGGCGAAGTGGCCTCACTTCACGGGCGACAATAGAGTCTTTCGCGCCGGACTTTCGCGCCCCGGGACACTCGGGTTGCGCTTCGCGCATCTCGAGAACGACGGCCCTTGCGAAGTAGCCACCGTGTCATCCCCGGCGCCGCGTCTCCTCTTGGCATGCGCCGAAGGATGACATCCGCCTCGCCTGTCGCGGATTGACACATTTGGTTCGCGCCCTGATGCTGCTTATCTGGCGTTTCATTATGCTTGCACGATTGCCGCTCACCCTGCCAGCCGTCCCGGTGGCCGAGCTATGACGATTGAGATCGGATCTTCCGCGCCGTCTGGACGCCGTCCGGCGAAAAGCGGCCGTGCCGGCGGCGATCTCCCGCTTCCGCCTTCGTTCACGAGCGTGCAGCCGTGGTCCGGCGACACGGAGGCTCGGCTGCGACGGGCGCAGGAACTCGGCGGCGTGCTCGCCTTCGAGTGGGATGCCCGCAGCGACCGCATCGTGGCCGATCCAGCCTACAAGGCCCTCTTCGGATTGAAGCCCGGCGACAGCTGGAGCCGCAGCACGTTCCTGGCCTGCGTCCATCCGGACGACCGGGAGCGTCTGGAATTCGAGCGACGGCATCTCATGACGTCGCCGGAGCGGTTCGAGGTCATGTATCGGGTCGTCCTGCCGTGCGGCGCCACACGCTGGCTGCTCTCCCGAGGCGAGAATCTCGTCGACGAGGACGGGGTGGTCTGCGGTGTCGCCGGCGTGACGATGGACGTAACCGACCGCAAGGAGTTCGAGGACGCGCTGCGCCGAAGCCGACGCGAAGCGCTTTCCCGCTTCCGTGAATTGCGCCGGCTCTACGAGAATGCGCCGGTGGGTTTGGCCCTGCTCGATCGCGACTTTCGCTTCCTGCGGGTCAACGCCTTGTTCGCGGCGCTCAACGGGATCGATCAGGGCGAGCATCTCGGCCGCCGCATCTACGACCTTCTGCCGGAGCTCGGCGACCGTGAGAACGTCCTGCGTCAGGCGCTCACCGCGGCGGAGCCCGTGCGCGACCTCGAAGCGGAGGCCGATACACCCGGCGCTTCCCAGCGCAAGACGGCGCTGCGAATGAATTTCTATCCCCTGCTCGACGATCGCGGCTCCCTCACAGGGATCGGCGTCGTCGCGCAGGACGTCACGGCGCAGAAGCGCGCCGAGCGCGCCCAAGCCCTGCTCAGCCGGGAGCTCAACCACCGCATCAAGAATCTGTTTGCCGTGATCTCGGGCATCGTCACGCTCTCGGCGCGAGGGCATGGCGGCCTGGTGGCGTTTGGGCGCACGGTGCGCGGCCGCATCGAGGCGCTGTCGAAGGCGCACGATCTCGCCCGACACGGCGAGAACGGGCTGGAATCGGCGAGTCCGCCGTCCCTTCAAGCTCTTGTCCGGACATTGCTGGCGCCCTATCGCTCCGACGAGAACCGCCCGGACGCCGTGCGCATCACGGGCGACGACCTCATCCTCGGTCCGCACGCCACGACGGCCCTCGCCCTCGCCTTCCATGAATTCGCGACCAACGCGGCGAAATACGGCGCGCTCTCCAATGTCGAAGGGCGGCTCTCGGTGACCTGCGCCCTCGTCGACGACCGGGTCGTCATCACCTGGACGGAGCGGGGCGGCCCGCCGATCGCCCGGCCGCCGAAAGGCGACGGATTCGGCACGATCCTCGCCCGCCGAAGCCTCGTGCAGGAACTCGAAGGAGAGATCCGGCACGATTGGGCGTCGAAGGGACTGACGATGAAGGTCAGTCTGCCGCGCGAGTCTCTCGAGAGGTAGCCCTCAGCCGGGGGCACCGTCCTTGATCGGCGCCTGGTAGGACAGGCCCATGTCCCACGGAAAATAGATCCAGGTATCCTGGCTCACCTCGGTCACGAAGGTGTCGACCATCGGCCGGCCGACCGGCTTGGCATACACAGTGGCGAAATGCGCGTTCGGGAGCATGTCCCGAACCATCTTGGCGGTCTTGCCCGTATCCGTGAGATCGTCGACCACGAGGACGCCGCGGCCGGTGCCGTTGCCGATCGCCTTGATGGACGGCGCGATGTCCTTCAGCACCTGCAGCTCGCCCTGGTTCTTGTAGTCGTGGTAGCTCGCGATGCACACGCTCTCGATGAGCCTGAGGTCGAGTTCCCGCGCCACGATCGCCGCCGGGACGAGCCCGCCCCGAGTAATGCAGACGATCGCCTGGAACGGGCCGGCCGAAGCGAGGCGCCAGGCAAGCGCCCGGGCGTCGCGATGGAACTGATCCCAGGAGACGGGAAACGCTTTCGGTGACGTGGGCGACATGGACGGAGGATCCTCGGCGAGGGATGGTTCAGACGGGCGTGCGGTTGCCCTTGAGGCGATCGAGGAGGGCTCTGATATCGGCGAGCGCGGCGGCGAGCTGAGCCTGATCCCTGGATCGCACGACGATCTGGTTCCGGAAGCCGCTGGACGAGAAGGAAGGATAGGAGCCGATGGAGACGTCCCCATGGGCCCGGGCGATCTCCGCCAGGCCCTCGGCGTAGACGCCTTCCGGGAGTCCCTCGGCTTCAACGGTTTCGACGATCGTGCGGATGCCGGACTGAAGGGTCGGAGCGACCTGATCGAGCATGACCTGCATGATCGAAGGCACACCGGCCATGACGATCACGTTGCCGATCCTGAAACCGGGCGCCTTCGAGATTGGGTTCTCGACGAGGTCCGCGCCCTCCGGGATGCGGGCCATGCGCATCCTCGCCTCGTTCAGATCCTCCGGCCTGTAGCGCTCGCGCAGGATGGCGACCGCCCGCGGATCATGGCCGATCGCGACCCCGAAGGCTTTGGCGACGCTGTCCGCGGTGATGTCGTCGTGGGTCGGGCCGATCCCGCCGGTGGTGAACAGATAGTCGTATCGCTCCCGGAGCGCATTCACCGCAGCCACGATCTCGGTCTCGACGTCCGGCACGACCCGAACCTCCCGAAGGTCGATCCCGATACCGGTCAGATACTCGGCGATGTAGCCGATATTCTTGTCCTTGGTGCGCCCGGACAGGATCTCGTCGCCGATGACGAGGAGGGCGGCGGTGACGGTGGCGGCGGCCATGCGGGCTTCCCTTTCGGGGGCGTTTATCCGCTGCCGCAGCATTGCTCAAGCGCGCATTCGGTTGAAGGCCGGTCCGGTCTCCTGTACGCAGGCGCGCCCGACCGGACCTCATCATGCGTTTCCCCGCCCCGCTCATCGAAGGCCGCCTCGTCGAGCGCTACAAGCGATTCCTGGCCGATATCGACCTTGCGACCGGCGAGCGGGTCACCGCGCATTGCGCCAACCCGGGCGCGATGCTGGGGCTGAACGAGCCCGGCAGCCGCGTGCTGCTGTCCCCTGCCGCCAACCCTCGGCGCAAGCTTGGTTACGACTGGGAATTCGTGGACGTTCCCGTCGGCGGGGGGCCGCATCAGCTCGTCGGAATCAATACCGCGCGCCCGAACCGCCTCGTGGCGGAGGCCCTGCAGGAGGATCGCCTCGGGCCGTTCAAAGGTTACGATCGGGTTCGGCCGGAGGTGAGATACGGACGCAACAGCCGAATCGACTTCCTCCTCGAGAAGGACAGCGGCCCCCCCTGCTATCTCGAAGTCAAGAACTGCCACCTCATGCGGGAGGCGGGTCTTGCCGAATTCCCGGACTGCATCGCCGCCCGCAGCGCCAAACACCTTCACGAACTTGCCGCCATGGTTGCGGCCGGTGCCCGAGCCGCCCTCGTCTACGTGATCCAGATGCAGGCCGACCGCTTCGAGGTCGCCCGCGACATCGATCCCGCCTACGACCGGTCTTTCCGCCACGCTCTCGCGGCGGGCGTGGAATCCTACGCTTATACCTGCCGGATCACGCCGGAGGAGATCGCCGTCGACCGGCCCGTGCCGATCGTGACGCCCAGGTGAAACCCGCTAGAGCATCGGACCCAAAAGTGGACCCCACTTTCGATCATCCGATGCTCTTCTTTGAAGCTGCGCATCGTTCGGCGCGGAAAACCGGGTCCACTTTCCGCACGATGCGCGCATCGGACCCAAAAGTGGACCCACTTTGGATCCCTCCGATGCTCTTTGTCTGAAGCAGCGCATCGTTTAACGCGGAAAACCGGGTCCACTTGTCCGCACGATGCACGCATCGGACCCAAAAGTGGATTCCACTTTTGGGATCCATCCGATGCTCTTTCTCTTAAGCAGCGCATCACTCCCGCTCGTAGACCAGGTTGAGGCGCGTCTGCGCCACGCGCCGATATCCCTTCCGCTCGAGCAGCGCCGGCAGGTCAATCTGCCACTGGTCGCGCCCGTCCTCGATGATGAGCAAAGACGGGTGAAGCTTGGCCGGAGCGTCGCGGAAGAATGGGCCCAGGATCAGGTCCTCCGCGCCCTCGACGTCGAGCTTGACGGCGTCCACATGGCTGAAGCCTTCCTGGCTGAGGAGATCGAGGAGCGGCACCGCAGGCACGCGCACGGCACCCGTCTGGCTCGAGCTGACGATCTTCACGCTGGACTCGCCCTTGTTTCCGGGGTCGAGGAAGAGCGTCAGCTCCCCCGCCCTGTCCGCCACCGCGCAGGCGACGGCCTTCACGGTGCCGAACGGGTTCAGCCGGATATTGTAGGCGAGCCGATCGAAGATCTCCGGCTGCGGCTCGACGGCCAGGATGCGGCCCGTGGCGCCCGCCCTCGCGGCCACGAAGAGCGCGTAGGCGCCCACGTTCGCCCCGATATCGACGAAGGAAAAGCGTTCGCCGATGCGGGATTCGAGGATCGCCCGTTCCTGAGGGTCGAAGAACTGAGGCGTGAACAGGATCCGCTTTTCGCAGACATTGTTGTAGGGATAGAGGCGCATGCGCGCCCCGAGCGTTTCCACGTCGAGGGGACGCCCGTCGAGGGACTGGACCGCCAGGCGGCGGAGCACAAAGGCGAGGCGCCTCGAGGCCCAGCGGTCCGGCAGGGCGCGGGTGCGCTCGAGGGCCCAACGGGCGAAACCTGTCGGCGCGTGGACGCCAAAGGGTTGAGGGTCGTTCATGAGTGAGCCTTGAGGCCGGCGAACCGGGGCCGGCGAACCGGGGCCGGCGAACCGGCTGGATTCAAGGCTGCTCATGGCACCCCGGCTGCCGCTTCGCAAGCCAGAGCCGCAGCCCTGGCGCTTGCGTCATCCGCGCCGTTCCCTACATTCGGCGGTCGGACAGGATCATTTCATGACGGAACTCGATACCATCGAGCGCAGACGCGCCCCGGAAGCGCCCCTCCACGGGCCCGAGGGGTTCGCGGCGATGCGCCGCGCCGGGCGGCTGACGGCCGAAGCGCTCGACATGCTGACCGAGCATGTGGCGCCGGGCGTCACGACCGACCGCCTCGACCTGCTGCTCTTCGAGTTCGCCATGGACCACGGCGCCTTCCCGGCGACCTTGTTCTACCGCGGCTACACCAAGTCGATCTGCACCTCCATCAACCACGTGGTCTGTCACGGCATTCCGAACGACAAGCCGCTCCGGGAAGGAGACATCGTCAATATCGACGTGACTCTCATCCTCGACGGCTGGCACGGGGATTCGAGCCGCATGTACTATGCGGGCGACGTGCCCCGGCGAGCGCAGCGCCTGTGCGAGATCACCCACGACGCCATGATGCGCGGAATCGCCGCCATCCGCCCCGGCGGCTGGACCAACGACATCGGCGCCGCCGTGCAAAGCTTCGTCGAGGCGGAGCGGTGTTCCGTGGTCAGAGATTTCTGCGGCCACGGTCTCGGCCAGGTCTTCCACGACGCTCCGACGATCCTCCACTACGTGGAGCCGGCCTACAACGTCGAGCTCAAGCCCGGCATGATCTTCACCGTGGAGCCGATGGTGAACCTAGGCCGTCCCCACGTGAAGGTCCTCGCCGACGGATGGACCGCCGTGACTCGCGACCGCTCCCTGTCGGCGCAGTTCGAGCACACGGTCGGAGTGACCGAAAGGGGGGTCGAGATCTTCACTCTTTCGCCCAAGGGGCTCGACAAGCCGCCATACGGCATATCGGCTTCGGCGTAGGATCAGGGCCCGATCAGCATGACGGCCGAACCCGCGAGGCCGGCGCCCATCACCCGGTCGAACCAGACCCGTAGGGCCGGCCGCTCCAGGACTCTGGTGAGGGCCGCGCCAGCCGCGGCCCAGACCGCCAGACAGGCGCCGAGGATGGCGGCCAGAAAGGCGCTCAGCTCGACGAAGAGGTTGTGAGGCCCGCCGCCTGACGATACGGCAGACGTGATCGTCATGACCATGACCCACGCCTTCGGGTTTGCGAACTGGAAGGCGAACACGGAAAGCCAAGAGGAAGATCTTCCACCCGCCGCCTGCTGGGGCGACTCCCGGCCTGCGCGCCACGCCATCACGAGCCCGAGCCCGACCAGGTAGGAGGCGCCGAGCACGGTCGCCAGTTGCAGAACCCACGGGGCGCTCCGGACAACGGCGGCAGCGCCGCTCCACATGAGGCCCAGCATGGCGAGGAAGCCGGCGATGACCCCGAGGATCGGCGCAATGGCTGCAGTGAAACCGCCTCTGGCTGCGGCTCCCAGCACGATGAAATTGTTCGGCCCCGGCGTGATCGCCGCCACCGTCGCGATCCCGGCCACCGCAGCGAAGGTATTCACTCTCGAGTTCCCGTCTTCAGCCCCGGAACCTTACAGGTTGAGACCGAAATCAGGTGTTTCCATCAAGCCCGATATTGGTCTAATTTTACGACCATGCGCGATCTTCCCCTCAACGCCCTGCGGGCCTTTGCATGCGTGCTCGAAACGGGCGGCGTGCGTTCGGCGGCTCGCGAACTGCGGATCACCCACTCGGCCGTCAGCCGGCACCTCCGCGAGCTCGAGGCCTGGCTGGACGTTCCGATCATCGAGGCGGGCGGTGGGCGCCGGCCTCTCGCCCTCACCCCGCAGGGCCTCGAACTCGCCCGCCATGCCTCGACGGCCTTGCGCGGCTTGGAGCGCGCCGCGCGGGCGGTTCGCGAGCGCCATCACAGCGCGTCCGTGACGGTGGCCACGGCGCCCTCCTTTGCGGCACGCTGGCTGCTGCCGCGGCTCGCCGCCTTGGGCGAGGACCATGCCCGGATCGAACTCTCTCTGGTAGTCGAGCAGCGCGTGGCGGACCCGTCGAGCCAGGGCGCCGACTTCGCGATCCGGATGGGACGCGGGCCCTGGCCGGAGGCGCAAGCGGAACCCTTGATGGGCGATGCCCTGGTGCCGGTGATGAGCCCGAGTCTATGGGAGCGTTCCGGGCGACCTTCGTCGCCGGAATCCCTGCTGCGCCTTCGCCTGCTGCATGATCGGGACCCGCACGCTCACTGGGAGCTTTGGCGTTCCCAACATGGTCCGCCTGAGCTCGATACGCGCACGGGGCCCCGCCTCGTCTCCTCCGACCTCGTGCTTCGCGCCGCCGAAGAGGGCCTGGGCGTGGCGTTGGCCCGGGAGCGGCTGGCGGAAGAGGAACTTCGATCAGGAAGGCTCATCCGGCCCTTCCGGGATTTGGTCGTCGACCTGCCCGACGCCTACTGGATCGTGCGGGCCGCGGGAACACAGCCTCGAAAGGCCGTGGCGACCGTCGTCGACTGGCTCCGGAAAGAAGCGCGGACCGCCGCCGGCACGGAGCGTTCGCCTATTACCGCCTGGTAACGAAACGAGACCAGAAGGGGCGTTGAAGCGGCCATCTTCCGGGGGCCCGGTTTGTTATGCCTGGGTGTGATGGCGGTCGCAACTCGTGGGCCGCCCGAACGATGGAGACGTCTCCTGGACAACTTACAGAACCTGCCGCTTCGGATCCTGGCGCTCTCGGGGAGCCTGAGACGGGGGTCCTCGAACGTTGTCGTTCTCAAGACCCTTGCCGAGCGCGCCGGCCCGGAAACAACCATCACGCTGTTCCCGTTGAACGACGTGCCGCTCTACAACGGCGACGACGACACCGATAACCCTCCGCCGGCGGTGGCCGCCCTGCGCAATGCCGTTGCGGCCAGCGACGGGCTGATCATCGGCACGCCGGAGTACAATCACGGTACGACGGGCGTCCTCAAGAACGCCATCGACTGGGCTTCGCGGCCCGCCGCCACCTCCTCGCTGAAGGGCAAGAATGCCCTCATCATCAGCTCCTCTCCGGGAGCGATCGGCGGCGCCCGGGCCTACGCCCAGGTTTCGGACGCGCTGATCGGCGCCCTCGCCCGCCCGGTGGTCCGGCGCCAACTCAACGTCGCGGGTGTCGATCAGAAGATCAGCGGCGGCCGGCTCGTCGACGAGCCGACCGTCACGCTCCTGCTCGCCGGACTGGCTGATCTCGTGGCGGAGATCCACCTGAGGGCACGCTTGAACGCGTGAGCGGATGGTCTGCCCGAGATGACAAGAAGGACGTCATCGTCGGACAGAGCGCCCTGCCCGCGCGCGTCATCGTCGGACGAGCAATACGCCTCTCGTCATTCTCGGACGAGCGGAGCGCGATCCGAGGATCGGATGTGGAAAAAGGCACCCTCTGAGATCCTCGGGTCGCGCTTCGTGCGCCCAAGAATGATGCCCTATGAGTAACCCGTCCCGGGACGGCGCCCTATCCACCCCATCATCCTCGGAGGCAGCGCAGCGGAGATCTCAAGGATCGGGCGCCGAAAACGGCGCCCTTCGCGGTTGAGATCTCCGGGTCTCGCCACCGCTCGCCCGAGGATGACGCCACTTATGACTTCTTGGGGGTCAATGACGCGAGTCGGTACCTTCTTCTTTGAGGAACGCCGCCCTCCACATGGCCCTAGGCCCTCCCCGACCATCCATGCTCTGTTGTTGCAATTGCCCCTCGACCAAGGATAGTCGGGTTGCGATGGTTGAGGCATGAGCGACGAGAAACCCCATTACCACGGGCACCGCGATCGGCTGCGCGCCCGCTTTGCCGAGACGGGCGGCGATGCATTGCCCGATTACGAGCTGCTCGAGCTGGTGCTTTTCCGTTCCATCCCCCGCCAGGACGTGAAGCCGATCGCCAAGGACCTCATCAAGCGCTTCGGCACCTTCGCGGAGGTCCTGGCGGCGCCCCCCGCCCGCCTGACGGCGGTGGCCGGGATCGGCGAGAACGTGGCGCTCGACCTTAAGATCATCGAGGCTGCCGCCCGGCGGCTCACCAAGGGGGCGGTCGCGCAGCGTCCGGTGCTCTCCTCATGGTCATCCGTGCTCGATTACTGCCGCACGGCCATGGCCTTCATGGACAAGGAGCAGTTCCGCCTGTTGTTTCTCGACAAGCGCAACGCCCTTATCGCCGACGAGGTGCAGCAATCGGGCACCGTCGATCACACGCCCGTCTATCCCCGCGAGGTCGTGAAACGGGCGCTCGAACTCTCGGCCTCGGCCCTCATCCTGGTGCACAACCACCCGTCCGGAGACCCGAGCCCGTCGGCCGCAGACATCAGGATGACCCGCGAGATCGTCGAAGCCGCAAAGCCTCTCGGCATCACGGTTCACGACCACATCATCGTCGGGCGCAACGGGCATGCCAGCCTGAAGGGACTGCGGCTCATCTGAAAGGCAGCGCCCTGCGACCGTGCCAAGCGGGCGAGGCGACCGCCTAGGCGGTCGCCTGGCGCGCAACCTGGAAAGCCGCGAAGCTCTGAGCGACGGGCATCAATTCGATCACGTTGATATTGACGTGGGCGGGCCGGGATGTCGCCCAGAGGATGGTACCGGCGATATCTTCCGACGTGAGCGGCTCCATCCCCGCATAGACCGCCGCCGCCTTGGCCCTGTCGCCGCCGAAGCGAACTTCCGAGAATTCGGTCCCGCCGCACATGCCGGGCTCGATCACCGTCACCCGCAGGCCCGTCCCGTGCAGATCGCTGCGCAAGTTGAGACTGAACTGATGGACGAACGCCTTGGTCGCGCCGTAGACGTTGCCGCCGGGATAAGGATACGTCCCGGCGACGGAGCCGAGATTGACGATGTGGCCCCGTCGGCGGGAAACCATGCCGGGCAGCAACGCCCGGGTGACATAGACAAGTCCCCGGCAATTGGTGTCGATCATCGCGTCCCAGTTCTCGAGGTCGGCGCTCGGCGCCGGCTCCAGGCCTAGGGCGAGGCCGGCATTGTTGACGACGCAATCGACGGCCGAAAACGCCGGCGGCAGTTCCGCGACCGCCCGCTCGACGGCGGCGCGGTCCCTGACATCGAGCGCCAACGGCAGCAACCGGTCCGCGCCGAGTTCGTGCGCGAGGGCGCTCAGTCTGTCGAGGCGCCTGGCCGTCGCCACCACGCGCGCACCGCCCGCGACGAACTGGCGGGCGAGTTCCTCGCCGAAGCCGGCGCTGGCGCCCGTGATGAAAACGCATTCCGGCAAACCGTTGGCGGACATCGGCAAATCCCTATGCTGCAGCAAAGACGGAGGCCAGGAACCGCTTCAGAGCGGCATTGAACTCCGCCTCCCGTTCGAGATTGGGCATATGCCCGACGCCGGGCATCCAGCACAATTCCGAATTCCGCAAGAGCCCATGCATCAGGTCCGCGTCGGCCCGGGTGGTGAAACCATCCTCGTCCCCGACGACGACGAGGGCCGGCGCATCGAGACGGCCCAGGGTGTCCCGATAGTCGGGACGTTCGGCCCGGCCGCGCAAAGCGGCGGCGGCGCCTTCGGGGGGCGCCGCGCGCATCATGCCCATGACCTTTTCGGCGACGGCCGGAAGAGCTTCGATGTTCCTCGGGGCGACCATCTTCGTCAGCACTTCCTCAGCGTAGGGCACCAAGCCCTCGCGCAGCAGGCGATCCGCCATCGCGTTGCGGTTGACCTTCCCCTCGGCCGTCTCGGCCTGCGGCGTCGTCGCGGCCAGAACGAGGCCCCGGACGCGCTGGGGATATTGCCGGCAGAACTCCATCGCGATCTGCCCGCCCATCGAGAGACCGACGATGACCAGCCGTCCTATGCCGACATGATCGGCGAGGGCCGCGATATCGCGCGCGAAGACGTCGAGAGTCGTTTTGCCCGGGACGACGGTCGTCTCGCCGTAGCCCCGCAGGTCGGGTACGAGCGCCCGCCAGCCGGACTTGCCGAACAGTGAATACTGAGGCGACCACATGGAGCGGTCGAAAGGATGGCCGTGAACGAACACGACAGCATCGCCGCCGCCGCCGAGGTCGTCATAGGCGATCGATATTCCATTGAGCTCGGCTCGAGCCATTCGCAAGCTCCGTCCATCCCGGTGCAAATCAGGCTCCGGTGATTGCACCTGCCCAAGCTAGGTGCAATGCATAAATTGATCTCGGTGCAATTTATGACCTTATCGGTCGGCGTCGCCGCCGATCTACTTGTCGGCGGCCGTGCGCATTTCCGGCAGGAGCCATCGGAAGAGGATGATCGCAGCGATCGCTCCAGCGGTTTCCGCAGCGATGAATCCGGGCACGTCCGAAAGTCGGATGCCGGCGAACGTGTCGGTGAATGCTCGTGCGAGAGTCACCGCCGGGTTCGCGAAATCCGTCGCCGTAAACCAGAATGCGCCGCCGATATAGGCTGCGACGACTCCCGCCACCGAGGATGGCCGCACCCGTGAGCATGTCCACACCGCACCGATCAGTCCGAACGTAGCCACAAACTCGCTCAGCAGCTGGGACGAGCCGCTTCTGACGTGAGTGGACAACGAGAAGACAGGCACGTCGAACATTGCGTCCGCCACGGCGACTCCGGCTATGGCGCCAACCAGTTGGGTCGGCACATAGGCCGCAGCGGCCCGGCCGGAGATATCGCCACGGAAAGCCATGGCAAGTGTGACCAGCGGGTTGAAATGTGCCCCCGACAGTGGCGCGAGCCACTCGATCAGCGCGTAAAGCGCAGCGGCCGTGGCCAGAGCGTTGGCGAGAAGCGCAATCGCGACGCTTCCGGCGGCGAGCCGCTCTCCCAGAATTCCGGAGCCGACGACAGCGATGAGCAGGAATCCCGTACCGAGCGCTTCCGCCACGAGGCGGCGCCGAAGCGACGTTTCCTCGGTTCTGCCTCGCAAGTCGGCGGACTCCGGCGTTTCGACCTGATACGTTCCGGCCAAGCCCGGTACGGGCAGTCGATCGTCGTGCGCGCGGATCTCGTTGGGACGGTTCATGGGGCCGTCCCTCAGGCGACTTCGAAGACCTTGTAGGCGACTCCGCCTTCGATCAGGTAGCCCTTCCCGACGCACACGATGTCGTTCAGCCAGCCGTATTGCCTTGCCCCCGTTTCGAAGAGCGGATTCGTCCTGAAGTAGTAGCGAGCAGGGTCGACCTGATATCTCTTGACCGGATCGGTCATGTCGGCGCGCATTTCGGAAGGCGTGACCCAGCGGCCGCCATAGGTCATGTGCACCAGGGCGTCGTCATGGGTGCGCAATGTCAGCCGCACATCGAGAGTCATCGCTCCATCGGCCCGAAACAACGCCCAGTCGCCGCCACCTGCCAGGACCTCGCCGCGCAGTTTCGGGCCTTCGAACGAGCCGCTGGCCGCTCCGAACAGGACCCGCTGGCCCAAGGGACCGGTCCCGAAATTCAGCCGGGGATTCAAGTCGACGACGATGTCGAAGAGGTGCGCCGCCTCGATCTCACCGACGTCTTTGATCCGTGGGTCGGATGCCATGTGCTGCTGCCTCCCGTTGCAGGACGAATTGTTCGGATGCTGCCGACCCGCTCCGCCGGCGCTATTCGGCTGCGATCGTCAGGGCCGAGGCATCTCCGAAAAGCTTTCGCCTGACGACGTCCGTCGAGACTCCCGACTGCCAGCAGAGCTCCGATAGGTCGAAGAAGAACCGCTCGCCGGCGATCAGGTCGTCCTTGAACGCAAATTGGATGAACACCGGCAATTCCGCACGCTTGCCGTTCGGGACCACGCCGAACCGGTCGCCGGTCATCGTCATCCGGACCGTACCCCAGCAGATCAGAGCGTCATCGCTGTTGGCGCGACCATGCAGGACCACGTGGTAGTCGGGAAAAGAGGCGAAGAACCGCGTCAGCGCGCGCTCATTCTCGGCGAGGCCGCGCGCCTTCGTTCCGAAGGCCGGACTCTCGAGCAGCATATCCGGATGAAGGAGTTTCAGGGCGGCGGGCACATCCTGTCTGCTCTTCGCGACAGCCAGCGCCTGCGCCAACTCGAACATCCGATGGCCCTTCACGTCACCCTCCCACGGCTTGCGTCGAAATGCATTCAACACGTCTTTAACATACCGAATGTATGTAATATGCTCGATAGAACAATTCACGTCAAGCGTTATGTTGGCCGACATGAGCGAACACAGACATCTTGCAAGTCGCCGTGAGGAGTACACGGAGGCCACCCGGCAAGCGCTCCTGTCCGCTGGACGGGATGCCTTTGCGAGAGACGGCTACCAGGCGGCGGGCATCGAGGCGATCTCGCGCGCGGCGCGGGTGACGCGGGGCGCGTTCTATCACCACTTCGAGGATAAGAAGGCCCTGTTCGATGCGGTTGTCGTCGCCCTGCAGGCGGAGGCCGCCGCGAAGATCGAAAAAAGGGCGCGCGCGCAGAAAGCGATTTGGGACCGCTTGAGTTCGGGGATCGATGCCTACCTGGACGCCTGTCTGGAGCCTGCCTATGGACGCGTCGTCGTCCAGGAGGCACCGGCCGTCCTCGGCACCAGACGCTACCGTGAAATCGAAGAAGCGTATCCAATGGCCCTTCTGACGGCGACCCTGGACGCCCTCAAGCGCAAAGGCGAACTCGAATTCGAGGACGTCGGCCTCCTCAGCCGCATGCTGGATGCCATGATCTGCAAGATGGCCCTCATGCTGCCGGAGGCGGACGATCCGCCGACGCTGAGGGAGCGTGGTCAGAACATCATCGAGCGCCTGCTCGGAGCATACCGTCGAACCTGAGAACTGCGGTGGCGGGAGACACTGGCGCCGAGTCGTGGTCTTCGTCTCGCGTCCAGCGGAACTGCGGTCATCGAACGCTTCCCGGGCTCTGCACTGGATCGGGAGGAGGCCCGAAGCGGCCGCGGATCGTCGCCCAGAGCCATTGCCCCACGCCGACGCGTGGTGCAATGTACATTGCTATCGGTGCAATCCGGGTTCGGGAATCGCGTCCGGGAAACAGCATCGGCGCGAGCCGGAGGACCCAAGGGAACACAATGCCGCTGATCCGGACGGCTCGAAGACGGCCGCATCGCACGGCGCGTTTCCTGGTATCGGGGAACACGCCACAGAATCAGATCGGCGGGCGGCCAGCCGCGCCATGAGGCTGCCGCGCTATCAAGTCATCGCCGACGAGCTCGCCGCCGACATCGAATCCGGCCGGCTGAAGCCCGGCGAACGTCTCCTTCCGCAACGGGAATTCGCCTACCGGAGCGGCATCGCGCCCTCCACCGCGAGCCGCATCTATCTGGCGCTTCATCGCAAGGGGCTCGTCACGGGAGAGGTCGGCCGCGGCACCTATGTCCGGTCCGCAAACCGGGTTCCCGGCAGCGCGCTTACGGAACCGGCGTCGACGGCGATCGATCTCGAGCTCAATTTTCCGATCCTCGAAGGGCAAGGTGCCGAAGTGGCGAAATCGCTCTCGCACCTCATGCGGCCCGAGGATCTCGCCTCCGCCTTCCAGCCGATCGGCGCGACTGCGACGCCGGGTGCGCGACGGGCGGTCGCCGCGTTTCTGGCGCGCGGCGCCTGGCGCCCCGAAGCGGAGAGCGTGCTGTTTGCCGGCAATGGCCGGCAGGCCATCGCCGCGACGTTGTCGGCTTTGGCGCCGGCCGGTTCACGGATCGCCGTCGAAGCCCTGACCTACCCGGTGCTGATGGGTATCGCCGGCCGGCTCGGGCATGAACTGGTCCCGATCGAGATGGACGACGAGGGCGTCCTGCCGGAGGCCCTGGCGGCGATCCACGATGCGACGGCCCTGAAGGCGATCTATCTTCAGCCCTTTCTCCACAATCCCCTCGGCGTCAGCATGGGGCCGGACAGGCGCGCCAGGATCGCCGAGTTCCTCAGAGCGCATGACATTCCGGCGGTCGAGGATGCGATCTATTCCTTCCTGGTCGACGAGGAGCCGTTGGCGGCCCTCGCTCCCGACCAGGTCGTTCTGATCGACAGCTTCTCCAAGCGGGTGGCGCCGGGATTGGGGCTCGGCATGATCCTCGCCGGAGCGAGATACCGCAAGGATATCGCCCGATCCCTGCGATCCGGCGCCTGGACCGGCAGCGGCCTCGCCCTGGCGGCGGCGCTCCGGCTCATGGCCGACGGGACCGTGGCGCGGCTGCAATCGCGCAAGCGCGGCGATGCGGCCGCCCGGCAAGCCATCGCGCGATCGAGCCTTTCCGGCATCGAAGTGCAGGGCGACACCCGCGCCTATCACCTCTGGATGGAGCTGCCGCACCCATGGCGCGCCGAGGCTTACGTGGCGGCTGCCGCCAAACTCGGGATCTCGACGATCGCGGCACGGGACTTCGCCGTGAGCGCCGGCCATGCGCCCAATGCCATCCGCCTTGCGCTCGCGTCGCCGCCGCGAAACGAGCTCGCCGCCGCGCTCGCGATTTTGCGCGATCTCGCACTCGACTCTCCCGGCCCGTACGATGTGGGCTGACCGCGATCGAGCGGGAGATTGCCGCCGGCATCGTCGGGCGGGAGGGGCACGTCCATACAAAAGGGGAGCGGCTCATCCGAAACCCCGCTTCCCTTGGAACGCAAATTGCGTCTACGCTGCCGAGCGGGACGCGAGAGTGAGGTTAAGCCCATGAGGCGGGCTGCTTTCGACGAAATGAACGGCCTCGACGGACACGGCCCGGCCGACATCCGCTCCGCCTATCACCGCCTCAAGCGCTGGCTCGACGAGACGCCCGCCGAGGTGTTCGACGCGAGGCGCAGCCAGGCGGAGCTGTTCTTCCGCCGGATCGGAATCACTTTCGCGGTCTATGGCGGGAACGAATCCACCGAACGGCTGATCCCGTTCGACATCATTCCGCGTGTCCTCACGAAATCGGAATGGGCCGGGCTCGAGCAGGGGCTCAAGCAGCGCGTGACGGCCCTCAACGCCTTCCTGGCCGACGTCTACGGCCCCCAGGATTGCATCAAGGCCGGGATCGTGCCGGCTGACCTCGTCTTCCGGAACCCCCATTACCGCCCCGAGATGCTCGGCTTCGAGGTCCCTCACGGGAAATACGTGCAGATCGCCGGCATCGACATGGTCCGGGTGGACGAGGGCACGTTCTACGTGCTGGAGGACAACGCCCGCACGCCGTCGGGCGTGTCCTACATGCTCGAGAACCGGGAAGTGATGATGCGTCTCTTCCCGGAGCTGTTCGCCCATCATCAGGTGGCGCCGGTGGAGAACTATCCCGATGCTCTCCTGGCGACCCTGCACTCGGTCGCCCCGCGCACCGCGAGCCGGGATCCGACGGCAGTCCTGCTGACGCCGGGGCGGTTCAACTCGGCTTTCTACGAGCATTCGTTTCTTGCCGATAAGCTGGGCATCGAACTCGTCGAGTCCTCCGACCTCTTCGTCAGGGACGACGTGGTCTACATGCGCACGACGGCAGGGCCCATGCGGGTCGACGTGATCTACCGCCGCATCGACGACGAGTATCTCGATCCCCTGGTTTTCCGGCCGGATTCGGTCCTCGGCGTGCCGGGACTCATGTCTGCCTATCAATCGGGCAACGTGACGCTCACCAATGCGGTCGGAACGGGCGTCGCCGACGACAAGGCCGTCTATTCCTACATGCCCGAGATCGTCCGTTTCTTCACCGGAGAGGACCCGATCCTCCAGAACGTGCCCACCTGGCGATGCCGCGAGGAAGACAGCCTGAGCTACGTTCTCGATCATCTCCCCGATCTGGTCGTGAAGGAGGTGAACGGCTCGGGCGGCTACGGCATGCTCGTGGGGCCGCACGCGACGAAACGCGAGATCGAGGATTTCCGGCGGAAGTTGCGGCATGCGCCGGACGGCTTCATCGCCCAACCGACCCTCGCCCTTTCCACCTGCCCCACCTTCGTCGCCTCCGGCGTGGCGCCACGGCACGTGGACCTTCGCCCCTTCGTGCTCTCCGGCGCGGACGAGGTCCGCATCATGCCGGGCGGGCTGACGCGCGTCGCCCTGAAGGAGGGATCGCTCGTGGTCAATTCGAGCCAGGGCGGCGGCACAAAGGACACGTGGGTGCTCGATGCGTGAAGACGGAGCGTCATCCTCCGATGGAGAGATCCGGAGAGCTGGGGAGACGGCGGAGAAAGCTCCGGCGAAAAATCCCCGTTTCGAGCCCGCGGACGATGGACGGGTTCGCCCGTCGACCCGGTGAGTTCTCATGCTGTCCCGCACCGCCGACAACCTCTACTGGCTCTCCCGCTACACCGAGCGGGCCGATTTCGTGGCACGGATCCTGGATGCGACGCTCCGGCTCGCCTCCCTGCCGTCGAGCTACGGCGGCGAGCGGAACGAATGGGAGAGCGCCGTCTCGGTCGCGGGCGACATCGATGATTTCAACCGTCTCTACGACGGGGCCAACGAGGATACCGTCCGCGATTTTCTCGCCTTCAGCCCCAACAATTCCTCATCGATCCGCAACTGCATCGAGATCGCCCGCGACAATGCCCGGGCGGTGCGGACGGCCCTGACCGTCGAAATGTGGGATGCGATCAACGGCGCCTGGCTCGAACTGAAGAACGTGGGAACGGGCGGCGACATGAGCCGCGAGGAGTTCGCTCGCTTCCTCGACTGGGTGAAGGGGGTCACGCTCGCTTTCGACGGTTCGGCCTACCGAACCATGCTGCGCAACGATTCCTTCTGGTTCACGCGTCTCGGCGGCGCGGTCGAGCGGGCGGACAACACCGCCCGGATTCTCGACGTGAAATACCAGCTCCTCCTGCCCGCAACCGAGCGCATCGGAGGTTCTCTCGACTATTTTCAGTGGACTACCATCTTGCGCGAGGTCTCCGCCCTGACTGCCTATCATTGGGTCTACCGCGAAAGCGTGAAACCCTGGCTCGTGGCCGATCTTCTCATCCTCAACCGGCAAATGCCCCGCTCGCTCGCCAATTGCTACGAGATCCTCGTGCGTCACCTCGACCTGATCGCCGAGGCGTACGGCCGCAGAGGCCCGAGCCAGAGGCACGCGAGCAACATGCTGGCGAAGTTATCCTCCACGCGTATCGACGCAATCTTCGAACAGGGCTTGCACGAGTTCGTCGAAGAGTTCATCGCGGAGAACAACCGACTCGGTTCCGCGATCGCCGACCAGTACCTCACCTGAAGTTCATGCGCGTCCGCATCACTCACGAGACCGTATACGACTACGAACGCCCGGTCCGCGGTCTCATCCAGCACCTGCGCCTCACACCGCGCGACCACGATGGGCAGCACGTGCTGCGCTGGAGGATCGAGCCCAGCGCCGACGGACGGCTGAAACGCGGCGAGGATACGTTCGGCAACGTCCTCCACACCTTCTCGGCCGGCGGCTCCGTAGGGGCGCTGACCATTCGGGTCACCGGCGAGGTGGAGACCAACGAAACGCACGGCGTCGTCCGAGGAGCCGTCGAGCGCCTGCCGGACATCTTCTATCTCCGCGAATCGAGCCTCGCCTACGCCGATGCGGAGATCCGCGCCTTTACCCGGGACGTCATCGGAGACATCGGTGCGGATCGCCTCGCCGGACTCCACCGGCTGGTCGCCGCCCTGCATAGCGAGGTGATATTCGATACGGAACCGACTCATGCCGCAACGACCGCGGCCGAAGCCTTCGCGCTCCGCCGCGGGGTCTGCCAGGATCTCTCCCATATCTTCATCGCCGCCGCCCGCTACATGGCGATCCCGGCCCGTTACGTATCGGGCTACTTCCACCGGGTCGACGGGGTGACCGACCAGGAGGCCGGCCACGCCTGGGCCGAGGCGAAGGTGCCCGATCTCGGCTGGGTGGGGTTCGACCCGGCGAACGGGATCAGCGCCGGCGAGGCCCACGTCCGCGTGGCCGTCGGACTGGACTATCTCGGCGCCGCCCCCATTCGCGGCAGCCGCTACGGCGGCGGCTCGGAGACTCTCGACGTGAAGCTCACCGTGGAGAGCGCCCAGATCCAGACGCAGGGCTGATCCCTTCCCTTGCTCCGGGGCGGCGAAAATTGCTACCCCTCAGTCGCCTCAATGCCTGCCCCGAGAGCACCCATGACCTATTGCGCCGGCATCCTCGTGGATCAGGGCCTCGTCATGATCGCCGACACCCGGACCAATGCGGGGCTCGACAACATCTCGACCTATCGCAAGCTCAACACCATCGTCGTCCCCGGCGAACGCGTGCTGACTCTCGCGTCGGCAGGAAGCCTCTCGGTGTCGCAATCGGTCGTCTCCCTTCTGAGCGAGGGGGTCGAAGACCCGACGACGGGCGAGTTGGAAACGCTCGAGAAGACCCCGACGCTCTTCCGGGCGGCACAGCTCGTCGGTCGGGCGATCCGGCACGTGCGGGCCATCGACGGCAAGGGTCTCGAAGAGGCGGCGCTGTCCTTCGACGTGTCCTTCCTCTTCGGCGGGCAGATCAAGGGCGGCCCCATGCGGCTCTACATGGTGTACTCGGCCGGTAACTTCATCGAGTGCGGACAGGACGCCCCTTTTCTCCAGATCGGAGAACACAAGTACGGTAAACCGATTCTTGACCGGGCCGTCGGCTATCGAACCGATCTCTACGACGCGCTCAAGATCGGGTTGATCTCGATGGATTCGACCATGCGGTCGAATCTCGGCGTCGGCCTGCCGATCGACATCGCGGTCTTGCGCAGGGATGCGCTGAATCCTGAGGTCGTGCACCGGATCGAGGCGGGCGAGCCTTATTTCCATGACCTTCGGGAACGCTGGTCGGCGGCTCTCAGGGCGGCCCATATGGCCATCCCGCGCCCGCCCTACGGCCCGGCGCAATAGCGCATCGTGCGGACAAGTGGACCCGGTTGTCCGCATTAAACGATGCGCTGCTTTAAGAGAAAGAGCATCGGATGGATCCCAAAAGTGGGGTCCACTTTCGGGTCCGATGCTCTAGCCCCATTCTTGCAACTTCTCGTAAAGACTCTTGCGTCTATGTCGTGCGGGAAGGCCGGTCGGTTGCTCCGTGGAGGGCTGGTTGGCGATTGCACCCTACGGGCTCTCGTAATCGCCCTGTCCGCCGCAACGTCTTGTCAATACAAAGCCTTCAGGATGTCCGGCGGCCACACGGCCTTTGGGAAGGCATGTCTCGCGTCTCTCTCCTCAAGCGCCAATCGCACGGTGCCTTGCTGTTCAGGCTCGTCTGGCCGACGGCGATCCTGTTTGCGGCGACGCTCGCCGTCGTGTTCGCCACGATCATGTGGACGAGCGAGGGCGCGAATGAGGATGCCGCCGCGCGGCAGAAGGCACAGTTCCGGAGCGTGATCGACCAGCGTCTCGCTGAACTCGTGGACGCCCTGAAACCCCTGGAGTTCGACCCTGCCGGCCTGCGCACCGCCGGGACGGGCTTCGATGGGCTGGCGGTCATCACCCGTGACGGGCTCGTCCTGCAGGAGGCAGGCCTTCACGCGACGCTTCGGCGCGACGCCGAGACGCTCGTGCGCGCGAAACCCGATGGACCCCTGGCGCGCCTCGTGAGCGATGGCCAGTCGGTCGACGCCATCGCGATCAAGCCCCTGATCATTCGCAGCGGCGCCGGCTATCTCGTCGGCGTCAAGGCGTATCCGCAGGCCGAGATGGAGCGCCTCGCGCGCCTGAACGGCATCCGCGACGCCCATCTCACCTTCGTCCGCCCGGAGCAGGGCGCCGCCCTTGCGGTGACCGATATCGCCGGCGCGACCCGTGCCTACGTCGCCTGGACGCCGGAGCGGCCGGGGGACCTGCTGCGCCAACGGCTCATCCCGGTCCTCGGGTTCGGCCTCGTCGTCGCGCTGCTGCTGCTCATCCTCCTCGTCCTCTACATTCGCTGGCTCGCCAGAGACCTTGCCCAGAGCCAGGAGCAGGCTCGGGTTCTCGTCGGCCGCGACCCGCTCTCGAGCCTGCCGAACCGCCTGGTCTTCACCGAGCGGCTCGATTACGAGATCGGCCGCCTCGGACGCATGGAGGGCGGCATCGCCGTCCATCTCTTGGATCTCGACCGGTTCAAGGACGTCAACGACACCTACGGGCATCCGGCCGGCGACGATCTGATCAAGCAGGTGGCCGGCCGTCTGACGGATCTTCTGAGATCGGGGGACACGCTCGCCCGTCTCGGAGGCGACGAATTCGCCATCATTCAGACCGGGCTCCGCTCGATGGGGGACGCGGAGACGCTGGCGCGCCGTATCCTCGATTCCATCAGCGCCCCCTTCCTCATCGCGGGGGCGCAAGTGTCGGTCGGCGTCTCCATCGGGATCGCGGTGGCGCCCGAAAACGGGCTCACCCACGAAGTGCTGATGCGCCTTGCGGACACGGCGCTCTACCAGGCCAAGAGCGAAGGCCGGAACCGGTTCAGCTTCTTCGAACGCACGATGGACGAGGCAATCCGCATGCGGAAGGTCGTCGAGGACGACCTGCGCCACGCGATCTCCCGCAACGAGCTCGCGCTCCACTATCAGCCGGTCTATTCGGCGGACGGCAGCACGGTCGTGGGCGTCGAGGCCCTCGTCCGTTGGCCCCATGCCAAGCAGGGCATGATCAGCCCGACCCGCTTCATCGGACTGGCCGAGGAGCGCGGACTCGTCATCCCGCTCGGCGAATGGGTGCTGCGCCGCGCCTGCGAGGACGGCAAGAGGTGGCCGGGTCTGCGCATCGCGGTCAACGTGTCGCCGCTTCAGTTCCGCCACCGCGATTTCGTCGAAAGCGTCGTGCGCACGCTCAAGGACACGGGCTTCGATCCGACGCGGCTCGAACTCGAGCTCACGGAAGGCGTCGTCGTCGAGGACGCCGATGCCGCCGAAGCGGCCATGATGGAACTGCGCGCTCTCGGCGTGAACCTGGCGCTGGACGATTTCGGGACCGGCTACTCGTCGCTGATCTACTTGCGCCGTTTCGCCTTCGACAAGATCAAGATCGACCGCTCGTTCCTGGAGAGCATGGAGGCCACCGGCGAAAGCGCGATCCTCGTCCATTCCATCGTCCACCTCGGAAGGGCGCTCGGCCTGACGGTGACGGCGGAAGGCGTCGAGACGAAGGAGCAGCACCGGTTCCTGCAGGCGCTCGGCTGCCACCAGCTCCAGGGCTTCCTGTTCTCCCGTCCGGTGCCGCCGCAGGACATCGACCGCCTGCTCGGCATCCCGGAGCGGATCAGGGTGGCTTAGCGCATCGTGCGGACAAGTTGAGACCCGGTTTTCCGCATCGGACGATGCGCTGCTCAAGAAAAGGAGCATCGGATGGATCCGCAAAAGTAGGGTCCACGTTTAGGTCCGATGCTCTAGGGCCGCGTGGGTCGCCGACGGCGGGCTTGCTGCGCGACGCTCAGAGACGCTCAGAGAAGCGTGTCGATGCCGGAGATGATCGCATAGACGAAGCCGAGGCTCAGCGTGAGGCCCATCGAGCCGATCACGAGCCCTCCGATCACCACCAGCCCGTCGCGTTCCACCAGGCCGAGCCCCACGAGACAGACGGCAATGCCGATCGGGATCTGCCCGAGGAAGGGCGGCGCGAACAGGAGCCCGAGAGCGAGGATGAGGACCAGGACTCCCATCATCCGCATGGCGAGGCCGCTGTCGAAGATGGCCATCCGCGGCCGCGAGAAGCGTTCGAGCCGCCGGAAGATCGGTGTGGCGCGGTTGACCGCGCGGTCCACGTCGGAACTGGCGATCGAACGCCGCAGGAGCACCCGCGGCATCCAGGGAGCGGGCAGGCCGGCGATGATCTGCAGCGCCACCAGGGCGAGAAGGAGCCCGCAGACGAGCGGGATCGGCGGCGGCATCGGGAGGCAGTTCGGCAGCCCGAGAAGCACGACCAGCAGCGCGAAGGCGCGGTCGCGCAGCACGGCCAGGATCTCTCCGACGGTGATTCGCTCGCCGGGCTGGGCCGCGAGCGCCGCCAGGATAGCCGAGGTACGTGCTTTCGAGGACAAGACGCCCAACAGGTTGGAGGAAGCAGGCCGCGACCTCTAGCCGAGTTGGGGCGAGCGGCCAAGACCGCCGGTGTCACGCCTCCGCCGGCGGCCTCAATGGAGCGTCAGGACTCCGTCGACCGCCTTGAACTCGGCCGGCTTGATGAGACGCGTATGAGCGACCGTCACCGAATGGAGCGGCCCTTCGAGTTCCCGCTTCCAGAACTCCAGGAAATCCAGCAGGACCGGGAATTTCGGGGCCAGATCGTAATCCTGCCAGACATAGCTCTGGAGCAGGTTCCTATGGTCGGGCATCCGGTAGAGGATAGTGGCCGTGGTCAGCCCGTAACCCTCGAGCTGACGGATGAACTCCTTTGAAACCATGCGACCTCCTTTCGCCGTCGGCGGAGGCACGGAACGGTCGAGCTTCCGCCCGGACGATGGTGAATTCACCGCCGTCCATCATCAAGCACAATTATTGAATAATCTGTTTAGTTCCAAGGCGTTAGCAGCATAGCAGAGAGATTGCTGACAACATCGCTGCGGCCGCGCTTGGCACTCCGCGACATACGTGACAAAAAGATATGAGGGGACCTCTTGAGAGGCCGCCGAGGCCGATTACGTCGCCGCTCGAAGCGGAGCAGTGCCGTTTCAACGGCCGTTCCGAGGACGGTTTCACCATCGCCAAGAAAATCGAGTTCGAAGACAAGTCCGAGAACACGGGCGCCTAGAAGGCGGCGCCTGCCGTTCCGCCCCCCGGCGGCGGCATCGACTTTCTGAGCCTTGTAAAAGAGACATGGAGGCGCGGGCCGCGGCCCGCGCCTCTTTCGTTGCGGCGCGTCGGCGCCGACCGGCTTCTCACGAGTGGCGGTCTCTCGACTTTTCGCCTCCGTCGCGCGTCCGAAGAGGGGACAGCCGCGACGGGTGAGAACTCGCCTCGCCTTCTGCTATCTCTTGGTCCTGGCGACGTCGAACCCCTGCCGCCCCGGCGCTGATGCGATCGTCCAGGCCGGATCCGGCGGAAGACCCCAGAGAGGACCCCATGCGCTTTGCCTTCGCCGGCATCGATTTCCTCGGGGACGTCTTTCTCACGCTCCTTGACCAGGGCTGGGAACCGGTGAAGCTGTTCACGCGGCCTTGCGACAACGTCTACGACTTCAACGACGTAACGATCGCCCGCGCCCGATCGCTCAAGCTGCCGATCCAGATGTCGCGCATCCGTGCGGGCGATCTCGCGCACCTCGCGACGTTGAAATGCGATGCCCTGGTCGTAGCGGGCTATCCCTGGCTCGTGAAGGACTGGGAATCGCACCTTGCCTACGCGGTCAACTTTCATCCCTCACCCCTCCCGATCGGTCGCGGCCCCTACCCCCTCTTCCAGGCCATCCTTTCCGGCGTAGCGGAGTGGGGCATGACGGTCCACGGCCTCACGCCGGCCTTCGACATGGGGCCTCTCGTGGCGCAGGACTGCTTCCCGCTCTCGCCGGACGAAACCCACGACACCCTGCTCGCCAAGTGCCAGATGGCCGGGTGCCGGCTTGCGGCCCTGCTGGCGACGGATCTGCCGCGCCTCTGGGCCGATGCGAAGCCGCAGGGGGAAGGCACGTACTGGCCGCGCATCACCGAAACGCAACGAACCCTCGACTTCACCGGCGAGGTGGCGGACGTGCTTCGCACCGTCAGGGCCTTCGGGTCGATCGAGAGCCTCGCGCAGGTCGGCGGTAAGCGGCTCTACGTGTGGCAGGCGACCGGATGGACGGAAGAGCCATCGCCATGAGCCCGGAAAAGTCGTCCACAAACATCGGCGCCACGTCGTCGTCGCCGCCCGCGACGGGTTCGTGCAATTGACAGGCTGGAGCGCCCTCGCGCCCGAAACGGCTCGGGAGGCCGGCCGGTGATGATCGTGACGTCGTGTCCCACCGGCGTCATCCTCGGTCGAGCTAAAAGGCGATCGGGTGCAGGATCAAGCGCCTTCCGCGGCCTGAGGTCCTCGGGTCGCGCTCCGCGCGTCTGAGGATGACGCCTCATGTGGAACGTTCGCCCGAGGATGGCGTCGCCTGGTCGAGGACAACTTCACCCGATTGCAGTCCCGTAAGTGCTTCGGCCGTATCGACGTCGCGCAGCACGGCGGGATCGTCGAGCGGCCATTCGACCACATCCGGCCGGTCGCGCAGCAAGGGTCCCGCGCCGACATCGCCATCCAGCGCCGCGATCTCGGGCATAAGACGCCGCGAGAGGACGACCGGGTTGCCGCGCCGGCCGTTTGCGACCGGCACGAGGGCCGCCGGACGGCCCTGCTCGACCCAGGCCCTCGCGAGGCGGTCGATCAAGCTTGGGGCGACGAGCGGCATGTCGCCCAACAGGACGAGGCACGCCTCGGACTCCGGCGGCAGGGCGGCGAAGCCGGCCTTGAGCGAGGTCGACAGGCCGCCGGCATAGGATGGGTTGAACACCAGGACGAGCGGAAGGTTTTGCAGCGCCCTCTCGACCTCGGCAGCGCGATGACCGACGACGACGAGGCAGGGCCTGAGGGAGGAAGCCAGAGCGGCCTCGGCGACGTGCCTCACGAGGGGCTTGCCCCTGAGGCGCGCCAGCATTTTCGGCTCGCTGCCGAACCGCGTGCCCTGCCCGGCGGCGAGCACCATGGCGGCGACGCCGCTCACTCGTCCTCGCTTGCGCCGCCGGCCCGCGGCTGGGGCCGCGAGACGATCTCCATGAGGAGGCCGCCGACGCCGAGCGCCATGATGTCGTCCCGCGTGACCGGCAGACCGGCGAGGAGCCGCTGCAGGACCCAGTCGAACCCGTTCTCCTTGGGCGAGCGCGCACAGCCCGGCGCACCGATGACCGGTTTGCCGCCGAGCGAACCGACGAGGAGCAGGTTGCCGGGATCGACCGGCATGCCGAAATGCTCGACGCGGCCGCCGGCCTCTTCTATGGCGGCCGGGATCACGTCGCGCCGGTCGGCGATCGCCGATGCGCCGAAGACGACGATCAGTTCGGCCTCGCCGGCCGCCTGATCGGCGATCGCCCCCGCCAGCGCTCCGGTCTCGTGCGGCACCCGCGCCTCTGCCGAGACCCGGGCCCCCGCGGGGGAGAGCCGCGTTCCGAGGACCTGCACGGTCTTATCCACGATGCTGGGCTTCAAGCCCGGCATCAGAGTCGAGACCACTCCCACGTGCCGGCGCACGTAAGGCGCCACCCGCAGGGCGCCGTGCGCCACGCTGAGAGCCCGGGCGAGCATCGCCCCCGGCACCGCATAGGGAATGATCTTCACCGTGCCGATCATTTCACCTTCGACGACCGGCTTGTAGGCCGGCAGCGTCGCCGCCGTGATCGCCTCGTCCACGGCGTTGACGCGATCGATCGCGGCCTTCGCGACGACGAGGACTCCGTTGCACAAGGCGTAGAGATTGGACCGGCCGGTGAAGGGCCGCTCGACGGCCACGTGCTCTCCGGCGACCGCCGCCGCCAGCCGCGAAGCCGCCTCGTCCTCGCCCACGTCGCCCGGCTCGAGCCGCACCGCAGCGACGCGCTCGATCCCCGCCTTCTTCAGGCGCCGGGCCGTGTCGGCCGTGATGATGCTGCCCTTCTTGAGAACGGCCTCTCCCGCTCGCACGCTATGGGCGGCGATGGCGCCGGCGGCCTCCTCGACAGGGAAGGGACCGAAGATCACGCCGCACGCCTCCGGTCCCGGCGCAGGGTCGCGACGATCTCCGCAAGGATGGAGACGGCGATCTCGGCCGGCGACACCGCGCCGATGTCGAGGCCGATCGGGGCATGGATGCGCGCGATCTCCTCCTCGGAGAATCCCGCTCGAGCGAGCCGCTCGACCCGGCCGGCATGAGTCTTCCGTGAGCCCAGCGCGCCGATATAGAAGCATTTGGCCCGCAGCGCCGCTTCGAGCGCCGGATCGTCGATCTTCGGGTCGTGGGTGAGCGCCACCATGGCCGTATACCGGTCGAGCGCGATCCGCGGCAGGACGGCATCGGGCCATTCCGCGAGCACCGGCACGTCAGGAAAGCGCTCCGGCGTGGCGAAGGCCGTCCGGGGATCGATGATGGTGACGTCGAGGTCGAGCCCCCGCGCCATCGGCGCCAGCGCCTGGCTGATGTGCACGGCTCCGACCACCAGCACCTTCACGGGCGGCACCTGCACGGTGAGGAAGAGTTGGCGACCGCTGGCTTCCGCGAGCCCGCTCCTGCCTTGTCGCAGTCGTTCCTCGAGCAGTTCGGACAGCGGGTCGTCGGCCAGGGTGGCCTCCTGGACGAGCCGCTGCCGTCCGGTTTCGACATCGGTCACCAGGATCGTAGCCCGGCGCGCGGCGCGCTCGGCGTTGAGCATCGAAAGGAGATCGAGGCGCATGGTCAGCTTCGATCGAGCGCGAGGCGGGCGCCGAGGCCGACGAGGATCGACCCGCCGGCGAGCCGGATGAGCCTGCGGCCGGCCCCGTCGCCGCGCAGCCTGCGCATCACCGTCGAGGCGGCGAATACGGTGACCACGTCCGCCGACGAGAAGGCGAGGTTGACGATGGTGCCGAGGATGAGGAACTGAGCCCAGATGGGAAGGCTCGCGGCAGGATCCACGAACTGGGGGAGGAACGCGATGAAGAAGATCGCGACCTTTGGATTGAGGAGTTCGACCACGATACTCTCGACGAAGGCGCGGCGCGCGGGTTTCGGAGCGACGGTTCCGGGTTCGGCGGCGGGCACACGCCTGCGCATCATGTCGATGCCGAGCCAGACGAGATAGATCGCGCCCAGGATCTTCATCGCCGCGTAGAGTTCCGGAACATGGCGAAAGACCGCCGAGAGCCCGAAAGCGGCGGCGAAGACGTAGGCGTAGCAGCCGACATGGATCCCGAAAGCCGCCATGAATCCGGCGCGCCGTCCGCGCGCGAGAGTCTGCGCCGCCGTGTAGAGAAGAGCCGGGCCCGGAAAATAGGCGAAGACGGCGGTGGCCGCCGCGAAGGCGAGGAGAATGTCGAGGCTTGGCATCACTCCACCCTTTCGACGAAGACGCGGATCCTGCCGCCGCACGAGAGACCGACCTTCCAGGCCGTCTCGTCGGCGACGCCGAACTCGAGGATACGCGGTTTCCCGTCGCCGATCACGTCGATCGCTTCCGTGATCACGGCCCCCTCGACGCACCCGCCGGAGACCGAGCCGAGAAAATTGCCCTCCTCGTCGATAGCCAGGTGGCTGCCGACGGGACGCGGGGCGGAACCCCAGGTCTCGACCACGGTGGCGAGCGCGACGCCCTTCCCGGCGCGGCGCCAGGTCTCGGCTTGTTTCAGGATGTCGGTATCGGTGGAGAGCATCGTGATCCTCCGGTCGTCTCCGTCAACGTAGGGGCTACGCGACCCGACGCAACCACCTCCGCGGATCGGCCTCCCCGGCCCGCTCTCCGGAGAGGGCCGCGCAGAGCTCGTCCATGGAACCCAGGGAATGGATCGGGCGGAAATCGTGCACGTGGGGCAGCATCGCGCGGATGCCCGCCGCCCTCGCCTGGAAGGCGTCGAAGCGAAGGAGCGGGTTGAGCCAGATCAGGCGGCGGCAGGAGCGCTTGAGGCGGTCCATTTCGAAGGTGAGCTCGCCCGTCACCTCGCGCTCGAGGCCATCGGTGAAGAGAAGCACGACGGCGCCCTGCCCAAGCACCCGGCGGGACCAGAGCCGGTTGAAGTCGTGCAGGGCGTGGGCGATACGGGTGCCGCCCTCCCAATCCTGTACGCGGGTGGAGGCCCGTGCGAGCGCCTCGTCGGGGTCGCGGCTCATCAGCTCGCGGCTGATGTTGGTGAGGCGCGTCGCGAACACGAAGGAATGGACCCGCCGCCGCTTCTCCGCGACGGCGTGGAGAAAATGCAGGAAGAGGCGCGAATACTCCGCCATGCTGCCCGAAATGTCGACGAGCGCGACGAGTGGCGGGTGCCGCGGCGCGGGCGAGCGGTAGGCGAGATCGATCGTGGCTGCTCCTCCGCGCAAGGACCGTCGGAAGGTCCGTCGCGGATCGATGCGGCGACCGCGCGGATCAGCGAGGAAGCGTCGCGTGGGGATCTCGTCATCGGGCAGCCGCATCTCGGCGATGAGGCGCTTCGCCTTGGCGACTTCCTCGACCGTCATCTGGGCGAAGTCCTTGCTCTTCAGGACCTCGCGGTCGGAGACCGTCAGGCGGGCGGAGAATTGCGTCTCGTCCCTCGGACGCTCGGGTGCCTTCTGCCGCGGAGCCAGGGCATCCGCGACGCGCAACGCCCCCGCCCTCGGTTTTTCCTCCTTCTTCGCACCCGGAGGTGCCATTGGGGACATCTGGGCGATGAGCTTCTCGATGAGGGCGCGCCGGCGCCAGAAGATCTTGAAGGCCTGGTCGAACAGGATGCTGTGCTCGTGGCGCTTCACGAACACCGCATGGAGCGTCCAGTAGAAGTCCTCCCGCGTGCCGATCCTGGCGGCCTCGACGGCGGCGATGGCGTCGAGCACCGCGCCCGGGCCGACGGGCAGGCCGGCGGCCCGCAGGGCACGGGCGAAGAAGGCGATGTTGTCGGCGAGGTGGCCGGTGCCGCCGGTCTCGCTCACTCCGCCGCCCTCATTTCGCTGCGCAGCTGGTCGAGCATCGCCTTGGCGCGGGTGCCCTGCATCTTCTGGATGTCGTCCTGGTACTTGAGCAGGACGCCGAGGGTGTCCGAGACGAGGGCCGGATCGAGCGCCACCGCATCGAGTTCGACGAGCGCGGAGGCCCAATCGAGTGTTTCGGCGACGCCCGGCACTTTGAAAAGCTCCTCCTTGCGGATCGCCTGCACGAAGGCGACGATCTGCCGGGAGAGCTTCTGCGGGGCCTGCGGCACCCGGGCATGGAGGATCGACAGCTCGCGGGCGGCGTCCGGATAATCGACCCAGTGATAGAGGCAACGGCGCTTCAAGGCGTCGTGGATTTCGCGGGTGCGGTTCGAGGTGATGATCACGAGGGGCGGCTGATCGGCTTTGACGGTGCCGAATTCCGGCACCGTCACCTGAAAGTCGGACAGCACCTCGAGGAGAAACGCCTCGAAGGCCTCGTCCGTCCGGTCGAGTTCGTCGATGAGCAGCACGGGCGCGCCGGCGGCATCGGGTTCGAGCGCCTGCAGCAACGGTCGCCGCACCAGATAACGCTCGGAGAAGAGATCCGCCTCGAGCCGGTCCCGGTCGACGCCGCCGCCGGCCTCTGCGAGACGGATCGCCATCATCTGCCCGGCATAGTTCCACTCGTACACCGCGGAGGCGACGTCGAGCCCCTCGTAACATTGCAGGCGGATGAGCTTGCGGCCGAGCGCCGACGACAGGACCTTGGCGATCTCCGTCTTGCCGACCCCGGCTTCGCCTTCGAGAAACAAGGGGCGTCCGAGCCTGAGCGCCAGGAACAGGACCGTGGCGAGCGCACGGTCGGCGACGTAGCCCGACGCCTTGAGGAGCGCGAGAGTCTCTTCGATGGAAGCGGGAAGGTCAGCCAAGTCGCCGTTCCTCGAGTCGTCCTTGCTCCGGATCGGGAGCTTGATGGCTTCAAAGTAGTGGGGCGGGCGGCCCTCGCAACCCCGTAACGGTCGCCGGCCCTCGTAGGTAAGGCCGTCTCCGACGGCTCACTTGCGGGTGGCACGCGGCCCGGTGGCGCGCTATCCGTCGCGGCGGGTCCGTGGACCCGCCGCGACGGGGGTCGTGAACGCTACCGCGCCACCGCAGCCTGGACGGCCCGGCGGGCCATCACACCGATGAGGTGGGCCCGGTAGGCGGCATCGGCATGGATGTCGCTGTTCAATCCGTCCGGCGACGCCGCCAAACCCTCGAGCGACTTCGTGCCGAAGCGGTTCTTGAGCGCCGTCTCGGCTTCCGTCCAGCGAAAGACGCCGCTCGCGCCCGCGCCCGTAACCGCGACCCGTATGTCAGCCGCGCGCTTGGCCACGAAGACGCCGACCAGGGCGTAGCGCGAGGCCGGGTTGCGGAACTTGGCGTAAGCGGCCTTCTGCGGGACCGGGAAGCTCACCTTGGTGATGATCTCGCCGTCGCCGAGGGCGGTCTCGAACAGCCCGGTGAAAAAGTCGTCCGCGGAGATCTTGCGCTTGTTCGTCACGATGGTCGCTCCGAGCGCCAGGCACGCCGCCGGATAATCGGCCGCCGGATCGTTGTTGGCGATCGATCCGCCCAAGGTGCCGCGGTTGCGGACATGGGGGTCCCCGATCATTTCGGCCAGTTCGGCGAGCGCCGGAATGGACTCCATCACGTCCGAGGATTTGGCGACTTCCGCATGACGGGTCATGGCGCCGATCGTCACCGAGCGCGCGGAGCGCTCGATCCCGCGCAACTCGGCGATCTGTCCCAGGTCGATGAGGTTCGCCGGAGCGGCGAGGCGCTGCTTCATGGTCGGCAGGAGCGTGTGCCCGCCAGCCAGGTATTTGACGTCCTCGGCCTTGGCGGCGAGGTTCGCCGCCTGCCGGACGCTCGTCGGGCTATGATATTCGAATGCGTACATGTGATCCTCCCAATCGTTATCGCGTCGTCATCGGCGGAGAGGCGGCTCAAGGTCCCGGGCGGGAAGGATCGCCTTCCGCCCGGAGATCCTCGGACCGGCGCCTTGCCCCGTCCGAGCGTGGCGACGCGTCACTCCGCGGCCAACCTCACGGCGCTCTTCTGCGCCGCGCGCCACACCGTCTGCGGCGTCGCCGGCATCGTCACGTCCTCGTGTCCGAGCGCATCCGTGACGGCATTGATCACGGCCGCCGGCGCAGCGATGGCGCCGGCTTCGCCGCAGCCCTTGATGCCGAGCGGATTGGACGGGCACGGCGTCACCGTCATGCCGACCTGGAAGGACGGCAGATCGATGGCGCGCGGCATGGTGTAATCCATGAAGCTCGCGGTCACGAGCTGGCCGGATTTGTCGTAGACCGTGCCTTCGAGGAGCGCCTGCCCGACGCCCTGCGCGACGCCGCCGTGGACCTGGCCCTCGACGATCATCGGGTTGATGAGGACGCCGAAGTCGTCCACCGCCGTCCAGCGTTCGATCTTGGTGACGCCCGTATCGGGATCGATCTCGAGTTCGCAGATGTGGACGCCCGCCGGGAAGGTGAAGTTGGTCGGGTCGTAGAACGCGCCCTCCTTCAGGCCCGGCTCCAGTTCCTGGCCGGTGAACTTGTGGGCGATGTAGGCCTGGAGCGCGGTCGAAGCGAAGTCGAGCGACTTGTCCGTGCCCGCGACCGTGAACTTGCCGTCCTTGAACTCGATGTCGCTCTCCGCGGCTTCGAGCACGTGGGCGGCGACCTTCTTGCCCTTGGCGATCACCTTGTCGATGGCCTTGGCGATCGCCGACATGCCGACGGCGCCCGAGCGCGACCCGTAGGTGCCCATGCCGAACTGCACCTTGTCGGTATCGCCGTGGACGATCGTCACCTGTTCGATGGGGACGCCGAGGCGGTCGGCCACGAGCTGGGCGAAAGTGGTCTCGTGCCCTTGGCCGTGGCTGTGCGATCCGGTGAGCACCTCGACGGAGCCCGTCGGGTTCACGCGGACTTCGGCCGATTCCCACAGGCCGACGCCCGCGCCGAGCGAGCCGACGGCTTGCGAGGGTGCGATGCCGCAGGCCTCGATATAGCTCGAGAAGCCGATGCCGCGGAGCTTGCCGTTCCGCGCGCTCTCGCGCTTGCGCTTGCCGAAGTTCTTGTAGTCGGCCAGCTCGAGCGCCTTGTTCATGGAGGCGTGGTAATCGCCCGTGTCGTACGTCATGATCACGGGCGTCGCATGCGGGAACTTGGTGATGTAGTTCCGTTTGCGGAATTTCGCCGGATCCTGCCCGAGCTCGCGCGCCGCCATCTCGACGATGCGTTCGACGACGAAGGTGGCCTCCGGCCGTCCCGCACCGCGATAGGCGTCGACCGGCGCCGTGTTGGTGTAGACGCCGTCCACCTCGCAATAGATTGCCGGAATGTCGTATTGGCCCGACAGGAGCGGCGCATAAAGGTAGGTCGGCACCGAGGACGAGAAGGTCGACAGGTACGCGCCGAGATTGGCGACCGTGTGGACGCGCAGGCCCAGGATCTTGCCGGTCCCGTCCGTCGCGAGCTCGGCGTGCGTGACGTGATCGCGGCCGTGGGCGTCGGCGAGGAAGGCCTCGGTGCGGTCCGAGGTCCACTTCACCGGCCGTTTCACCTTCTTGGCGGCCCAGACGCAGACCGTCTCCTCGGCATAGATGAAGATCTTCGAACCGAAGCCGCCGCCCACATCGGGCGCGATGACGCGCAGCTTGTGCTCCGGAGCGATGCCGATGAAGGCGGAGAGCACGAGACGGGCCACATGCGGATTCTGCGACGTGGTGTAGAGCGTGTAGTTGTCGTTGCCGGCGTCGTATTCGCCGAGCGCCGCGCGCGGCTCCATCGGGTTCGGCACGAGACGGTTGTTCACGAGGTCGATCCTGGTGACGTGCGCCGCATTGGCGAAGGCCTGATCGACGGCGTTCTTGTCGCCGAGGTGCCAGTTGTACACCGTGTTGTCCGGCGCCACGTCGTGGATCACGGTCGCGGCCCGGGCGGCCGTCGCCGTATCGACGACCGCAGGGAGAACTTCATAGTCGACGACGATCGCTTCCGCCGCGTCCTTCGCGTGCGCCAGCGTTTCCGCGACGACGACCGCCACGTGGTCGCCCACATACCGAACCTTGCCCTGCGCCAGGGCCGGATGCGGCCCCGCCTTCATGGGCGTGCCGTCCTTCGAATGGATCATCCAGCCGCAGATGAGCCCGCCGATCTTGTCGGCGGCGAGATCCTCGCCCGTGAAGATCCCGACGACGCCCGGCATGGCGCGGGCCGCACGGATGTCGATGCTGCGGATGTTCGCGTGGGCGTGGGGCGAGCGCAGGAAATACGCGTAAGTCTGGCCCGGCCTGTTGAAGTCGTCGACATAGCGTCCCTGGCCGGTGACGAAGCGCTGGTCCTCCCTGCGGCGGACCGGGGCGCCGATACCTGTGGCGTTCATTGGTTCCTCCCTTGATCTTGTGCTCGTCATCCTCTCGGGGTCCGAGGGACACCTCGCGGGATGCAACTCCGGCGTGAGAGCCTCGAGGAAAGCGTGATGCTCTCGTGGTCAGGAGGCCGTGTTCCGCTCGCGCCCGAGGACGACGATGTCGACTGGGTTACTCGGCGGCCTGGCGCATCGGCGCATTGGCCATCGCCTGGGCGCCGGCGGCGACCGCCTTGACGATGTTGTGGTAGCCGGTGCAGCGGCAGATGTTGCCTTCGAGCTCGGCGCGGATCGTCTGCTCGTCGAGGTTCGAACCCTTGCGGTTCACGATGTCGACCGCGGACATGATCATGCCCGGCGTGCAGTATCCGCATTGAAGCCCGTGATGCTCCCGGAACGCCGACTGCATCGGGTGAAGTTCGCCGCCCTCGGCCAAGCCCTCGATCGTCGTGACCACGGAAGCGTTGGCCTGCACGGCCAGCACGGTGCAGGATTTGACGGCTTCGCCGTTGAGGTGCACCACGCACGCGCCGCATTGGCTGGTGTCGCAGCCCACATGGGTGCCGGTCAGCCTCAGGTTTTCACGCAGAAATTGCACCAGCAGAGTGCGGGGATCGACGTCGGCGGTGACGGGTTGCCCGTTCACCGTCAGGGAGACGGTGGCCATGATGTTTTTCCTCCTCCGAGGCCAGCTCCTTCGGCCGACCTTTCATGGATCAGACGCCGCCTGACGGAACCTCGTCGGGACGCCTGCGATGAGTGCTCATCGTCGAAATCGAGTGTGAACCGGCCCGAATCGCCGGTCAAGTCGTCAACCGGGGCTCGATAACAGGCAAACAGGGGCATTACGCAGCGTCTTTCGCGATGCGTGCGGCCTTGCCGAAGGGTGCGGCACCCGTGCCGCCGGTCGCGCCGCTCGTGCGCTCGACGATGTTCCGTTGCGCTATGCAGCGTCTTTCGCGGTGCTCACCGCTTTCGCGAAATTGACGAAGAACTCGTCGGCATACTTCTTCGCGACTCCGTTGATGAGCCGCCCGCCGAGCTGGGCCAGCTTGCCGCCGACCTGGGCCTCGACGTCGTAGACGAGCCGTGTGCCTTCGACGGCCTCCTCGAGCCGCACCTTCGCGCCGCCCTTCGCAAATCCTGCGACGCCCCCCTGCCCTTCGCCGGAAATCGTGTAGCCGTTCGGCGCATCGATATCGGACAGTCTCACCACTCCCTTGAACGTCGCCTTCACCGGACCGACCGCCACCTTCGCGACGGCCTGGAATTCCGTGTCGCTCGTCTTTTCCAGCGACTGGCATCCGGGAATGCAGGCTTTCAGCACGTCCGGATCGTTCAGTGCCGCCCATACCGCTTCGCGCTCCGCCGGCAATACGGCTTCACCCTGCATCGTCATCGCCATGGGCGACCTCCTCCTGCGTGGTCGGCGCGGTTCTCGCACGCGCCTCGCCGACAATGTATCGCGGCGACCGCGGCGGTTGTCGAGAGCGCGGAAGGCACCGCTCGTTCAGGCCGCATCGGCGGCGAGGGCGCCTGGCTCCGAGCCGTGCGCGCAGGCGAAGCCCTCGTCGGCCCAGCCTGTCATGCCGCCGAGCATCAGCTTCACGGGTCGCCGCAAGCCTGCGAGCTTCAGTGCGGCCTTGTCGGCGCCGTTGCAGTGCGGCCCGGCGCAATAGACCACGAACACCGTGTCGGTGGGAAAAGACGCCATTCGCTCCGCGCCGATCTCGCCGTGGGGCAAGTTGACCGCTCCCGGGACGTGCGCCCTCGCGAAGGCCTTCGGGCCGCGCACGTCGAGAAGGACGAAGTCGGCCGCGCCCGAGGCCATGACCGCCTGCACGTCGGAGCAATCGGTCTCGAGCGAAAGGCGGCGGGCGAAGTGCTCCAGCGCGATGCGCCGAGGAGGAGGGGGGAACGTCCGTGACGAGGCTTTTGGGCTTGGCAGGTCTCCTTGAGAGGCCAGGCGAGCCTTGCCCGAGGATTTCAGGCTGGAAAGCGGCGCGAATGCCGATTACCGTAAAGATCGTGCCAAACCGATCGCGTCCCCGCCGCACCTCTCCCAACCGCCTCGTCGTCGCGCTCGCCTATGACGGCCTGTGCACGTTCGAGTTCGGCTGCGCAGTCGAGGTCTTCGGCCTCTCCCGTCCCGAAATGGGCACCGACTGGTATCGCTTTTCCGTCGCCGCAGTGGAGCCGGGGCCCCTGAGAGCGACCGGAGGCATCCGCGTGCTGGCGGATGGCGGCCTCGAACTCCTGGAAGAAGCCGGCACTATCGTCGTGCCGGGCTGGCGCGGGGCGCGCGCGCCGGTGCCCCTCCTCCTGGTCGAGGCCTTGCGGCGGGCCCACTCCGGCGGTGCGCGTCTCGTCTCCATCTGTTCCGGCGTCTTCGTCCTGGCGGCGGCAGGTGTTCTCGAGGGCAGGCGGGCCACCACCCACTGGCACTACGTCGAGGCCCTGCGCGAGCTTCATCCCCACATCCAGGTGGAAGCGGATGTCCTCTACGTCGACGAGGGTGACGTGCTCACCTCGGCCGGGAGCGCGGCGGGAATCGATCTTTGCCTTCACCTCGTGCGCCGGGACTTTGGGCCGGACATCGCCAACCGGCTCGCCCGGCGGCTCGTGGTTCCTCCGCACCGCGAGGGCGGTCAGGCGCAGTTCATCGAGCGTCCGGTGGCTCCTGCGCGGGAGGGCGCACGGCTCGGCCCGCTGCTCGATCGCATGCGGGCGCGCCTTGCCGAGGAGCAGCCCGTCGCGGCGCTCGCCGACGAGGCCGGGATGAGCGCGCGGACCTTCCTGCGCCGCTTCAAGGCCGCGACCGGAACCACGCCGGGCGAATGGCTGCTGATCGAAAGGCTCGGACGCGCGCGCGAGCTGCTGGAATCCGGCTCCCGCTCCATCGACGACGTCGCCGCGGCCTGCGGCTTCGGCTCGCCTGCAACCCTCCGCCACCACTTTCGCGAGAGGCTCGGCACGAGCCCCGCAGCCTACCGGGCCCGGTTCGGTGGAGCATAAGCAAGCATCGCCGAAGAAGTGGAGACCGGCTCATCGTCCCGATACGATGCCTCCGACAGAGAGTAGACCAGGCGTTCCGATTCTTTCGGAACGCCTGGTCTAAAAATCGAGCGTGTGATAGGCGCGTCCCTGATAGACCAGGGCTGGGCGGTTCTGGCCGAGGTGGATCGCTACGATTTCGCCGATGATCACGTGGTGGGTGGCGACGAGCCGAGCGTCCGTCAAGTGGCAGTCGAAGGCGACGATGCTCGTGGCGAGGTAAGGCGCGCCGGTGGCGAGCGTCAGCCAATCGCCCACCGTGAACCGGTCCTGCCCGTGCAGGTCCCTGCGGCCCGCGAAAGTCTCGGCGACGCCGATGTCGCCGTCTGCGAGCGTGCTGACGCAGAACACTCCGTTCCGGGTAAGCGACGTCGCCGAGCGTCCCGCGGCATTGACGCAGACGAGAAGCGAAGCCGGGCTGTCGGTGACGGGCGTCACCGCCGTCGCCGTGAACCCGGCCCGCCCGGCCGGACCGGCGGTGGCGACCACGTGGACCGCTCCGGCGACACGGCTCATGCCCTCGCGGAAAAGCAGCGGGTCGAGGGGCATCCCGCCCGTTCTGGCAGCATCGAAGTGGGGCAAGGACTTCAACATCGGTTCCGGAGGGCGTCTCCCACCTTGCTCGTCCTGACGCAAGCGGTTCCGGCCAATATGGTCGCTTCCGGCTCGTTTGAAAGGCCGGCTTAACCATACGGAACCGTTTCGGCACGGGCAAATTCCGGGTTATCAGATAGTTCACGGGCGTTGCTGCGACGAATCCTGTTTGCTAGAGAGCGCAGTCTCACGGTACCGCTTGGCCCCGATGCTGCATCGTGCTTTGCTGTGCTCAATTCAAAGAAGATGCCCTCCAGAGAGGCGAGGCGGGACATGGAAGTCTTCGTACAGCAGCTCATCAACGGGCTGACGCTCGGCTCGATCTACGGGCTCATCGCCATCGGCTACACGATGGTCTTCGGCATCATCGGCATGGTGAATTTCGCCCACGGCGACGTCTTCATGCTCTCCGCCTTCATCGCGCTGATCTTCTTCCTGATCCTCACGACCTGGGTCGGGATCTCCTCGGTGGCGCTGGCGCTCCTGATCGTGATGGTCATCGCAATGGTGCTCACCGCGCTGTGGGGCTGGGCGATCGAGCGGCTCGCCTATCGTCCGCTGCGCGGCTCCTTCCGCCTCGCGCCGCTGATCTCGGCGATCGGCGTATCGATCGCCCTGGCGAACTTCGTCCAGGTAGCGCAAGGCGCGCGCAACAAGCCGACCCCGCCGATGGTGCAGGAGGTCGTTCCCTTGTGGACCGGCCCCAACGGCTACACGGTCGCCCTGTCCTACAAGCAGATCATCATCATGATCGTAACTGCGGTCCTTCTCACCATCTTCTGGTACTTGGTGCAGAACACGTCCCTCGGGCGCGCCCAGCGGGCCTGCGAGCAGGACCGGAAGATGGCGGCTCTGCTCGGCATCGACGTGGACCGCACTATTTCTCTCACATTCATCATCGGGGCGGCGCTCGCCGCGGTCGCCGGAACCATGTACCTCCTCTATTACGGGGTGGTGAGCTTCGCCGACGGTTTCGTGCCGGGCGTGAAGGCCTTCACGGCGGCGGTGCTCGGCGGCATCGGCAGCCTGCCCGGCGCCGTGCTCGGCGGGCTCATCATCGGGCTCATCGAGGTCTTCTGGTCGGCCTACTTCTCGATCGAGTACAAGGACGTGGCCGCCTTCTCGATCCTCGCCATCGTTCTGATCTTCATGCCGTCCGGCATTCTCGGACGGCCCGAAGTCGAGAAGGTTTGAGGAACTCCGCCATGAGCGCGCCCGCGATCTCCCCCGCCACCACCGCTCCCGCCCGGCAGGCCGCCGTTCCCAGCCGCTTCGACCTTGCGGCGGCCATCAAGGATGCGGCTTTCGCGGCCGCGGTCACGTTGGGACTCTCGATCCCGATCCTGGCCTTCCGGACGGATCAGAGCGGCGCGGATCTCTTCCTCACCCCCCGGTGGGGCCTCGTCGTCCTCATCTGCGCCCTTGTCTTCGCGTTGCGCATCGCCACCCACGCCTTCATGGCGACCCGGGCCGCCCGCAAGGCGGTGGCGAGCCCGCGTCAGGCCACGGAAACCGTCGGCGGCACCCCGAGCGCCTTCCAGCGGATCTCAGGGTTCGGCGTGCCGCTCTTCCTCGGCATCGCTCTCGCGTTCCCGCTGATCATCTACCTGATCCAGGGCGGCCTCAACGAGTCCCGCTACTGGATCGATCTCGGCATCCTGATGCTCACCTACGTGATGCTCGGCTGGGGCCTCAACATCGTGGTCGGCCTCGCCGGACTGCTCGATCTCGGCTATGTGGCCTTCTACGCGGTCGGCGCCTATGCGTACGCCCTGCTCTCCACCACGTTCGGCCTGTCCTTCTGGATCTGCCTGCCGCTCGCCGGCATCCTCGCGGCATTCTGGGGCATTCTCCTCGGCTTCCCGGTGCTGCGCCTGCGCGGCGACTATCTCGCCATCGTGACCCTGGCCTTCGGCGAGATCGTCCGCCTCGTGCTCATCAACTGGGTCGACCTGACCAACGGCGGCGCGGGCATCTCGTCTATTCCGCGAGTGAGCTTCTTCGGCATTCCCTTCACTGCGGAAGAGAACGGTTTCGCGGCGAGATTCGGCCTCGACTTCAACGCGATGCACCGGATCATCTTCCTCTACTATCTGATCCTGGCGCTCGCGCTCGTCACCAACCTCGTGACGCTGCGCCTCCGGAAGCTTCCCGTGGGCCGCGCCTGGGAGGCCCTGCGCGAGGACGAGATCGCCTGCCGGTCGCTCGGCATCAACACGACCAACACGAAACTGACGGCCTTCGCGATCGGGGCGATGTTCGGCGGGTTCGCGGGCTCGTTCTTCGCGGTCCGCCAGGGTTTCGTCTCCCCAGAGAGCTTCAACTTCCTCGAATCCGCGATCATTCTCGCGATCGTTGTACTCGGCGGCATGGGCTCGCAGGTCGGTGTCGCCATTGCGGCGGTCGTGCTGGTCGGCGGCCCGGAGATCCTCCGCAATCTCGGCTTCCTGTCGGCCATCTTCGGCCAGGGCTTCGATCCGAACGAGTACCGCCTCCTCCTCTTCGGACTCGGCATGGTCGCGATGATGGTCTGGCGGCCGCGCGGACTCATCTCGGAGCGTGAGCCCTCCGTGTTCCTGAAGGAGCGTCGGGCGATCTCCAGTTCCCTCGTGAAGGAGGGCCACGGCTGATGGCTGCCTCCCTGGCCTCTTCAACCCAAGCGGACGCCACGCGCGTGCAAAACGACCTCGTCCTCGAGGTGCAACATCTCACGATGCGCTTTGGCGGCCTCGTCGCCGTCAACGATCTGTCGTTCCGGGCCCGGCACGGGGACATCACCGCGCTGATCGGCCCGAACGGCGCCGGCAAGACTACGGTGTTCAACTGCATCACCGGCTTCTACAAGCCGACCGAAGGCATGATCACCCTACATCAGAAAGGCGGGTCGGAATTCCTGTTGGAGCGCCTGCCCGGACATTCCATCAACTGGAAGGCCAAAGTCGCGCGCACCTTCCAGAATATCCGCCTCTTCTCGGGAATGACGGTGCTCGAGAACCTGCTGGTGGCGCAGCACAACCCGCTCATGCTGGCTTCCGGGTTCACGGTCCTCGGCGTGCTGGGCCTGCGCGCCTATCGCTCCTCCGAACAGAATGCGATCGAGAAGGCAACGGAGTGGCTCGAGAAGATTCGCCTGATCGACCGCGCCGACGACCCGGCGGGCGACCTGCCCTACGGCGCTCAGCGGCGCCTCGAGATCGCCCGCGCCATGTGCACGGACCCGGTTCTCCTCTGCCTCGACGAGCCGGCCGCCGGCCTCAACCCGCGCGAGAGCCACGAGCTCAACCAGCTCCTACTTTCGATCCGCAAGGATCACGGCACCTCGCTCCTGCTCATCGAGCACGACATGTCCGTGGTGATGGAGATCTCCGACCACGTCGTGGTGCTCGATTACGGCACTAAGATCTCGGACGGCACCCCGCACGAGGTGAAGAACGACCCGCGCGTCGTCGCCGCGTATCTCGGCGTCGCCGACGAGGAGGTGGCCAAGGTCGAAGCAGAGGTGCTCGCATGAGTGTCGCCGGCATCAACGTCTTGGTCGAAGAGACCCGTGCCGCGCAGGCCGCCAGGCAGCCGCTTCTCAGCGTCAGGGGGGTCAAGACCTTCTACGGCAACATCATCGCCCTCAAGGGCGTGGACATCGACGTGAACGAGGGCGAGATCGTCACCCTCATCGGCGCCAACGGCGCCGGCAAGTCGACCCTGATGATGACGATCTTCGGCAATCCGCGAGCACGGGAGGGCACGATCACCTATGCGGGGCGGGACATCACCCGCGCGCCGACCCACGAGATCGCCCGCATGTCGATCGCGCAGTCGCCGGAAGGCCGCCGCATCTTCCCCCGCATGACCGTCTTCGAGAACCTCCAGATGGGTGCCTCGGTCAACGGCATGGCCCATTTCGACCGGGATCTCGAACGCGTCACGACGGTCTTCCCCCGGCTCAAGGAGCGGCTGCACCAGCGCGGCGGCACTCTATCGGGCGGCGAGCAGCAGATGCTCGCCATCGCCCGTGCCCTCATGAGCCGCCCGCGTCTCCTGCTCCTCGACGAACCCTCGCTCGGCCTCGCGCCGCTCATCGTGAAGCAGATCTTCAACGTGATCCGCGAGCTCAACGAGAAGGAGGGCATGACGGTCTTCCTGGTGGAGCAGAACGCCTACCACGCGCTGAAGCTCGCCCATCGCGGCTACGTGATGGTGACCGGAACGATCACGATGTCCGGGACCGGCAAGGATCTCCTCTCCGACCCGCAGGTCCAGGCGGCCTATCTCGAAGGGGGGCGGCACTGATGCAAGGCATCCTCTACGAAGAGCCCTCCTTCTGGCTGTTCGGCCTCGTCACCGTCCTCATGGGCGGCTGGGCCGCCTGGATGACGGGGCGCGCCATGGCCCTGACCTGGAAGCCCTATTGGCAGCTCATCCTTTACCTCTTGATCCTCGCGGCCGCGGTGCGCTTCATCCACTTTGCCCTCTTCGGAGGCACCCTGCTGACGCTCCACTATTACCTGGTCGACGCGGTGGTCGTCTTCCTCATCGGATCCCTCGGTTTCCGCTATCGCCGAGCCCGGCAGATGACCACCCAGTACCGCTGGCTCTACGAGCGCACCGGCCCGTTCGGCTGGCGGGAGCGGAGTCCCGCGACGAAGGGCTGAGGCCCGCGGCGGTTGTGGAATCGTGGAAGAAACCGTTCAGGCAACGTGCTTTTCCTTGGAATTCAGGCGTGACAAGCCCGAAAAAAGCGGCATGATGGCGGCCGGACGGCGAGCAGCGCCGAACCGGCCGCTCCAACGTGGCCTGATAAGATCTTCCAGAGGAGTGACCTCATGAAAAAAATGCTGTTGACCGGCGTCGCGCTCGGTCTCGGCCTCGCCTTGTCCGGCGTGGCCCATGCGCAGATCAAGATCGGCGTCGCCGGTCCCATCACGGGCCCGAACGCCGCTTTCGGCGCGCAGCTCAAGAACGGCGTCGAGCAGGCGGTCGAGGACATCAACGCGGCCGGGGGCATCAACGGCCAGAAGCTGCAGATCGTCCTCGGCGACGACGTGTCCGATCCGAAGCAGGGCGTGTCCGTGGCGAACAAGTTCGCCGCAGAAGGCGTGAAGATGGTTGTCGGCCACTTCAACTCGGGCGTCTCGATTCCCGCGTCGGAAGTGTACGAGGAAGCCGGGATCATCCAGATCACCCCGGCCTCCACGAACCCGCGCTTCACCGAACGCGGCCAGTGGAACACCTTTCGCACCTGCGGCCGTGACGACCAACAGGGCGCGGTGGCCGGCAGCTATCTCGGCGACAAGTTCAAGGGCAAGAAGGTCGCCATCGTCCACGACAAGACGCCTTACGGCAAGGGCCTTGCCGACGAGACCCAAAAGACGATGAGTGCGAAGGGCCTCAAGGACGTCATGTACGAGGGTATCAACCCGGGCGAGAAGGACTATACCGCGCTCGTGTCGAAGCTGAAGCAGGCCGGCGTCGACGTGGTCTATTTCGGCGGCCTCCACACGGAAGCCGGCCTCATCATCCGCCAGATGCGCGACCAGGGCCTCAACGCCCCGATGATGTCGGGCGATGGCATCGTGTCGCAGGAGTTCACCTCGATCGCCGGCCCGGGCGCCGAGGGCACGCTGATGACCTTCTCGCCGGATCCGCGCAAGAACCCGAACGCGAAGGACGCGGTGGCCAAGTTCAAGGCCAAGAACTACGAGCCGGAAGCTTACACCCTCTATGCCTACGCGGCGGCCCAGATCCTGGCCGATGCGGCCAAGCAGGCGGGCGCGGTCGATGGCAAGAAGATGTCCGGCGTCATGAAGGCGGGCAAGCCCTTCAAGACCGTCATCGGCGACATCGCCTTCGACAAGAAGGGCGACATCACCCGTCCAGACTACGTCTTGTACGTTTGGAAGAAGGGCGCCGACGGCAAGATCGACTACGCCGGCAACGAGCTCGCGATGTAACGCCGGTGAGCCAAGGAACCCGCCCCGGGAAATCGGGGCGGGTTTTTCTTTGGACGTTTTCGTGAGGCTGGACGATGGGCCATATGGCCGCCATCGCCTCGCACGGGCCCCGGCAAGCAGGCCGCACAACCCCCTTCAGCCCAAGCGCCCGAGGACCGGAAACGCCTCGAGCAGCCAGAACGAGGCGTCCGACAGCCAGCCCGCCAGGAAGGCGATTCCCGTGAGCACGAGGAGCCCGCCCATCGCCTTCTCGACGAGCCCGAACCGCGTGCGCATCCGCTTCATGAAGGCCGCAAAGGGCTTCATCGCGAAGGCGGCGAGGAGGAACGGCATGCCAAGCCCGGCCGAATACACGGCGAGCAGGAGCGCCCCGTGCCCGACGCTCGCCTCGGAGCCCGCCAGCGCCAGGATCGCCGCGAGGATCGGCCCGATGCAGGGCGTCCAGCCGAACGCGAAGGCGAGGCCCATCAGGTAGGCGCCCCAGAGGCCGACCGGGCGCGCCACCGCGAAGCGGGCCTCGCGATACAGGAGGCCGATGCGGAGGATCCCGAGAAAATGCAGGCCCATGGCGATGATGGCGAGGCCCGCGACGATGGTCAGAACGTCGAGGTATTGCCGGACGGCCTGCCCCAGCGCCGAGGCGGTGGCGCCGAGGAGCACGAACACCGTCGTGAAGCCGGCGACGAACAGCAGCGCCGCGACGAGCGCCCGTTGCCGCACCCGGTCCTCGCCCGACGCGAGCCGATCGAAGGTCGTGCCGGCGAGGAAGGACAGGTAGGGCGGCACGAGCGGCAGGACGCAGGGGCTCAGGAAGCTGACGAGCCCCCCGAGGGCCGCCGCAGTGAGGGAAACCTCGAGCATGGGAGGCTTCTAGCCCCTCCCCGGCGGACAATAAAGGCGGCGCGAAGGCACGTCGCCGGCTTGTGATGGGCCTCCCTTTGCGCTTCTCTCTCGGGCCATGACCGGCCCCCGCAATCTCATCACCGACGTCGCCGGCCTCAGCGTCGGGAACGCCCACGACGAAGCCCTCGGCAGCGGCGTCACGGTCGTGCTGTTCGAGCGCTCGACGGTCGTCTCCTGCGCCGTGATGGGCGGTGCGCCGGGCACCCGGGAAACGGACCTGCTCGAGCCGGACAAGCTCGCCATCGGCGCCGACGCGATCGTCCTGTCGGGCGGCTCCGCCTACGGGCTCGACGCGGCGAGCGCCGTGCAGGCCTATCTCCGCGAGCGGGGGCTCGGCATGCCGTTCGGGTCCGTGCGGGTGCCCCTCGTGCCGCAGGCCATCGTCTTCGACCTCATGAACGGCGGCGACAAGGAATGGGGGCGCTACCCGCCGTATCGCGATCTCGGCTACCGCGCCTGCCTCGATGCCGGCCATGAATTCGCGCTCGGCTCGGCCGGCGGCGGCTACGGGGCGACGACGATCGACCTGAAGGGCGGCCTCGGCTCGGCCAGCGCCGTCACGCCCTCCGGCCATACGGTCGGGACGCTCGCCGTCGTCAACAGCATCAGTTCGGCCATCATCGGGGACGGCCCGCATTTCTGGGCCGGCGCCTACGAGGAGGGCGACGAGTTCGGCGGGCTCGGGCTGCCGTCCCGGGTCACGCCGGCAATGCGCAAGCTCGTCTGGAAGGGCGGCCGCCAGCCCGCGACCACGATCGCGCTCGTCGCCACCGACGCGGTGCTGACCAAGTCGCAGGCGAAGCGCCTTGCGGTGGCGGCCCACGGCGGGATCGCCAAGTCCCTGCGGTTCGCCCATGGCCTCTTCGACGGCGACGTGGTCTTCACGGCCGCGACGGGCCGCAATCCGATGCGCGACGAAGCCTTCGAGTTCATCGAGCTCGCCGCGCTCGCGGGCGACTGCCTTGCCCGCGCGGTGGCGCGCGGCGTCTACGAGGCGAAGGCCCTCCCCTATCTGGACCGGCCGGCCTGGAGCGACCGTTTCGGACGCCGCTGACGCGACGTCACGAAGCGTTGGCAAACGGCCCGAGGCTGTTCACGATCCGCGGCGTTCGAGGCGGCCCGCGAGGTTTTGATGTTTCCATTGTCACATATGATGAAGTCGTTCATCCGGACCGGTACTCTGAAGGTGATCGACGCCGAGGGCCGCCCGCACCTGTTCGCCGGCGCTCCCGGTCCGCACGTCACGATGCGGATCACGGATCCGAAGCTCTATCGCAACCTCGTCCTCAACCCGGAGCTCCACGCAGGCGAAGCCTACATGGACGGCCGCCTCGACTTCGTCGACGGATCGACCTTGCGCGATTTCCTCGAACTGTTCTCGATGAACCGCCAGTCCCTCGCCTCCTACCCGCTGCAGAACGTGCTGCGCACGATCTCGCGCGGCCTCAAGCGCTTCCAGCAGGCGAATCCGGTCGGCCAGGCGCAGAAGAACGTCGCCCACCATTACGACCTCGGCAACGAATTCTACGCGCTCTTCCTCGATCGCGGCATGCAGTATTCCTGCGCCTATTTCACGAGCGACGGCGATACGCTCGATGAGGCTCAGCAGAACAAGCTCCGCCTGATCGCCTCCAAGCTGCAGCTGGAGCCCGGCCAGACCGTCCTCGATATCGGCTCGGGCTGGGGCGACCTGGCGCTCTACCTCGGAGCCCTCGAAGACGTGGACGTCACCGGCGTCACCCTTTCGAAGGAGCAGCACGCGCTCGCCAACGAGAAGGCGCGGCGCGCGGGCCTCGCTCACCGCGTCCGCTTCGAGCTGAAGGACTACCGGGAGCTCGACCGGACCTTCGACCGCATCGTCTCGGTCGGCATGTTCGAGCATGTCGGCGTCGTTCACTATCCCGAGTTCTTCGCCAAGGTGAACCGGTTGCTCGCCGATGACGGGCTGATGCTCCTTCACTCCATCGGCAAGATGAGTCCGCCCGGCACGGCGAGCCCCTGGCTGCGCAAGTACATCTTCCCCGGCGCCTATTCGCCGGCCCTGTCCGAGGTGTTTCCGGTGGTCGAGCGGGCGAAGCTCTGGGTCACCGATCTCGAGTTTCTGCGCGTTCACTACGCCAAGACGCTCAATCACTGGCATCGCCGCTTCGCCGCGAACCGCGAGCGCATCAAGGCCATGTACGACGAGCGCTTCTGCCGGATGTTCGAGTTCTATCTCATCAGCGCCGAGACCATGTTCACGACGGGAAGCCAGCAGGTCTTCCACATGCAGCTCGCCAAGAAGCGCGACGCCGCGCCGATCGTGCGCGACTACATCACGGACGCGCAGCGCCGTTACAGGGAGATCGAGCCGGAGCGCCTGAAGGTGCTGGAGGGATTGCGGGGGCTCGAGCCGAGTGCGGCGTGACGAAGGCGGAAGGCTTGCGAAAGCGTCATCCTCGGGCTCTGTAGGTCCTCATCCTTCCGCTTTCAGAACCGCTTCAAAACCGGTCCGCCCGGTACGGCGTCGGATCCACCACCGTCTCGGCACCCGTGATCATCTCGGCGAGCAGGCGCCCGGTCACCGGCCCGAGCGTCAGGCCGTGATGCGCGTGCCCGAAACCGAACCAGAGGTTCTTGTGCTTCGGAGCCGGGCCGATGATCGGCATCATGTCGGGCGTGCACGGGCGATAGCCCATCCACGGCTCCGGATCGACGCGCTCGCCCAAGGGGAAGAGCTCGCGCGCCACGGGTTCCGCGCGAGCGAGCTGGACGGGTGTCTTCGGCGCATCCCGGTTGGCGAATTCGGCGCCCGTCGTAAGACGGATGCCGTTGACCATCGGGGCGAGAAAGTAGCCGCGGTCCGCGTCGAGCGTCGGATGGTTGAGGAATGCGTTGCCTTCCGGCCTGTAATGCATGTGGTAGCCGCGCTTGACGGCGAGCGGCAGGCGATAGCCGAGCCGCGTCGTCACGACGTCGGCCCAGGCCCCGAGCGCCACCACGGCGGCATCGGCCTCGACGGGCCCGCCGTCCGTATCCAACCGCCAACCGGTCGCGGTTTCAGACAGCGTCCGCGCGTCGCCGGTGGCGAGTTCGCCGCCCAGCCGCGCGAGCAGATCCACATAGGCCACGGTGAGCCCATGGGGATCCAGAACCGAGGCCGGATCGGTCCAGTGGAGGGCGCCCACCAGATCGGCCCTCAGGTGCGGTTCCTTCTCGGCCGTGCCTTTGCGGTCGAGAACGGCGAAATTGACGCCGAAGTCGCGCTTCGTCTCTTCCGCATCCTTCACCTCCGCATCCATCGTGGCCTGCTTGCGGAAAACCTTGATCCAGCCCTTGTGGCGGATGAGATGCGTGGCTTCGGCCTCCTCGGCGAGCGCCATGTGCTCGGTGACGGAGCGCTCGATCAGCGGCGCGTACATGCGCGCGATCTCCTCGTGCCGCGCCGGGCGCGAGTGCATCCAGTATTGGAACAGGAAGGGCGCGATGCGCGGAAGCGCCTCCAGGTGGTAGTGCGCGTCGGTGGTATTGTTGAGCGCGTACCGGAACAAGGCGCTGAAATCGTGCGGGAAGCCGTACGGGAAGACGCCTTCGCGCTGGATCAGACCCGCATTGCCGAACGACGTCTCGAGTCCCGGCTTGCGCTTGTCGACGAGGAGCACCGAGCGGCCGCGCTTCTGCAGGTGCAGGGCGATCGACACGCCCACGATTCCGGCGCCGAGAACGATAACATCCTTGCGCATCGATTTTCCCCAGTTCCTGGTCCGATCGTCCTTGCGCGGGAACTCCGAGAATGGGAGGGTCCGCTCTCATCATGGCAACAATGCTGACCCTTTAACACATCGGCGGTGCCGTGAAACCGATCCTCGCGGGGCATTCATGCGCTTTCTCCTCGATGGACTCGCCCTGATCGGCCGCTACGGGACTCAGGGTTTCGCGATCAGCATCTTTCTCGGGCTTGCCCTCCCGCAGTTCGCCGAAGCGGCGCGGCCGCTGCTGGCCCTTTCGATCTTCGTCTTCGTGACGATCACCTTCGCGCGGGTCGATGCGGCGGCCTTGAAGGCGCTGCTGAAGCGGCCCGCTCCCATCGCGCTTGCGGGCGCCTGGCTGCTGCTCGCCCCGGCGCTCGCCGTCACCGCCGCGCTCGCCGTGATCGGACGGGACAGGCTCGATCCCGGCCTGGTCCTCGGGCTCGCCGTGCTGGGCGCCTCCCCGCCCATCATGTCGGCCCCGGCCGTCGCCATGCTGCTCGGCCTGCAGCCGACGCTCATCGTCACCGCCGTCCTCCTCACGACTGTGCTCGCGCCCGTCGCCTCCCCGATCCTCGCAGAACTGATCGCCGGAGCGGTGGTGCCCCTCGACGTCGCCATCCTCATCCGCCGCCTCGTGTTCCTGATCGGCGGCGCCGTCCTCGCCGCCGGAGCGCTCCGCATCGTTCTCGGCGAGGCGCGGATCCGCCGGCACAAGCCCGCCTTCGACGGCCTCGGCGTCGTCATGTACTTCCTCTTCGCCGTCGCGGCCATGGACGGGGTGCTCGCGGCGGCCGTCGGCGATCCCGGGCGCGTTGCCCGCTTCCTCCTCATCGCCTTCGCGATCTCCGTCGGCGGCTTCGTGGGCGCCATGCTCCTGCTTCGGCCCCTCGCGCCGGCCGACCGCTTCGTCCTGGGCTACGGCACGGGCCAGCGCAACATGGGCCTCCTGATCGCGGCCCTCGGCGCCGCGACGCCCGACACGACCTTCCTGTTCTTCGCCCTGGCGCAGTTTCCGATCTACCTCATGCCGCAGATCGTGAAACCGCTCTCCCGCCGGTTCAAGCCCGTTGCCGCCGTGTAGCCGGGCATGCTACCGGCCACGCCATGACCCGCCCGCTCCTCATCGCCCCTTCGATCCTGTCCGCCGATTTCGCCAGGCTCGGCGAGGAGATCCGCGCCGTCGATGAGGCGGGAGGCGACTGGATCCACATCGATGTGATGGATGGCCATTTCGTCCCGAACATCACCCTGGGCCCCGACATCGTGAGGGCCATCCGCCCGCACTCGACGAAGGTCTTCGACGTGCACCTGATGATCGCTCCCGCGGATCCCTACCTCGAAGCCTTCGCGCGCGCGGGCGCCGACATCATCAGCATCCATCCGGAATCGGGACCCCACGTCCACCGCTCGCTCCAGACGATCCGGGCGCTCGGCAAGAAGGCCGGCATCGTGCTCAACCCGGGCACGCCCGAGAGCGCAGTCGAGCCCGTCCTGGACATGATCGATCTCGTACTCTGCATGACCGTGAACCCGGGCTTCGGCGGCCAGGCCTTCATCGGGTCGGTCTGCGACAAGGTCCGCAGGCTCAAGTCGATGATCGGCTCACGCGACATCGACATCGAGATCGACGGCGGCGTGACGCCCGAAACGGCGCCCCTCGTGGTCGCGGCCGGCGCCAACGTGCTGGTGGCGGGGTCGGCCGTGTTCAAGGGCGGCGCATACGCCCGGAACATCGCGGCCATTCGAGAGGCGGCCGCCCGAGCGCGTTGAGGTCCGAAGGCGGCCGTGTTACCGGCCACCGGTCACAGCGAGACTGCCCCATGATCCCCCGCTACAGCCGCCCCGAGATGGTGGCGATCTGGTCGCCCGATACCAAGTTCCGGATCTGGTTCGAGATCGAAGCCCATGCCACGTCGGCCCTGGCCGAGCTCGGCGTCGTCCCGAAAGAGGCGGCCGAGACGGTCTGGGAAAAAGGCTCCAAGGCCCGCTTCGACGTCGAGCGCATCGACGCCATCGAACGGGACGTGAAGCACGACGTCATCGCCTTCCTGACCCACCTCGCCGAGATCGTCGGCCCCGAGGCGCGGTTCGTCCATCAGGGAATGACCTCGTCGGACGTGCTCGACACCACCTTCAACGTGCAGCTCGCGCGGGCGACGGACATTCTTCTGCGCGACGTCGACGAACTGCTCGCCGCCCTCAAGCGCCGCGCGCTCGAGCACAAGATGACGCCGACCATCGGCCGCTCGCACGGCATCCATGCCGAGCCCGTCACGTTCGGCCTCAAGCTCGCGCAGGCCTATGCCGAGTTCGAGCGCTGCAAGCTCCGGCTCATCGAGGCGCAGCGGGAGATCTCCACCTGCGCCATCTCGGGCGCGGTCGGCACCTTCGCCAATATCGACCCGAGCGTCGAGGAATACGTCGCCGAGCGGATGGGCCTGTCGGTGGAGCCAATCTCGACCCAGGTGATCCCCCGCGACCGGCACGCCATGTATTTCGCGACGCTCGGCGTCGTCGCCTCGTCCATCGAGCGCCTCGCGATCGAGATCCGGCATCTGCAGCGGTCCGAGGTGCTCGAGGCCGAAGAGTACTTTTCGGAGGGCCAGAAGGGCTCGTCCGCGATGCCGCACAAGCGCAATCCGGTCCTCACCGAGAATCTCACCGGCCTCGCCCGCATGGTCCGGGCCTACGCGCTGCCGGCGATGGAAAACGTCGCGCTCTGGCATGAGCGGGACATCTCCCATTCCTCGGTCGAGCGGATGATCGGTCCCGATGCCACCATCACGCTCGATTTCGCGCTCGCGCGGCTGACGGGCGTCATCGACAAGCTGGTGGTGTACCCTGAGAACATGAAGCGGAATCTCGACCGCCTCGGCGGCCTCGTGCATTCGCAACGGGTGCTGCTGGCGCTCACTCAGAAGGGCGTCTCGCGCGAGGAGGCCTACCGCCTCGTCCAGCGCAACGCGATGCCCGTGTGGCGCGGAGAGGGCGATTTCCTCGCTCTTCTCAAAGCCGATCCGGACGTGTCGCAGCGCCTGACTCCCGCGGAGGTCGAAGCCTGCTTCGATCTCGCCTATCACTACAAGCACGTGGACACGATCTTCCGGCGCGTGTTCGGACAAGGCTGACCCCGGGCGCAACGCAATGAGGCGCTGCCCGGCTTGAACGCGGCGCGCCGGCCCGTTACGTGCAGGATATGCGCACGTCCGATTGCGACATCCTCATCATTCCCGGCTACGAGAATTCCGGCCCCGATCATTGGCAGACCCGGTGGGAGCGCCAGCTCTCCACGGCCCGGCGCGTCGAGCAGGCGAGTTGGGACGCGCCGAGGCGGAGCGAGTGGGTGGCGCGCATCGTCACCGAGGTGAAACGGGCCGAGCGGCCGGTCGTGCTGGTGGCGCACAGCCTGGGCGTACCGACGGTCGCTCATGCGGCCACGCAATTGAAGGGCAGCCAGGTTCGCGGGGCCTTCCTGGTCGGCCTTCCCGACGTGGAGAATCCGGCCCTCATCCCGGACGTCGAGCTCGATTTCGGTCCGCTCCCCCGCGATCCCCTGCCCTTTCCGTCCGTGCTGGTGGCGAGCCGCAACGATCCGTTCTGCGCCTACCGGAAGGCGGAGGACATCGCTTACGCCTGGGGCTCCTCCATCGTCGACGCCGGCGATTCCGGCCACCTCAACACCGCGAGCGGGCACGGGCCCTGGCCCGAAGGCCTGATGCGGTTCGCAGGGTTCCTGAAACATCTTTGAGCCCTGGGCGTTCCGCCCGAGAGTTCGTCCTGCGTCTGAAGGCGCCCCTTGGTGCCGTTTCGCGGCCCTGTTCCCGAGACGTGTTGCCGGAGGCAGCTTCCGAGCAACATGACGAAAAGTTCATGTGCCCTTCACGCGGGAGTCAGCCGTTGAGGACGAAGCTTGTGCTCACGCTTCGCCAAAGGAGATCCTTCATGAAGCCTCTTGCGATCCTTGCCGGCGCTTCGCTGCTCGCGCTCGCCGGTACCGCCTCCGTCGCTCAGACCCTCGCCGACGGCGCCCTCACCTGATGCGCAGACGCAGACCCAGACCCGCCGCAGCGACGCCGAGGCCCTGCTCGATGCGCGCATCGCGGGCGTCAGGGCCGGGTTGAAGCTCACTCCCGAACAGGAGCGCCTTTTCGCACCCGTCGAGCAGGCCTACCGGTCGATGGCGGCCGAGCGCACCCGCCGGATCGAGGAGTTCCGGGAGCAGCGGGGCCGCCCGTCGGAAAACCGCGAGCAGCTCGACCTGATGCAGCGGCTCGACCGCCGCGCCGAGCGCGCGACGCAGAACGCGCAGCGGATCGCCGGGCTCGCGTCGGTCATGCGGCCGTTCTGGACCTCTCTCGACGATAACCAGAAGCGCCTCTTGCCCAGGCTCATGCGTGCCGGTCGCGAGGGGCGGCGGATGGAGATGCGCCGCTTCCGCGAGCATCATCGCATGGAGCGCGGCGGTCCGCGAATGGACCGCGAGACCTACAGGCTGTGAGGCGTCGACACCAACGCAAAAAGGCCGCCCGGGGGCGGCCTTTGATCCATTGATCCTTTGATCCTTGAATCCCGTGATCGCAGCGCTCAGCGCGAGTAGAACTCGATCACGAGGTTCGGCTCCATCTGAACCGCATACGGCACCTCGGCGAGGCCCGGGATCCGGGTCATCTTGGCGGTCATCTTGGAGTGGTCGATCTCGATATAGTCGGGCACGTCGCGCTCGGCGAGCTGGGACGCCACGACGACCACCTCGAGCTGCTTCGACGCGTCCTTCACCTCGATCACGTCGCCGGGCTTCACGAGGTAGCTCGGGATGTTCACGCGGCGGCCGTTCACCTTCACGTGGCCGTGGTTGACGAACTGGCGGGCCGCAAACGGAGTCGCGACGAACTTGGCGCGGTAGACGACCGCATCGAGACGGCGCTCGAGCAGGCCGATCAGGTTCTCGCCCGAGTCGCCCTTCATCCGGATCGCCTCCGCGTAATAGCGCCGGAACTGCTTCTCGGTGATGTTGGCGTAGTAGCCCTTGAGCTTCTGCTTGGCGCGCAGCTGCGTGCCGAAGTCGCTCATCTTGCCCTTGCGACGCTGGCCATGCTGGCCGGGGCCGTATTCGCGGCGGTTCACGGGGCTCTTCGGGCGGCCCCAGATATTCTGGCCCATGCGGCGGTCAAGCTTGTGCTTGGCCTGAATGCGCTTCGACATCGCGGTTCCTCTTGTTGTCGAACGGTTTTTCGAGGAACGCGCCCTCCTCTTCCCTTTCGGGACGACAGGCCTAGCCGAGCCAAGCCACGGGTGCGTAAAAAAGCTCACGCGGCCTTGCGGGGCCGCGCGAACGGGCGGTCACTAGCCCCGGACGCGTTGAATGTCAAGGCGGACCAACGAGCTCGGTGCCGCCCATGGAATAGCGCCGTCCTCGGAATGTCGTCATCCTCGGGCGAGCGAAAGCGAGACCCTAAGGATCTCGGACCGAGAAGGGCGCTTGATCCTGCACCCGATCCTCGGCCTCCGCCGTCAGCGGCATCGGCTCGACCGTCACCTCTTGCAGGCCGCGCGCTGCCAGCGCCTGCCGCAGGGCCGGACCGAGTCCCATCCCGCCCGTGAAGACGCCCAGGGCCCCGTCGGTTTGCGCCTCGGCGACCGGCGCCCCGATGAGCTGGACGATGCGCTGGGCGATGGCCGGGGCCGGGTCGATCCACGTGACGAGCCAGGGGGCCAGCGCCTGAAGGCGCGGCAGGAGCAGCGGGTAATGGGTGCACGCGAGGGCCACCACGTCCGTGCGCAGAATCCCGTCCTCGACGAAACAGGGCCGGAGCTCGGCGGCGATCTCGTGGTCCGGCACGGGAGTCCCGGAAAGCTCGTCCTCGGCGAACCCGGCGAGCCTCCGGGAGCCGACGAGGTTCACGGCGCATCCCGAGGCGTAGGTCTCGACGAGATCCCGAGTGTAGTCGCGGGCGACGGTCCCCGGAGTCGCGAGCACGGTGATGCGCTTCGATCGCGACAGCTGAGCCGCCGGCTTGATGGCCGGCACCGTGCCGATGAAGGGAATGGAGAACCGCTCGCGCAGGCGGGGCAGGACGAGCGTCGAGGCCGTGTTGCAGGCCACGACCGCGAGATCGGGCGCGTGGAGGGCGATGAGGCGTCCCATTACGGCGAGGACCCGGCCGACCAGGGTCTCCTCGCTCAGGCGGCCGTAGGGAAAACCCGCCACGTCCGCGGCGTAGACGAACCGGGCGTCCGGTCGGACCTTCTGCGCTTCGGACAAGACCGTCAGGCCGCCGAGGCCCGAATCGAAGACCAGGATGGTGGGCACGGAGGCCGGCATGGTGCAGGCGCTATAGCCGGTTCCGGCCAGAAGATCGACGCGCATTCTCGGCCGGCTCCGCTTCGGCAACACCCTCAGGGGTGCCGAGCGTGCTCCTGCGGCGTGAAGAAAGCGTTGGCGGGTCTCAATTGGTCCGGGGCCGGCCGTCCGCCTGGGTCTTCGGCGGCTCCCCCGCTTTCGGGGCTTCCACCTTCGGAATTTCCGCGGAGAGCCGGCGGACCGGCCAGCCGTCGCTCCAGGTTCCCATGTCGACGAGACGCGGATCGGCCTTCAGGGCCGCCGCGTCCCTGCCGGCGAAGGCGGCATCGAGGGCGAGATCGAACGTCTTCCAATAAGCGAGAAAGTCGAGCGTATCCGTGGCGTTCGCGGCGAGCTGCGCCGAAAGGATCGTCTGCTCGCCGGAGAGCGCCATGTCGGCGCTCCAGCGCCAGGTGCTCTTCTGCTTCGGGTCCTTCGGCGGGTCCGGGGGCACCTTGATGGCGGCCGCGTCGTAATCCGCCTTCGGCGAGCCGGGCGAAGCCGGCGTCGCGTTCGTCGTCGGAAAGCCGTGATCGTCGGAGCCGACCCGCATGAAGAGCTTGCGGTTCGCCGGGATCGCCGCCGTCTCCTTCAGGATCCGGCGGACGTGACGGTCGATCGGCAGATAGTCGCGGTCCCCGTTCATGGTGATCAGAAGCGTGGAGGCCGGGATCGCCGAAAGGTCCGCGAGGACGATGCCCCGCGCCTTCGGATCGGCGGTGATGCCGCCCGGCATGGCCGCAAGGATCAGCCTGGGCTCGGGCAGCCCGTCCTGCCCGGCGCCGGCCGCGAGGTTGAGGGCGATCGCCGCCCCCGCCACGTGACCGAGATAGGCGATGCGTTTCCGATCGGGCCTCGCCTCCTGGTCGTCCGCCAGTGCGGCGAGCGCCTCCTTGATCAGAGTGCCGGCGAGCGCCGTCGCATCGGCCGGCTTCGAGCGGTTCACCTCCTGGAAACGCGGGAAGAGCACGAGGTTGCCGCGGCGGGCGAGATGCTCGATCCAGCCGCCGTAGAGCTGCGGGTTCGCCGCTCCCCAGGAATGGAACAGGACGACGACCGGCCGCGGCGCCGCGGCGTTCCCGGCGGCGTGGAAGACGTAGGTGGCGGCGCTCGCCGTGCCGACCGCGCGCTTTGCGACCTGCGAGGCGACATAATCCGAGCCGCCCGGCCCCTTCTCGGGCTGCTTGGGCGGCGTCGCCGCCTGCGCGGACGCGGCCCAGCACGAGGCCGCGAAAAGCAACATGATGACAGGGCGGCGCATGGCAGTCTCCGAGCGTGATCGGCGACCGCCGGCGGGAGGCCGGCCGCCTCGACCCTTGTATCGACCATAACCTATTCAAGGCGTCGGGTAAGTGGTTCCCGGTCGTTCCCGGTGGTTTCCCATCTATCCCAAAGGCTTGGTCTATCTTAGTTTTTACGTGTGGCAGCGGGATCACGGCATACATACGTAATTCCCGCGTGGTTCCCGGAGTTTCCCGTGCCTTGCTTCCGCTGTGCTTCCGCAGGAGGTGCCCGTGCCGAAGCTGACGAAACGGATCGTCGAGGCCGCCTCGCCGAAGGGTCGCGACACATTCCTGTGGTGCAGCGAACTGCCGGGCTTCGGCGTGCGGATCTTCGCCTCGGGCGCTCGCTCGTATCTGATCCAGTACCGGTCGGGCGGCCGCACGCGGCGCGTGACCATCGGGGTTCGCACGGCCGCCTCACGACGGAGGAGGCCCGCCGGGAAGCCCGCGCCCTCCTCGGCCGCGTCGCCAAGGGCGGGGATCCAGCCGAGGAGCGGGCCACGGACCGCAGCGCGATGACGGTCAAGGACCTGTGCCAGCAATACCTCGAAGCGGCCGAACGCGGGCTCATTCGCGGCAAGAAGGGGCGGCCGAAGAAAGCCTCCACGCTTTACGGCGACAGAGGCCGGATCGAACATCACATCGTGAAGCTGCTCGGACGCCGACTCGTGAAAGACCTGACGACGGCGGACGTGAACCGCTTCCTGCGTGACGTCGCCTCGGGTAAGACCGCCGCGACGGCGAAGAGCGTCAAATTACGTGGAAAGGTTATCGTCGAAGGCGGCCTCGGCGCGGCGTCCAGGACCACCGGCCTCCTCGGCGGCATCCTGAGCTATGCGGTGTCCGAGGGTATCATCGCGACCAATCCCGCCCGTGGCGTTGCCCGGCCCGCCGATCAGCGCCGCGCAAGGCGGCTGACGCCGGACGAATACCGGGCGCTTGGGCCAGGCTCTCGTGCACGCCAGCGAGCAGGGCGAAACCCCGCAGGCGGTGCTCGGCGTCTGGTTGCTGCTGCTGACGGGCTGCCGTCTTCGCGAGATCGAGCGGTTGCGCTGGAGCGAGGTCGATAAAGCGAGGACATTGCTTCCGGCTCGAAGAGACCAAGGAAGGTGCTTCCGTGCGGCCCATCGGAAGTCCCGTCTGGCGCTTGCTAGACGGCGCGAACCGCCGCCCGGCCTGTGACTACGTGCTGCCCGCCATTCGAGGTCCCGGGCCGTATGGCGGGCTCCAAGGCGGCTTCGAGCGGTTGATAAAGAGAGCGGGTCTCTCATCCGTGACGCCGCACACGTTGAGGCATAGTTACGCCTCTATGGCAGGCGACCTCGGGTTCAGCGAGCCGACCATCGCGGCCCTCATTGGGCACGCCGCCGGGACGACAACGAGCCGATATATCCACCACCTGGACAGCGTTCTCATCGCCGCAGCAGACCGTGTGGCGACCGCGATTGAGGGATACGCTCTCGGAAATCAGGCACCTGCCGAGGTCACCTCGCTGTTGGCCATGCGCTCTTAGAGTCGCGAACGGCCGGAGGCGGGGACCCTCACCGCCTCTCGTAATCCGGGTTCTTGATCTTCCACCAATCCCGAGACGGCCCGGATCGGTACCGCGACTCTATTCGTTTCGAGACGATGCCTTCCAGGTAGAGGGCTCTGGCATGCTCGAACAGCTTCAGACCGGCTCGCCTTCGACATGCCCGGAAAACCACAGACCGTCCTCTGCCTGCTTCAGGAGGGTCGCCAATCGCCTACGGCGCTCGTAGAGCGGCATCGACATCAGAGACGATCCCTCCAAGCCCAGAAGGTCGAAGGCCATCAGGCGGGCTTCGCGGCAAGCTTGGCGCAACCGGAGCGCATGGAGGTCTGGATGCCCGTCGGGCCTCAGGCAGACGGCCTCTCAATCGAGGAGCGCCCGGTCTATCGGGAGGCGACGGATGGCATCGACGATCATCGGAAACTGAGTTGCCCAATTGATCCCGTTGCGGGACCAGAGCCGGATTCCCCACCCAACACGCTGCCCTCGTCCCGTGGGAACCGAAGCGGCCCGAGTGAATCGAATCCGGTATGGCTCAGTGGAGCATGCGTACCGCCCGGCGTTCGCCTGCGGGCTTCATCCGACCCTGTCTGCCGACCTTGGCCACCAAGGTGCCGACCGGCCCCGAGTGGATTCACGAACTCAAGTATGACGGCTACCGCATCATCGCCCGCAAGGAGGGCGAGGGGGTGCGCCTCTGGACCCGCAATGGCCTGAACTGGGCCGTGAGCTTTCCGAGGATCATGAAGGCCATTCGCGCGCTCCCCGTAGAGCGGCTGGTGCTTGACGGCGAGGCCGTGTGCCTGCGCGACGACGGTCATCCGGATTTCCATGCGCTGCGGTCGAAGCGCGGCTGCCGGGATGCCTGCTTGATGACGTTCGACCTGCTCGGCTTGGACGGCTCCTATCTGGTGTCCTTGCCGCTCCACGCGCGCCGCGCGCAACTGGCTGCTCTCATCGACGGGCAGGTAGATGCTCTGCTGTTCTCGGGCCATGTCGCGGGCTCCCAGGGCGAGGCCCTGTTTCGGCACGCCTGCGCCCAGGGCCTGGAAGGGATCGTGTCCAAGAAAGCCGAGAGCCGTTATCGGTCTGGCCCGCGACCGGAATGGCTCAAGATCAAATGTTCGACGTACACACGCTGACCTCCGCCCGCGTCCTGGGCCGTCGAACGCGATGCAGTCTTCGTTCGGGGGTTTCGGCTCCCGCCAATGGTCTGACGTCCGCATCCACGAATTCTCACGACGCACCTCCCTTACCGCCTCTCGTATTCCGGGTTCTTGATCTTCCACCAATCCCGAGACGGTCCGGATCGATATCGCGACTCTACTCGTTTCGAGACGATGCCTTCCAGGTTGAGGGCCCTGGCATGCTCGAACAGCTTCAGACCCTGCTCGCCTTCCACATGCCCGGAGAACCACATCCGTCTTCCGCCTCCTCAGAAGGGCCGCCTATTCCCTGCGGCGCTCGGAGAGCGGCATCGGCATCAGGATGGAGGCGAGCTGCACCGAGACCTGCTTGCCCGGTTTTGTGTCTGCCCTCGTTCCTCTTGCGGACTTCGTGCTTGCTCGGGCTCAACGCTGTTCATCGGGGCTGATCGTGATCCGCATCACTCAGTCCCTGGAACGGTGGTGAGAGTCGGCATCAATCAGTCCCTGGAATGATGGTGAGAGCTGGAGGAGGCATGGCTTCAGGAGGCATGGCTTCGCCT